>NZ_JBJGXX010000009.1:0-166339 GCF_049056765.1 Chitinophaga sp. 30R24
GCTGTCAGCAATGGTAATTACACCATTGTAAGCAGCCGGCCATCTCCACACGCCATGAGCGCCATATTCAGTAGGAGTGTTACCAGAGAGGGTGAAGTTGGCATCATTACAATGTGCCTGATCCGCGCCTACAGTAGCCGTTACTGGTTGTTCGAAGTTGGTGAGCTTCACGGTAGCCTGTGTAGAGTCGCACACGCCGTTAGTGATCCACCAGGTAAATGGTACGGTGTTACCCGCTTTTACGGTCACGGTAGTAGTGGCGTTAGTGCTATCAGCAATGGTAATTACACCATTGTAAGCAGCCGGCCATCTCCACACGCCATGAGCGCCATATTCAGTAGGAGTGTTACCAGAAAGGGTGAAGTTGGCATCATTACAATGTGCCTGATCCGCGCCTACAGTAGCCGCTACTGGTTGTTCGAAGTTGGTGATTTTCACGGTAGCCTGCGTAGAGTCGCACACGCCATTAGTGATCCACCAGGTAAATGGTACGGTGTTACCCGCTTTTACGGTCACGGTAGTAGTGGCGTTAGTGCTGTCAGCAATGGTAATTACACCATTATAAGCAGCCGGCCATCTCCACACGCCATGAGCGCCATATTCAGTAGGGGTGTTACCAGAGAGGGTGAAGTTAGCATCATTACAATGTGCCTGATCCGCGCCAACGGTAGCCGTTACTGGTTGTTCGAAGTTGGTGATTTTCACGGTAGCCTGCGTAGAGTCGCACACGCCGTTAGTGATCCACCAGGTAAATGGTACAGTGTTACCCGCGGCCACGGTTACAGTGGTAGTAGCGTTGGTGCTGTCAGCAATGGTAATTACACCATTGTAAGCAGCCGGCCATCTCCACACGCCATGAGCGCCATATTCAGTAGGAGTGTTACCAGAGAGGGTGAAGTTGGCATCATTACAATGTGCCTGATCTGCACCTACGGTAGCCGTTACTGGTTGTTCGAAGTTGGTGATTTTCACGGTAGCCTGTGTAGAGTCGCACACGCCGTTAGTGATCCACCAGGTAAATGATACGGTGTTACCCGCTTTTACGGTCACGGTAGTAGTAGCGTTAGTGCTGTCAGCAATGGTAATTACACCATTATAAGCAGCTGGCCATCTCCATACGCCATGAGCGCCATATTCAGTAGGGGTGTTACCAGAGAGGGTGAAGTTAGCATCATTACAATGTGCCTGGTCTGCACCTACGGTAGCCGTTACTGGTTGTTCGAAGTTGGTGATTTTCACGGTAGCCTGTGTAGAGTCGCACACGCCGTTAGTGATCCACCAGGTGAATGGTACGGTGTTACCCGCTTTTACGGTCACGGTAGTAGTGGCGTTGGTGCTGTCAGCAATGGTAATTACACCATTGTAAGCAGCTGGCCATCTCCACACGCCATGAGCGCCATATTCAGTAGGTGTGTTACCAGAGAGGGTGAAGTTGGCATCATTACAATGTGCCTGATCAGCGCCTACAGTAGCCGCTACTGGTTGTTCGAAGTTGGTGAGCTTCACGGTAGCCTGCGTAGAATCGCATACGCCGTTAGTGATCCACCAGGTAAATGGTACGGTGTTACCTGCTTTTACGGTCACGGTAGTAGTAGCGTTGGTGCTGTCAGCAATGGTAATTACACCATTATAAGCAGCTGGCCATCTCCACACGCCATGAGCGCCATATTCAGTAGGAGTGTTACCAGAGAGGGTGAAGTTGGCATCATTACAATGTGCCTGATCCGCGCCTACGGTAGCAGTTACTGGTTGTTCGAAGTTGGTGAGCTTCACGGTAGCCTGTGTAGAGTCGCACACGCCGTTAGTGATCCACCAGGTAAATGGTACAGTGTTACCTGCTTTTACGGTCACGGTAGTAGTGGCGTTAGTGCTGTCAGCAATGGTAATTACACCATTGTAAGCAGCCGGCCATCTCCACACGCCATGAGCGCCATATTCAGTAGGAGTGTTACCAGAAAGGGTGAAGTTAGCATCATTACAATGTGCCTGATCCGCGCCTACGGTAGCTGCTACTGGTTGTTCGAAGTTGGTGATTTTCACGGTAGCCTGCGTAGAGTCGCATACGCCGTTAGTGATCCACCAGGTGAATGGTACGGTGTTACCTGCTTTTACGGTCACGGTAGTAGTGGCGTTGGTGCTATCAGCAATGGTAATTACACCATTATAAGCAGCTGGCCATCTCCACACGCCATGAGCGCCATATTCAGTAGGGGTGTTACCAGAGAGGGTGAAGTTGGCATCATTACAATGTGCCTGGTCTGCACCTACAGTAGCCGCTACTGGTTGTTCGAAGTTGGTGAGCTTCACGGTCGCTTTAGTAGAGTCGCATACGCCGTTAGTGATCCACCAGGTAAATGGTACAGTGTTACCCGCTTGTACGGTTACAGTGGTAGTAGCGTTGGTGCTGTCAGCAATGGTAATTACACCATTATAAGCAGCTGGCCATCTCCACACGCCATGAGCGCCATATTCAGTAGGGGTGTTACCAGAGAGGGTGAAGTTGGCATCATTACAATGTGCCTGGTCAGCACCTACAGTAGCCGCTACTGGTTGTTCGAAGTTGGTGAGCTTCACGGTCGCTTTAGTAGAGTCGCATACGCCGTTAGTGATCCACCAGGTAAATGGTACGGTGTTACCCGCTTGTACGGTTACAGTGGTAGTAGCGTTGGTGCTGTCAGCAATGGTAATTACACCATTATAAGCAGCTGGCCATCTCCACACGCCATGAGCGCCATATTCAGTAGGGGTGTTACCAGAGAGGATGAAGTTGGCATCATTACAATGTGCCTGGTCTGCACCTACGGTAGCCGTTACTGGTTGTTCGAAGTTGGTGAGCTTCACGGTAGCCTGCGTAGAATCGCATACGCCGTTAGTGATCCACCAGGTAAATGGTACGGTGTTACCTGCTTTTACGGTCACGGTAGTAGTGGCATTAGTGCTGTCAGCAATGGTAATTACACCATTATAAGCAGCTGGCCATCTCCACACGCCATGAGCGCCATATTCAGTAGTAGTGTTACCAGAGAGGGTGAAGTTAGCATCATTACAATGTGCCTGATCCGCGCCTACGGTAGCTGCTACTGGTTGTTCGAAGTTGGTGAGCTTCACGGTAGCCTGTGTAGAGTCGCATACGCCGTTAGTGATCCACCAGGTGAATGGTACGGTGTTACCTGCTTTTACGGTCACGGTAGTAGTGGCGTTAGTGCTGTCAGCAATGGTAATTACACCATTATAAGCAGCCGGCCATCTCCACACGCCATGAGCGCCATATTCAGTAGGGGTGTTACCAGAGAGGGTGAAGTTAGCATCATTACAATGTGCCTGATCCGCGCCTACGGTAGCCGTTACTGGTTGTTCGAAGTTGGTGAGCTTCACGGTAGCTTGCGTAGAATCGCACACGCCGTTGGTAATCCACCAAGTAAATGGTACGGTGTTACCCGCTTTTACGGTCACGGTAGTAGTGGCGTTAGTGCTATCAGCAATGGTAATTACACCATTATAAGCAGCTGGCCATCTCCACACGCCATGAGCGCCATATTCAGTAGGAGTGTTACCAGAGAGGGTGAAGTTGGCATCATTACAATGTGCCTGGTCAGCACCTACGGTAGCCGTTACTGGTTGTTCGAAGTTGGTGATTTTCACGGTCGCTTTAGTAGAATCGCACACGCCGTTAGTGATCCACCAGGTAAATGGTACGGTGTTACCTGCTTTTACGGTCACGGTAGTAGTAGCGTTGGTGCTGTCAGCAATGGTAATTACACCATTGTAAGCAGCCGGCCATCTCCATACGCCATGAGCGCCATATTCAGTAGGGGTGTTACCAGAGAGGGTGAAGTTAGCATCATTACAATGTGCCTGGTCTGCACCTACGGTAGCCGTTACTGGTTGTTCGAAGTTGGTGATTTTCACGGTAGCCTGTGTAGAGTCGCACACGCCGTTAGTGATCCACCAGGTGAATGGTACGGTGTTACCCGCTTTTACGGTCACGGTAGTAGTGGCGTTAGTGCTGTCAGCAATGGTAATTACACCATTGTAAGCAGCTGGCCATCTCCACACGCCATGAGCGCCATATTCAGTAGGAGTGTTACCAGAAAGGGTGAAGTTGGCATCATTACAATGTGCCTGATCTGCACCTACAGTAGCTGCTACTGGTTGTTCGAAATTGGTGATTTTCACGGTCGCTTTAGTAGAGTCGCATACGCCGTTAGTGATCCACCAGGTAAATGATACGGTGTTACCTGCTTTTACGGTCACGGTAGTAGTAGCGTTGGTGCTGTCAGCAATGGTAATTACACCATTATAAGCAGCCGGCCATCTCCACACGCCATGAGCGCCATATTCAGTAGGGGTGTTACCAGAGAGGGTGAAGTTGGCATCATTACAATGTGCCTGATCCGCACCTACAGTAGCCGTTACTGGTTGTTCGAAGTTGGTGAGCTTCACAGTCGCCTGCGTAGAGTCGCACACGCCATTAGTGATCCACCAGGTAAATGGTACAGTGTTACCCGCGGCCACGGTTACAGTGGTAGTAGCGTTGGTGCTATCAGCAATGGTAATTACACCATTGTAAGCAGCCGGCCATCTCCACACGCCATGAGCGTCTGTGCCTACCGGATTATTACCGGATAAAGTGAAGGTAGCGTTATTACATTGTGTTTGGTCTGTTCCTACTGCAGCAGTATTAGGTTGTGGTAATACTGTTACTGTTACAGATGCACAAGAAGTAGTAGCGCAAGCGCCGGCGCCTTCTGCACGTACAAAGAAGGTAGTAGTAGCGGTAATATTATTGAAAGTAACGATAGAGCTATCTGCGTTAGCGGAAGTTGGAATAGCTGGTGTGCCGCCGCAGCTACCGGTGTACCATCTCCACTTAATACCCTTACCTGTGGAATCAGTACCTAGTGAGCCGCCTACAACAGTTAAAGTTGCATTACCACTTATGCAGAAATTGTCTACAGAAGCAGTAACACCGGTAGGAGCGGTAGAAGGTATTTCTACAGAAACAGAGAAAGGTATATTAATGCTGCATCCTTTCAGGTCATCTTCGTTAGCGGTCAGCACAAAATCATAACTGCCAGCCGGAGTAGAGGCTGGAAATGCCACGGTGAAAGATCCTGAAGTACCGCCTGGCCATGATTGGCTAACAGCAGTAAAGCCAGGCATAGGCCTGGTGGAAGCTACATCTATAGTGTAGTTGGTAATGGTGCCGGTAACGTTACTGAAGTTCACGGTAAAGGCGCCTGCTGTATTACAAACCGGTGTAGCGGTTATTTTTACAGTAGGAGCTTGTTTAACGGTCAGTTTAATGCTGGAAGTATCATCGGTACAAACGCCATTGGAGATAGTCCAGATCAGTTCTACTGTTGTGGGCCGTGTAGCACCCAGGATAGTAGCTTGTGCGTTCCAGGCATTGATGTTATCGATGGTTACATCTGCATTGGTATAACCGGTAGCGAGACTCCAGGTACCCGTTTCATTAGGGCCAGGTTTGCTGCCAGCTAGCTGGAATATGGTGCTATCGCACTGGATCATATCCGGACCTGCTATGCTGGTGCTAAGCGGCTTGGTATTGATGAGTGTTACCCTGCTGGTATCGGTACATACAGCGCGGTACTTGTTGGTGATTACCCATAACAAGTGCACAGTATCGCCGGCAGGTACACCCTTAATAGTAGTTTGTGCTGCATTGATATTGGTGATCGTAGCACCGAGGTTGTTGCCCTCGAAGTACCAGGTTCCTTGCTGATCGGCAGGAGGAGTGGAGCGCTTGATAGCAAAGTCGGTAGTATTACACTGCTTGTAAGTAGTATCGGCATCTGCTTTGGGCAGTGATCTTACCTGTACTACGAAAGAATCGAGTGCGTTACAGTTTTTATTGTTTATTATCGCGTAGTATACTCTTCTACCGGTATCAGCAGGAGTATGGCTGATGTCAGTTACTTTACCAGCAATTGAATCTGTTTGATATGCCCATTTCCAGGTAATACTATCAGCTGGCGCGCCAGTAATGGTGAGGTGCAGATTGATCTGATCTCCAAGGCATATTTCCGTAGGTCCACCAGTAATTTTAGCTACTGGCATGGAATCTACAACTACCAAAGCCCTGCCACTGTCTTTACACTGTCTGGGCTCATTAGTAAGTGAGTTCCATCCATAATCGGCAATGCCCACCGCTTCATAAGTGGTGGTTGCCTGGGGATATACGGTTAGTTTTGGGCCTATCACTACCGGTTCTACCTTCCATTCGTATTTACTATAACCTCCGGTGGCTTCCAGGTCCACGCTTTCTCCTATACATATCCTGCCCGAAGAAACTTTTACTTTGGGTTTAGGTAGTACCGTGACTTTAGCAGCTAGGGAAGGCGTGGCACAGTTGGTGCTGTTGCCTTTTTCAATGATGTTTACCCGGTAAAAATAATTGACGATCTGGTTAGGATCGCCTTTTAATGCACCTTCGGCGATTACCAGTACAGAATCACTAGTACCTGTAATACCGCCACCATCATAGAGAGGGCTCCAGTTAAGGCTATCCGGACTTTTTTCCCATTGGAAAATCGGTTTTTGGAAATAGTCTTTGGAAGCGTCGTAAGTACCATCAGGCTGCCAGCCATTAGGGCTATAGGTAGCTTTAATGGTTACCGGCGCTCCTTCACAAAGAGAATCTGCTGTTAGCGGTGGATTGTATTGCCCATCTATAAAAGAGTAAATATATGGACTGCAATAATTAAAGGTGATATCATCGATCGCGATATCGTTACCACAATCTCCCAAACGATCATTTACGATGGTCAGGGTAACAGCAGTAACGCCTCCCGGTGTTTTAAAACCACCTCCATACATCTGCCACTGTGGATTTTTCAGGTTCATGGACACGTCGTAGGTTTTAAAACGTGCCAGTGTATCCCAGGGCGTCTTATTTTTATTGATGATAAGAAAGGTTACACCCGCATAGTGGTAACCGTCTGGGTTACCGGCAGCACAGGTTGAATTGAACACCTCCGTGGAGTTAACGTTCATAAACCATGCGCTGAAATTGTATTGGGAACCCGGGCAAACCGGTACATTATCTTTGGTATAAAATGATTTTTTAGTGACAGATGAGTTAGCGATCAGCATACCGCCTACAGAGTCGGCATAGATACTACCGGTGTGGTCGGAGGCATTTACCCATTCGCCCCTGATCTGTGTATTGTAGTAAATGGTATAGCTATCATCAGCGAAGTCTTTTCCTCCTAAAGGAATGGCAACGTACGTATAACCGGTTACGTTAGAGTTAGATCTACTTGTACCGGCGTTCACTTTAAAGTTACCGAAGGTTTCTTTAAAATCTCCTACGCCAGGGGATTGTCCCTGACAAGGTAGGATAGAGCAATCTTTTACATAGATGGTTTTTTTAATGGTGGTAGAGTTATTACCTCTTACGAGCTTGGCCGTTATCGTGTATAATCCCTTGTCGTTAAATTTTAACGTCAAGGCATTTTTACCGTACTTGGTATCCGGCTTCTGCCCTACCAGTTTCGTACCATCGGAAGAGTAGAGTACTGTGACGCTACCTCCGGTAACCGTCCAGTCTACATAATCTGGCGAATAATTGGCCTTCCAGTAAAAGGCGTTCATACTGGCAAAGCTATTCCAGCAGGCCGTGTCCGGTAAGTTCATGAAGGCACTTCCGTTGGGGGGCGCAGTTTGTGCCATCGCGTGTTGCCGCGGCAGCATAAAGCCCAGTAGCAGGAACAAAAAGGTTAATAGTTGTTTCATAGGTGCAAACAGTTAAGTGAAAAAAATATCAGGTCCGGGCATGCTAGGATGCTCAGTCCTTACTGTTTCTCAACTCTTTACATCGGTAATTAAATCCAGATACCCTTGTCTGGCAAAGGGTCGGAAGTGTGTAAAATGGTTTCATAGGCCTCAGGTGTTTATACATGGTATGGCTAAAATATATATAACTAATTTGAGATTAAAATTAGATATAATATACAAAATTAAAAAAAGTGGTAATAATCGTAATATGTTTTAGGTGAGATAACTTGGCAGGGAAGTCGGGCGAAAAACTGATTGTCAATAGCTTACCGGCAGATGAAAAAATATTTAAAAAGTTATCCACATTATGGAGGGTAGGCGAATTATTTATACAAGTCTGTGCTTTATTAAATTATTTTCCTACCTTTGCAGACCAAATTTGATGTAAGATGCCCAAAGTAAAGACACATTCCCGTGCCAAGAAAACATTCAAGGTTGGTGGGAACGGACAGATTAAGCGGTTCAAGGCCTTCAAAAGCCACTTACTGACTAAAAAAGCTACCAAGAGAAAACGTAGCTTAAGAGGTAGTACGCTGGTTCATGAAGCAAATCTTAACTTGGTTAAGAGAATGCTCGGAATGCGCTAGTAGCTGTCACAAGAATCGAATTTTATAACCTGAGAAAAAACAAAGCAAATGCCTCGTTCAGTTAATGCCGTAGCTTCAAGAGCCAGAAGAAAAAGGATCTTAAAGCAAGCCAAAGGCTTTTACGGTAAAAGAAAGAATGTTTACACCGTAGCGAAGAACGTTCTCGAAAAAGGACTCACTTACAGCTATGTAGGTCGTAAATTAAAGAAAAGAAACTACCGCCAGCTGTGGATCGCCCGTATCAACGCTGCTGTTAGAGCAGAAGGGTTGACCTACTCTGTGTTCATGAACAAATTAGCCGGTAAAAAGATTGAGCTGAACAGAAAAGTGTTGGCTGATCTGGCTATGAATGAACCAGAAACTTTCAAAGCACTGGTGGCTTCTGTAAAGTAAGACTTACTTAATAGTAAATACCCGGTAGCTGGTATCCCACAGGATGCCAGCTATTTTGTTTTTAGGGAAGATGCCAAAAACAGCGGAACCACTGCCGCTCATAGCGGCATATACGGCGCCGGCGGTATATAACTGGTCTTTAATAGCCCCGATAACCGGATGTGCCCTGAATACCGGCGCCTCAAAGTCATTTCTGATCACTTCTTTCCATTCCGCTACCGGTAACTGGATCATTTCCGTAAGGGAATGAACAGGCGCCTGAGGGGTGAGCTGCTTAAATGCCCAGCCGGTATTTACATGTATACCCGGATGTACCAGCACAAAGGACCAGGCAGAGAGGTCCAGTTGGATGGGCTCCATGATTTCTCCACGCCCGGTGGCATAACAAGGCTGATTTAATATAAAAAATGGGCAATCGCTGCCCAGTTGTGCAGCATAGTCGATCAGCGCAGCTTCAGACAATCCCAGTTGAAATTTCTGATTCAGCAACTGCAGCATAAAGGCAGCATCTGCTGAGCCGCCGCCCAGGCCGGCGCCAATAGGAATGTGCTTATGTAAATGAATATTCACCGGCGTTAGCTGCGGGAAATCCCGTTGTAATAAATGAAAGGCCTTCAAACAGAGATTGTCTGTGGCATCTCCTGGTACATCTATGCCACTGCTGGCAAATTGTAAGGAAGGATGTGTTAGTACCTCCAAAGCATCGGTTACAGGGAAAGGATAAAACACCGTTTCCAGGTCATGGAAGCCATCAGGGCGCTTACGGGTAACATGTAAGCCCAGGTTTATTTTGCAATTAGGAAATACAACCATGTACTAATTATTGCACAGCAAGCTAACAGCAGCCATTTGATATGGCTGGCAGCAGGCAGGTGACTGAAAGAAAATTATTTGCTTTTACGGCTATTGATCTCATCGCGGATAGCGATAGCACGGATGTAATCTTCCTGCTCCAATACTTCCTGTAAAAGAGAAGTTAACTCCTCTACATTCATCGATTTCAGGTCATCTTCTATGCCTTTCTCGTGTTCTGAAATAGTAGGAGTAACGGGTTTGTTGCTCTTCTTACCGGCAGGGTCGTCTAGCAATATACCAGCACTATTGAGGATATTCTCGTAGGTGTAAATAGGGCATCCAAAGCGCACTGCGAGTGCCAAAGCATCAGAAGTGCGGGAGTCTATCTCAATGGTTTCGTCGTTATTGGAACAGATAAGCTTGGAATAAAAAATGCCTTCCTGTAGATTACTGATGATCACCTCCTGTAATTCTACATTGAAGGCATTCATGAAGTTTTTCATCAGGTCGTGTGTTAAAGGCCGGCTGGGTTGCATTTTCTCTAGGGCCACTGCAATTGCCTGTGCCTCAAATCCACCAATCACAATAGGTAAACGGCGCAAACCATTTACTTCTCCCAGTACTACAGCATACGAATGAGTCTGCGTAATGCTGTGCGATAAAGCAACTATTTCCAGTTCTATTTTTCTCATATCTGTCTTGCGTTGTCGCTGAATAGTTTGTAAGTGTGTGAAGTTAGAAAATAATTCCTTATCTAAAAAAAATCTATAATGATAATTGTCAGTTATACAAAATAAATGATAGAGAATGAAGTTTTACTGATCCATATGATATTATAATACTTCATTCTCTATTGATGCGCTCATTTTGTTTATGCTTCTTTAAATTGTTGAATGGCTTTCGTTAGTTTGGGAACTACTTCAAATGCATCACCTACTATGCCATAATCTGCCGCCTTGAAAAATGGCGCTTCTGGGTCTTTATTGATCACTACAATTACCTTACTACCATTTACCCCAGCCAAATGTTGTATAGCGCCGGAAATACCTACGGCGATATATAGATTGGGTCTTACCGTTAAGCCAGTTTGGCCTACGTGCTCATGGTGCGGGCGCCAGCCAGCATCGGCCACCGGGCGGGAACTAGCGGTAGCTGCTCCCAGCACCTTAGCCAGGTCTTCCAGGATACCCCAGTTTTCAGGACCCTTCATGCCACGGCCGCCGCTTACAATGATCTCTGCTTCGGTTAACGGAACCTCTCCGCTAACTGTTTCCGTTTTGATCACTTTTACTTTGAAGTCTGCTTCGTTAATGGCAGGAGAAAATGCCTCTACTGCAGCAGTGCCTGTGCCAGGCGTTAATGGGAAAGTATTGGGTATTATGGCAATCACTTTCTTCTCAGACAGGATATTGATATTGGCAAAAGCCTTTCCAGAGAATACGTTTTTCTTTACTACAAAACCATTGGAAATATCCGGATAGGAGATAGCGCCAGATACCAGGCCCGCGGTTAATTTAGCCGCTACCCGGGGAGCTACTGCTTTGCCGTCGAAGTTGTGGGGGAAAATAATCACTTTGCTGCCTTCTTTATCTACGGCCGCCACCACAATTTTAGTGAATACGGAGCTCTCCACTTCTTGTAAACGTGCATCTGCTACATGTAATACTTTCTGTGCGCCATAGTTACCAAGTAAGGCGAGTTCCGCTGTTTCAACCGGTCCGAGTACCAGCGCTGTAGCGGTAGTGCCCAACTGTTCCGCTACTTTGGCTCCATATTGAATGGCTTCCAGCGCAGCTTTCTTGATTTTACCCTGTGCCTGATCGGCAAATACTAATATAGACATGGAATAATTTGATTAGTTGTTGAGAAATGTTATACCCTTAAATTACTTTGGCTTCTTCGTGCAGTAGCTTTACCAGTTCTTCCACATGATCAGGACTGATAAGTTTTACGCCCGCTTTTGCTGGAGGCAGTTCAAAGTTTACTACTGCCGTGAGGGTATTTGCGGCTGTGGGTTCTACAACAGTTAAGGGTTTGGTACGGGCCGCCATAATGCCACGCATATTGGGTATACGGGCTTCGGCCATTCCTTTTTGGCAGGATACTACTACCGGCAGGGATACTTCACATATTTCTTCTCCCCCTTCAATTTCTCTGTTTATAGTGGCTACTGTGCCGTTGAGATCAAATTTAGCAGCAATGGATACATAGGGCAGTTCCAGCAGCTCAGCAACCATGCCGCCTATGCCGGAACCATTATAGTCGATGGTTTCCTTACCGGTAAAAATAATATCGTACTGCTGTTCCCGTGCATGCGCAGCAATTTGTGATGCGATATAAAAACTGTCTGCACTGTCTGCATTGATCCGGAAAGCTGCATCTCCACCCAGTGCCAGCGCTTTGCGGATGATCGGATCGCAATCAGCCCCGCCCACAGTGATCAGATGAACGTCGGCACCTACTGTTTCTTTCAGCTCCAGCGCTCTTACCAAGGCATACCACTCATCATATGGATTAATAATAAACTGTACGCCAGCTTCATTGAATTTCGTGTTGTTGTCCGTGAAAGCTATTTTTGCAGTCGTGTCCGGAGTTTTACTGATACATACTAAAATCTTCATGGCCTTAAACGGTTTTATTAAAAAATGTGGTATTAGCAAATATATCTAAATAATATACGCCAACCGCTGCATAGAAAGATGATTTTGGGTAGTAAATATCCGCTACATATTGTATAAATTATTAATAATATACGGATGGATAGAATCGAGCAAATCAAGCAATTCCTCCAGGCAACGCCAAACGACAGTTTCTTGAAACATGCCCTGGCCCTGGAATATATTAAGCTCAACGAGGATGCCGCCGCCCGGCAGTTGTTTGAAGAACTGTTGGCGCATGAACCAGGTTATGTGGGGTCTTATTATCATCTGGGAAAATTGCTGGAACGTGCAGGTGATAATACTGCAGCCATTAGCGTCTATGAAAAGGGAATGGCCATGGCTAAAGCGGCTAACGAAAGGCATGCATACAATGAATTGCAGTCGGCCTATGAAGACCTGGTATATTGATATTTCTAATCCAATTAAAAACGGATGCCGCAACATTTATTAGAACACCTAACTACTTTTATTACTCGTCATCAACTGTTCGATCCTGCGCAAAAAGTACTGCTGGCAGTAAGCGGAGGAATAGATTCTGTGGTGATGGCTACATTATTTAAGCAGGCAGGCTATCTGGCTGCTATAGCCCATTGTAATTTTCAGTTAAGAGGGGAAGAGTCCGAACGCGATGAGGCCTTTGTCCGGGAACTTGCGGCCAGGCTGGAGTTGCCGGTACACACTGTGAAATTCGATACCCAGGCCTATGTAACCCAACATCGTGTAACCATTCAGGTAGCCGCCCGTGAGCTGCGTTATCGCTGGTTGGAAGAAGTACGTAGGGAAAATGGGTATGCCTGTATCGCTACTGCACATCATGTGCAAGACAGTGTGGAAACAGCCCTGATGAATTTTACCAAAGGTACCGGTATCGCTGGCTTGCACGGTATATTGCCCAAACAGGAGTACCTGATCCGGCCGCTGTTGTTTACAGATAAAGCTACCCTGGAAGCCTATGTAGCCCTGCATAATATCCGCTATGTGGAAGATAGCTCTAATATAACGGATAAGTATACACGTAATTATTTCAGGCACCAGATTATTCCTCGCTTACAGGAGGCATTTCCCGGTGCAGTGAAAAATATGGCGGCCACTATTGAGCGGATGAAGGAAGCCGAAATGCTGTACCAGGAAGCTATGGATCGGCATCGTAAACGTTTGTTGACAGTTGAAGGCAATACCTGGAAAGTGCCGGTAGCCAAGCTGCAGAAAAGCGTGCCCCTGCAAACGATTACCTGGGAACTGTTCCGTGGTTTCGGTTGTTCTTCTGCACAAACACAACAGGTGCTGTCACTCCTGGAAAGTGAATCGGGTCGTTATGTGGAAACAGCTACCCATCGGATTATCCGCAACCGCCAGTGGTTACTGGTTACACCGCTTACCACGGAGGATACGCCATTTATAGTGATAGAGCCGCAACAATCGCATATTCATTTTGCAGACGGACAATTACATCTCCGCGTTCAGGAGAAGGGAGGAGCGGCTATTCCTACGGCTCCGGAAATAGCCTGGTTAGATGCCGGTCAGATTAAATTTCCGCTGATATTGCGCAAATGGAAACAGGGAGATTATTTTTATCCGCTGGGCATGCCTAAGAAAAAGAAGATAAGCCGTTTTCTGATAGATCAAAAATTATCGCTGCCACAAAAGGAAAAGGTTTGGGTATTGGAATCGAATAAGCGGATAATTTGGATACTGGGCATGCGTATAGACGATCGGGTGAAGATCACTCCTAAAACAAAAGAAATACTGGCAATCACCCTGGTGAAGTAACCTGGTTGCTGAAACCTTATCCATTTCAGCAACCGGATTTTTTTATTGCCCAAACATGGAGCGGTGGGTAAGCATATAGATGAACTGCGTGCCCAGCTCTGGATGAAACAACAGCGGGAATACCAGACCAAAAAGAGCCCCCCACAAATGTGCGTCATGGTTAACGTTGCCGCCGCCCTTTCTGGATAGATAGGCGGAGATTACCAGGAATAACGCGCCATATATTACTGCTGGTAATTTAATGGCAAAGAACAGGTAGATAGGCGTCCAGGGACTGATGAGAATAGCGGTAAACACTACTGCCGATATAGCGCCGGAAGCACCTAGGGAAGAGTAGTTAACGTTATTCTGCTGTTTGATATAAGAAGGAATATTAGCCACAATAATTCCCAGAAGATAATAAGCGATGTATATCCATTTGCTATGGAACAGTCCTAGGAATACATAATTTTCCACAGAACTCCCAAAGAAATATAAAGTAAGCATATTAAACAGCAAATGGGAATAATCTGCATGTACAAAACCGGAAGTGATGAACCGGTAGTACTGTTTGTAGTTTTTTACCATATAAGGCTGCAGGCTCAGTTTGTCGAGCTGGCCGTAGTTATTCAGTGCCGTAAAGGAAATCAGACAGGTGATAATGATGATAATTAAGCTGATGGATAATGTCATAAGGCCCACATTATTTTGTGATAAATGTAATTATTGATGATGATACTTTTCCCTGTTGATGACCGTATAGGCCCGGTATAGCTGTTCTGTGAAAATCAGCCGCACAAGTTGATGAGGAAAGGTAAGGGGGGAAAGGGATAGTTGTGACTGTGCCCTTTGCAGCACGGTGCTGTCTATCCCAAAAGCGCCACCTATGAGTATGATCAGTTGCCGGGTACCGGCATTAGTTCTTTGTTGTATAAAATCGGCAAACTGCACGGTGGTCATCATTTTACCCTTTTCATCCAGGGCAAGCAGATAATCGGTGGGCTGCAGCATATCCATAATGATTTTAGCTTCCTGCTTTTTCAGTTCGGGTACTGATAAACTGGCAGCTTGCTTCACAGTGGGAATGAGCTTCACTTCAAAGTCTACATAATGTTGCAGCCTTTTTTGAAATACTGCCATACCCTCCCTGATATAAGGATCATGATCCTTTCCGATGCTCCAGAGTTGAATTTTCACTTTTTATTATATTTACACAATGATTATGAATGTAAATGTAAATCAAAAGATTGCAGAAATATTTTTAATAACTATTTGACGATTTCAAAAAAAAAGCTATTTTTGCCATCCACTTATAAATACAAGGCTCCGTAGCTCAACTGAATAGAGCATCTGACTACGGATCAGAAGGTTTCAGGTTTGAATCCTGACGGGGTCACAAAGCCGACCAGACATTTAGTCTGGTCGGCTTTTTATTTATACGCTGATGAACAGGTGGTAATACGGTTCAGTCGGTAAGGGTTGCGCATCGTTCATTCCTGATAGAAACGCTGCAATTGCTATAGCAGCCCGATTGGATTTATTACCTATCTTGCAGGTATCCTCAGGAAAGAAGAGTGAAGCCGTTGAGAGAGCTTTTTAATTTTTAATAAGATTGAAAATGAAATTTGACAAGACTGAGCCGGCAAACAGACTTAAACCCTATATCAAATATTTTGTCATTACTGAAAGTACGGATGAAAAAATTTATAAAGTCTTTCCATCAACATCTTTAGTGATAGGATTTCAGTACCAAGGGCATTTAGCACTAATTAAAGATGGGAAAAATAATACCTTAGCTACAGCAGGAATAACCGGTATATCGGATAGCTATAAAGTGTTTAAGAGCACTGCCAATATTGGTACAATCCTGGTTTTTTTCAGTGAAACGGGAATTACCTATTTTTCAAATCATCCTGCTAACGAGTTGTTTAATTTAAGTATTGCACTTGATACTATTTTCGATAAGAATAAAATTCATGAAGCGGAAGACCAGCTATCCCTAGCCCAAACAGATAAAGACCGAATTAAAATTGTTGAACGCTTTTTTATATCAGCACTGAAAGACAGGGCAAGCGATAAGTTAATTGTGGAAGCGGTAAGACGTATTTATCAATCAAATGGGACTATCAGGATAAAGGAGCTCAGCGAGCAACTGTTTATTAGCCAAAGTCCCTTTGAAAAGCGATTTAGAAAATTAGTAGGAACGTCCCCTAAAAAGTTTGCCTCCATTGTACGCTTTAATGCGGTACTTAATACCTTAGATAGTCAGAAATCTTTAACCGAGATCTGCTATGAGAATAATTTTTTTGATCAGGCCCATTTTATAAAAGACTTCAAACAATATACTGGTGTTTCACCAGAGCGTTTCAAACCCACTTTATAGAAAACGATTTTTTACAATTACAGCATTTGCGAAAGATTGACTTTTGTTGAAACGAAATATTCCTTAACCGTTGCAATATGCTTCAATGGTATGTTCAACACAAATGCTCAGGAAAATGACAGGTACAATAACAAAAACAATCAACATTAAAGCAAATCCCGGTTTAGTCTGGGATTATGTAAACAACCTTTCTTTATGGGCCGAATGGGCTGTACATAATGTAAAAAAAGTAAGTGGGGGAGAAGATGGATTTTATCTGATGGAAGGCCCCAGGGGAATTTCAAAAGTAAAAATGAGGTCAGATAAATCTTTGGGTATTTTAGACCATGATTTCATTGATCCGGGGGAGGGCCATTGGCGTGTTCCCTGCAGAGTAGTTGCAGGCAATGAAGGAGCCCATTTTATGATCACCTTTACCAAACCGGTACAGATGCCTGAAGAAGCTTTTGAAGTGGGAATGAAACAATTTGATGATGAATTGGCTCAGCTGAAAAGTATATTGGAAGCCCTACCTTATTTCACAGTTGAACAAATTAAAGCGGCTCACTCCACCGTAAAATCAGGCGCCGATTTTCCGAAGTATATCCAGGATATCAAAGCGCTGGGAGTTACTTTTTATGAGACTTTTCTCCACGACGGACATACAGATTACTATGGAAAAAACGATTATAAAGTAAGTTCAACGCCTAATTATTCCCTTCTTCATATTGCCGATGAAGTTAATGAAGAACAACTGCGCAAAGACATTAAAAATCACCAGAACGGAGGATCGGATTATTTTGAAATCTGTAGGGAATGTGCTAATAATGGAGTGAATAAATGGGCCGTATGTATGAGAAAAATGACTTGTACCTATTATGATAAAAGTGGACATGTAATTATGGTGGAAGCAATTCCCATACCTTGAGAAGTATCTGCTATAAGCTATTGAAGTTTCAGCTCTTTCTTTCAATAGAAAGCAATATTAACCGGGCTGCATCAACAACCGGCTACTCGGTAAGTATATTAAACAATATGGTAGCTATGAAGTGGTGAATAGCCATATCTTCCAGGCTGCTGCGTATTTTTCTGTCTTTTTTACGTATTTCTACGCATTTGCTTTTTTCAGTTGTTTAACGCTTGCGTGCTTTTAGAAACTTCATAATCTTTGTAAGCATCAATCGGTTTAAGTTTGATCCGGCCTTTTCGCCTTGTTTGTTTTTTTGGATGAATAATACGCAGAACATTTTCATGAGGTGATACTCGTTAGCCCTTTTTTAAAAAATTAAATATGAGTTACCTATTAATCGGAAATATATCCGCACTTATCTGTAACGATTGTGTAGAGCCCCTGGCAAATGCCCGTATCCGTGTATATTTACCTGCGCCGAAGAGTCAAAAGCAGTTGCAGCAGGAAGTAGAGGAAGGTATCTTTAACGATATGACCGCTTTGTCGGCCAAAGAGGTGTTGATGAAGGCCGATCGCTTACTGGCAGAAGGCTCGTTGGATGAGAAGGGGAATTTTTCCCTGTCGTGGGAAGAAGTGCACTTATTTACCGAAGCCCTGGAGTTGGATCTCTGCCTGGATGAACTGCCGGGTAGGAATGGTAGCCGCCAGTCGCGCAATTTCCATTTGAGTCGCCTGGTATTGCATTGGAAGCGTAATAGCGATGGTTATGTAGGCGCTTATGCCTATGTGATCCCTGCTGCCGTATGGCGTAGCATTTATGCCAGGGCCGGCGCCTGGGTAATAACGGGTGTTGTGAAACCACGGTTTGGCGCTTCAGAAGAGTCTTGCCTGAGAGTAGAGGCCTGGAACGCCATTACAGGGCAGCGGATTGGCGAGGCTTTTACCAATGAAATAGGAAGGTATACGTTGCACTTTTCACGGCAACAGCTGGCGAAGGGCTCCCTGCAAATGATCCGGCCCGGTAGCCAGAACATGGGACCAGATGTTTTTTTCCGCATCTACCGGAATGATCAGCTGCTATGGGCTGAAGATCCCAAAATGGCGCAAGTGCCGGAACGGCAGGATATTGGCCCTTGTACTAATTTGAATATCATTTATAAACCATCCCGGGTAAAATGGGCTTCCGACCACATCGGCACCTGGTTTACCGACATGATAACATTAACAGGCACACGGAAAAAGAAGAGTGATCATTATCGTTTGTTATTTCATCCGAGCTTATTGTAAGAGATTGTCAAGTTTGTAGAACCCTACTATTTTCAGCTTTGTGAACCCTTATCTTTTTGGCATAGGAACCTCTTGTTTGTACCCACTAGCAGCAGAATAAACAGCTACCTTTCTTATGGGTAGCTGTTCTTTTTTATGAAGGATTAAAAGCGCGGATGGAAACGCATCAGGGTATCCCGGAGGTATTCACGGTCTAAGTGTGTGTATATTTCTGTGGTGGTAATGCTTTCATGCCCCAGCATTTCCTGTACGGCCCTAAGGTCGGCGCCGCCTTCTACCAGGTGGGTAGCAAAAGAGTGCCGGAAAGTATGGGGCGATACATTTTTCTGTATGCCTGCCTGTTTAGTCAGTTCCTTTATTACCAGGAAGATCATCACCCGGCTCAAGGCGCTTCCGCGCCGGTTCAGAAACAGGGTATCCTCTTCGCCGTATTTAACGGGTAGCAATGTACGTACATGTCTTCGGTAAATATCTATCTGGCGCATGGCATCCTTGCCGATGGGCACCAGCCTTTCTTTATTACCTTTTCCTACTACCCGTATAAACCCTACATCCATGTGCAGTTGGGTGATCTGCAGGTTAATTACTTCGCTTACCCGTAGCCCGCAGCTGTACATTGTTTCCAGAATAGCTTTGTTACGGTGCCCTTCCGGAGTATCCAACGGTATCTGTGCAATGATCTTTTCAATTTCTTCAAAGGTGAGTACGTCGGGTAGCTTCCGCAGTATCTTGGGTGCTTCCAATAGTTGGGTAGGGTCGTCTTTGGCCATGTCTTCCAGCAGCAGG
Source organism: Chitinophaga sp. 30R24 (assembly GCF_049056765.1). Classification (NCBI taxonomy): domain Bacteria; kingdom Pseudomonadati; phylum Bacteroidota; class Chitinophagia; order Chitinophagales; family Chitinophagaceae; genus Chitinophaga; species Chitinophaga sp. 30R24. Next base: position 19,330 of record NZ_JBJGXX010000009.1, read on the forward strand.
AACTTATAAAATGCTTTGAGCCCGGAAATGGTTCGGGCCTGAGAGGAGGCGGTCATGCCCAGTTTGGCGATCCATTGTACGCAACCCTGGAGCTCTTCCAGGGTAATGTCCTGCGGGCGCATTTTATCTTTACCATGCGCCAGCAGGTATTGCTCCAGTTTTTCTACGTCGCGTAAGTAAGCTTCTATTGAGTGGTCAGACATGGACCGCTCCAATCTTAAATAACCTTTAAATAGTTTCCGGAATGATTCCCACATGAGGGCAAGTTAACAGGTTTTTCACAAAACAACGGCAACGGCTATATGCAATAGTAAAAAAATAAGATGTTGCTGTACGGGTATAGGGAGATCAGCGCGCAAAGTTGTTATTATTTAAAGTAAAGGGTGAAATATATCTATGTAAGCGTTTAAAAATGAGTGATTTATTTTATTATTTTTTTAGATGAGAAACCATCTAAAAATAGCTCTTTTAGCTGCTTCCAACGGGCGATATTTAACTTTAGGTTGTTATATTGCAATTATAATATATATTAATTTAACTTTTTGGCAGGAAAAGACTTTGTTGGTAGCCGGCTTTAATTGATTATCGTGGATGTATTGATAATAAGTTAATTGAAATAAAAAAGCCGGCATAAGTTGCCGGCTTTTTTCACCTTTGCAGGTAGCAGTTTTTTTAGAATTTTTCCAGACCGCTGAAGAAGAAATTACCTTCAATTACAGCGTTCTCATCAGAATCAGAACCGTGTACTGCGTTACGGCCAATAGATTCTGCGTATTTTTTACGGATAGTACCTTCTTCTGCATTAGCAGGATTAGTAGCACCGATCAGTTTACGAAAATCTTCTACAGCATTGTCTTTTTCCAGGATAGCTGCTACGATGTGGCCGCTGCTCATGAATTCTACCAGTTCACCGTAAAAGGGTCTTTCCGCATGTACTGCATAAAATTCACCTGCTTTAGCAGTAGATAACTGTGTCATTTTCATGGCTACGATGCGGAAACCTGCAGCGTTGATCATGTCTAAAATGCCACCAATGTGCCCGTTTGCTACTGCATCAGGCTTGATCATAGTAAATGTTCTGTTGCTCATATTATGTTTAATTCCGAATTACAGATTAGGCCGCAAAAGTAATTACATTTTCTTTAGCGGTAAAAAATTTTGAAATTCTAGCCCAAATAAAGAACTTCGCACTTCGTTTTCTGTTTCAACCACTTGTTGTGATTGAAAATCAACTCTTAACATTACAGTTTTTTAATGAAGCCGATCGAGGAAATTAAGCCTTTGCTGGAGAACCCTAAGAAAGTGGTGATAACCATGCACCAGAAGCCAGACGCTGACGCTATGGGGTCTTCTTTGGCACTGTATCATTACTTATTGCAGAAAGGGCACCAGGTAACTGTAATCTCTCCCACTAACTTTCCGGATTTTCTGAAATGGATGCCTGGAGCAGATTTGGTCATTGATTTTGAATCTTCCACAGATAAGGCCTTACAGGCCCTGGAAGGGATAGATCTCCTGTTTAGCCTCGATTACAATGCGTTTTACCGTACCAAAAACCTGGCGCCTCATCTGGAAAAACTGTCGGCAGTAAAAATACTCATAGATCACCACCTGGAGCCACAGCCCGGATTCGACTATGGGGTAAGTGATACTTCTGCCAGCTCTACGGCCCAATTAGTTTATGAAACTATTTATAAATTGGGAGATGAGCAGTATATTAACCTTGAGATTGCCCAGTGTATCTATGCGGGTACGGTAACTGATACCGGTTCTTTCCGCTTTGCATCCACCACTGCCGCCGTACACCGGATGGTAGCCGATCTGATGGAAAGAGGACTGCGCCACGAGGTAATACATCAGGCGATCTACGATAATTTCCTAGAAAACCGTCTGCGCTTCCTCGGACATAGTCTGTTGAACCGCATGGAAGTATTCTATGAATATAATACCGCCATGTTGGCCATTCCCTATTCAGACCTGAAGCGGTTCGACCTGCAAACAGGGGATACCGAAGGACTGGTTAACTTCCTGTTGTCTATCCAGGGCATCAAGATGGCAGCATTGATCATTGACCGGAACTCAGAAGTGAAGCTGTCTTTCCGCTCTAAAGGAGATTTTGATGTAAATACTTTCGCCCGTAAATATTTTGATGGCGGTGGTCATTTCAACGCCTCCGGAGGCCGTAGCGCCGACCCGCTGGAAAAAACCGTGGATCGCTTTATTAAGGCCATCGAAGAAAATGAGGCGCTCTTACAATAATTAAATAAAGTATTTCAACCTACTAATACAAACAAATGAAAAAAAACAATCAGTTTTTAGTTGCAACTGCGGCATTAGGCTTGCTGATAGCCAGCTGTGGTACAGGTGTTAAAAAAACACCGGGCGGTATTGAGTATATCGTTCACAAATCCGGTAGCGGAGCACAACTGAAGTTGGGTGATACTGTCCTCGTGAACGTAACCCAACGTATCAATGACTCTCTCCTGGGTGATTCCCGCAAAATGGTAGGTGCTCCTATCCCTGTTCTGGTGCAGAAACCCCAGAATAAGTACGACCTCATGGAAGGTATTGCCCTCCTGCACGAAGGCGATAGCGCTACTTTCATCATTCCTTGGGATTCATTACCAGCTCAGGAACGTCCTCCTTTTGGTAAAAAAGGTGATAAACTGAAAATCACTTTCGCAGTTGAAGATAAATATTCAGCTACCGCCCAGAAAGAAAAAGATGAGCAGCTGATTAAAGAATACCTGGAAAAAAATAAGATCAACGCTACTAAGAACGCAGAAGGTGTATACGTAGCCGTAACTGAAGAAGGTACCGGCAACACCCCTAATCCAGGTGATACTGTATATGTACATTACACTGGTAAACTTACCAGCGGTAAAGTATTCGATTCCAGCCTGGATTCTACCCTGCGTCCTGGTATGCCGCTGGACCCAATTAAATTCCCTATCGGTCGTGGTTTCGTGATTAAAGGATGGGATGCTGGCTTAAGCGGTCTGAAAAAAGGCGCTAAAGCTATCCTGGTAATTCCTTCTACACTGGCTTACGGTTTACAGGGAAGTCCTCCAGTAATCCCAGGTAACTCTATCCTGGTATTTGATGTTCAGATGGTAGATATTAAGCCAGGTGCTCCTGAAGCTCCGGTTGTTCCATCTAAGAAATAGTTTTTACCTGCTGCCTTTGGCGGTAGATAAGCAGATAAAAGTAAAGGCCGTTGATAAATAATATCAACGGCCTTTACTTTTATTACTTTTGATCAATTAAGCGTATCCATCTATCAATACCTCATACAGTTTCACTTTCAGGTCTTCCAACGATACATCCTGTGTTAACTCCCCGTCCATTGCATAGGAAACGGTGCCCCGCTCTTCAGATACAATAATGGCCAGGTTGTCACTATGTTCTGTAATGCCTACAGCAGAACGATGACGCAATCCGATACGGTTGGGCAGGTTGGGGTTTTCAGACACCGGTAGTATTACTTTGGCTGCCAGGATCTTATTGCCTACGATGATCAGGGCGCCATCGTGCAAAGGACTGTGCTTCTCAAAAATGCTTTCTATCAGTTTGGCGCTCACATTACCATCTATGGAAATACTGGAAGCAGAATCAAATTTAAGACGGTAAGTAGTGGCAATTACCATTAATGCGCCAGTATACCTGCTTTGCATCCGGCTTACCGCTACAATGATCTCATTGATAATATTCTCTTCTTCCTTGTAACTTTTAAACTTGTCGGGTAAAAATAATTTGGTAAAGAAGCTGTCTTTGCTCAGCGGCGTTTTCTTGCCCAGCACCAACAAGAATTTCCGGATCTCTGGCTGGAAAATAATGATAATGGCAATGATGCCAACATTGATAAAGTTTTGCAGGATACTGGTAAGAATAGGCATCTGTAATGCCCTTACCAGGAAATAGACAGCATATACCATTAATAACCCTACGAAAATATTAAAAGCAAGGCTGCCCTTTAATAACCGGTATAACTGGACGATTAAAAAAATAACGATCAACAGGTCTATTGCATTCAACCAGCGAAATTCCACTCCATATAATTGTATAACTTCCTTCATAATTGTAAAAATAGCAAGATTTAGTTAGCCTTTCAGTTTCTCTGTGATCCGTACCGCTTCCACAGCAGCTTTTACATCATGTACCCTTAATATATGGGCGCCATGAAGCAGGGCAATGGTATTCAGTACTGTTGTGCCGTTCAAGGCTTCGGTTGGAGTGGTATGAAGTAATTTATAGATCATGGATTTCCGGGAGATGCCTGTTAGCACGGGTACTCCCAATACACTGGAGAACAACGACAGTTCTTTCATTAGCGCATAGTTGTGCTCCAGCGTTTTGCCAAATCCGAATCCGGGATCGGCGATAAAGTCTTTGATACCCGCAGCCCGGCAAACTGCCAGCTTCTCTTTTAGATAGTCCAATACTTCGGTTACCACATTGCCGTACTGGGGGTTATGCTGCATGGTAGCTGGTTTACCCTGCATATGCATGGCGATATAAGGCACCTGTAAACGCCCTATTAGCGGGATCATTTCAGGGTCCATATCGCCGGCGCTAATATCGTTGATGATGGAGGCGCCGGCTTGCACCGCTTTCTCTGCTACGCTGGCATACCAGGTATCTATAGAGATAATGGCAGTAGGATAGCGGTTCAGAATAGCATGAATGGAGGGGAGCAGCCGGTGTATCTCCTCTTCAGGGCCAACCACTTCGGCACCCGGACGTGTGCTCTGTGCGCCTAGATCCAGTATGGCCGCGCCTTCCTCCAGGTGCTGTTGCGCCTTTGCCATTACCTGGTGCAACTCATGCATACGGTTGCCTTCATAAAACGAATCGTCTGTTGCATTAATAATCCCCATTACAACGGGGGTATGAAGTGATAATAATTGTCCTCTGCAGTTGATTTGCGGTATGGCCGCCGCATGATGGATATGGTTTGTCATTTGAATGCGTTAAAAAGTGAGTGTACAGGCGGGCTTACGCCTCATTCATCATATAGTTCCGGCCTTTTACCTGAAATTCTTTATTTTGCCTGCAAATCTAAGCAGGAAAATGTATCATTTCCGAATTTAGGAATTTAGAAGTATACTTAACCATTAAACTATTTTATGAAGATTATCCTGAACCTGTTACGTATAATCGTTGGGGTGTTATTTATTTTTTCGGGACTTATCAAGGCTAATGATCCACTGGGCCTGAGTTATAAAATGGAGGAGTTTTTTGAAGTGTTGCACCTGACCTTCTTGTCTCCCTATTCCCTGGCATTCTCCATTATAATGAATGCGTTTGAAATTATTGCAGGTGTAGCCGTACTCGTTGGCTACCGTATGCGTATCTTTTCTGTGCTATTATTACTGTTGATTATATTCTTTACTTTCCTTACCGGTTATGCGTTGTTTAGCGGTACTATCCGTGAGTGTGGCTGCTTCGGTGATTGCATCAAACTGTCTGCAGAACAAACTTTCTGGAAAGATGTGATCCTGCTGGTAATGATACTCGTTATCTTCTTCTACCGCCATCGGATAAAACCATTATTTAAAGGTGCCGGCGTGGTATTGTTACTGTCGGCTGCTTTTGCTTTTGGCGTGCAGTGGTATACCTTGCGCCACCTGCCATTTATCGATTGTCTGCCCTATAAAGTAGGCAACAATATCCCCGAAAAAATGAAGTTGCCGCCGGGAGCTACGCCAGATGTGTATGAAATGATCTTCATTTATGAAAAGGACGGTCAGCAAAAAGAGTTCTCTGCAGATAACTACCCCTGGTCAGACAGCACCTGGAAGTTTATAGACCGTAAAGATAAACTGGTGAAAAAAGGTAACGCTGAACCGGCCATCAAAGACTTTATCCTCACAGATGCCGATGGCGTGAATCAAACAACAGCTATTTTGTCTGAAACCAAACCTGTATACCTGTTCTTGGTGCAGAATGTGAAGAAAGCCGGTAGTGGCTGGGATGCTAAAATGAAAGCGCTGCAACAGCGATGGAAAGACCAGCAGGTGTTAATATATGGCGTATCCGCTTCTACCAAAGATGAAATTGCCGCCTTCAAACAGGAACATGGTCTGGCGTTTCCTTTTGTGCAAATGGATGGTGTGGCTATTAAAACGGCCGGCCGTAGTAATCCTTGCCTGATCCTCCTGGAAAAAGGGACGATCAAAGGAAAGTGGCACTATAATGATATGCCGTAAGGGGTTAAAACTAGGGATCTCTGTTCATTGCTTAAAAGTTATTCATATTGCTTCGTTTTCTGCTGCATAAAACCGGATATGGCCTGTTGGTACTACTGGGAGTAGTAGTACTGGTGTTTTTCCTGTTCAATGTATTACCCGGTGATCCCGCCAGGCTAACATTGGGGCAGCGGGCAGACGTAGCCTCCCTGGAAAATGTAAGAAAAGAACTGCATCTCGATCAACCGGTAGGGATGCAGTTCCTGTATTATCTCAACGATTTGTTGCCCCTGGGCGTTTATACCGAACCGGAAGCGGGGGGCAATTTTCATTACTTTGCTATAGCCCATTTGCCGGCAGGTAAACTACTCTTGCTCAAAACGCCCTATTTGCGCCGTTCTTATCAGGGGAAAAAGCCAGTATGGGATATACTCACTGAGGCTTTGCCCGGTACTTTGCTGCTGGCCTTGGCGGCCATGCTGCTCGCTACTGTTGCCGGTATTGCGCTGGGAGTATTGTCTGCCGTAAAACAAAATACCTGGATGGACACCGGTGCTGTATTTGCCAGTGTGGTAGGCATTTCGGCGCCTTCCTTTTTTGCGGGTATTGTTATTGCCTACCTGTTCGGCTTTGTACTCAGCGACTACACCGGCCTGCACATGACGGGCAGTCTCTTCGATATAGATCCTTTCAGGGGCCGCGTATTGAATCTGCGCAACCTGATATTGCCGGCTATTACTTTGGGCATCCGCCCACTCGCTATTATTGTGCAGCTTACCCGCAGTGCCATGCTAGATGCACTGCACCAGGATTTTATCCGCACCGCCTACGCCAAAGGGCTCCCTAAAAGCAGGGTAGTTTTGCAACATGCACTGCCTAATGCCCTCAATCCTGTTATTACTGCTATCACCGGCTGGTTTGCCGAACTGTTGGCCGGCGCCTTCTTCGTGGAATATATCTTTGGTTGGAAAGGAATCGGTAAAATCACGGTAGACGCCTTAGACAAATTTGATTTCCCCGTTGTGATGGGCGCTATATTATTTACTGCCGGCATCTTCGTGATAGTGAATATCCTGGCCGACCTAATCTATACATGGATAGACCCCAGGATTAAGCTGTAAGCGCGGCTGGCTATAAAAGCTGTCCCGTTACTTTATAAAAAAGTCAAACTTTTTTGTAACATCTGCTGCATACAGTCGTCTTCTTTTCAAAACGTATCATTCCATATGTCTTTAGATAGGTATCTTACTCAGGTAGTTCCAGTCAGGCAAAAGCTGTACCGCTTTGCATTTCGCCTGTTGGGCAACGAGGAAGATGCCCAGGATATTACCCAGGATGTGCTAATGAAGGTATGGGGCATGCAGGATAAAATGACGGAGTTACAGAATATGGAGGCCTGGTGTATGCGGATCACCCGTAATCTGGCATTGGATAAATTAAAGTCAAAGAAATACCGTATCGCCGATGAGCTGGATAGGGCGGGGGAGTTGCCCGAGGTATCACAGCAAAATCCGCACATGATGATGGAACAGCAGGATGTGATGAAGAAGGTACATCGGGCAATCAACAGCTTACCGGAAAAGCACCGCACCATCCTGCAATTGCGGGATATAGACGGGCATTCCTACCAGGAAATCGCAGATATTCTGGAGATAGATATGAATGAGGTAAAAGTGAATTTGCACCGTGCCCGCAAAACGGTACGGGAAAAACTACAAAATCAGCAGGTATATGGATTATAACAGGATCTATGCATTGTTGGAAAAATATTGGGAAGGAGATACCTCTTTGGAGGAAGAAGATGCCTTGCGTGAATTCTTTCGTGTCCTCCCTCCGGATCTGCCTGCAGCTTTACAGGAAGCGGCTCCTTTATTCCAGTATTTCGGCCAGGAAGCGGCTAAGGTTTGGGAGTTGCCAGCTATGGCGCCGGCTACCCCCGGAAAGGTAGTGAAGCTATCGCCCTGGCACCATTGGATGAAGTATGCAGCAGTGTTGCTGACAGCAGTGGGAATTGTTTATGCGCTGAAACAGCAGGATCGCCGCCAACAGGAAGTAGCGCAGATGATGCAACAGCAAAATATGAATGATCCGCAGAAAGCATTCGATGAAACTAAAAAGGCCTTGCAACTGCTGGCCAAAAACCTGAACAAAGGCACCACCGGCATGCAGAAGTTGTCTTACTTCAACGATGCCGCTGCACTGGTGGAAGGAAAGGAAAATTGAACGCCATTTTAAAACCTGATATAAATTAACAAAAGATGAAACGATGTATTTTATTACTGGTAGCGGTTTTTGCCAGTTTCCACCTGTCGGCGCAACAGGGGAGCCTTATCGACCGCTTTTTCCAGAAGTACGAAAATGACCGGAGCTTCACGCTGATCAGTATTACGCCTAAAATGTTCAGTATGTTTGCTAAGCTAGACCCCGGAGATCCGGATGCCAAAAATCTGATGAAGGTAGTGCAGCGGCTGAAGGGATTGAAGATCCTTACTAAGGATGGTACCAAAGAAGGGCCCCGCTTGTACCGGGAGGCCGCCGCTTTCCTGGGTGGCGATTTTGAAGAGCTGATGACCGTAAGGGATAAAAACAGCGATTTGAAATTTCTGGTGAAAGAAAACGGAAAAGGTAATATCAATGAGTTGGTGATGCTTGTAGGCGGCTCAGACGAATTTTTGGCAATGAGCCTTGTAGGAGATATTGACCTCAATGAGATTTCCCAGATCGCAGGTGCGGTTAATATCCAGGGAATGGATAAACTCAAAAACGTGAGAAAAAAATAAAAAATGATTTCCATGAAAGCATTCCTTATTGCCACCTGTTGCCTGACGCTCGCTACGTCAACGGCTGTTGCACAGGAAAAAAGTTTACGGGCATTCCGGAACAAGTACCGGAGTGCGGAAACACATACTTTGTCGCTGGGTTCTTTCCCTATGAGATTTGCCAGTTGGTATATCTCGTTTGATAAAGAAGATGCTGATAGTAAAGCGGTTAGCCATGCGCTTAAGCATGTGAAGCGGCTGAAAATGTATACCATCACTAACATTAACGGTGATACTGTTAACTACGATGATATTGCCGATCTGAAAAGTAACCTGCAGCGCAACGATCACTTCGATTTGCTGATGGAGGTAAGAGAAAAGAACAGCCTGGTACATGTATTGAACAAAGGTACAGACGATGAATTGGGAAATGTGGTACTACTAATACAGGACGATAAACAATTTGTGATAGTAAACTTGCAAACGTCCCTCAAAATGGCTGATGTGAATAGCCTGATACAGCAGTTTGCCGCTAACTAACCATCCTATTGGATCATCACTTCCCTTACCATGTTTTCTCCCAGCATTTCATTTACGAGTTTGATGATCTTGTCTTTAGAGTAAGTTAATTCTTGTTTTAATGGAGCTACTGTAGTAGTAACGATCAGTTTATGATCGATGAGCTGTACGCTTTGTGTATAGCGGGCTATCGTTTTGCCCATCAGTTGCTCCCAGTTTTCTTGGATACGCACCTCTGTAAGACGGGGCTTCATCCTGCTCTTGTTCAAAAAATCCCGGAGGGCATCTCCTATATTCGTGGTTCCGTGGCGCATGGTGCGAAGCTAGGAAAAAAACAGGAAAAAGTGATACTGGTTAGCTACTAACAGCTAGTGGCTAACCGGTAATCGTTAATAGCTGTAATGCCTGGTTCCCGGCAAATGCCTGTTGCAGGCGGTCGGCATGGGTATCAGTGATAAATACTTGTCCGTAGTTATCGCTGCTTACGAGGGCAATCAGGCGGGTAACCCTTTCCTGGTCCAGCTTTTCGAAAACATCGTCGAGCAATAGTAATGGGGGGTAATTTTTATGTTGGCGGATTATTTCAAACTGGGCGAGTTTGAGGGCGAACAGGAAGCTTTTGCGTTGCCCCTGGGAAGCATTGGTCTTCATCGGGTGCTCATCCAACAAAAACAGGAGGTCGTCGCGATGTATGCCGGTAGTAGTGCGCTGTACCTGCATGTCGCGGTACCGGGCTTGTAGCAGCTGGGAGGCGAAAGGGATTTCCGCAAGGGTCGACACATATTGTATATCAACCGCTTCATGGGTGCCGGAAATATAATTGTATAGCCGTTGTACCTGCGGAATAAAGGTTTGCAGGAACGTTCGCCGGGTTTCAAACACGGGTACGCCGTGCACCACCAATTGTAGGTCAAATATGTCTAGCAGGCTATCCTGGTTTTGCCCGGTGCCAGTCATGTTTTTGAGCAGGCTATTTCGCTGTTGTAATATTTTTTGGTAGGCGATTAGGTGGTCGAGGTAGTCGGGATAAAGTTGGGATAGGAGGCTGTCTAGCCATTTGCGCCTTTCCTCACTGCCGCCCAGGATAATGTCTGCATCGTCAGGGGCAATCATCACGGCTGGGAATTGGCCTATATGGCGTGAAAACCGGTCGTATTTTTCTTCATTAAGGCTGATCTCTTTTTTGCCGTCTTTAAGGGTGCAAACAATTTTTTCGCGTTGCCCGTTTTTGTCTAACAACCCTTCCAGCCGGAAGCCATTGGTTTGGTATTGGGTATTCTGACTTTCAGTACTGGTAAAATAGCTACGGGTAAAGCACAGGTAGTAGATGGCATCCAGCAGGTTGGTTTTGCCTGCGCCATTCCTGCCGGTAATTCCTATCATCTTTTTTTCGAAAGTAAAGGCCGCCTGCCGGTAGTTTTTGAACTGAACGAGTGATATTTTATGAATAGACAGCAAGGAAAAAAGTTATGCGTAATTAATAATATGCGAAATTTACCGACTTTATAAGCGATAAAGATCCGCACTAATCGGAACTTCCGTGAGATTTAAGTGCAATTAAATGCAAAACTGTTTGAAATTGATGAAATTGCATAATTTAATGGGAATTGGAATTGATATTTATATTTTACGATTTTCCTGTTATATTTGCGAACAAATTTAGAAAGAGTGCAAACTAAAACAGACGTGAAGACGAAATTCACCAAAGAGACATATCTGTACTGGTATGAATTGATGCTTTTGCTGCGCCGCTTTGAAGAAAAGACAGGCCAATTGTACGGGATGCAAAAAATCCGTGGTTTTTGTCATTTGTACATAGGACAAGAAGCAATTGCTGCTGGTGCGATTACAGCTACCAAGCCGGAGGATAAATTTATCACTGCTTACCGTGATCATGCGCTGGCTATTGCAAAAGGAATTTCCGCGAAGGCTTGTATGGCAGAACTGTATGGAAAGGCAACCGGATGCTCGAAAGGAAAGGGAGGCAGTATGCACTTTTTCTCCAAGGAACACGGTTTCTTCGGAGGTCATGGTATCGTTGGTGCGCAGATTGGTACAGGTGCGGGACTGGCATTTGCAGAACAATACAAAGGAACGGACAACGTAGTGTTGTGCTTCTTTGGTGATGGCGCTGCCCGTCAGGGTATCTTGCATGAAACTTTCAACATGGCTATGACCTGGAAGTTGCCTGTCATCTTCATATGCGAAAATAACATGTATGCAATGGGTACTTCAGTAGAACGTACTTCTAACGTACTGGATATCTACAAGCTTGCAGACGCTTATGAAATGCCGGCAGATTCTATCGATGGTATGAGCTGCGAAGCCGTACACGATGGCATTGAAAGAGCGGTAAAACGCGCCCGTGAAAACGGTGGACCTACCCTCCTGGAAATTAAAACTTACCGTTACCGCGGCCACTCTATGAGCGATCCGGCTAAATACCGTACCAAAGAAGAGCTTGAAGAGTACAAAGAAAAAGATCCTATCAGCGAAGTACTGAAGGTAATTCAGAAAAATAAATGGGCAACAGAAGAAGAAATTGAGGCGATCAACGAACGTGTAAAAACTGAAGTTGAAGAATGTGTAACATTTGCAGAAGAATCACCATGGCCTAGCGATGATGAGCTGCTGAAAGATGTGTACACTCAGGAAGATTATCCGTTTATCGTTGACTAAAGTATTTTAGCTGTCAGCTGCTTATAGCCTTTAGCCAATACAGCGTTTTGATGTTGTATCGGCTAAAGGCTAATCAGCTAACTGCTGATTTCTAATTTTATTATCATTATCAAGTAATCACAATTACACCTTACAATGGCAGAAACTAAAGATAAAGCCCCGGTGCCTCAACCTACGAAAGATTTTAATCTGGAGAAATCCCTGCATAAAGCAGAAGACTTCTTCTATAAAAACAAGAATGTTATTACTATTGCAGTATTAGCTGTAGTAGTAGTGGTAGGCGGTTTCTTCGCCTATAACCAGTTTGTAAAGCAACCGAATGAAAAGAAAGCACAGGAAATGGTATTCCATGCCCAAAACTACTTCGCAGTAGATTCATTCAAGCTGGCACTTAATGGTGATGGTAATAATTATGGTTTCTTACAGGTGGCCGGTAAATATGGCAGCACTAAAGCTGGTAACCTGGCTAAATATAGCGCTGGTATCTGCTATATCCGCCTGGGTGAATTCCAGAAAGGTATCGATATGTTGAAATCTTTCGGCGCTAACGACCTGTTACTGCAGCCTACTGCTTATGGCCTGATCGGCGATGCTTATATGGAACTGAACAAAACTGAAGAAGGTATAGACTTCTACAAGAAAGCAGGCCACTATAATGATAATGAGCTGACTGCTCCTGTATACCTGTTCCGTGCCGGTATGGCCCTGGAAAAAGCAGGTAAATCCCAGGAAGCAATCGCTATCTATAAAGAAATCAAAGAAAAATTCCCACTGACCGGCGAAGGTCGTGAAATGGATAAGTACCTGGCAAGACTGGGTGAAGTAAGAAATTAAGCTTGGTTCAGCTGATAGCTATTAGTGGCTGGCTGCTAATAGCTATCAGCTACTAGCCGCTAACTCCTAAAAGCTAAAAATATGTCCGAGCACAATAAAAGCTTGTTAAACGATGCTGGCATTCTCAACTTGGAGGATGCCAGTGTTGTTATGGTATATACCGAATGGAATGACGCCATCGTAAATGAACTGGTTGCCGGTTGTGATAACACCCTGCACCAGTATAAAGCAGCTAAAATAGAGAAGGTCATCGTACCTGGCGCTTTCGAATTGCCATATGCCTGTAAACAATACTGGGAAGCTACTAAAGGCAGCGGTAAACAGCCTGGCGCTATTATTGCTTTCGGTTGTGTAATCCGTGGCGAAACACCACATTTCGATTATGTATGTAAAGCAGTAACGGAAGGTATCCTTCAATTGAACCTTCAATTACCCATTCCTGTTATATTTGGAATTCTTACAGTAGATAATGAACAGCAGGCGCTCGACAGATTAGGCGGGGCGCATGGCCATAAGGGAGAAGAAGCTGCGATCACCGCATTGAAAATGATCGCACTGCAACGGGACCTGGCCAGGAAATAAGCAGGTAAAAAATATTAAAGATGAATGTACAGTTATTTATACCGTGTTTTGTAGACCAGTTTTTTCCGGAAACCGCCTTCAATATGGTGAAAGTACTGGAAAAACTAGGCTGTAATGTGATGTATAACACGGAGCAAACCTGCTGCGGTCAGCCAGCCTATAATGCCGGCTACCAGGATGAATGCCGTACCGTTGCCACCAAGTTTATCAAAGACTTTAAAACATACGATTACATCGTTGCTCCCAGCGGCTCCTGTACGGGCTTTGTACGTAATTATTACGGTAAATTATTCGATAATTCTGCTGCACATAACGACGTAAAACAACTGAAGAGAAATCTTTATGAGTTTACGGAATTCCTCACCGAAGTACTCCATGTAACCGACCTGGGCGCTACCCTCAATGGGGTAGGTACTTATCATGATGCCTGTGGCGCACTGCGGGAATGCGGTATTAAACAAGGTCCCCGCAAACTGCTGGAAAATGTAAAAGGACTGGAGTTGAAAGAGATGAACGATAGCGAAGTTTGTTGCGGTTTTGGCGGCACTTTCGCGGTAAAGTTTGAGCCGATCTCTGTTGGTATGGGCGAACAAAAGGTACACAATGCGCTTCATAGCGGTGCCGATTACCTCATCTCTACCGATCTTTCCTGCCTGATGCATCTGGATGGATATATCCGCAAACATGGCAACAACATTAAAGTAATGCACATCGCCGATGTACTGGCCAGCGGTTGGTAATACACACCCATATAAATCTGAAAATTTTATTGCATATGAACTATTGGCTGGTGAAGTCTGAGCCGTTTAAATATTCCTGGGAACAGTTTGTAAAAGATAAAGTTACCTTCTGGGATGGCGTACGCAACTACCAGGCGCGCAATAACCTGAAAGCCATGAAAAAAGGTGACCAGGTATTGTTTTACCACAGCAACGAAGGACTGGCAGTAGTAGGTTTGGCTACTGTAGCAAAGGAGTTTTACCAAGATCCTACCACACCAGACGCGAATTGGGTAGTGGTAGATCTCAAACCGTTGAAACCCTTCAAACAACCGGTAACCCTGGCGCAGATGAAAGCCGAAAAACAACTGGCAAACTTATCGCTGATACGGCAAGGCCGCTTGTCGGTATGCGCTGTAATGCCGGAGGAGTTTGAGGTGATCATGGAGATGGGCGGTATGAAATAATAGCTGTTGCGCTTGTGACATAGAATATTAAAGACCTCTACCCAACCCTCACCTGTAAACGAAAAAGAATGAAACCAAGATTGGTGGTGCTGACCGGAGCCGGCATCAGCGCCGAAAGTGGCCTCCGGACCTATCGCGACACAAATGGGCTGTGGGAAGGATATGATGTGTATGAAGTAGCTTCCCCACAAGGTTGGGCAAAAGACCCTGTACTAGTACAGGATTTTTATAATGCCCGCCGTAAGGATGTAAAATCGGCCCAACCCAATGCTGCGCATACCGGATTGGCAAAACTGGAAGAAAAATATGATGTGCGTATTGTGACGCAGAATATAGACGATTTGCACGAACGCGGTGGTTCTTCCCAGGTATTGCACCTGCACGGAGAGATCTTTAAGATGCGCAGTGTAACAGATGAAACGCTGATCTATGATATTTATGAAGATATTAAGATGGGCGACCTGGCGGAAGATGGCGGACAACTACGCCCGCATATTGTTTGGTTTGGAGAGGCAGTGCCTATGATAGAACAGGCAGTAGCGGAGGTATTGGAAGCTGATATCTTTGTGATCATCGGAACCTCCCTGCAGGTATATCCGGCTGCCAGCTTATTGGAATATGTGCCTTCGCAGGTGCCGGTTTATATCATCGACCAGAAAATACCTCCCGTAGCACAGCAGCCCAATCAGATTCGCATAGAAAAGCCAGCTACTGTCGGTGTGGAAGAGCTGTTGGGCATGCTGTTATAGACAATTATTTTACTATTCAAAGCTTTCCTCAAACCGGATATCGTAGTCTTCCAATTCTTTTAATACTGGATTGTATATTTCCGGCATTACAGGTATTTGCAGGCCGGTGAGTGTTACCTTATCCTGTAATATCATTTTGGCGAGTATGCCTAGCGGCAGGCCTACTGTTTTGGCCATAGCGGTATGTATGTTGTCTTCTCCCTGGCTGATCATGTAGCTATGCATCCTGGTAGCCATGTTGCGGCGCTCGAATTCTATTTCATGCATCATTACGATCATATCCTTATCTGCAGGCTCCATTTTCAATTTATTCTCTACTAGGCATTGTAAGATGCCTGCATTGGTTTGCTCTCCCAGATTGATGGTATCGTTACTTAACAGCCCAAGGAATTTCAGTTGCCGGATCACTTTTGATTTTGCGCTAACGCCAAGGAATTGTGCCAGGTTTTCTTCGGAATTACCTGATGAGGTATCACTAACGAGGTGGGAAGCCCAGTTAGTATAAGTAAGGTCATTTGTAGCAAATTTATGATGATCATCGGTGAGGCCCAGTTTGATAACAGCGTTCCAGCCTTCGCAGAAGTCGGGGTAACGCAGGGTAGCGCGCATAAAAGTAGCCAGGTCGCCGAGCTTATAGGCTTCCATATAGCCGAGAGAGTCCCGGTTAGGATAAAAAGCCAGTTTGCCTAGTCCGGGTACCTGAATGGTTTTGGTATGATCAAACAAGTGCTCGTGCGTTAATTCTTTCACCTTCCCTTTTTCCTTGTAAGTAGCGCCGGAAGCGCCAGCCATTACAATATTGTGGGCATTCCAAGACACTTTGTATTGCCAGGGATTGTCGTTGCTGTCTGGTGAGATCAGGCCGCCGCAATAGGATTTAAAAGAAAATATTTGCCCGCCTTTTTTCTCAATGGAATGAATGAGTTTCATGGCCGACATATGATCGATGCCGGGGTCCAGTCCCATTTCATACATAAAGAGTAAGCCAGCCTGGGCGATTTCGTTTTCCAGGGCGCGTACCTCCGGATCTATATAAGAGGCGGTGAGCAGATTTTTTTTGGCAGCGAGGCAGTCGCGGGCTACCAGTATATGCAAAGAAGGGGGAAGCAGGGATATAACAAGATCTGTAGCCTGGATCAGCGCTTGTCTGGCGGTATCGTCTTTAATATCCAGGGCTTCCGGGGTAGCGTAATATGATTTTCCTGTTTTGGACTTGATCAGGGACATGTCATGGTCGGCCACCGTAATATGCCACTTTTGTTTTGGTGCATTTGTTAAGAGGTAGTCGATCAGACTGGTGGCCGATTTACCGGCGCCAAACAACAGTATGTTCTTCATAGTTTTGTTAGAAAAGTGATTAAGAATCAGGGGAATAACAGCACTTTTGATACTAATGTTCGAATTCTACAGTGAATTCGGATTTATTCAGATTATATATATGTTTTCCGTTGATTCGAAATATTGATTATCAGTTATTTATAGACAAATATACTTTGCCAATGTTCATTTAGTATTATATGATATAGTTGTAATATATAGCAGATTCATTAAAAATCAGCCGGGCTATTTTTTCATAACATTCTGATCATATAAATAGTTGTCATTCATAGTGCATTTGAATCATATATCGATATTGCCATATAACCGTTAATCTCTATGGTCCTTTTTTTCACATTTATGGATTTTTAGGCCAGAATAAGGGCTGAAATGGCTATATTTGCCTTTATCTGTTTTGAGCAGAAAAAACTGTAAATCAATACACAAAATGACAGAGCATACGGAAAATCCACAGGAAGGGAGAGTCGTCCAGATTAACATCGAGGAGCAAATGAAAACGGCCTACATAGATTATTCTATGTCTGTGATCGTTGGTCGTGCTTTACCCGATGTACGGGATGGTTTGAAGCCGGTACATCGCCGTGTTTTGTTCGGTATGAACGAACTCGGCAACACCAGCAACAAGCCCTACAAGAAATCTGCGCGTGTTGTTGGTGAAGTAATGGGTAAATATCACCCCCACGGTGATGCTTCCATTTACGATACCATTGTACGTTTGGCCCAGCCCTGGAGCATGCGCTATCCGATGGTGGACGGGCAGGGTAACTTCGGCTCGGTAGACGGCGATATGCCGGCAGCCATGCGTTACACCGAAATCCGCCTGCAGAAGATCGCGGAAGCCATGCTGGAAGACATTGAGAAGGAAACGGTAGATTTCAGCAACAACTTTGACGATACGCTCGAAGAACCTACTGTACTGCCTACACGTATTCCTAACCTGCTAGTGAACGGCGCATCCGGTATCGCCGTAGGGATGGCTACCAACATTATGCCCCATAACCTCAGCGAGGTGGTAGACGGTTGTATCGCCTATATAGAAAACAAAGACATTACTGTAGAAGACCTCATCAAACATGTAAAAGCACCCGATTTTCCAACAGGGGGTATTATTTATGGTTTTGAAGGCGTAAAACAGGGTTTTGAAACCGGCAGGGGCAGAGTAGTGGTAAGGGGTAAAATTACCTCAGAAACGGCTAAAAACGGACGAGAAAAGCTGGTGATCTATGAGTTGCCTTATCAGATCAACAAGGCGGTGCTACACCAGAAAATTGCCCAGCTGGTAAACGATAAAATTATTGAAGGCATCTCTGACGTGCGCGATGAAAGCGACCGTGAGGGGATGCGCCTGGTGATCGATCTCAAAAGGGAAGCCATTTCCAGCGTGATCATCAACCAGTTATTTAAATATTCTGAACTGCAAACTTCTTATGGTATCAATAACGTGGCCCTGGTAAAAGGCCGCCCACGTATCCTGAACCTGAAGGATATGATTGCAGAGTTCATCGATTTCCGTCATGAAGTAGTGGTGAGAAGAACCCGCTTTGACCTGCGTAAAGCAGAAGAAAAAGCGCATATCCTCGCCGGTTATCTCATTGCGCTAGACCACCTGGACCAGGTAATTGCCCTGATCCGTGCGGCCAATACGCCTGAAGTAGCCAAGGATGGCCTCATGAGCGAATTCGGACTGTCTGAAGTCCAGGCAAAAGCTATCCTGGAGCTGCGTTTACAACGCCTCACCGGTATGGAGCGTGATAAGATCCGTGCAGAATACGACGATATCATGAAACTGATCGCTTACCTGAAAGAAGTACTGAGCGATGAAGCCCTGCGGATGAAGATTATCCGCGAGGAACTGGAAGAAGTGAAGAAGAGATTTGGTGACGAGCGTAAAACTGAAATTCAGTACCTGGCCAGTGAAATGAGGATCGAAGATATTATCGCAGAAGAAGATGTGGTGATCACCATCTCCCACCTGGGATATATCAAACGTACTTCTGCCTACGACTACCGCCAGCAGAAACGCGGTGGCCGTGGCGCTATGGGCGGCAGAACAAGGGATGAGGATTATATAGAACATTTGTTCGTTGCTTCTACCCACCACACCATGCTGTTCTTTACGGAAAAAGGACGTTGCTACTGGCTCAAAGTATACGAAATCCCAGATGGAGAAAAGAGTGGTAAAGGCCGCGCTATCCAAAATATGATCCAATTGCCGTCGGATGATAAAATCCGCGCCATTATTGATATCAAGGACCTGAGCGATAAAGACTACATCAACAATCACTATATTGTACTCTGCACCAAAAAGGGTATTATCAAGAAGACAATGGTGGAAGAATTCTCCCGCCCACGTCAGAATGGTGTAAACGCTATTACTATCAACGAAGGCGATGAGTTGCTGGAAGCTAAACTCACAGATGGAGACAGCCAGATCATGATGGCCATCCAGAGCGGACGCGCTATCAGGTTCCCGGAAGCGACCGTACGTGATACCGGTCGTGGCGCCATCGGCGTGAGGGGAATCGAAGTGGATAGCGAAAATGATGAAGTGGTAGGTATGGTTTGCGTAAGTAAGGAAGATGAACAGAAAACCATCCTGGTGGTTTCTGAAAAAGGTTTCGGTAAACGTACCAACATCGAAGAATACCGTATCACCAACCGCGGTGGTAAAGGCGTAAAAACAATTAATATCACAGAGAAAACAGGTAACCTGATTGCCGTGCTGGATGTAACAGAAAAGCACGACCTGATGATCACCTGTAAGTCTGGTATCACCATCCGGATGGCAGTTGCCGATATCCGTGAAGCTGGCCGCGCTACGCAAGGCGTACGCCTGATCCGCCTGGATAATAACGATGAAATTGCCGCTGTAGCCCGTTTAGATGAACAGGAAGAAGACAATCAGGAAGAGGAAGTTATGGAAGGTAGCGAAACAACTACTGTAGCAGATGCCAATACTTCCGCAGAAAATGAAGAAACACCGGAAGATAACAACGGTGAACCGGCAAACAACGAAGAATAATTAACTTTAAAACAGGTAGCAGGTCTTTAAAAGGAACTGTTGCCTGTTTACTGATAAAAAATACTGCCAACTTTAGTGGTAACCAGTTACCTGGTTGTATATTGTTTATCAGAGCACCATACTCTTATTGTAATCAGCAACTAAAAAAAACAAAAGCATGAAAAAATTATTGGTATCTCTTCTCTTTTGCACGGCAAGTGTATCGGTAATGGCACAACGGGCAAAAGTCGCCAGTGCGGATGAGAACCTGAAGAAACAAGATCTGGAAAAAGCTAAGGCAGACATCGACGCAGCATTACAGAACGACAAGACCAAAAACGAAGCTAAAACATGGCTGGTAGATGGTAAAATCCTTGAGGCAATGGGTACTAAGCAGAAAAGCTCTGCACTCGCCGTTGAAGCATACAACGCTTTCAAGAAAGCATTGGAAATTGATCCTAAAATGAAGGAGGCCATCCTGGAAATGAACCAGCCCCTGTTCAACGTATATGCTACTATTGCCAATGCCGGCTATGCTGATCTGAACGAACAGAATTGGGATTCCTCTCTGATCAACTTCAAAAAAGCATTTGAAATAGCTGATTTCTACAACGGTAAAAATCTCGGTGGCACTATCCCTACAGATACAGCCCTGATTTTTTATACTGGTTATGCAGCTAACCAGGCAGGTAAAAAAGATGATGCTTTTACTTACCTGAAAAAAGCAGCCGACCTCCAATTCAAAGGTGAACCAGCCCTGTATGTTATCCTGGGTCAGCTGTATGAAGAAAAAGGAGATCAGGCAAACTGGCTGAAAACTATTGAACAAGCAAAAGCTTTATTCCCTAAGGATAAACGCTTTAACGATATGGAAATGGCTTTCTACAGCAAAACCGGTAAATCAGACGAATTACTCGCTATGCTGGAAAAGAAAATCGCCGAAAATCCAAATGATGAAGCAGCAGTGCTGGATTACGCTATCCGCGTAGATAACCTGGCTAATCCCCGCGATGAGAGAGGTAACGACGCTCCTAAACCAGCTAACTACGAAGAGCTGATCAAAAAAGCGGAAGATGCCTATAAAAAAGCCATCCAGTTAAATCCTGCTGATGCTACTGCGAACTTCCAGTTAGGAGCGCTGTACTTTAACCGTGCAGTTGTTTTTAATAAAGAACTGAATAACCTCGATAGCAAACAACAAACTTCTCCTAAAGCAAAAGAGTTGCAAACTAAGGTAGAAGGACTGATGAACCAGGCATTACCTTTCTTTGAAAAGGCAGATGCAGGTTTCTCTGCTAAAGTGAGCAACCTGGATACAAGCGACAGACAAACCTACGAAAGCTGCCTGTATGCTTTACAGAAGATCTATGCTATCAAGAATGATAATGCGAAAGTAGAAGAAGTGAAAAAGAAACTTGATGCATTAACGCAGAAATAGTCATGTGATTGAAGTGATTTTTCGATAGTCCTGATGAGTAAAAACCGGCAGGAAGATTTAATAATAGAAGAGGTTGTATCTTTCGATACAACCTCTTTTTTATGGAGCCCGTATAGCATAAAAAAATCCCGTCAACCACCGGTCGACGGGACAATTAACTCAAACGCTATATGGTATTGAATTAAGCTGCTTTCTTAGCAGCAGGAGCAGCATGTTTGTGCTTAGGAGCTTTAGTTGAATCAGCAGCTTGTTTTGCTTCAACTTTTGGTTCAGCTTTAGCTTCGGTTTTAGCTTTTTCTTTCTTTGCTGGTTTAGTAGCTGGTGCTTGTGCGAAAGAAGCAGCAGAGATGCACATTACTATTACAGCGGCGATCAGGCTTTTTTTCATGGTGATTGTCTTTTTAAAATGATTAGATTAAGAATGTGTTGTTGTTATTTGTAGAGTAAAAATACACCAGCCAATTGGTGTGGAGGGGAAGTTTCGGTGAACAAGGAATTACTGTCGTTGAACGGGGAAAAATGTACGGTAATGCGCAATTACAATTATAAAAGAATATTAATAGCTTCTTGCACTGCCTGTATACACAACTGTTTCAGCGTATTAAACTGACCTGCTATTACGTTAAGATGGTAATTATTTTCCGGTAATTTTTCCAGGGGATCCAGTAGGGGATAAAGGTGTTCTTCCAACCCGATAAATGCAACGGTTGTTTTTAAGCTGTGAGCGGTAGCACGAATGCCTGCAATATCTTCGGCTATGATAGCTTTTTTAAGCAGGGCAAGTTCTTCTGGTAGTTGGGTGATAAACTGTTCCAACATCGTTTTTTCGAAGTCGGTATTGCCTTTGGAAAGGTCGTGCAGGTAATGCATATTAATCAGGTGCTGGGCGCCTGTTTCATGTGGATGATGAAGAGCGGAAGGTAATTCCCGTGGAGGCAGTTTTCCGATATATACTTGTATTATTTTGTACAGTTCTTCTTCTATAATAGGTTTTGAAATGTATTCGTTCATACCCATTTGTAAGCATTTTTCCCGTTCGCCGGCCATGGCATGGGCTGTCATGGCAATAATGGGAATGGTGGAGTGGCGCTCATTCCGGATCGCCTGTACTGCCGTGTAGCCGTCCATTTCAGGCATTTGTATATCCATTAGTACCAGGTCGAAATGTTGTTTGTCTAGCGCCTGTAATACCTCTTTACCATTGTTAACAATTTTAAACTGCAGTTGCCAGCTGCTCAGCAGGTGCCGAAGCAGGTTTTGGTTCATTTTGTTATCTTCTGCTACCAGCAGCCGCACGTCTGGGTGCAGGGGGTACAGGTCATTGTCGGAGTAATAGTTGTTATCTTCTTCTGCCGGCGACTCTCCCAGCGTATAGGGAAGTTCCACCTTAAAAATGCTGCCTTCACCGGGTTTGCTTTCTACTGAAATGAAACCATTTTGTAGCTCTATCAGTTGTTTTACGATGGTCAGTCCTAAGCCGGTGCCTCCGTATTTACGGGTAGTAGAGGCTTCCGCCTGGTTGAACCGGTCGAATATACTATTTAATTTATCGGCATCTATCCCTATCCCTGTATCACTAACGGTAAACAATATACGTACGGAATTATCTTCTGCCCATATTTTTCGGGCATGGATGTGTACTTCCCCTTCGTGGGTAAATTTCACGGCATTGCTGGTAAGGTTTACCAGTACTTGTGTGAGCCGCATCATATCTCCATACAGGATATCCGGCACATCTTCATCGATGGTAACAGTCAGTTGCAGTTGTTTTTCTTCCGCTTTAGGGCGAAACATCGTATTCACGCTGTGCAATACGCTACGAAGGCTGAAAGAGGTGGCCTCTATACGCATCATACCGGATTCTATCTTTGAAATATCCAGGATATCATTGATAATTTCCAGGAGGCTTTGGCCGGCGTTTTCGATGGCATTTACGAACTCTCTGGATTTATCGTTCATGGGTTGGGATTTCAGCAGATGAGTGAAACCCAGTACTGCATTCATAGGGGTCCGGATCTCGTGGCTCATATTGGCCAGGAATTGCTCTTTTACCGCCGCCAGTTTTTTTTCTTGCCGCTGCGATTCATCCAGGGCTTCTATCAGTTGTTCTTGCCGGTGAATGCGGCTGATAATATATAGAAATGCCAATAAGCAGGTAAGACAAGCGAAGATCACGAGTATGGTGCCCCAGCTCTGCGCTTTTTGCCCGCTGCTGTCTATCAGATGGGTAGTCCGGTTCACCTCCGATTGCCGGGTGGTATCGAGTTGCCGTAAGATGCCATTGATGGCTTCTCCCAGCCGTTTCCCCTTCTGGTTATTGATCATTTTTTCGGCAGCCTCTTTCCCATTACTGTAAAAGGTATCCAGCACCATGAGGTTGAAATTGTTTTTCTCCTCTACCAGGTAGTAGAGCTGTGTGAGCAATTTCTCGGTGCTGTCGTTTTTAACAATCTTATTGATTTCTTTAAGATCGGCTTTTATAATGGCAATTTCTGCCTCTATGCCCGTAATGTGGGTAGTGTCTTGCGAGATAACGGCACCCCGGACCTTGCTGTCCGTTTTAGCCATATTGGTTTGCAGTTTCTGTAACTCATTTTTAACATTGAGTTCCTGTAGCAACTGCTCGTTACCCTTAATAAGTTTGCGGATGTTATTGGAGGAGTTAAACTGTAGCACAACAAATAATATCATTCCGGTAATGAAAAGGCCGAGGAGATAATATTTGATTTTTTTAGGCTGCATGACAGTTTAGTAAATATAAACGCTGATATAGGAATGCCGGTTCAATAGCAGAACCGATTTCTTTATGGTTGCAGGTAATCCTTTGCCTGCGGCAGATTTCCTTGCCCGGATAAAAGCAGTACCCAACAACGATAGCACTTTGGTTCAAATATTTACAGTATTTCAAAGTACATGAACTAAATACGTAAATAATTTCCGGGTTTAGGGATTTATGTACAGATAAATGATTGCCTGTAACTAAATCCTTAAACCCGAAAATTTAGAAAGTTCCGGAGTTACAATTATTGCGCTTTTGGTGTAGCCGGAGTAGCATCGGTTTTAGCCGCATGATGTTTTGCATGTGCTTTATGAGCCGGCGCTTTTTCAGTGGCTGTTTTCTTTGTTTCTTTTTTAGGAGTTGTTGTTGTCTGGGCAAAAGATGATGCACTCATAAACAACATGGCTGCAGCGATGATAATACCAAACTTTTTCATGGTTGTATACTTTAATTAGTGATCAATTTATTTGACAACCTAAAGGTACACTCCCTTCAAAAGCAATGATTTAACTTATGGCCCAACAGGCGGCAGCTATCGTTCAAAAAGGATAAAGTGTCGTTGAATTACAGGAGATTCAATTTATTGTTCAGGGCCGAGCGGTATGCGTCCGCTACGGGGATCGTATTTTTCTGAATAATAATCGTACCGTCTTCTATGGATTCAATTTTATCGAGCGCAATGATATACGAACGGTGTACCCGCATAAATTTGCCGGCAGGAAGCTTTTCTTCCAATGCTTTTAACGTAGTATGGATGGCATGAAATTTCTGTGGCGTATTTAATTTCACGTAGTCGCCCATTGCTTCCAGGAAAAGGATATCTTCTGTGCGTATCCGTTTTAGTACACCGTTGTCGCGGATAAAAACGAACTCCGTATCTGATACCTGTAGTTCCCTGTTGTTGCTGTCTATAATCTCTTTCGCCTTTTCTATGGCCTGAATAAACCGGGCTGGCTGTACCGGTTTAATGAGGTAATCTGCCACATTGAGCTCAAAGGCTTCTACTGCGTATTCTTTTTTAACGGTGGTGAAAATAATGACCGGCCGTTTTTTACCCAGATTGCGCGTTAGTTCCAGGCCGCTCATGCCTGGCATCTCAATGTCGAGCAGTAACAAGTCAATTTTTTCTTTCTGTAAAAGGTTATAAGCTTCCATCGCGCTGCTGCATTCGCCAACAGCGTGAAGTTGCACTACGTGGCTGGCTAGTTGTTTCATCGCTGTACGGGCCAGTTTATTATCATCAACGATCAGGCAGTTCATAGAGCTAATTTAAGTACAAATCATAATATAAATCAATTGCTACCGCAACTGTGCTACACTTTTTTCCAGAGGGTATACGACCCGCAGCCGGACTCCCGCTCTCCGTTATACGTTGCTTACCAATAAATCCACTTCCCGCGGTTGCTGGTACGATCCGGCAACCGCTCCGGTTGGCGTAATATTGTTTTGAGTATTATGGGAGTTGCTTCTTCCAATCCTGCTAAAATCATCATTCTATAAATGAAATAAATCATATATTTGAAATTATTAATTAATTTAAGGATGAAATATATGAAATGGCCTGTTCTGCTGGGAATATTGTTTATCCATGCAGTGGCAGCAGCCCAGGTGCCTGTAGTAACATTAGGACCCGACTTCGCAGAGCCGGGTGATGGTTGGGATAAGTTAATGCAATTAAAGAATGGGAACACCTTCTATTTGCACTTTTCCAGGAAAGAAGGGCTGGTGGTGAATGTATATAATGCCGGGCATGAATTAACGGTAACGGATACAGTACATGCCCAGTTGTGGAATACAGCCGATATAGAATCTACAGAAATAGATGGCATTTTCGAAATCAACGGGCAGCCGGTATTGTTTTTACAACAGCTGGTGAAATATAATCCAGTGTTGTACCGTCTCGTATTGGATGGCGTTAGTGGTAAGCTGGTACGGGAAGATAAACTGGGAGAATTGCCTTCTGTGCAGTTCCGTAGCGTATTTGTAGACGATAACCTGGCCTCGCACGACTTTTATGTGGAGAAAGACCCGGAGAGTGATTACTATGCGGTAGCTTTATTTTCAGGTATGCCTGTGCAGAAAACAGATAGCATTCATGAACGGATACAAGTTATGCATTTTTCTCCGCGGCATGAGCTCCTGCATCAAGGATGGTTGTATATGCCGGACACTACGTATAGCTATTTCAGTTATATTAACATGGCGGTAAATGGAAAAGAAAAAGTATATCTGGGCACGGTGGGGTTTAATACCAAACGTAATGGCAGTGAAATTAAGCCGAAAGTGATCTTCTCTGCGTTATCGCCAGACTCTGCTACTTTTGCGCACCAGGTGCTGGATTACACCGCTGGCTTTGCCAATGTGGGCGGCACTATCCAGGTAGCCACTTCTACCGCTAACGTATATATGTTGCTGCATGTACCAGCTAAACAGGGGGAAGGTAATAGCAGTATCATCCTGAATACTTTCCAGCTATCTACCGGCAAGCTCCAAAAGCATGTGCAGTTAGTCTTTCCAGAGTTGGCCCGTAATATGGAAATGAACCTTGGATATAAAGACACCTATAAGGGAACGCCGCAGCGGTTCATGCTTAACCAAGACGGCACCAGTACATTGCTCCTGGAAAACTTTTCCTTTTTTAAGCAAGGCAACACACAAATTAATAAACTGCATACTAATTTGGGAGACATTGGCATTGCACTGTTAGACACAGCGGGTAAAGAAAATACCACCATGGCAGTGTCTAAATACCAGGTGATCACCGGCATCTGCGAGCCCTTCCAGTTGCAGCGCAGAAGCAAAAGCGAATGGATGTTCCGTAACAAGATTGCGGCCCTTAATACCAATACCTACCTCTCATACGATTATATACCAGGGCAGTCGGCTGCTTTTGTATTGTTTAATGATTACCTGCAATATCTGGACACTGGCGGACAAGACAGGGTGCGCAAACCATTAAAATATGCAGTGGATGCAAACTTCGTTTGTTACCGCTTTTACAATGGAAAGATGGAGCGGTTGTTTTTATTTGGTATGCCGGAAGTCACCAAAGGCTATGCTTGTATGATGGGCGCAGCAGATTATAATGCTGCTGTAGGCACTTACGCTACGTTACTGATTTCCCGGAAAGGATTGGAGAAAAAGGCGAATATCGCCTGGATAAAGTTTTAGCGATAATGATAGCTACTTCTCCGCTATTAATTAGAGGTTGGCGCTAAGTTACCAGGTTATTGGCGCCGCAATTGTTGCGGCCCGTTATAATGCGGTCCAACCTGCTGGTATTTCGCCCAGCCGGAACTGATTTACGGCATTATGTGCCAGTCTTGTTGGTTCCGGCAGGCGGTAGCCTTTCAGGCATTTTTCCAGGATCTCCAAGCTGCCGGGAATGTCTACCAGATGGCCAGGCGACACAAAAATGGGCTTTACCTTGTTCTTACTCCGCAGCACATTGCCCAATTGCTCGCCTTTTTTATCCGTAAGCGGTGTATAGCTGCCTTTCTCCGGGCCAGGTTCTTCATAAATGCCGAACAGTTTTTTCTTGGCGCTTCCGATGGAGGGTTGATTCGCTAACACCCCAAAATGACTCGCAATGCCCATGCGCCGCGGATGGGCGATACCGTGGCCATCTACTACCAATATGTCGGGTTTTACCGGTAATTGTTCCCAGGCGTCTAGTAGGGCGGGCACTTCCCGAAAGGCCAGGAAGCCAGGCACATAAGGGAATAGCACTTCTTTTTTAACCAGGCTGTATCCAATAGGAACGAGGGAAGGAAATGCCAGCAATACAATGCCAGCATATACGGTAGTGCTGAATTTATTGAATGAAATATCCGCGCCTGCCACATAGTGGAGTGGCCCGGTATATGGAATAACTTTTACTGCTGCTTTTAGCTCTTGTTGTAGGCGGGTGGCCTCAGGTACAGTTAATTCATTATAATTGATCATGCGTGTGGTGCTTCGTTTATATAATTTGGGAGGATAAATAAGTTTTCTATTTGCAAATGAGTTGTCAGAAAAGCGTTAGTTGTTCGCCAGACTTGGGTGGCGTTGGCGTTATTGCTTTGCCAAATACGGTACGGCCGCCATATTTCCATGAATCCCGGCGTTCCTGTTCTATTACTTTATCCAAACTGGAATTCGGTTCGAAGTCCTGCTCAATTTGCTGTGAGAGCTGTGATAATTTCCTGATCGCATCTTTCTTATCAGACTCGCCTACTTTTGCTTTGTGCAGTGCTTCTTTGAGTGTATGGATGGTATCATCGTAAATTTGCGTAGGCACGGGAAACGGATGGCCATCTTTACCGCCATGCGCAAATGAAAATCGGGCGGGATCTTCAAATCGTGACGGGGTGCCATGTATTACTTCGCTCACTAAGGTGAGCGATTGTAACGTTCTTGGGCCTACGCCTTCCAACATCAGTAATGCTTCAAAATCTGCCGGTCGTGTATCATATGCCAGCGCCAATACGCTCCCCAACCGTTTCAGATTTACGTCGTCGGCTTTTACATGGTGGCGGCAAGGCATTACCAGGTTGCGTATTTCGGGCAACAGGTGAGCCGGATTTTCCTGTGTTAGCTGTAGAATGCCCGATTTAGTAAGACTAGCTTGTACATCGGTAAGATTTAGGATCTGGCCTTGGTTCCGACCGTAAATAAAAGTATGGGGGGCTTCAGTAAAAGAGGTAAAAGCCGAAGAATGCCAATGGTAACGGCGGGCCATATGGTTGGTATCGTTCATACCTTGCTGTACTACGGCCCATTCTCCTTCGTCTGATAAAATGAAGGAGTGCAGGTATAGCTGAAATCCATCCTGAATGGCAGTATTATCTACTTTTGCGGTAAGCTTGCTACTATATACCAATTGCTCTCCGGGCAAACCGGTTTTTTCTGCGATAGCAGTTAATTCTGCAGGTGTTTGTTTACTATAACGGCCTTTACCTCCGCAGATGTAGATACCTAGCTCGGATGAGCGGGGATTGATGGATTTTTTCAGGGCGCCCATTACGCTGGTGGTAATGCCTGAAGAGTGCCAGTCCATGCCCAACACACAGCCCAGCGCCTGAAACCAACAGGGATCACTGAGCCTCCTGATTACTTCTCCCTTACCGTAGTCGGTAAGGATTGCCTCTACAATGGCGCCACCCAAAAGGCTCATGCGCTTTGCCAGCCAGGGAGGTACCTGCCCGTAATGTAAAGGAAGATCTGCATATGATGGCATATGGAAATGGTTAAAATATTTATAATGGGCTCAGTTGTACTTCATATTGAAAGATGTTAGTGTTTTGCAAAAAGAAATCATCCAATTGTTCCATTTGGCTACGAGGGCCCCTCACAGCGTAGCTCACTTCTATCATATTGTCTTTTCGCATGACCATCATCCGCTCATACTTCAATTTAAATTGTTGTAGGATATTCTCAACATCCATATGTGGAAATTTTTCTTCATAGAAATAAATTGTATACAGTCGTTTATTGTTAACAACGGCAATTCTTTGTTCTACATATTCCA
The DNA here is from genome assembly GCF_049056765.1 of Chitinophaga sp. 30R24. NCBI lineage: Bacteria > Pseudomonadati > Bacteroidota > Chitinophagia > Chitinophagales > Chitinophagaceae > Chitinophaga > Chitinophaga sp. 30R24. Next base: position 48,891 of record NZ_JBJGXX010000009.1, read on the forward strand.
GCAAAATGAGTACGATCAAGGCTCCGGTAAGTGCGGCGCCAGCCAGCCAATAGCGACTCATGCCAACGGCCATGCCTATTGCGGCGGCAATCCAGATAGAGGCAGCTGTGGTGATACCGTCTATCGTATAGTCGCCTTTAAAGATAACACCCGCCCCTATAAAACCTACACCGGTAAGGATATTAGAAGCTACGCGATCAGGAGAATTGGGAAATCCCAGTTCGGCAGAGAGGATCGTAAAAACTGCACTGCTCATACAGATGAGCGCCATGGTGCGCATGCCCGCGGCTTTGCGTTTGTACTCTCTTTCCAGCCCCAGTAATGATCCCATTATCAGTGCTATCAGTACTTTCAGGATTTGATCTTCCTGTATAACCTGTAATGCTTCTTTCATCTGATAAAATATCTTGTTACAAATGTACGCGTTGGCACAATTCTTTCCTTGAAGAAAAAAAGTGTACAGCGCTTGAACAGTTTGCTTTACACCTTGTTATGTGTACGATTTATAACCATAAATTTATTTAGATGAAACCTTTTTTCTACAAGTGCTGTGTAGTGTTATGTATCACCGGTATGCTGAGCATCTTTATTTTTTCGTGTAATGGCGCCCGGGAAACCGGCCAGGATGCCGCCGCTGATTCTGCCGCTGTAACTATGCCCAGGGTAGACAGCACCAGTGTTGTTCCTGTAGACACCAGTATTACCAAGCCTGATTCTATGCATATGTAACAGTTTAAGGGTGTCCCTATTCTTTTATAAACTGATTACTTCACCCTTAAACATACTGTTATGATGAAAGTAAAACACCCGTTCATGTTGTTGGGAAGTGCAGTCCTGTTGTGGCTCACTGCATGTGGAAATGGTCACCAGGCAACCACCGATTCGGTGAACGCTACGATGGATACTGCGGGGCTGCAGCAGCAGGATACCGTACCAGCGGCCCAAATGCCCCCGGGAACCATTAATCCGGGAGAAGATTCTTCCAGATTTGGTACTGGAACAGAAGACTCTTCCAAAAACAGACCGCGTCCTTAATCGGGCCGGTACAACGCCTCCTTTGATCTTTCTCCTTTGGATAAAGACATATGGAGGCGTTTAGCATTTTATCCCGCTTTTGCAATATATTTGGAAACACTTCGTCTTCCTATACATAAAGAATTTTATTCTAATGCAGAACGACATCACTACCCCGGTACCAAAACAACCCATTAAGCTGGCGTCCTTGAAAAAAACATTACGCCTGTTTCGCTATGTAAAGCCCTACTGGCCTCAATTTTCCTTAGGCCTGATTTTCCTGTTGATCTCCAGCCTCGCTGGTTTGGCCTTTCCTAAACTATTAGGCAACCTGGTAGATCCTAAAAGCAACACACAGTTGTTCCAGGGAATGAACCAGGCCGCCGTATTACTGATTGCTGTATTAGTAGGACAATCTATCTTTTCTTTTTTTCGTATTGTATTATTTGTGAATGTAACGGAGAAAACCCTGGCCACTCTTCGCCAAACCATTTACAGTCACCTGATCCGCCTTCCGATGAAATTTTTCCTGGAAAGACGGGTAGGAGAGCTGAGTAGCCGTATTTCTTCTGATATCTCACTGCTGCAGGAAACATTTACTACTACCTTGGCAGAATTTATCCGCCAAATGGTCATTATCATTGGAGGGGTAACAATTTTATTGATCACTTCTCCGGGATTAACCGGTTTTATGTTGGCTATTCTGCCGGTAATGATGCTGGCGGCCGTGTTTTTCGGGAAGTTCATCCGCCGTTTTTCGAAAGAGGTACAGGAACAGGTAGCTGCTTCCAATACTGTTGTGGAAGAAACCCTGCAGGGCATCCTGAATGTAAAGGCATTTGCCAACGAATTTTTTGAGATCGCAAGGTATCGCCAACGTACCAACGAAGCCGCCCGGATAGGTATGAAAGGTGGTAAGTTCCGCGGTGCTTTCTCTTCCTTTATTATCCTGGGTATTTTCGGCGCCCTGGTTGCTGTGATCTGGAGAGGCGTTGCAATGGGCATGCCTACTTCATCGCTATTGTCTTTCCTGTTATACTCCGTATTCATAGGCGGTTCTATCGCCGGATTAGCGGAAGTATACACCAACCTGCAAAAGAGCATAGGAGCTACCGAGCACCTGTTGGAAATACTTGATGAGCCTGCGGAAGCGATTACTGCTGTTAAGGAAATTGCACCGGAAAATCAGCTGGAAGGACAGATCAGTTTCCGTAACCTGTCGTTCCATTATCCGTCCCGTCCTGATCAGGCCGTTATGAACAACGTTTCCTTCGACGTATATGCCGATCAGAAAGTGGCGTTGGTGGGACCCAGTGGCGCGGGCAAGAGTACAATCGTTTCCTTGCTGCTTCGCCTCTATGATCCGGTAAGTGGTCATATCCGTTTTGATGGGAAAGACAGTAAAGCATTTCCTTTGTCCCAGTTACGTGCACAGATGGCCGTAGTGCCGCAGGATGTATTCCTGTTCGGCGGTACTATTGCAGAAAATATCGCTTATGGCAAGCCGGGCGCTTCCATTGCTGAGATGGAAGCTGCTGCCAAACAGGCCAATGCCTGGGAATTCATACAGCGGTTTCCGTTAGGACTAGATACAATCGTAGGAGAAAGAGGTATACAATTGTCTGGCGGCCAACGCCAGCGCATTGCTATCGCCAGGGCCGTGCTTAAAAATCCGCGTATCCTCATCCTTGATGAAGCCACTTCGGCGCTGGATTCCGAATCAGAAAAACTGGTACAGGATGCATTGGATAAACTGATGGAAGGCCGCACTTCTATTGTGATTGCCCACCGCCTGGCCACCATCCGCGAAGCGGATAAAATTATTGTGTTGGATAAAGGACAAATAGTAGAAGAAGGCACACACAACGAGCTGATAGAAATGGAAGGATTGTATAGAACACTGAGTGATATGCAGTTTACAATATAATTGTTGTTAGCAATAAAAAGCCCCGTCTGGTACTACCAGACGGGGCTTTTTATTGTTGGCCCTTTTAGAAATTATCACCTCCTCCCATATCTCCGTTACCACTTTCTTTGGGTTTACTGTTTTTCTTTTTGAAAAGATTAGTATCCATTTTTCCGAAGCGCCAGGCAGCATTAAAACGCAGTTCACGGGTAACCCTTTTACGGTAGTTCTCCTGGTCAGAGAAATTGGTGGAAGTATAGGAAAGATTACGGTCGGTATTGAAAATATCATTGATGCCCAGGGAAACGGACAATGTTTTCTTTTTCAGCAGGTCTTTTTTAATAGCAGCATCGGCAGACCACTTTGCTTTCTGCTCTCCCTGCGGAAGGATCTGCTTAGACTCATATTCAGCGCTTACCTGAAGGGAAAGGTTCCAGGGCAGCTTGGTGTTGCTGTTTAATTTACCAAACCAGGTAAGCCCTTGGTTAGATAGGTTGTTGCCGTTACTGGTGGCATCGATCTTTGTTTGTGCCAGATTGATATTGGTAGTAAGGTCCCATATCTTAGTCAGTTGGCTTCTCAAGGTAAACTCTGCACCATATGAGTTCCTGGAACTGGCATTGATAGGATAAGTGAGTAATACGTGTTGGGCCTGTCCATTCAGGTTCAGGGTGGTATCTACATAAAAATTAGTAATCGCGTTGGTGGTGTTCCGGTAATACAATGATACTAACAGGTTATGTTTGCGGGCAAAGTCTTTCAGATACGACAGTTCAAAAGAGTTGGTGAACTCAGGTTTCAGTTCCGGGTTACCGGTGCTGGCGCTTTGGCCGCTATAGTCTATGGTAGGCAGCAGGTCTCTGAACCAGGGCCGGCGGATACGGCGGCTGTAGTTGAGTTGCAGCTCATGGTCGCCTTTTAATTTTTGCGACAGGAATACGCTGGGAAATAAACTTACCGGATAATTGATGCTGTAGGAAGCTTTGTCTCCCAACCGGGTTTCCCCTTTGTAGTTCGACTGTTCTGCCCTTAAGCCTACCTGGTAGCCGAAGTTATCTTTAGCGCCGGTATAGCTGGCGTAGGCGGCGTTTACTTGTTGTTGGTAATGGTAGTTATTGGAAAGGGCAGAATCGAGTGTAAAAGCACCGGAAGGGTAATTTTGTCCGAAGGTGTTTACGTAGTTATCGAATCGTTGGGTATTGCTGCGCAAGCCCATTTCTAGCTTAGATTTTTCTGTTAGCGGTTTTACATAGTCTACCTGTGCCGTGAGATAGGTAGTAGCGCCTTTGCCTTTGCCATTGCGTACTTCCGGTTTGTTAGGATCGTAGCTGGGCGTACCTTCCAGATCGTAATACTGCAGGGAGTAATTGCTGCTGTTATCGCCGGTGGCATAGTTGTAGGTGAAGTCGGCCGTTAGTTCTTCCCCTGCCTTGGCAAAAGTGTGCTTATAACCCAGTTGGGTGGTATAGTTACGGAAACCGTTCAGGGTATTATCTATACCGGTGCCATAACGCACTTGCTGTTGGTGGGCGTCTTGCTGATTCACCGTTTGGTCGAAATACTTATTGAAGTTACCGGTAGTGATATTTTCGGAGAGGGTGATAGTATTCCGGTTGTCTGCGAACCAGTCGAATCCAATGCGGCCGGTTTGGAATTTGCGATAAAAATTGCCATCTTCCAGTTGCTCCGTATACGTAGTGGTGTCGGCGCCTTTATTTTTCCGGTACAGGCGGCTGGTCATGGGTGACTTCCGGTTGCGGAAATTATAGTTAAGGAAGAAATTGAACTTTTCCTGGCGCAGGTTAAAGTCTACGCCTCCATTGGAGCTACCGAGTGAAGATCCGCCGGCACTTACCAAACCATTGATACCTGTTTTTTTATTTTTTTTGAGGACGATATTCAGGATACCGCTCATGCCTTCCGCATCATATTTGGCAGAAGGGTTGGTTACCACTTCTATGTTCTGGATAGCATCTGCAGGGATCTGGTCTAGTGTGAGCGTAGAAGGACGGCCATCGATAAAGATGGTAGGAGAGCCATTGCGTACGGTCACATTCCCATCTATGTCTACATTCACGGAAGGCACCTGTTTCAGCACATCGGTAGCAGTGCCACCTATACTCGACAGGTTTTTATCTACGTTGAACACCCTTTTGTCGATAGCCATGGTAAAAGCTGGCTTTTCGCCTACCACATTTACAGTTGCCAGCGATTTTACATTTGCCTGCAGTTTAATGTTGCCGGCGTCTGTGCTGTTTGATTGGGTAGAAAGAACAATTGGTTTATAGAGCGTTTCGTAGCCGATAAAATTGATCTTAAGAATATATTTGTTAAGGGTAATATTTTCAAAACTAAAATCTCCATTAGTTTTAGAGAGCATGCCTGTTTGTACAGATGAATCCGGGCGCAGTAATGCCACCGAGGCATATTCGATAGGTTTTCCGGTTTGGGCGTCTAATAATTTACCGTAAATAGTGCCGGTGGGGGCTCCCGGCTTGCCTGGAGGGTGTTGTGCCAGGGCTGTGAAACAAAATAACAATAACCAACTAGTAATAAACAATACAATTTTTCTCATAATAGCTTCCAACAATTTATAGTGCCGCAAAATTAGTTTTTAAGGACGAAGAATATCACCTTTTTAGGATAAAAGGTTGTACGGAACCCTTTGCAGACAGGTGTTTCAGCTACAGAATTGAATAGGATTCTTACTGGTGGCCGGTTGTATAGATATGCGGAAAATAAACCACAAATGTTAAGTAGTGTTAAATCTGGTAGTAGGTTAACATAACTTCATGGAAGACAACGGAAAGCATACGCTAAATTTTGTGGATAAAAAAGGGCCGTATATAAGTTTATCTTTTCCGTTGTAACGGAGAGCTACGTATCTTTACAGCCCGCTGTTGCGTTATTTTAATTTTTTTATATGCATAAGGATTACCGCCCGGACTGGGATATTTATACGTGCCATATTGAAGAAAGTCCAGCAGTAATAGGCCTTGACCTTGATCTGAGACGATTTGCGCCATTAAAGGAAAAGCCGAATGCCATATATGTAACAGTATATCTTAACAATCCACGTGAAGACGGATTCCCGCAGAACGATGAATTTGCCATCATGGGTGAAATAGAAGACAGATTGGTGGAGCAGTTACAAACCAGGCTGGATGCGCACTTTGTTGGCCGAACCTTTTCCAATGGCGTAAGGGACTTTTATTTTTATACCGGTACTACACTGCTGCATGATAAATTTATTGCAGATGCAATGATTAATTTTCCCGATTACCGTTACGACTATGGGATGAAGGAAGATAATAACTGGGAGTTATATTTTGATTTCCTCTTTCCTGATGTGTATGAGTTTCAGCGTATACAAAACCGGAAAGTATTACGTATGCTGCAACAACATGGAGACGCAGGTGAGAAAGAGCGTCCGGTAGAGCACTGGATACATTTCAGGACTACCGAAGATAAAAATGTTTATTGGGAGCACATCAAAGAAAATGGTTTCTCCCTGGTGCATGAGGGTAAAACTGATAATCCGGAGTTCCCCTATAAATTATGTATCTCCCGCTTAGACAAAGCCAGTGAAGCGGCGATTGACCGTTTGGTAATGAGCCTCTGGGAGTTGGCCCAGCAAGTAAACGCAGAATACGACGGCTGGGAAACCAGTATTGTAAAATAGTGGCTGATAGCCAAATAACCCACCAGGAATGCTTATCACTGGTGGGTTGTTCTTTTTATTTTCTCAATAACCCCGACAGAAACGAAATTAAAAACAGCACAAGGAAAATATAGAAGAGGATCTTCGCAATAGAGGCTGCTCCCGCAGCAAGGCCTGAAAAGCCAAATATGGCCGCGATAATGGCTACAATAAAAAAAATTAATGCCCAACGTAACATAAGCGTAAGTTTTTTTGAGGTGAAATATGAATTGGAAGCTGCTGGCTATTAAGGGTTATGCCAGCAATTGCCTTTTTATAGCTAATTCCGTTCCGGTCAGTACAATATTTGTAGTGGTTGCATTTCCATTTTTTTTCGATATAATTGTTCCCTGCTGTTAGAATTGAGGAACTTCTTAAAAATATTGCCTACAATAACTGTCTTATGCTGGTTGTTAAGCCTGCATTTTCCTGCATTGGGAGTTGCTGATAGCCAACAGCTTCCGCTTTCGGCAGATACTATCCCCCATAAAAGCAATGGGCTATTTAAAAAGATCGGAGAATACCGGGATTCCATACGGCATAAAGACTACCGCCAATCCCTGATCAAACGGATTACCCGTCAGGATGAACCGGATCATTATGTTAACAACGATAGCATCATTATCAAAAGTGAGGCATATTTTACCCCTTTTGCGGGCAAAGTGATCAGAAATATCTACTATAGAAAGGTAAAGGTGTTTGGTCCCCGGAACATCAACGATACCACTTTTACCACCAACATGAAGCTGATACACCTGGCTAACCGCGTACACTACGACTCCCGGCAATGGGTAATCCGCCAGTCCCTGTTTTTCCGGGAAGATCAAACCCTCGACCCTTTTGAAATGGCAGATAATGAACGTTATCTCCGTAACCGCCCGTTCATCCAGGATGCGCGTTTATACATCCAAAACGTTGACGCAGATTCTGTAGATGTAGAGGTAGTTACAAAAGACCTGTTTGAATATGGTGCTGATATCTCCCAGTTCAGTGCAACAGATATAAGGGCGGGAGTATCTAACAACGATCTGTTTGGAGCAGGTCAGGGGCTCCGGTTGGGTATGCAGTGGCGTTCTGATTATACACCTAGCTGGAACTCGGAAATACATTATACCAAGTATAACATGTTGGGCTCTTTCGTTGATATGAGCGTAGGCTATACAACCCTGAACAATTATGCCCAACTGGATACCAATGCTTATGAAGGCGCGATATTCATCAATTTAAACAGGCCGCTTTACCGCAATGCAGCCAAGTGGGTAGGAGGACTCGCCCTTTCTAAAAATTGGTCTATCAATATTCATGGTTCCCTGCCGGTTCTTGGAGATACTGCTTACCGCGATTATAGTTATACGGTTATAGACGGTTGGATAGGATATAACTTCATTAATAACTACCGGCACGACGGTACGATAGGCAGTAAGCCGAACGTAGCCCTGCTGGCCCGGCACTATAATTTGCTGTTTCAGCGAAAACCGGATCAGATCCGCTATAAAGAAGATCCGGTGTACAATAATCACCGGTTATATTTGTTGGAGTTGCAGGCCTATCGTATCGATTATTTCAAAGACCATTATTTTTTCGGTTTCGGTCGTACAGAGGATATTCCGCTGGGATATAATGTAAGTGCCACTAGCGGTTGGGAAACCTGGAAAGATCGCAGAAGGATCTACACCGGGCTTGAAGCCCAGAAATACTGGACTACCAAAAAACATGGACTCTTTAATACTACGGTTGGCATTGGCACCTATTGGCTGAACAATGCTACGGAAGATGCTATTATCCATGCCAGGATAGAGTATTATAGCCGGTTGGTGACCATCCGCAAATCCAGGTTCCGGCAGTTCTTTATCGGTGATTATCTGAATAGTCCCGATCCTTTTTTCAATAAGCCGCTTAATATTAACATGGAATATGGTATATGGGGATACAAGAGAACCACTCTCAACGGCTTTCAGCGGTTAAACCTCAGCTCCGAAACAGTGTACTACAGTCCATTGAAATTATTGGGCTTTAAGTTTAATTTCTTCACTTCCCTGCAGGGTTCCATGCTCTCTGCCAAAAGTAGCGACCTGTTCAACAATCCACTCTATCTGGGTATAGGTGGCGGTTTTCTGGTACGTAATGAAAATCTCTCGCTCAATACCCTTAAAGTATCCGCATACTACTATCCCAATGCCCCTGCGCCAGTGAATAAGCTGATGTTGGAGATTACTACCGTGGTAGATTTCCGTTTTGATATTTCCGCACTAAGAGCGCCTTCCGTACTAAACTTCCGTTAAGTGCTTCCATGCCTTCCCTGCAGCCCGGCTGCAGGGAAGGCAAACTTTCGTATTTTTATAGTAAACTCACGCTTATGGAATGGACTAATGAATTAACCCGTATGCTGGGTGTTTCCTATCCACTGATACAAGCGCCTATGTTAGGGATTACTACCCCGGCAATGGTAGCCGCTGTAAGCAATAGCGGGGGATTGGGTTCCTTGTCGTTGGGAGGTTTGCCACCTGAGAAGGTTACTGTTTTGATCCGGGAAGTAAAAGAGCTTACCACACAGCCATTTGCCGTAAACCTCTTTATTTATGAGCCTCCGCAGTACCAAGACCGGAAAGTGTTTGATAAGATGCAGGACTTTTTGCAATTTCTTTACGGGGCAAAGGGGGTGGCGGCTGTACCGGTAAATTATGAAGATATACGTATTTATTCCTGGAGGGAGCAATTGCCAGCCATCATTGCCGCAGGCATTAAGTTGCTGAGTTTTACTTTTGGTATGCCTGATGAAGAGGGAGTCCGTTTGCTTAAATCGCACGATATATTATTGATGGGAACGGCTACCAGTGTAGCAGAAGCTATCGTATTGAAAGAAGCGGGCTCGGATGTGATAGTGGCTCAGGGAATAGAAGCCGGCGGCCATAGGGGTTCTTTTCTGCCCGGACCATTGCCGGTAATAGGTACAATGGCTTTGGTACCACAGGTGGTCGACAGGGTGCGCCTGCCCGTAGTGGCAGCAGGTGGAATTATGGATGCACGGGGAGTAATTGCGGCAGGCAAACTAGGTGCTGCAGGAGTGCAGTTGGGTAGCCTGTTTTTACGTTCGCATGAAAGTGCGGCTACACCTGCCCATAAAGAAGCGTTGGCGGGGATAACAGATACAGATACCCTGCTTACCCGTGCTTTTTCCGGCCGTTGGGCTAGGGCGGTTCCCAATACCCTGATCCGGGAAGTAGAAGCTTCCGGGTTAACGGTCTGTGATTATCCTTATCAGGATGCTTTAACCCAGCCTATACGTAGCGTGTCAAGGGAACTGGATAATCCGGAATTCATTAACATTTGGGCTGGCCAGGCAGCCGGTAAGGCTAAAGCCTGGAGTGCCGCAGATATACTGGAAGAATTGGTCCGGGAAACGGAAGCGTTGTCTGCTTGATGCTGGCAAGTTATTATATGCAATTAGCGATTTGTTTGTAGAGGTATTTATTGTTTTAGCAACAGTACTGCTTTTCATAAGGAACATGTTGTATTCGCTGTTGTTCATACGGCGATGTATATACGGAGTTTAATTTTCATGCCTTGCTTGAGTGAGCGGAGAAGAGGAATGAGTAACAGGTAAAAAGCTTTTGCTTACCATGAAGGAAAGTGGGTGAATCCCGCTGAAAAATGTACATTCGGGGTCAGAAAACTTCACCCATAAATTTAAATTTACTATGCGTCTTGATGATGAAGAAATGAGCGACAACGTCGAGAAACGAACCGGTGGCGGAATGCGTAACATTGGTATTGGCGGCGGTATCGGCGGCATTATTATTTTAGTGCTGGCATTGCTCTTCAAACAAAATCCCCAGCAGGTAATGCAGGCGGTGCAACAGGCACAAGGTCCTCAGCAGGGGACAGAAAAAGTGGAAAAGCTGACCAAAGAGAATGCATCCACTTATGAAGTAATGGCTTCTAAAGTACTGCGCAGCACAGAAAGGGTTTGGAAGCAGGAATTTCAGGAAGATAATAAAACCTATCAGGTACCAGGCATGGTGCTATTTGAACAAGGTACCACTTCCGGCTGCGGCTTTGCTGAATCGGCCATGGGCCCTTTTTATTGCCCGGCAGACGAAAAGGTATACCTCGACGTTACTTTTTTCGATGAGCTGGAACAAAAGTTTGGGGTGAAGGGCGATTTTTCAAAAGCGTATGTGATTGCACATGAAGTAGGCCACCATGTGCAGCATCTGTTAGGCATTAGCACAAAAATGCAGGCCATGCGTTCCCGTTTGAGTGAAAAAGACTACAATAAATTATCGGTAATGCTGGAGTTGCAAGCCGATTTTCTGGCAGGAGTGTGGGCAAACCGTGCTAATAAGATTAAGCCTTTCCTAGACCCAGGTGATATAGCATCCGGCCTCAATGCGGCTAGCGCCGTAGGTGACGACCGTTTGCAAAAGGCGGCCACCGGCCAGGTAGTGCCAGATGCCTTTACACACGGTACTTCCGAGCAAAGAATGTTCTGGTTTAAAAAAGGTTTTGAGAGTGGAGACGTAAAGCAAGGAGATACCGGCATTGGGCTGGGAAACTGGTAAACGATACCACATCAACAACAATATCATAGCAAGAGGCTGTCTCTATGTTTGCAAAAAACGGAGATAGCCTCTTTTTATTCAGATATCTCTTGGAAAACATATAGCCGTTTTAGTAATTTTTTTGACCGCTGATCTGTATGAGGTGAAATGATGATTATCGTTTGTAAATCAAACCGTTGTGATGAGTTTTAAATTCCATTTACATTTCAATAATTTTCGTTAACAGGTTTTGTTAAGAAAACCTTATAATTTTATAGCCGTTTGGGAAATATCAATTCCTTTTCATATGAAGATTTTGACACAGGTTTTTGGGAAGCGTATAGTGGTGACTAAAATCCTGAAAATCCTGTCATTAACGGTAGCAGGTAATAATAAAAGTAGATGAACAGACAAACCAAGATCAGAAAGTGATGCCTCATTATGCCAGGCTATTCACACGTCCCTAAGAGACAGTTGACCGGAATACAGGAAAGATACCTGTTGAACGCCGGTGCTATATTACGTGTATTTATTTAATTAATAACGAGAGGGGCTATATGAATAACATAGACCATTATTAAACCGTAACCAGAATGCTAAATCGTTTTTGCACTTAACAGCAAAATAAACGGTGATATATCTGTAATTCCAATAAATGTCCTCTGCAGGCAACGGTGTGAACAACAACGCCGTTATGCGGACAGGGCTTTCTATATCCTGAAAGTTTTTATAAGCCAAAATCAAATAGATATGAATATGCACAAATCAACCAAAAAAGGCGCCCTTTTCCTCTTGACGCTGATGGTGGCAGTTTTCATGGGATGTACTAAAAAGAAAGAGCGCGTCTATGAACTATTACCGCCAGATCCGGAAATGGAAAAGGATCTAACCGAACTGGCTATCAGTCTCTCTGTGAACATTGAAAACACAAGTGGCGCCACCGCCGCAGAAGGTTCAAGGAAAGTGATCGACAACGACCTGGATTCCAAGTTCCTGATTTTCTCCTTTGATCCTACTTTTTATATGCAATTGGGTTACCAGGATGCAGTAAGAATTGATGCCTATACCCTGACTTCTGCTAATGATGCTGACGACCGTGATCCGAAAGACTGGCAATTGCTGGGCTCCAATGATCAGTCGGAATGGACAACGCTGGATACCAGGGTTGGCGAAACCTTCGACGCCAGGAAAAAAACGATCCGTTATGAGTTCGCCAACGCCAATAAATACAAGTACTACCGGTTGGTTATCAGTGCCTTGAAAGGCGGTGCCAGCGGACTGTTTCAGTTGGCCGAATGGCGTGTGATCAGCCGGCCGCAATAAGCGATCACCCTATTCTTCACTAGTAGTTAAGCCAACATTACTCATCAACTAACTCAAGCGACTATGCTTAGCAATCTAAGAAAGTGTATAATAATGGGCAGCCTTTGCCTGTCTGGCTTGTTTATGGGCACCGGGACATATGCCCAGCAAGCCGAAAAAATAAAGATTACCGGTAACGTGAAAGATGAACTGAAAGCGCCGATGCCTGGTGTTACCATCATCAACCAGTCTTCCAAATCAGGCGTTAATACAGATGCAACAGGTAATTTCGCCATCGACGCTAAAAGAGGAGATACCCTGATCGCCCGCCTTGTGGGATATGAGCCTTTTACTTTCGTTATCAATAAAACGATCGACTTCGATATTACGCTAAAAGCAACCAACAGTAGCCTGAACGAAGTAGTGGTAGTAGGTTTCGGTCAGCAGAAAAAAATTAGTCTCGTAGGCGCCCAGTCTACCGTTAAAGTAGAAGAACTGAAACAACCTATAGCCAATCTGAGCGCCGCATTGGCCGGCCGGATTTCCGGGTTGGTTGGCGTACAGCGTTCCGGGTTGCCGGGTTCCAATGGCGCAGACCTCTGGATACGCGGTATTTCTACATTTAATAGCTATAATAGCGCCAGTCCCCTGGTCGTAGTAGACGGCGTGCAAGGGCGGGATATCAACAGTTTTGATCCGGAAGACATCTCTTCTTTTACCGTATTGAAAGATGCAGCTGCTACAGCAGTATATGGTGTAGCCGGTGCAAACGGAGTAATTATCATCACTACTAAAAAGGGTAACATAGGGAAAACTAACCTGATGTTTAACTATAACCAGGGTGTCACCTCTTTTACCAAAGTACCGGAACTTACTGATGGCGTTATGTATATGATGTTGCGCAATGAGGCTGAGCGCAACTCTGGCCTGAAGCCAGAATATTCCAACAATACGATCAATTCCACTATTCTGAAAGAAGATCCGAACCTGTATCCGAATGTAGATTGGATGTCGGCTCTTTTCAAAGATGTGAGCCAGAACAGACGCGCTAATTTCAGCGCCAGGGGCGGAAATGATAATTCGAGTTATTATGTATCATTAGCGTATTACGATGAAGAAAGTTTGCTGAGAACAGACGCGTTACAGAGTTATAATGCTGCTACCAGGTACAAGCGCTATAATTTTACTTCGAATGTTAGTACCAACTGGACTAAAACCACCAAATTTGATCTGGGTATCCAGGGTTATATTGCTACCTATAACCAACCTGGCGTAGGTCCGGAAGATGCTTTTGCGAATGTGATGCAAACCAATCCGGTATTGTATCCTATCATGTATCCGGGTAATCTGGTGCCTAGTGTGAACTCCCAGGGCGCCCAACCTAATCCCTATGCGCAGGTAACGCAAACCGGGTATACGAATACCTTCATGAACCAGGTATACTCTAATGCGCGTATTTCGCAAGACTTAAAAGCCCTGTTGCCTGGTTTGTCTGCATATGGCTTGTTCTCATTCGACGTGAAAGGCGCCCGCGGGCTGGAGCGTACCCGTTCCAGAAGCGGTTACCTGATTAATAAGGCGCGTCCATATAACGCAGATGGCAGTATTAATCTAAACCTCATCTCTAATGGTTCCGATAACCTGAACTTTGATACCTCCAATAGTGCTGCCCGTCAGTTTTATGTGGAAGGCGCCCTGAACTACGACAAGAGCTTCGGTACTAAAAACCATATTACTGCCATGATCCTGTACAACCAGCGGGAAGAAATACGGGCAGACGCCTCTGAAAGTTTAACGAATTCTTTGCCCTACCGTAATATGGGATTGGCAGGAAGGGTAACCTATTCATATAACGACAGGTATTTCGGAGAGGTGAACTTTGGTTATAATGGTTCCGAGAACTTTGTGCCCAGCCGCAAATTTGGATTCTTCCCCTCTTTTGGGGTGGGTTGGGTACTCTCTAATGAGCAATTTTTTAAACCAATTATTAATGTATTCCAGTTCTTTAAACTGCGCTATTCCGATGGTAAGGTAGGGGATGGGGGTAATGGCGGCCGTCGCTTTGGTTACCTGACACTGGTAGACGTTACCGACAACGGATTGGATTTTGGTAAAAACGGGCCAGACAGGGTGAGAAATGATGGTGTGGAAATCACAGACTATGGTACCAACGTTACCTGGTCTACTTCCCATAAACAAGACCTGGGACTGGAGTTAAGGACATTGAATGATAAACTCTCGCTGACAGCAGACGTATTTAAAGAAAGACGTACCGGCGTATTCCTGCCAAGGGAATCACTTTCCGATTTTGTAGGATTAACCAATAGCCCCTGGGGAAATCTGGGCGTTATCCAAAATAAAGGTTTTGATGGTACATTGGAATTGAGCCCTATTCCTATTGCCAAAAATATGACATTGGATATGCGCGCTACCTTTTCCTATAACCGGGATAAAGTGATCGAAAACGATCAGCCTAAACAGCCCTATCCCTACATGGAAAAACGTGGTACCAACTACCTGGCTACCTTTGGCTATATAGCAGAAGGGTTGTTCACTGATGAATCAGACATTAACAAACATGCTAAACAAACCTGGAACGAGGTACACCCAGGCGATATCAAGTATAAAGACCTGAACGGTGATGGGGTTATTGATGCCAACGACAAGACCCGCATTGGTAACGGTGACGTACCTACGACAATTTATGGTTTGGGTGCCAATATCTCCTGGAAAAACTTCTACATAGGCGTATTCTTCCAGGGAGTAGCCGGTGCAGACAGGTTGTTGTCTGGCGATGGCATTATTCCATTTAACAACAGCACAGGACCGGAAAGGAGTAATCTGTTTGCCATCGCAGAAGACAGGTGGACGGCAGACAATCCGAATCCACATGCTTTTTATCCCCGTTTGGCATATGGTAATGCCGATAATAAAAACAATGCGCAGACCTCCAGCTGGTGGGTGAAGGATATCAGTTTCCTACGTCTCAAAACAGCCGACTTAGGCTACAACTTGCCTAAAGGCACCTTGAAAAGCATTGGAATGAGGAATGCCCGTGTGTATGTACAAGGACTGAACCTGTTCTACTGGAGTAAGTTCAAGCTGTGGGATCCTGAGTTAAATACCAGTAACGGTACGAAGTATCCAAACACCAGATCTGTGAACTTCGGTCTGCAGGCTAATTTCTAAAGACAGCTGTATTGCGCTAATTATCCGCGTAGTGCCGTATTGACATCAATGCATAAACTGTATGAAATGAAAAGAGTTTTCTTAATATTAACCGCCACGCTCGCATTGGGCATCACTTCCTGTAAAAAGTACTTGTCGCAGGTGCCGGACGATGTGCTGACCACCGATGATATTTTTAAATCCAAGACTAACACAGACCGTTTCCTGGCGAACGTATACAACTCCCTGCCGAATGAGTTTGAGCAACGATTTGCCGGTACCGACAATTCGGGTGTATGGAGTGGCGCTTCAGATGAATGTAAGTATAATTGGTCTTTCGTGTATGCCAATACCATGAACCTGGGCGCCTGGGCTAATACAGACGACAATGTAGATAACTACTGGAAAAATTATTATGTAGCGATCCGCAACGCTTCTTATTTAATTCAGAACATTAATAAAGCCAATCCCGTTGAAGTAGATGCTGGTTTGCAGAAGCAATACAAGGCAGAAGCCAGGGCGCTACGGGCTATTTATTATTTCTTCCTGGTACGTACCTATGGCCCGGTGATCTTGTTGAGTGAAGAGCCGGTAGACATCAACACACCTGCGTCGGAGCTGCAGCTGAAACGTTCCCACATTGATACCTGTATCAACTATATCGTACAGCAATTGGAAGAAGCTAAATCCGATCTGTTGGAAGATGTAGGAGTACAATATGGAAGAGTATCGAAAGGGGTAGCTAAGGCTTATGAAGCAGAAGCCCTGCTGTTGGCTGCCAGCCCGCTCTGGAATGGTAATGCTGCCTATGGCGATTTTAAGAACCCGGATGGCGCATTGCTGGTAAATACTACTTACGAGGCAGCTAAGTGGCAGAGGGCTGCTATTGCTGCCAAAGAATTCATAGATACGTATGTGCCTAAATATTACGACCTGTATAAAGAAAATAACAGCGATGCCTTTACCGCCGCCTATCTTTCTTGCCGTAATGTAATGACCAACGAATGGAACAAAGAATGGATCTTTGGCCGGTCTAATTCTGGCAGTTATATGCGTTATGATAGAACGCCTTTCCACGCAGGGTTACCTGCCAACCAGCATGGAGCCGGCGCTCAGGGAGTTACCCAGAATATGGTAGATGCATATTTTATGGCGAATGGACTACCTATTACTGCCGCTGGGGCCGACTATCAGCAGAGCGGATTTTCGAGCTTTAAAGCACCCTATGATGTGAACGCCAGAAGTACGTATAATCAATGGGTAAACCGGGAACCCCGTTTTTATGTAGGCATTACTTACAATAATAGTTATTGGCTGTACCAGGAGGGTTCTACACCTATTGTCAGCAACATGGAATTTAACGGTAATTCCGGCAGGAGCCAGAGTACTTCCGATGTTTCCCCAACCGGGTATATTGTGAGGAAAGATGTAACCGGTTCTTCCAATGAAGGGGAACGCGGTTGCTTATTGCTTCGTTTGGCCAACATATACCTGGATTATGCAGAAGCGTTGAATGAATATGATCCGGCGAATGCAGACATCCTGAAATATGTTAACCTGATCCGCGACCGTGCAGGTATTCCGCAATACGGAGCTGGCGCCAATATGATTCCTGTCCCGGTTTCGCAAACAGATATGAGAGAGGCCATCCGCGCCGAAAGAAGAGTAGAACTGGCATTTGAAAATGTACGCTATTTCGATACCCGCCGCTGGAAAATTGCCGGGACCACCAATAATGGCCCGGTATACGGGTTAGACATGACAGCGAACGGTACTGATTTCTACAAGAAAACAGTCATTGAAACACGTATTTTTAAAGATAGGGATTACCTCTTCCCAATCCCTAATAAACAGGTATTAATTAACCCTAATCTGGTTCAAAACCCAGGCTGGTAATTATAATCCATACCGGCAAATACAAAATAGGGCGTATCAAAATCTGATACGCCCTATTTTATTTTGGTGCCCGAAGGAATCTGGAAAATGTGCGCCTCCATAAATCGCTTCTACATAGGTGGGTGGTATAGCTCTTCGTCCTGTTAGATTATCATCTTTAAACAAAAGTCTGCTCATTTATGTTTAGGTGGAAAATTATTAGGTCTCCAATAGGAGTGGCAGTTTTACTTTATACCCTTGTTTAATCATTAACCATATTATGAAAAAACTTGATATTAGTGCCAAGCTGCGGATGAATATTGCCAGCGCGGTTATTAAAGCACATACCGCCTACCGGCTTAAATTATTGAATGTTTTTATGAAAGCAGGTCTGGATCTTACACCGGATATGTATTTTATACTGCGTTACCTATGGGGGGAGCAGGATGGTAGCCGGCAACAAGAGCTGGCTAATAAAACAGGTAAAGATAAAGCCAGCCTCACCAAGTTACTGGATAACCTTGAGAAAAGAAGTTTAGTAAAGCGCGCCACTGATCAAACAGACAGGCGTAGCAAACGGGTTTGGCTAACATCTGCCGGGAAGAAACTGAAAGAAAAAGTATATCCATTGGCGTTATCGGTGGTGGAAATGGCGGAAATGGGTGTTCCACGGCACGACCTTCAGCATGCGGAATCCGTACTGGAAAGTATTTATAATAATATCAAAAGATGATTGCATAGCTTTTCCTATCTTTAGCGTATGCTTACGGGTATACTACTTAACTTATATGAACGGGATCTCAGCAAACTGGAAGAGGAGATCGCTGCCTATGGCACTAATGAAGGTTTGTGGGCAAAACCCCAAGGGATCAATAACTCAGGAGGTAATCTTTGTTTACATCTTTGTGGCAATTTGCAATATTTTGTGGGAGCAGTGTTGGGTAATACTGGGTATGTACGCCAGCGGGAACGGGAATTTAGTGATAGCGGGCTTGCCAAAGAAGAATTGTTGGTGTTGATCAGTACTACCCGCCGTACTGTTTTATCTGTTATCGCCGGTTTTTCTGCGGAAGCGTTAGAGAAGACTTATCCTGAGGTTGTTTTTTCCAGCACAATGTCTACCGGATATTTTTTGTTGCGTCTGCTGGCCCATTTAAACTACCATCTCGGACAGATCAATTATCACAGGCGTTTAACCCAGTCATAATTGCGTGAAAGATTTTCTGCAAAGATTCCTGAAGGTGAGTCAGCAACTAACTTATTTTTTGTGGACTTCTGCAATATTGCTTATAGCTGTGCTGACTACGCGGCTCTTTGTAAGTCGCACGGATGCCTATTTTTATATTAACCGGCTGCATACGCCTTTTGGCGACTTCTTTTTCTCCTATGTAACAGAACTGGGCAGTGTGTCGGCTGCCGTGTTGATTTCCCTGTTGTTATTAATATTTAAAAGACGTATAGGTTGGGCATTAGCTACTGCTTACTTGTTTACATCTGCCATCAGTTTCAGTTTAAAAGTGTTGGTAGGCTTTCCCCGGCCACACCGGTATTTTTTTACCCGTTTGCACGACATATACTTTGTGCCAGGGATCACCGTGCTGGATAATTTCCGGAGTTTCCCTTCCGGGCATACCGTATGCGCCTTTACTGCTGCTACCGTGTTATCTTATTTTGCCCGTAACAAGCATTGGTCGTGGTTGTACTTCGCGTTGGCTGCGCTTACCGGTTATTCCCGTATGTACCTGAGCCAGCATTTCTTAGAAGATGTAATTGCCGGTATGGTATTGGGCGTTTTCTTTACCATGGTTTGGTTAACGTTCATAACCGGTAAACTGGGCGAAGAATCAGGGTTGTAGATCTTTCTTCGATGCCATTTCCCGTAGCAGGGATTCCTGATGTTGTTTTAATAATTCCTTGTAGAGTTTAGCAGGGTTTGTTTGTTCGTGTATCTTTTCCCGGTAGGAGGGTGGGGTAGGCGTATATCTGGCCCATAATATTTCATAACCGATGTATACCTGGTATTTTCCTTCCCGGATATCATCTGTATGGCCAAGCCGCCTTTCTTCCCCTGGCGCCAGGTGTTCTATTAATCTGGTTTGACGGGTAGTGCCCATGGTGGTGGTGATCACTTGGTCAACAACTACTGTAATAAACCGTTTATCAGATAAGTTTTTGATACTGCGCAGGTATTTTGATACACTGAAAACACTATTGGAAACACCAACGATTCTGGCCACTTGTATAGCATCTTCCCCTGCAAAGGGCTTTAGTTTTTTTTCTCTGAAATGGGCATTGCGAAAACTTTTTGTCCTGAAATGTAGATACCATAACATAAAAAAGAAAAAGATAATAACCGGGACGTACATAATATTAATAGCTTTTGAGGAGAAAGTTGTTAAATAGGGAGTTGGTTTATCATGAAGTATAAGCTAGACCATAAATCATAAATAAGATAATGGGTTAGGGGGATTTTTATTATCAGTTTGATAGTGCTAATATACCAGCATATGCCAGTAGTTTTTGTAAATCACATGTTAATAAAAGCGAGATAAAAGTGTATACGTTAACTTTATAAGCGAGTTCTGACACAAAAAAATAAATTTTTTTTCCGCATTAACAATTAGATCACAAAATTTCTCAGAAGAATCCTGCAACTTTGCGACACAGTTAGAGAAAAAAGGTGTTTGTAACCAACGTCAGCTTTAGGGGTTAACCCCCACATAATCTAGGAATAATATCCCTTAATTTTATATAATATAGGTATAAATCACATTTGTATTTGTGTGAAGTGAGTACTTCATTAAATTGAATTACCCTGTTTTATTTATCAGGCAGTTAATGTGGGAAGAAGGTAACGCCTATTCCGGCAGTATGCAAAGAAGGGTTATAAAACGGCATTACTACTTTTTGGGTATGGCTGTTACGGTTATTGAAAATGTGTTGTTGCACCAGGGGAAACAGCCAATAAGCTGCTTTGGTGCTCAATATACCTACTCCTGCGCCCGCTATTACATCACTTAACCAATGTTTATTGTTGTACATGCGTAGGGCACCGGTAGTAGCAGCGGCGAGGTAACCGCCTACGCCATACCAGGGAGACACATCATGGTATTCCTGACGAAGAAATTCTGCAGCCGCAAAAGCGGTGGCGGTATGTCCGGAGGGAAAAGAAAGATAATCCGAAGCATCCGGGCGCTCTTCATGTGTCCATCTTTTTACCCCTTCCACTGTACTGGCAGTGATCACTGCTGCCATTCCCAAAATAATGGTTCGGTCGCGTAAGGAATGTTTGCCGGCAATACCTGCCGCATTTAATGCATACACGGCAACTACAGGCGCATATTGGAGGTAGTTATCTATATGTGTTTTAAATTGGGGGTGATCTTCTTTGAGTTCAGTTTTAGTACTTGCATTAAGATTTTTCAGCATAGTATTACTGAGTGCAAGCACGCCATACCCGATCATAGCTGCTGGCACAACTATTTCTATCACCGGTGTTTTAGTCCGGTTTACAGTGGGTATCGCAATAAGTGGCCGCTGGATCGTATCGGCTGTCAGTACAAGAGGTGTAGTGGAAAGCGTGTCGATTGATTGAGCAATTGACTGGAGTGAACAGGTAAAAGTAAAGATGATCAGCCCCGCCGCTTCGAATAACATTTTCTTCATGAATCATTCCTTATTTGATCAAACTTAGGGGCTGATTCTGGAGCAATTCTGTATTTGTTATTCTCCTCCGCGGTCGGGTTTAGGAAAAATCATTTCAGCTGTTTGGACAGTGTATTTGTTATGAAAAATAAAGGTAATGAGTAATCCTAGTAGGCACCCCGTCAATACTGATAGTACTCTTTCTACGGCTGTATCCCATATGTGCGTTCCGGCTTCGTGGGTCATTACAATAATAGTAGCTGCTAAAGCCGTGCGGGTAGCTGCTTCCAGGTTCAATAGGTTGCAGATGGCCACTGTTATAAATACTGCGCTGCACATCATCAGTATCATATTGGGATGAAGCAGGATTAATAGGAAACCGGATATGGCTCCCACTGCATTTGCTTTAATACGTGTTACAGCCAGGGTTACTGCATCGGAACCATCCGGCGATAATACCAGCATAACGGAAATCAATATCCAGATGATATCCTTGTAATCTACTGCCCATGATAACCCTAGTACTAGTAATACACCGCTTACGCATTTTGCTGCATAGATCAGCAACCGTTTTAATCTTTGTTTAGGAATCATTTTGCAATGATAAAACATTGGTTTTAAAACTTTAAGGGCTGACCAATTTTTACTTTTTGGTCAGCCCATTTATTCAATTGGAAGGAACCTAGTTATTTAATGAATATAAATTCTATTTCCGCCTTTAGGAGAGGCAAAAGCTGTAGTTAATTGATGTTTAGTAACCCTAGTAGGCAGGTTTGCAGTTGTTGTATAAGCACATGGATTGGGATCAGGAGTTACGCAATTCGCAGCATTGTATGGATTTGTCAATCTTGTATAAATTGAACTACCTATGTTAACATAGGTGAATACAGCACGAAGGCTACCAGCATAAGCAGAAGTTAAACCAACAAATGCAGCAGCTGCCATAACAGCAAATTTTAAAGCTTTCATTTTTTTGTTTTTAAGGTTAAGAATAGTTGTTGTTTGTTACTTGCAAGTAATTTTTTTAGATTAAGAATAAGTTACTTACATATTCATTTTTATTAATGATTGATAAATCGTTAATAAAAATGAATAAAATATATTAAAAATAAGATTATAAGCTGAAGTGAGAACGCTGTTATAGACAAGATCTGACTTATATAGAGATTAGAAGCAGAGATCCCTTATTGGGGGATAACATCACAATTGAACTGTTTGGGTAATAGACTTGTTATACAACCACATTGGATATTTTTTTTATCCTTCTCACAATCCTATAAATTGTTAAGTATGAAGAAGATCCTATTATTATGTGCACTGATGGGTGCGTATTTTACAACATTTGCTCAGACAGCAGAGAATTTGAACCTCCGAAGAGTTGATAAAAATAACGTACCTGTAGTAGTTACAGGCGCTGCCGAAAGAGATTATAAAGATGGCAGCATTACAGATTATTTTGCGGTGCCCGCTGAATATACCAAGGAAGACTGGATGGTTACTTCCAGCGGTGCCGGGCCTGATAGCGATCCTGATTATTACTCTGTAAGTGTAGAACGTGGTGGCAATACCTACTATGCTTTGTACGACAAAACTGGTAAAAGGATTGCTTCGCAGTATAAGGTAAATGATGCGCCGTTACCAGAGAAGATTTCAAGGCATATCCGGAAAGAGTATCCTGGATATGTTATCGAATCTGATAAGTATACACGCTTGTCCAGTGAAACGTCTAAAAAATCATATTACCGGATAACTATTAAAAAGGGAGAAACAGTGAAAAATCTGTTTTATAATATGGACGGTAGTCCTGTAAGATAGTGATGAATGCATAATCTGTTGAACGAGCATAGCCAGCGGAGATTGCCGCTGGCTTTTTAATGCGGTTAATTCTTCGCTAGATCTGAGCAGATTTTATACTCAGCAACCGGGGGAGGAAGTAGTACAATTTTATTTGCCTATAATCGTCTACGAACTCTCCATCCGGTGTGCTAAATACCGCCTCAAAATCAGCAGCAATTATGAATGATATCATTCGGAAATGTTGATGCTGAAACCTTTCGGTGGGTTTGAGTAAATGATATGCTCTGAAATTCAACTTAGGGTATAGGTTTCTATCTGTTTTAATTGGTTTGTTTTATTTAACATAATATAAATTATAGGAAGTTTATGAACACATTAAAACGAATTAAAAAAGTTTGTAGTTCAGTGGGGCGACTTTCGATTTTTACTGGATTTTAGGTGGAGTTACCTTTAAAGTTTTCTCACCTCTATTCGCTGTGCACTGTAAATACCAGCATGTCCGCTGAAATAATACGCAGTGAAACAGGAAACGGCGAAATATAAAACATGACTAGTGCCGAATAATTCTATGCCCATCAGCGTGCAGGCAATTGGGGTATTAGTAGCACCTGCAAAAACAGCAATGAAGCCTAAACCGGCAAAGAGATCAACGGGGGCGCCCAGTATTAAAGCCAGGGTATGTCCTAAAGTAGCCCCTATGAAAAATAAAGGTGTTACCTCTCCCCCTTTAAATCCCATGCCTAACGTAACTGCCGTAAAAATCAGCTTCCAAAGCCAACTCCAATTGGTGATGTTACTATTGGCCTTGAAAGCAGCTACAATACTTATCCCATCTGGCGACAGACTCGTTACGCCTAATCCGAGATAATCGGGTGTACCTATCAGGTATCTTAAGATAATAATCATCCCTCCACCTATAACAGGAATGAGCCAGGGTATTTTAATATATGTTTTGGCATTATCCTTAATGCTATGCATCAGCCAGGAGAAAAAATAACTGCTCAGCCCAAAGGCTACACCTGCCACAATCACTTTTGCAAGCAACCATAAGTCGAGATGAATGAAAGGCAGGATGGCTGTAAATTCCTTGCCGCTAAAATCTATACTGTAATGAGTATGATGGATGCCCCAGGCGCTACAAACAATATCTGCAAAAATAGCGGCAATAAGACAAGGCACCAGCGCGTCGTAGCGCATTACGCCAATGGCAAGCACTTCCAAGGCGAATACAGCACCGGTAAGTGGTGTACCAAATACCGCCCCAAAGCCAGCAGCAATTCCTGTCATTAGTAATATACGTATATCTGCAGCTGGCAGTCCTAGCTTTTTCCCGATCAGACCCGCGATGCTACCGCCAATTTGTACTGCTGTTCCTTCCCGACCCGCAGACCCGCCAAAAAGATGGGTTAATACTGTTGTGAGCAATACCAGCGGCGCCATCCGGGCAGGCACGCCGCCTCCAGGCTGATGGATTTCCTCCATGATCAGGTTGTTACCTTTGTCGGCCTGCTTGCCAGCCAAGCGGTATAACCAGTAAATGAATATTCCCGCCAGCGGAAGCCCGAAAAGTAGCCATTCGTGTTGCCAGCGTATATGGGTAACCAGGTCCAGCAACCATAAGAATAAGGCTACTAAAGAGCCTGCGATCACGGCTACTGGCGTAACCAATACGGTCCAACGCAATAACTGGTATGCTACCGTAAATTGTTCAAAAGGGTATTTAGATTGTTTCATATCCTACAAATAGCAGTGTTAAGTGGCATCATACCACTTCAATATTTGTAGGCGCCATCAGACAGCCAGGGGCTGACGGTTTGGGTCAGGAAGACACCATTTCCTGTATCTCACAAAAATAAATTATTCTTTTAATAATCCAGCATAATATGCTGCTCCCCACAGGGCGGCTTTATCGTTGTTTACGATATGAATAGGTACACTGGATAATAATTCGGCCATACGGTCGCTCTGCATATAATAATGATAAAAGTCCCCTGTTTCCAGTAAGGCCGCGATTTTGGGAGGTATACCACCTCCCAGGAAAAGTCCGCCGGTGGCTTTCAGCTTCAGCACCAGGTTGCATGCTTCCCTCGCCAGGTAGCGCACAAAGAGTTCCATCGTTTTTACGCAGAGTGGCAGTTTGGCTTCCAGCGCGGCCTTGCTGATGGCCGCAGAAGCATTCCCCGTATTCAGTACATCACGAAAAGCAGCAGGTTCCTCCATCCCTTTTACATCCCTCAGGAATTCATAAATATCAAAAATACCTGGTCCACTTACTACACGCTCCCCGCTTACAATTTCATATTTATCCTGTAAATACCGAAATAACAATATGTCCAGGTCTGTTCTCGGAGAAAAATCGGTATGCCCCCCTTCTGTCGCAAATGGGTGATGGTAGGCGCCGTCCCAATATAAACCAGCCATTCCCAACCCTGTACCTGGTGCAATAAGCGCCATGTTGCCACTATGATCCGGGGCGCCCCGGTGTAAGGTGATGAGCTGCTGCTGAGCCAGGGTAGCTAATCCATAGGCTGTAGCCTCCAGATCATTGATTAAACACACCAGTCCTATGCCGGTCCCTCGCCTGATCTCTTCCTCATTCACCTCCATCGCCAGATTGGTTAACTCTACTTTGCCCCGTACTACCGGCCCGGCCACTCCTACGCATATACGCTGGGGAAGGATGTCTTTTCCTTCGTTAATGAATTGTTGTATGATCTCCGAAAAACTGGTATAATTACGCGAAGGATATGTTTCTTCCCTGATCATATCTAATTTCCCATGCCATAAACTGAATAACGCCAGGTTCGTTTTGGTGCCTCCCAAGTCGCCTGCCAGTAAGTATGTTTGAGTATCTCCACTTTGTACTGGCGCTATAAACTGCGGCAGATAATGCTGTTCTTTTAATATTTGCATTGCTGTGGCGCTTTGTATTAAAAATAAGGTATTCCATCAATATTATCTGCAACTCAGCCCTTTGTTAGGCCAGAACATTAGTGCAAGAGCTTTTGTTTCGATGAACAATTCTCAGGTAAAAATGTAATTCAAAAAACGGCAGGACTTATGGAAAGACATATTTATGAGACAGGACTTATCGGTAACTGTGCATTTCTGGCGCATATAAATAAGGACACCAACATCGATTGGCTTTGCTGGCCCCGCATGGATAGCTCTTTTATTTTCGGAGGCCTGCTGGATAAAAATAAAGGAGGCGAATTTTCTATCCTTCCGGAAAATGATTATACAACCCATCAATATTACCTGGAAAATACCAATGTACTTTGTACCGAAATTTCCACCCCGGAAGGCAGCTACCGCGTCACCGACTTCACACCGCGCTTTGTGCAATATGAAAGATTTTTTAGACCCTTGATGCTGATCCGAAAAGTAGAACCCCTGGAAGGCTCTCCTCGCATCCGGGTAAAATGTGCCCCAGTGTGCGATTATGGCGCCCAACGATTGCAACGTATGCGCGGCAGCAGCCATATTGAGTTTGTTGGCTGCGATGAAAACATCCGGCTCACCACCAATATCCCGGTAAGCTATGTTTTTGAGGATGAATTTTTTGTATTGAACGATACCCGTTATTTGCTGCTAACTTATGGCCACCCTCTGGAAGCGCCGCTGATTAGCACCGCTGAAAGATTTTTGCGGGAAACCATATTATATTGGAGAACATGGATTAGGCAGTCTTCTATCGCCAATTATTTCCAGCCCTATGTAATCCGTTCTGCCTTAGTGCTCAAAATACACCAATTTGAAGATACTGGCGCCATTATAGCGGCCAGCACCACCAGCTTACCGGAATTTCCGGACAGTGGCCGCAACTGGGACTACCGCTACTGTTGGATGCGCGATACCTACTATGTGATTACCGCCCTGAACCATATTGGCCATTTCGAAGAAATGGAACGCTACTTCGGCTATATTACTGATATCTCTTTTTCAGGTGATTTCCGCTATCAACCCCTCTACGGTATTACGGGTAACAAAACCCTGCTGGAAAGGGTATTGCCCGAACTGGATGGCTACATGGGCAATAAGCCTGTACGGGTGGGCAACCAGGCTTACGAGCATATTCAAAATGATATCTACGGACAAGTGCTCATCTCTATGCTCCCCCTATACACCGACCACCGGTTTATTTTCTCTGAACGGAAAGACTCCGACAGATGGATAGACCTGCTCTTGAAAAAGATAGAAAAAACCATTGACGAAAAAGACGCAGGCATCTGGGAATTTAGGAATATGGCTAACATCTATTGCTATACGAACCTGTTTCAATGGGCCGGTTGCGCAGCCGCTGAAAAAATGGCCCGCACTATCGGCAATGAAGCATTACGGCAAAAAGCGCTCGCCCTCAAAGAAAGGGCAACAGTCCATATCGAAAGCTGTTACGACCCCGTAAGGAAAGTATATACCAACGCCGCAGGCAGCGAATACCTCGACGCCAGCACGCTGCAACTGATCATGATGAATTATCTTGATCCCCACTCAGACCGGGCTAAAGATCATCTCTCAGCATTGGAAAAAGAACTCAAAACACCGGAAGGCTTGTTTTACCGCTACCGCCATTCAGACGATTTCGGTAAGCCCAAAACCACTTTCCTTGTTTGCGCCTTCTGGTATGTAGAAGCACTCGCCTGCGTAGGCAGATTAGAAGATGCCCAACGCGAATTTGAGAAACTCCTACAATATTCCAACCACCTCCTGCTGTTCAGTGAAGATGTAGCTGCCGATTCCGGCAGCCAATGGGGCAACTTCCCCCAAGCATATAGCCATGTAGGTTTGATGAATGCCGCCTACCGCATTGCAATGAAATTGGACACACCGATTTTTTTGTAGTTACTGCTTTAGTGTTCGGAGCAAATGCCTGACCTCATGATAACTTCTGAGGTAATATTGTGCAGCCGAAACCTGGCTGCCTACCTTAATTGTAATGGCTTTGGGCGGAAGCGCTTTAAAGATATCCTCATCCGTTACGTCATCTCCCATAGCCATCATAAAATCGTACCTCTTATGATTTAACCAGCTTAGGGCCGCTTTACCTTTATTGATCTCTACATTCTTCACTTCTATTACTTTATCACCGGGCAATACCTGCAAACCTTTTTCCACGGTGAAATAACGGAGGGTACTCATCAGTTCATTAGCACGCAGCTCTCCTAACCCGGATTCCACTTTCCGGTAATGCCATACCAGGGAATAACTTTTCTCTTCTATCAGGGAACCGGGAGTACGGTCGGTGGCTAACTCCATAATGGGCAGGATTTCTTTTTTCCATTTATCTGTTAACCCAGGTAACTGGTACCACTCTCCTTCCTTGGTTTTTTGCCAGGCGCCATGTTCTGCAATGAGGTCTAATTTTAGATGACCGAACCAGTCTCCCAATGTTTCATGCTTCCTACCACTGATCATCACAATATCGTTGCCAGGAACAGCCGACAGCTCTCTGAGCAACTGGTACAGGTCTGGATCTGGAGAAGCCATATCTATATTAGGTTGAAAACCAACCAGCGTACCATCATAATCCAGGAAAATAATCCTTTTTTTAGCTTCATGGTACTGCTGGCGGATCAAAACGGCGGTTTCCTGGTTCACACGGCGGGCCAGCATATTCTGTTGCATTTCATTCACTTCCTGCAGGCGTGTCATAAATAACTTCACCCAATGGTGAATATTAAATTTGGCCACTATGGCACGCATCTGTTTCATGCGTCGTTGTTGTTCTTCCAGTGGCATATTCAGGGCATCTACAATAGCGCGGGTAAAAGCCCCGATATTATTAGGGTTTACAATAAGGGCATCTATTAGCTCTTTAGATGCCCCGGCCATCTCACTGAGAATCAGCACGCCATCATTATTATTACGGCTGGCCACATATTCTTTGCTAACAAGGTTCATCCCATCCCGCATTGGAGTAACCAGGCAGATATCGGCAAAATTATAGAGCGCTGATAATATCTCCACGGGAAAAGAACGGTAAAAATACTGGATGGGATGCCAGGCAAGGGTACGGAAACGGGCGTTAATGTTTCCCACCAATTTGTCAATTTCATCACGGAGTTCTTTATACTGGGGTACCGTATCGCGTGAAGGCACCACAATCATATATAGTACTACCCTCCCAACATATTCAGGTTGCAGCTGCAACAATAGCTCAAATGCCTGCAAACGCTGGAGAATGCCTTTGCTATAATCCAGCCGGTCTATAGAAAGCACCATCCGCTCATGTTGGAAATTATCTTTGAGATAACCGACCTGTTTACGCACTTCCGGATTGTTGCCCAGTGCTGCATATTTGTTGAAATCAATACCCATAGGAAATGTTTCTACCACAATAGCGCGGTCGTTCCACGATACAACATTGGCCGAAGTGTTCACTGGCAAGATGCGATTAGCGGCATTCAGAAAATGGCGAGTATCATCGAACGTATGAAAACCCATCAGGTCGGCCCCCAACATGCCTTCTAATATTTCAGCCCTCCAGGGAAGCAAGCGGAATAGCTCAAAGGAAGGGAAAGGAATATGCTGGAAAAAGCCGATAGAGATTTCCGGCATTTCTGCCCGGATCATGCCAGGCAATAATAATAACTGATAATCATGTATCCAGATAATATCGCCAGGAGCGGCAAGTTTTAAAACAATGTCCCTGAACTTTTTATTCACTTCATAATAGGCATCCCAATAATCCTGCTCATAGCGTGCATAAACAGCCATATAGTGGAAAACAGGCCACAGTGTTTCATTAGAAAAGCCTTCATAAAAATTATTAATCTCTTCTTGCGTCAGAAAAACCGGCATCAGGTTTAGTTTACGTAGTTGCCGGGTTATTTTTTCCTGGTTTTTCTCTGCTGAAATTTCCTGCCCGGGCCAGCCTATCCATATATTATTTCCTTCACGGTAAATAGAACCCAGCCCAGTGGCTAAGCCCCCTTCACTAGGTTGCATGATATATTCACCATTGGATTCAGAAATTTTTACAGGCAGTCTGTTTGATACAATAATGGTTTTTCGCATAGTCAGTTTATATAATCTATTATCTAATTATTTTCAACAGGCAGCGACAACAAAACAAAAAATGCACCCAAAAGAGCGGAACCTACATATATAAATAAATAAAATACTGCTACCAGGTTGTGGGTTCTTCAACAGGGAATTATCCAGAGCAGGATAAGGGTGAGTTGGTAATATACAGATTATCAGGGGGAAAACAAAGGTACTGTCTTGTTAAGTATTAACGCTGCCGCTGCATATACGCCTTTACCTTGCTTACATCTCCGCAAGTACGCATACTGCACCATTTACGGGAACCATTTTTACTCTTATCCAGGAAAAGCCATCCACAACCGGGGCATTCCTTTACGCCCGTTACCATTGGGGAAATAAATAATTCCACTGCAGATTTTATTAACCACCAATATACCTGCTCCAATACCGGTGCATTAAATTGTAGCAGCCCCTGCCCTGCTGGAAAACTGATTTCAATGCTTGCGTACGCTTCACTGATAAACCGGTTAAATAACAAAAGATCTTCCGGAAGAGGAGATTTCTTTGCAACCAAACGCGACAAAATACTATGCAACAATTCACGCAACTGTTTGCATTTGTCAAAAACAATGGTTGCCTTTTGTGGGTAATCTTTCGCCAACCGTTCCAAAGTATGGATTATTTTGGGAGATAAGGCACCGGTATGCGCATACCATTTCAACAAATCTTTAAAGCTGTTGAGGTAATCGTAAGGCGCTGCTTTCTTCCGGTTTTCAACCGTATTAATAAAATCGAGGCATAATATGCTGCCTTCCAAACGAAGGGTGGTAACAGACTTTTCGATAGACATACACATCATTTGTAATGAAGGTACATTTTATTTTTAACCATCAAAATACATTTTATTGGTTAATCAAAAATAAGGATAAAAACAGCTTTTTATCATCTTAAAACAACACATGAAGTAGATGAATTTAAATATTTAAAAATCAGTTAATTGAAAAATAAAAAACCAGCCATTAAATGGCTGGTTCCGGTAATATAATAATAGTATTTTAATCGTTAGCTGGCTACCAGGTTGGCTCATTTTTCCACCTCTTGCTTCCTTTAAATAATGTATTGTAAAAATATCTAAATTACACGTGGCCACCAAAAAAATAAATCATTTTAAACATATATAAAAAATACAAAGTATTAAATAATTACACCCTCACAGCTTAGCCAAGTGGAAATCATATATATTATTTAATATATACTTCTATCATAGCATTTGTTGGACGCCTTGGCGCTAAAAAAGAATCAACCTGGTGATATTGTTGTTGCAATTCGTTGCGTAAAGCAAAGGGAAAAAAGTTATTTAAACCAGGAGCATATTCAAAAATCACCAGGTCATAATGATGCTCCCTTACTTTCTGTGTATAGGCTGCCAATTGCCGGTTAAACATCCCTACGCCCAGGTGATACCATAACGGGATATCCGGCCCGGTTTCCAGATGATAGGGCATAGCAGCAGCTAAAGGCGTTAACTCAGTCATATTCAGTACCTTAATATTCTCCCTCTTCTCCTTTACTACCGGCAAGGCAAGCACACGGTCTATCCCTTTTACTGTAGAGGCCGGCATATAAATTTTCCGCAAAGGCTTCAGGTTTGAAAATACCCATTGGGTAACCGGCACGTCTGTCGTATCTGTGCTGATCATATAATTTCTCCGGTTTACCACATTTTCATGATGAGGATCGTTTAACACCATTTCCTGCGCAGGAAACAACCTGTCCGTAAAACGGCTTACATACTTCCACCAGGTACCAGACCACCAGAACAATACCAGTAACGTAGCGCCCAACAAAGGACGGACACGATCAGTATTTACCTGCAATAAATCGCATAAATAGCTGGTAATAAATGCAAAAGCAAAACTATGAAAGAAGATATTATTATCTGGCGGCGTATAACTTGTAACCTGGAAAATGGCTGCTTCCCCCAGCATCCCCAAAGTCAGCAATATAAATAATACCTCTCTGCGTTCCTGTAACCAAACCTTTCCTTGTTTTAAACGGGCGGCAATACATAATACCACCAACAACACATATCCTTTGATCCAATTGGAACTGCCCAATATTTCATCTGTAAGATCGTTGATGGATAAGCGTGAGCTATGCGGCGGTTGCCCATGGTTAAACCAATAAGCAAATCCCGGCAGCAGCGGCACAATGAAAAGCAGGGCAATACCAAGTACCATTCCGGGAAACAGGAGCAAGTCCCACCAACGACGGGTCTGAAAACTATTGTAGGCCACAAAAAGCAGGCAAAGCATAAAAGCCATCCCCCCGCCATCTTGTTTGGTAAAAATGGAAAGGAAGATGAAAAAGGCAGCCAGTAACATCCACAGGTAACTACGTAGCCGGATATCCGTAAAAAAAGACCGTAGCAAACAACTGATCCCTATCAGTTCAAATACAATCACCGTATGATTGTACCAAGGCCAGAAATTAAAAAAGGAATACGACAATACAAATACCAGCACCGACAAGAAACGCACACCTGGTTTAACGTTCAGCGTTCTCAGGATAGACCGGAAAGAAAAACCGGCCAACAAGTTAATGAACACCTGCGCCTTTACCAGCGTGATCATTTCCGGGCCAAAACACTTGAAAAACAAAGCCGGAATAATCCAAAACCCATAGCCCAACGGCGTCCCAAAATCTTTGAAAGGCATCTGCCCGGAGGAAATACGGTAGGCTCCTTCCCACGATAAAAAAATATTGACCCGGTAAGGGAAAGTCACCAACAAAGGCACCAACGCCAATGCAATAATGAGGATATTTTCGGCAATGACCCATTTCTGGCGTTGTAGGGATAAAACTGGCATAGTGGTTTGGGATTCGTTGTGGTTTATAATCAACTGTAAAATGGAGGCCAAAAGTAATCGAATTAATTGTAATTTGGCGGCGACGTGTCAACTCTAGTTCCCCCATGAAATACATTAAGTTACTGAGACCCAAGCACTGGGTAAAGAATACCTTCCTTTTTATCCCGCTCTTTTTTGCCGGCGAACTATTCAATACAGCCAAATTACTGGAGCTGGTCATCGCCTTTTTCTCTTTTAGCATTACTGCCAGCAGCATATATATTCTAAACGACTACCAGGATATAGCAGCCGACAGGCTACATCCAGTAAAATGTAAACGCCCGCTGGCTTCGGGAGAAATTTCCAAACAGGCGGCCCTGGTTCTTTTTGTAGCCTGCATACTAGTTGGTTATGGTCTTGGGTGGCTGGTGAATGGCAAATTTGTCTTTATCCTGAGCATTTACTTCGTCATGAATATCTTGTACTGCCTGGGCTTGAAACACATTTCCATCTTGGATATCATGATCCTTTCTACCGGTTTTGTGTTACGCGCCAAATGCGGCGGGGTGGCCGCCCAGGTACCCCTTTCCGAATGGCTGGTGATCATGATATTCCTACTTGCCCTCTTTATGGCCATCGCCAAACGGCGCGATGATATACTCATTAAACAAGACACGGGTAAGGATATGCGAAAAGCCGCCAGCGGCTATAACTCCGATTTCCTGAACGTGATGCTCGCCCTGGTATCTGCCATCATTATAGTTGCCTACCTAACCTATACCATCTCTCCTGAAACACAGCTCCGCTTTAAGACCTACCGCCTTTATTATACCACACTCTTTGTAATTGGCGGATTATTACGATATTTGCAAATAACCTACGTGGAGAACAATACTGGTTCTCCCACCAAAATCCTATATAAAGACCGTTTTATTCAATTAACCATCATCCTGTGGGTACTTAGTTTTTATGTTTTAATTTATTTACCGACAGACAAAAAAATATTTGAATAATGCAAAAACGGTTAGCCAACTGGGGAAACTACCCCACTGTTGACAGTGATGAACATTTCTTTACCCAGGAAGATCAACTCCGTAAATATATTGCTTCCCATTCCGGGATGATAGCCAGAGGAAATGGCCGTTGTTATGGCGATGCTTCACTAGGCAAACACAGCATCAATATGCTGAAGTACGACAAGGTACTTTCGCTGGATACGGCCATGGGCATACTGGATATACAGGCTGGTGTTACCCTCGACCAGATATTAGACCTCATCGTTCCTCAGGGATGGTTCCTTCCTGTTACCCCAGGCACCAAGTATATTACCATTGGCGGAGCCGTAGCCTCCGACGTGCATGGTAAGAACCATCACGTAGATGGCGCTTTCTCTGGTCATATTATAGATATGGACGTACTCATTGCCACTGGTGAAACTATCCGCTGCGCACCCAACCAAGCCGAAGACCTCTTTTGGGCTACCTGTGGAGGTATGGGACTAACAGGCGTGATTACACGGGTGAAATTCCGTCTCAAAAAAGTGGCTACCGCCTATATCCGCCAAACCCAACTGAAAGCCCGCAACCTGGAAGAAGTACTGCAACTGTTCGATGAGTATAAACATTATACCTACTCCATGGCTTGGATAGATTGCCTGCAAAAAGGCGCTTCCTTTGGCCGGAGCATCCTTATTGTAGGAGAACATGCTGCCCCTGAAGAATTAACACTTGAACAAAGGAAGGCTCCGCTTACCCTTCCGGCTAAACGAAAGCTCACCCTTCCCTTTAACCTACCATCCTTTGCGTTGAATACTTTTACAGTGAAAGCCTTCAACTGGCTGTATTACGGTAAAAATTACAAGAAGGTGATGCACAAAATCATCCCTTACGAACCTTTCTTTTATCCACTGGATGCCATCCTGCACTGGAACCGGGGCTATGGCAAAGCAGGCTTTGTACAATACCAATTTGTAGTATCCCTTAACCAAAAAGAAGGATTGATCAATATCCTGCAACGGATCAGTGAAAAAGGCTGGGGCTCCTTCCTTGCCGTGTTGAAAGTATTTGGTAAACAAGACAGCCTGATTTCCTTCCCCATGGAAGGTTACACCCTGGCGCTAGACTTCCCCATCCGGAAAGGACTGTTCGAATTCCTTGACGAACTCGACAAAATTGTGCTGCAATATGGCGGCCGGTTGTACCTCTCCAAAGATGCCCGGATGAAACAGGAGGTTTTCTGGAACAGCTACCCTAATGCCCAACAGTTTGCTAACATTATCCAGCAGTATAATTCCGGCGCCCGTTTCGAATCCCGCCAATCTGAACGTTTATTATTAACTAAATAGTCACCTTGTTTTAACGATACACCTCACATGCCAACAGTACTACTATTAGGCGCTGGCTCCGACATTGCCGTTGCCATTGCCAGAAAATTCGCCGCTGCAAAATATGATATACAACTAGCTGGCCGGGACGCCTCTGCACTCTTACCACAGCAGCAAGACCTGCAGGTACGCTATGGGATCACCGCCACCACCCACACTTTTAACGCGACCGATTTTAATACCCATGCCGGATTCTATCATGCATTACCCACAACGCCAGATATCACCGTTTGCGTATTTGGCTACCTGGGCGACCAGGAAAAAGCGCAACAAAACTGGCTGGAATCTGCAGCGATTATTCATACCAATTATACCGGCGCTGTGTCTATCTTAAATATCATTGCAGACAATTATGTAGCAGTTAACCGGGGCACTATTATAGGCATCAGCTCGGTAGCCGGAGAACGCGGGCGCCAAAGCAATTATATTTATGGCAGCGCTAAAGCCGGGTTTACCGCCTATCTCAGTGGATTACGCAACCGGTTATATCGCAGCGGTGTACACGTTATCACGGTAAAACCAGGTTTCGTTAATACCCAAATGACGCAACACCTCACACTCCCACCGCTGCTAACCGCACAACCAACCGCGGTGGCCGAAGCTATATTTAAAGCAGTCCGTAAACAACAGCATACGATATACGTGAAATGGCATTGGAAATACATTATGCTCATTATCAAACTGATACCGGAAGGTATTTTCAAAAAACTTTCACTTTGACGATTGCTTTATTTGACTTCGACGGTACTATCACCAACCGGGATACGCTCTGGGAAATTATTCGCTTCCATAAAGGCAGGGCGGCTATGTATGCCGGCATTGTGCAATTGCTGCCAGCCCTGGTACAATTTAAATTAAAGCTAACCACTGCCCAACATATAAAAGAACAGGTATTGGGATATTTTTTCGGAGAGATGCCTGCCGCTGATTTTACCCGTTATTGTGAAGATTTCTGCGCACAGCGGCTACCGGCCATTATCCGCCCCGAAGCGTTGACAGCCATACGCAATCACCAGCAACAAGGACATCATGTGGTAGTGGTAACCGCCTCTGCACAAGATTGGGTAGCGCCCTGGTGCAGATCTGAAAATATTATCTGCCTGGGCACCCGGCTTGAGATAAAAAATAAAAGCATTACCGGAAAGATACGAGGCATCAATTGCAATGGGGAAGAAAAAGTAAATCGCATCCGGCAGGCTTACCACCTCGAAAACTTCCGGGAAATATATGCCTACGGCGACAGTAAAGGGGATCTGCCCATGTTGTCGCTCGCCCATTACGTTTCATATAGAGCATTTAGCTAAATCCGGATACCGCCATAACAGCCCTATCACGAGGTAACAATTAAAGGGCAGCCAATAATAAAAAATGCCTCACCATTTACGGTAAGGCACTTTTATTATTGTAACAGATTGATTGTACAGTGTTATTATGCAGCTTTCGCTTCTTTCAGCTGGGCTGGTGTAACCACTGCTGGCTTAAGCTTGATGATACCCATTACATTCAGCAATTTCATCACCTGATAGCTAGGATCCAGCTCATACCATTTCTTGGCAAAGTTAGGACTATCCTTAAACTTATGGTGGTTGTTCTGAAACAACTCTCCCATTAATACAATACCCCATGGAGAAGTATTCCTGGAATGATCGCCATTGTCGAAGTTCTGGTAACCATATTTATGTCCGCACCAGTTAACGATAGCGCCTTGTACAGGCCCCATCAGGAAGTGAATAGGCAACAATAAATAGAGATACCACATGCCAGCCGGAACAAAAGCAACATAAAAAGCGATATAAGCGGCCATCCACGCAAAGCGTGTAATATTGCTGTCGCCGAATTTATCCATCGCATCCCATTCTGGTAATGGTTCCGCTGTAAACTTAGGATCTATGGTACTGGTACGGTCTACAAAACCGCCATATATTTTACGGGTTTGCACCATCATCGTCCACACATCTTTAAAGAAGTGAGGAGAATGCGGGTCTTTTTCTGTATCACTATACTCGTGGTGCATGCGGTGCATAACCCCATAAGCTCTTGGAATCAAATATGATGACCCCTGGAAAAACCAGGTAGAAAAATAAAAGAAACGCTCCCAGAATTTGCTGGTAGTATACATCTGATGAGATGCGTATCTGTGTAAATAGAATGTGTGAAAGAACAATGAAAAGAACCAGTGCACACAAAAGAATATCAGGATCGCCGTCATTTCTATACTTTAAAATTGACAAATAAGTGCCAAAGGTAATCTAAATAGGTAGATATAAAGGACAAAAAAAACGTAGCTTAGTGAAGGAAACGTTAAAATAATTTTAAATTTAATTTTTCCCTTTACTGTATTGGTTTTCAGCGGGTACAGCCAGCCGACGTTTTTTTAATGAAGGCATTTGCGGACGTTTTTTCATCACTCAGGGAACGTTTTTTTGCACCGTTCGTAGCTCCAACAGATTCATTCCATTATTCACTAATCCGCTAACATTAGGTTGCACCAACCTGATCACTTCATCATAAAATAACGGTACCACAACAGCATCTGCTATAATCATCCGGTCCATTTCCTGATATAAAACATACCGGCTGCTATCATTATTCTCTTCCAGCGCCCTTTCATACAGCTGATCAAAAGTAGGATTATGGTAACGGGTATAGTTAGGTGGCGCCGGGTTTTTGCTATAAAACATAGCCAGGTAGCTTTCTGCATCCGGGTAGTCGGCTATCCAACTGGCCCGGAAAAAAAGTGCCTGGGATTTAGCGGTTTGCTCCAGTAGCAAACTCTTCTGTACTACTTCCACTTCTATATGCATACCTATTTCCTGTAACTGATTAGCTAAATAATTGCCCAGGTCGGCATAAGAAGGAATAGATAGTAATTTGATCACCGGAAGCCCTTTACCATCGGGATACCCGGCTTCCCGCAGCAACTGTCTGGCTAATACCGGGTTATAATAATACCCGCTTACTTTTACGCTATCAAAAGAAGGCAACCCTGCCGGAACAAAGCCCGACAACGCAGCTGTACCAATACCGTTGCGGAGATAGGTCATCATCTTGATCCTGTCGAAACCATAATTGATGGCCTGCCGTATTTTTTTGAGGCGCAATGGCGATTCACGGACAAGTGGGTTGCTACTGTCTACCAAAAAGCCCAGGTATTCTGTATTCAGGTAAGCATGTTTGCTGAGCTGCATTTTACCTATCCATTCCTTTCGCAATTGCCCCTGTTTGGTTAATACCTCGTCTTTAAAGGAGGCATCTATATCATTCATAAAGTCTAATTGCCCTTGCCTGAACAAGAGAAACTCAGATGCCTTACTTTCCAGGAAGCTAACTTGCACCGCATCCAGATAAGGTAGGTTACGGCCCTTGGCATCCTTTTCAAAATAAGCAGGATTGCGGTGCAGTACCAGCGCCTGTCCTTCATCCCATAAGAAAAACCGGAATGGCCCGGTGCCACAGGGGTGGTTACGGAAATCCTTCCCGTACTTTGCTATGGCTTCATGTGGTATTATAGAACAGTATTGCATGCTTAATATGCCTAACACCGGATGGAAAGGCCGGTAAAGGGTGAGTTGAAAAGTAGAATCGTTAAGTGCGGTAAACCCCGTATCTGCACTCAATTTACCATTAAAAATCCAGGCGCCGGGAGAAGCGGTGGCGGGGTCCATAATGCGCCGGAGGCTGTATACTACATCCTGGGCCGTCATACGACGCCCCTTCCCATCCGGGAAGATGTCGCTATCATGGAAATAAACATCTGTACGCAAGTGGAAAGTATAGGTCCTGTGGTCTGCAGCAACAGACCAGGCTTTCGCCAGCGAAGGGCGGATCTCCAGGTTACTGTCTGTTTCTACCAGGGTATTATATAGTTGTTTCACTGCCCATATCACTTCCTGGCTTTTTGCAAAAGCGGGGTCTAACGTAGCCAAACCGTTGGCGCTGTTGTACCGGAACACCTGCCGATGCTCTTTTGAAGGGCTCTTGCAAGACCATAAGCTTCCTATACTTAAGAGTATAAGGTAACAGGGCAATATAACCGCCTGACAATAACAACTTTTCATTTGGCAGTAAATTAATATCTTTCAGGTTAAAATATACGAAGAATTATGCGCGGCATACCGATGCTTTTTATGGCCCTAATGGCAATCTTTACCGCAACGGCTCAACAACAGCAGTTCAGCAGAGCAGATACGCTACGGGGAAGTATTACCCCTCAGCGTGCCTGGTGGGATGTAACCAAATACGACCTGCATGTAAACGTAAATCCGAAAGATAGCACCTTCAGTGGCTTCAATACCATTACTTACCAGATATTGAGCGTTGACTCTGTCATGCAGATAGATCTACAAACGCCAATGATCATTGACAGCGTATTACAGGATAAAAAATCTTTATCGTTTACCCGCGATAGTAATGCCTGGTTTATACAACTAAAATCTACCCAGCCTAAAAATAAATCCAAACAAATCACCATATACTATAGCGGTAAGCCCCGGCGGGCAAAAAATGCCCCTTGGGATGGCGGCGTTGTATGGACCCAGGACGAAAAAGGCCGGCATTGGATCGCTACCGCCTGCCAAGGCCTGGGCGCCAGCATCTGGTGGCCCAATAAAGACACCCAGAGCGACGAACCGGAAGAAATGACCATACAGGTTACAGTTCCCAACGACCTGGTAGACGTATCCAACGGACGGTTAAAGAAAATCATACCTAATACAGATGGTACCCATACCTATGTATGGTATGTTGGCAGCCCAATCAACAACTACGACGTAGCCCTTAACATCGGCAACTACATTGAAATGAAAGATACCTATTCCGGCGAAGGCGGTAAACTGGACCTCGGCTTCTGGGTATTGGATTATAATGAAGAAAAGGCAAGAGAACATTTCAAAGTGGTAAAGCCCATGTTGAAATGTTTTGAGTATTGGTTCGGAAAATATCCTTTTTATAAAGACAGCTACAAACTCATTGAAGCACCTTACCTAGGCATGGAGCACCAAAGTGCAGTCGCCTATGGCAACAATTACCGGATGGGCTACAAGGGCACCGACCTGTCTGGTACCGGATGGGGATTAAAATGGGATTTCCTGATCATACACGAAAGCGGACATGAATGGTTTGGCAACAACATTACCAGCAAAGACTTGGCCGACATGTGGATACACGAATCATTTACCAACTACTCCGAAGCATTGTATACAGAATGCGAATTTGGTAAAGAGGCCGGCAATGCTTACGTAATCGGTTTGCGGAAGAATATTAAAAATGATGTGCCCATTATTGCTCCTTATGGCGTAAATGCCGAGGGCAGCGGAGACATGTATTATAAAGGCGCTAATATGATCCATAACATCCGGCAGATCATGGAAAATGATGAAGCCTTCCGGCAGCTGCTCAGAGGACTCAATCAAACCTTCTACCATAAAACGGTTACCTCCAAGGAAGTAGAAGACTATATGAGTAAGGTGGTAGGCATGGACCTCAGTAAGGTATTCGACCAATACCTACGCCATACCACCATTCCTACCCTGGAATATCGCTTTGTAGGACGGCAGTTACAATTCCGTTGGAGCTCTGATGTAAAAGATTTTAATATGCCCGTAAAAGTGAAGCTAAACGACAATGGCTATAAGTTAGTATATCCCGGCACGTTATGGCATAGCGCCAATACAACTTTAACCAACCTCCAAGATTTTGAGGTAGACAAAAACTTCTACATTAATACCAAACAGGTAAAGTAGCAGGGAGCTGCAATAACCTATAAAATAAGGAGGAGGAATCAGGCTATGATCTCTCCTCCTTATTTTTTTAATAGCCTGAAGGCATGATTGTTACTGTTATTTAAAAAGCCGTAAGCGGCCCATAAAAGTGAGAGGGGCTCTATGCTGCGGCTCATTTCTATCCGGCCCATATCAGCCACATCTTGCCATCCTATCTGCGATAAGAGGTCTGTTACTTGTTTTTTAGCCTCAGGATTATTACCTGCAATAAACATAGTAGGGGCTCCTTCCTGGAATTCGGGCAGCAACATCTTTTCGTGGCCTATACAACTCAGGGCTTTCACCACATTAGCATCTGGTGGCAACCACGCCTGTATTTGTTCTCCGGCAGAATAGTTATGCCCGATCGTGAAGGTAAACCGCCCATGTTCATCGGGGCCTTTACCATCGAGGGGATTGGTAACATCTACTACGGTCTTTGTCTTGAAATTCCAGATGCCGGCGGCCTCAATGGCCTTTTTGGTACCTATCCAACTAGTGCAGATCAACAATAGCTCGCCAAATTCGGCGGCATGCCGGAAAGTACCAGCAGTGGCTTGCTTCCCTTGCCGCTTTATCCATTGTTGCAGAGATTCCTTCGACGGATTACGGGTGCCAATAGTGATATGGTGTCCGGACTGGATAAGACCTTTACCAAGGGTAAGTCCTACCGGACCGCTTCCTAGGATGCCGATGTTCATGACTGTGTATTAAATTAAGCCAATATTGAAACACGAGTCATGAAGATACTTAAAAAAGAGCAAAGCCAGATAGCTGTTAGGAACTAGCTGTTAACCTAAAAAAGATCGGCCAACGGCCTTAGCTGGCGCTGGCAGCTGCCGGTTGCTCTTGCAGCAAATAACCCAGGAACCGCTGCATACCTTGCTTTTTTGAAGGCGTTAGTGGATAACTGATGTTATGTATATAATAAGTAGTAAGATCATATACCTCATAAGGATTTTCCACTACTACAGCAGGAATATTCCGGATACCGGTACCCGTAGCATCATTGAATGCTTTTATAAAATCAATGGGCAACGGTTTATTACTGATCCAGGCAGCAAACACAAAAGGCAGGCTTGTAAAGCGCACCCAATGTTCTGCCAGGTCATAGATATATGGAGATACCTTACGTTGTACCAAAGCCCGGTCGCCTATTACCAATCCGGCATCGGCACCTTTGATCTTGTCTTGGTAGGTATCGCTGGTATTTACAAATTCTACATCCAGTTTCCAATATTCACGTATCAGCACCTTTAGCAAGGCTACAGAAGTGCGGCTTTGATAGTCCAGATAAATGCGCTTAATATCATTTAAGGGCACTTCACTGTACAAACAAACGGAGGCCACAGGTCCTTCGGCGCCAATACAATAATCTGCGATAATGTGATATTCCTTCAATTTAGGAATAATAGCCACTGGCACCAACGCTACATCCACCTCTCCATCTATCAGCTGCTGGGCAATCTTAGCTGGGTAATCCATCGATAATTCCATCATCTCCAATACCGGATGATCCTTGAATCCAAACAATAAAGGCTTCGTATTCAAATAACTTACAGCCGCAACTTTTACTTTCCGTTCCAATTTCAGTAATTTTGAAGCTGCAAAAGTAATTAAATCCCGGTTAACAAGTCCTATTTGAAATTCGTCGTCCTGAAATACAGGATGCGATCAGCACTTGTAACCGGATAAACAAGTTAATTGTAATACTGGAAAGAAACATTATGCAACTACAACCATTAACTGCCATTTCTCCGCTGGACGGGCGCTATCGCAAGCAACTGGACGAGCTGGCCAATTATTTCTCTGAATTTGCGTTAATCCGTTACCGTGTGATGGTAGAGGTGGAATACTTTATTGCACTTGCCGAACAGAAAGTGTTTGCGCTGCCTAAAACCAAATATGCTGCCCTGCGTAAAATATATCAGGAGTTTACAGTAGAAAACGCACAACTGATCAAGGATACGGAGAAAATCACCAACCACGACGTGAAGGCAGTAGAATACTTCCTTAAAAATGAAATGAAGAACCTGGGCCTGGAAGATAGAATGGAATGGGTGCACTTTGGCCTTACCTCCCAGGATGTAAATAATACCGCTACGCCGCTCCTGTGGAAAGACGCTGTAGAGCATGTTTACATGCCAGCACTGGCTAACCTGATCCTGGAATTGAAAAAGCTGGGCCAATCCTGGATGGAAGTGCCCATGCTGGCCCGTACCCACGGACAACCCGCTTCTCCTACTATTCTCGGTAAAGAAATACTGGTATTCGTAGAGCGGCTGGAAGGACAAATCAATTTACTGGGACACATTCCTTTTGCCGCAAAATTTGGCGGCGCTACCGGTAACTTCAACGCCCACCATGTAGCATTTCCGAAGATTGATTGGGAAAAATTCGGGGAAAAATTTGTTAATAATACCCTGGGGCTGCAACGTATGAAGTACACCACCCAGATTGAACATTACGATAATATCTCCGCTCAATTTGATACCCTGAAACGTATCAATACTATATTGCTGGACTTCTGCCGCGACATATGGACATATATCTCCATGGATTACTTCAAACAGAAGATCAAGAAAAACGAGGTGGGTTCCTCTGCCATGCCACACAAGGTAAACCCGATCGATTTCGAGAATGCAGAAGGCAACCTCGGTTTGGCCAACGCCTTATTTGAGCACCTGAGCGCCAAACTCCCGGTTTCCCGCTTACAACGCGATCTTACCGATTCTACTGTACTACGCAACCTGGGCGTACCCTTTGGTCATACCCTGCTGGCTACCAAGTCTATCCAAAAAGGTATGGGCAAATTGATCCTCAATGAAGCCAAACTGAAAGACGACCTGGAAAACAACTGGGCTGTAGTGGCGGAAGCGATTCAAACTGTATTACGCCGTGAAAACTACCCACAACCTTACGAAGCCCTGAAAGAGCTTACCCGTGGCGGAGAACAGATCACCCAACAACGTATGCATAAATTCATCGACGGCCTGAAAATCAGCGCCGCATTGAAAAAAGAACTGAAAGCCATTACGCCACATAGCTATACCGGTATCTGGTAAGCTATCTCATGTGCGCTAGTAATCGCTTAAAAAATAAAAGCTCCGTCGGGTAGACGGAGCTTTTATTTTTCTGGACTCCCGAAAGCAATTTTTCTTTGCGATCAATGCGTTTCAATGGCTACAGCTGTTGAGCCTTGGTTAAACAAACGCAATCAAGGTGTATTAATTTCTATTCCCTGCTTTTCATCGTTGTTACGGGTAATCCCGGCTGTCATTTCTCTTGTTAATATAAAATAGTCATCCACATAGGTCAGTAAATAACCAGTGCCAAATTCTTTCAGAGAAAATGATTTGCTTGAAAACTACCGGGATACCGGAAGTGTATAACAACACAAAGGGTAGGTTCTAAAAGCATTGCAAATATATAAATTATGCATGTTATTAGTGAATATTTACACTCATTTTTTTGTTAATGACTGGTTAAAGGAAAAACCGCAAAATGCCTGCCTGTATACGATTTCAGATACTGCTAAAAATGATTTTCGTTTAAACAGAGATATCACTTTTCAGTGATAAAGAAGATCATTCTCATCACCTCAAAAAATAATCTTTCCCAATCCAGCAATCAGATGAATCATGCCTTTTTAGAAAACATCTTTAAAATGCATCAGCTCATATTCATGATGCTCATTATACTCGCTACATTCATTATCTACTCCTCTCTCTTTTATCCTGTCTTTAAACGTAATCGCAATAATATCGAACCGGATAGCCGCTGGGTATAGTGCGTATTGCAATAGATAATTTGCGGCAGCCTGCTGGATATGCTGCTGCTTACGGTAATCCACCGCTTCTTCCGGCCAGCCATAACGGGAAGAGCTACGCGTTTTAACTTCGATAAAATAAATGACATTGTTCCTTTCTGCAATAATATCTATTTCCCGCTTACCGGACTTCCAATTTAGATGCCGTAAGGAACAGAACTGGCGTACATAAGCCTGTGCAATGGCTTCTCCCCGCTGCCCTAACTTTAAATGATGTAGCATGTGCTGAAGGAATT
Source organism: Chitinophaga sp. 30R24 (assembly GCF_049056765.1). NCBI lineage: Bacteria > Pseudomonadati > Bacteroidota > Chitinophagia > Chitinophagales > Chitinophagaceae > Chitinophaga > Chitinophaga sp. 30R24. The sequence goes on from NZ_JBJGXX010000009.1 coordinate 93,882, forward strand.
GGTGATAACAAACAAGTACGTTAAATATTTATTTTTCAGCGGATAACTATTTACTGCTTAACGCCTATTTTTGCAAGCATATAAATTTATCATTTCTCTGCTGTTAAACAAGTAAACTGTTACATATGAACTTATTCAGACTGGAAGGAAAAATACAGCATTATGCGTGGGGCGGATATACTTATATCCCGGAATTGCTCGGCATTCCCACAACCGATCAACCCTCTGCAGAATACTGGATGGGCGCGCATCCCAGTGCGCCGTCACTTATTACTACCAGCAACGGGCCTCTGCCATTGAATCAACTGATTCAGCAAGATCCTGCTAACATTACCGGCCCCGCTGTATGGGAACGATTCAAAGAGCTGCCTTTTCTTTTTAAGATCTTGGATGTAAAAGACATGTTATCCATTCAGGTACATCCTAACAAAACAGAGGCAGAAAAAGGCTTTGCAAGAGAAAATGCAGAAGGCATCCCCTTAAATGCTCCTAACCGTAATTACAAAGACGACAACCATAAACCTGAAATTATGGTGGCGTTAAGTGAATTTTACCTGTTGCACGGTTTCTTACCGGAGGCCGAGCTAAAAACGGTATTGAGCACCATCCCAGAGTTCACGTCTTTAGTAAGCATCTTCGAACAGGAAGGCTATTACGGTTTATATAAAAATGTGATGGAAATGCCCCAATCATTGGTGAATATTATTCTCCGCCCACTGACAGACCGCATGATACCATTATATAAGGCTGGCCAGCTGGCTAAAACAGATCCCGGCTTCTGGGCAGCACGCGCCGTATTAAATGACCCGGCCAGCATAGACAAACTTGATCGTGGTATCTTCTCTATCTACTTCTTCAACATCATGCAGGTACAACCCGGTGATGCCGTATTCCAGGATGCCGGCGTTCCTCATGCTTACCTCGAAGGACAAAACGTAGAGCTGATGGCCAATTCAGACAATGTATTGCGTGGAGGCCTTACGCCTAAACATGTAGATGTACCGGAACTACTGAAACACACCCGTTTTGAAGCCATACATCCGCATATCATTAAAGGAGAGGTAAACGCAGATGGACTGGAAAGAGTATATCCTTCCCCGGCACCAGATTTTGAAGTAAGTAAGATAACTATTAAAGCGGGCGAAGTGTATAGATACACTGCTAAAGCGGCGGAAATATTGATTATGATAAGTGGCGCCGCCACTATTAAAGGAGATGATACCTTGAACTTACATAAAGGACAATGCGTGTTCACTACTTATAACGCCGCATACGAAATTAATACAGACAGCGATGCCATGCTATTTAAGGCAACAGTAAATATATAACCACCCAGTATCTTGTGCTGTGTACATCAGGTACACAGCACAAGATAACCAGGTAGTATCTCAGATAACGATAACCGTTTTTCCATTTCCTTTCGCTTGCCGGCTCAATACGATGGCAGCCGGTACTTCTTCTAATCCGATCTTATTTTCTACCGGAATACGCAATGCTCCTTCATCTATAATCATTGATAATTTATCAAGAGAGGCAGCGCTACCTTGCGTTTCAAAATTACCCCCATGGATATCTTTTGCTTTCATGGCATTTTCATCTGCTACAAAAGTAGTGGTTAGCGCAGTGCCGCCCGGCTTTACTAGTTCCAGAAGAGCTGTAAATCCGGCAGCATCATTTACCAGATCAATAAGCCCATCTACCCCTGCAGGGAATTGCATTTTTACCTGCTTTTCCAATGGCCCTGTCTTGTAGTTAATGGTAGCAGTAGCACCCAGTTGTTGCATACGTATAGCCGCTTCCTCATCCCTCACGGTGGCTACCACCTGTATACCTCTGGCAGCAGCCAGCTGTGTGGCAAATGAGCCTACTCCACCGGTAGCACCATTAATTAACAGTACCTCTCCTTTCTTCAGATCCAGCTTATCCAATAATTGCAAGGCGGTCATACCCGCAGTAGGCACTGCCGCCGCTTCTACCGCCGAAAGGCGGGTAGGCGCCAACGTAATACTTGCTTTTTCCGGTACAATGGCATATTCTGCATAGGAGCCTTCCCCTATAGGAGAATGAATAAACTGGCCATATACTTTATCACCCTTTTTAAAGCGGGTAACACCTTCGCCTATTTCCTCCACTGTACCTGCCCCATCTACACCCATGATCAGTGGAAAACTGTGCGTCATTTTCCCGTCCAGTATGCCATCCACCATTTTCCAATCAAAAGGATTGATACCTGCCGCCGCCACCTTGATCAATACGGCACCAGGCCTTACAACAGGTGTGGGAAGGTCCATTACTACAGGAATATCTTTAAATTTAGTTACGGCTACGGCTTTCATAATTGTTATTTTATTATGATAAAAGATGATTACAACCGTGGGTCTACCGGTTCACTTTCCAGGGCTAACACACCAAATACGCATTGATGCACTAACTGCAAGGGCGCTTTTGCTACAAACCGCTCCAGGCCTTCCAATCCCAGGGCAAACTCACGTAATGCCAGCGAACGTTTACCTGAAAGCTTACGGGTACGTAAACGATTCAAATGAGTTACCGCATCGTATTCGGGGCCATAAATAATACGCAAGTATTCCTTTCCGCGGATCTTAATGGCCGGCTGCACAAGACCTTTCTCATGCTGATGAAGGAAAGTATAAGGCTTGATAACCATCCCTTCACCTCCTTTACCAGTGAGCTGTTCCCACCATTGGATAGCCGCTTGTTCACTGGCTTCATTTCCGGTTTCTACCAAAAGATAAGGAGTAGCCAGCAAAATTTGTTCATCACCAACGCAAATATTTTTTATGGCAGACATATGCCACTCATGATCCTTATCAAAATATGTTTTCCCTTCCGTAGCCATGATATGGAACGGCGCCAGCTTATAATCATCCAGGGAGCTTACAGGCCAACAGTATTGACGGTAAGCATCCACATAATTATTCACCTGTTCCAACCGCTGTGTGTATTTTTCCAGTAAAGCTTGTGCAGGCACCTGGTTACTAATGGCCTGATGTAAGGCAGTTACCACTTGTGGCAGGGCTTTTCCGGCGGCAGCGCCTACCGCAGCATATTGCTGCTGTAAAAGCGCCTGCGCCTTGGCGCTCCAAGGCATCAGCTCTCCGTCTAAACATACCCAGTCGGTATCAAAGGCATCATAAAAACCTGTACGGATCAACGCCTGGTTGATCCGGTTGATAAAATCCTGTTCTGTTTCTTTCTCTGTGAAGAAGCTACGGCCAGTTCTCGTATATACTACCCCGTTACCTTCCCCTGTTATTCCAAAACGCTGCTCTGCTACTGATTGATCTTTACAAACCACCACTACCACACGGGAGCCCATATGCTTCTCTTCACAGATCACTTTCTCTACGCCGGCCTCTTTAAAGTATTGCAGTCCTTCTGCCGGATGCTCCAGAAAACCGGATGCTTCGCTGGTTTCAGCGGGCGACATCGTTGGTGGCAAATAGATCAGCCATTTGGGATTTACATTAAAACGGCTCATCACTTCCAGGGCTGCAATGTTGTTTTCCTCACGGAGGGTGATGTTATGACTAAAACGTGTTTGCAATATTTTCCGTCCAATAAAATCATCGATGTCTAGTATATCATCATACTGCTGTTGTACACTCAGTGGGCTACTGGCATTATAACCAATAGGGCGTGCAGGTACAGCATATTGTTCCAGCGCCGGCACAGACACCAGTTCTCTTTCCGGATAACGTAAGGCAGTCAGGGAAACGCCAAAAACACAACCCGTATCAATGTCGATGGTGTTATTGAGCCATTCGGCAGCCGGCACGGGTGTGTGGCCATATACTACCATAGCTTTCCCTTTATACTCCAGGGCCCAGTTGTAGCGCACCGGGAGGCCCAATTCGTCTGTTTCGCCAGTGGTTTCGCCATACAAACAAAACTCCCTCACAGCACCAGACCCACGCCCCTGCATGCTCTCCTTCAATCCGGCATGTGCTACTACCAATTTTCCGTCGTCCAGCACATAATGACTTACAAGGCCATCGATAAATGCTTTTACAGCTTCCAAAAACGCGGGCGTTTCTCCGGCCAGCTGAGCCACCGTTTGTTCTAACCCATGCCTGAGCTGCACATTCTTACCATTGAGGAAGCGCAATAATTTAGCATCGTGATTACCTGGCACGCAAAGCCCCATGCCATTATTTACTATATCCATCACCAAACGCAATACCTGCGGGGACTTAGGACCACGGTCTACCAGATCACCCAAGAATACAGGCTTACGATATCTCGTATATCCATCTACGGTAGTAGCTGTGGGAGCGCTCAATAACCGGGCATTTTCTTTATCAATGGTGTATCCTAATGTTTCCAACAAGGTACAAAGCTCATCGTAGCAACCATGCACATCACCAAGGATATCGAATGGGCCATGTTCTTCTTTCTTATTATTGTACAACTGTACCCGGCTGATCGTTTCCAGGAAAGCAACTTCTTCCTGCGAGCGTAACTCAAAAACATGGCGAAACCCCTCCTCCCGGAGATAACGGATACTGCGTTTCAACTGGCTGGATTGCTGCGGGATAACATGGCTACCGAAATGACGGTCGTTACGCAAGTCATTTCTTTCCTGACACAGCTGTTCAGGCATATTCAACACAATGGCTACCGGCAACACGTGGTATTCACGTGCCAACTTTACCCATTCTTTTCTTGACTCAGGCTGCACATTAGTAGCGTCTATTACAGTAAGTAACCCAAGCTTCAAACGCTTGGCTGCAATGAATCTTACCAATTCAAATGCATCTGCAGAAACAGCCTGGTTGTTTTCATCGTCGCTGATTAAACCACGACATGTATCTGAAGAAATGATTTCAGTAGGCTTAAAAAATTGACGGGCAAACGTTGACTTACCGGCCCCGGAAGGGCCTACCAATAATACCAGCGACAATTCCGGTATGGAGATATGTGATAATTTATTATTTCTTCGGGACATAATATTCCTCTCTTATTCTGATTAACAGAGCTCCGCCAATCCTGGGGCCGGATGTTCCGGCAGGTCTGACGTAGCATACAGCTGCTCTATATATTGTAATGTGGGCACTTGCAGGTTATAAGCCCTGCTGCCACTGATACACTCCAGTAGTATATAAGCACGTTGTTGTTGTAATGTTGCAAATGTCATAGGGAATCATGTTATATGCATGAGCAGGGCTATCTTTTAAATAACGCCAACTGGCTGGGACCGCCCAAATTGTCCACTACTTCACCCAGCGGCCGGAAAAACACTTCATACCCGAATTGCGCACCAACCTGGCTGGCCCAGGCTTCAAACTCTGCCCTTGTCCATTCAAACCGGTGATCGCTATGACGAAAACTTCCATTGCTGAGCTTTTCATACATCACGTTATATGCTGCATTCACCGTAGTAATAATCACATGTTGAGGCTGGGCATATTCAAACACCACTTTCTCCAATGTCTGTAAGCGCGGTATGTCCAGGTGCTCTATAACTTCTACCAACACAGCAGCGTCAAATCCGGATAAACGTTTATCCCTGTACGTTAATGAACCATGTATCAGCTCTAACTTGGACCGTTGTGCTTCCGGCAACCGATCAATTTTCAGCTTTTCCTTTGCTATTTCCAGAGCATGGTAGCTCACGTCCATTCCCAGTAATTTACTAAAAACCGGTTTCTCCATCAACAAACGGAGCAGCTTCCCTTCACCACAACCCAGATCGGCCACCGTACTTACTTTCAGCTCCAATAGCAAGTCCCTTACCGCCTGCAAACGGACATCGTGGAGACGTACCTTATCTTTATCTTTTACGGGTTTCTCTTCCAATAACGAACCTTCCTCTTTCATAATCCTTCCCAAGGCTTCTTTAGCCAGGGGAGCAATATGTTTCAGGTAACGCCGGGTGATCAGCTCTTTGGCTGGATGAACATCCAACCACCCCTTTCCTTTTTCTATGAGCTTTTCCACTTCATGTTCGCCTATAAAATAGTGCTTGTCGTTATCACACACCGGTATCAATACGTACAACTGGCTAAGCACTATTTTAAGCGGCAGGGTATGCCGCAGGGTAACCTTAAAATAATGGCTTTGGCCCCATTCAGGAAATTGAGCATCCAGCAAAAAGGCCTGTACGTTTACTTCATAACCCAGTGGCTCAAAAAGTTGGCGCAGTACCGTTTCACCACCCTTTACCGGCAACACGGATAAATTGATTTCAAATGGCATCGCCTCATCTACCAGATGGGGCTTGTCTTTACAACGGCCATTCATAGCTGTAGCAAAAGTATGCGCAATCGCATTGCTCAGGAAAGAAGAAGCAACGTAGGGACGGTCGTTTACATATTGCTCCAATGCAAAATCGTGGCCTCCATTTCCTCCACGCACCAACCGGATAGGATCAATGTCCAGCAACAAAGCCGCTGTACAACAATGGTCGGTAGCTTCCGGATAAAAAATATGAGCGCAGCCAGCAGCCAGTTCTACGGTCTGAACTTTAGCAGGATGTTTGTGCAGCAGATAACCTAAGTCTGTAGCGGGGTAACGTTTAGTCGTAATAGTTAATAACATTGGTACACTGTGTTTCCTTTGAAACACGCTTTTAAATATTTTTAACAACAAAGGTATTACATATTGTTATATGTAGCCATCAACTATTATAAAAATTCATAGGTTGATAACAGTCCTGCCTATACTATATAGGCACTGTAGTTACAGGTTTGTTGGCAGATACGTGCTATCTGCCCCCCTGTCTTCATGCTTCCCCTTGCCCAATTGTATCTTCATCTTCCCATCTTTATCTGACGTGGCATGCAGGTGTACAATAACTCCTTTATTGCTTCTTTTACGCCTCTCTGTCCGGTCTTTAACAGCAGAATCTTTGGCTGGATTACGCAATGGAATATCCATGTTAATATTGGTACCGCCATCTATGCCATATACGCCATATACATCAATATTAACGGCACTGGAAGCAATCCGCATGGGCGGGATGGTAATCTTATTGCCATCTACCTGGAAAGTAGTGGAAAGGTCTTCAATGGTAATACTATCCAACCTCCTTTTACGGAAAGCAAAATTGCTGATGTCTATCAATGGCCCGAAGTTGACCAATGCGCCATTCCTCAGATTACAGCTGATATTACCGTATAAAGAGTGTTTGGCCAATATGCCGTTATCAAGAACATTTCCCTTCATATTTACTTTGGCTGATACGGTGCCCCGTAAATTTTTCGAAGTAAGTGAAGTAAGGCCAAAATTATCAAAGGCATAAAAAAGCTGGCTTATATTCACATTATTGATACCTGCTTGTATATTAAACAGATTATTGATGCCTTGCTGATGGATAGTACCCGTCATTTCTATACTACCTCCGGCATGCTGCAGCGAAATCTGGTTTAGCAGTATATCCGTATTCGTTAGATCCAAACTGGCTTTTACCTGCTGTGCCACAAACCGCTGAAAGATAACTTTATCCAGTAGTACCTGCATCTTTACATTGCTGGAAGCCAATACTACATCCAATTGCCGGGATACCCTTCCCATCCGGGCCCGCTGGCGGCTACGGCTACTTTCTACTTGCAGGCGCGGCGCAAGGAAACCTATAAACTCGTTAAGGTCTACCAACTGGCTACGGATATTCCAACTGATCTGGATCTTATCTGGTGTGGTAAAGTACAGGTTCAATAAGTTCTTTACCATACCATCCATTTGCAGAATACTGTGCTGAGACTGTACCCTAACGTTTTCCAGCAACAGGTCTTCCCCGGTAAACCGCAAGGTGGCGCTGGCATTGTGGAAAGACAGGTTACGCGGCTGATAAATAAAAGTGCCTTGTTGCACGTTCACTACTCCTTGCAATGCAGAAGGCGTATTATCACCCTTTTGTAAGGGTCCGGTATAATATAGATCTGCATTTGCGCTACCGCCTTTAAATACCAGGGGGCCGTCGTTATCGCCATCATTTAGATTGGTTAAGGGAAAAGCGGCACGGAAATGACCATGTAACAAAGGCTGTTTCAAGTTCACTACCCGGATGGTATCCGCTTTCAGCGTTACCCCCGCCCATACGGCACTTAAACCAAATATGTTAACCGCAGAATTTTCATCATTATGACTTTTCCCGGGGAGTACTTCATTATTAAACCTACCGGTAAAACTGCAGTTTTTCCATTCTCCTATGGGGCTACCCAATACGTTTCCAGTAGTTTTCCAGTTCACCACCACATGCGGTGTATCCCGGAATTTCAGGTACCCTGCAATATCAGCAAAAGCGTCCAGCGGTTTGGTAAGCGTAATATTTGTGAGTTTGGCACTGATAACCGGAGATAACCAGGATGCCGCTTCTTTAAGCAATACCTGGTTAGCCGTTATCTTCAGCTGAAAAGGCGGTGGTTTTTCAGAAAAACCAAACTGCCCTGCAATCATCACCGGATGGCCGTCGATCTTAATTTCCTGTTCTGGTATCTGTAACAGCTTCGTACGTTTGTTATAGCTAACGGTGAGATTTAGTTGCAGACGCTTACCTTGAAGATAGCTTCCCTTATTGGTATTAAAGGCAAAGCTTTTCGACAAAATGTCGGAGGTCATTGTTAGCGCTATACTACTATCAGAAACGAGTATCTTACCATCCAGTTGTTTAATGTCTAGTTGAAAGAGTTTAAATTTCTGGCGGTTATCTATTACGAAATAGATATTCCGCAGCAGCAGCTGTTTAATCTCGGCATCCCGGTAACCACTATGCCGGTTGCCGCCGGATGCCCGCAATACATACGTATTTGAATAGCCGCTGGTATCTGTATATAAAAAAACGGTACCATCCTGCAAAGTAATATCACTTATTGCTACGTGCTTGCGTAACAGTGAGAGGGTGTTCACTTTTACATAGATATAGTTTACATCCAATAAAGCATGATGATGATATTGCCAGGTACTGTCTTGCAGCACTACTTTTTTAAGGCCTATAGATACATTGGGAAAGCTTCGCCATACAGAAGACTCCATATCCTGGATACTGATAGTACCGCTGATCCTCTCATTTACCTGTGCGGCGATCTGCTTTAAAAAATCTTCCTTGTTGGCATGTATGTACCAGGTCATACCCAGGAATAATAACAGCAAAAGCGCTATTACGATTCCGCTGGTGATAAAGATGATCCTGAGCCATTTTCGCATACAGAAAGGTTTAACTGCTATAACAGCTGAATGGTTAAACAGTTCACCAACCCATAAAAACCATGCCTGCTCCGCATATAGTAACGGCCGCACCACTGATGGCAGCCATGTATCTCTCTGTAACGACGGGTTTCATCATAGAAAAACCATAATATCCCAACAGTACCATAACGATCATAGTAAGTATGGTAAAGAGGGTAAAAGTTACCACCAGCACTATGATGCCAGCTACCGATTGCTGGGCTGCCGGATAAAACAGCAATGGCAACAATGGTTCCGAAGGGCCCATTACAAAGATCACAAACAATATCCAGGGAGTTACCCGGATACGCCGCTGTGGCACTACATAAACCTCATTATGACGATGCTGGTACACATACATATCACCATCTTCATACACATCAAAATGTTTGTGTGGCTGATTAGCAATGGCTTTATATACCCCCCAGATAAGGTAAAACAATCCCAGTACCAACAAAGCCCAACCAGCAATGCCTCCGCGTACTTCTGTGATCGTAGTAAACCGTGACAACTGCCAGCCGAGCACTACACCGGCCATTCCTATCAGCAGGGAGCTCATAACATGACCCAGCCCACAAAGGGCTGTCCAACCAATAGTTTTGGCCACAGACCATTTCCGGGTCCGGGAAAAAACGATAAAAGGTACATAGTGATCTGGCCCGGACGCTGTATGTAAGCAACTGATGGTCACTGCCGTAAGTAGTAAGCTATTATCGATAAATGTCATACACTGTTTTTATACCTGCAGAAGCGCGGCCAGTTGTTGATGGCAGGCATACATCTGTTCTCCGCTATATCCCAACAGCCTTACCAGTATACCGTTGCCATGTGTACGTGTAATACCGGCCAGCATATGGAGCTGGGTTTCCAGATAACGGTAAAGCAGGTCCGCAGTTTCGGCCAGGGGGGTTGCCACCTGGGTATCAAAAAAAAGAAAGGTGGCCTGATGGGTATAGCCCTCCATCCATCCCATTGCCTGAAAATCGTTGCTCCCAGGTTGCATCAGGAGGTTGTCTCTCAACAATAGCTGACCATCTTTGTACACCTGGGTAACACTATGCAGTTTAGTAAACCGGAACACTTCTCCATTAAGCCGCCGCCCGCAAGTAATGATCTCACTCCATATCAACCGGCAATTGTCCGACAAATAAATATTCGTATAGCCGGTATAGGTAGCTTTCTCGTGGGGCACCAGAGGATGTGGCAGGAAAGTAAAACTGCTGCCTGGTAATAACTCCACCCGCATTTCCTGCCGGGCGCCGGTTTCCATATGAAAAAGACGCTGGTAAGCCTGCGTTTGCAGGTGCAGGGAAGTACCTGCTGCCACAGTAATATCCAAACGGTAATGATCCCGGTCTAACATACCTGGGGAAGAGCTCATCATCATCAGGCGCAACACCGGATCATGCCGTTCTTCCCTTATATTGGCCACTTTAAAAGGACGGGTACAATAGCAAGACTGTAAAAAAGTTTGTGCCCCCCTCTTCCCGGTTAGTATTTTCAATTCGCTGATCATTTCCACAAGTTAGGCTCTGCTATATCTTCTAATAAAGCATACCGTTTGATCCAGTTAATCACGTCTTGCAATCCTTTACCGCTCATAAGGTCGGTGAATACGAAAGGCTGCCCCTGCCGCATTTTACGGGCATCCCGCTCCATTACGTCCAGATCCGCATGCACATAGGGCGCAAGGTCTGTTTTATTGATTACAAGCAGGTTGGAGCGCGTAATACCGGGACCACCCTTACGGGGTATCTTATCACCTTCCGCTACATCAATCACAAAAATGGTAACATCGGCCAAATCGGGGCTAAAAGTAGCGGAGAGATTATCTCCTCCACTTTCTATGAAGATGATCTCTAGGTCCGGGAAACGGCGGGCCATTTCCTCTACGGCTTCCAGGTTCATACTGGCATCCTCGCGGATAGCAGTATGAGGACAACCACCCGTTTCCACACCAATGATGCGCTCGGCGGGCAGCAGGCTATTTTGGGTTAAAAATTCTGCGTCTTCCCTGGTATAAATATCATTGGTAATAACAGCCACCTGGTAGGTAGTGGCCATTTGCCTGGTGAGCCGCTCTATCAGCGCTGTTTTACCAGAGCCAACGGGGCCGGCTACCCCAATTTTAATATATTCTCTTGTTGTCATTTGCAATGATTTTATGATAGTGTAACTATGACATATACAAACGGCTATACAACCGTTCATGCTGCATACTGCGAATGTCAAAACCTGCGTTGCATAGTCCTAATAATGATTGATCCGGTTCCAGGGTAGCAGTGGTAAGCTCCCGGAGTAAAGGTTGCAGGTCAAAAAGGATGTCTTGCCCATCCATCTGGCCCAACGGCACTAATTTTACGCAATTGGTTACCATAGATGCGGCGGTATTATAATAAAAAGCAAACAAGGCAGCCGGCAAAGGGATAGCTAACAGGGAAGCATATACGCCAAATACCAGGCAATAATGAGGCCCTTGTCTTGCCGCAGCTTCGTAACGCGCTATTAAGGAATCGGGATAACGACGGCTAAAGATACGGGTAAGACGGGCGCCCAGCTTATGGCTAGCTTCCCGCAGCTCCCGTGGCGCTTTCACCGCCGTGCACAACTCATGCAGTTCCAGTAATCCGGTAATGTTACGCTGGCTTCCTGCGGCGTAGGCCAGGCTCATAAAAGCGGCATCATTGTACTGCAGGTTGTTCTGCAACATATTGCGTACAAAGGTGGCTGCGGTAGGGCTGTTATGTACCAACCCCTGCTGCACGAAGGTTTCCAGTCCCGACGAATGGGTGTAACTGCCTATAGGCAATGTGCTATCTGCCAGGTGCAATAAACTGCCCAGGTAGGATTGTTCCATCATATTTTATTTTGATGCCAGGTCGAGTATTTTCTCGAAAAACGAAGGGCTACCACTACCATGCGCATGCGGCTGCACGTTAGTGCGCAACATGTGAAGCAGCTGCCGCTTTTCCTTTACTACTTCGTATCCGGAAGCCACCAACCAACGAAACAAAGGCTCGTCTGCGGGAATCAGCAGCTGCTCTTTTTCTAAAAACAAGGGTAAATGCTTGTTCCCAATCTCGTAACAAACCTTAGCCATTTCATACATATTGCGCGGAGAGATTACAATAGCATCGCAGGGAAGGAGGTCTACTACTACCATCAGCTCATCATCCTGATACAGGATATCATGCTGTTGTAGCTGTTGTCCTTCCTTTGTAAATTTCAGGGAGATATCACGACCGCCCACTGTGCGTTTACGCTGAATGCGCCGGGTAGTTTCGAACCATTCCAGCTGCAATAAATCTGTTACCTTACTATTACGTGTATGCGTTACCGTATTCCCTATAATTTCCTTCACCAACATATCTTTCCCGGCTTAAAATAAAAAATAACGTTGCGCCAGCGACAATTCCTTCAATGGTTCACAGGTAACCGGCTCCCCATCCACTTTTACCTCATAAGTTTCCGGGTTCACGCGGATATCCGGGGTTTTATCGTTATGGATAAGGTTTTTCTTGGAAATATTCCGGCAGTTGCGCACGGGCAGTAATTGCTTCTGTAATCCATATTCTTCCTTAATCCCTTTCTCTAACGACAACGCAGATACGAATAATACACTGCTTTGCAGCAAGGCCTTCCCATGAGCACCAAACATATGACGGTATATAACCGGCTGGGGGGTAGGAATAGAGGCATTAGGATCACCCATTTTGCTGGCGTTGATCATTCCCCCTTTAATAATCAATTCCGGTTTTACGCCAAAGAATGCAGGTTTCCATAGCACCAGGTCTGCCATTTTACCCGGTTCCAGCGAACCTACATGGTCTGCAATACCATGTGCAATGGCAGGATTGATGGTATATTTGGCGATATATCTTTTTACACGGAAGTTATCATTATCGCGCCCTTTATCTGTTTCCAGAGCGCCGCGTTGCTTCTTCATTTTATCAGCAGTTTGCCAGGTGCGTATCACTACCTCGCCTACACGTCCCATAGCCTGGGAATCTGAGCTCATAATACTGAATACCCCCATATCATGCAGGATATCTTCTGCCGCGATAGTTTCCGGGCGGATGCGGGAATCTGCAAACGCCACATCCTCCGGCACCCTTTTATCCAGGTGGTGGCACACCATCAGCATATCGAGGTGTTCATCTATGGTATTTACCGTATATGGCCGGGTAGGATTGGTAGACGCCGGCAACACATTGGGAAAAGAGGCTGCCCGGATAATATCGGGTGCGTGACCGCCACCGGCGCCTTCTGTGTGGAAGGTATGTATTACCCGGCCATTGATGGCGTTCAACGTATCTTCCAGGAAGCCGGCTTCGTTAAGGGTATCTGTATGGATAGCAATCTGTACATCCAGCTCATCTGCCACTTTCAGGGAAGCATCTATCACTGCTGGCGTAGCGCCCCAGTCTTCATGTATTTTAAGCCCCAACGCCCCGGCGGCTATCTGTTCTATGAGCGGGGCCGTAGTGGCGCAGTTGCCCTTTCCGAAGAAACCTAGGTTTACCGGATAAGCTTCTGCTGCCTGCAGCATTCGCTGTATATTCCATTTGCCAGGCGTAACGGTAGTGGCGCTGGTGCCATCTGCCGGGCCGGTACCACCGCCAATCATAGTGGTAACGCCGCTAAACAGGGCATGATCAATCTGCTGGGGGCAAATGAAATGGATATGGGTGTCTATACCTCCGGCTGTAGCGATGAGATTGGCGCCATTATGGATTTCAGTAGAAGCGCCAATAATCAGGTTGGGGTGCACGCCATCCATGGTATCTGGATTACCTGATTGCCCGATGGCCACAATTTTCCCGTCTTTAATACCGATGTCGCCCTTTACAATGCCCCAATGATCGATGATCACCACATTGGTGATCACCAAATCCAACACCCCTTCTTCACGCAGGGCAGTGGCAGATTGCGCCATGCCGTCCCTTACGCTTTTTCCCCCGCCAAATTTGCTTTCATCGCCATGTACATTATAATCTTTCTCTATCTCTATAATCAGGTCTGTATCTGCCAGCCGTACACGGTCGCCGGCAGTAGGCCCATACATATTTACATATTTGGTTTTGCTGACAGACAGGCTCATAGTTGTTCAGATTTAAAGTTCAACAGGGCGGCTTTTTCAATAGCGGCCGCTTTTACTATAGGATTGGTGGTGTCGCCATTGGTTAGGTTATTAATACCTATCACCCGTTTATGGCCGCCTAGCTCCACCAGCTCCACTTCTTTGGCCTCTCCTGGCTCAAAACGTACGGCGTTGCCGGAAGGGATATTGAGGCGCATACCAAAAGCAGCTTCCCGGGGAAAAGACATCATCCGGTTCACTTCAAAAAAATGGCAATGGGACCCAATCTGCACCGGCCGGTCGCCGGTATTTACCACGCTGATCTTTACAGTGCTACGGCCAGCATTCAGCAGTATATCTTCCTGCTTTAAAAAATATTCTCCGGGGATCATCTTTGCAAAAATTAATGGTTAACGGATAGGATCGTGTACAGTCACTAACTTGGTACCATCGGGGAAAGTGGCTTCAATCTGTACTTCATGGACCATTTCAGGAATACCTTCCATCACCTCATCGCGGGTAAGGATAGTGGCCCCGTAGTGCATCAGTTCCGCCACGCTTTTACCGTCGCGGGCAGCCTCCATCAAACGGCTGCTGATAAGGGCAATAGCTTCCGGATAATTGAGCCGCAAGCCCCTTGCTTTTCTTTTTTCGGCCAGCTCTCCGGCCAGATGTAATAATAATTTTTCGGTTTCCCGGGCAGTCAGGTGCATACGAATGGATTGTTGTAAGATAATTGGTTGTTCCCGGAGATCGGTTGGTGTATAATAGGATTAGCAAAATACGAAAATAGTTTAAAATACCATTCAACCTAACGGGGAACTATATACCAACAGGCATAAAAAAATCCCCTGGAAATCATTCCAGGGGATCTGCTATCAGATGTACTGTTATTAATGTTGTTGCCCTATTAAACTAAAACGGGTACGCACGGCATCCAGTTCTGCAGGTTTCATCTTAGAGGTTTGCTGCAATACGCCAACAAAGTAGTCCACTTCTTCTTGCTGCGTAGGGCAGCCTACATTCTGCATTTTACCACTGGCGGCATCCTTTACACGGCTGTCTGCCAACATCTTGCCTTTCGTATCCAGTACCAACCAATAAGGAATGCCCTGGTCGCCACCGTGGTACTGGGTAAGCAACTCATTACCACCTGGATTTTCCAGTACTTTCTTATCTCCAGATTCCTTCACTGTAATATGCCGGATCTCATAGTTATCGGTAAAAGCTTGCTTCACACTCACATCATTCATTGCCGTATCCATTTTATGGCACCAGCCACACCAGGAAGCATGAAATATTACGAATACCTGCTTATGCGCTTTCGCAGCACTGGCACAAGCTTCTTTAATCACCTTCTCCGCAGGTGGTGGTGTTGTTTGCGCATGAGCCAGGGAGGTGATGAAAGTGACGAATAAGATCGATACGATTTTTCTCATAAAATAAAAAATTTGTCATCTGATTTTTATCTGCTTCACCAGGTATTCAAAAATCACGAATTAGTCATCCAGTTTCAACACCGCCAGGAATGCCTCTTGTGGTACTTCTACGTTACCAATCTGGCGCATACGTTTTTTACCTTCTTTCTGTTTTTCGAGGAGCTTACGTTTACGGGAAATATCACCGCCATAACATTTCGCGGTTACATCTTTACGCATGGCGCTGATGTTTTCACGGGCAACGATCTTAGCGCCAATAGCAGCCTGGATAGCAATAAGGAATTGCTGGCGCGGCAATAGTTCCTTCAGCTTTTCGCAGAGCTTCCGGCCAAAGTCCTGTGCACGGCTGCGGTGGATCAGGGCGCTAAGTGCATCCACCTTTTCACCGTTCAAGAGAATATCCATTTTCACGATATCGCTGTCGCGGAAACCGATCGGAGAATAATCAAAGGAAGCATAGCCACGGGTCTGGCTTTTCAGCTTATCATAAAAATCGAATACAATTTCTGTAAGCGGCAGCTCAAATATGAGTTCTACACGGGTGGTAGTGAGGTAGCTCTGGTTAAGCAGGATACCACGTTTACCGAGGCAGAGGGTCATGATGTTACCGATATAATCCGGTTTGGTGATGATCTGCGCACGGATGAAAGGTTCCTCGATCCTATCCAGTTTAGTAGGATCGGGCATTTCACTCGGGTTATTTACATGTACAGTGCCTTCATTGGTAGTGTATGCAATAAAGCCTACGTTGGGAACGGTAGTGATCACCGTTTGGTTAAACTCTCTTTCCAGGCGTTCCTGGATGATTTCCATGTGCAACATGCCCAGAAATCCGCAACGGAAACCAAAACCTAACGCTTGGGAAGTTTCCAGCTCATAGGTAAGGGAGGCGTCGTTCAATTGGAGCTTATCCATGCAGTCCCGCAGTTCCTCAAAGTCTTCTGTTACTACCGGAAAAATACCGGCAAATACCATAGGCTTTACTTCCTGGAATCCTTTGATTCCTTCCAGGCAAGGATTATTAGCCAAGGTAATAGTATCCCCTACTTTTACTTCTTTCGCACTTTTGATCCCGGTAATAATATATCCTACATCTCCAGTGAATACTTCCTTACGTGGTTCCAGGCCCAGGCGCAGGATACCCACTTCATCGGCTTCGTATTCTTCGCCGGTGTTCACGAATTTAATTTTATCCCCTTTTTTGATGGAACCGTTGAATATGCGGAAATAGGCGATAATACCACGGAAAGAGTTAAAAACGCTGTCGAAGATCAATGCCTGCAGCGGAGCATCATTGCTGCCTTTGGGAGCAGGAATACGGGACACGATCGCTTCCAGGATTTCTTCAATGCCAATACCCGTTTTACCGGATGCCAGCAGGATATCTTCATCTTTTACGCCAATGAGGTCTATGATCTGGTCTTTTACTTCTTCAATCATAGCGCCGGGCATATCTATTTTGTTGATCACCGGAATGATCTCCAAATCATTTTCCAATGCCAGGTAGAGGTTCGAAATAGTTTGGGCTTGGATACCCTGAGCGGCATCCACCAACAACAATGCACCTTCACAGGCTGCCAATGCGCGGGATACTTCGTAAGAAAAGTCTACGTGGCCGGGGGTATCGATCAGGTTAAAGGTATATTTTTCACCGTTTTTAGCAGTATAATCCATTTGAATAGCATGACTCTTGATCGTGATACCTTTTTCACGTTCAAGATCCATATCATCCAACACCTGGGCCTGCATATCGCGGTCGGAAATAGTTTTGGTAAACTCCAGTAAACGGTCTGCCAGGGTGCTTTTACCATGGTCAATATGGGCAATGATACAAAAATTGCGAATATTCTTCATATGATGTTTTGCTGTTCCATAGGCCTATGTGAGTCTACACTAAACCTTTTCAGCCGGCAAAGGTATTGAAATTAGTTGATTAGTTAATGCGTTTGCCGATTATGTTTTATAGTTTGGTTTTTAGGAAGATAGCCTCTGCCGAAGGGCCGCTTTTTTTTGATATATTAGCGTATAAACCTCAATTTTATAACATGGGGCGCAGGAACAATCCCAACCCCTTCCTGTTAATCATTTAAATCGAATTATCATGGAACTTGTTAATCAGTTTGAACAGGCCGTTGCAGACAGCAAAACCCTGGCAGAAAAGCCTTCTAATGACATTTTATTGCAGTTATATGCACTGTACAAACAAGGCACTACCGGCGATGTAGATACGGAGCCTCCAGCCAACCCATTCGATTTCGTTGCCAAAGCAAAATATGAGGCCTGGGCCGCGCTTAAAGGCAAAACAAAGGAAGCTGCCATGCAGGAATATGTGGATCTTGTGAAGAAACTAAAAGGATAATGGCTTACTTTTGAATTATGATACCTTCATTCACGATTAGTAAGAAATCACAGCACTACCTGGCCCTGGAAGAACAATATGGCGCCCACAACTACCATCCACTGCCCGTAGTGCTCGACCGGGGAGAAGGAGTATATCTATGGGATGTAGATGGTAAACGTTATTACGATTTTTTATCTGGTTATTCTGCAGTAAACCAGGGACATTGCCATCCCAGGATTATTGCCACCCTCATAGAACAGGCGCAGAAACTAACACTTACCTCCCGGGCATTTTATAATGATCTGCTGGGGGAATATGCAAAATATATCACCGATTATTTCGGCTACGACAAGGTATTACCCATGAATACCGGCGTAGAAGCCGTGGAAACAGCCCTGAAGCTGTGCCGCCACTGGGCCTACCTGATAAAAGGCATCCCGGAGAACAAAGCAAAAATCATTGTATGCGCCAACAACTTCCATGGCCGCACACTAAATGTGATCTCTTTCAGTACAGACCCCACTGCCCGTAATGATTTCGGACCATTTATGCCCGGGTACGAGGTAATTCCGTTCAACAATCTCTCCGCACTAGAGCAGGCCTTACAGGATAAAAATGTAGCCGGCTTTCTGGTAGAGCCCATACAGGGCGAAGCCGGTGTAGTAGTACCGGAAGAAGGTTACCTGGCTAAAGCGAAACAATATTGCCAGGATGCCAACGTCTTGTTTATTGCAGATGAAATACAAACAGGACTGGCCCGTACGGGTAAAATGCTGGCCTGCGACCACGAAAGTGTACGCCCCGATATCCTGATATTGGGTAAGGCTTTATCTGGCGGTACCCTGCCCATCAGTGCGGTATTGGCAGACGATGAAATTATGTTAACCATAAAGCCGGGAGAACATGGCTCAACCTATGGTGGTAATCCCTTGGCTTGTAAAGTGGCGATCACTTCCCTGCAAGTACTCAAAGACGAGAATATGGCAGAACATGCTGCTGAAATGGGCATATTACTAAGACTGGGCCTTCAAGACCTGCATTCGCCCTACATTACTACTGTTCGCGGTAAAGGGCTGCTGAATGCCATTATTATCCAGCATAAAAACCCGGAAGCCGCCTGGGATCTCTGCCTTGCCTTAAAAGAAAATGGCCTGCTGGCCAAACCCACGCATGGCGATAAAATAAGATTTGCGCCCCCCCTGCCTATTACATCCGGCCAGGTGGCAGATTGTGTGGAGATCATTAAACGAAGCCTGGAACAGGCCTTTAGCTAGTTTATTTGCTGTATGGGTACATCACATAAAGCCATCCGTAGCTCCGGGTGGAAAACAGACTTTTTAATCGGCTTCCCCGACGGGCTTTTCCTGTTATTTTTTGCCACCCAGGTAATACAGGTATTCCCCATGGAGGTGCAAACCTTTTATAACATTCATATAGCCCTACTGGTGATAGGCGGTTTGCTGGTGATGTACAGCGCCTTCCAGGCCAATAAAGGAGATACACAACACGACAGCGCCCTCTTGTCTGATGAGGAAAGAAGCAAATTACAGCGCCTTGATATCAATGACCAAACCATCGCACATATTGCACAGGAAATGGAAAAAGACGCCCAAAGCTGGGAACAGATACTGGAACAGGAGCACGTAAAAGAAACTACATTTAGCCGTTCCCACGCTATCAGCAGCGCCTTGCTAACAGGATTTTTCTTTTTATTGGGAGGCGCCCTCTCCCTGGGACCTTATCTTTCCAACGAAAATTTTACCGCTGCATCACAAACCAGCACTTTGCTGGTTTTTCTGGGGCTTACCATCTTCAGCTTTATAAAGGCCCGGGTAACCGCTCAACGCCCACTACCCATTATTTTACGCTACTGGTTAATGGGCGCAGGCATTCTTCTGGGAGCCTGGATATTACATAAAACATTTTAACAGCCGTTGCGGCCCTATGTGTAAAGACTGCCTGATTCCTGGAATTTTGGTGGCCTTTCAGGAATCTTCCAAAATAATACGTTCATGTCATTTAATTAATATCTATAATATCAGATATTTGCACGATACCCTGTTCCTCAGAAGGGACATACTTTTTATCACCGGTATTACGGGCATCTTTAATCAATCAGTACTACAGGTCTTCGGGAACAATAACAAAAAACGGGTGATTTTTTAACCACCTACTTGCTGAAAAACTTTTGTCACCTATCTCTTTTGCAAACGGAGAGTAGCTAGCTTGAAGAGTTTACCCCTGAAAATTTCGGATAAACTTACAGCACCCATCATGCGTAGCTTTTGTTTGCATAAGCATCAAAAACTTTAGAAAAGATCTTATTCCTATACAATGAAATCACTTTTACGTCATGTGCCTCGCACACTTATGCTAGCTGGTGGCGTTACCCTGGCTGTTACGCAAGCAACCGCGCAAATGAAAATCGGCGAAAATCCTTCTGAGGTTATCAAATCTGCCATTCTGGAACTTAGCAGTAACAAACAAGGGCTGTTACTGCCAAGGATACCTGATTTTAGCGCCATCAATACTGCTATTGGTACAGACGCGGCAGATGGCATGATCGTATATCTCGCCAGTGCTACTCCAGCACAAAACGGTTTATACGTGCGTAAGGCCGGAACCTGGGTGAAGATGCCGGAAGGTGGATCTATTTCCTCTATCAGCCTCACCATGCCAGTGCCATTTTCCGTTTCACCCGCTACGCTTACCACTAATGGCACTTTCAATGTTGGTATGCTTACACAACCTGCCAATACCATTTTCGCAACGCCTAATGGCACTGCTGGTACCGCTTCCTTCCGTACCCTCGTTGCAGCCGACCTGCCTAGCCTACCCTTTTCAAAGATCACCGGAGTGGTGCCTATTTCACAAGGTGGAACCGGTTTAACAGCTGTTGGCGCTGCAGGCACAGTGCTAACCAGCAATGGAACTTCATTGAGCTATGCCGCCACCCCTTCCGCTTCGCTCACGCTTACTGGAGATGTAACGGGCACTAGCGCTGCAGGTACAATGTCCACCACCATCGCTAACCAAGCAGTCACCTACAGCAAAATACAAAATATAAATTCCCAGAAATTATTGGGTAGGTTCGCAACCGGTGCAGGCTCTTTACAAGAGGTTTCCCTCGATAACACATTAAAACTAACTACTGCCGGTGCATTATACGCCGACAGCGCATTGGGCGTATGGAATGCCAGTAAAGTACAGGGAATGAAAATATCGGCCAAAACGCCCGCCAACGGTGAAGTATTGAAATGGAACGGCACAGCCTGGGAAACCAATACCGATAACGATGGGGGAGCTACCTATGCAACGCTTGCCAATAACGATATTTCAAATGCCGACGTAGCCGGATCTACCACCCGTATGAAAATATGGGCCAGCCCACTTACCGGGAACGTAGTAAACGGCGTATCCGGCACAAGCGCGTCTTCCTGGAATGTACTCTCGTTCAGGGGAGTTGGATATACTACACAACTATATTTCGATAAAAATACCCTGGCGGTAAAAGAATGGGGCGGCACTACAGCCCCACTCACCACCAACGCAGGAAATATCTGGTATAAAGCCATTCTCACAAATGGAAATACTAATATCCAAACCGGCGCTATCCTCTTTGGCAACGTTACAAGTGATGCATCATCAGAAGTGACACAGGATAATGCGAATTTATTCTTTGATGATACCAATAATAGGCTGGGCGTGGGAACCAATACACCAAACGCTACATTAACAGTGAACGGTGGCGTTTCAATAATGGCAATAAAAACAGTTAGCTCCAATAACAATGGAACCCTTACCTATACCGCTTTGGAAAATGATTATACAATTATCGGAAAACTTAATGCGAACGGGAACCTTAACGTTAGCCTTCCCACTGCATCCAATCATAAAGGGAAAATGTATATCGTAAAGCGTGCGTCAGGGGGAAATGGTACCCTAACCGTTTCCGCCGCCGGTGGCGGCTTTGATGAAACGGCTGGAAATCCAACAATTGCTACCGGAAAATCTCATATTTTCCAGTCTGATGGCAACACCTGGTGGATTATCGGTAGTTTCTAACAACCACCTGTCTCCATCAGGTACCCGAATAACAAGAAAGAGGATGTATCAAAAGTATGATACATCCTCTTTCTTGTTATTCAGAACCTTTAAACGCTTCTCAGGTGCTTTATTTATTCTTCCATTAAGCGGTTTACTACTCCTTTATAATAGTCTCTTTTTTGGGTACCCGGGTAAGCAACACACAAAGAAAAGCCACAACAGCCGCTCCCAGGGAAAGATACAACGCGATACCGGCATCAGGACACTCCCCTATTTCACAACGGGAATAGAGGATCATATTCCGGAAAGTCCAGGCTACCAGAAAACCTGTAATAAACAGGTTAGCCCAAATGGCCATCCGGCGCTTTAACAAAAAAAAGATAACAGCCAGTACCCCTACGAAGATATTTAGCTTACCGGGTTCTCCATAGCTGGAGCCAGCACCGTTTACTCCTGTAAATACCAAGTGCCTGCTTTCAATTACAGACCATGGTAAAAAAGCGCAGATAATTACCAGCAAAACTGCCAGTATACCAATGATAGCTGTCCTGGACATACTTTTGAATTTAGGGGGGCAAAGGTAGTTATTTTGTGGTGATTACTGCAACTATCTACCCCCTGGTTCACAATGTGTTCGCAGGTAATTGGTATATAACGTAGACAAATGCTCGAAAGTACCCTGACCTTCTGAAATGCTATGGGTACGGTTAGGATAAGCCATAAACTGAAACTGCTTATTGTACCGGATCAATTCATTCAGGAGCATTTCTGCATTTTGATAATGCACATTATCATCGCCGGTACCATGTATATAAAGCAGGTTACCTTTCAAATTCCGGGCGTAGGTAATCGGAGATCCCTTCACAAAATCTTCCAGGTTCTCTTCCGGCAATCCCATATAGCGTTCCTGATAAATATTATCGTAAGTGAGCTGATTGCCTACTGCTGCGATGGCGATACCGGTTTTATAGATATCCGGATATTGGAATAAGAGATTCAGCGTCATAGAGCCACCACCACTCCAACCCCAAACGGCTACACGCTCCGGATCCATAAAAGTATATTTTTGCAACAGGGCTTTTGCACCCATGGCCTGATCACGGGCGTTGAGCAATCCTACTTTGCGGTAAATGGATTTCCGCCAGTAACGGCCTTTAGGCAATGGTGTGCCCCGGTTATCCATAGACACATAAATATAACCATCGCCAGCCATATCCCCGTCATAAAGAAAGTTACGGCCTGCGCCAATAGCATCAAGGGAAGTAGCGCCTGCAGGTTCGCCATACACATAAAACACTACCGGATATTTCTTAGCGGGATTAAAGCCAGTAGGCTTGCTCATCCAACCATCCATAATAACGCCATCAGCAGTAGTGATACGGAAAAACTCCGGTTTATTAGGTGAT
Organism: Chitinophaga sp. 30R24; assembly: GCF_049056765.1. Classification (NCBI taxonomy): domain Bacteria; kingdom Pseudomonadati; phylum Bacteroidota; class Chitinophagia; order Chitinophagales; family Chitinophagaceae; genus Chitinophaga; species Chitinophaga sp. 30R24. The sequence continues at coordinate 117,381 of NZ_JBJGXX010000009.1, forward strand.
GCAGCCGCTTTATTAATAGCATTTAAAACCGTGTTGCCGTTACTTTTATGTGCGGGTAACTGCACATTTTCGCTAACCGGATAGGTAGCTGCATTGCTGAATTCATGAATGGCCCAGGAACTGTTAGGCGCTATTTTATATTCATGGGTACCAGGTTCGTTGGCAGGTGTAATACGCACTGCTTTACCACCTGTTAGCGCCACTTTATATAAGTATTGCTGAGTAGGGTTATCCGGGGAAGCCAGAAAATAAATTTCATTGTTAGCCTCGTCTATTTTAGCGATGCTGATCACGTCGTAGTTACCAGGAGTGATCAAGGCTGCTTTTCCATCTTCCGTATTAATATTATACAGATGACGCCAGCCATCCTGTTCACTTACCCATACAAAAGATTTACCGTTGCTGATAAAATCCCATCCGGCAATATTATCATCGTCCCAGCGGGACTTCACATCTATCCACGCACTGTCTGTTTCTTCATAGAGCGGCCGTACGTTGCCGCTAGCGGCGTCACATAGCATTATTTTACTATCGTTTTGCTTGCGGTTAAGCTGTTGAATGATGAGGGTATTTTTACCCGGCACCCATTCCATACGGGGAATATAGTGTTGTTGCTGGTCGCCCGGCACTTGCATCCAGATAGTTTGGGCTGTGCGGATATCTGCTACACCTATACGGCAAGCAGAAGGACTTTCACCTGCCTTCGGGTATTCTACCGGAATGGTAAAAGAATAGATAGAATCGGTATTATCTATCATCAGGAAATCACGGATCTTAGTAGCATTGATCTGCCAATAAGCGATGTGTTGTCCATCGGGGCTCCAACGAAACCCATCACGGCAACCAAATTCTTCTTCATAGGCCCAATCGAAAGTACCATTAATCAAACGGCGCATACCATCTGTGGTGATGGGCGTAATAACGCCTGTTTGCAAGTCTTCCACAAAAATGTTATGGTCGCTTACATAAGCTGCTTTACTACCATCCGGCGACAATTTAGCAAACATAAGGGAAGATGCCGGCTTGTCTTTTCCCAGCTGTTGCAGCTTACCAGAGGGGATGTCCAGTACCCAGTAATCGCCCCTGGTTTCGTAACGCCATACCTTCCGAGCATTCGTGTAAAGCAATAATTTTTTTTCATCTCCAGAAAAATAAAAATCCCTGACCGCCAAACCTTGATAACTGGCTGCCGGCACTTTTACAGTAGGCGATGCGCCAGACAATGGATAAGCTTCAATACCGGCTGCCGTAGCCTTATAATAGGATACTCCATCCCGGCTCCATCGGCTACCCTTGCCGGGTTGTGCCTGCAAGGGTAGCCAGAACAGGACAATCAATAAAACAAATAACGTAAGTGGCTTCATATGTGTAAATATAGTTTGCAATGGTATCCAAATTAAAAAAGAAAAAAAAGTGAACAATATAGCAACTACCTTGTTAAGGCGCGGATAGTCACCTTTATTGAAATACTTAGTTGGTTTTCGAAGCAGTACTGTGGATAAAAAATCACCCTTTAGTTGGAAAAAAACTACTTCTTTTTTTCTATTTTTATGTCAGAATATAAAATATGAAAACCAACCGGTTAGAAGAAGCAACCGGCTATTTTAAATCCTAGAAGAACCATCAGTTATGATACAAATTACCTTATCTTACAAAAACCGTGAGTATCTGTACTTCGAAGACACTTCTCTTGCGCAGATTGCAGAAGTTACCCGGAAGCTCCTTTGTGCCCTATTGGAAGATATTTATGATCTGGTTACCAAAGAAACAGGACGTTTCCTGATTTACCTAGACCATCACCCTAAAATTGAAGTAGAAGGATTCAGTCATGATCTCCGCAACCAAATAGAACGCACCTTACGGGGAGAATATGCTTTCGATTACGATTATTGAAGCAGCTCCATATTTTCACATCTGTCATTTAAAGTATGCTTACCTTTGTAAAAATCAAGACAAGGAGCATGCAGCTTTCCTTTATACAGGTATTGGAATTACTCGGAACTTTCGCTTTTGCTGTTTCAGGCGCTACCGCCGCCATTAACAAATCGTACGATGTGATCGGATTATTGTCGCTGGCTTTTATCACAGCCATCGGTGGCGGAACTGTACGTGATTTGCTGATCGGGGCTACTCCTGTGGCCTGGATGACAGATGGAATCAGTAACACCGCTATCATTGCAGCAGCGATTATAGCGGCAATGTTTTTTTCCTATGTAAAAAAACTCACCCGTTTGCTGAGCACTTTTGATGCCATCGGCCTCGGCCTGTTTACCATTACAGGTATCGACAAAGGTCTCGCAGCAGGCTTACCGCTACCAATATGTGTAGCCCTTGGCGTTATTACAGGCACCTTCGGCGGTTTATTACGCGATGTAATCTGCGGAGAGCAACCTATCCTTTTTACACGAGAAATATATGCTGCAGCCTCCCTTGCTGGAGGTATACTATATGTAGTAGCAGATCGTTATTACGGCGCTTCCGGAGACATTGCACAAAGTATATCCATCGCCGTTATAGTGGTGATACGACTCGTAAGCCTACGTCATAATTGGCAATTGCCCCGCATGAGAACATAAAAATTATTTTGCCTGGCTACCCACGAAGAGAAAACCACGTTAGCGGCCATACACTTGCCGCCAGGCCATGGTACTATTATTCCGACTAAAATCCCAGCCATCTAACCGTATCCTGATTACGGGCGTATGATGCAACATAATAATTATATTCTACCCTCTCTTTTTATTACCGGCAACAGAATTGTGAAAATAATCAGCAATAATGTAATGATCGGATAACCAAAATGCTGGGACTGATTCTACAGCGATTGTCCTGTAAATGCTGGTACCAGGCATGCATGAGCTTTTTAATTTTTAGCGCGATTTTACAAAACAATTTTAAATTATTTCGTGTTATTACATTAAACGCAAACGAGAAGATTATATACAGCTATATGTAACTATTTTCCAGATGTAGCCATCATTCCATAACGTTAATTTTCGCTATGGTCGAATATAACACGCTAAAATCCAAAATGATTATATACTGACAGTAACCCTGCACGGAATTCGTGACGGGAAGCTATTGCCGCTTTAATTTTTTTTAGTTGAACAACAGGTAAATCCGTTATTGATTACTAGGTGGATGTTATTTGTTCTCTTTTTTTAATAAGAACAGAAGAAAATCAATATAGACGGAACAGTTAGCAGAAAAGCCGTCCCGATTCTTCGGGGCGGCCTTTTTATGTAGCGGTAAACCAGCAGACACAACACCTACCAACAACACGTTTGCCTCTTCCGGCTGTTAGCACCGGAGATGCACATCATCAGTACAACAGTAATTGCAAACTACCCTGGTTACCGTTACTTTCCGCCACAGCCCTTCTATGCATGCGGGCATTATGTTAAATAACGTTAACCCGTATATGTTTTTAGTACTGATTTTACATACAGGAACTGACCTTAAGCCTATAGTAATACTTGTAATAATAAACCTGAAAAAAATAATCTGCTTGCAACGTAAAAGTGATTAAATTACAAGAGAGATATACCCATTATAAGAATCAATAAAAAATGTTTATGGAAAAAAGGAAACTGGGAAAATCCGGGCTTACTGTAGCCCCTCTTGCCTTTGGCGGCAACGTATTCGGCTGGTCGGCCGACGAAGCTACTTCTTTTACCCTATTGGATGAATTTATTGCACAGGGTTTTAACCTGGTAGACACTGCGGATGTATATTCCAGCTGGGTGCCTGGCAACCGGGGCGGTGAATCGGAAACGATCATTGGCAAATGGATGCAGGCGCGCGGGAACCGGGATAAAGTGGTAGTAGCTACAAAAGTAGGTTCAGATATGGGTTTGGGAGATGGAAAAAATGTGACCAAAGCCTATATACTCAAAGAAGTGGAAGCCTCTTTAAAACGGCTGCAAACAGACTATATTGATTTATATCAGACCCATTTCGACAGCGAAGCCACACCAGTGGAAGAAACGCTGGAAGCATATGCTACGCTGGTAAAAGCAGGCAAAGTAAGGGCCATTGGCGCCTCTAACATGAGCGCTGCCCGCTTGTTGGAAAGTTTACAGGCCAGCGAAAAGAATGGCTATCCTCGCTATGAAACCTTTCAGCCGGAATATAACCTGTACGACCGGCCAGACTATGAAAACAATTATGCCGCTATCTGTGAAGCACAAGACCTGGGCGTGATCAATTATTATTCCCTGGCCAGCGGCTTCCTTACCGGTAAATACCGTAACGAGGAAGATATCAGCAAGAGCAGTGCAAGAGGCCAAAAAGCGTTAAGCTACCTGAATGAAAGAGGCTTGCGTATCCTGGCTGCCCTGGATAAGGTAGCGGCGGAATATCAATCCACACCCGCTGGCGTTTCGCTGGCGTGGCTCCTCTCCCGTCCGGCCATTGCTGCGCCTATTGCCAGTGCTACCAGCATCCCTCAATTACATGAACTGATCAAGGGCGTGCAGTTGTCGCTCGATAAATCTGTTTTAGAATTATTGGATCAAGCCAGTGCGTAATTCACTGATAAAGGTAACGCCCATCAATACCTGAAAATGAAAGAGGCGATCTCTACTTTTGAGATCGCCTCTTTCATTTTCAGGTACCTGCGGGGAGACAAGTAACCATTTAAGCGTTTTTTAGGCGCTTATGCTATTCTTTGCTCTCATGCCTCTACCTCTATTAGAGGCGGATTTTGAGCCCCACATTCACGCCCAATCCACCTATATTGATATAGGATTTTATGTCATTGGCAGGTATATTATTATTTTTATACACCACAGTAGTACCTATCTGATTAATAGGGGTATTAGAATTCTGGGTGAGGGTAGTTACGTACTTGGTATCTTTTTCGGCAGTGCTCAATTGATCCAGGGAACGGGTAGATACTACCTGTATAGGTGCTCCGGCAGCGCTAACAAGTGTATTGGTTTCTGCATATCTCACCACATCTTTGTCTTTGCTCTTAACAGGTACATTCCTGTATTCTGCTTCCACAAAAATATCAAAGTGGGAAGCTATCCGGAAAGATACGCCCAATGCCCCCTGGTAGCCGAGGGTAATATTAGGCTTTACTGCTTCCTTGCGGCTAACATCTGTTGCGATCAGAGAGCCCGGAGGCACTGGTAATCCTGCCGGAGGAGCAGAGAGCTGATCGGCTTCCGTTTTTATATACAAACGGCCCCAAAGCGGAAACACTACACCAATACGCACGTAAGGATTCACTCTTTCCAACCCCGGGCTTACCACCAGGCTGGGGGCAAAATCCACAGCATATACATACCCGTGGGAAGTGATGTCTCCCAATTGCTGGCTGGGAGCGCCTACTACGGTAGTTAACTGCCGTGTCATCAAATTTTTGGAGCTGTGGAAATAATTAAAAGTTCCTTCTATAGCCATATACCTGTTGATGTTATAGCCAAAGGACAAGCCTACACGGAATCCTTCTCCATAAGAACCTGTAAGCACTTTGCGGCTGATGGTATCTGCAATGCCAGTAACGGGGTTCACCTCTGTGTGCAGATCCTGCGGAGGATAAGGCCCCACATTGGGAAATTGCCCGGGAGACACACTAAAAAAATAACCACCTGCAACTTTAAAATAGAATTTTGAATGGGGGGAAGAAGCGTGAGAATCGTCCTGGGCCTGGGTAGTCACTGCGGCAGCCATTAGCGCTGCTGAGCAGATCAGGAATAGTCTTTTCATAATGCAATGGTTTTGGTGTATTATATTCGCCTGTTGGAAGTTAACAAATTATTAGCAAATAACCATTACGAAATCCATTAAAGTACGATTAAACTAAAAAGCTTCCGCTAAAGAAAGATACAATCCTTTTTGTCTTGGCTCGCCACCACGCTTTTCTCCTATCGCATAATCCACCCGGATGGTCAGCTTAGCATTTTCATCGTAGAAATACCGAATCCCTCCACCATAGCTAGGTTTGAAGCCTCCAAAACGGAAATCACGATTGGCAAATACAGTGCCCGTACCAGCAAAAGCTGCCAGTGCAAATTTGGGTTTCAGGTCTATAAACCAAGCCCTTACACGCATTTTGGGATCTATCAGATAGCGGTATTCTGCCTGACCGGCCAAATAATTCTGATTCCGGTATCTACCGGTATAGTACCCACGCATCAGGTTATCATTCCCCATCTCAGGAAGCAGGTAAAAAGGCAGCTCATTGCCTTGCAGGCTATTGAACAAGCCATTTAACCCTAAGGTACTTTTCCGGGAGATCGCAAAAAAATGGGTACCCGAAGCTTCGATCTTTACAAGTGGATGCCTGCTCAGGAAAGCGGGCGCATAGGCTACATGAAGCCGCAATAAGGAGCCATGGCGGGTATAATTTTGATTGTCGCGGTTATCATATACGCCTGCTATTCCCAGGAAAGTAACGTACCCCCCATCTTTATCAATTAGTGGCATAGTAGTATATATCCCTTTATTATCACCGCTACCATAGGTATCATGCTGGTACAACAGGGAAATGCCGGCATAAAAATGACCGTTAACACGCCGCTCCCCTTCCAATTGCACCCGGTAACGGATATTATCTACGAGCGACCTGGTATCATAATGAGTGGTATCTCCAATGCCAAAGAAATAAAGTGGGTAATTCTGGTAACGAAAAATCCCTTTCAAATGCCAAAGATTATCGTGTGTCCAGATATTGGCCCGCAGATCTATCTTGAACTGTTTCTGCGTTGTTATAGCCGGAATCAGGTTCAAGGTGGAATTGCGTGTATCCGGGTCAGGGTTTTTATTATCTGTATAAAAAGAATACAACATAGCAGCGCCTATCTCCAATCCCTTTTCCTGTGAATAAGCTAATACCGGCAATGGAAAAAAACTGCGCCTCCGCAGCAGCAAAGTATCGTTTATACCTGTCCGTAAAGAATCGGGCTGGTCTTTCACTCTTGTAATACTAATGAACTGAGCTTTTGCGCCTGTAGCTAAAATAACCAATAAAGCCGTGATATGGAGCTGCTTATACATAAGCTGCAAATGTATAAAATTACATGCAGACATTACATTGGTGACCATTTTTCATACCAACCCCATTTCGTCGTTCAACGCTGATTCAGCGGAACATCATATAAAAACTTGCGGCACCCGCTACTTTTTATTCCCACTTCCTTTGAATCGTGGCACATTATCTTTAATTTTAACCTATATTATTTAAGGTGGACCGCCCCAAAACCGCTCCACTCTAGTCACAGCCAACACCTTTACACTATGTTGCCGGCCAGTCCTTTGAATAAATACGTTTTAATCCCCCTTTATCTGCTTTTACTATCGCCTGTGGTAACGGCGCAGCAGACAATCAGCGACAGTTTATTGTCGGCCCTGCAACAGCATCCCCAAAAAGATACAGGCAGAATCTACCTGCTCAACCAACTCTCCAGGAGTTACTTTACACGCAATACCGCGGCAGCAGCCACCTTTGGCCAGGAAGCCCTGGCCTTGAGCGACAGCCTCCATGATGTAACAGGTAAGATATGGGCTCTGCGCAACCTTGCCCTGGTAGAAAATACCAAAGGCCACCTGGATGAACAAATGCGGCTTACTCTCCAAGCACTGAAACTGGCAACAGCTACCAACGACGCCTATACCCTTGGTGTACTCAATAACGATATCGGTAACATCTATACGGAATTGAACAGCCCACAAGACGCCCTTGAGTACTTGAAAAAGTCGTTGGCCATCAAACAAAAAAGGAACGAAAAAGCAGAAATAGGCAAAACCCTCAACAATATCGGATCAGCTTATATTGCGCTCCAGGCGCTTGATTCTGCCATGCTTTACCTGAAAAAAGCAGAAAAGATCAAGTTGGAACTGCACGACCTACGCAGCCTGGCCTTTACTTACGAGAACATGGGCATTATTTCCCTGTTGCAACACCACTACAACGACGCATTGCGCTTCCATGGACTCTCTGCTGCCTATTACGAAGAAGCCGGCAATTTACCCGGCCTGGTAAAAGCCAGTTTGCACCTGGCAGAAGTGAAAACCATCCTGGGCGACCTGAAAGATGCAGATAAACAGCTCAGTAGAGCTAAGTTACTGAACGAGCAGCTCGGGAACACAAAAAATGAAATGACCTATTACAAAGTGCGATACGAATTGGATTCTGCCAGGAGAGATTACGCCGCCGCCTTTGAAAATTTTAAACAATTCAGTACCCGCAACATCGAGTTTTTTAACGCTGAAAAAGGCCGGCAGATCTCCCGTTCCCAGGAAAAGTATGAGTCAGAAAAAAAGCAACGTGAAAATATATTGTTGAAAAAAGAGCAACACATGCATCTGGCCACCATACAGCAACAGCGGGTACTGGTATTGTCTGCCGCCGCACTGTTTATGGCTTTACTGCTGATTACTGTGATGGTATACCGGCTCTATAAAAAACAACAGGAACTATACCGCGAACTGAATAATAAAAACCGGGAAGCATCGATGCAGAACCGGATCATTCTGGAACAAAACGTTACCCTGGAGAACCTGAACCAGGTAAAAGACAAGATCTTCTCTGTGATATCACACGACCTGCGCTCACCGTTAGCCATCCTGGAGGGATTGCTGTTCCTGCTGAAAGATGAAAAAATCGACGCCAGCCAATTCCGCATCTATACCGATGAACTATGGCGCGATGTTAAAAACACGGCCTATATGATGGATAACATGCTGCAGTGGGCCAGCAATCAAATGAAAGGCATCGGCGTAAAGGCAGACGATTTCGATCTCACCCTGCTGCTAAACCGGGAGTTCGACTTATTAAACACCCTCGCCAAGCAAAAGGAAGTAAAACTCCTACACGAACTGAACAAAAGCATTATGGTATATGCCGATCCGGATATGATCCGGTTGGTATTACGCAACCTAATCAACAATGCCATCAAGTTCACACCTGCCGGCGGTGAAATCCTCATCTCCGCCCGGAAAGACAAGGAAAGCGCCGAAATAACGGTGAAGGATAACGGCACTGGCATCCCGGTAGAAAATCAACACCGCATCTTCTCCAATATTTACTACTCTACTACCGGCACTCAAAATGAAAAAGGTTGCGGACTGGGATTGCATCTTTCCAAAGACTTTGTGGAACGCAACCATGGCCGAATCTGGTTTAACAGTATGCCAGGCAGTGGTAGTAGCTTCTTTTTTACCATCCCATTAGCAGATGAACAGGATATTAACCCTCACGGCTATACGATGGTAGTACAAGACCATCCAGTAAACGGGGTAAGGGTATTAAGAAGATAATCAGCAGATCGTTGTAATGCTAATGTAGTGCCAACGGAGTTCAGCCGCCTTCAGCAACGGCCATAATTTCTATGTTCAGCGCGCGCCTGATTAACCTTTCTGTTTCTTTATCCGCCAGGGGCATCAACAGCTGCACCTTAAACTGTACATAATCTTTCTTGATCTCGATTGTTTTGAGAGAAAAACTTTCTGGCGTAAAACTGGCGGAATAGCTCACTATTGCTTTACGTTACCATCATAAGCAATCATGCGCTCTTTATGGCGAAGGTATGTTGGGGAATTGATTTGCAAAGCAGGTATTTACTTCATTTTATCCAGGATATCTTCCCAGATAATGCGGGCAATCTGTTCAGATTCCACGATCCGGATACTCCCTTCCAGGGTATCTTCGTGATCGGCAGTAAAGGTGTCGTTATGGGGTTCATACTCTTCCAATACATGTTCGCTTACATCTGGCACCACTTGAAATGCTGTTTCCAGCGCTCCTCTATCGATCGTAATGACCAACCCATAAGGCTTTCCTCGTATAATCACCGTAATACTGTGCTTTTCCATCGCCAAAAATCTTATGGTTAGCTATTACGCTGGCTGCCGGGAGCTAGCTATTACAAAGTTACAGCTATCAACTGCCAGTAACCAGCAGCCAATAGCTGTAATATCATCATCTAGTGCGCCATCGCTGCTATTTTTCTGCGGGCAGTTACCGTTCTTTTTGGAGCGGCTTTCTTCGCAGTGACTTTTTTGGCTGTTGCTTTTTTGGCTGTTGCCTTCTTAGCAGTAGGTTTTCTTGTGGCAGCTTTTTTAGCGGTAGCACTTTTAGCGGTAGTTTTCCGGGTAGCAGTGCTCATCATAGAGGATTTCTTTGGCGCTGCTTTTTTAGCAGTAGCTTTTTTAGCAGTAACTCTCTTCGCTGTAGCACTTTTTATAGTACTTTTTGCAGTGGATTTTTTTGCAGTGGATTTTTTGGCCATTGCTCTTTTGGGGACTTTATCTCCTTCTGCCCTGGCTTCAGATAAGCCAATGGCGATTGCCTGTTTCGGATTAGTTACTTTTTTTCTGCTTTTTCCGCTTTTTAATTTGCCTTCCTGCATTTCCTGCATCACTTTCTTCACTTTGCTCTGGGATGCTTTTGAGTATCTTGCCATGACAATAAAAATTTAGATGGGTTAAGAAAATAAAATAACGACTTACTAAAAACAAAATACAAGCCATGGAAATAAGGGGTTTAGCACTGCTAAAAATGTGGAAACTGACCCTTGAGTGTGATAAAAATTCTATGAATTGTGGAATCAATTGCCCTATCTGCAACAGACTTTTAATGAAAATGCCCCCTGGTGCTGAAATTTAGCGGTGGCACATAACTTGATTCGTATTTGCCGAAAATGTTTTAACCACTATCACTAAAAAACTTCAGGATTATGGAAGACATCAGATATCATCAGGCATCTCCGGTTGCTCATGTAGAAGAGAATAATCAGGAACCTAAAAAGCACAGTAAACGCGGATTTGCTTCTATGGACCCTGAACAGCAACGTGCCATATCCAGGGAAGGTGGTAAAGCTGCCCATCAACAAGGCGTTGCGCACAAGTTTACCTCAGAAGAAGCGCGTGCAGCAGGTAAAAAAGGCGGTGAAGCCGTAAGTCGCAACCGTGAACACATGGCAGCTATAGGTCGGAAAGGCGGCACCAATCGTGGCAAAAAGAAAAACAGTACAGTAAACGTTGAAACTGATAATCAGCAATAGCCCGTCAAGGGTTATTGCTTTTTATTTGGTTATTATTCTCCCCAAACTGTAGCGGCAATGTAAATTTTCTTCATTGCTTTTAACCTATGGTAGCTAAAACACGCTGGCTTTATTTAACCCTTATTTCATTCAATGTTCCTTTCGGATAAGCCTCAATTTCTCCCAGCTATCATCCGGATATATGGTGGAAATATCCTTTTCGCTACCTGCATCTTCCTTTAATATCAGCTTTATATTCCCCGGCTTTCTGCCGAAACATGATTTCCTGTGGAGCGATTGCGTATATCAGGCCATAGGCGCCTTACTTACATTTGTATTGGCTGGCTCCCCGAAAAAATAATTTAACTATATTTATCCAGGCATTATTTTTTTGTGACATGATACAGGAATCTGATATCAGGATTGGCAATTATGTATCTTATTTCGATTATAACATGGAAGAAACCATTTTTATAGTCGAAGGGATCTTAAAAGGCTATGTTTATAACTCCGGCTTACCCCTTAGTAAACTCCCTATAGAAAAGGTAAATCCGGTTGTATTAGATATTTATCTGCTTGCCCGCTTCGATTTTCTCAAGGGAGATCCGGAATATGGTGAAGATGCGAATGTATATTCATTGAAATATAACCGGCTGCATAGCATCCATATCCGCCACGAAAACGGGACATTTCAACCACTTACCGACGCTCCCGGCGAACTGGTGCCTTATGGCCGTCCTATTGTACATGTACACCAGTTACAGAACCTATTCCACGCCCTTACCCGGGATGAACTTACTTTATTTGATTAAGCCTATTTCCACTTTTCCGGTTTAAACAATACTTTGCCGTCCCGTTCTATTATCCAGGCGGTAACCGGATTAACGTGATATCCCCCCATATCGGCGCCACGCGCCTGTACCAACTGCTTTAAAGTAGGCTGCCGGTAGCCTGTATCGTCTACTGCAAGGCTCATAATTTCTGTAGGCAACCCATCCCAATACCATAAATGGCGAAAACGGGTATGCGCCTTATCCAATACAGGTTCCTGCAATTGTGCCCGTTCCCAGTGCTTTCCAGCATCAGTACTGATCTCTACCTGGCTTATCTTTCCCCGGCCACTCCAAGCAATACCGTTAATCTCTATCCAGCCCTTTTCCACCTGCCCGGGATAAGACGGATAGGTGATAATAGACCGTGCGTCCATATCAAAACTGAATTGCCGGATCTTGTGGTCCCGGATCGTTTCTGTGTATTTGGATGTTTCTTCCCGGGTCATAAATGGCTGATCAGATAATTCTATACGGCGTATCCATTTCACATTGGTATTTCCCTCCCAACCGGGCAGGAATAAACGGGCTGGATAACCTTGTTCCGGGCGTATAGCCTCCCCGTTTTGCCCATAGGCAATCATGGCGTCTTTCCACCCTTTTTCTACCGGGATACTACGGGTCATCACAGCAGCATCTGAACCTTCGGCCAAAAACCAGGTAGCCTTAGGATGTACGCCCACTTCCCGGAAAAGGGTAGACAACATCACACCGGTCCATTCACTCTGGCTGGTCAGCCCACATATTTCTTGCGGCGTTAGGGTTTCCTTGCCCGATCTGAAGTTCCCCGAGCATTCTATAAAGGCGATCCTGGAAACAGCCGGAAAACGCTTTAAATCGCGTAAAGAAAATACCATCGGCCGGTCTACCATCCCGTGGATGAGCAGCTCATATTTATCAGGGTGTATGAACGGCACACCCGCATGACTTCTTTCAAAATGCAGGTCGGCAGGCGTGATCATACCATAAAGATCTTGCAGCGGAGTACGTGCAGAAATATCCGACGGTTTCTTCGAAAGCTGTTCAAAAGATGAGCGGGTACCCAGTTTCCCCGGGGGCGCACCCACCGTTTTAGTAGGATCAGCGTAAGGCTGCGCGCCATCGGATGGCGGAGCACCGCCTCCGTTATTGGCCGGAGGAGATTTTACTTCATTACTACCAGGGCTTTGTATACCGGCGCTTCCCATCAGGGCCACCGCCGCAGATACGGCAGCAGCCCTTAATACCACTCTCCTGGGAATCTTTTTGTCTTCGTGCCCTTGTTCATCTGTCGACATACATTTACTATTTTATTTCGTTGCCACCGCGGCGGTCATCGTCTACATAATATTTTTTCGCCGGCATCACTATCTTCGGCAGGTTCATGGCATTAAGCTGCAGGGTACTATCGATGATCTGATTACGGTATAAAAGGAAAGCAGTAAGATGGTACACTTCATCATTGCTAAGCGATCCTGGTGCATTAAAGGGCATTGCACGGCGGATATAATCAAATATAGTAGTTGCATACGGCCAATAGTTGCCAATGGTCTTTACATGGGCAGTGTCGCCTATAGGCGCTACCAGGCGGTTAGGCGTAGGTTCTGCGCCGGTTTCACCATGACAAAGCGCGCATTTTGCCAGGTAAATTTTCTTACCGGAAACGGCATTACCACTACCCGGCGGCAGCCCGTTGCCATCGGGGCGAATAGCGATATCCAGCGAATCTATCTGTGCAGCAGTGGCCGTTTTTCCAAACCCAAAATGTACCGGCCATTCCCGCTCCGAAGACTGGGAGGCTACATCGTGGCAAGCCATTCCCCATACTGCTATGGCTACCAGGCAAGCGTATCTATATTGTATCAGCATATCTTCAAAATACTGGTGGTTCCACGAAGTATAAAGCCCCGCCGTAAAGGCGGCTTGTTAGCTAATAATTTCCCGCCTGCAAAGTGCTACGCGACAAGGCATATTGCTTATTTACGCGATCCAGCACCACATAAATACTGTCTTTATTTTCATCAACACCACTGAGCACTATATGCGAGCCATCCGCGGTGGTATATTTCACGATAAATCTCTTACGGAATTCATTTGCCGGCGTTGCTGCATAATCTTTTGCCCTTCGGGCAGATAATGCCAGCGGATTAATTTTTACGGCTTCATCTCCTATATTTTTGAGCGCTTCGGCAGGAATCCATTTTTCTTTGGTTTTCTTTTTGACCGACTGGCGACTCATAGCCCTTTCTGCTACTTTATCCGGCACTGCGCCCCCGTCACCCCCTACACCGGCGGTACGGTTACGCCTGTCGGGAATAGGCTTATACTTATCCTCCAGATACAATACCTTATTCACTTCATCAGCATAATAATGGAAAGCCCGTTGCCCGCCTGCAAGACCGGTGATCTCGAAGGTACGGTTCACATCCCGTTGCGGATCACCACCACCATTGGATAAGTCAAGCGGATGTGGCTTATTGACCCTGAAAGTGAAGGTAGACCAATCCTCAAAAGTAGCTTCCTGCCAACGTACCGTGTCTACAGGTGAATATGGGATCACCTGGTTATTGATCCTGAATTCCGTTACCTGGTAATTGCCACGCAATTCTTTTACACCGGCTACTGCCGGTTGCTTATATGGATCGTAGCGAAAATTGATGTATTGCAGGTAAAACAATACACCCAGGAACAGGAAGATAGTGAGCGACTTCAGCCCGATCCGGGTATATTTCAACCAGGGCTGTGAAAACGAAGGATAAAAATTTACCGGTACGGTGAAACGTTCCTGTACCAGCAAACGATATATTTTAGGCACATCATTTACCAGCAGGAAAGCAGACAACAGTACAAAGTAACTGCTATATACATGTACACCGCCGTCATAGGCAAAATTCACATATACAATGTCGCCCAATGCGCCCAACAGAAGAATGGCTCCCAGTGTAGTGGTTTTCCGGAAAAACAACAAGGTACCGGCAGTTATTTCTACCACACCTGCAAACACCTGGTACCACGGTACAATACCGATGGATAGCCAGTAGATCTTTTGAGCGGTAAGGTCACCGAAGTTGGTATTTAAAATACCCAGGGATGGATAAGGCATTTGCAGTGGCAACAACTTCGTAAAACCAAAACCGATGATACCTATACCAGCACGATATCTTACTACTACGCGGAGCCAGTATGCTGCACGGTAATATTCTTTGCGTGGCAATTTTCTCACTTTCACAACAACGGTCCAGATAAGGCTACCCCCAATAGCCACCAGCAAAGTGGTGACCCAATTGGCATATCCTAGCAACTGGCTGCCGAAAATAGTATTCCCCAGAAAGTTAATACCGGAACCAAAACGGGCGATATCATAGAGATCACGATAGTTGAGGTGGAACCAGTTCAGTTGCACTAACTGTTTATACCATTCCGCACTATTAGGAACAGAGATGGCAATAAAGAAGATAAAAGCGATGCGGAATAAGATCAGTTGATATTCCTTCCAGGCCGGCAACTGGGATAAAGTAGCGTCAGTTGCAGGCGGAACTTGTGCAGCACCTTCCCTGATCACTATTTCACCGGATAATGTGTGTGTAATCTGAGCCATGATAATAAGTTTATAATTTTAATGTCCTGATTCTTCCTCTACCGTTAGCCACTTCTTCCAACAGGTATTTTTTGTTGACCTTTTCCAGCACTACATAAATAGAATCCCGGCTATAAGCGATGCCACTTAATATGATGCTGTTCTTATCCGGGCGGGAATAATGCAGGGAAAAAGATTCGGTTGATTGTGGCAGCCTGTTTTGCAGTATAAGCAACTGACGGGTGGTATCTACCGTATAGCTGTAATAATGACGGCCATTAGTACCTTCAATTTCGTACAGCCGTTCTGCGTTATTACCAGAAACCAGGTGTTGGTTATTGGCATCTATGGGGGCAGGTTTGTTACTACGGATACTAATGGTATTCCATTCTTCAAACACCACATTATTCCAGCGCAAAGTATCTGTAGGGGAATAAGCCAGCGTATCACCGTTCACGATAAACGTCGCTACATTATATAAACCTTTGCTGGCTGTCAATCCTGGGGTTGTGGGATATTGATAAACATCCTGTTTAGCGCCAACGCCGGTTTTAATCCCATAAATCACTACAAAAAACAACAGGAACAATGTTTTTAGTGTTAGCCGGCCATAGCGTTTTACCCCTTCAAAAACGGGTTTGAACGTAGCAGCAGCAGTGGGTTGTTGCAAAATGAGCAATCGTACAACGCGCTGGGCATCGAAGCTGAACACTACTAAGGCAAAAGAAATAAGGAGCAGGCTGTATACCTGGTCGCCGCCTTCATAAGCCAGATTAGACATAAAAATATTACCGCAGAAAATGAGGAAAATAAAGGCGCCGATAGAAGCCGTTCTTCTAAACAGCAGCAATATGGCCAGGATAATTTCCACCAATCCAAGGAAGAGTTCATAAGAAGGTACAATGCCTAAACTAAGGGAAAAAAGTTTCCAACGGGTAAAATCGCCGTAAGGGGTATTCAGGCTGCTCAGCGATGGATAAGGCGCCTGCAGGGCAAAAAACTTCAGGAAGCCATAAGCCAGCACAGACAGCGCCAACCGGTAACGGAGTATCACCCGTAACCAATAGAAAGTGGCATTATACGCGTGGGTACGGCCCTTATCCAGATAGGTCCAGATACCGGCGCCTATAATCGCCAAAGCCAGCAGAATGGCCCAATCGAGGTAAGTAGCAGGACCGGCAGCAAACCTGGTAGTATAATTCGCCAGGTTAAAAATATCTTCATAATGAAGATGAAAAAGAGAAGTGGTAAAAAGGCAGTGGTAAAATTTCCAGTCAAGCGGCAATGCCTGCAACAAAAAATAAATAAACACTATCCTAAAGCCGATCTTCTCATAATCTTTCCAGGCGGGAGTTTCCCCGAAAGTAACGTTACTCATTAGTGTATTGTTATAAAGTGATAAGATCAGTAACCATCGTTTTGTTTCAGATTGCCATTCGATAACACTACTTCACTGGCAGGGATTGGGAAGAAATATAATCTTGTGTCTGTTACATTGAGTACGGTGGCTGCACGGCCGGTACGAACCAGGTCGAACCAGCGATGTGGTTCCAATGCGAATTCAATCCGTCTTTCATTTTCAACGGCTAGCAGCAGGTCTTCTTTACCAGTAGCGGTAGTGGGTTGTAACCCTGCCCTGTCGCGTATAACGTTGAGGTCTGCTGCTGCTGCATCCAGTTGATTTTGTTGCGCTTCCGCTTCTGCACGGATCAGGTATAATTCTGCAATGCGGATCACATAAGCCGGATCAGTAGCTGGGCTGCGGTAGTAGAGATTTCCATACCATAAACCAGTGGAGGTAACGGCTACGAGTGCATTACGGTTGCCGCCTATTCCGGGGTCGTTCACCAGGCTCACAAAAGCGTCGGAGGGCGCCCATTGCCGCGTACCATTGTTAGCCGGCGGTTGCCAATAATTGCGATGACCATTGGTATAAGTAGCACTGTAGGAAAGCTCAAACACCGACTCCCGGGTAGCTACAGCGCTGGCAGGGGTGAAGAATGCACTATAAGGCTTTTGCAGAACATAGTTTTTAGTATCGCTGATCACTTTGGATGCATAAGCAGCTGCCTGTAACCAATCTCCCTGATAAAGGTAATAACGCGACTTTAATGCCCATACAGTTTCCTGGTTGGCCCGCACCGGATTGGGCGTAGCGGGAACCTTCAACAAAGAATCTGCCGCATTAAGATCACTAAGCACCTGTTGGTACACCTGCACCTGCGTACTGCTCTTAATATTGCTTTTACCGGTAGAGTTTAATGTAGGCGTTAACGTTATCTGCACATTTCCCCAGGTTCTGGCCAGGTCGAAATAGCACAAAGCACGAAGAAAATATGCTTCGCCCAGCACCTGCTTCCTCTCTGCATCTGCAAAGGTAGCATCCTGCACGCCAGGCACTTTTGCCAACACATTGTTAGCTGCATTAATGGTAGCGTAAATACTAGACCACACACTTTGCAGGTTGCCATTGTCTGCAGATATCCTATGTGTAATAAACTGTTGGATCACTGATTGGGAGCCGGTCCACTGCACATTATCACCAGGCAGGTAACCAAATGTTTGAAATAGGGAACCATAGTAGCTATCCCCGGCCAGTTTCCTGTATACACCACGCAGTGCGGTATTGGCTGATGTTTTATCAACAATGGTAGCATCATCAGCTACCGCATCCCTGGGCGCCACGTCAAGGAATTTACTGCATGATAAAGTTCCCAGCATAGAAAAGACAACCGCAATATATTTCAGATATGCTTTCATAAAATCTCAGATTAAAATGGATTAAAGGGTTACGTTCAGGCCAAATTGCACACTGCGTGGTTGCGGCGGCGTGCCCAGATCCAGTCCCTGTACAGTTTGTATACCGGTAACATTGGCTTCCGGATCGGGTCCTGTGTATTTAGTAAGCAGCCAAAGGTTTGTACCAATAAAGTATAACCGCAGCTGTTGCAGCTTTAATCTTTCAGTTACCGATTTAGGGATGGTATAGCCAAATGTGAGTGATTTGAGGCGCAGGAAAGAGCCGTCTTCAAGAAAACGGCTGTTCTGGTCTACCGTATAGTTAAGACCGTAAGCAGTGAGCCTTGGCACCACCGTAATATCTCCGGGTTTCTGCCAGCGGTTCAACTGGTCTGCAAACAATACGCGGTTAGCATCTCTTGTACCGCCCCCTTCTCCAAAAAAACGGTTCAGGTTATATATATCATTGCCATACTGGAAAGATAACAGGATGCTCAGATCAAAGCCTTTATAAGTAAGGGTATTATTGAATCCCCCATAGAACTTAGGCATGGCATTACCCATCACCTGGCGCGCAGATACTGGCAAAACACCGTTTTGTTCACCCTGGAAAATCACATCACCAGTTTTGGGATCTACCCCCAACTGTTTGTACAACCAAAAAGAATACATAGGCGAACCTTGCTGCATAATGATCCAGTCGCGGTTATACTGATAGATCGGTGTAGGTAGCTTCTCTATCCGGTTAGTATTGCCTGCAAGGTTAAAGTTACTGGTCCATGTAAAGGAGCGGGTGGTAATATTGATAGTATTCAGGCCTATTTCATATCCTTTATTGCTGATTTCGCCGGCATTGCTATAGTAGGTACCGAAGCCGGAAACACCTTGCTGTGGCAATTGCAGCAATACCCTGCTGGTATATTTGGTATAAATGTCCGTGGTAAGGTTGATGCGGTTCTTCAACAAGCCTATATCCACTCCTAAATTCGTTTGGGCTGTTCTTTCCCAGCTCAGGTTGGGGTTAGACAGTTGTTGTGGCGCCGTACCTGGCTGATCGCCACTGCTGTTGTCGGGATAGCCGGAGCCGCCAGACCACAATCCTTTTGAGGCGAAGTTGCTGATTCCGGACTGGTTACCAGTAACACCATAGCTTAGCCTTAACTTAAGGTCGCTGATATTGTTCACATGCTTCAGGAAATTTTCATCCTTTAATCGCCAGGAAGCACCTACTGCCGGGAAGTACCCCCATTTTACGTTATTCCCAAATTTGGAAGAGCCATCTGCGCGGATACTGGCCTCAAAATAGTACTTACCTGCATAGTTGTAATCTACCCTGGAGAAGAAAGAGGCAAGGTTGTTACGGGTCCACGACTGGGAAGAAGTACGTGTAGCCGCTGCCGATATCAGCTTATAAGAATTATTCGGAAAACCTGAACCCTGGGCGGCAGTTAGCGTTTCTGTATTGCTTTGCACCGTATTACCTAAAAGAATACCGAAGAAATGCTTAGTGCCAAATTGCTTGCGATAAGACAATGTCTGTTCATTAATCCAGGTAGTGTTCTGGGTGATGGCAGAAGTAGCCGACCCATTAGTAGGACTAGCGCCTAGCTGGGTAAGATTATTCCAGTATTCCGATTCATTGTAGTTATTATAGTCGATACTGAAAGTGCTATGGAATTTGAGATCAGGTAGTAAGGTAGCGTCGAGGTAAAGATTACCGATATAACGCAGGCTCGTCGTATGTACGTTATAGTTATCTATGAGCACCTGTACGTTATCAAATCCTGCCCAGCGGGCGGGAGTACCATCCGGGTTGTTTTCCGGCAGGTAAGTGGGCGTATGCAAGGCGGCCTGGAGAAGACCACCTTGGGGGCCATCGCCAGAACGGCCTTGGGTACGGTAACTGCGGGAAAAACTATTGCTGGCGCCAATAGTTACCTTATCGTTTACCCGTTGGTCTATATTCAGTTTAAAACTGGCCCTTTCAAAAGAAATTGGTTTCAGAATGGATTCCTGTTTGGAATAACCACCACCAAAGTAATACTTGGTATCGCGGTTACCTCCGGAGAGCGACAAGTTATAATTCTGTAAGGGAGCGGTTTGGAAGATCTCACCTAAACGGTTGTACGTTTTTTGGTCTTGTGGCAGCCCTCTGGGGGCCGGAGTAGCTTCAGGGTGATCTGTGAGCGCCCGGAAAGGCAGGTAAGTATATTTAGCAATACCATTTTTATCATTAGCAGCTGTAGCATCGGCCAGGGAGTTGCGGTAAAATTCGTTGAGCAGTGCTGCATGTTGAGGGCCGGTGGTGAGGTCCCAAAGCTTAGGCGCCCAGGCCGCACCGGCAGATACATCGAGATTTAGTTTAGCCTTTGAGTTATAATTACCACGGCGGGTAGTAACAATCACCACACCGTTGGCGCCCCTGGAGCCATAGATGGCCGTAGCGCTCGCATCTTTTAATACCTCAATATTTTCAATATCAGCAGGATTAATATCAGCCAATGGGGAAGTAGATCTGCCACCGGTATTCACCGTTTGCAAACTGTTATTGTTAATAAATACCCCGTCAATAATATACAACGGATCATTGTCTGCATTGATAGAAGTAGTACCGCGTACACGCACAAACACACCATCACCTGGCACACCTGTATTCGAGTTAATCTGCACGCCCGCGGCGCGGCCTTGCAACTGCGCATCAAAACTGGCTACCGGCACACTGGTTACTTCACTCCCTTTAATAGACGAAACAGCGCTGGTAAGATCCCTTCTTTTGCGGGTGCCATACCCTACTACTACCACATCATTCAGCTGTGTACTCAATTCCTCTAAAGTAATATTGCCTATATGGGCCCTGTCGGCATACACTTCTTTCAGCTTATAGCCCAGGGCAGAGATCTGATAAATAACAGGCACCTTCTGTCCGGTTAAAAAAGAAAATTCTCCGTTAACACCACTTTGTACCTCGTGTGTAGTTCCTTTAATATGCACCAAAGCGCCACCTATCGGCTGCTGGTTTTTGGCGTCAATAAGTCTTCCGGAAAGCGAGATGTTGTTCTGAACAACGGTTTTGTGCGCGGGAGAAGTAGTGTCCGCATCTTTCGGCTGCTGCGAGGTTTGGGCCCATGCAGCGGCTGAGAGCAGCAGCCCGTAGCTGCATGCAATAGCAATTTTCATTATCTTTACTTTGGTATGAAAAAATGAGGCCGGTGATAGTACGCTAATACGATCACTGATAATTGTCCAGGCAGCCTTGTTTACCAGCCGGAACTGCGCTAACAGTTCCGGCCCTTTTTATATGTGATTGGTTTTCTCTAACATCGGTTCGCAGTATATTCCACGCTGCAAAATTTCCTCAATAAGTGTGGTAGCGTATGCATGTAAGTTAAATTTTGAAAGATAAGACGGTCATATCAACAGGCGGATAGTATTCTCCGTACGCAAATCCGGAAAGCTGTCTGGCTACAATAATACAATATTTTTCTAAAAGTCTATAATTTAAGTAGACTAATTAAAAAATATTCCCGGCAACCTTCTGTGCATGATGTTTGTTGACCTAAGTGTGGTTATTCACACCAAAAAGAAAATTCCATGAGTACCAACACTTCTCTTATTCCCAATCCTGCAGCGCTGGATGAGTTATGTGTCAATACAATCCGTTTTCTTTCTGTAGATGCTGTGCAGAAAGCCGATAGCGGGCATCCAGGTATGCCTTTAGGCGCTGCTCCCATGGCTTATGTGCTGTGGACAAAATTTTTGCAGCATAATCCCTCCGATCCTAATTGGTTTAACAGGGACCGTTTTGTGTTATCTGCCGGACATGGTTCCATGTTGTTGTACAGCTTGCTACATCTCACAGGGTATGATCTTTCCTTGAATGAGATCAAACAATTCCGGCAATGGGGCAGCAAAACGCCGGGGCATCCGGAACGGCACCATGCACCTGGCGTAGAAGTGACCACAGGACCATTAGGTCAAGGATTTGCTAATGGCGTAGGCATTGCAATGGCAGAAGCTTACCTAGCGGCAAAGTACAACCGTCCGGGCGACCCAGTGATAGACCATTATACGTATGCGATTGTGAGCGATGGCGACCTAATGGAAGGCGTAGCTGCCGAAGCCGCCTCTCTGGCCGGGCATCTGCGGTTAGGGAAACTGATATACCTATACGACGATAACCGGATCACATTGGCTTCCGCCACACCGGTTACCTTTACAGAAGACCATGCCTTGCGGTTTCAATCGTATGGTTGGCATACGTTAAAAATAGACGACGGCAACAACCTGGAAGCCATTGAGCAAGCTATCCGCGATGCACAGGCGGTTACCGACCGGCCTTCCCTGATATTGGTCCGTACCCATATCGGTTACGGCTCTCCGAACAAACAAGATACCTGTGCCGCCCATGGCTCTCCCCTTGGAAAAGAGGAAGTAAAGCTCACCAAGGAAAACCTGGGCTGGCCAGTGGAACCTGCTTTTCTGATACCGGAAGAAGCACTGGCACATTTTCGTAGCGCTGTTGACGTTGGCCAGCAGTTGTCTACAAAATGGGAAGAGCGCATGGTGATCTATGCGCAGAAATACCCGGATTTGGCACAAGAGCTCCGTTCATTGATACATCAACAGATTCCGGAAAACTGGACCAAAGACATTACCCCTTTTCCGGCGGATAGTAAAGGTATGGCCACCAGAGCCGCTTCCGGCAAAGTGATGCAGGCTTTCTTCAAGTATTTACCCGGCTTCATCGGAGGCTCCGCAGATCTTAATACGTCTACCAATACAGAGTTGAAAGATGCCGGGAACTTTGAGAGCGCCGCGATGAAGAACGGCGATCTGCAAGGCGCCGCCGGCGGCGTATGGAGCTATGAAGGCAGGAACGTACAGTATGGCGTCCGGGAACATGCCATGGGGGCCATTTCCAACGGCATGGCAGCGCATGGCGGCATCATCCCGTTCTGCGCCACCTTCCTGACCTTTTCTGATTATATGCGCCCATCGATACGGTTGGCCGCCTTATCGGCATTAAAAGTAATTTACGTATTTACACACGATAGTATCGCCATGGGAGAAGATGGCCCCACCCACCAGCCAGTAGAACTGCTGGCTGCGCTACGGGCCATCCCCAACCTGGTGGTAATCCGTCCGGCAGATGCCAACGAAACCATTACTGCCTGGCAGATGGCCATCGAAATCCCGGATAAGCCTGTTGCCCTGGTGCTCACCCGTCAAAACGTGGCCACATTAGACCGGAGCCAATATGGCGCAGCCGATCAACTGCACTATGGCGGCTATATATTGCAGGACGCCGCAGATGGACAACCGGAACTGATACTGATGGCCACCGGATCGGAAGTAGACCTGATCGTAGCCGCACAGGAAGAACTGAAAAAAGCCCATGTTGCCGTACGCACCGTATCGTTACCTAGTTGGGAACTATTTGATACCCAAACGCAGGAATACCGCGACCAGGTGCTGCCTCCTGACATTACAGCCAGGATAGCCGTAGAAGCAGGCATATCACAAGGATGGCACCGGTATACTGGCAACAGCGGCGATATTATTTCCATAGACCGCTTTGGCGCTTCCGCACCCGGACCGCTAATGTTACGTGAATTTGGCTTTACCGTAGAAAATATTGTGCAGCGCGCGTTTGCCCTGCTGAAAATCCGATCTGTAACAACACCTCAAAACACATGAAAAAATTGGTGGTATTTGACCTGGATGGCACCCTGGCAGAAAGTAAGTCTGCCGTAGATGAAGAAATGAGCCAACTGCTGCATGCACTCTTGGGCGTGGCCAGGGTGGCCATTATATCGGGGGGTGCATGGCCCCAGTTCCAAACGCAGGTGCTGGCCCATTTACCAGCAGATGAGCGCCTACAGCGGCTCTCTATCTTGCCTACATGTGGCACGCAATTTTATGAATATAACGGCGAATGGGAAAAATTATATGCAGAAGATTTTTCCAGTACAGAGAAACAAAAGATCATCAATGCGTTAAACCAGGTGATCTCTACACTAGGCTATAAAGCCCCTAGGCTCTGGGGAGTTCCCATAGAAGACCGTGGCAGCCAGATCACGTTCTCTGCGCTGGGCCAGGAAGCCCCGCTGGAAGAAAAGAAAAAATGGGACCCCGACTTTACCAAAAGAAAAAAGATGCAGACATTACTTGAAAAACTAATCCCTGAATTTTCGGTTAGCCTGGGTGGCACTACTTCCGTAGATATTACCAAACCTGGCATCGATAAAGCCTATGGGATCCGGAAGCTACGCGACATCCTCGTGATCCCGCTGGAAGAAATGCTATTTGCCGGCGATGCGATCTTTCCGGGAGGCAATGATTACCCGGCCAAAGAAACAGGAGTAGACTGCGTTAAAGTAAGGGACCCTGAAGAAACAAAACGGATTATTGAAACTATAATATTTTGCTATACAGACTTGTAAAGGCATATGCGATAAAGTGAAGGCGCCTCAAACGTTTGAGGCGCCTTCACTTTATTTTGCCTTATGGGCCAGTAATTGATTTAGTAATTCCGACAAACTGACTACACCGGTAGCAATTACCTCATCTCCTGCACCATAGTAAATGTAGAGCGCATCCCCTTCCAATACAGTACCAGTAGGGAAACAAACATTATCTACATCTCCCCGGACCTCCCAAACCCTTTCCGGCACTAGAATGGGGTGCGGCAACCGCGCAATCTCCTTACGTGGATCTTCCAGGTCCATGAGGGCCGCGCAACCTACATATACATATCCTTCAGTTGTTTGGTGCACACCATGGTAAATCAATAACCAACCATATTCCGTTTCTACTGGCGGGCAACCAGCCCCCACATAACTGTGTTCATGCGGGTACCTGGGGGTAAGAAACAGGTGATCTTGAAAGTGCAGGTAATATTCTTTCCAAAAATCGTATGTTAACTCCGACAGGTCATTTACACATACCAGCTGCACATCTGGTTTGATGCGGTGCAGGAAGTATAGTTTACCCTGAATCCTCCTGGGAAAGAAAACGACATCTTTATCCCATAGCATCTTATTAATACTGTTGTAACGTGCATACTTTTCATTAAGCGGGCCCTGCGTGGATGCCAGGCGTATAAATTCATCATAATGCATTTGCGCGCCCAACAAACCTTTTTTCTCGAATGTTACGCCATCAGTAGAAGTGGCCAGGGCCGCACAAGCGGTAACACCGTCGTAGGCAGTGTAGGTAAGATGAAACACATCATCTATCCTCACTACCCGGGGATCTTCCAGGCCCTTTGCTTCATAATCGTTTTCCGGTAACAACAACGGTTTTTCCAACCGCTCTCCTACGGTTAAGGGATTGCTCAGTTTACAAAACCCGATGCTGGAGTGATTCCCATGCTGCACGGCCCTGTAATAAAGGAATATTTCATCATTTACCCGGATGGTAGCGGGATTCAATACTCCTTCATTTTCAAAATCCTGTGTAGTTGGTTTCAGGAGGATGCCTTCTTTTTTTATCCGTATCATAATACTGGTTTCCGATATTGGATAATCTACTAACAACAGTTAAAAGATAATGTTTTTTATAGATCTGCCCTGATACATTAATTTCCAGGTAACCAGCCACAGAGCCTGCAGAAGGGGTAGTTTTTTTATCAGTAAGGAAAATGGTGGAAGGTACTTTAAAGGGAAAGATAGGGAACTGTTAATAACAAAAAAGGACGAATCAGTTATACACTGTATCCGTCCTTTTGTGACCTCATCTGGATTCAAACCAGAAACCTTTTGATTCGTAGTCAAATGCTCTATTCAGTTGAGCTATGAAGCCATTCTCTGTTTGAGATTGCAAATGTAATACATTTTTTAATCCTAACAAATTATTTTTCAACTTTTTATACCTGATAGCTTTTCTTCAAGTATTTTTTTTTGATAGAAAATGCCGCAGGAAGCTGCAGCATTTTCTTTTTTTGTGACCTCATCTGGATTCAAACCAGAAACCTTTTGATTCGTAGTCAAATGCTCTATTCAGTTGAGCTATGAAGCCATTTCCCTGTTTGGGATTGCAAATGTAGGATTTATTTTAAATTCAGCAAAAAAAATAAAATTTTTCCAAAAAAAAATACGGCAATGATTATACGGATATATACAGCGCTGTTATTTCTGATAACGATTACATTGCCACTGGTTATTTCCGTATAGCCGATGTAGTTACATAAGCGCATCTGCTCCCACTCTACTTCTCGCGTCACCAGAACTTGTACTTAAAACCAGGTGTGGGTACCAATTCTTATCATTAACATAAAAATAAATATTATATACTATAAAAACATTATCTTTATATTTAAATTGTATTCCCCATAGGACCATACGTATAAATACGCATTTTACAGAGAAACCTACGGAATCAGCCCCTGGATAAAAATATATGAAAATAATCAGAATGCAATATAATAGCGGTTTAGCTCTAAAAAGCCATTTTTTACACCTGGCACTCCTTGTTAATGCATACTTGGATATCTGGTAATTTATAATAATTTTACCTCATAACTAATACATTAACACCATGGGTAATTCTACAAAAAAAACTATTTCCTCTGATACAGGGGCCTTTATTTCATTAGCAGAAATGAAAACACTTACCAAAAATCATGACGATGATCATGCAAACCAAAAATCTTTTGACTCCCACGTGCGGGCCATGTGCTTTGGTAAAGATAAAATAATAGAACTACTGGACCAACCAGGTGCGGTAGCTTTAAGAATTTATTACGGTATTAAAATCGATACAGATGGCGACGGTATTAAAGAAAAGAAAATGATCCTGGTAGCGGTAGACGAACATGGTAACGATATTGTACCTTCAGAAACACCTGCTGTTGCACCTGCAGATGGCATTGTATCAAAAGCTATGGCTATGGGTAAAATACTGGATTCAGGCCTTCCTTGCCCTCAGTTCTGTTCAGGATCAGAGGATCCAAAACCCTAATAACCCTAACCACAATAGACATACGTGAATATTACAATATTTTGGATTATTTACTGCACAATGACGGGGGTCGAATGTTTAGTTTTGATCCCCTTCATTATAAACCATAAGCTACTTGATACAGCATCCAGATGCATATTATACTATATTATCAGTAGCGTCATCTTTGCTGTTGGTTCTTATTTCCTTCAAAAAATCATGGGCAATAATATGTGGTTTCTAAGTATCATGCACTTTGCCCAGTTTATTATCCTGTCTGCTTTTTATTGGACTTGCGTAAAAAACAGCGCGATGAAGACAGTGATAAAACTTATGCCGGTAGTGATACTTGGTGTTTTTCTTGCAGACATATTCTATCTCGAAGGCGTAAGCGCCTATAATTCCATTTCAACCGGATCTAAAAACTTCGTTATACTTATTTACAGCATCTATTTATTCCTCCAAACCTTATGGGACAAAGATCTCATCGAAAAATCCATTTACATTAATACCCTGCCCATATTCTGGTATAATGCCGGCTTTTTCATATTCTCCTGTACAGAATTTTTCTTTTCTATCAGTTATAACTTTGTACAAGGACAACAAACAAGCGAAAGCAATATGAGAATGATCATTACTACCCTATGCATTAATTGTATCATAGGCACATTATCCATGATACTTCAGTATATTGGCCTCTCAAAACTAAAAAAATTGAGATATGCAGACTGTTGATATTATTGTAATTGGTACTACAGTAATGTTAATGCTGGGTGTAATTGTGATCATACTCGTAATGCTCCAACAAAAACAGGTTATTCAACACAAACTGGTTATCCGCGATAAAGACCTCCAGTTACAACGGGAACGACTCATCGCGGTACTCCAGGGGCAGGAACAGGAAAGAAAACGGATCGCAGAAGATCTGCACGACGAAGTAGGCGCTCAGCTATCGGTATTAAAACTCAACCTTGGCGGGCTTCAACCCCTGCTCAAAACTGGCAATGGCGAAACTGAACGACTTAAAGAAACAAAAGAGTTTACGGATACAATTATTCAACAACTACGGTTCATCTCCCAAAGTCTCCATCCCCAAGCCCTGGAAAACCTTGGACTGGCGCATGCGCTGGACTCCTTCTGTAACCTGATCAACAAAAACAGACAAGTAAAGATTACCTTCAACGCTAACGGTAATGGCCAGGGGGTAGACAAGGAAAAAGCACTGAACGTGTACCGTGTTATACAGGAATTGATCAACAATATCCTAAAACACGCACAGGCCAGCCAGGTGCTCATCTCCTACCATACCACTCCATCGGTGCTCACTATCCGGATGGAAGACAATGGAAACGGCGCCTTGTTATCTTCCCTGGCCGATTCCAAAAAGAAAAACGGTAGCCTGGGACTTAAAAATATTGAGAGCCGCCTCAATATTATCGGTGGAAGTATTACCTTCACCCCAGGAACACCACAAGGTACTATCGCTACGATCAGTGTAGAGAATTATCAGATGCCCGCACAGAATAGTTGATACTTATGTTGTTTTATTACTAAATTGCCATCCGGTTGTGTTGAACCCGCTTATAACAACATGACTCATAGTAATTTATTCATAATAAAATAATACAAATTATTAACTGTCCCTTTATGGCACACATAAAAGTGGCTATTGCTGATGATCACAAGATCTTTCGCAGTGGAGTGATCAACACCTTAATTCCGTACGAAAATATCCGCTTCGTATATGAAGCGGATGATGGTCAGCACTTACTTCAACTGATGACTACAGAACAACCGGATGTAATCCTGATGGACCTTAAAATGCCTAATATGGATGGTATTGAGGCTACCATTAAAGTAAAGGAAACATATCCGGACGTTAAAGTAATTATATTGACCATGTACGAAGATGATAACTTCATCGTACACCTGGTAGAAAACGGCGCCAATGCTTACTTATTAAAAAATGCAGAACCGGAAGAAATTTATGAAGCTATCTGTACTACGCACGATAAAGGATTCTATTTTAATGAGAATGTAAATCTCGCATTGCTCAAAAAAGTATTACACAAAAACAAACAGCAGTTTAAACCAACACTTAAAAACGAAATACAGCTCAACGAACGGGAACAGGAAGTATTAAAGCTGATCTGCAATGAACTAACTACCCAGGAAATCTCTGAGCAAATATTTCTGAGCCCACGCACGGTAGAAGGCATCCGCCAGAAATTACTGGAAAAAATCAATGTCAAAAACAGCGTAGGCCTTGTATTGTACGCATTCCGTAACGGAATCATAGAATAGTATTTAAATACCCACCTTTAATATGAAATCTATTAAAACCTTTGCCGCCACAGCAGGCGCCATGCTGCTGCTGTACGCAGGCACCACCCTGGCACAGGGAATTAAAACACCTGCACCCAGTCCTACTCAAACCATTAAACAAGACTTTGCTTTGTCTGCCGTGGAACTGAGCTATTCCCGTCCGCTTAAAAATGGCCGGGTAATCATGGGCGACCTCGTACCTTACAACAAAGTATGGAGAACAGGCGCCAACAGCGCTACCATCATTACTTTCGGGGAAGATGTGAAATTTGGTGGCGTTCCGGTAAAAGCAGGTAAATATGGTTTATTATCTATTCCCGGCCAGCAATCCTGGACAGTGATCCTCACCAGCAGCCTGGACGTAACCAGCCCTGCTGCGTATAAAGCAGAAAACGACATCGCCCGTGTGAAAGTAACGCCGGTAGCGATGCCATTTAGCCAGGAAAGCTTTACCATCGAATTTGAAACGGTAACTGCTAATTCCATGGTACTGTCTATAAACTGGGACAAAACAAAAGTGCCTGTAGTAATCACTGCCGACATCGATGGTAAAATTATGTCGCAGCTCAATGAAGCGATGCTATCTGACAAGAAGCCTTACTTCCAGGCAGCCTTATACTATTTTGAAAACGGTAAAGATCTTAACAAAGCTGTAGAATGGGTTAACGAAGCGGCCAACCAAGCTCCAGACGCTTTCTGGGTATGGTACCAAAAAGCCCGTATCAACGCGAAAGCTAAAAATAATGCTGTAGCAAAAGAAGCTGCACTGAAATCCATCGAACTGGCTACTACCGCCAAAAACGACGACTATGTAGCGCTGAATAAGAAGTTACTGGCTAACCTGAAATAAGTAAGGTATGTCTCGTCCTTGATCGTAGCATGGGATTCCATGCTACGATTTTTGTTTTATAGGATTTGATGTTGAGATTCCTTTAAGGAGGCCCGGCGGCAACTCTGTTCAAGTTGATAACTGCAAGAGCAAATATCCTGGTTTCAACTTAATTTAATGCGTACCGAAGCTTAATGCCGATACTAAACAGCACCTCTTTTTCCTCACTGATAATGTTATCTAGAACTATAAAACTAAAAGGCTTTTGATAAATAACAAAACCCCGGTCGGCGACCGGGGTTTATCTCGAAGCAGTTTACTTTACAACCTATTAATTAATATTGTCTGTCGGATTAAATATTATCTCTATGCCTATTGTAGGAATTGCCTAAAAAATTAAGCCTTTAATAGAATCAGGTAAATTACTCTCAAGTATTGACTTACTTTTTATGTAAAGAAATTCACCATTTTTCTTATCCCAAGAATACTTATCTATTTGCATTAAAAGTTGATCATCCTTGTCCATCGTATTTGTAGTATAAGCAAAGATATTACCAACACTATCTATAAAACAAATGTTATTTCTAACAACAAGTTCATCAAATTTTTGGCTACCCGTATTAAAACAAACCTGTTTCAGTATCCCATCTTCCAATTTAAATACTTTTAAATGGGCACGCCTTGCCATCATGGGATCGTCAACCATAACAATAACTTCTGGTACCCCATTCTTATCATAATCAATTAACGTTATGCTATCTTCTCCATTCCTGTCGTTCTGTATAGGAATAACACCACTTCCCTCTATCTGTATACTACCCCCTCTAAAATTCAAAAATACAGAATCCCCTTCCACCCTATAAGTTGCTTTATCAAGCTTACTTACGGCATTAGAGTCTATTACAATTTTAGTACTTTCCCGTACATTTTCAGGATTATTCTCCTTTAGCTGCCGCTCATGACAAGAACAAACCATTATAGCGGCACAAAAAATAAATTGATAATATTTCATTTAACTTTATTTAAACCATCGTTAACTAATTCAATGGAAGGCTGCGCAATTGTAGCTTGTTTTATAGCCAGTGTTTCCGGCCTGTTAGGAGCCTTAGCTGTTACGGCATATTCATTAAGCATAATAGTTCCATAAATTTTCTCATCCTTTAACTCGCCTTTCTGTTTCGTAGAAACTTCCAATTTACCATTACCAAACTTATTATAACCCTTAGTCGCATAGCCCGAAAAAGCCACTATTTGATCTTCATAATCCGGAGCAGTTGCATAGCTTCCCAATTTACCATTTTGAAGCCCTTTCGCAAAACCTTCTGCAGAACCTGCCAAATTTACTAGATTTTGATATGCGTCAGGAAAGTTCTTTTGAAGTTGTCCCAGATAATCATTTATCGCCTCATTCATTGTATTATAAGCTCTAAAATTATCAACTATTGTTATTTTTTTCCCTTGTTTAAATTCAGTAGTTGTAATTGCTACCGAACCCGCTGTTCCCTTACCTTTAATATTAAAAATCGCATTTCCTTCCCACATCTTCTTTGCATCGCTACTTTGAGGACTATATCCTTGTTCAATAATAACTTGTCCGAGTACAAACATAGCATTCTTCAAAGGAATATCTTTAGTAGTCAACGCATTTACTAAAGGAGTACCAATCTTGGCAAAGAAGCCTTTCTTTTTTTCGTCAACAGGTATAGGGGCTAAACCATCCTCATCCACCATCCAAATTGGATTATTCCCTGCAAAAGTATAAGGCGATTGCCAAGGAAACTTATTTATTAACGGATCCACACTTAAAAACCTCCCCACTCTTGGATCATAAATTCTCGCTCCAAAATCAATCTCATTTCCCTCCCCCTTCACTTCATTATCATTCTCCTTCCCATTAAACCCATACCTATACCTACCTCCCACACTCGTATAAACATCCCCTCCGACCGACTCTATAGAACCATTCAACACAAAATTATCTATCCGGAAAGTTCCCTGGTTACCTGTCCGGTTACTTAAGGTAAGCTCAATGGTTACTTTTCCTTCCAGTCCTTTCACTGGGCTGGCTACAGGCAAGGTACCGGTTGACCTCATCACATGCGACCCGCCTGATACATCCACGTAAATAGTGTCTGCACCTGAGGCAGGTGAAGGACTTACCGGGATACCGTTAATCGTCATGCTCCAGTTCTGGTAACCTGTATAACTGCTACGGTTATAAAAACTGAATGAGTTTACGTTCATCCGGTAGCCCGCATCTACGTCGAAGGTGAGGGTGAGAGTACTCGTTTCCGGAGCAGAAGACGATAACGCCAGGGCATGGCCCCCATTGCTGACACCCGCATAGGTAACCCAGGCAGTATCCCCGGTACGATCGTTCGCCCAACTACTGTTGCTGATATAAGCATGGGTAACAAGCAAGCCCGCATAAGGTTTACTATAAGGGGACGCTTCAAAATCATGCAGGTATTCTCCGATTTTTAAACTTACACACTTATTGAAATAGTCCCTTTTAAATGCATCAACCCAATCTATTAGCTCTCCATTATGTCTTCAACGCCTTTAATAAGATATTTGCCAATCGTCTCATTATATCTTCACATTGCTGACTATTATTTCTTTTATCAACAAATTCCAATTTTATTCCAAAATATACATGATATGAAAGTATAAAACCAATAGCATCATATTTAAAACTATAATATAACGAATCAATATCATCTACCTTTGTAAAGGTAAAATTCAGTTCTCGTTCTGCATAATCAGCTAACTCATAAAACAATTGAAAATCACAGTCATCTACCAATACTACCTGTAAGTAGCCATTATCTTTATTTATAAGCTTCTCTTCCATAATTTAAAATCTAGTTTGAACCATGCGCTTTATTAACTGCCTCATTAGTTCTCTTTGAGCCATCAATAATCCCTTGATAGACCTTATTTAACAAATCGTCTCCACTTAAATTTGGATTCTCCTTTAACATTCTGTCTTTATTTTTATTAAACAGTAACTCAAAAGAAGGTTTGGCATTTCCATAATTGCCAGCACTCATAGCCTCAGCTTTTTGCTTCAATTCTGGACCAGAAAGCTCTCTTGCAAAATCTTTTGCTTCATTTCTTATATCAAATGCCTTTTTAGCTTTTAATTCCAAAGTACTTAGTCCTTTAATCTCCTCGTCAATCGTCCCAATAATTGCATTATAAGAATTACGCGCAATGCCCCCTAATTCTGCCTCAGACGTTATCCCTTTAGCCACTAGTTTCTCATATCCTTTTCTTCCCATAGTGGCAAAATCATCTCCAACCCCAGGAACATCTGGCCCATCATAACCTCCAATAGCCGAAACAACTGTCACAGCAACACCTGTAGCTGATTGAGGTATACCGCCAGCGGATTGCCATGAGGATCTCTTACATACCACGTCTTTGTACTTACTCCTCCTTGAAAATATTCCTTATAAACCCGGTTACCAGAGCCATCATATTTATATGACAAAGAACTTCCATCACTAAACGTAATCTGACGGATCTTACCATAAACAGACCATACAATGTTGCTGATATGGGCCGACTTATCGCTCAGCAAATTACCAAGATCATCATAAAGATAATTGTCGGCTACCATATTATCAATATCTGATTGATAAACATCCGGGGCCACTGCATCCTGTATATGCCGTAACCGGTTCAACGACAGGTTACCCGCATCATCACGTGGATAGGCATAACTCAAATCATCCATGGCAAGACTCGTATCCCTGGTGCCATTACGCTTGTAGGTCAGGATGTTACCATTGCCATCATAGGTAATATCTTCTTTGTGATCTTCTACGATCTGTGAGCTACCCCAACTGCCCATACCCGTAGTTAGTTGATGCTGGCGCATACGAACCAACCGGTTCAGCTGATCATAACGGCAACTATAACCAACAGGATGGCCATGATTGATTTTATCCAATGCAAGGGTGGTATGGCTGATGTTACCATTGTAAAGAGGCTGGCCGGTCTGATCAGTACTATTACCTACATACTTTACCCCAAAGGCAGTAGCACTGCCATCTATTGGACGGTAGTCTCCATTAAAATAATCCAATGAATAAGCCATCACATCACGCGAGATGGTACAGGTAAGCCCATCTTCTCCGCCATCCTGGCCCATTTCTGATGTAGGAAGGAGCTGAACACCATTAATCCCTTTTAACCAACCTTGAAGCGTATAGGCGTAATCGATACCCTACACCCCTTGCTGACCAATTACAGTACGCGCTAATGGGCCATGAAGATAATAGCCATAATGCGCATCCCTCTTAGGGCTTTGTAGCGTCCAGCCATCTCCCGCATGCGCGATTCCGGAACTGGCATCTACCAAACGGTTTTCTGCATCATACTTGTAATTGTAAAGAAACTGGTCGGGCTTATTTCGCTGGTAACGTACCGCATTTACCTTACCACTTACCAGGTCGTAACTATAATCCAGCTGTTTTAACTCATAAAGACCATATACACGTTGCCACAACGTTTTTACATTACCCGTTGGATCATAATTATAGTAGGTACCTTATTATAATGCACATCAGGTAGATATTTCTTTCCCCTCAGAATGTTCGTTTTTCGGATTATCAATGTACCCCTGAAGTAATTCTGGAGCAAATCGTCCAGACTGAATCATTTATCATTTATAAGCAGAAAAGTATAACCCCCTAAACTTTATATCCACTTGATCTAACCTACTTTTCTGAATATTATATCTCAATGTAAAATTCCACATTATCATGACATTGCATAATAAATCACGATTCTTCTTTACAATCAAAAAAACTTCACCGTAAATTCATAGCTCATAAAAATATTCTTGATTTCTAATATAAAATTAGAAATGTTCTGATCCACTATCTTATCATAATTAACAAAAGCTATTGTACTCCCATTCTGATATCCATTATTCATATACAATTCTGTTAAACAATCCTTAAACGTATGAAGATCATAACCAAAATATCCCTTTTCCCCCAAAAACTCTGAAGCGACCAAATAGTAAAAGTCCAATTCTTCACGTGTTAAAGAAACATCTATTTGGTATATTTCCTTTTTTAAGATTCGCGTACTTAAACTAGAATATATCAAACACGCATCGTTATAGTCGCGCTTCATTTGAGAACCAATTGGCAGACTAAACCAATTAAAAAAAGTTTCTTTCTGCCATATATTAAAAATATTCACTAAGCCTTGTTCATACTCTGGGGGAGAATTATGAAGCTCCCCATAAACCCACCAATTTTTCTCTGGTAAATTCCCTTCTCCAAAATTATAAACAACAACTTTAAATTCTGCTATACCTCTTTTATACCCGGAACCAGTACTTACCCAAATACTCACATCAATTGAATTATCACATAAATCGATATCTTCCTAGTACTTTATTCCGGAAAAGAGTAGCTTTCTTCCAGAATTAATTGCTAGAGGATCAAGCCATACATAATCGCAAGTCATAATAGTCCTTCCTTCTAAACTCAACAAAACTTCCATTACATTAACTTATATTCATTTTTATTAAGAAGCTGAATTAGGGCGTTGACGTTATTGGTTTAAATTCGTGAATATTTTTATAATGATCCGTTGAATACCCAAATTTATACGTCGGTTCACCTGTTACTTGATTTGTCCCTGTCTGTAATTTAAGAATTCTAACCTCATTTTGCCTTTCGGGAACATCAACCTGATATTTTCTAAAGCTCCTGCCCATTTGGGATTCTCACGCCCCTCATACACTGTGACGTTCTACCAAAAAATGAGACAGTTTAAAAATAGAGAAAATGGGCAATTATTTATAACTTTAAAAAGAAGATAATTGTCATGAAAAAATCTAAATTTACAGAAGCACAAATTGTATTTGCTCTCAAGCAATCGGAGACAGGAGTTACAGTGAGTGAAGTTTGTCGAAAGATGGGGGTGAGCGAAGCGACTTTTTACAATTGGAAGAAGAAGTATGGAGATCTTGGTGTAACTGAGCTTAAAAGATTAAGGCAGTTGGAGGAGGAAACTTTTAAGTTGAAGCAGATCGTGGTGGACCTTAGTCTGGACAAGCAAATGCTGCAGGACGTGCTAAAAAAAAGTGTTTAACGCGGATTCAGATAAAGAAGCATGCACAGTATCTGATATCAGATTACAAGGTGGCTGTAAAGCGAGCTTGTTCGTTGGTTAGGTATGCCCGTTCAAAATGGTATTATAAATCTAAAAGGAAGAGTGATACACCTGTCCGGCAGCGAATAAAAGAGATTGCAGCAACGAGAGTTAGATACGGTTATAAGAGAATTCATATTCTTCTGCGTAGAGAAGGTTGGAAAGACAATCGTAAGCGGGTGCATCGCATCTATAAGGAAGAGGGGCTCAATCTTAGGAGCAAACGTACACGCAGAAGCAAGGCAGCGGCTCATCGCCTGGAACGGCCAGGCTTAACTGGAATTTACCAGTGTTGTTCAATGGATTTTGTAGCAGATCAGCTGTTTGACGGACGGAAATTCAGGACCTTAACTTTAGTAGATAATTTTAGCCGGGAATGCCTGGTAATCGGGGTTGGCCAATCGATAAAAGGCATTGATGTGGTAAAAATTCTTGAAGACTTAAAACATCAGAAAAACATTATTCCCCGGCGCATCCAGGTGGATAACGGAAGTGAATTCATTAGCAAAGACTTTGACAAATGGGCTCATGAAAATAACGTAACTTTAGATTATTCCCGTCCGGGGAAGCCCACTGACAACGCGTTCATAGAATCGTTCAATGGCAGTTTCCGGGATGAATGTCTGAATGTGAATTGGTTCCTGTCTCTTGAGGATGCACAAGAGAAAATTGAACAATGGTGCCAGGAGTACAACAATTTTCGCCCTCATAGTTCGCTTAATAACTTAACACCAAACGAGGTCGTTGAAAGACATAAAAAGACCCAAAATCTCTAATTTACCGTGTCCAGGATTGGGGACAAGCTCAATTGATTTTCTCTATTTTTAAACTGTCTCATTTTTTGGTAGAACGTCAATATCTAACATGGAGTCATTTGGTAAAAAATTGAGAGAGTGTAGGGAGGCCAAAGACTTATCCCAGAAGGAACTCGCCAACCTTCTTAATACTTCTTATTCTGTTATCGGTAAATATGAGCGAGATGAGATGCTACCCTCTATTGAAGCTGCTAAAAAAATTGCCAAACTAATTGATACTACAGTTGGATATCTGCTTAGTGAATCTAATGATATGAACGTACTTAAAGATACCGCGATGCTTAAGCGGCTTAATGATATTAATGCACTCCCTGAGAAGGATAAACGTTGCATTCTATACACATTAGACCACCTACTTGCTTCCGTTAAAACGCAAGAAACCTATAAATAATAATACTAAAAACGGATCCAAACTGGGCATTTAGTTCCAATCCGTTTTTAGTAAAGAGGCCCTAACATTCAACTAGGCTTCATTTGTATATTTAACTGATGAGATAAAGGTAAAATGACTCGATCCTCAATTAATGGTAAATCAAGGTAGATATTACCATTATTCATTAATATATTATGTTCTCCCGACTTCCCAATCCCTTCAAGATAGTCATGCCCCTCAAATATCTCACAATATAACCCACCTGCAGAATACTTATACCGCAACACTATGTAATCCCCTAACTTTTCCAAGCTATCAAACCTTGATAAAATAGACCTCAAAAAAACAATATCTATGCGCTCTGTAAATAATGTACCACTCCGCGTGAAATTAATTTTTATTTGATCTCCACCATCTGCACTCTCAATAAAAATCAAATCATACACACCACCCACTTTCTTAAAAACAAAACTCCGGGTAGTGTCGTTAACCAATACAGACACCCTAAATAGGGTATCTGTTGGAAAAAAAGTACTAGATAAGTAAAAGTTCATGCCAGATAGTTCCAAAATTGAATCCACTCTAATCAACCTTCCCGCATTGTAATATTTAATAGATTCAAATTTATCATTAACTGTACTGGCAATGAGTTTAATACTTGACATGCAATTACTATCTGGTCGCAATTTTTCATAATTAAAACTGCAAAACACAACTACCTTTACCTCTTTTTGACATGCAAAAAAAGTAGATATTAATAACAAAAAATAACCGACTTTAATGAGACTCCGCATTGCCCAAAATTGATTGAAAAGATGGTAATGGTTTATCAACAGGTTTAACAGCTGACGAAGGAGACAAAATATATGGAGACCCTGTTTTATTAAGGCCAAGATTTCCAATATTTGTCTTCACACTCCCAGAAGGAAGCCCTACTAACCACTTGCCAGCATTTTGCACAGCCATATCATAATAAGACGCATTGTGCTTATCCTTCACCATTGGCGAGACACCCATTGGCACTCCCGTAAATGAAACACTGTATCTCAGAGAACTCTCACCTTGATTCCCGTAAACAGGACGATTTACTATCCCTGAAAAAGTTTTCAAATAGCTTTCCCCTTTTAACTGAGGAGCACCAATGAAACATCCTAATAAAATTAAATTACCTTCTGGGGCAATATAATTAGAGAATTTTTGAAAATCTTCAATATTATTGATCAAATCATTCTCGCGATAAAATGTGTGATTCATAGACATCGTTTCAATTTTTCAGACCTCTGATCTGATGCATAATGTTGTATTCTAATTCTCTCTTTTAGTGGATCATAAGATGTTTCAACTTCATCCCAATAGGGCGTTTTGGGTGAAAGGGAAACCACTACTTCAACAGGTGTTTTGTCACGTAGAGAACTATGAGCTCTGTACCAGTTATAGTAGTGTTGCCAGTCCTTCAGCAGTTCTTTTAATTTAGGATCCTTTAGGGATACCGTAGAGTAAAATTCATCCAGATCGGTTCTTTGAGTTCGATCCACTTTCCCATTTAAGTATGGCGAGTATGGCTTGATTGGTCGGAACTTTATGCCATATTCCATAAGCGTTTCCTGAAACTTATAGGAGAAAAACTCACGACCGCGATCTGTTTGTATTCTCTGGATTGGAAATGGCATTTGCTCTAGCATCACCTCTAAAAAGAACAAAGTGTTGGTTGCTGTTCGTCTTGAATAAAGCTCTATAACCTTAGACCTACTGCAGTCATCTATGG
Source organism: Chitinophaga sp. 30R24 (assembly GCF_049056765.1). Lineage (NCBI taxonomy): Bacteria > Pseudomonadati > Bacteroidota > Chitinophagia > Chitinophagales > Chitinophagaceae > Chitinophaga > Chitinophaga sp. 30R24. Next base: position 156,724 of record NZ_JBJGXX010000009.1, read on the forward strand.
CAGTGTATTCATATAGGCCAGGAGCTATTTTGCAAACATCTACCTGAACCCGGTCACCAGGTGTGGGACGATTATATCTGGTTATTTTCTTTCGGTAGATTCGCTTGAGCGAAAGGTATTGTTTATTATGCTTTTCGAGAACCTTATGAATAGATGCTAAAGAAAGATGGATACTATGAAGCCGTTTGAGTTCACTGGCAATTCTACGATGCCCCAACTTACGGTCATTACGCAGGCTTAATATGATTCCTTCATGGTATGCAGTAATTTTCTTGCCTGGAGAGTTTAAGGGCTTACGGCTAAGTTCTGTTAATCCATCCTCTCCGAACAATTCAAATCGCGTTAACCATTTCCGAAGTGTTGGCCTTGAAATACCACATTTCAAACAGGTTTTTCCTGCATTTTGACACTGCTGATATAACTTGATCCATCCTAGTCGTTTGCGAACTAATTCATCCATAATAAATGACTATTACAACGAGTATGGCATAACTACCATGTTACCAATATTCCATACAAATATATTGAAACGATGTCTATGAATCACACACAGGTGCAGCATAGCATGTTCCCTGCAGGTCACTGCCGCAGCAAACAAGGTTTCTATTTCCCCCACGGTTAAAGGTTCCCGGTGGTCGCGTCCAGGGCTTTTAAATTTCAGCACACTAACCGGATTACTCATAATACCTCCGGTTTCAAGCTGCCAGCTAAAAAATACCTTTAACGCATATACGTAATGACTGATCATCATTTCGCTTAAAGCGCCCCCTTCACCACGCTTTAGCGGCCGTTCATGCAGCCATTCATAAAACACGCTAATATCTACTGGCTGGATCTGCTGTATACTGCTATACTGCCCATACTCCAAAAAGTCACGGATACACGCAGGCAGCATACTTTGCGTAGTGCTACTGTATCCCAGTACGGACAGATAGCTTTTAAAGCTATCTACGATCGGGTACATAAATAATGATATTATTTTGTGATAAAATAAAAGGAAGGGTTAACGATATGGTGATTTCGGTATAGGTATGACGTTGTTCTAAAAAGGGGCCTTGAACAGATTTCCGGGATAAGGGACAATCATATATAATCCTTTGCTGTACTGGGTTTAATTGTCCCAGGATTGTCCCATATTATCCCAACTTCAACTTTTGCAACTGATCGGATAACAATGTTTTTACTTTGGAGCGCTGTAACCCGTGGTTATCCATATAATCTATACGATAACGGACCTTCCGCAGATTTTTTGCATAGTCACTTACCAGGTATTCCAGCGTTTGCAGCTGGATAAAATAACGACTGCATTGAGAGCGGCTGATACGTAATGATTGCCTGACTTCCCGTTGTGTAAACCAATATTCTGTTACATGGCCCTCTGATGCCTTATGCAGGTATACTTTCAACTGCTCATAGAACTGACGAAGACTGCCGTCGAGTTCATCCACTTTTAATATAATACTATCGAACATGATGGCTACGGCCGTTTCAAGATCAGATACCGCTGTAATTAAACGGCCTTTGTCATCCATACGACTGGTTTGCTCTGTGCTTTCATCAACGGCCAGCAAAAACACACGGCTCATATTATCCTCATAGATCTCTCCCCGCGTAGTACAGGCCAGAGAGGCAATAGGACCTTTTACCGTTTTCTGGCCGCTGGTGATCTGTCCATTATCCAACTTGATACTGGTAGCACTGTTCAGCTCTCCGTTGCTCTGCAACTCCCGGAACGCGAACTCCGCCTCTTCGCTTAACCCGTCTATATCCTCCAGGCATAACAACCGGTTGATAAAGTAATGCTCAGGATAGTTATACAACACCTTATCACTAACGCGGGTTAGCTTGGTAACTTTCTCCTGCGGGATGCAATCTGATATTTGTTTTAACAACCGGGTCTTCCCACTGCTGCTACTTCCTTGTATCAGCGCGTGCAGGGTTTCGGGCATATTATAACTAATGGCGATCAGCAGTAAGAATAAACGGTTCGTTTCCTCTCCTACTATACCCGCCTGCCCTAACAGATCATTTAATCTGGTGATCAGATCCGGTGCTTTTAAAAAACTTTCGGCCGCTGTACGTTCCTGTAGCGTAAGAGGATACACACCTGTAACAGACCCATTATCCCCACCTGATTTAATAAAATCCTTTTCCCGGTATTCGTCCAGCAGATCCGTTAACCGGTATAGATCCCCTTCCAGCAAGGATTTATCAAGCAATAGTTTTTCGCTCACCTCTCTGCTCAGTTTCTCCACCTGCTTATCTTCGTACAGGTCCAGCTTGTTATGGCTTTTCTGACTGTTATCCTTTCGTTCTATCACCAGTGTTACTTTCATACTATCCAGCTGCTTGCTGATGCCACCCTGCACATAATAAGATACACCCTCTGTACTATAGCACAGTTTATAAGGATTCGCAGTATCCAGACCACCAGGTGATGGCCTCTTTTCAGCAGCCACTGTAGCGGATTCCGGTGTTTTACTTTCAGATGAAAGAAAAAATTCTTTGCGTTCACTAAGCAGGTGAACAAAAATATCCGGTTCATGGGATAAGCCCATGCTGTTAATATCTTCACCAGCAGGAACGGTAAGCGTTGTAATAACAATATGCGGCAGATGCTCACGCAGCGCTGCCGCATATTTAGCCACCGCCTTACTACCTGCCTCGTCACCATCAAAGGCAAAAATGATTTCCTTTAAGGCTGGCAAGGATTTAACTGCCGTCCAGTGTTCCTGTGTAAAACCATTGGTTCCGTAGCAGGATAATACACTGTAATCCTTTGTAATAACGGGTTGTTGTAATAAAGTGGCAGCATCTATAATCGCTTCGGTAAGGATTAAACGCTCAGTTTCTGCTTTAGGATAGCCAGGATACAGACCCCCACGCTCTTTTAAATAAAAGTGTTTCTGATCTTCATCATTAATCGTACTGCGGAAGTACAGACCACACACCTGGCTACTACGATCACGCAACGCGAACACTATACAGTACTTGGCAAAAGGTTTATAAGCCTGCCCGCCATCTCGGCTATTGGTTCCCCACGGCGATAACAACCCTACGGCTACACAGCAGCGGATAAAGGTTTCGTCTCTGCGGCTGCCATGATGGAACTGCGCCGTATTATAACCGATCTCCAGACTGGTAGCATCCAGCCCACGGTTTCTTATATACTCCTGGGCTGGTTTACTATGATGAACCGCATTCTTAAAATAGATAAACATATTGCCCAGTATATCTATACCAGACGGTGAGGCAAGAGGGCTTTCAGTTACAGTGCCGCCGCTTAATTGTTTGCACTTCTCAATAGCTTCATGTTTGCTGCAGCTGTCTTTATGCATAACAAAGTCGATTACATCCAGTGCCTTGCCATGTGTTTTGCAGTTAGAACTAAAACAATAACAGGTATGCGTTTTATAATACACCTGCAGGCTCGGCGTTTTATCATCATGGAACGGGCAGTGTAAACGCAGGTGCTTATCAGGTTTGAGCCCGTAATGCTGCAATACGGAAGATAATGTCAGCTGCTGCTTGATCTCCTGTATATTCATTGCGCCAGCTTTTTCAGCGTCTGCTTCATTTCTTGTAAAGCAGATTTATATTCATGCGCTGCCTGCTCCGTACCTTCCAGTGGTTCTATGATCAACAGCCTGTCATGGGTGGTAATCTTTACCATATCTCCTACTTTAAAACCCAGTTCCTCCAACCACACACCACTGATATTGAGCCACGGTACTACGGTATGATTACCTGATTGATCCCGGTGTTTGGGCTGAAGTTTGATTTGTCTGTTATTGCTTGTCAACATAAAAAAATATTTTTTCACAACAAATGTGTTGCACACATAACATATCAATCTTAATTCAACAAGACCTTTATAGTTTGATTACAATATTTATGTTTCCTACATTTGCCAAAACACCATTTTAACCGTTGTTTTTACTACACATATGAAGCAGGTTACTTTCGGCAAAAGGCTTACTGAAGTGAGAAAGGCTTACTGAAGTGAGAAAGGACAAAAAATGTCCCAAGAGGAGATTGCTAAAAAAGTAGGGGTACATGGTGCCGTAATTGGCAGATATGAACGCGATGAAGTAAAACCTTCTATTGAGATGGCTGCCCAGATCGCTACCGCACTCGAAGTTTCTCTTGATTACCTGGTAGGCAATACAGATCTTCTACTTGACCAAACTATCCTGGACAGAATAATGGATATACAAAAATTAAATGACCAGGATAAAGCTGATGCCTTTAAACTACTAGACATGTTTATACGTGATGCTAAGGCTAGACATACTTATCATAAATAGAAAACCCAGCCGAATCGGCCGGGTTTCTATTTATCTGAAAAATGGTTATTATAAGTTTAAGTTATCTTAGTCTATTTAAGTATAGTTTCTCTAATGCCATTAACAATGCAGATCCCATTTCAAAAAAAGCTGCATGTATACTCACATCTCTCACGGTTTGTTCTGTAAATTTTAGTAATCTCCTATCCAGTAAACTCCCGTAACTCCTGATAACAGATAAATCTAATTCATAATAATCATTCAACTTTTCTAAGCGAATAGTTAATGATGGTCCATAATCGTCTTCATTTTCAAATTCAATAACCATTAATTCAAAAATATACTCTTTCCTATTTTCTTCCAGGTGACGTTCTTCTCTAAAGTATATATCAGTCGTTTCTGATAACTTGTTGTTTAAATCAACAGACATAGAACAAATTTCTTCTTCTATTATTTGAGCTATTTCATTATTCATAAATATTACTTTTTCTTTCCAGAACGAGAAACATAGGTTTCCTCAACTCTTGCCTTTTTCAGTATCTTAGTTAAAAGATGCGCTTCTCGCTTCTTAGCAACAACATCAGGCCGTGAAGCGGCCCATATTTTTAATGCCTTTTCACTCTTAGGTTTAATACCAACATGTGATCCATCTACACTCAGTTCGAAACCAAGGGCCTTAAGCTTCTTCACACTTAGTTTTTGCACCTTTCCTCCCTCTCCCATTGTTGCCGTGAGTGGATCTTTAAACGTTGACAAACCGCCTTTAGGATCATAATAGTTATCATCTTTACCTGGCCGTGGTGTAAAGTTACCATCGGTAAAGTTACCTCCTCTGTAAATATAAGAGTCATCCTCTTTATCATCTTTCTTAGTAGGTGCTTGCTTAGGATCAAATTGACGTTGTGGGTTAGCCTGAGGTTGTGGTGCAGTACTTGGCTTGGCCTGTGATTGAGATACTGTTGTTGCATCCGGATTCTTCAAAAAAGGAATCCTTGGTATTATAGGCATAGGCTCAAATGAAGTCCAATTAAATGGTAACTCTTGCCATAGACCACCACGGCCAATTTGCATATTACCCAGTGCCTGGCCCAATCCAGCACCTTCAAATGTACCTCCAACCTCCGCTCCTGTTTCTATCATCTCCTGCACAGAAAACATTGGAGGATCCATAGCAAACATTGGAAATATAAGTTCTTCCGCTCCATCAAGATCAATAGCCCCATATAGGCTTATTCCCTGCGAACTGATATGGTGTATACCATGGAAAATGTTGCGTTAATGGATCTACAGATAAGAACCTTCCTAAACGTGGATCATAAATCCTCATCCCATAATCCTGCTGATTCCCCTCTCCCTTCACCTCATTATCATTCTCCTTCCCATTAAACCCATATCTATACCTACCTCCCACACTCGTATAAACATCCCCTCCGACCGATTCTATAGAACCATTCAACACAAAATTATCTATCCGGAAAGTTCCCTGGTTACCTGTCCGGTTACTTAAGATAAGCTCAATAGTTACTTTTCCTTCCAATCCTATCACTGGGCTGGCTACAGGCAAGGTACCAGTTGACCTCATCACATGCGACCCACCTGATACATCCACGTAAATAGTGTCTGCACCAGAGGTTGGTGAAGGACTTACCGGGATACCGTTAATCGTCATGCTCCAGTTCTGGTAACCTGTATAACTGCTACGGTTATAAAAACTAAATGAGTTTACGTTCATCCGGTAGCCCGGATCTACGTCGAAGGTGAGGGTGAGAGTACTCGTTTCCGGAGCAGAAGACGATAACGCCAGGGCATGGCCACCATTGCTGACACCCGCGTAGGTAACCCAGGCAGTATCCCCGGTACGATCGTTCGTCCAGCTACTGTTGCTGATATAAGCATGGGTAGCCGGCAAGCCCGCATAAGGTTTACTATAAGGAGACGCTTCAAAATCATGCAGGTACAGCGCTACTGGCTGCGAAGGGCTCCCTACAATCGGTGCCGGAGAAGTTGGCGATGAAGTAGTGTCATCCCTCAGGTTAAACTGACGACCGGGTAGCTGCATCCCAAACGGCGCATAGTCGTTTTCGTTATACACCGTTGCAGCCTTACCCTGACGTGCATCTGAGATCGTGGCCACAACATTACCCAGGTGGTTGCTTAACTCATAACGCGTAAGGTTAAACTGACTCCATAAACTACTGGCATTACCTATGGTACCGCCGCTAACCACCATATTGGGTAGCCACATACCTAGCCGGGTACTGCCATACAGGTGTTGCTCGCGCCAGTAAACACTTACTCCATTGATACTACCATATACCGCCAGCGGATTGCCATGAGGATCTCTTACATACCACGTTTTCGTACTTACTCCTCCTTGAAAATACTCCTTATAAACCCGGTTACCGGAGCCATCATATTTATACGACAAAGAACTTCCATCACTAAACGTAATCTGACGGATCTTACCATAAACAGACCATACAATGTTGCTGATATGGGCCGACTTATCGCTCAGCAAATTACCAAGATCATCATAAAGATAATTGTCATCTGCCATATTATCAACATCTGATTGATAAACATCCGGGGCTACTGCATCCCGTATATGCCGTAACCGGTTCAACGACAGGTTACCCACATCATCACGTGGATAGGCATAACTCAAATCATCCATGGCAAGGCTCGTATCCCTGGCGCCATTACGCTTGTAGGTCAGGATGTTACCATTGCCATCATAGGTGATATCCTCTTTGTGATCTTCTACGATCTGTGAGCTACCCCAACTGCCCATACCTGTAGTTAGTTGATGCTGGGGTAGTCCCCATTAAAATAATCCAATGAATAGGCCATCACATCACGCGAGATGGTACAGGTAAGCCCATCTTCTCCGCCATCCTGGCCAATTTCTGATGTAGGAAGGAGCTGAACGCCATTAATCCCTTTTAACCAACCTTGAAGCGTATAGGCGTAATCGATACCCTGCACCCCTTGCTGACCAATTACAGCACGCGCTAATGGGCCATGAAGATAATAACCATAATGCGCATCCCTCTTAGGGCTTTGTATCGTCCAGCCATCTCCCGCATGCGCGATTCCGGAACTGGCGTCTACCAAACGGTTTTCTGCATCATACTTGTAATTGTAAAGGAACTGGTCGGGCTTATTTCGCTGGTAACGTACCGCATTTACCTTACCACTTACCAGGTCGTAACTATAATCCAGCTGTTTTAACTCATAAAGACCATATACACGTTGCCACAACGTTTTTACGTTACCCGTTGGATCATAACTATAGTAGGTACCTTGTTCCTCTGTACCTGCTGTCTCTGAATAAACAGAGGCGGAAACCCGCTTGCGGAGGTTATCCTGGGGATATTGAGCAGCGCTCAATACCGGTTGGTCATAGTACGTTTTGGTGATCTGACTGTTAACACCACTAGTCTGAAACTGGGCAGCTACAGCGCTGGCCAGGTAAGCAGGCATTCCTAAGTCTAAACCATTTTTCTTCTCTCCTACCTCCACTATCCTACCTAACACATCATATTTAGTATAGCTATACTGACCCTTGCCTTTTAACTGGTTGGCATTGCGGGAAGCAATAAGCCGGCCTATCTGATCGTACCAGAAATAACTATCCCCTCCATCTGGTGTAGACTGGCGCACTACCTGACCCAGTGAGTTATAGGCATATGCCGTGGTTAATCGATGACGGGGATAAACAGACACCGTCTGCACTTCTACCGTACTGCTGCGAGCGTACAAAAACACCCGCCAGGGCTTTATGGTGAGTAGCAGGGACGTGTTATTCCGAAGCAATGTCACTAGCCTTTAATACGTTTTATATCTGCCTTTGACATGGATTTGATGTGGACTTGATCGCCTTCTGATCCGTAGTCAGATGCTCATTATAAAAGTGATGTATTGGATTTGCAACAGAAAAATGGACAACTTATTAAGCTGCTTTATTTAGAATAGATTTACTAAATTCTTCGGGGGGTAAATACCCTAATATTGAATGTATTCGCTGCCTGTTGTACCATATTTCGATGAACTCAAACATCTCTTTTTTTGCAACATTTATTGAACCATATACAGTATGGTGGCCGGTTTGATTTAAGGATCTTGAAGAAATTTCCCATTACTGCATTATCCCAACAGTTACCCTTTCTACTCATACTTTGTTGTACGGAGTTGCCTTTAAGCAGATCTCTGAACTCCTCACTGGCATATTGTACACCTCTGTCTGAGTGAAAAACCATATTTGGAGCCACCGATCTATTTCTAATCGCCATATTCCAGGCAGTAACAATAGTCTCTCTGGTTCTCATACCAGTACTCATTGACCATCCAATAATCTTTCTGTCAAACAGGTCCATGATTGCTGTTAAGTAAAGCCATCCTTTTTTGTCCGGATGTAAGTCAGATCAGAAACCCATTTCTCTGAGGGTGCCGTGGCAGTAAATTCTCTATTTAGGATATTGGCAGACACTTCCAGTTTATGGTTGGAATCTGTCGTGCATACTTTGAACTTGCCTCTAATAATACTGCGAAGCCCTTTGTCCTTCATGATCTTGGCCACTCTGGGTCTGGAGGCATGCAATCCCATAGACCTAAGTTCGGCAACTATTTTAGGGCTCCCATATCGGCCTTTGCTTTTGTGATAGATATCTTCAACTCCTTTGCAAAGCATTTGCCTGTCCATGGAAAGTTTTGATGGTTTTCTTGTACACCAGGCATAATAACCACTACGGCTTACTTTGAACAGCTTGCACATCTTCTCGACATCAAATTCTGCCTGATGGTCCTTTTTTATGAACCTGAATATTTGTTGTCTTCCCTGGAGAAAATGCTCACTGCCTTTTTTAATTCGATTTTCCATTTCTGCTTCATGGAGTGCTTTCTTCAGGGTTTGGATTTCCTTCTGCTCTGGTGTCAGACCCTGTTTGCCTTGGCCAGGAAAACTACGGCTATCATGCACAATGAACTCTCTGGTCCATCGACGAAGCATGCCTACGTCTATACCCAAATCTTTTGCAACAGTTACGGCGGCCTTGCCACTTCTGTGCAATTCTACTGCCATCAATTTGAAGGATTTGTCATAACTCCTTCTTTCTTTTTTACTCATTGCTTTCAAAGTTAAGAAATGAGCTTAACTATATGTCCACTCAAAGGTAGCAGTTCCACTTGGGAATGTATCAGAGGCTTGTAAGGTATTAGGTTACAGCCGAGATAGTTTCTATCGTTTTGAGAAATTGTATGCAGAAGGAGGCGAATTAGCCTTGAAAGAGATCAGCCGAAGTAAGCCACTATTAAAAAACAGAATACCAGAA
>NZ_JBJGXX010000010.1:0-149238 GCF_049056765.1 Chitinophaga sp. 30R24
AGGTTATGGAAAAACTATTATCTTAAAAAAGGAACTGTAAATGAGGAGCAGGACTAAGAGTAAAACGCAAATCTATTTTAGGACTTATTTTTAAAATCTGTAAACTTATTTTAGGACGAGACAAGGGAGCTTATGTCGATTTTTCAATACCAGCAAATAAACTAAGCCCTCTCCCTGGATATTTAGGTGCAGAGAGTGGTACTGGTGCTAGGATTGTCACAGAAGGAGCTCCTTTGAATATCAAAAATTTAAATCCAACATTTAAAAAATGGAAGCTTTGGTAACAACAAATAATAAAGTATTTATTGATTATAAATATTTGATAGGAATAAGTGCGTGTTTAAGGCAAGTAGATTTATCTATTGATAGGTGCAGATGGACTAGTTGGAATGAGTTACGAGCTTTTTATAAAGAGAGAACAGGTGTAGATTATTTTTTTGATTTTTTTATTAATAAATGTCAAGAATTGAGTTTATCCCCTCGATACCATGAATCGAACAGTACGACAGGTAAATTTAGCTATATAATAAGAAGTCTTTTATTAGCCTTTTTAAAGCAAAAAAGTTTTATGACAATCAATGAGCTTGAAACAAGTTATTACTTGTTAAATGAGTTTAAAAGTATGCTCAGAAACGAATCTCCCGATCCTAAGCATGTTGAATTAATACGTTTTAGAATTGCTAATTATTATACTAATATTTTATTACCTAAATTAAAAAAGAAAGATATTGATAGGGTCTTGAAGATTGGTCATTATTTGCAAAATGAAAGTATAGAGACACTCTCGCTAAATGAAATAGTAGGCAATTAATTTAAATTGCGAATATAGCAGATGCAAGAAGCCGCAGATTACTGCGGCTTCTTTGTTTATGTGTAATAGTTAAGATTTGATCCGACAGTCGGGTTAATATTTTTAGGCAGCTGGCGGTAAATTGTCCAGCTGTTTTTCTTTTGCCAAAGATAATGTTTCTTCAAAGGTCTGTAGTGGAGCTCTTCCAAAACAGTATTTACCTGTGTGAGTACGCTCTTTATTGTAGTTATTGATCCATAGATCCAAATCTGCCTGTATCTCCTCTATAGAGTTGTCCTGAATGGTGCGATTCAAACGTTCACATATCCCGTGTCGGCTCCCCTTTTGTTGGGTGCTACTAACCCGGCCACGGCTGCACGTAAAGCTGAGCCTTGTATACCCATTCCCAACCCCCATAGCACCATTCCGATGACAACCATTTTAAAATCCAGGAGAAATACCAATGGTGCAAAAAAGATACTTAGCAAGGTATCTGTGATGATCACCTGAAAACCGGCTTTGTCATACAGTTTCCCGGTGATAAGGCACTAAGGGCCCCACTTACCATGGCAACAGAATATATGATAAGCATCCAGTCATCTTCCATCAGGTGGGCTTGTTTAAAATGATACACTATTAATGGATGATCAGCGTAATCCGCTGCAATGAATATTCCTGTTACGACATATAATTTAAAAAGCAGTGGGTAATATTTTCTTTCAGTGTTTCGGTAGCCACTTCCAATGAATCGGGGTGAGAGTATATATCCGTTTGCCTTGTACTAACAACACAAGTGCACAGATAGCCGGTATCAGTAAAATTGCATAGACTACCTGGTAATGCTCTTTCTTGTAAAAGAGTACTGGACTTACCAATAATGGTCCTCCTCTTTGATCAAGAGCTTCATGCAATCCAAATCCCCAACCTCTCCCGGTTTTATGGGATGCAAAAGACAACATCGCATCCGGGGTGGGAAGGCTGATGGCTTTGCCAACGCGTTCTGTGATTATAAGTATTATCGCAAGTTGCCAATAGCCGACCATGGTTAATCTCCAGTCCCATGATTGTTAATTGAATGTAAGAAGGCCGCAACCTGTTGGGTTATGTAACTATGTAAGAGAAAAGTATATTCTATTCATTTGCTTTTTCCTGCCCAATTCCCATGCTTAAGGCAGTTAACCCGGTCACGTTTCCTAACTGCATTGTATCCACTGCTGAACTAGGTACAATTACAATGGTTGAGTTTTGCTTCAATCCTTCATAAAGCATATTCATCGCTCTTAAATGCAAGGCTACCGGATTGTTTGCATAAGTTAATGCGGCTTCCCCAAATTTTTCAGCTACTTGTTTTTCTGAATCGCCTAAAATTACCCTTGCCTGTCTTTCTCTTTCTGCCTGTGCCTGCATGGACATAGCATTCTCTAATGCCGGAGGAATTAAAACGTCTTTTACTTCTACAGAATTAACATGAATGCCCCATGGTTCGGTACGTTCGTCAATAATTGTTTGTAGTATACTGCTGATCTTATCTCTTCCCTCAAGCATATCCGAAAGCATCGTCTTTCCTATCACATCGCGCAATGCCGTTTGTGCGGCCCAACTGATGGCGCTTAAGTAATCTGCTACTTCAAGGGCTGCCTTTTGCGGATTCATTACCTTCCAGAATAATACTGCATCTACATCAACAGGTACCGTATCTTTAGTAAGGGTTTTTTCCGCCTTGAAAGATGTGGTTATAACACGCGTATCAATCCAGTATGGGATGGTATCTATCACTGGAACAATGAAAAATAAACCAGGTCCTTTAAGAGATTTAAAATGTCCGAGTCTCAATACCACGGCTTTGTCCCATGGGTCAGCAATCTTGATGGCAGCAGATATGATGAGTGCGATTACAAAAGCACTTGCTGCAATGATGCTGCTTGGTACAAGAGTTGTGCTCGTATATATGGAGCGTGCCAATACTATCCCTATGCCAGTGATAATAAAAAATATAAGCAAGGGAAATAAACTTTTACTTTTCATATTGATTGGGAGTTTAAAAATGTGAAATAATAAACATCACAAAATGAAGTTAACAACCTCCTGGGATTAAGCGCAATAAGTCCTGTTGATCACTTCATCCAAAACGTTTTCATTTTCCAGTGTGCCCCAGGTGGCATTTCTTTTTTCTGAAAGCCTTGATTCGCAAAATAATTGTGCAATGGTGTGTGGAGCAACCTGAATTAATTCAATAGCCTGGATAGCTAAAGCCATTTTTTCTACGATAATGCGTGCTTTGAATTCATCCGGATGGGATATGAGTTGATCCAGGTGTTTCAAGTGAAGGTCTAGGCTGGAATCAAGCCCTTTTGCTTTTTGAAAGTAGTTCATTAGTGCTTCTATACTCCGTGGTTCTTTATGCATGGCGCGTAGTACATCCAAAGCCTGTACGTTGCCGGAGCCTTCCCAGATGGAATTCACCGGTACATCCCGATATAATCTGGGCATAATTGATTCTTCTACGTAACCGTTGCCACCAAGGCATTCCAATGCTTCGCCTAGCACAAGCATAGCTCTTTTGGTGTTCCAGAATTTTCCGATCGCAGTAGCTATCCTTGTAAAGTATGTGGCTTCTTCGTTTAATAGTGAATCATCAAAGCCTTTTGCCAGGCGCATCGCCAATGTAGTGGCAGCTTCGGATTCCAGGGATAGATCTGCCAAAACATTTTTCATCAGGGGCTGGTCTATCAGTTTTTTACCGAAAACACTTCTATGGTTGCAGTGATGAATGGCTTCTGTTAATGCCCGCTGTATAGTGCCAGCAGAACCAATGGCACAGTCCAGGCGGGTATGACGCACCATCTCCATGATATTGGCAATGCCCCGGCCTTCGTCTCCAATGATTCTCCCCCAGGCTCCATGAAATTCTACTTCCCCCGATGCGTTGGATTTATTACCTAGCTTATCTTTTAACCGTTGGAAATGGAGTTGACTTTTCCCTCCATCAGGAGTGAACCTGGGAACCAGGAAACAACTCAATCCCTTACCGGTTTGTGCTAAAACGAGGAAGGCATCGCTCATGGGAGCGCTGCAAAACCATTTTCTGCCAGTAATTTGATACACCCCCTTACCGGTAGCTTTGGCGAAAGTGAGATTAGCGCGTACATCGCTGCCACCCTGTGGTTCGGTCATGGCCATGCCAAATGTAACCCCTTTTTTATGGGCGTAAGGGATGTGCCGCTCGTCATATTCATTGGAAAGAACAAGGGGCAGCCATTCACGGGCTATGTCCGGTTCGAGCCTCAAGGAAGGGACCACTGCAAAAGTCATCGTTAACGGGCAACTGCTACCTTCGTCTATTTGTTGTTTGAGATAGGATAATACACTATGTGCGAGATAGCTTCCCTTGTTGCCGGAAGTCCAGGTGATGGAATGCACCTGATGCCTGATAGCCGCTTCCATCATCTCATGGTACGCCGGATGATAGTTTACTATATCGAGGCGGTTGCCGAAACGGTCGTGGGTTTTTAGGACGGGCAGGTTTTTATTGGCCATATCGCCGGCTTCTTGCATCTTATAACTCCCCATGAGCTCACCAAAAGCTTTTGCCTGCTCATTAATCCAACCACCGCCATATGCGTTAATGGCATTTTGCAAGACTTCATTGGTGGTAAATGAATTATAATCTGTAAGGATGGGCACCTGATTAATCGATGTGTTAAAATCAAAACCGGAGGGAAGCATAATTAGAGGTTTTTGATAACCGAATTTAAACCTTTTAGGCCAAAGACTAGGAAAGTGCGCCTACAGATTGTGTTAAACTAAAAACCCGCTTTTAATGCGGGTTTTTAGTTGATATGTGAGGGCTTCCCAATATTACTGCAGCAATCCCATGAACTTTAAATATGCATCCAGTATTTGTTTATCAAACACAGGTTCTTCAATCCCTGATCCATTCAGAAAACGGGTAACATGTGCACAATCCCAGATGTAGGTATGTTGGTATAATTCTACAGTGGATAGTCCTTCGTGCATATTATCCTTAAAGAGGCTCGTTAATGGGAATAACCGGTTTTTACTATCGTCTTCCCATTGCCTCCTCCATGTTTTATAGGGAAGACCTTTTAACGTAAATGGATAGTGTTGTTGAAGTAACTCAAAGAAATCTTCTAGGGTAAGATTTGTTTCCGGCCTAGCAATTAAATTGAATTTAAGGCCAATGGCGTCCTTATTCTTAGAAATATATGCAATGGCTTTGGTCATATAATCTACGGTGATCAATCCTTCCCGGAGTTCTTTTAATAGGGGATAAGATTTCAATTCGATACAGTTTTTAACAAGTCCAGCCCACCATTGGTAGGGTGCACTGGCGCCTGTTATGCTATGGCACATGGCATATCCAAGCCTGTATGTGATTACCGGTAAGCCTTTTTGGGCGGCCAGGTCTGCAATGGCTTCCATTACCCATTTACTTCTTACGTATCCGATATCTTTGCTTACTGCCAGCAGATTTTGTGTGATGTCGTCTGTTTCAAGCATAACTGTTTTATTAGTAAATACGTGCCCCCAGCTGTATACGGAAATAGTGGATAAGAGAACAAGGCATTTTGTTTTGCCAGCTCCTGCAAGGCGGATAATTTCTCTTAAACCATCAACATTCGGGGCCTTCATGTAAGAGTAAGGCTCTATGAAGTTCACGGAGCTGCCGGAATGGTATATTACGTCTATGTTTTGACTAAGGAAGCTGAATTGTTGTTCCTGCAGTCCCAGAAATGGTTTACTGAAATCTCCTGCAACCGGGATGATCCTGTGATGTACTGCTTCAATGCCGGTAATATGATAGGCAGCAAAACATTGGTCAATTTTTTCCATGGCGTGAAATTCATCCTGGGCCCTCACTAAGCAATAAATATCAGCATGGGTGGTATGTAACAGTTCATGAAGGAGGTGGATACCAATAAATCCGGTGGCGCCTGTAAGCAATAAGGCTGTTGGGTGTTGCAGGGATTCAGGATCAAAGCCGCCGGTAATCACAGTACCTGGAGCAAGGTACACGTCATTTTTCAGCTCTATGTATGGCTCTATGTCTTCTTCAGGGAGTGTGGAGGCTAGGGTCCTGGTACTTAATATAGCTGCCAGTTCCTGTAAAACAGGATATTGGTAGATGTCGCGCATGTATACTTTTATACCGGTTTTCTCCTGGAGACGGGTGGCTACAACGGCTACCAGTAGGGAGTCGCCGCCGATATCAAAGAAGTTGTCTGTTCTGTTTATTCCTGGGCGTCCCAGGGCTTCGGACCATATGTCTGCGATTACTTGTTCTGTTTCGTTAATAGGCGGTTCGGCGGCAAAGATCTCTTGCAGGTATTTTTCCGCTATTTCAGCCAGATTACTCCTGTTTACTTTTCCATTTTCTGTTAAGGGAATTTCTTTAATAGAAATGATTTGCGCAGGGATCATATAACCTGGTAGCTCACGTTTAAGGCGTTGTCTTACTTCAGGAATATCCGTTGTTGAGATGCCTTTTTCCGGCACAATAAAAGCCACGAGGTATTTATGATGACTGGCATTATCTTTAGGAATAACGCTGGCATACCTGATCCCAGAGATATTGAGCAAGGCCTGTTCAATTTCTCCGAGTTCTACACGGAATCCCCGGATTTTAACCTGGGTGTCTATTCTGCCAAGAAACTGTATACTGCCATCGGGCAACCACCGGGCAAGATCCCCGGTCATATATAATCGTTCTCCAGGTTGGAAAGGATGTGGGATAAATTTGCTGTTGGTAAGTGCTTCATTATTGAGATAACCTTTAGCGAGTGCAATACCGCTTATACAGAGTTCCCCCACGGCGCCTATAGGCACTAATTCCAATTGGGCGTTCAGGATATAAGCCTGGGTGTTGGCAATGGGCCTTCCAATAGAAGAGATGAAATGACCATCTTTTTCTTTTACCTTTCTATAGGTGGCATACACGCTACACTCAGTGGGGCCATAATAATCTATCAGTTCATAAGAAAGATCTGTTGTTGATACAGGCTTTAATTGTTCTCCACCGGTAAAGAGAAATTTCAGGTTCAATCCACTGAGTTGCCTGGTATATTCTACTACCCCAGGTGCTAGCGCTGTTGGTGTAAAGCCATGCGTAATGCCATTGCGCAGATAATAATCCGAGAGTGTAAGTGCATTGATCCGTTCGTCATTATTTGCAATGAACAGGGTGGCACCTGCTGTTAGCGCCGACCATGTTTCCCATACGGATATATCGAATGCCAGACCGGCTACTAAAGTTAACCTGGAACTAGAGGTTACTTCAAAGGTGTTGTTATGCCACGTAACCAGGTGTTCAATAGAGTGGTGTGTAACAACAACTCCTTTGGGTTTCCCTGTAGATCCTGAAGTGTAAATAACATATGCCGCTTCACGGTAATCGGTGTGAGTAGCTGGTTGGGAAACAGGTAGATGGGCTATCGTGGATAGTTGATCGATATAGAACAATGTTACCTCTGTTGCCTGTTCTATCAATGTTCCATAGGCCTTGTCTGTAATCACTGTTGTGGCCCCGGCATCAGCAATAATGTAAGCTGCCCGGTTAACAGGATAGGCTGGGTCAATAGGTACATACGCGGCGCCTGTTTTTAACACGCCTATAACTGCTATTAGCCATTCTACAGACCTGTCTAGCCAGATAGCTATCCGTGTGCCTGGCCCTACATGATTGCCTGCCAAGTGATGAGCTAGCTGGTTGCTTTTTTGGTCTAGTTGCTGGTAGGTGAGTTGCTGTTCACCATAGCATACGGCGATGTGTTCCGGGTGCAGAAGTACCTGTTTATCAAATTGCGAGATAAGTGTTTGTTGTGTTAGATAACTCCAATGGGTAATATTAAACTCCTCCAGTATTTTACGTTGTTCTTCAGGTGTTAAAGTAACATTAGGAATAGGAGGTGTGGCGCCTTTCAATGGTTGGTTTGGATTTAACATAGTATTTTTTTTAGATTGTTTTGGATAATGACAATGATTGAATCGTACGTTGTTGTAATACGGGAAATGGGGGATTTGATCTATTCTGAAGTAAGCATGATCCGTCTGGTTTACATTTCATTCCATGGTATTCACTTTGCTGGTCTGGCTATAAAAATTTAAGGGGAGTGGATGGTGTTGTAAAATTAAAATCTCCCACTGCGATTGATTTGCATAGCGCCCTAAAATAGGAGGGTGGCCAAGCGTTCGGAGGGTAACCGGTTGGTCAATTCAGGCGAAAAGAAACCAGGAGGGCCTACAAAAATAGTATTTCAGAGGGGGCAGGGTGTATACTTTACACTTTACCAGCAAAATAGGGGGATAAAATTTTTTTTATGTCTGAAATCCTTTACCATGGCTTGTATAGTATCATTTATCCCTTATTTTTTTAGATTTAAATCAAAAAAAATAGAAATGGTGATGACGGTCATCGGTCTGAAAGTTTAATAGCTATAATATTGCACAAACAACCTCAAATGAAGATGCGCATATCCATTGTAAGGTTACTATTTACCTCAAAACTTTAAACCCAAAAAAAATGAAAGCATTGTTTTTATCGGCTGCAATGGCCATAGCTTCCATGAGCTGCTTCGCTCAGGCTTCAGATCACTCTAACGTTCATATTGGTCTGCTTTTAGACAACGTTATCGAAATTGACCCTCCAGCAGATGCGATGGGCGCTTATTTCCACACTGGCTTCGATTACACCAATGGTCTGGAATTAACAGATATCCATGGTGGACACACAAGCGATTTCTTTGTTAGTTCTAACAGAAATTTTAATGTTACTATTAAATCTGCTTCTCCAAACTTCCTGTATATCGGATTTGGAACAGGCAACACTGTAATGCCTTGCTCTGTTTTGCAATATAATCTCTTCACCAATGGTACTGGTGGTACAAATGCTACTCCAGCACCTTGGAACACATTAACAGTGGCAGCAGCACCTTTGATCAACAACGGTGTTTACGGTCCTCACAAACCTTTCTCTCTGAGATTCAGGGCTGACCCAGGATGGAGCTACAGTGCTGGTCTGTATGGTATTGATGTAGTATTAACAGCAACACAGTTATAATTAATTCCATGTCCTTAGTTAAGTAAGCCTTTTCTCCGGAAAAGGCTTACTTATCCGCTTACTTCGTTTTGTAGTGATTCCATGAAATATCTGTTATCTCCGATACTGTATATCGTATTGCATATCAGTTGTAATATTATCTGCACAGATCTGTTTGCGCAGGATGGGCGTCTTTTCTCCGTAACGATGAAAGATTCGTTAGGAGCGGACAAACAAACCCGCTTTCTGTACAATAATCTCAAGATAGTTAACAGCGAAGCCCGCCCTATTTCTTTTAACGTATCTATCCTGGTACCGGAAGGTTGGCGGCTGTTAGCGCCTGCAAGGCAAACGACTCAGCAGATAGAGGCAGGGGCTACCCTGATCTTGCCGGTAATATTAATGAAACAACAGAACACACCGGCAAAATGGCTCCCGGTAAGTGTAGAAATAAAGGAACCTGGAAACGCCAAGGACGACTGGTATAAGTTTTATGTGAAAGCGGCTCCGGTCAACGAATTTTATATTACTCCCCTTAACACCTTAATACAGTTAAAGGAAAATGAGCGGGAAATTGCAATATCAACCAGGGTCAAAAACAACGGTTCTGTTGATGGGGTCTATTCCGCCGAATTTAAAAACAATTATCTGGATATAAACCACACGGTGAAGCTAAAGCTCAGTCCGGGTATGGATACCGTTTTTACCTATAAGGAGCATCTTACGGAAAATGCCTGGAACCATTTGAAACGTGAGCGGATTATTGTTACGGTAACCGATACATCGGGTACAAGTTATATAAACTACTTAACACTGGAAAAGATACAACATGAATTAAAGGATAAGCCATCTCCTTATCCCATCTTTCCATTGTATATAGAAGGCGGCGTTATCCAATGGGGCTCGCAAACCAATTATTATGGAGGGATAAGAGGAGAAGCAATGCTCAATAATAACAACAAACTGTCGTTCTATTACAGGAGCAAGCAATATGGTCTTGGAAAGAACATTGATAAGAATATTTTCGGCATCGATTATACTACCAAAAGATGGGAGCTGTACCTTGGGCACATGAGTGATATCCGGTACTTTTATGTTTATGGCACTGGATTCAGGGTTAGTTATAAACCAGGAGGTAGGGCGGAAGTATCATTAAGTGTATCTAAACACGACAACCTGGCTTCTATTACCAACAACAATGTTACGGGAGCTGTTAAATATGGAGTGGGGCATGTAATGATTTCCCATGCTCTTTCGGCAGATATAGATAATACAAAGAAGTATAACAGCTTTCTGTTCAGTAACGAAGCACAGTTGCTGAAAAAAGATAATATTTCATTATACGTCAATGCAGGAGTGGGAAAAGATATTAGTACGCTTAACTTGCCAGGCACTCCCCCCGACAAATTAGGAGGCGCCGGAGGGTATAGTTTTAACGTGAGTGGCAAAAAGATAAGCTTCGTCAGTCAGATGCAATATAACAGCGATTATTATCCCGGCCTGAATAAAGGATTACAAATTCAATATCACACCTTTAATTGGAAATTTGGTAGCAACGGTATCGGTGCGTTTTATCAATATAACAGAACAAATGTAAGAACACTCCGCGACACCTTGTACAATACGGATGACCTGAAGTTCAACTTATCTAAATATGGTCTCACATACAGTCATGTTATAGCATCGGGAAATGCCTCCATCAGCGGCGGTAGGCTCCAGCAAACGGGTACCTTCAGCAATACCCTGCCGGAATATACATTCCTTGAGATACTTTATACCCAGCGCCTTGGGAAAAATGCCAACATCTATCTGAACACGATTAACGGTTATAATGCTTCTTATGGTACAGAGAATAAGAAGATTTTCATCACCACCTCTACACTTTCTGCGAATTATAGTTTCTTTGGTTTAAAAGGGTATTATGTGCAAACACCCGTTTTCGACAGAACTGATGAGAAAAAATTTCTGAATTACCAGCAAACCCTCCTCGCTGGCCCATATTTTAATTTCGTGATACTAAAACGGATCAAAACAAATCTTTATGATAACATCTCTAAAACTTTATATGATAGTAAGGTATATAATCTTATAGGATGTAATATATATTATCACAGTCCACACAACGGATTTGATATTAATGCTATGGCTTCTATCCCGACTCAAACGACCACTAGCACAGCTCCCAATGGGCTAAACGAGCAATATGTAAGTTTGTCTGTCATTAAAAAATTCAACGTACCCCTGATCTCACGCAGGAAATATTACACATTAAACCTTTTGCCATTTTATGATGTTAATGGTAATGGAGTCATGGATGCTGGAGAGCAATCAATCCCAAATTTGCAAATCAGTGTAAATGATATTCCCTTTATTTCAGATGCAAAAGGCCTTATTTCGTACAAAAATATTGAGCCTGCAGATTATCATCTGGATTATAGGCAGACGAATACTGTTAAAGGTATGGTACCTGCTTCAGGTTTATCTCAAACTATACCTGTTTACAAGGATATAACAGTTATGTTGCCTTTTAAGAAAAGTAGTGTTATTTCAGGATCTCTAACGATTACTAATGATACATTAAGCACCAGCCGTGTGCTTTTGGAAAATATCAAAGTCATTGCCACCGACAGCTCAGGAGTAACCTATAGTACACTTACCGATGTTAAAGGGGCTTACTTCCTGAACGTTCCTGCGGGGAAATATTCTGTTTCACTTAACCCCAGTGCTTTTACTGATAAGGTAAAACCTAAGGTGATAGCATATACTGTAGACTTAACAAATCATACGGATGGAATTGTGAATTTTGAGATCGTCGATAAAAGTAGAGAGATAAGGTTTTTCAAGGAAAAGCAACAATAAATATTTTTATAACAACAACAATAAAAATTTTAACACCCAAAGCAGACTTTGTTTTACCCCAAAATTGACAGCTAATTTTTTGCGTATTTACATTAGAAATTTCTAGCTATTTCCATCTTAAAGAACATAAGAACATTGTTATCTATTTGATCGAATAAAGGAGCATCAGCACCGTACCCCGAAAGGATTATCTGTCAAAATTATAACCATATCCCTGCATTGTTAAATCACACTTGGAATACCATGTATATACCCACGCCCTTAATTAATTCAAAGATGAAAAAGGTAATGATTATTGAAGACGTTGAATTCAAGGACACCCCGTTAAACCCGGTATCTACCATTGATGAACTATTGAAATCACAAATCGATGAAGGCAATCTTTTTCATATGAAAAAGAAACGCATCATCTACAGTGAAGGAAAATCAGCAGCGGCTATTTTTTACATTTTGAAAGGAAAGGTAAAAACCAGTAAATGGAATGAAGATGGGAAAGAGCTGATCACCGGACTTTACAAAGAGGGAGATTTTATCGGCTTCCATGCACTGATGGAAGGGGGGAGATATCGTGAAACAGCTGAAGTGATCGAAGAAGCTGATCTGGTCTCGATTTCCCGCAATGACCTCACATTTATCTTTCAATACAATCCCACCTTCCTGTTGAATATTATCAATATTCTCACAGGAAATATCGCAGATCAGCAGGAACAAATGTTAAGAATGGCCTATAGTTCGCTACGCAAGAAAGTAGGGGAAGCGCTATTGATTACCTACCAGAAATATAACCCATCTAAAAACATTGAATTCAGCCTGAATATTAGCCGTTGTAATCTGGCTGCGTTGGCCGGCGTTGCTAAAGAATCGCTTATTCGCACGTTAAGTGATCTGCGCGATGAGCGGATCATTAATATACAGGATGGAAAAATCATTATTGTTGACCATCACAAATTAGAACGTATTATCTACAGTGACGATATCAGATCTGCTAATTCCAAGGATTAAATCACCCCAACATGAAAAGTCTGTTACTAACACTCCTCGTGTGTTGCAAATTGTTGTCTTATGGACAGTCGCCAGTAGGAAAGGGAATACTGGTAAACCCGGTTACAATTGATTTTAGGCTCAACAGTGGACAAACTTCCACTGGAAAAGTCCTTATCACTAACAGGTTACCCAAGAAAAAGCAGTTTACTATCTATCTTAGTGACTGGGACCGGGATACGTTGGGAGCCCATATTTATACAGCTCCGGGAAGTTCCCGCCATTCCTGCTCTAAATGGATAAAGTTGGAAAAAACGTTTGTTGAAATAGATTCATTGCAAACAGCAGAAATTAATTTCAAAATACAGGTGCCCGATTCTGTTGATGCTACCAGTGAAATGAAGTGGGCAATGTTATTTCTGGAAACAACAGAAGAACAAATAGTTGAAAATCCCGATGGCGTGAGAACAAAAGTAAACAATAGAATGCGGGTGGGCGTGCACATCTACCAAACGCCTCCGTTGCTGCTAAATAAAGATGTCAGGATACTGGCTTTTGAACAGCTTAAAGATAGTACCAGGAAATGTCATATCCTCTGTCAGAATACGGGCAGTGTGCAAATAGAATGCAATAGTTATATTGAATTATCCAATGTGTCTACTGGCCAGAAAACTAAAGTAGAAGTGCCCTTGTTTCCCATGTTCCCCGGGCAGAAAAGAGTGGTAGAATTTGAGATCCCTAACGATATTCCTAAAGGTAAGTATTCCCTGATCGGTGTAATAGATGCGGGCACCGATGTGCCTATGGAGGCAGCCCAGAAAATGATAGATATCTGAGTAAACACTATGAGCCCATATAAAGGAAAGCATCTGGCTATCAGTAGCTGGATGCTTTCCTGCAAGTGCTACTTCCCTAGTTATAAACAGCACTAACGTTTATGCATATAGGCTATTGTATCTTACAGGAAGATACTTTATCATTTGCATTGGGGTTTAGTGTAGTAAAGTTAGGGGTGTCGCTGGTGAGGGTCCAGGAGGTGCCGGAAAAATTGTCATCTGCATACATAATCACGGTGCGGCCGGCCGGTATTTTTACGGAAGAGGCCCAATCGTTGGGAACGCCCATGGAGGCTAATTGTGCTATTGTATAGTTGCCTACCGGTAAAGACTGGCTGGCGGCGCCGCCATAGTTAACATCCTGGTAGAAAGTAACGCCGCCGCTGCTCAATACATGTGGTGTTGGGTGCGACCATACCAGGGATGTTTGTCCTTTAATCATTTTTACGCCATCGCTCACCAGGCGCAGATAGAAATCGGATGAAACATGTACGCCATCTGCATCCAGTGTCAGAAAATATTGATTGGTAGGTTTCATGGAAGCGTCTTCTGCTGCTTTCGCAATGGCGGTGCCTTCATCATATTCGTCAAACATACCTACGTATACGCTGGAAATGCCCTGGTTCCGGATATTGGCAAATTGCTGCCACATGAAATCGCCGTGGAGCCTTGGAATTTGGTTGGGAGAGCCGCCGTTCCAGTTCGACCAGGCAAAACCAGGAAAAACTTCCGCCTGGTAGTCGATTCCATTGTTGTTGCAATAAGTGTAATCTGCAGCGATAGTAGATACGTAGTTATTGGCGCCTGCAATATCGCCGAAAGTGCCGGTAGCCCAGGGCATGATCATGTTGGCGGCATTAAAGGCCGGTAGGTTAGCTGTTTGGGTACGCCAATCGCGCGGGCCGCCCACGATCACATAACAGCCCTGCGATTTGAACCAGTTGATCACGTCGGCCCAGGAAGTAGCATCACCAGGTCTGTTAGCCACGCCTACTCCCCATACGCAAACGACTGGTTTGCCGTTTTGTTTTGCATATGCTGTAGATGAGGTGAGGTGAAGGTTGTTAACGATCACATTGGTCCAATCGGGTTTTATTTCTGTCTGGAAATTTGTCCAGCCGGAAATATCATACATCACATAGAACTTACGGCCATAGGTTTGTGCGGCATTCATTACTTTGGTAGCGATGCCGTCTTTTTGCGGATCGCTCTTGCCAAAGCGTTGCAAGGCGGCGCAATCTATGCCATATTGTTGCATCCACGAAAAGTGGGTGCTGATGGTTTGATCGGTCCAGGAAGAGAACAATACAGCGGGTTGTCCATTGCCCAGGTTAGCATAGCCGGTTTGATAAGTGGAAGTATACTCCCGGGTATCTGGCCAGAGCTCAAATGTTTGATGGCCTGGTGAAGGCGCCAGACCGCCGGGGCTACTGCCCCAGTGTATCCATGAGTTGTTGGGGGAGGCGTCGCCCTTGCAGGCAAACCACGCCTGGTAGCCTACTACAAGCTTACCTACAACGTCGCCCACCGGCGATACAGTTTGTGCGCTAATACGATTGGCTTTGCTGGCAACAGGTAAAAGACCGTTTGATTGATCTTTGTGGGAACAGGCCGATAATGCAGCCAGTAACAGGCTACTATAGCCCAGCTTTTTTATGCGGTGGGTAATGGGATGTGGCCATACTTTTGCCGTCAGTGTTGTAAAAACAGCTGTCATTTGTTTCATAACTTGGTGTTGTTGATGGTTATTTAAAAATGAGAATACTAAAGCTGATCAGATAAATCTAAGAATAGGTGGTTTGTTTTGCTCCTCTTATTGGGTAGGGCCAACACGGTATACAGCACAATACACTAAAATCTTGTACAAGGCGTTCCTGCAGTGTAATGGCATGTGCCGGACAAGGTACCTGGGTGAACGTGAAAAATTGCTGTTATCAGTATTTTAAGAAAAATAGTGATTAGATTCCAACTGTCATAACATTCGATTGAAAAAATCTGAAGAAATTACTGGTGTAATAGTTATATCCCTGATAATCATTACTCAGCAATACATTAAAGGATAAAAGGCGTTACAGGCCCAGGAGGCCTGTTGGAGCAAGGAGGCTATTGTATTGAATTTCAGTATCAAAAGATATTAGTACCGCAACAATTGCTCCCAGAGATTGTATTGATAATATTTGGTTAGTTCATGTCCGAGGCATCAGATGGGACAGAAGAGAGCTGCTAATTAACTTCCACAATATTGTTTAACCTATAAATCATGAGCATGAAAGCGCTATGGTTATTTTTGTTGGCTTGTTGGCCATTTGCCGTATGGGCGCAAGAGATCCCTTCCAAGTACTTGCCTGCCGCCGTGCAAAAAGCGTTTAATAAAAAATTTTCCGGCGCCAGCGACCTGGAATGGGAGCGGAATGGAGAATTGTATGAAGCCGGGTTTCAGATAAAACAGGTAGACCATAAAGCATTGTTTGACGAAAATGGAGATCTGTTGGTGTATAAAAAAGATATACAGATAACAGAACTACCCACCGCTGTTTTACAAACCATCCGTACCCGGTATGAAAAATTCAAAATAGATGAAGCAGAGAAAGTAGAAAGGAAAGGTAAAGTATACTATCAGGTAGAACTGGATGGAGAGCCCAATGATCAAAAATTGATATTCAATAAAGCAGGTAAAGAAGACAACAGTGAAACCTATTGGTGAGCGTACAGCGTGTGGTCAGGTAAGAACCGGCTATTATGGCCGTTCATGGAGATATTACCTGGTCCGGACCTAACACCGTGTTGCTGAACATCGTTTTTCTGTTCACGGCTGCATATACTGCTGTGAGCAAATCTGGTGGCGTTACCGGTGCATCTGTATGAATGGTGAAAAGGATTTTTTGATCCAGTCCTTCTTTCAGCGGACTGATATGCGCTGCACGTTCTGGACCCAGTACCGTATCTTTGTGCCAGTCGCCCCAGATATAGGTATGGGTCGGGAACCAGCTAGGCATGAGATAGGATTTGGCAGCAGCTATTTCTTTACCTGGTCAGAGTTATAACTTGCGCATGTACTATGACGTTGGTGGCGCCAGCTGGAATTTTATTCAGTGTATGTAAACTATCCAGCAGGTCCAGTCCTTCATCGATGGCAGCATCACCATTGCAGTGAATATGCACCGGCATGCCTTTCGAAAATACCATTTATCCTGCCGAATCGCGGGGATAGATCAGCTGTCTTTTGAAGCCGGTTTCCTGTTCTACAGGAGGATGGAGATAAGGGCTGACCAGCGCTGCGGAACGGCCTTGTGGTGAACCATCGAAGGTGAATTTAATAGCGCCAATTTTGAAATGCTTATCATATTTGCCGTAATACTTTTTCAGTTCATCGAGTTTGTATCTGTTCTGGTCAAAGTCAGGTAATACGATGAAATCGCCACGCAGGAGTCCCTGATCGTTTGCAGACTTGATCAGCGCAATGGTGGCAGTATTGCACGGCCTTATTTTATCAATAATTGACCATTATAACAGTGGTTATATGAAAAGGTTCATTATTTCCGCCTGATTTAAATGAGAGGGTATCGGGAGATCATCCGGTTGGGGTTGTAGACCTTAACAGCCCGACTGGCCCTACAGATCCGGGTTCGATAGACCGTAGTAAAATAAAGGAGGTGATTGACCGTATCAATCAGGCACTCAGTGGGGTAACCAAACAGGAAGCGATAGATCCTAAAATACGACAGAAGCTAAATTATGCGGGTAAACGCTTGAGCTTGTCCCCAAAAATCCCTACCAGCAACCCTCAATGCATTTATATAAAAATCCAACAATGAATATTGTATCAAAAATTACATTTTGAGATAATTTATCTCAAAATGAGCTTAATTATGCCTGAAAACTAAAAGAGCGCCTCAATTATTTTTGAGACGCCCTCTTGTGATGTTATTCAACAGGTTGTAGGTACTGGGCATAGGCGTATCCTTCTACGCCGCCGTCTGTACGTACCTGCCACCATTGGTCGCTTTGTTTGCTGATAAGGGTGATCACTTCATTATGTGCCGCCTTCCCGGCAATGGGTTGGTCGGTACCCGGTCCTTTGCGGATATTAAGATTAGTGGCATCGGTCACCACTTTTAATTTAGCGCCGGCTACTGCGCCGGCTACGTTAATATTCATCACTACATCGCCGGTAAGGAAATTGGGGTCTATCTTCCCATAAATATTCCACAGTTGATCTTTTACAGCTCCGCTTGGAGCTACACCGTCGATATGTAGTACGCCATCCTGTTCGTTGATCTTCAGATCTGTAACTCCGGATGATTGGGCTGTGTCGATGAGTTCTTTGTATTTATCCTGTAATGCCATGATGATAGCGTTTGGGGGTAATGACTATTTTACTTTTAAGCCGGAAGCATCTACCTTCTTAGGTTTCAGTGCATCCAGCGCTATTTTCAGTTTCTTCCAGCGATCGGCTTTCGATTCGCCGGTAATAACGATCACGCTGTCTTGTACATCTGCCTGTATGCCTGGAAAATCCTTTACAATGCTGCCAACAGCTATCTTCAGGGAATCGTCTCCGTTGCTGGTAGTGGTAGGGGCAGGAGGAGGAGTGGTGTCTGGAGAAGGTGCTACGGTAATGTTGTTGACTACACTTTTTACGTTTTCGGTCACCTTGGCAGCAGCTTCGGCCGCATCTTTATCTGCCTCGCTACTTACGGTACCGGAAAGGGTTACTACGCCATCCTTTACATCTGCTGTAACTCCGGGAGTGGAGGCCAGCGCAGTGGTTACATTCGCCTGTATGTCTGCATCCTTTGGTTTTCCCTTGCAGGAAATCATCAACAATAGTCCCAACGATAGGATCGCTGTAGTCAGGTGTTTAAGTTTCATAGTCATACTGAGGTTTTAGTGATGAAAAAATTTACTTATTAAGTTAAGTATCTTTTTGCAACTGGCAATAATACCGCAGTAAGTTGGTTATTTTTTAATGAACATGATCCTGGCCCTCCGCTGGATATTGGTGCTACCAGTAATATTTACAGTAGCCGCCGGCGTTACAAGGTAGCCCGGTTCCATGACTTCAAAATCCCATGCTTCTGTTTGTTGACGCTGACTGTTAAGGATAACCAGTCTTTTTTCCCGGCTGTTATAGGTCCAGAAACAAGGCGTGGTTTTATAAATTACTGGCGGCATCGCGGGTAAGCTGCCTAAAAGTAGGCCGGGCACCCATTTGGAAATTATGTCGGTAGGTTGGGTACTGTTGCCCGGCAGTATTATCCGTGTATAGGTGCCTGTATGATTGCTATTGAGGATATAGTTAGGATTGCAGCTTACTTTGACGCTGTCTATATTCACCGCTGGCCATGTGGCGGCCGTTTGCAACTGTACTACCAACGCCCAGGAACCTGTAACAGTTGTTTCGGAGGTAGGGGCGTCATCTTTTTTACAAGAAAATAAGCAAATAACTACAAGTAGTAATAGGGATACGTTGGCTGGCATGAAGACGCTTTTGGATACAAGAATAGACATTTATAAGAAGATTATTAGCATAATTTTTACACCTTCAAATTAATTTTTAAATTTTTTTGATGGGTTTGTGGAATTGTTAATTCCCCCGCATCATGGAATTGAAAGAGAGAGGGGTGTGTGTATATAAATTCCTATAACTATTTGTAAATTATATAATTATGATAGTACTGTTGACAGGTTAACCTATATCTATATCTTGCAGGTATTCATTATATTGCTAAATATAAATATATATATCTTGAAATATTTCTTCCTCCTGATAGGATTGCCCATTACTGTAACAGCCCAGCAAAAGGTGATGGTGGCGCCGGTTACCACAACCACTTATCAGCGTTTAGTCAGTGGCGATTCTGTTGTTTATCCCCATACCCATTACCGTAGTTTACATGTCACTGGTATTTACTCTCCGTCATTAACGACCAGGATTAAGGTCGCCAATAACCATTTGCAGCTCAAACGGCATTATCCTAAAGAGCTGCTTATTTCAGGCAATTATAGCGCTACTGTTGCACTCAGAACGGTGAACCGGCTCCCCGCTTTGCAAACAGATTTTGTACAAGGCCGTAGTGCGGAGGGAAGTTATACCTGGCAAGGTCCGGAAACTAATGAAAGGTTCAGCTATGGCCCCAACAGGCATTCTTTATCATACGACGGGCAATCCTATCCTTATGATATAAATGGCAGATTGGTAGCTGGAGAAGCTGGCAACGGGCATTACGCTAATGCCTATCCCAACCGTATTTTCCGGCCGGCTACTTTATTTACCCAATATCTGAGCCTGAAGGGCCGCGTACTGAATAACAGCTATCAGTCGCATGACTTCAACCTCCGGCTGGGGCAGCGTAACGAAAACACTTTTATTCAGGATAACAGCAACCGGCATACAAGCCTGGAGGCTTCTGCTGCCTCAAAATTTAAATGGCTGCGCGTTACTGGTAAATATGATATTTTCCAAGACCGGTTCTCTAATGCCAATAGGAATGGCTTCCTGAACCAGGTATATGAACAGGCAATGCTGACGCCTGTTAGCTTTGATAACAGCCAGGGCTACATGCTGGGAGCAGGCCAGCGGAGCTACAGCCTGGGGGCAGACAATCCTTTTTTCCTGTTAAAAGGCAACGGTAATTACTATCATGCTTCCAGACAGCAGGGTAGCCTGGTGTTGGAACGTAATCAATATCGAAGCCCCCAGATAAAGCTTACCCAATCATTGAGCAACTATACGGAGAATAGCAGCGAAGGTTACAAACCAGGCGGAGCCTGGTTTCCGGAAGGTATCCAATGGCTGCGCAATAAACGCGACGGCCAATACAGCCTCAAGGCGGAAGCGTCTAAAGTATGGGAAAATACGGATATACTGTCATCGCCTATGGTAACGGCAAACTATGAATTGATAGATGACCATTCTGCCATTTACTACCGTTCTATCGGTAATGAATATAGGTACCAGCGATCCTCACAGGAAATTAATATTGGTTACCAGGCCAGCTACAAAGGGGTAAACCGGCTCCTGGTGGCATTGAACGCGAAGAACAAAGCTTATATTTCCAATACTGCCACCCACAATGATTACTGGTTACCGTTATTGGGGTTATACGCCAGCTACGATTTCCCGGCTTCTTACTGGACGGTGCATGTACGTTCCACACTCGCCGATTTTAATACTGAATTGCCGGTCAACAAGTCTTTGGCGGCTGTAAACCTGCTGCGGTATCATGTTGCAACAGCAGGTAGTTATATGCCTGCTACGGAAGTGGCCGGATTTGACCAAGTGGCGCCGGTACAACACCGGGAATGGAACGTTAACTTAGGGGTGGGCAATAATAGGGTACTGCGTTTTAATACTACTTACTTTGTGAAGCATGTTAACCAGGACGTGTTTCCTGTATTGGAAGGAGGTAGCTATGTGCTCCGCAATATGGCCAATCACCGCATCCAGGGTTGGGAGCTGGAATTGGAGCTGTTTAATAACCACTACCGCCGGCATCAATGGTATGTTACCAGCGTAATTAATTTTTTGTCGTACAAAAGCAAGGTAACTCATGTGAACGATGGATTTGATTATACGCCAATAGCGGGTTTCAGCGATGTGCATACCACGCTTGTAGCTGGTCGGCCATTGGGAGTAATCGAAGGCAGTACCTGGCTGCGGGATGGGGATGGCAAACTGTTGATTGGGGCAGATGGATTCCCCCAGCAAGCCCCGCTCCCCGCCGTTATTGGTAACCCCACTCCAGATTTTATTATGAAATCCAGTCACACGCTTTCGTGGAAAAAATGGTCGTTGAATATGGATCTTGAATGGAAAAAGGGAGGCGACCGATGGAATGGTACACAGGCTGTATTGGATTATTATGGCCGCTCCGACAACTCTGGCCGGCAACGTAATATATCCGGTTACGTGTTCCCCGGCGTTACCGCAGATGGCAGCGCTAATCAGCAAGCGGTTGATTTTTATAATCCCAAGCTACCGTTAACGGCTAATCGCTGGGTAAGGTATGGCCTAACCGGCGTAGCAGCCAGCTATGTGCAAAAGGCCGACTGGTGCAGGATACACACATTGCAACTCAGCTTTAAACAACCGGTGAAAAGTATTATCCGGGCGTTTACGCTCAGTGCTTACATTAATAATCTTATGCTATGGTCGCCCTATAAAGGCGTAGATCCGGAACAGTTATTATTTGATCAGGGAAATACCGAAGGGCTAGACTTTTTCAATCTGCCCTCTACTAAAACCTTTGGCTTTAATGTATCCTTTCAATTTTAAGATCATGAAAAATATTGTCCCCTATATTTGCTTTTTCCTATTGCTAACAGGTATTTGCAGGGCACAGTCCTTCGATTATGCCAGTAACAAGGAGAAGATCTATATACATACCAGCCACGTTTTTTTTCAACCGGGCGATGAGGTGTTTTTTAAATTATACCTCGTTCGTGCACAAGACCAGCGCCCTTCCCATTTAAGTAAAGTGGCTTATGTGGAAGTGTTGAATCCTTCTGGTAATGTAGTGAAGAAGATGAATTATCAGGTGTTCAACGGATATGCGGAAGGCTCTTTTTTGTTTGAAAACAATGCAGTAGGCGGTATTTATAAGCTGCGGGCTTATACTACCTGGATGCGTAACGAAAGCGACAGTACCTTTTTTGTGAAGGAGCTTACGGTACAAAAAGTAATCGCTCCCCGGGTATTAATGAAATTGGATTTTCCTAAGAAAGGTTATGGTCCTGGCGATACAGTGATAGCAGATTATACGATGCGTAATCTCTCCGACCAGCCAGTGGCAGCATATACCATCAATTATAAGGTATCGGTGGATGGTAGGGTGATAAATACCAGTACTGCCCTTACTAACAAAGAAGGGAAGGTACAGTTGCGTTTTGTGCTGCCTGCAAACTTGAATACCACAGACGGGCTGCTGAATGTAATAGTCAACTATCAGGGCTATACGGAAAGCATATCAAGGAGTATCCCTATTGTATTGAATAAAATAGATATGCAACTGATGCCTGAGGGAGGCACTATGGTAGCGGGCTTGCCGGCAAATATCGCTTTCCTGGCAGTGAATGAGCATGGAAAACCGGCGGATATTAAAGGAGAGGTATGGGACGACCTGGGCAACCGGTTAACTACCTTTGAAAGTTATTATGGTGGCATGGGGCAGTTCCCCTTTACGCCGGAAGCGGGGCGGAAATACACCGTTAAAATCGTAGCACCGCAGCATATTACACAAACCTATGCTTTCCCGGTGTTTGCAGCTGCCGGGATAGGCATGAACGTTACCCGCCAGGGTAAGCAGCTACTGCTGCATCTCCATGCTTCCGGTAAAGCCTCGGTGATCTTGTACGGTATTACGAAAGAGGCCACCCATTACGAACAAAAGCTTTTGCTGAATAAAGGTAGTCAGACTGTTATAATAGATCCCACTGTGTTTCCGGCAGGTATTACCCGTTTTATGTTAACCAACGAACAAGGGGCGCCCATTGCTGAGCGGCTGGTCTTCCTGGAAGAAAACCGTTTGATGCAGGTAAAGGTCATCACGGATAAAACAAGTTATCTCCCCAGGGAAAAAGTAGTCATGAACATCCTCACCACCGATGATAAGGGAGTGCCGTTGCCCGCCAATTTATCGGTAGCTGTGATGGACGATAAGCTTTGGACCTTCGCAGATGATAAGCAGGATCATATTCTTTCCTGGCTGCTCATGAGCTCAGAACTGAGAGGGAAAATAGAAGACCCGGCATTTTATTTCCGGAAAGATGAACCCAAAGCAGCACCGGCACTCGATCTGGTGATGTTAACGCATGGCTACCGTTATTTCGATTATATTCCTGAAATAGCTAAAGGCAATTCCCTGAGATATGTTCCTGATGAAGGTTATGCGGTAAGTGGCCAGGTAGAAAACAAGGGGCAGTTGCCGGTAGCGGCCAATGTGTACCTCGTTAATTTAACCAACAGGGATAAGAGCCTGCAGCTTACTACGAAGGCAGATGGGGAGTTTTATTTCTCCCACCTCGATGCGCACAACCAATATTTGATTGTTGCTAAATCTTTACGGCATAAGGGAAAAGTAATAATCCGGATAGCGCAAAATGACACAGAAGCCAATAAGATCCGTGGTAAGCAGATGTTGGAACAAGCGCTCTTTGTAAAAGATAATACCCGGGTAAAGCCAGGGTTATTGCCTGAACAGGCAGCAGCGCCTACACCTGTAGATCTTGCTAAGAATGCTCCGGCAGATGTTGATAAGTTCCTGGGAGATATTGGAAAAGGTACTAAGGCATTGAATGATGTGGTAGTAGTTGGATATGGGGTTACGCAGCAACAAATGAATACGGCCAGCGTTACTACCATAAAAGCTAACGAGCTGCAACGCCCTGGTAATATAAATGATGTGCTGGAAGGCAGGGTAGCAGGCATACAGGTAGTGCCCCAGGGCAATCCGGGCGCGATGTCCAATGTTAAAATAAGAGGGGCCGCTTCTTTAACCGGCAATGATGGGCCCTTATATATAGTAGATGGCGTGCCTTTGGCAGACGTGAATCTGAATGTGCCTCCCAGCGATATACAATCTATTGAAGTACTTAAATCTGCTGCTGCGTCGGCTTTGTATGGTAGCCGGGCATCAAATGGAGTGATCGTGATCGCCACCAAAGGATACGGCAATGAAAGGTATAAGATTGGTCTCAACAAAAAAGATGTTTATACTTACGTATACCTACCGGTTTCCCAATTGGGATACACCGTAGCCAGGAGGTTTTATGCACCGCATTATGCTACTACGGCCACGGCAGAACGGAGCGATTTCAGGGAAACTATTTACTGGAACCCCGTAGTGCAAACTGATGAAGCAGGAAGAGCCACCCTGGAATGTTATAATTCTGATGCGGCAACCACTTTCCGGGCTATCACTGAGGGTATTGCATGGAACGGTAAGCCTGGTAGGGCGGAGCATACCTGGTCGGTGCAAAGTGCGCTGCAGATAGATGCGAAGATCCCGCCTTATTTGAGCACCGGCGATAAAGCGCTGCTGCCCCTGATGCTTAAAAATAATGGAGGGGCAGATCTGTTGCTGGATATCAGCATTTCGGCGCCGGCCTATACATTTGTTGGGAAATATGAAAGTAAGGTTACGGTAGCTGCCAATAGTTCCCGGCAGGTACTAATACCGTTGGAAGCCATTAGCCCGGTAACCGGCACAATTAAATTTACAGTGGGCAGTAACACGGGTACCGAAACATTATCGCTTCCAATTGCGATAGTAGACAAGGGCTTTCCGGTATTCAATACTTTTTCAGGTGATAAGTCTGCCAGTTTCCGGTTTAATGTTGCCCAGGCGGTACCAGGAAGCCTGAAAACAAAATTACAGGTATTCAGTGCTGTAGAAGGGCAATTACTGGATGGAATTGCAGCGATGTTAAGAGAGCCATATGGTTGCTTTGAACAAACTTCTTCCAGCACTTATCCCAATATTTTTATCCTGAAATACCTGAAGGAAGCAGGTTTGGTAAACCGCGAAGTGGAAGCAAAAGCGATGAACTACATAGAAACCGGTTATAAGCGGTTGATTAGTTTTGAAACGCCCCAGCATGGTTTTGAATGGTTTGGCCATACACCTGCACATGAAGCATTAACTGCCTATGGCTTGCTGGAATTCACAGAGATGCAATCGTTTATTGATGTAGATAAGCAGATGTTGGCGCGTACCAAAGCTTTCCTGCTAAGCCGGCGGGATGGCCACGGTAGTTTCCAATTGGCCAGTGGCGGCTATGATAAGTTTGCGGCTGTTCCCAACGAGATCGCGAATCTTTATATCGTATATGCGTTAACGCAGGCAGGCGCCGGAAAAGAGATCCAGCAAGAATACGAAGTAGCGGTAAAGAAAGCGCTCGCTTCCAACGACGGCTACCAGATGGGGCTGATGGCACTTGCGGCAAGCAATATGAAACAGGAAACGGATTATAACAGGCTGATGGCTGTCCTGAAAGAAAGTTATCATAACAATAGCCTGTTCAGTGCGACTACGGTGGTAAATTCCAGAGGCGTTTCACTTCGCGTAGAGGCGTTATCGTTATATGTGTTGGCACTCGCCCGTGAAAAAACGCCAGATCTGCCCACTATGGCTATCATCCTGTCTAAGATATTGTCTGAGAAATCGTATTACGGATACGGCTCTACGCAGGGAACCGTATTGGCCCTGAACGCTATTGTAGAGTACCTGAAATTGAAAGGGGTTACCAAGTCATCCAATACCCCGGATTTTACTATGAACGACTTGCAGGTATCGCTTGGCCGTGATTTTAATGAGATGGTGAAAAATGGCGTCAATACTTTTGCCGTGAAGTTCCCGAATGAAAAGGAAACAGTTCCTTATAGTATGGAGCTTTCATACTATACGCTGCAACCTCCCGGAAGCGCCAACGCAGTACTCAAGCTACGGACTACTTTGTCTGATACCCTTACTAAAACGGGAGAAACCGTACGGATGAAGCTGGAAGTGAGAAATGAGCAACAGGAACTACAACCCATGTCTATTGCAAAAATTGGCATACCTGCCGGCCTTTCTCTGCAACCCTGGCAACTGAAAGAACTGATAGATAAAAAAGAAGTGGCCTACTACGAAATCTTCGATAACTATCTGGTGCTATATTGGATGGGCTTTGGCCGGGGTGAAACCAAAACAGTGAATCTGGATTTGAAAGCAGATGTACCAGGTGTTTATACTGCCAAAGCCAGTAACTGTTATTTATATTATACGCCGGAGTATAAGCATTGGGTAGGGGGTACAAAAGTCGTGATTCAATAACATCAACCATAGTCATGGATCACCTTAGCTGTCGCCGCCAGCCGCTTATGGTGATCATTTTCGGGGTGTGCCGAAGCAGATTCGGTGCACCCTTTTTTATACCATTCAGTGATTGGCCCCGGTGAAAGGAAAGTACTTTCCACCCCATTCTCCACCTTATTTATGCCGATGTTGATGGGCGCCGTAGCCATTTCCGGTGTTAAAAATTTGTTGTTTTACTATAAAAAATTTACTTTGTATGAACATAATAATTAATTGTTCATACAAGTTATTGACCCTTATAATAAAAGCGTTATGAATATCTTACAGACTTTATACCATGAACTCATCTCGTTTTTAGGTATTGCCCAATTGATAGCGGTATGCAAAACGGGCAATTATAAAGTGCTGCTTACGCTAAATGGTCTCTTTACCGTAATATCTCCCTTGATTCCATTATTGCTGCTGCTGGAGGTGGCCCGTGCGTTATTTTATAAAAGGTTTAAGATAGAAGACTATAAGATGCCTTTTCTGATCTTTGTAGCCAACCGTTTCATATCCCGCTTTATTGCTATTGCTGCTGTGGCTTTTTGTATAGGGGTGTTGGGAAAATATGCGCTCTTTCCTACTAGCCTGAAGTGGTACTGGTGCTTATACGGTTATGTGGTATGGGAATTTTCGCATTTTATTTACCATTACCTTGGGCATAAGGTGCGTTTATTCTGGTGTTTGCATGCTCCCCATCATGCTCCTCAGCAAATGAACCTGTCGGTAACGTATGCGCATTTTTTCCTGGAAGCACCTTATGCAGATGTGATCCGTACCAGTATTTGTATCCTGATGGGCGTAAATCCGCCTTTACTGTTTATTATTATGTTCATAGACGGTACTTGGGGGGCGTTTATTCATGTAGGGGAGAATTTGCTTAAAGATGGCAGGCTGGGCTTTTTGAATAGTATTATCCTTACGCCCTCGCACCACCGTGTGCATCATGCCCGTAATCCACTTTATATGGATACTAATTTCTGTAACCTACTCAATATCTGGGATAAAGTATTTGGTACTTTTCAGCACGAAAAACAAGACCTGAAGATAGAATATGGTATTTCCAGGGAAATGAATCCCAACAATTTTCTGGATGTATACTTTGGGGAATGTTATTGTTTATGGAAAGATATCAGGAAGGCGCCGGGGATTAAAAATAAGCTCTTATATATCATTATGCCGCCAGGATGGAGCCATACCGGCGATCATAAAACGGCCAGGGTAGTAAAAAAAGCGTTTCTTGAACAAACGCAGCAACCGGCGCTTTCTACTGCTTACAGTGCGGAAGATCGTTTCCAGGGAGGGTAAGTGGGAGGCCTTCTCCCACCTCACTATCCTTTTCTCACGTTCACTGCATGCAGTCCTTTAGGGCCTCTTTCCAGCTCAAAAAGTACCCGGTCCCTTTCACGGATTAGGGCGGTTAGCTGACTGCTATGTACGAATATGGCGTCTTGTGTTTGAAGGTCGGTGATAAAGCCGAATCCTTTGGCGTCATTGAAGAATTTCACCACGCCCTTACGGGTTTTTTCTACCGGTTCTTCGGCTACCTGTCTGGTAGTGCCTATGGAAATGTCTTCTACGTTGATCTCTCTTCTCTTATTAGGATCTGGTGGGGTAGAGGAAATGTTGCCATTTTCATCGATATAAGCCAGCATGTCTGAAAGGCTTTTTCCTTTGCTGCTGTGTGCCTTTCGTTCTTCTTTACGCTCTTGTTTCTCTTGTCGTTGTTTTGCTTTTTTCTTTTCTTTTTCTTTTTTATTCGTTGTTTCCTGGGATTTTGCCATAATTGTCGTGTTAGTGTGCACCGAAGGTCGTCTTTTTTATTCAAATGGCCGGAAATAAAACAATAAATGCCTGTTATGCAGCTACAGAGGCATACTACGGGAATTATTATTTGAACAGGAAACTTCTTTCAACAGATTTACCTAGATTAGTAAATCTGTTTTTAATCCATTAAAAATGCAGCCCGTTTATAAAGTAGCTGCACAAAATCTAATTCGCTTATGATGAAAAGAAAGGCCCTGTTATTCCTCGCCATGGTAACAGGAAAACAGGTAACAGGACAGGTAAATGCCGGCCTGTTCCGCTATCCTGATGTATCTCAGTCGCAGATCGCATTTTCCTATGCAAATGATATCTGGATTGTTCCTAAAACCGGAGGCACGGCTATTAAGCTTATTTCCCCGCCTGGTGTGGAATCCTTCCCGAAGTTTTCACCTGATGGCAGCAAACTGGCTTTCAGCGCTAATTACGACGGTGCATCCAGCGTATATGTATTGCCGGTAGCCGGCGGCGTACCGCTGCAGCTTACCCAATATGGCGGCGGCGACCGGGTGGTAGACTGGACGCCTGATGGTAAGCAGGTGCTTTTTGCTTCTATGAGGGAAAGTACCAAAGAACGTTTTAACCAGTTTTATACCATCCCGGAAAATGGAGGTACAGCTACTAAATTGCCATTGGCTTATGCAGAATTCGGGTCTTATTCGCCGGATGGAGCTAGCATGGCCTTAACAACCCGCTCCCAAAGCTTCCGTAACTGGAAGAGATACCGGGGTGGCATGAAGGCTGATATACATATCTTTCATTTCGCCAGCCTGCAATCTGAAAATATTTCTGCCAACAGCGAGGCGGGCGATGAATTTCCGATGTGGTATAAAAACTATATCTATTTCCTGTCGGACCGTGGAACAGAAAAGCGCATGAACCTCTGGCGCTACGATACCAATACCAAAGCATACGAACAACTCACCAACTACCCGGAATATGACGTGCACTTCCCTTCCATGGGACCGGCAGATATTGTGTATGAGGCTAATGGCAAATTGTATCTCCTGTCTTTGAGTACCCAGCAATCTACCGAAGTAAAGATCAATATCACGACCGATCTGGCGGCACTAAAACCCCATCTGGTGCGCACGGCCAGATACATACAGTCTGCCACTATCAGTCCGGATGGGCAACGGGCGCTGATTGGAGCACGTGGAGAGGTGTTTTCGGTACCAGCCATCAGCGGCTATGTAAAAGACCTCACCCGTACCAGCGGTATTGCTGAAAGGTACCCGGTATGGTCGCCCGATGGCAAAACCATTGCCTGGTGGAGTGATAAGTCAGGAGATTATGAACTATGGCTGGCTGCCTCCGGTAAAGAAAATGAAGCCCGGCAGGTAACCCACCTGGGGCCAGGGTTCCGTTACCGTCCTTACTGGTCGCCTAACAGCAAGCAAGTGGCTTTTATTGATCAGGCCATGAAAATATGGGTGTTGGATATTGCTACCGGGAAAACTATTCCTGTAGATCACGCGCTGCAGTATTCTCCTGATATGTTCGACGGCTTCCGCATTAGCTGGTCGCCCGACAGCCGGTGGCTTACCTATAGCAGGGATATGGAAAATACCCACGAAGCTGTATTCCTCTTTGATACCCGGAATAATCAACGCTACCAGGTAACCAGCGGTTTCTATGATTGTAGCAGACCTGTTTTCGATGAAACGGGTAAATACCTGTACCTGCTCACCAATCAATCGTTTAAACCTACTTACAGTAGTATTGATGATACTTTCATTTATGGTAACAGTACCTTGATCGGGGTAATCGGTTTACAGAAAGGAACGCCTTCTTTGCTGGCTACCCGCAATGACCAGGTATTGGTAAAAGAAGAAGCGGCTGCTGCCAGCGCTAAAGGGAAAACAAGTAAAAAAGTGCCGGCCACCGATACTGCCAAAAAGGTAATAGCTGTTAATATAGACCTGGATAATATGGAAGCCCGCCTGGTGTTACTGCCCGTGCCAGGTGGTAATTATTCCCGCCTGGGAGCTGCCCCGGGAAAAATCCTGTTCATTAGCAGTGCGCAGCCTGATGAGGATGGGGACGCAGAAACCACCTTGCAGTACTACGATATACCTACCCGGCAGGTAAAGAATATCATTAAAAATCCAGGTGCTTATGAACAATCGGCCGATGGCAATAAGATATTGGTGAACAGTGGCCCTTATGGGATTATAGGTGCCGCAGAAAACCAGAAAATAGATACGGCTATGAATGTAGACGATATGGAAATGACGGTAGTGCCTATGGAAGAATGGAAACAATTATTTATAGACACCTGGCGACTGGAACGCGATTTCTTTTATGATCCGCACATGCATGGCGTTAATTGGGATAGTATGAAAACCAAGTACCTCCATCTTTTGGAAAGCGCCCGTACCCGCGAGGAAGTGAGCTTTGTGATTAATGAACTGCTGGGGGAAATGAATGCATCGCATACGTACAACTTTGGCGGCGACCTTGAAAACAACAGGCGGGAAAGCGTAGGCTACCTGGGGGTAGACTGGCAGGCTGAGGGGCAGTATTATAAGATCAAACGTATTATCCGTGGCGCTCCCTGGAACGCAGAGGTCCGCAATCCATTGGATGAACCAGGTGTTAACATTCATGAAGGGGATTATATTTTGGCGGTGAACGGAGTACCGCTTACTACTGCGCAGGAACCCTATAGTGCTTTCCAGTCGCTTGCAAATAAAGCCATAGAGCTTACCTATAACAACCGGCCTTCTTTTGATGGTGCTAAAACAGCGGTGGTAACCACTATTGCAAAAGATTACCGCTTGCGCCACCTGGCATGGATAGAAAGTAACCGCCAACATATTGCCGATGCCACCAATAACCAGGTGGGTTACATTTATGTACCCAGTACGGGATTGGACGGACAGGATGAACTGATTCGCCAGTTCAATGCCCAATGGGACAAAGCAGCGCTCATTATCGATGAACGTTTCAATAATGGCGGGCAAATACCGGATCGCTTCATCGAATTGCTTAACCGTAAGCCGTTGTCGTTTTGGGCTACCCGTGATGGGTTGTCTGGGCAGGCGCCTGCCTTTGCCAATTTTGGCCCTAAAGTAATGCTGATCAATGGCTGGAGTGGTTCTGGTGGGGATGCCTTTCCCGACTTCTTCCGCACGGCCGGTTTGGGGCCAATTATAGGTACCCGTACCTGGGGAGGGCTCATCGGTATCAGTAATACGCCGCCACTCATCGATGGCGGGGTGATCACCGTACCTAGTTTTCGTATGTATAATGCCGATGGTACCTGGTTCCGTGAAGGCCATGGCGTAGATCCGGATATTTTGGTAGATGAGAACCTGGGAGATATGGCCAGGGGAATAGATCCGCAGATAGAACGTGCCATTACCACGATAAAACAGCTCTTGCAAACAAAATCATTTAAGATGCCTGCCAAGCCGCCTTACGAAGTAAGATAAAAACAGTTCCGGTTACCTGATCAATAAAGCAGGTAACCGGAACCCTTTTTCTGAAAAACGGTTATATTTTTTTGAAAACAACAATACCATTATGCCCGCCAAAACCAAAGGTATTGCTCATGGCTACGTCAACATTTTTTTCGATGGCATGGGTTAATACGATCTGAATGCCAGCCGGGATAGCGGGGTCGAGGTGTTGGGTATTGATGGTAGGTGGCACGATCCCTTTTTGTATGCTCATTACGCTGGCAATGGCTTCTATAGCGCCGGCAGCGCCGAGTAAATGTCCGGTCATGGATTTAGTAGCGCTAATGTGCAGATGAGCCGGTGTTTCCCCGAACAACCGGGTAATGGCGGTAATCTCGCTCAGGTCGCCTACAGGGGTAGAAGTGGCATGTGCGTTCAGGTAATCTACGTCTTCCTTGTTCAGGCCTGCATCTTCCAACGCCAGCTGCATGGCTTTGCGGGCGCCTAATCCTTCGGGATGGGTGGCAGTCATATGATAGGCATCTGCTGTCATGGCTGCACCGGCCACTTCGGCATAGATATGTGCCCCCCTTGCCTTGGCATGTTCATATTCTTCCAGTATCAGGGCGCCGGCGCCTTCTCCCATTACAAAACCATCTCGGTCTTTATCAAAAGGCCGGGAGGCCGTAGCTGGGTCATCGTTGCGAACAGA
Organism: Chitinophaga sp. 30R24; assembly: GCF_049056765.1. Classification (NCBI taxonomy): domain Bacteria; kingdom Pseudomonadati; phylum Bacteroidota; class Chitinophagia; order Chitinophagales; family Chitinophagaceae; genus Chitinophaga; species Chitinophaga sp. 30R24. The sequence goes on from NZ_JBJGXX010000010.1 coordinate 32,302, forward strand.
CATTGCTTTCATAGCGCAAAAACCACCTACAGAGGCCGGTGTTATGGGCGCTTCAGAGCCGCCGGTAACAATTACTTTCGCTTTACCTAAACGGATATACGTTAATGCATCCATGATAGCCGTATTAGAGGTGGCGCAGGCAGATACGGTGGTGTAGTTAATGCCCATCAGCCCATATTTGATAGAGATCATACCGGCTGCCATGTTGGTAATCAGTTTGGGCACAAAATATGGACTGAACCGGGGTTGGAACCCGCCACTAACATATTCCGTTACCTGTTCTTCAAAAGTTTGCATGCCGCCCTGTCCGGATCCCCAGATCACTCCTGTATCGAATGGGTCCATCTGGCTAAAATCCAGGCCGGCGTCCTGAATAGCCTGATCGGCGGCTACCAGGGCATACTGGGTAAAGGGATCGGCTTTACGTAAGGTTGCTTTGTCGAGTAGGGGAGCCGCGTCAAAGTCTTTTAGTTCCCCGGCAAAACGTGTCCGGAAAAGGTTGGCATCAAAATGTGTAATGGTGCCTGCTCCGCTACGCCCATTCACCAGGCCTTCCCAAAAATCCATAATATTATTGCCGATGGGCGATACGGTTCCCATGCCCGTAATAACAACTCTTTTCATAATTAGTTATTTTTGACAGAGGTCTTCCAGCAGTTGTGTTGAAATTCTATGGAATGCTGTTGAACCCATTACCCTGGATAATAACAGGGAAGATTGCAGATTAGATATCACGATGAGCGCCCGTATTTCGGCGGGGCCTTTAAAATGTAAACGTTTATATTTCCGGCCTTGTTCGAGACAATTGGTGAGCCATTGCAGGATATTGTCGCTCATTTCCTGCACTTTTGCCTGCATGGCCGGTGCCAGCGTTTCAAAATCCGGCGCCAGCGATCCCATTAAACAGATGTTGCCTTCCCGGCAGTAACGCTCAAATACGCCAAATAACTGTGCTAACTGTTCCTGCTCTGGCAGGTTTTTCCATTTAGCCGTATTGGCTTTAAATCCCGCTATTTCCTGTGCTATTACTGCTACGCCAAGGTCTTCCTTCACAGGAAAATGATAATGGACGGCCGCGTTTTTAATCGCCAGCGGCCCCGCAATGTCTTTGTAGCTAAAGGCATTATATCCCCTGGTTCTCAATAGCTTATCCGCCATAAACACGATCTTATCTTTGGTTTCAGACATTTGTTGCCGCTTTATTACTATACAAATGTACTTACTTAGTAGTAAGTAAGCAAATAATATAAAAAATGAGACTGCGTTTTGCAGTCTCATGTAAGCAAGGTAATCATCGCCTTTAGTTGCGGCAGCTAAAGGCGATGAACTAAGCGTTATGATGTTTTCTTGGCTTTCTTCAAAGCTATTTTATATTTATCAGGTGTGCCAGAAATATTAATGCTCATGAAACGCACCTTTTTATCCTTGTCGCGGTACTCTATGGCGTCTATCTGATCTATATCGATTTCTTCCTGCTTCTTGCCACCAAATAACGCCTGGAATCCTACTTGTGTCACCATCTTCATTGGTATGCGCAGGTAATAGTTCATACTCATGTCCAGCGACTGGGTGCCGGAAACCTCGATATAGCCCAGGGAAGAGTTGATATTCATATTAGGGATTTCCAATGCGCCATTCTTTAAGGTCAGTTTATTCCGTAAGGTATCGAACCTTACCATGCGCAGGTTTTTATCTTTGAAATAACCGGCCATGGCCTGCATAGGACCGAAGTCGAGCAGTGTGCCATTCCAGATTTCTATATCCATCTGCGATTCTGTTTCGCTTAATACAGGTGTAAGGTCGGGATGCAGTCTTACATAACTCTTGATATGCCCGCTTACTGTGCCTTTTAAATTGTTGTTCAATACAAAGTCTTGTCCGAAGTTGTCGAACTTAATGAGCATTTTAGACAGGTCTACATTTTCCAGGTAGATGCCATTCCTGAAATACAGCTTCTTCGGATCAGTTGCGTTGAACATACCGCGCATGGCTATACGCCCGCCAGCTATGTCCATGGAAATGGTGTCTATTTTTATTTTCTGATCTTCCTGCATATGTATATTCGTCAGCAGGTCTTTTATCCAGAATTTTTTATACTTGATCTTTTTAATGTCTGCTTGTACTTCAAAATTCGAGAAGGGAATACTGAATATATTAAATCCGGTGGCATGCAGGGAGTCGTTTTCCTGCACAGTGGTTTTCTTTACCGGCGCTGGCACCGGCGCCGACGCTGTGGCCACGCTATGGTCACTGAAATCATAATTCATCAGCTCATCTATGTCCAGCATGCCGGATTTCAGGCGGAAGTAATTGCTGTGCGACTGGTATTTTTTATTGACGCCGGTAGCATAACGCATATTCAGGTCAAAATCGGTACGTCCTATTTTACCGGTCAGGGTATCTATTACGATAAATTTATTGTTGCCATAGCGTATCCTGCCTGTTACGTTCTCAATATTGATCGGATGCTGTTTTAAACGCCCGGAAATATTGCCGATCTTGGCGTCTACCATTTTAAATACAGTATCGTATTTTATGCTCATTTTTGAACGCAGCCAGAGGTGATCAGCTTCTTCATACCAGTAGCCAGGCGGAATAAATTTATGGCCACGCTCACTGATCAGGTCATTTACGGCAAGACGGTCTGCTTTAAAGTCGAACGCTACTTCTGTACTTCCTTTTTTGATTTTATCAAACCAAATGAGGTAATTATTGAGCTTGCCTTTCAGCGTAAAACCGCTGCTGTCGATGTTGCCGCTGAAGTTAGCTACACGCAGGCTGGTATCGCTGATGGCTATGGACGCATTAAAGTTGTGCAGGGCATGCGGATATTGCTGGAATTTTGCATACAGCTTTTCTATCGTGAAAGTGCCTTTAGGCAAAGGGTTGGGGTGTAATAATTCGTTTACAGAAGTTTCAAATGCCAGGCCTATATTAAAGTCGGTGATCACTTCTTTCGATAAAATCGGATGTTGGGCGGTATCAAATTTATATAACTGGCCCAGTTGCAGGCGTTTGCTGGAAGCGCCAAAAGTAACGGCTACCGGTTTATCCTGCTGATGGAAGAGGGCGGGTACATCACTCACAGTGCCTTGTGCCAGTATATCGGAATTGCCTATACGAAAAGCTACAGAATCCAGTTGTAGTCTTCCCTTTTCTATCTGTGCATGTATGTTCATGTTTTTTACCGGCAAATGATAACCGGGGATACGGAATTCCAGGTTCTTTACCGTTAACTCGCTCTGTACGCCGTCTTTCAGTTTAGTCAGGCTCTCCTCCGGTACACGCATGTCTACCATTTCCTGGAAGTTCATGTTCAACTTAATATCCCCACTGATTTGTTCCAGATCTTTAATACCCAGAAATTCGCCTACGAAACGGAGGTTCAGTTCTGAATATAACTGCATAATGATCTGTGGGTCGCTGAAATTTTTTACGACGAAATTGCCTTTAAACACACCGGTACCCGGACGGGCATTGAAGTTAAGGATATGCAGTTCAGAGGTTTGCAGGCTATGGGCGGCACCATTGGTATAAAAGCCTTTGAAGCCCAGCTGATCCACTTTCCGGTCTATTTTTTTATTTTGGAAATATACATTCTCACAACCGAAATTAAATTCCATCAGCGGCGTTTTGCCTTTGCCTATTTCCCCTTTCACGATGCCATCAAAGAAGATGCGGCCGTCGTGTTTGTACTTGTCTAATAGGTCTGCCACATCCTTGGGAACTAATGCGAGCAACAGGTTGAGATCAGGCTTGTCGCCTTTTACTTTGAGGTCTATGTATTGCTTACTGGCCATGCCCTGGAGGTTCAGGGTGGCTTCTTCCAACTGGATGTTGCCAGGAGGAAGGATTACCTGCTGTTTTATTTTATCGTAAACGGCGCTCAGCTTAAAACTCAGTTGCTTGTGACGGAACAGGGTGGAATCGGTTTGGCCTGTAACATCCAGCAACAGTTTGCTGTCCATTTCCATGGCTATGCGCGCCGAGTCCATGCTAAACGACGTTTTAATTTTATCGATATGGGAACTTACGTGCCAGCCGGAAACAGCATCGTGGTAAGTAACATCAATATTTTTCAGGATGATCTTTTTGAGGTCGAGGTTCAGCGACTCGGAAGAATCAGCGCTGGGTGCGCTGCCTGTGCTTTTGAATTCATGAGCTTTGATCAGGTCTACATCGCCATTGGCATAACGTGCTACATGTACCTGTCCGTTGGCGAGTACAAAGATCCGCACATTATAATGTTGTTGCAGAATATCCGGTAAGCTGAAACCAACGTATAGCCGCTCTACATCATAAAGCGGTTTTCCCTGCATTTTTTTGTCTGCAAAAAAACGTACGTCATGTAGCGCAATGGAGATATATGGAAAATTGCTGAAAGGGGAGATACTGCTGTGTGAGATCACCAGCTCCCCGGCAAATTGTTTGTTCAGCTCTTTTACGGCCATCTGCGTAAGCCGCTCCTGTTGGCTATATAGAATGCCTCCTGCTATGCCCATTATCAATAAAAAAATACCAACAATGATCAATAGCAGTTTAATGACTTTTTTTCCCCGTTTCATTCAATAAAGTTATAGGTTGCCTTTTCTAAGTGCTAAAAATAGGAAAAAAATATATCAGAAATTTATCATCTCTATAAATGGAACACGATTTTTGTTATTTTTAACGATTCACCTAATGGTAGTACTATGAAAAGAATGATAGCCTTGCTTTTGCTTGCAGGATGTTCCCAGTTGTCTATAGCTCAGGAAAAGAAAGCAAAATATTCGGGAAATCCTGTGTTTCCTGGTTGGTATGCTGATCCGGAAGGCGTAGTATTTGGAAAGGATTATTGGATTTACCCTACTTTTTCCGCAGCTTATGATCAGCAGGTATTCTTCGATGCCTTTTCTTCTCCGGATCTGGTTACCTGGATCAAACATCCGGATATCCTCGATACTGCTGCCGTAAAATGGGCGAAAAGAGCGCTGTGGGCGCCTTCCATCGTGGAAAAGGACCAGCATTATTACCTGTTTTTTGGGGCTAACGATATTCAAAATAACCAGGAAACTGGTGGTATCGGCGTAGCGGTAGCCAATAATCCGGCAGGCCCTTTTAAAGATTACCTGGGCCAGCCCCTGGTGAGCCAGATTATTAACAAGGCCCAGCCTATCGACCAATACGTATTTCATGACAGCGATGGGAAATACTACCTCATTTACGGTGGGTGGGGGCATTGCAATATTGCGCAGCTGAAAGACGATTTTACCGGCTTTATACCCTTTGAGGATGGTATCACCTTCCGGGAAATTACCCCTGAAAAATATGTTGAAGGGCCTACTATGTTCAAAAAAGACGGTAAATACTATTTTATGTGGTCGGAAGGTGGTTGGACAGGCCCCGATTACAGTGTTGCCTATGCTATCGCGGATTCCCCTATGGGGCCATTTAAGCGGATCGGGAAAATCCTGGAACAGGCCCCGGCCATCGCTACAGGAGCCGGACACCATTCTGTAATTGCCCTTCCTGCTGAAAACCGATGGTATATTGTGTACCATCGCCGTCCCCTTACGGAAAAAGCGGCTAATTCCCGCGAAACCTGTATAGACAGGATGTATTTCGACAAAAATGGCTTGATCCAACCCATTAAGATCACCAAAGCGGGAGTGCCTGCCGCTTTAATCAGGAAGTAATTTTCCTGGCATCCAGGTAATCAGGTTTTTTGAAGCAGCAGTAATTGCCAGTCCTTTTCGGGGCTTTAAGGTTTACATTCCGCTACTGCTGGTGCGGCTAATTAAACTAATTAAAATGGTACCCAGCAGCGAAAAGGCTGCTGCTGGGTTACCATTAGATGATGGGGTTATTGTGCCTTTCGTAAATCAGCCAGGCTGCATCTATAATATTCTTCAAAGTCATCCTTTAGTGCTTCCCATCCGTTATGATGGGTGAGGGTGGCTATGTAGGCAAGCGTATGGCTGGTTTCTGTAATCATTTTATATGCCAGGGCCATTCTTTCCTGGTGGATTAGTTCTTTTACCGGGATAAAAAATTCCTGTTCAAAAGGTATTTCCAGGAATGCGGGCGCCACATTGAATTTTTCGCAGAGGGCGGTTATAGTCGTTATTTCGGTGATGTGGTGAATAATGTAGGAAGCGATTTGCCGGAGCTGTTCCCGGTGGCTTTCCATGAGCATAACGGGAGGTATGCGTTGTAGGTAACGGAGATAAGTGGCATAAAACTCTACGGCACTTCTGCGGAAAAATATTTCCGCCGGTTTGGCAATATGCCGGCAGTTGATAATCCGTTTCATGATCTGGTAGTTTACTTCGTTAAGGGGATAGGGGGTGCGTTTGTTAGGCGTTCTGGCTTTTTGAATATCAAGGTATCTCACCCTATCAAAGATGGGATATTCGCGGATCAGGTTTTCCAGGCTGTAAAGGTTCAGGTTTACATGGAAGTTGATCACGAACTCCCGTTTTGTAATCATTGGGCCTGTTTCCAATAAGGAATTGAAGGTGTTCAGTTCTTTTTTGGTCAGGGTTATTTTCAGGGGCAGTCGCCTGTTTTTTTCTGTGAACCCGGATATACAGGCAGGCAGCAGGTATTGTTCGGCGGGAACGGTGGTGAGTTTTACGCCTTTGGTGAGATGGATGAGATGATAGTAGATGGTAATATCATGCATCTCAATTTTCTGGTCAATAATAACGCCGTTGTTGTCAATATCAGTATAGCATTTGGCATAAGGAATCAGTTGTGGCTGAAGGTAGCCCGGAACTTGCTCATACCTGGTATAGATGCTATCTTTACGGTCGATCAGCAGGTATTTTTTTTCTGGTTGCTTCATGGTATTAGCCTTTGATATTGCCTGTTATTTGAAATGCAGGGTGCTGTCTGCAGCAAAGTAATGATCTGCACCGGTGGCGGCTTTAATTCCTTCCAGGAAAAAGCTCATAGGTGTTTGCTTATCTAATAGTCCGGTAAATGTTTTGTTGGCCAGCGCCGGATTGTCTAAGGTGGCATGTACGCCGTACCAACGGAAGATGGCATTGCATATTTCGTCTAGTCTCGTGTCTGAAAAACAATACAGGCCTTTTTGCCAGCCCAGTTCCACGGTAGCGTTGAAGGGCTGTGTAGCCAGGGTTGCTGTTTGGTTATTATAAATAGCTTGTTGGCCGGGTTTGATCAGCACATTTTTCTTCCCGGCTTTTACGCGTACTTTACCATCTACCAGGGATACTTTCACCATTTTACTGTCGTAGCTATTGATATTGAAGCTGGTGCCCAGCACTTCTACAGTGCTGTTGGGAAGATGTACCAGGAAGGGTTTTCCCGGTTGTTTGGCTATTTTAAGATAGGCTTCTCCGTTGAGGGTGATTTCCCTGGTTTTACCATTGAAATTAAAAGGAAATTCCATACGAGTGGCTGCATTCAACGTAATCAACGATCCGTCTGGCAGGGATATCTGGTAGTTTTTCCCTTGGGGTACTACCAGGGTATTGATGCCTTCCGGCAATATTTCGCCGGTATTGAGGAAGAGGGTATTGTCTTTAATGGGCAAAGGCCGGCCGGCTATCTGGATAGCACCGGAAGCGGTGCTGAGGTTGATGGCTGGCTGACCAGGCAGCTGCAACAGCACATCGGAATTTACTTTGGCAATAACGGTGGCAGGGGCATGTTTAAATTGGTCCCATTTCCGGTACGCGAGTACCAGTAAGGCCATTACTGCTGCTGCACAGAGCCAGGGCGCTAATACCCGTTGCAGGGATCGTTGTTTGGGGAAATCGATCACTTCCAGCCAGGGAGCTGGTGGGGGCGGAACCGGAATATGGGAAAGGTTTTCCCATTTTTCCCTTACTTCGGCATCTTCTTCAATAAGTTCCTCCAACCATTGATCATCCGTTGCGGAAATAATGCCCGCAAGTTTTTCAGTCATTAGCCTGTATGTTTCTGCTGCGCTGTTCATGTACACTATTAACCGGTTATTTAATTATCCGGGGTATCATAAAAGGATTTTTTTTAAAGATGCGCGTAAAGTTTTCAAAGCGTTGGCGACCTGTTTTTTTACAGTTTCTTCACTGGTGTCCATGAAGGCGGCTATTTCTTTACGTGTTTTATGTTCCTGATAGGCCAGCCGGAAGGCGATTGACTGTCGCTCCGGTAGCTGACTAATGGCATTCTCCAGTTGTTCTTTCAGTTCGTTGTTTTCCAACCTGCTATGCGGATAGGTGTAAGTGTCAGGCAGCGTGATGTCTTTTAGTCTTTTGTTTCGTGTGGCATCTTTCGCTATTTTATTCAGGCAGCGGTTTCGGATGCTGACAAACAAAAAATTTTTCAGGGAATTGGTGCTACTCAGATCAATGCGTGTACTCAGATCTTTTTGCCAGAAATCTATAAAAAGGTCTTGCACTAGTTCCTGTGCCTCTGTTTCATTTCTTAAAATAGACAATGCTGTAAGGTACAGCCAATGCCGGTAGGCATTGTAGAAGTACTGGAAGGCAGACAAACTGCCCGTTTTCAGTTGTGCAAGCAATTCAATATCGTTGATAGATGCACTCATGCTTGGATTTAGTTGAGAATGACAAATCCTGTAACAGGTTATTGTCTACGGGAACTAATACGCGGTTTCTTTTAGCATCTCTATCTGCCCAACCCACATACGATAGTTTTAGCATGACTGGTTCCTTCACAAAAGCAAAAGATAGTTAATTTAACAATACACTAATATGCCTTTCGATTATATTCGATCCAACCTACGTTGATGGTTTTTCAATCCGGGGACAGATTTGTTAATAAATTGTTATTCATTTGAAATGACAATCTATCTAAGGACACCGCATTACCAATTGCGTTTCTTGGGACGGTGGCGCCGCGAATAATCCAACATCCGGTGTTTTTAATATAAGCTGATAAAATTGTACAACGGGGTACATTTTGTAACTAAGCATGGTTCATCGCTTTCGTATATGCAATATAAGCTTTGTTCGCATTTTTTGCAATGATTTTCGTACCCCGTTTATTTGAATTTATGCCACATCATCTCCAGACGTGTAACAGGTGGGAGTTTTAAACAGGCAAGGTGCTGCTATCACCGGCATTGGGGCGGGTGTATGCCTTCACCTGGGCTGTTTGTTGTCCTGAAATTTAATTTAGAGGGCAGCGATATTTTATTTTTTAGGTTTCCGTTTCTTGGGTTTACCGTATTTCAACATCATTTTATCTTTATGCGACATTTTACTGTTCGTCTTCATATTCTTGGCGAGCTTTTGATGGAAAGCGGGTCCTACATCTTCCCGCTTAGGTACTTTCACCAACACATTGCGCATATGTACCTTAGGCTTTTCATCTTCTGTGAGCATATCGGAAATGGTCAGGTCTTCCGGTAAGGGTAGCACTGGGATTTGGTAATTCATAAGGGTCTCTATTTGCTCCAGGTTTTCTGTCTCTGAATCCTTAGTGAGCAGGATAGCGCTGCCTTTTTGGTCGGCCCTACCGGTTCTGCCTATACGATGTATGTAGTTTTCCGGCACTTCCGGCGTATCGAAGTTGATAACATGCGACACTTCTGCAATATCGAGGCCGCGTGCAATAATATCCGTAGCAATCAGGAAGCGGTATTCTCCGCTTTCGAATTTACGGACAGTATTAAAACGATGGTTTTGTTCTTTATTAGAATGGATAATACCAGTTTTGCCGGGAAATTCTTTTTCCAACTGCTCAAACAGGTCGTCTGCTAATTGTTTGGTACCAACGAAAATGAGTGTTTTGGTCATCGACGGATCATCGGTGATCAGCATTTCCAGTAGGTTTATTTTGGTGTAAAAGTTAGGTACCTTGTACACCACCTGGTTGATGTTTTCCAACGGTGTGCCTGTGGGAGCGGCTTCAATCCGTAATGGGTTATTGAAATGCGTGTCGATCATCTTTTCCACATCTTCCGTAATGGTGGCAGAAAACAACAGGTTCTGCCTTTTGGGAGGCAGCAGGTCCATAATATTGGTCAGCTGCGTCCGGAAGCCAAGGTTCAGCATTTCATCTACTTCATCGATGATGAGCCGTTTAATGGATTTTACTTTGAGAGCGCCGCTAAGGATAATGTCGTACAGTCTTCCGGGGGTGGCCACCAGGATATCCAGCTTATCTTTTACGGCTTCCATCTGCGGATTCATATTTACCCCACCGTATACACCCAATACAGATACGCTCATGTAAGGCGTTAGCTTTTTAACTGCTTCCACTACCTGTACCACCAGTTCCCGGGTAGGTACTATAATTAATACCGTAGGATATTTCTCTTTCGTAAATTTAAACAAGCGTAGCGTTGGCAACAGATAGGCAAAGGTTTTACCAGTGCCTGTTTGCGCAATGCCACACACATCCTTTCCAGACATGATCACAGAAAAGGCACGTTGTTGTATAGTAGTAGGTTGTTGATAACCCAGTTCTTTTAATGCGTTTAATAAAGGCGTATTCAGGTTTAAATCACCAAAAGTCATGATACTGCTTAGTTCTATTGAACCGCAAAGGTAGGGAAAAAGCATTAAGCGCTTTTAGCCCTTCGTGGTTAATAGTTGGATGGCGGTCAGCTAGCAGCTTTTTATTACATTAGCAAAAAAAGGACACTATGAAAAACCTTCATATACCGGCTATATGTATCCATGCTTACGGAGGCCCCGAACAGTTGCAATTGGAAGAGGTGCCGGTACCGGTGCCAGCAAAAGATGAAGTTTTGTTGAAGGTGGTTGCCAGTGGGGTAAACCCGATCGACTGGAAGTTAAGGGAAGGCCTGATGCAGCACCCTTTGCCTTATATTCCCGGAATAGAAGGGGCTGGCATTGTTACCGCGGTGGGAGAGGGCGTATTTGGCTTTAAGATAGGAGACGAGGTGTACGGCTCTATAGACGGTTCTTATGCCGCTTATGCCATTGCGCCTGTTGAGGTGATGTTCCGTAAGCCCGCTTTTATCACCTTTGAGGAAGCCGCTACCCTGGCTGGCGCCAGAACAGCCTGGGGTGCTTTGTTTGATATAGCCAATCTGACCAAAGGACAGCGTATCCTCATCCAGGGCGCCGCTGGTGGTGTAGGGCATTTCGCTGTGCAAATGGCTTATAATACCGGCGCTTATGTAATCGCCACGGCCAGCGAAGAGAACGCGGATTTCCTGTTGTCGTTGGGCGCTAATGAGGTGATAGACTATAAAGCTGCTCCTTTTGAAACACAGATAGAGCCAGTGGATATAGTGCTGGATGCTGTAGGTGGGGAAATAACTGACCGCTCGCTGGCGGTGCTGAAACCAGAAGGGGTATTGGTAGCGTTGGTCAATATGCCGAGCCCCAACAAAGCGGAAGCGGCTGGAGTACGTGCTTTATGGGGTGGCACTAAAACTATCGCTTCCATGAAAGCGGTACATGAGCTCCTGGAAAGGGAATTGATCAGGCCTTATGTGCGCCGTGTTTTCCAGCCACTGTCTGCCGCCGCCGCTGCACAGGAATACAGCCAGCAAGGCGGGACGGGAAAGGGTAAAATCGTATTGAAAATACACGAAGATTAAATAGCGCTACAGGGGCCGGTAACCGGTTCCCTGCTATTTTCCAAGTATCTTTTTCCGGTGCTGGAGCCCCCATTGCTGTAAGGCGATAATCACGCTGTCCAGGGTGGAAGCATAAGCAGTAAGCGTGTATTCTACCGTAACAGGTTGGGTATCGTATACCGACCGCTTTACTAGTTTATGTGTTTCCAGGTCTTTCAATTCTTTAGAGAGCACTTTGGAGGTGATCCGGGGAATGCTTCGCTCAATGTCCCGGAAGCGCTTATGGCCCCTGGAAACGGCAATAATGATGGGTAATTTCCATTTTCCGCTAATAACGTCCAGCGCATCCCTTACGGGCATAATTACCTTATGGCAATCGGTATGCGTGTCTCCCTGACCGCAGTCTATCGCTAACGTTTCGTTTTCTTCTGCTCTTTTCATTGATATACAACTTGGTTACCCTTAGTAAATCACTTACTTTAAGGTAATTGGTTACTTTTTGATAGCAAATATATTAACTTTGTTCAGGAACATAAATAATTTATAATGAAAGTAGAAATATGGTCTGATATCATGTGTCCGTTTTGCTATATCGGCAAACGGAGATTTGAAGCGGCATTGGAACAATTTCCAGACAAAGGGCACATCACTGTAGAGTGGAAAAGCTTTCAGCTGAATCCGTCCCTTAAATCCCAGCCCGGTAAGAATGTATATGATTATGTAGCGGAATTAAAAGGACAGTCACGTGAATGGTCTGTGGCGATGCATGAACAATTAGCTGGCACTGCCCGGGAAGTTGGCCTTACTTATAATTTCGATAAAGCTGTGATCGCCAACTCTTTTGATGCCCACCGCCTCATCCAGTTGGCTAAAAAGCATCAGCTAGGTGATGCTGCAGAAGAACGCCTGTTTATCGCCTATTTTACGGAAGGAAAAGACGTGAGTAATCAGGAAACCCTGTTGGAATTGGGTGTAGAATTGGGGCTTGACAGGGCTGAAGTATCAGCCGCATTGGCATCGGGCGAATATGCTACTGCCGTTAACCAAGACGGACACGAGGCAGAACAGCTCGGTATCCGCGGTGTGCCTTTCTTCGTACTGGACCGCAAGTATGGTGTATCCGGCGCGCAACCGGTGGAAGCTTTTACGCAAGCGCTCAGCCAGGCATTTGCAGAATGGAAACAATCCCAGCCAGCTATCGTGGAGTTAGATAATTTGTCCGGACAGGTTTGTACACCAGACGGCGATTGTAAATAAACAGAGTAATCATTTTTTTGCCCCATGAACGTAAAGCTTTCATGGGGCTTTTTTATGCAGAGAATGATAATTGATTGGAAACGAAATACTTTTCCAAGGCTTGTCGCAAAATAACTCGAGCGCTTGTTCAAGAGCCCGGTTGCAGTAACAAGCATTTTAAAATTAAGCGTTACCGGCATATGATTTTATTTGAGAATAACTCTTATTCTCATTTGTTTTTCGTTAACGAAATCGAAATACTTCTCTTCCATTTTCTTCTTAGTTTTACATTGGATTCCTTTGCCTATGGGCACTTTAGTTTTTACATTGAAATCCTTTGCATATGGCACTGTTGAAGAGAATAAATCCCTTTTCCAGGCAAAACAACGATACGGGTTTTGGGACCAATGCCAGCAGCTATGGTGGACGGTTTATTAATCGTGATGGAAGTTTTAACATACGCCGGGAGGGACGTTCGTTTGTGGATCGTTTTAATGTTTACCATGCATTGCTCAACTTACCGGTCTGGCAATTTGGGCTGGTTGTTTTGTTGTTCTTCTTTTTTATTAATCTTTTGTACGCCAGTGTTTATTACTGTGTAGGCTACACAGAGTTGCAGGGTATGCTTGGTAAAACGCCCTGGCAGAAATTCAAAGAAGTATTTTTCTTTAGCACCGAAACATTTACAACGGTAGGATATGGCCGCATCAATCCAATAGGGCTTGGAGCTAATATAGTAGCGGCTATCGAAGCCATGACCGGATTCCTATCGATTGCGGTGGCAACGGGTTTGATCTATGGCCGGTTCTCCAAGCCCAGAGCACACCTGTTGTTCAGCGATGAAGCGTTGATTACACCTTTCCATGATAAATCAGCGCTGATGTTCCGTTTCGCTTCTTACAAAGAACACCATACACTCACTAATGTAGAAGTGCTGGTAACACTAGGATTACAGGTACAAGAAGAGGGAGAAGCTGTATATCAATTTTTTGACCTGCCGTTGGAACGGAGAAAGGTGGAAACACTTTCTATGAACTGGACAGTGGTGCATCTGATAGATGAACAAAGCCCGCTGCTGGGGTTCAATGCAAAGGATATGGAAGTGGCAGATGTAGAGATATACGTTACCGTTAGAGGTTTTAATGATGTATATTCCAATACGGTATTACAACGCACGTCTTATACTTACGAGGAAGTTTTATTTGACCGGAGGTTTGTGCCGATGTACCGCGAAAGTAGCGATGGTAAAACTACCGTGCTGGAATTGCATAACCTGAGCAAGTCTGAACCATTGGAAGCAGAAGATTGATGTGAGGAACACTCACATCAATCTTCCGATTTATGCGAAATCAGTAGTAGTCCTAAGAAAGTAAGCAGCCCGTTAATGATCAGCAATTCCAGGCCTATCTGGAAATTGCCGAAGAAAGCAGTTTGGTTGGTATCAATAATATAACACAGCAGGGGAGCAGCTATGCATACTACTGGTACCAGCACATCATATACCTTTCTTTTGGAGAAAATGCCAAAGGCAAAAAGTCCCAGCAATGGCCCGTAAGTATAGGTAGCTACTTTAAGGATTACACCTATCATACTGGGATTATTCACTTTGTTGAAGATCAATACAAACAGCAGGAACACAAATGCCATGAGCAAGTGTATCCGCTGGCGGTATTTTTTTCTTTGCGCTTCCGTCCAGTCGCTGCGCCGTTGCATATCCAGTATATCAATGCAAAGGGAGGAGGTGAGGGCGGTGAGTGCACCGTCTGCGCTGGGAAACAAGGCAGATATCAAGGCAATAATGAAAATGACGGAGATCACTGGCGGCATATGATGTAAGGCTAATTCAGGGAATAGCTTATCGCCGGTGGCAGTTACCTGTTGCTGTGCGCCATATAAGTGCAGTAAGCCGCCCAGGTACAGGAAAAGGCCAATCACCACCACCATGATAAAGGCCAGTGATACCATGTTCTTTGTGGAATCCTTTAATGTTTTTACTGAGATGTTCTTTTGCATCATTTCCTGGTCCAGTCCCGTCATGGTAATGGTGATGAAGGCGCCGGCCAGGATCTGTTTTATAAAGAATAGTTTATCGTAAGGATCTGTTACAAATACTTTGGTGAGCCCCCTGGCTTCCATAGCATGAAAGCTTTCACCGAGATTGAGGTGCATGGCATGCAGGATATAGCATACACAGATTACCAGGCCGGCCAGCATACAGGTCGTTTGTAATGTATCGGTGTATACGATGGTTTTTACTCCCCCTTCAAAAGTATACAGCAGTATCATGAGCAATATAATGAGGGTGGTGAGCCAGAAAGGCACGCCAAAGCTCGACAGGATGGCATCCTGTAATATCCTTACTACCAGATACAGCCGTGCGGTGGCGCCCAGGGTGCGCGACAAAATAAAAAAGGAAGCCCCGGTTTTATAGGAATGCCGGCCAAACCGGCTGTTCAGGTAGTCGTAAATGGAAGTTAATTGTAACCGGTAATACAACGGGATCAATATGTAAGCAATGCTGATATAGCCGATAAAATAGCCCAGTGTGATCTGCATGTAGGCGAAGGCATCCTTTCCTACTGCCCCCGGTACGCTAACAAAAGTAACTCCGCTCAGGGAAGTCCCGATCATGCCAAAGGCCACCAGCATCCAGTTACTGTTACGGTTACCGATAAAAAAGGAATCATTATTGGCATTACGGCCGGTGTACCAGGCTACCAGCAGTAAGATAATAAAGTAAGCAATAACGAACGAGAATAATAATCCAGGCGACATAAATCAGATTTAATCAAAGTACTGTTTTCCGCTAAAGCATGAAACGTAAAACGCAAATATAATATGTTCCCCTATTCAGTAGGGCATAAAATAAGCGTGATAACCTTCCTCGGGTACTATTCATCCCAGAATAGTTGCCCTCATTTTTAGCCTTGTACCCCTTAATTACGTCGGTTATCTGGAGGAGTAAATAGTTGACTAGGTCAAATTTATTATTTGCTTTTGTCAATAAATTATATATTTTTGCTTGAAAAACAAGCACCTATGTCCGGTAATCCGTCTGTTATCGATGATATCCGCCACTTTAACCGGTTTTATACCGGCATGATCGGTTTATTGAACCGGCATATCCTGGAAAGTAATTTGTCGCTCTCGGAAGTCGGGGTGCTATATGAATTAGGCCAGTCGGAGCAATGTACTGCCGGTCAGCTAACCGGTATCCTGAAAATGGATGGAGGCTACCTCAGCCGTATAATCAAAAAGTTTGAGCAAAATGGGTGGCTGCACCGGCATCAATCCAACTTAGATGGACGTACGTTTTTTCTGCGGCTCACCGCTGCGGGTAAGCAATTACTGGCAGGATTGGATGAAAAGTCTTCCGGCGAAATCCAACAGTTGGTGGGAGGTTTATCAGATAAGCAGCAATTACAGGTAACGGGGGCTATGAACACCATACGGGAAGTACTGCAAGCGGCACAACCGGCGTCATCAACGGATATCCATATCCGTTATAACCTGTTGCCTGGCGATGTAGGCTACCTCATTTACCTCCACGGCTATTTGTACGCCCAGGAATCGGGATATAACCTGGAGTTTGAAACGTATGTATGTAAAACTTTTTATGAATTCCTGCCTGCTTATAACCCGGGCAAAGACCGGATGTTCCTGGCTATAGCGGATAATCAGATTGTAGGTTCCGTCGCTATTCTGGCCTCTTCCCGTCATCTGGCGCAATTGCGCTGGTTCCTTATCCACCCCGACTACAGGGGCCAGGGCCTCGGTAAGCGGTTGTTGCAGGAGGCAGTTGATTTTTGCCGGGAAAAAAATTATCAGAAAGTATACCTTATGACCACCAGCATGCAGGAAGCCGCTATTGCCCTGTATAAAAAAGCGGGCTTCCGTAAAACAGGTGAAAAATACCTGCAATTATGGGGGCAGCAATTGTATGAGCAACGATACGATATGGAGCTGACGTATAGTATTTAGCAGTGGATGGCTATACGCTATATTTGTGTAGCAGCACAATCTGTCCTAAATGGTAAGCGTCGTGTTCTGCCAATCCCTGTAAGTAATAGACCGGTTGTTGATTAGTGCCGGGAAAGGTATCGAATAGTTCGTGCTCCGGAAATTTACGGATAGTGATACAAACCTGTTCAAAAGAATGGTTTAGGCGATGCAAGGTAGCTTGCCAGTTCTCTTCCCCATGGTTATCCGGCATATAAAAATCCGGCAGGTCGCCATCCTGCTCAGGTGCTTCATTATAGAGGTAACGTTGCACCCGTTGGTGCCAGAAGATGATATGGTTCACAATTTCCCATATATTATTTGATTCCCCGAATGTTTGTACCGCCTGATGAGCATTGATCCGGGTAAGATGCTCCCGGAAAGTGACGCCGATCCAGGGCTCTCCGTCATATAGATTTTCCAGTGATCTTGCCAGGTGTTCCGTTAACAACATATAATAGGATTTTTGTGTGGTATAAATAAGCTCAATTCCACTGATACGTAATTTACTGAATTCTTTCCCTTATTTTTAAAGAATATAAAAACCATCGTTATGGATCAGCAGCAATTGGAAACTAACAAAAATGAAGATGCAATGCGGATGGCTATCAGTACCATGAAACAACGCTTAGGCATTATAGAACAGGGCGGCGGCAGGAAAAGCCTGGAAAAGGTGCGGCAACGTGGCAAGCTCACCGCACGGGAACGCATACAGTACCTCATCGACAAAGACACTCCTTTTACTGAAATCGGCGCTTTTGCCGCATACGACATGTATGAAGAATACGGTGGATGCCCCGCTGCCGGCACAGTGGGAGGTATTGGCTATGTGAGCGGCCGCCAGTGTATGATTGTAGCTAATGATATGACCGTAAAGGCGGGCGCATGGTTTCCGATGACCGGTAAAAAGAACCTCCGTTTACAAGAAATTGCCATGGAAAACCATTTGCCAGTGATCTACCTGGTAGATAGCGCCGGCGTATTTCTCCCTATGCAGGACGAGATTTTTCCAGACAAGGAACATTTTGGCCGTATCTTCCGTAACAATGCCCGCATGAGTGCCATGGGCATTACTCAGATCGCTGCTGTAATGGGCAGTTGCGTGGCAGGTGGCGCCTATTTGCCTATCATGAGCGATGAGGTGCTCATGGTGGAAGGAAATGGTTCTATTTTCCTGGCCGGTCCCTATCTCGTAAAGGCAGCCATCGGAGAAAACGTAGATGCGGAAACGTTAGGTGGTGCTGTTACCCATACCGAAATTTCCGGTATCGCAGACTATAAGTTCTCAACAGATGAAGAATGCCTCGACCGTATCCGTAATATCGTGTCGCGGCTCGGACACAATCCCACTGCAGGATTTGACCGTATATCCCCGCTAGCACCCGAAAAACCCACGGAAGAACTGGACAGTATCCTGCCGGCAGATAGCACACGCCCCTACGACATGCTAGACATCATAGACCGGCTGGTAGACGGTTCCGCTTTTGAACAATACAAACAAGATTACGGTAAAAGCATCTTATGTGGCTATGCACGCATAGATGGCTGGGCTGTAGGCATCGTGGCCAACCAAAGAAAAATTGTGAAAAGCCGTAAAGGCGAAATGCAGATGGGAGGCGTTATTTACAATGATAGCGCAGATAAGGCTGCCCGCTTTATCATGAACTGTAACCAGAAAAAAATACCCCTGGTATTTTTGCAAGACGTAACCGGTTTTATGGTAGGTAGTAGAAGTGAGCAATCGGGTATCATTAAGGACGGTGCCAAGTTGGTGAATGCTGTGGCCAATTCTGTGGTGCCTAAAATTACGGTTATTATCGGCAACTCCTATGGGGCTGGTAACTATGCTATGTGCGGCAAAGCTTATGATCCCCGCTTTATTTATGCCTGGCCCTCCGCCAAAATAGCGGTGATGGGAGGAGAGCAGGCCGCTAAAACCCTGCTGCAGATACAGGTAGCCTCGCTCAAAGCAAAGGGACAGGAAATTACGCCTGAAGATGAAGCCCGCCTCCTGAAAGAGATCACTGATAAATACAATACGCAAACAACGCCATACTATGCTGCTTCCCGTTTATGGGTAGATGATATCATTGACCCCGTAGATACCCGTGCCCGCATTTCTGAAGGTATTAAGGCTGCTAATAACGCCCCCATTGATCAGCCATTCAATGTAGGCGTGTTCCAGGTGTAGTTATTCCTTATCTTCGCACTTCTTTAAAAATGAACATGGCTGAACTGGTAGTATATACTGATGGCGCATCCCGTGGCAATCCCGGCCCGGGCGGATATGGCGTGATCCTCATTTGGGGTAATATAAGAAAGGAATTGTGGCAAGGATACCGCAAAACTACTAACAACAGGATGGAGCTCCTGGCGGTAATTGTAGCGTTGGAAGCATTAAAAAAAGATGGTGTGCCGGTAACCATCTACACAGACAGTAAATACGTAGTAGACAGCATAGAAAAAGGATGGCTATGGAGCTGGGTGAAAATAGGCTTCAAAGACAAAAAAAATAAAGACCTCTGGATGCGCTTGATTCCCCTGCTTAAAAAGCACCAGATAAAAATGCAATGGGTAAAAGGACATGCCAGTAACCCCTTTAATAACCGTTGTGATGAATTAGCTACACAAGCTGCGGATAGCGGCAATTGGTTAATTGATGAAGGCTTTGAAAGCGGAGTGGCTTAAAACAATCCACTTAAAACGGTATCGCATAAACGGAAATCGCATTGTATCCGAACCAACAGGTGGGCATATTTGTAATATAAGCGTAAGCTTAATTTTCATCTATGCTCACCTGGTTATCTGAAACGTTTCAAAAATATTCCGGGATAATGGCGCTTGCCCTACTCCTGGCCTTTATAATCCATCTACAAGGCTTTACGCCGGGAACTGTAACTGGCATATTGCTGGCCGTATCTTTGGTAGTGATCATATTCAGATCCCCTCCGTTCTCCTGTCTGTTTTTTGCTGTGTTTTCTTTTCTGTACCGGCTATGGTATAGGCCCCCTGTTTTTTCTGGGAACTGCTGCGCTGTGGAACTGGCGCAGCTAAACTGGCTGTAGCCATCAATTCGGAATTACATCTGTTTAGTGACATCCAGGAAGAATTAGATAAAGTTATTACTGTATTGGGATATAAAGAAAGGGAAGGAGTGGAAACCGATATCATCTGCCTCTTGGTGGGCATCCTATTCGGCGCCTGCCTGGTCGTTTACATGTTGAGGTTAATCATTGTTTTGCTGATGCCTACATTTTTTAGGCATCCGCTTTTTAGGAATGAAATCCATGCCTGTAGGGCGAATTGGGTTGGCGGGTAATTTATTATTTAACTTTTTTAACAATTCTTTTGTTTTTCACCATGAAAGCGATTAGTTTTGCGTCCCATTAGTCTATAGGAATAATAGGATAGTAAAATGAAACAATTAAAGAATCGCTTATGGAGAAACAACCCAACCTTGTTTTTACCTGTAACCCTTGTTGTTGCAGGCGCCCAGGATTTCACTGCATAGTCTGTACAACAGCAGGTTACTACATGCAATAACTGTTTCGGAACTCCACCCGTTCCCCGGTTAATAACAATATTGGCATCAACACTGCAAGCCCGTTGCATATGGGCCTGGAAGGATATTGCTATAAAATCAGATCACTACTCACTTTCAACATTTAGTATATTATGTTACAACGACTACTCTTCTTTTTATTGGTGCTATTCGGACCGCTTGCGGTGATAGCACAAACACGCACCGCTACAGGAAGTGTTTATTCGGCAAAAGATAACTCTCCTTTACCCGGGGCTACGATAATGATTAAAGGCACTACTACGGGTACGGTTAGTGGTCCTGATGGAAATTTTAAATTACAGATAAGTGATGCAGCTGCCACTACACTGGTAATCAGTTATGTAGGGACAGTACCGCAGGAAGTACCCATCGGTGTAGCACCGGTGCGGGTTGAGCTGCAATCTTCCGGAAAGGATATTGATGAAATTGTAGTAGTAGCCTATGGTACTGCTAAGAAGAGCTCTTATACTGGTTCTGTTTCGCAGATTAAAGGAGATGAGTTGATAAACAGGCAGGTATCCAGTGTTTCCAAGGCTTTACAAGGTCTTGCTGCCGGTGTACAGAGTACTTCTACCAGTGGCCAGCCAGGTACGGATGCTACCATCCGTATCCGTGGTATCGGTTCTATCAACGCTTCTGCCGATCCTTTGTATGTTGTGGATGGGGTGCCTTATGGAGGTAGTCTCAACGCGATTAATCCATACGACATTGAGTCTATCAGCGTATTGAAAGATGCGGCATCTAGTGCATTGTACGGTTCCCGCGGCGCCAATGGGGTGATCATCATTACCACCAGGTCGGGTAAAAAATCCGGAAATAATGTAGATGTTCGCGTTAGCCAGGGTTTCTCTAAAAGGGCGGTAAAGGATTACGATCGTGTAAACACCGACCAGTATTTTGAAATGTATTGGGAAGCTATCCGCAATGCAGGCTTAACAAATGGTTTGGCGCCCGATGTTGCCGCTACACAGGCCAGCAGCAGCCTGGTAAGAAGGTTAGGTATCAATCCATATGGCACTGCTTTTCCCCAGCCGGTAGGTACAAACGGGAAGTTGGTAGCTGGCGCGAAAACCCTGTGGAATGATAACTGGGACGAAGCCATGCAACGTACCGGTCATCGCACAGAGGCCGACCTCAGCGTGAGCGGCGCTACCGATAAATCAAAATATTTTATCTCCGGCGGTTATCTCGATGACCAGGGTATTTACCTGGCCTCTGGATTTAAGCGCTATAACCTGCGCAGTAACATTGATATTGACGCCAAGAAATGGTTGAAGATTGGTTTGAACCTCAGCGGTGCTCACTCCGAACAGGAAGCGCCTCCTTCAGAAGACAGCCGCACCGATAACTATGTGAACTATGGCCGCCTCATGTCTAGCTTCTATCCAATCTACGAGCGAGATCCGGCTACCGGCGCTTACTTGCTCGATGCCAATGGCAACAAGATATTTGATTTTGGCAGCTACCGCCCTAGTGCCGCCAACCCTAACAGTAACCTGGTGGCTACATCTTCGCTTGATAAACATAATGTTTTCCGCGATGATGTGTCTGCCCGGTTGTACGGTGAAGCCACGATCTGGCGTAACCTGAAATTCAGATCCAGCTACAACGCTGATTACTCTGCCAGACAAACGCACGACTATACGAATCCTACCCTGGGCTTCGATGCAGAGGTGGGTGGTACGGTAGATAGGGCCAATTACCGCACTTTTAGCTGGACCTTCAACAATATCCTCACCTGGCAAGAAACATTCAACGAAAAACATCATCTGAGCCTGTTGGCAGGTCAGGAAGCTTATAAGTTCAGAACTAATTTTATTGAGGGGGCCAAATCTGGTTTCTCCCTGCCGGGTCTTGATGAACTGGCAGATGCTTCCCTGATCGCCGGTCTGGATGGTTATTCCGATACATATGCCCTTTCCAGTTTCCTGGGCCGCGCAGAATACAACTTCGAAGAAAAGTACTTCTTCTCCGGTTCCCTGCGCCGTGATGGCTCCTCCCGTTTTGCACCAGATCACCGTTGGGGTACTTTCTGGTCTGTAGGCGGTTCCTGGAGGGTTACTGCCGAAGAATTCCTGAAACACAGCACCTGGCTCAACCTCCTGACGCTTCGTGCCAGTTATGGTGCGCAAGGTAACGACAACCTGGGTGCAGGCTCTTATTATAACTACTACCCCTTGCTGAATGTGAACAGTAATCTGGGAGAAGGAGGCACTTACCGCAGGAATTTGTATAACCCCAGATTGAAGTGGGAAACGAACCTGAACCTGAATATAGGAGTAGACTGGTCTATGTTCGACAGCCGCTTCGGAGGTACCGTGGAATTCTTTGAACGTAAATCTAAAGATTTGCTGTACTCTCAGCCGCTGGCGCCTTCTATCGGTTATGCAGTAGTGGCTGAAAACATCGGCGCCCTTAAAAATACGGGGATAGAAGCTACCTTGCACGGCATACCGGTAAGAACGAAGAATTTTAACTGGGTAGTTGATTTCAATATCACCCACTACCGCAACAAGGTTACTCAATTGCCACAAAAGGAAATCATCAACGGTACTAAAAAGCTGATGGTAGGAAAATCTATCTACGACTTCTACCTGCGCGAATGGGCAGGCGTAGACAAAAATACCGGTTTGCCTTTATGGTATATTAATAACGCAGATGGCACCAAAGGCACTACGGGCAACTATAGCGCCGCTACACAGTATTATAATGGCTCTTCCCTGCCAGATGTGTACGGTGGTCTTACCAATACTTTCAATTATAAAGGATTTACCTTGTCCTTTATGTGGGCATATAGCCTTGGTGGTAAAGTACTGGACCAGGATTACCTGTTCCTGCTGGGTACAGGTACTTCCGCTGGCCGGCCATTTGCCCAAGAAATGTTGAACCGCTGGACGCCGGAAAATCCGAATACAGACGTGCCCAAGCTGACTACTATTCAAACCAACTGGACGTCTGTTTCTACCCGCTTTTTGTACGATGCCAGCTATGCCCGTCTGAAAACTTTGAACTTTGGTTATAACCTGCCTAAGTCTTTAATGGAAAAAGCGCACCTGCATAATATACTCGTATACCTGCAAGGAGAAAACCTGTTCACCATTTATGGACATAAAGGCCTGGACCCTGAACAATCTGTAGGCGGTACTACTTACTATCGCTACCCGGCTATTAAATCATTATCTGCTGGCATTAACCTGAGCTTTTAAAAATTATGATCATGAAAAAGAACCTGCTATTATTAATATTCGCTGCTTTGGTGCTGGGAGCCTGCAATAAGGACTTCCTGGATACCAAACCTACCAATGCAGTGCCCGACAACGATGTGTTTAATACCGCCGACAATGTGGAAACAGTGATCAATGGTACCTGGGCTTATATGTTTGAAGAATTTTTTACGTATGCCGTACCAGGTTATAAATCCATTCACCTTACCAGTGATGCAATGGGAAGCGATATTGCAGTAACACAGTCTTATGGTCTTCGCGATGCTTACGCTTTCACAGAAATGGTAGACAATACCAAAAATCGTGTGAGTGCTTACTGGACTATCATCTATAAAGTGATAGATAACTGTAACAATATTATCGCTAAAGTGGATAACGCTGCTGGTGATGCCGATAAGAAGCAGCGTCTTAAAGGGCAGGCCTACGCGTTGCGCGCTTACTGCTATCTTACCCTGGCTTCTTATTATCAGTTTAATAGAACAGGCGCAGAAAAGGCGGTGCCTATCTATATAACGCCTTCCGGAGCTACTACGGCGGGCAAGCCTAAATCAACTATCGGGGAAGTATATACGCAAGTGATCAGCGACCTGCAGAACGCATTGCCACTGATCAAAAACTATCAGCGCAGCGCTACTCAGAAATGGAAAATAGACCTCAATGTAGTGAATGGGTTGCTGGCGAGAGCTTACTTGCAGAATCGCCAGTGGAAAGATGCGATTACATATGCTGTAGCGGCCAGGAACGGTTATCCTTTAATGTCTGGCGACGACTATAATAAAGGATTCAATGATATCAATAACGGAGAATGGATCTGGGGACATGCGCAAACGCCTAACCAAAGTAATGCCAGCTATAATTTCCATTACCTGGATGTTTCCTCCCCGGCTTCTTATTACCAGAGCTTCATGGCAGATCCTTATTTCCTGAATTTCTTCGATAGTGCAGATGTGCGTTTCCGTTTGTTCGACTGGGACACTTTACCTAATCAGGAAGGCTACCTGCGCTACAAGAAATTCCGCTTTCGTGATCCAAGTGCCCTGGTGGGGGATCTGGTATTGATGCGCGCTGCAGAAATGTACCTGATCGAAGCAGAAGCATATGCGCAAAGTGGCGACAACGCTAACGGCGCCGCTGCCCTGAATGTATTGCGCGCAGCCCGTAGCGCCACTTTGTATACCGGTGGTGGGCAGCTGTTGGATACCATTCTGGTAGAGAGAAGAAAAGAGCTATGGGGAGAAGGATTTTCCCTATCAGATATTATTCGTACGGGGGGCACCGTAGTAAGGAAGCCATTCTTGGCATATAATGGAAAAGATAGTATTATCAATGTGCCAACAGGGAATGGTACCTTCGTACAGGTGCCCGCCCAGGGCCATCTTACGCTGAAACAGCCAGACGGTAACCCTTTTACGCCCTACAGTCCTTATTACCTTTTTGCTATCCCTATTACGGAGATACAGAATAATCCTAACCTGAATAATTGAGTCGTCTTAAAATAGGTTGACAGATTTATTAAAGATTAAATTTAGTCCCTGGCCACTCTGGCTAGGGACTTTTTGTGCTTTTTATATAAGGCACACGCGGCAAACACTGTAATATATTTATAATATAATTATTGTATATTTTGCATGTGTAATATTATGCACTCCTTAAAAAGTGCGTACTTTGCAATAGGAATTAAAACATGTGCTATGGAGAATTTATCTGCTATTTTGCAATCTTCTACCCCGGTATTAATCGATTGTTTTGCTACCTGGTGTGGCCCCTGTAAGATGGTGCCTCCCATACTTAAGGAAGTAAAAGATAAGATGGGAGATCAGCTCCGGATTGTTAAAATAGATATTGATAAAAACCAGCAGCTATCAGCCCAATGGCAGATTAGCAGCGTACCCACTTTGTTGCTTTTTAAGGAGGGTAAATTGATCTGGCGCCAGAGCGGCGTAGTGCCTGCCCACCAGTTGATTCCTTTGTTGCAGCAGAAGATCTAGCCTTGCTTTAGAGGCTATTATATAGATTTTGCAGGTCCCGCGTTAACACATCGTAAATAGGCCGCGTAAACTCCATAAATAGGTCGGTAGGCGGCGGCGGCGCTACATCCCGGCCGCCCATTAGCCGTTTGTCTTCGTCGCTTAATGCCCTTTCATCTCCTTTGAAAGTGCCGTACTGGTTTTGCCAGGTATAACTGCCCGGAATACGGTCGGAGCGCAGTAGTTGCCCATTATTAGTATCCGTGATCTGGTAGTCCAGGAGCCCTTTGGAAACCACTGTTTTTTGGGTGATGTACAGGGTAGCTTTTACTGTTTTATAGGTATTGGTTTCTTTTCCGGTAGAATCTTTTGTAGTACCAGCCACGATGTCTTTTGATACATCACGTTGGGTACGGTTTTCATAGGTTTGTCCTACTACAAAATCAAAAAAGCGCAGTGCTATATATTCGTCGGGGTGGATATTTTCGGTGCTGGCCACCCGTTCATCGTAAAATTGTACAAAAGGGTTGATATTACGTTGCTGCAGGCCTCGTACCAGGTAGTCGCGGAATTGGTCTGCGCTGAATTGGTAATATGGTGAGCGGACTTCAATATCGCTTACAATTACACGGATTACAGCCATCTGGAAGGCCTGATCCCGCAGTTGTTGGGCATCCCGGTAGTCAGGAATTAGTTTCAGCGCGGTGCCAAATTCATCATAAGCAGCCCTGGCGCTGGCTTTATCCCCTTTGTCGAGCAATGCGATGCCTCTGTCGTACCGTACTTCTGCTGCATTCTCCTGGGCGCCGGTAATGGCATTGCGATAATCTTTCGGTTGTACCAGTTGAAGGGCGGCAGGGGAGTTGTGAATGCTGGTATACAGGTTTTGCAATGCTTTATATTCATTGCGCACATATTCCCATTTGAGCGGGTTATTGGAGCGCAGGTATTCATTAACTTTATCTTCGCGTTCACGCTGAGCCAGTTTATAAGCATCTGGTAGCAGCCGGTTAGCGTTGGCGTCTTGTGGTTTGCGTTGCAGTTTTTTAACGAAAGTAGTTACCGCCTCATCGTATTTGCCCTTATTGTATAGTTTTTCACCCGATTTGCAGCCGGGTAGCAGTACGGTGAGGAATAAGGCCATCAGGGCGATAAATAGGTGGGATGCCAGCTTTTTCAAGGTAGGGATTGTATTTATGTGAATAAATTTTTGCTGTGCTACGGCGGCGGCGCTTCCAGCTTATTTAAATTGTCTTCTCAGTTCCCGGTCTGCTTCTCTTGCTTTAATGGTGTCGCGCTTATCATGCAGCTTTTTACCCTTGCCGATGCCGATTTCCATTTTAGCCAAACTTTTATCATTGATGAATATACGGAGAGGAACAATCGTGTAGCCGCGTTCCTTGATCTTGTTTTCCAGTTTTCTCAGCTCCCTTTTGGTCAACAGTAGCTTTCTTTCCCGCAGCGGGTCGTGATTGGCAGAGGTGCCGTGAGAGTATTCTGCGATGTGCAGGCTTTTTACATACAATTCCCCTTTGGAAAAATAACAGAAGGAGTCGTTAAAGCTCACTTTACTGGCGCGGATAGATTTTATTTCAGTACCCAGCAATGCCAATCCAGCAATGAATTTATCTTCTATTGCATATTCGAAATAAGCTGATCTGTTCTTTAATTCTGACATGGTGTAGTGGTTAGCTATCAGCTTCTGGTGATTTGCTGCCAGAAGCTGATGAGCCCTTAGTTTTTGAAGAGAGTTAGCAGGCTGCCCAGCTTCGTCTTCAGTTCTTTTCTATCCATGATGAAATCCAGGAATCCGTGTTCCAGCAGGAACTCGGCGCTCTGGAAGCCAGCAGGCAGGTCTTTTTTAATTGTTTCTTTGATGATCCTTGGTCCGGCAAAGCCGATCAAAGCGCCTGGTTCTGCAATGTTAAGATCGCCCAGCATCGCATAGGAGGCGGTTACGCCACCGGTGGTGGGATCGGTCATCAGGGAAATATAAGGCAGTTTGGCGTTGGCCAGCTGTGTAAGCTTGGCAGATGTTTTAGCCATTTGCATCAGGGAAAAGGCACTTTCCATCATACGGGCGCCACCAGATTTGGAAATAACCATCAATGGCATCCGGTGAACAATGCAGTAATCGATCGCACGGGCTATCTTTTCCCCTACCACAGAGCCCATGGAGCCCCCGATGAAGTTAAAGTCCATACAGGCCACTACCAAGTCGTTACCCATTACCTTTCCGGCGCCTACTGTCATCGCATCCTTTAACCCCGATTTTTTCTGGGCGTCTTTTAAACGGTCACTGTAAGGTTTCAGGTCCTTAAAGCCCAGAAAGTCTGTTGGATAAATATTTGGAAACAGCTCTTCGAACTGTTTATTATCAAAAATGATCTCAAAATACTCGGCAGAATTGATCCGATTGTGATAATTACATTTATCACAAACATAGTAATGTTCCTTCAGATCCTTAACAGTGGTGGTTTTCTTACAGTTAGGACACTTGTGCCACAAACCATCCGGTGCTTCTTTCTTTTCACTGGTGGTAGTGGAAATGCCTTGTTTAATTCGCTTAAACCAGCTTGACATATTTTGCTATTAGATTAGAAAATAGTGGTGCAAGATACGAATTATCACCTAAAGCCAAAAACATATAGAGAAAAGTATATAGATAGGGGGTTAGTTTTTAACTTTTAGTTGTTAATCCTTTAACAAAAGCACAAAGGCCGGAGCGAATAGGAGTCGCTCCGGCCCGGATAACTGCCAGTGGTTAACCAATAGCAGTCAGTAATCCAATATTTTATAGCTTTTGGCGGCAACCGGTTTGGCAATTTCAGTTGAAACGATTAGCCAATCAGGGAGCTACCAGGCTTTTATGCATTTCTGTTGATGCAGTTCAGGTCTTTGAATGCTTCTTCCAGGCGTTTTACAAAGGTTTCTTCCCCTTTGCGCAGCCATACGCGTGGATCGTAGTATTTTTTGTTAGGTTTGTCCGCGCCTTCCGGATTGCCTAACTGACCTTGCAGGTATTCTTTTTTGGCTTCGTAGTAATCATGTATACCTTCCCAGAATGCCCACTGCATATCAGTATCCAGGTTCATTTTGATAACGCCATAACCCAGTGATTCTGCAATTTGGTGTTTAGGGGAACCGCTACCACCATGGAATACATAGTATACTGGTTTAGCGGCAGTGCCAAATTTTTGCTGGATATATTCCTGGCTGTTCTGCAGAATGATAGGACGCAGTTCTACGTTACCTGGAGAGTATACGCCGTGTACATTACCAAAAGCAGCAGCTACGGTGAAACGTGGGCCTACTTTAGACAGTACTTCGTAGGCATAAGCTACATCTTCCGGCTGAGTGTACAGCTTAGAGTTGTCTACACCGGAGTTGTCTACGCCGTCTTCTTCACCGCCGGTTACGCCTAATTCGATTTCGATAGACATACCCAGTTTGTTCATTCTCTCAAAATATTTATGAGAAATTTCGATGTTCTCTGTAATAGGTTCTTCGGAAAGATCCAGCATATGAGAGCTGTACAGTGGTTGCCCGTGCAGTTTGAAATGCTCTTCGCCGGCAGTCAGTAAGCCGTCGATCCAAGGCAGCCATTTTTTAGCAGCGTGGTCTGTGTGTAATACTACTGGTACGCCATAATATTTTGCTACTTCGTGAACGTGCTTTGCACCGGAAATACCACCTGCAATGTTCGCCTGCAGCTGATCATTTGGCATACCTTTACCCGCAAAGAATTGCGCCCCACCATTGGAAAACTGAATGATTACCGGTGAATTTACTTTAGCAGCCGTTTCCAGTACCGCATTTACGGAGTTAGTTCCCACAACATTCACGGCAGGCATAGCAAATCCGTTGTCTTTGGCATCATTGTACAGCGCATCCAGCTCTTCGCCGAATAATACGCCAGCTCTATATTTTCCCATACTCTGATATATGTTTATTTTTTAGGAAAGCAAATATAAGGAGTTAAATAGAAGATTTATAGCGAAAAGTAAGTGCTTCCGTGTTAAATCTACCAACAGAAAAATGTATTTTCCACGCGATTCGCGGAGGTTTATGGTAAAGTGGCGTGCTGAAAGCTTTGCTGCCGGCTGGTTGAAAAAGCTGAAAGGGATATAGGTTCCATTATGTTCATCAGGTTGTTTTACCCTTGCCGGAACAGCTGCCGGCAGGCTGTTATCACCGACTGAAAGTAGGTTGGGGCTTCCAGCAAACGGCTCCCGTACCACGAGAACATCTCGCCGTCTACCAGTTGTATGGAGGCAGCGGGCAAGATAGCCTGTAATTCGGCGATATGCTTTTCCCGGAAAGGATAGGGTTCGGAAGAGAGTAAAAGTAATTGGCAGCCGCTATTAGCGAGTTCATTGTCGCTGAT
Source organism: Chitinophaga sp. 30R24 (assembly GCF_049056765.1). Taxonomy (NCBI): domain Bacteria; kingdom Pseudomonadati; phylum Bacteroidota; class Chitinophagia; order Chitinophagales; family Chitinophagaceae; genus Chitinophaga; species Chitinophaga sp. 30R24. The sequence goes on from NZ_JBJGXX010000010.1 coordinate 62,186, forward strand.
TTCAGGGTAACGGAGCTGTTTCCCGAATACGTTTTGTAGCCCGCAGCGTTGTAGCATCTGGTGGATGAAGGTGTCGCCGCCTGCTGCCATCCAGGGATCGCGCCAGATAAGGTAGGCTGCAGGCACTGGTTTTTCCAGTACCTGCAGCCCGTTAAAAGCAACTTTGATTTGTGTAATGAGCGCGTTGGCTGCTGTGCTCCGGAAAGTAACTGCGCCTACGCCGGCTATCATATCATAGGCGTCTTCCAGCGATTGCACATTGCTCACCCATACCGGATAATCCTGCATCAATGCGGTGACGTCGCTGGCCAGATTTTCTTCTTTATTGGCGATGATCAGATCGGGCGACAGGCTCCGGATAATCTCCGGATGGATATTTTTGGTACCGCCTACCCGCGTTTTTGCCCGGAACCACGTAGATGGATGTACGCAGAATTTGGTAATCCCTACTACCTGTTCTTCCAGTCCCAGGGTATATAACAATTCCGTTTGGGAAGGCACCAGAGAAATGATCCGCTGTGGCGGAGCTTCCAGTACGACGGGCCGGTGTAACTGATCGGTGAAAACCATGATTATCTTCCTAACGCCTGTATGATATCATATTTGGTTACAATATGGTGGTTGCCGCTGTCGTCTCTGGTTAGTACGGCGCCATTTTCCCGGTTAATATAGGCGGCCAGCTTTTCTATGTGGGTATCCTGACTAACCAGTGGGAACGGGGTTTGCATGATCTGCCGTACCAGGGCGTCTTTCAAATTCACATCATCGATCAGCCGGCTGAATAGGCCGCTTTCTGAAACGGCGCCAATAATTTCCTGTTGTTGTACTACCGGGATATGTTCGATATCGAATTTTCGCATGCGGGCAATCGCTTCACTTACTTTCTCATCTGCTCCGATGGTGACCAGTGGCTGGTTACGGCGACCATTGATCACGTCTTTTACAGTTTTTACATCCAGGAAACCGCGTTCCATCATCCATTGGTCGTTATATACTTTTCCTACATAGCGGCTGCCGCTGTCGTGAAAGATTACTACTACCACGTCGGTGGGTTTCAGCGTTTCTTTTAGTTGTAACAGGCCTTGCAAGGCAGATCCGGCAGAGTAGCCTACGAAGATGCCTTCCTCTTTAGTAATGCGGCGGGCCATCACTGCAGCGTCTTTATCGGTTACTTTTTCGAAGCGGTCGATGTACTGCATGTCGTAGTTCTGTGGTACAAAATCTTCTCCAATGCCTTCGGTGATGTAAGGATACACTTCACTCATATCGAGAACGCCGGTATCGAAATACTTTTTCAGCAAGGAACCATAGCTGTCGATGGCCCATACTTTTATATCCGGATTTTTTTCCTTGAGATATTTACCGGCGCCGGTAATGGTGCCGCCGGTGCCGGTGGCCACTACCAGGTGGGTGATCTTTCCATTGGTTTGTTCCCATATCTCAGGACCGGTTTGTTCGTAGTGGGCATCCCGGTTAGCGAGATTGTCATATTGATTGACGTAAAAGGAGTTAGGGATTTCCTTCGCCAGTCTTTTGGATACAGAATAATAGGAACGTGGATCTTCTGGTTCTACGTTGGTAGGACATACAATTACTTCGGCCCCTACAGCTTTGAGGATGTCCACTTTTTCCTTAGATTGTTTGTCTGTAGTGGTAAAGATGCATTTATAGCCTCTTACAATGGCCGTGAGGGCAAGGCCCATCCCGGTATTGCCGGAAGTGCCTTCAATCAGCGTGCCGCCAGGCTTAAGCAGGCCGTTTTGTTCAGCCACATCTACCATTTTTACGGCCATGCGGTCTTTAATAGAGTTGCCAGGATTAAAAAATTCAACCTTGGCCAGCACCGTACATGGGAGGGAGGCGGTTACGCGGTGCAGTTTTACCATCGGGGTATTTCCTATCGTTTCTAGTATGTTGTTGCAGATCTTCATAAATAAATGAGGTTGTATGTTTACGAAAATACGGAATGCACATTGATTTTGACCATCCTGCCAATTATTATCTTGACATTAACAATCCCCTGAAAATACCCCAAAAAATCTTCCAAAACCGGCCTTAAAAATCCTTTATCATTTCCCCTGCGGTACCCAACAATCCCGGCCATCATCAAAATCCTTAAAATCATCTCTATCTTTGCTTTTAATGAGCGAACGAATTTTTATCACCGGCATAGGAACCGGGGTAGGGAAAACCATCACCTCCGCCTGCCTCACGGAAGCGCTGCAGGCAGATTACTGGAAGCCCGTGCAAACGGGACTACTGGAAGGTACCGATACGGAAACGGTACAGGCATTATTGTCAAATGATGTGTCAGTTTGTCACCCTGAGGCTTACTGTCTGGAGGCGCCAGCTTCTCCACATTTGGCAGCCCGGTTGGAAAATATCAGCATCCAACCTCATCGTATTCTGGAATTGGCCAACCAATACCAGCCGGCCAATCGCCCCTTGTTGATGGAAGGGGCAGGGGGCTTAATGGTACCCATCAACGAAGACGTATTTACGCTGGATCTGATCCGCGAACTCAATGCCCGCGTGGTGATCGTGGCCCAGAACTACCTGGGCAGCATCAACCATGCTTTGCTCACGGCCCGTTTGTTACAGCATACAGGCATCGCCGTTATAGGCTGGATATTTAATGGTGATTACCATACCAATGAAGACGATGTGATCAGATGGAGCGGGTACCCGCGAATTGGCCGTATCCCCTTGGCTCATCCTGTAGATAAGGCATTTGTACAACATCAGGCACAGTTGTTGACGGCCTCGTTACAGACTTTAATGGCATGACCACTAAAAAGGATATACGAAAACATTTTTTGGAGCTGCGGTTGAATATGGATGATGATACCGCCCAGTCCCTGAATAAATCCCTGCTGGATCAGTGCAGGCAACTGGATTACCAAGGAGTACAGCTGGCGCATACCTTCCTGCCCATTACCGAAAAAAAAGAGGCCGACACCTGGCCACTGGTAAAATGGCTGCGGGAGCAATATCCTGCTATGCAATGGACGATTTCCCAGTCGGATATGAAAACGGGCGATATGCGCCATTATCTCTGGAAAACAAATACCATACTGGTCCGGAACAAATTTGGCATACCGGAGCCTGTATCGGGCGACTTGGTACAGCCAGCTGAAATTGACCTGGTATTTGTACCTTTATTGGCCTTCGACGAGCAAGGACAACGGGTAGGATACGGCAAAGGCATGTACGACCGATTCCTCCAACAATGCCGTCCCGGTGTACGGACCATCGGGCTTTCCCTGCTCGGCCCCGTTCCACGCATCGAAGATGCCGGTCCCTGGGATGTACGGCTGCAAACCGTTGTTACCCCAGACCGTATTTATCAATTTAAATAACCACAACAGTGCTTAAATACTTGAAAGTTCTCTTATACCCTTTTTCCCTTTTATATGGACTGGTCATGTGGCTGCGCAACCGTTTTTACGATAAAGGCTTGCTCACCGCAGTGGAATTTGATATCCCTGTAATTGCTGCCGGCAACCTCTCTGTAGGTGGCACCGGTAAAACGCCGCATGTGGAATATATGATCCGTTTGTTAAAAGATTACTACCGCGTAGCTACCCTTAGCCGTGGGTATAATCGCCGCAGCAGTGGATACATTCTGGCAGATGCCCACAGTACCGCCGCCGATATAGGGGATGAACCCATGCAGTTCCATGCTAAATTTCCAGATATCAGCGTTTGCGTAGGGGAAGAACGGATGCTGGCTATTCCGCAGCTCCTGGGCGATGAGCCCTATACCCAGGTAGTGCTGCTCGACGACGCCTTCCAGCACCGCTCCGTAAAACCAGGCATGAACATCATGATCACCGATTATAGCCGGCTTTTTACCCGCGATCATGTGGTGCCTTTTGGCCGCCTGCGCGAAGGCAGGAGAGGCTATCACCGGGCTGATTGTATTATTGTTTCCAAGTGCCCCCCTCATCTGAGCCTGTCCGAAAAACAAGCCCTGGAAAAAGAAATTAACCCATTGCCTCATCAGCGGTTGTTTTTTACTACCTTGCAATACGGCGCCCTGTCTGATATGATGACCCATCAGCCGGTAGAAGTGCCCCAGCCAGCAACGGTATTACTGGCTTGTGGTATTGCCCGCCCGGAGCCTTTGCTTAATGAACTGAAACAACGCTACGATCAGGTGTACCTGTTATCTTTCCCCGATCACTATTACTATACAGAGAAGGATATTGCGAAGATCAAGAAAGAGTGCAGCGACCTGCCTGGTACAGAAAAAATTGTCATTACTACCGAAAAGGATGCTGTAAGGCTTCAGTTGCTCAAAGGAGCCCTGGCAGAACAAAACCTGCAAATTGCTGTTATGCCTGTTGAGGTGTCATTCCTTTTCGGCGAAGCAGAATTATTTAATAACTTTATTTTTGACTATATAGGCCGGCATCTGCCAGCTCCCGGTCAATAACTTAGGACTAACATGAGTAGAAAAAAGAAAAATAAAAGAGGCGGTAACAACAATAATCATCCCCATCATCCCCAAAAGAAAACCTATAAAGGCATTGTGGAAGTAACAAGGTCTGGTATGGCCTTTGTTATTGTGGAAGGCCTTACCAGGGATATCATGGTAAAGCAAAAGAACCTGCATACAGCTCTCGACAGGGATGAAGTGCTGGTAGATGTGCTGAAGCCTGTACGTAATGAAAGCCGTATGGAAGGCGTTGTAACGGAAATACTTAAACGAAATAAAACTGAATTTACCGGCAGCTTGCAGGTGAGCAAAGGTTTTGCCTTCCTCATCCCTGATAAGGGACTGTTTATGCCGGATATTTATATACCTGCCAACTCTGTTGGCAACGCCAAAAGCGGCGATAAAGCGGTGGTGAAAATAGTGGCCTGGGGAGAAAGATCCCGTAAACCCGTAGGGGAAATCCTGGAAATCCTGGATGCAAGCGATACCAACGATCTGGCCATGAAGGAAATCCTCATCGAAGCCGGCTTCCCGCTTAGCTTCCCTAAAGAAGTAATGGGAGAGCTGTATAACCTGGAAGAAAATATTTCTGAGGAGGAAGTCAGCAAACGTAAAGATATCCGCAAGATCCTTACAATGACCATAGATCCGGTAGATGCCAAGGACTTTGATGATGCCATTTCCATCCGTCCTCTTAAAAGCGGATGGTACGAGGTAGGGGTGCATATCGCAGATGTAAGTCATTATGTATTGCCCGGTACAGAACTCGATAAGGAAGCCGATAAACGTGCTACATCCGTATACTTGCCAGACCGGGTGCTTCCTATGTTGCCGGAAAAGATTTCCAATGAGCTCTGTTCCCTGCGCCCTCATGAAGATAAACTGACCTTCTCGGCGATGTTCCAGATGAACGACAAAGGAGAGGTAAAGCAACATTGGATAGGCCGTACAGTTATACATTCTGATCACCGCTTTACCTATGAAGAGGTACAAGAGATCATAGAAACGAAAGAAGGGCCGTACCTGAAGGAGATCCTACTGCTGAATAAAATAGCCCAAACGCTCCGCGCAGCGCGTTTCGCCCATGGCGCCATTAATTTTTCTTCACAGGAAGTCCGCTTCCGGTTGGATGACAAAGGCAAGCCCGTTGGTATTGTGATAAAAGAAAGTAAAGAAGCGCATCAACTGATCGAAGAGCTGATGTTGCTGGCTAATAAAACCATTGCTGCCTATGTAGCGAAGCTCCGGGTCAATAAACAGGAAGTTCCTTTCCCGTACCGGGTGCATGATACGCCGGATCCGGAAAAGCTCAAAGTATTTGCGCTTTTTGCCGGCAAATTTGGGTATCGCTTCGATCTCAGTACTCCGGAAAGCATTGCCAGCTCCTTCAACTATATGTTGGCGTTGGTAAAAGGAAAACCTGAGCAGCCGGTGCTGGAAACGTTGGGCATCCGTACAATGGCCAAGGCCATTTATTCGGTGGATAATGTAGGCCACTATGGTCTTGGTTTTGAAGACTACTGCCACTTTACTTCCCCCATCCGCCGTTATCCCGATGTGCTTGTACACCGCGTGCTGGCAGAATGCCTGGCCAACGATGTGAAACCGGATAAGCAGATGGAACAAAAATGCAAGCATAGCTCCGAAATGGAACGTAAGGCCATGGAAGCAGAGCGCGCCGGTAATAAGTACAAACAGGTGGAGTACATGCAGCAGTTCATTGGCGATACCTTTGAAGGTGTAATCAGTGGTGTGGCGCATTTCGGCTTCTGGGTAGAAACGATTGATACCAAGTGCGAGGGATTGATTAGTGTACACAACCTCAATAAAAGAGAAGAGTTTCAGTTTAACGAAGGGGAATATGCGCTGGTAGGACAGCTTACCGGTCGTAAATTCCGTATAGGCGATAAAGTGAGCATCCGTGTGGTGGCCGCAAATCTGGCCAAACGCCAGCTAGACTACGACCTGGAAGATGAACTAACAGGTAGTGGTGCCGTTGCCGCAGCAGGGGCTGCCCAGCCTAAATTCCGTGACGACCGCAAAGAACGCCGCTTCCCGGATAACCGTGATAACAGGAAGAAAAAGAAAGAAAAGCATCCGAATAAGCCATGGCAGCATCCAGCGCCGGCAGCAGCGTCTCCGGAAGTAGAGCAGCTGTCTGTTGTTGAGCCTATTGTAGATCAGGTAATAATGGAAACACATGTGGTGCCAGTAGCATTGCCCGAAATGCCAGTAGTGGCGCCTGCGCCGGAAAAACCCGTAGCGCCTGCAAAGGCAGCCGCTACAAAAGCAACTGGCCGTAAAACGCCAGCTAAAAAGGTAGCTACGCCTGAAAAGCCGTCCATAGGTAAGCAAAAAGCAGTCGTAGCGCCTGCAAAGGCTACACCTGCTAAAAAAGCAGATATCAGTAAAAAGACGACCGCTGGCAAAAAGGTAACGGTTGCTGCTGTAAAAACTACACCTAAGAAAGCAGCCACACCTAAGAAAGCTGCTGCAGGTAAAAAAGCAGCGGTGCCGGTAAAAACGGCTGTGAAAAAAGTAGTAACGCCTAAAAAGGGAGCGGTGGCAAAAAAAGCCGTCGTTACTACCCGGAAAACGGTGGCAGCGCCTAAGAAAGCCGCTATAGCTAAAAAAGTGGTAACGCCTAAAAAAGCGGTAAAATCAGTGGCGGCACCTAAAAAAGTGGCAGCGAAGAAAACAGCCACCCCTAAAAAGGCAGCTATCAAAAAAGTAGCTACCCCTAAAAAAGCTGCAGCCGTAAAGAAGGTGGTGGTAGCCGTAAAGAAAGCCACGCCAGCGAAGAAGGCAACAGCGGTTAAAAAAGTAGCAGCGGCTAAAAAAACCGCCACTCCTAAGAAGGCTGTTATGCCTAAAAAAGCGGCGGCGCCTAAGAAAGCAGTTCCCGCGAAAAAAGCGGCTGTGCCTAAGAAAGCCGCTGCCAAACCAGCAAAAACGACGAACAAAACCAGGAAAAAGAATAAATAATCAAATACGAGCCATCAGCGATGCAATCATTTAAAGAATTAATAGCACAGTTTATTCAGCATTTCGACCAACAACGTTTCCCGGAACACCCTAGCCAGCTATATGAGGCAGCTTCCCACATCCTGACCATTGGAGGCAAGCGTATACGCCCGGTATTATGCCTGATGGGAAATGAATTATTCAATGATATTCATCCGGATGCCTTTGAAGCAGGCAGTGCTGTAGAGCTGTTCCATAATTTTACCCTGTTGCATGATGATATTATGGATAAAGCGCCGCTCCGCCGCGGCAAATCCACCGTACATACGCTGTATGGAGAGCCTGCCGCTATTCTGGCCGGCGATGTAATGTTGATTAACGTATACGAATATCTGAATAAGGTAGATCATGCCTACAAACAAAAGATTATTGCCGTGTTCAACAAGGCGGCTATTGAAGTATGTGAAGGGCAGCAGCTGGACATGAACTTTGAAAACATGGCTCCTGAAGAAGTGGATTATGATGATTATGTAAACATGATCGGGCTTAAAACCTCTGTGTTGTTGGCAGCCAGTTTACAACTGGGCGCTATTATCGGCGGTGCAGGAGAGGGGAATCAGCAGCATCTTTATTCTTTCGGGAAAAATATAGGTATTGCCTTCCAGATCCAGGACGATTACCTCGATGCCTTTGGCGATCCTGATAAATTTGGTAAGCAGCAAGGCGGAGATATCCTGGCTAATAAGAAAACATTCCTGCTTCTTAAAGCCTTGGAACTTTGCAACGCCGAACAGCGCGCTGAGCTAACTACCTTGTTGGAAACATCTCCGGCAGATAAAGTAGCACGGGTGTTGGCATTGTTCCGCAGTTGTAAAGTGGATGAATGGGCGGAAAAAGAAAAGGAACGTTTCCAGCAATTGGCTTTTGAATGCCTGGATAATATAGCCGTTTTATCTAGCCGCAAAGAACCGCTCAAGGAGCTGGCCAACTATCTCCTAAACCGGCAGCAATAAGGTTTATATTCAAATTCGCATTATATTCGCGTTTGTCTTATTCAGATGAAGGTGGTTATGCTGATTGCACTGATTTTTTTCTGAAAGATGAAATCAGGGTAATCAGCATAATTATTTTTGAAAGATGCCAAACATATTTATTAAATTGTAAATACAACTGTAAACGTAATTCCATAGCCAATGTCATCAAATTCGCTGTTTCGAAAAAAATCGCTTGCTACAATTATAAAAGACGCTGAAGAAGGATTAGGAGACGGTCATGAAACAGGGGGGATGCATAAGGTATTGAACGTGAAAGACCTTACCGCTATGGGTATTGCTGCAGTGATTGGCGCCGGTATATTTTCCACTATTGGGGAAGCTTCCTTTCATGGCGGTCCCGGTGTTTCTTTACTCTTTGTAATTACCGCTATTACCTGTGGCTTTTCAGCACTTTGTTATGCAGAATTTGCTTCCCGGGTGCCGGTTTCCGGCAGTGCCTACACTTACTCTTATGTTTCTTTCGGGGAACTGGCCGCTTGGGTGATTGGCTGGGCCCTCATCCTGGAATATGCCATTGGAAATATAGCAGTAGCTATCTCCTGGAGCGGCTATTTTAATAACCTGCTCAGTGGAATAGGGTTAAGTTTACCCGAATGGCTGGCTAGTAATTACGACAGCGCTTCTCCCGCATTAAAAGCGGCAGCTCCCCATATTGCAGGCGTTCCTGTGATATTGAACCTGCCCGCTTTTATGGTGACCGTATTGGTAACTTATCTGGTTTATATAGGTATGCAGGAAAGTAAGAAAACCTCCAACCTGATGGTAGTCCTCAAAATATTGGTGATCCTGTTTGTGATTGTGGTGGGTTTCTTCTATGTAAATAAGGCCAATTGGCACCCTTTTATGCCCAATGGTTTCTCAGGTGTGCTAAAGGGGGTATCCGCTGTGTTTTTTGCTTATATTGGCTTTGATGCTGTTAGCACCACGGCAGAGGAATGCGCTAACCCGCAACGGGATCTTCCCAAGGGCATGATCTATTCCCTTATTATCTGTACCGTATTGTACATATTAATTTCGTTTGTGCTCACCGGTATGGTACCTTACTATAAATTGAATGTAAATGATCCGTTGGCTTTTGTGTTCGACCAGGTAAATCTGCCCTGGATCAGTTACCTGATTTCTGTTAGTGCCGTTGTAGCCACTACCAGCGTATTACTGGTATTCCAGATCGGGCAGCCCCGTATCTGGATGAGCATGAGCCGCGATGGGCTGTTGCCAAAGCGTTTCAGTAAAATACATCCCCGGTTTAAAACGCCTTCTTTCGCCACTATCGTTACCGGCATTATTGTAGGCGTACCAGCCCTGTTCCTGAACCTCACCATCGTTACCGACTTAACCAGTATAGGTACCCTGTTTGCTTTTATTCTAGTATGCGGCGGTGTGCTCATCCTGCCCAGGGAAGAAAAATCTACCACCAGGCGCTTTCAGTTGCCATATATTAACGGGCGTTATATTGTTCCGGCGATCCTGTTGCTACTGGTTAGCCTGTTTCACCAGGAGTTGGGAGGCAAACTGTCTGTGGCCGGCGGTTGGGAAGTATGGAAGCATAATATCCCGTTTTTCCTCTTTGTAGTGGCAACCGTTATCATCACTTATCTCTCTATTTCCCGCAAGCTGTCGTTGATTCCTGTGTTAGGTATGCTCAGTTGTTTTTATCTGATGACAGAGATTGCCGTCAAAAACTGGATTGTGTTTGCTATTTGGCTGGTTATCGGATTAACAGTCTATTTTCTATATAGTTATAATCACAGTAAACTACGGGTAAAAGCATAAAATCTTCGTAACTTCATAGTAGCTCTTTGATCTTAAAATTTATATTTTATGAACATGCTACAACGGGTTGAACATTGGGGCGATACACATCACCCAGGTTGGCTGGATGCAATACGCATCCTGCTGGGAATTTTTCTTTTGTGGGTAGGTATCCGGTTTGTACAAGACAGGGATGCGCTTGTTTCTATGATTAGCCAGCATCCTACATTAGCAACCATTTCTATGTTATTGGGGCACTATGTTGTTTTTGCAAATACAGTAGGTGGTTTCTTCATTGCAATGGGGCTGCTTACCAGGGTAGCGGCATTGGTAAATATACCTGTGTTATTAGGCGCAGTTTTCTTTGTTCATTCCCCCTCTCACTTATTTACAGTGTATCCGCTGGTAGGAGTGTCTTTAGTGGTGCTCTTATTGCTTATCTTATTTCTGGTGGAAGGCAGCGGCCATTTTTCTGTAGACGATTATATGCACCGGCATCCTGAAAAAACACGTAAGCATAAATACGCGGAATAAGCGAGCTATATAAATCATTTGGAAGGATGTAGGGATTCTCTCCCTACATCCTTATTACGTTTCTTGTATTTATAAATCATTGATTTTATAATCTCTTTACGCATATCCCTCTAAAATTCTATTTTTGCATCTCTGAAGAATGCAATTATGAAATATCAAATAGGTGACAGGATCTTACTGTTGAGCTCAAAAGAAGAAGGAACGGTAGTAGACCTGGTGAATGATAACATGGTGATGATAGAGGTAAAGGGTACTTCTTTTCCAGTATATCTGGACCAGATAGACTTTCCTTATTTCCATCGCTTTACGCAACAGAAACTGGTAAAGGACAAGCCCAGATTAATTCCTGGCGACGAAATAAAAGTAGACCGAAGCAAGTATGAAGTATTTAAGACAGATAAGGGCATGTTCCTATCTGTTTTACCGGTATACCAGATGGATGGCTACGATGAAACAGTGAAGCTGATGAAGTTTCACTTGTTCAACGATACACCGCATGCGATGCGCTTTTATTTCCAGATATGGTTGAATAATCAGCTGGACCTGGAGATCAAGAATGAGATACATCCGTACAACCATTTTTATTTGGCCGACCTGATGTTTGAGTCGTTAAATGATAATCCGCGTTTTGAGTTTACCTTTTTCCTGAAAGATCCGCAACCTAACTTGGCCACTTCTGTAAAGAAAACCTGGAAAATAAAGCCTAAACAGATGTTTGTGCAGTTGGAGGATTTGCGCACTAAATCCGAGGCTACCATCACTTATCCTTTATTCGACAAATTTCCTGAAAAAGAGCCGGAGCCGGCCCCAACACCGGCGCAACCGAAAAAGAAGGCACCGATAACAACGATTGGTTCCGGGAATTTCGCCAGCCTGCTAAGCAAGATACAGTTGCAGCCTGAAACTACATTAATACCTAAACAAGAAGTAGACCTGCACATAGAAGCGCTCGAAAAAAACTGGAAAGGATTGAGCAATATTGCCATACTGGCCATACAATTAAATGCTTTCCAACGTTATCTGGAGCTGGCCATCAGTCATCATCAGCATAGCCTGATTGTGATCCATGGCGTAGGGAAAGGCAAACTGAAAGATGAAATCCATCAGATTCTCCGCCAAACACCTGAGGTGGCTAATTTCGTGAACCAATACCATGCGAAATATGGCTATGGCGCTACAGAGATCACCTTTAGATAAGCGGATATTAGACATTAGCAGAAAAGTCACTGCATACCGCAATGATTTTGTTATCTTCGCGCCTTAACTACAAACCGTGCTATCGTTTCACTGGCTTCAGTGGAAAGGAAAGTCCGGACAGCGCAGAGCAACGCACCACCTAACGGGTGGGCCCTGGCGTAGGCCGGGGACAGAAAGTGCCACAGAAAATGACCGTCTGCTTAGGCAGATAAGGGTGAAAATGTGGGGTAAGAGCCCACGGTGCAGGCAGGTAACTGTTTGCATGGGTAAACCTTGCGTGCTGAAATGCCATGTATACGGTCGCCTGAGGGCTGCTCGCCCGATGACCGAGGGTAGGCAGATACAGGTAATGCGTGAGCATTATCGCAGATAAATGATAGCAGCCGGTTCGGTTTTACCGCACTGGCACAGAATCCGGCTTATAGGTTTGTAGTTTTTTTCCTTCCTTTTTTGATATTCCTGAAATATCCTGCTAACTTCCCGTTAATATTTAATCTCATATATTATGAATCAAAGAGATGAACGTACCTGGGGTACTCTTGTACACCTGGGAGGTCTTATCGGAATGGCGGTACTGCCTTCTGTGGGTAATATCATTGGTGTATTGATATTATGGTTGATCAAACGCAGTGAATCTGTGTTCGTAGATGATCAGGGTAAAGAGGCCATTAATTTTCAGATTACCCTTAGTATCCTGGGTGTGGTGCTCAATATTATCAGAGGTGCTTTGATGGGATTAAGGTCACTGACTAATTTCTGGACACATTCAGATATTTTTACCTTCTCCTGGAGTTGGTCGAATATGTTTGGGGTCGTATGGGTAATCAATATTGTATTTAGCATTATTGCCGCTGTAAAAGCAAGCAATGGCATTTCGTACAGGTATCCGCTGAGTCTTCGTTTGGTGAAATAGTAGCGGCGGGTATTGTATAATAAGCTGATGCAGCTATCTGGTAACCCAGATAGCTGCATTTTATTTTAGTTCTTTTTGATTGATTTCAATTTCACTTTGTGCTGTTTTTTGCCATTTATATTTTCTCCTTTGAGGGTAGCGGCCAGTTTCAATGCTCCGTAAGCATTAACAATGCCCCCGGTTAAAGAAAGGTCTGCAAAGGGAATCTGTTCATCTGATGAACCTGGTTTGTTTACCATAGTGGTGCCATCAGGGAGTGGCGTAGCGCTTTTTTCCAGTACATATTTCAGCTGGGCGGCGCTCAGCTCCGGATAGTACGAGAGCACCAGTGCAGCTACACCGGCTACTACAGGGCTGGCCATACTAGTACCGCTGGCGCTGCCATATTTATTGCCACCAGGAATAGTGGAGTAGATCTGTACGCCAGGTGCAAAAAGGTCTACGCTTTTTTTACCGTAGTTGGAGAAATTAGCCACTTTATCATTACCTCTGCCGGTGCCGCTGGCGCCTACTGTAATAAAATTGGTGGCATGTGTACCATCCAGAAAATCCGGATTAGGGAAATTGGCAATGGAATCGTTGTTGTTACCATCGTTGCCGGCGGCATGTATCAGCAATACGCCTTTAGCTTCTGCATATTTTACGGCAGCATCTACCCACTCTTTATGCGGAGAGTATGGTTTGCCAAAGCTCATATTGATGATCTGGGCGCCATTATCTACGGCATATCGGATGGCCAGGGCTATGTCTTTATCGCGCTCATCGCCATCAGGTACAGCTTTTACCATCATTATGTGCACATTGTCGGCCACGCCGTCCATACCAATACCATTGTTCCTTACAGCGCCAATGATACCGGATACGTGGGTGCCATGGAAACCAAAGGTGCCCATTACATCGTTGTTGCCATATTTGTTATCGTTGATATCTTCGAGGTTATCTCCTACAATTTTTTCCCTGTTGGCATTAGGCATCACTTCTGTGCTTTCTGCCTTCCGTTTCAGCTCATTCATGTATTCGTCGAATTCCATTTTGAATTCGCTGAAGGTAGCTGGTTCATCTCCTGCGCTTTTCAACAGGCGGCTCATGAAATTGCGGGCCAGTAATACGTCTTGGTTGGTGGTTTGTATACTGTCTAACTGCCCTACATTGAAGTCGTCTTTGCCCAGGTAGTTTTTCAGGATAGTTTCGCATTTGTTCACGTTTTCCTGAAGTTTGGCCATGCTCTTGTATTGTACTTTGTACTGGCTGTTGGGCTTTTCTACCTTGGCCTGTAGCTGTTGCCACATGGCATATTCTTTTGAATCTTTTGCCAGCACGGAATCGGGGTTGCCGTATTTTTGCTTGTAACGGTAATATTCCCGGGTAGCCTCATCAGAATCTTCTTTCAGGCTACTGCCGTTTTTACCTCCCAGAAAATTCCAGCCATGTATATCATCGATATAGCCATTGCGGTCGTCGTCTTTGCCATTACCAGGAATTTCACGGGTATTGGTCCATAATACGGCTTTCAGATCTTCGTGGGTAGTATCAATACCTGAATCGATCACGGCTACGATCACGGGTGTGCTTTTCTTTCCCTTTAAGAGTTCTTTGTAAGCTTTTTCAGTTGCGGTGCCATATACACTATCGGTATCATAGCTCAACAGGTGCCAGTTTTTGGGTACCTGGACTTTACTTTGGGCGTTGATGTTTGTTGTAAAAGCAGTCATCAATGCAATACATCCTGCCATGACTGCAACCTCTCGACTAAACAATTTCATGTTCAATAATTTTCCCTAAATAAAAAACAACAAAAAAATTTCTCGTTGAATCTGATAAAGGTATGAAAAAGCTGTATAACATTAAATTTTAATGATAAGCGCACTATTTATTGGTTGACTGGAAGTATGGAATGATACTGGCAGCAGGCTGTTAGCGATTAATACCGGGCTGTTTGCTTGTTGTAGTAGAGGTAGCCAGCTGTTAGCGATTAATACCAGGCTGTAGGCACGGGTTCGGCAGTTAGCTGATCGTGTTAATAGTCGCTAAAGGGCCCGGTTTATTTGCCATTTGTCATAATCTATTTTGGGGATATCCGGGAGTAACTTAGTTTTATGTTGTTCCTTTCCCCATACCTCTTCTTTTTCCGGACCCCATTAACGGGATTTATAAGTACTGTTTTATTCATTCATTTAAATTCACCGATCATGTTGAAAACTCTTGTAATGGCCACCTTGTTGGCTACCGGCATGCAGGCCACTGCAACGGACCCCGAAGTAACCACCCTTATTTTTGTGAATGCTGCAGAGATGGAATCATCGCCGTCAGACGATCCCGGACTTAGTAGCATCGGGCAGCAGCAGGCGGAGCAACTGGCCATGCTGCTGGAAGGAATGGAAATAGCCGCTATTTACACTGCCTATCAGAACCGGTCTGTGGCTACTGTTACGCCATTGGCGAAAGCTCATCAGCAGAAACTGGATTATTACCGGGAAAACGGTGACCAGGAGCTCACTGCTAACACTATCCGTGACATGATAAAGAAGAACAAAGGCAAAACCATTGTTATCTGCGGAGATCCCGAAAATATTCCTGCAATGATACGTCAGACAGGGGTAAAGGGTAAAGACATGAAAACCCTTTACGATAAAGGATGTGGTCAGATATTAGTGGTAAAACACAACGGAAGCAGTGCAGCAGTAGCACAAAAGTTGAATATGAATATTCAAAAAAAAGTCTAATATTTATATTCGGAAGAGTATATAATGGCTTTTGTCATTTTTACTTTTCTCATAAGCATGGTTTCCGTTTAACGTAAAGCGGGGTTCTCTAACCTCGCTACTATTTTTAAAAATTCCATGCCATCGGTGTATGTAGAAAGCAGCAATTGCTTAGTGTGTTGTCCCCCTTGTTTTTGTATCAACCGCTTTTAAAAATCTGATCGGGTAACGCGTCCTTTCATGAAAATTAAAAGCTCCGGGGCAAGTGCCTCGGAGCTAAGAAAAAAGGAAAGTTTCATGTGATTGGCTGTCGAATTAAACGCTATCCTCCCAAATGTTTATCATAAATCAAATTTAATCCCTTGTGCCAGCGGCAGGCTGTGTGAATAGTTGATAGTATTAGTTTGCCTGCGCATATAAGCTTTCCATGCATCAGATCCACTTTCACGGCCGCCACCGGTTTCTTTTTCCCCGCCAAATGCGCCGCCTATCTCAGCACCGGAAGTCCCGATGTTTACATTGGCAATACCGCAGTCGGAGCCGGCGAATGATAGGAATTGTTCTGCTTCCCGTAGGTTGGTGGTCATAATGGCGGAAGAAAGCCCTTGTGGCACATCATTTTGCATGGCAATAGCTTCCGGCAGGGTAGCATATTTCATGACATAGAGAATGGGCGCAAAGGTTTCATGTTGTACGATATCGTAAGTATTTTCTACTGCTGCAATGCAGGGTTTCACATAGCAACCGGATTCGTAGCCCGCTCCGGTTAGCCTACCTCCTTCTACTAGGAAAGTGCCGCCTTGTTGCTTTACCTGTTCTAGGGCATCCAGGTAGGCGTTCACTGCTGCATGGTCTATCAGAGGCCCCACATGGTTGTGCTGGTCTAGCGGATTGCCGATACGCAGTTGCGCATAAGCTTTTACCAGGCGGGCAATGAAAGCGTCGTATACATTTTCGTGGATAATGAGGCGGCGGGTGGAAGTGCACCGTTGGCCGGCAGTACCTACGGCGCCAAATACGGCACCGATAAGGGCCATATCCAGGTCGGCGTCTGGGGTGATGATAATGGCATTGTTGCCGCCCAGTTCCAGTATAGAACGACCTAAGCGTTCTCCTACTGCGGCGCCTACTGCTTTACCCATACGGGTGGAACCAGTCGCCGATATCAGGGCAATACGTTTATCATGTGCCATCCATTCGCCAGCGTCGCGGTTGCCGGTTATCAGGCAACAAACGCCTTCTGGTACCTGGTTAGCGGCAAATACGCTGGCTGCAATATGTTGGCAGGCCAATGCGGTGATAGGTGTTTTTTCTGAAGGCTTCCAGATGCATACATTTCCACAAACCCATGCCAGCATGGCATTCCAGCTCCATACAGCTACCGGGAAGTTAAAGGCGGAAATAATACCGGTGATACCCAGCGGATGCCACTGTTCATACATGCGATGCCCGGGGCGTTCGGAGTGCATGGTGAGCCCATGCAATTGCCGCGATAACCCTACGGCAAAATCACAGATATCTATCATTTCCTGTACTTCTCCGTATCCTTCCTGTAAACTCTTTCCCATTTCATAGGAAACCAGTTTACCTAGTTGTTCTTTATGTTCGCGAAGGGCAACGCCTATTTGTCTTACGACTTCTCCTCTTTTAGGCGCCGGCCACATGCGCCATTCTTTGAAAGCTTCCTGGGCTACTGCTACTACCTGGTCGTAATCCTCACGGGTAGCGCTTTTTATGGTAGCGATCTGTTGATTGTCGACCGGCGACCAGGAGGTAAGATCTGCGCCATGTGTGGGCAACCAGCTGCTACCAGTGCTTACGCCACTTTGTGCTGCAGTGATGCTAAATGCTTTTAAGATGTCTTCTGCCATTGTAGGTGTATTATGCAACTAAATTAGGAACTTTTTTTTGTTTGGGTGGAATAGGTACTTTCGAAGATCTTGTCGGCATTACCGGCTTCAAATCCTTCCCGCCTGTGCTCCCGTTTAATGTCTTCTGCCGGCAGGTGTGCATATTCCGGTAATACTTTCCGTTCTGCAAACTCCACATAGGAACCGGCTATTGGGTAGGTTTCGCCACCCGCAAAGGTAGCAGTAAGCATGCGCGCTACGGTGGCGCTTTGGAGCAAGCCGCCATCCGCACTGGTTTTTATTTTACCGCCGGCATCGTTTAAATGGAACCCATGATGTTCAAGGAATCTGTTGAAAGTCTCGATCGTATTGTATCCCGGAGGCAGATTGTGTACGCTTACCGTGAAATGGTTGAGGTAATAACGGTTATAGATCACCCAGGCAGCATATTCGCTTTCTGCAGCAAGGAGCTGGTAATCTGCCAGGGTAGGGGTTCTCCATAACGCGCTGTGAAGAAAGGCATCCACGGCATCACTGTCGTCCAGGTTTAAGGCATCTACGGGATCAGTTTTTACTTCATCCGTGTAACGGTGTATGACCGCTTGTGCGGCAGCACTTAATGCTTCCACGCGCAGCTCACTGATGAAGATGCGCGGATATTGTGGCGCTGGTGGAGCATACCACCAGGCATCTAGTTTTTTGGCAGGAAAATGATAATGGTCCATTTTCTTGTATCCATTATGTAGGAAAATCTTTTCCAGTGATTGTACGCCTAACAGCGGCACGCCCATGGTTCTGAAAGCGATGTGGTCATTTTCAATATCGCTGGTCTGTTGAATAATACCTTCCTGTATCATCGCATTGATCACAGCTGCCACGTCGGGCACGCGCTGTTGATAGCGTTCCATCAAACCGGCTAATACAGCTTGT
This sequence comes from Chitinophaga sp. 30R24, assembly GCF_049056765.1. NCBI lineage: Bacteria > Pseudomonadati > Bacteroidota > Chitinophagia > Chitinophagales > Chitinophagaceae > Chitinophaga > Chitinophaga sp. 30R24. The sequence goes on from NZ_JBJGXX010000010.1 coordinate 80,524, forward strand.
AACATATAGGTAATAGCTTTTACGGTTAATTATAATAGGTAGCAAACCGGTTGGCAGTGAGATCGGCGAAGGCTACATCTTCCTGCCGGATAAAACCTGTTGCGGGTAATTTACCTTTTGCGTGCAGGTCTATTACTGCGCATGCAGCGCCTGCAGTAGTTAATTGGATCGCGGTAAAATCTTTCCCCTGGATGTGTTGGTTATAGATCTTGCGGGAATAGGAGCGTTGTACCGAACGGCCATTCACAGTGCCGGAAACGGATACAAACACCAATACCACGTCCTGAGGGGTGAAAGGTATGCTATCTTCCATAATTTCTTTTAGTACAGCCCGTTTTTTATTCAATTTCAATTCGTTGAGAAGAATTTTCATGAGCTGGCAATGGCCTGGATAGCGTACTGTTTTATAGTCCAGGTTATATACTTTTTTATCGAGAATTTCGGCCAGCGCGCCCAATCCTCCTGAAGTATTAAATGCTTCATATTCCACGCCGTCCAGGGCAAAGCGTTCGTAGCCTTCCATCGGCATTACTTCTTTTCGTTCGCCTTCATGAATAGCGTCGCAGGGATTGCAGTATTCATTGATAAGGCCATCAGTGCTCCAGGTAAGGTTGTACATGAGGCTATTGGTAGGAAATTGGGGAAGTGCACCTACTCTCAGGCGTACGGCATCGAGGGTATCGAATTGTTTGGCAATATCGTAGGCGGCGATGCTGATGAATCCTGGCGCCAGTCCGCATTGCGGCATAAAGCTTACATTGGCGGTACGGGCTATTTCCCGGATGGCGTTGGTGGTGGCTACATCTTCGGTTAAATCAAAATAGTGGGTGTTGGCTTGTGCTGCAGCTGTTGCAATTTTTACATTCAGGAAAAAAGGGCAGGCACTGAGCACCATTTCTTGTTCTTGCAGGGTGGTGGTGAGTGCGGTGGCATCGTTTACGTCTAGTAAGACTTTCCTTACGTTTGCTGAAACCTTGTTCAGCAGGGTTTCGTTGCTGTCTGCCAGCGTTACCTGGTAATCGCCGGATTGTTGGAAGAGGAAAGCGGCTGTTTCACCGATTTTGCCGGCGCCGATAATCATTACACGTTTCATAATCTGTTTGGAATTATTATAGTGATAACGGAGCAGTTCATTGCTCCTGTATGAATAGATACATAGCATTGTTTGTTCATACTACGTATGGGCATTACCGTTATATAGCTATTATTAGATTGCAAGAGGAAGTATCCTTTGGGGAAATCCATCAGGCGTTGCCGTTATTCATCAGCATAAATAACAACAATAATAGCATATACCGGAAAAGCGGTTATTACAGCAGTATGTACAGGAAATGAGCAAGGAATGGAGTGCTGCCTATGGCACGTGGGAGCAAGTGCTCCGCAGATAAGAGAGAAGAGAAAGCTGTATGTTCAACAGATAGTTCATCTAAAGCGAATATAAGCATATTTCATCATTTCCATCATCCCTTATCTGGATATTTAGGCAAGGGATGATGGAAATGCAGCAGATGCTTAGTATTGTTCGTTATCGTTGGGGAAATCCCTGGCTTTTACGTCGTTGATATAGGCTTGTGTGGCGCCATAAATCTGGCTGTATAAGTCGAGATAGCGGCGCAGGAAGCGGGGTTTAAATTCTTTGTTGATGCCCAGCATATCGTGCATTACCAGTACCTGTCCGTCTACATACTTTCCGGCGCCAATACCAATGATGGGAATTTCTACAGCTTCTGCCACTATTTTGGCCAGGGAAGCAGGGATTTTTTCCAGCACAATGGCGAAACAGCCTGCATTCTGCAACAGTTTGGCGTCGTTGATGAGTTTATTAGCTTCAGCTTCTTCCGTGGCGCGTACGGCGTAGGTACCGAATTTGTAGATAGACTGGGGGGTAAGGCCCAGGTGTCCCATTACAGGTACGCCAGAGGAGATGATACGTTTTACGGATTCAATGATCTCTTCGCCGCCTTCAATTTTAATACCATGCGCCCCGGTTTCCTTCATAATGCGGATAGTGGAATTAAGGGCTTCTTTAGAGTTGCCCTGGTAGGAGCCGAAGGGGAGGTCTACTACTACAAAGCAGCGTTTAATCGCTCTTACTACGGAAGCTGCATGGTAAATCATCTGGTCCAGGGTGATAGGCAGGGTAGTTTCATGTCCTGCCATTACATTAGAAGCAGAGTCGCCTACCAGTAAGATATCGATGCCAGCATCGTCGAAAATACGGGCCATGGAGTAGTCATATGCGGTAAGCATAGAAATCCGTTCCCCGTCGATTTTCATTTTTTGCAGGATATGTGTGGTGACGCGCTTTATTTCTTTATTCACTGACATAAGCAGTTATCTTTTAACATTTAACTGTAAGCAATAACCGCAAAGGTGGCAATATAAAAAGATAAAAGAAAATGTTTTTTACGTACGGCCCGGTAGCCCGGCGCTTACTGCTATTTCTTCATAGAGGGCGTGGATAAGCCCATCAGCAAGTCCTATTTTAGGTACGTAGATTTCTGGCGTATTGGCCCAGCGCATTACGTTGATGTAGATCTGCAGGGCAGGTACAATCACATCGGCCCGGTCTTCCCGCAGGTTATACAGGTGAATGCGTTCTTCTACGCTGAAGCTATTGAATTCTTTGTAGTAGTTTTTTAGTGTATCGAGCGACAGGGGTTTGCCTTCCTTACGCTTGGAGAGGGAGAATATTTTGTTGATGTTACCGCCGGAGCCAATAGCGATCACAGGCCCTACGCTTTTGAGCTGCTGTTTCAGGAAGTCCTTCATTTGCTGCCACTGGGCATCTGTTACCTGTTGCTGCAGCAACCTGATGGTGCCGATATTGAAGGATGTTTTGAAGAGCAGTTTGCCGCCGCCAAAGAGTGTCAGTTCTGTACTACCGCCACCAACATCGATATAGATATATGACTTGGTTTTATCCATGTTCTCGGCCACATGGTTTTCGTAGATAAAGGATGCTTCTTCCTGTCCGGAAATAATGCGGATGTCTATACCTGTTTGCGCTTTTACTTCTTGAAGGATGTTTTCGCCATTACTGGCATCACGCATGGCAGAAGTGGCGCAGGCCTTGAGATATTTTACCTCGTATACTTCCAGCAGGTGCTTGTATGCTTTGATGGTATGAATGAGCTCCGTTGCCTTTTTCTCTGAAATTGTATTGTTGTTGAATACTTCGAATCCTAGTCGCAGCGGTACCCTTACCAGGTTTAACTTGGTAAAGTCCATGACGCCTGCATTGTTGGGGGATGCTTCGGAGATAAGCAGCCTGGCAGCATTAGAACCGATATCAATCGCAGCTAATTTCATCTGTCTGTCGTTAGATCAAAAGGCAAAAGTAAAACATTTGGTTATTTTGTTCGCCAGTAAGGAAGCTCTCTTCCTCACCGGCCTTTATTTTTAGTGATCTGGAGGGTAGTGTATCCTACTTAAAAGCCTTATTGGTATTGCTTTTCATATAGATACCTAAAAATTTCCACTTGTGTGCGGATCTTTTTGTCGCCATCCTTCTTGTATTCATTTTTTTGTTCATTATCCAATATCCGGGCTTTTACATTGCCGCTCAGTTGAATATTCATGATGTCGATCAGTTCCTGGCGTATAGCCGGGTCTGTTATGGGAGCTGCCGCTTCCACACGGTGATCGAGGTTGCGTATCATCCAATCGCAAGAAGCGATGTATACTTTTTGCTGGCCGCCATGATGGAAAATAAACACGCGGGCATGTTCCAGGTACTCGTCTACAATGCTTACGGCGGTCATGTTTTTCTTCCACTTCTTATTTTCCGTATAGGCGCAGCAGATACCCCGTATTACCATTTTAATATCTACTCCTGCCTTGGCTGCTTCATAGAGTTTAGCGATGAGAGTAGCGTCGGAGAGGGAGTTCATTTTTATGGTGATAGCGGCTTTCTTTTTGTGGCGGGCATTTTTAATTTCCCGGTCTATCAGCCGCAGGAAGGTATCCCGCATATTAAGCGGACTTACCGGTAATGTTTTGCAGCCTTCCAGTATTTTAATATCGTGGCGGGGATTTTCCAAGTAGGTAAAGATACGGTTGATGTCTGCAATGATAGACCGGTTGGCGGTCAGCAGACAGTGGTCGCCGTATATGCGGCCGGTTTTTTCGTTCAGGTTACCGGTGCTCACAAAGCCGTACTGGAGGGTTTTAGTGCCAACACGTTTTTTGATGACGCATAGTTTGGCATGTACTTTCGTGTTGGGGATGCCCAGTAGTACTTTTACGCCTTCTTCTTCCAGCCGGGCCTTCCACTCCAGGTTGGCCGCTTCGTCGAAACGTGCGCGGAGCTCCAATACTACTGTTACCTGTTTACCATTGCGTACTGCATTAATCAGGGCATTAATAATCTTGGAATTACGGGCAAGCCTGTACGCAGTTATCTTGATAGAGGATACATTTGGATCAATGGCAGCTTCCCTGAGGAGATCGATGATGGTATCGAAAGAATGGTAAGGGAAATGTAGCATTACATCCTGACGGTGGATGACATGCATAACGCTGGTGGCATTTACGAACAGCGGGTGTGTAAATGTTTTGCGGTGTAAATGTGGTGGGAAGATAGATTCCGGGAAGTCCATAAAATCCTTGAAATTATGGATACGTGCACCGGGAATGAGATTATCTTTACCAGACAGTCCTTGTCTGCGCATCAGGTATTCGAGCAGCAGCGGATCAATATCTTTATCATATACAAAGCGTACAGGTTTCCCTTTGCGCCGGTCTTTCAAACCTTTCTCTATCTGGTGGATAAGGCTGTCGGAGATATCATTGTCGATATCCAGTTCTGCATCGCGGGTTACCTTGATGATATGCGCCAGGAATTTATCGTAGCCGAAGTAAGAGAATATATTGGGTAGGCAGAAGCGGATCAGGTCTTCCAGCAGGATAATATCATGTTCGCCTGGCTTGGAAGGGATGATGATGAAGCGTGGTAATACCGTAGTAGGTATTTCTATGAGCGCAAATTTCTGTCGTACGGAATTATCCTGGCGGGCCAATACAATGGCGAGATAGATAGATTTATCGCGCAGGATGGGAAATTGCTGTATGCTCTCAATCATCAGGGGAATGATGTTGGTGCGTACTTTCTCATTGAAATAGTTCTGTACAAATTTTTGTTGTTCTTTATTGAGTTGTTTTTCTGTACGCATGAAAATGCGCTGTGCTTCCATTTCGGAGGCGATATCTTTCCAGACCAGGTCGAACTCCCGTTGTTGCTCGATAACTTTTGTTTGTATTTCATCGAGTATTTGATCAGGATTTTCTTCCAGATGCATTTTGGCAGATCTGCCAAAAGACATCATTCTTTTGAGGGTAGCCACCCTCACCCGGAAAAATTCGTCGAGGTTATTGGAGAAGATGCCTAAGAAGCGAATGCGTTCGTGAAGCGGTACTGTGTTATCTGCTGCTTCCTGCAACACCCGTGCATTGAACGAAAGCCAGCTGATATCCCTGGCGATCAATTTCTTTTTTTCGAGAGGCTCTTTCTTTTTGGGCGCTTTCTTTGGTATTGTAGTGACTACGGGCATTGTTATAATATCTAAGTTCTCACCATTCGGCAAACGCATACAAACTATTTTACATTCAATAAATCCACACTGTCTAAACTGCGATGATACAGTTTTCGTACTAATCGATGGTATTAAATTAAAGTTAATCAAAAGTAGGGAGAAAACGTGGAGGTGGTTAGCTTTTAGGGGCTATTTACCAGCCCTAAAAGCTAACCGGTTGCCTGTTGGCAATAAAGCCTTGCTTTACCGGCCTGCAGCAGTTTGTTTTCTTTTATTAACCACTGGCAGGGCAATAAGGCTGATAAAACCCAGCACGATTACCAGCAGGGTTTGCGCCACCCATATGATCCAACCGAAGGCAAATCCGATGGCATAAGGAATACCATAGCGTTCCAGCGATTTCTGCACCAGGGGTTGGTAGGCGCCGATACCGCCTGGGGTAACGATCATGCCCACGCTGCCGATCATAAGAACGGCTAATGCGGCGCTGATGCCGAGATGGTTGGTTGCTTTCAGGCAAAAGAAGCCGATATATACCTGCGAGAGGTAAGCGCTCCAGATAAGCACCGTATATAACACAAACCAGCCTTTATTTTTCATTTTACCAATGGAAAGAATCCCTTCGAGAATACCCCTGGCGAGGCTTTTAATAGTGATGGCTACTTTGGAGCGGGCGAAACGGCCCAGCAACCATATCGTCAGCATCACGAGGATACCTAGTACGGCTATTCCGATAAGTAGCTGCATGCCGTTGGCATGGGCTATTTTATTGGAAATTGGTACGAGGATGTCGGAATGTACGTAAGCTCCCAGCGTATCCAGCTGGGTAAGTACAGTGAACACCATGATAAGGATCAGGCAGAGTAGGTCTACCGCCCGTTCTGCAATCATGGTGCCTACCAGTTTTTCGGCCGGCACTTTTTCGTACTGAGCGAGTATGCCGCAACGCGTTACTTCACCGAGGCGGGGAACGGCGAGGTTGGCCAGGTAACCTACCATTACTGCGAAAAAGGTGTTGAGGGTAGAGGGCTGGTACCCCAGTGGCTTCATGAGCAACTTCCATCTCACTGCCCGGAACCAGTGGCTGGCAATGCCGATGGTCATAGCAGGAATCAATAACCAGTAGTTGGCTTTACGGAATGCAGCACTGATCTCCTCCCATTGTGCAGCTGTGATGTCCTTGGTGAACAGCCATATCAATAATACCCCTATGCCGAAAAAGCAAACAAACTTGATAACGTTCTTCAGCGTTTTTGGCATTGTCTAAAGTCTTTTAGGGTTTAATAAAACGGTAAATGGGCTTATAATTTGTTCCCTTCCCTAGGGAATATGGCAATAGGCGTATATTTTTTGGCTTCTTCAAAATCCATAATGGCATAAGAAATAATGATCACGGTATCGCCAGGGGCAACCAAACGGGCAGCCGGACCATTCATGCAGATAATGCCGGAGCCGCGTTTCCCTTTGATTACGTAGGTTTCGAGTCTCTCTCCGTTATTTACGTTGAGCACCTGTACTTTTTCGTACTCAATTAAACCAGCGGCGTCCATCAGATCTTCGTCAATCGTAATACTTCCAACATATTGCAGATTGGCTTCGGTAACAACCGCGCGGTGAATCTTACACTTTAAAATTTCGATTTGCATAATTTATTAACTGGCTTAACGCTAGCGCGTTTGCAAAGCTATGGAAAAAATATGGAAGATAGCGCAGCCGCTGCGGTGGGGTGGCAGCCAGCAGTTAACTGCTGGCTGCTGGTCATTAAATGTTTCCCTGGATGATCATATTGTCGATCAGTCTTACGCCATCGAGCCAGGCGGCAATGGCGGCTACTACGGTTGCATTGCCGGGTGGTTGGTCCAGTTGTTTAAGCTGACCATCCTCCAGTTGCAGGATATCGACGTATTCGGGCTCAAAACCTTGTTTTTTAAGTTGGTCAAAAGCGTCGTGGGCATTTTCCAGGAAATGCAGGTCTTTGCCGAAATTATTTTTGATAGAAAGCAGGGCCTGGTAAATACCCACTGCTTTTTGCCGGGAGGCGGGAGAGAGGCGGGTATTGCGGCTGCTCATGGCGAGGCCATCGGGTTCCCTTTCGGTGGGGCATACCACCAATTTAACCGGTGAATGGATCAAGGAAAGGAGGCGGCGTACGATCAGGCATTGCTGCAGATCTTTTTGTCCCATAAAAAGCTGGTTTGGTTCCACAATATCCAGTAACTTGTGAACAATACGACCCACGCCTTGAAAATGTCCTGGGCGGAATTTGCCTTCGAGAATGGTTTCCAGGCTGCCGAAATCATATGTTTGTGCTGTTTCGAGTCCTTCAGGATACATTTCCTCTACAGATGGCAGAAAAAGTATATCTGTTGAGATATGATTTAATTTTTTTATATCCTCATCAATGGTAATGGGATATTTTTCAAAATCTTTTGGATCGTTGAATTGGGTTGGATTGACAAAAATGCTGCAAATGGCAATATCATTTTCTTTTTTGGCAGCCTGAATAAGTGACAGGTGGCCATTGTGGAGGGCGCCCATAGTGGGCACAAAACCAATGCTTTTGTGACTTTTCCTGACCAGGTCCAGGTGCTTCTTCAGGTCCGCTCGGCGCTTAAATAGATACATAAATCATTGCTTAAAAGGATGTTAAAACTGACAGATTGGCCAATATTCCGTAAAAAATCCGTAATTTTGCAAGCCAAATTAAAAATTACTGCATTAATAATCAGCGTTAAATGTCCACAAAGAAAAGAATTCTTTTTATTGCCCAAGAGATGTCGCCGTACCTGGAATTGAGTGAATACGCGGCAATGGTCAATAAAATGGCAATTAAGTCCAATGAGGCTGGCCTGGAAGTGAGAGTGATCATGCCTAGATTTGGAATTATTAATGAAAGAAGACACCGTTTGCATGAGGTCGTTAGACTGTCGGGGATCAACATTGTGATCGACGGAGATGATTATCCGTTGATTATCAAGGTGGCTTCGCTTCCTAATGCCCGATTGCAGGTATACTTCCTGGATAATGAAGATTATTTTAAGCGTAAGACTGTTTTCGCCGATGAAAACGATGAATTCTTCGACGACAATGCTGCAAGAGCTGTCTTCTTTTGTAAAGGGGCCCTGGAAACGGTAAAGAAATTCGGCTGGCCGCCGGATATTATTCATTGCAGTGGCTGGATGACTTCTCTGATACCGATGTACCTGAAAACTGCTTATAAGAAGGAGCCGGTTTTTGCTAATTCAAAAATCATATATTCGATGACGCCTAATACTTTCACAGAGAAACTGGGCGCCACCTTTATCAAAAAAGCCACTATCAGCAACCAGATCAAGGAAAAAGACCTGGAACTGTTTAAGGAAGGCACCAATACTGCATTGAACAGAGGCGCGGCGAAATACGCGGATGCTGTTGTATTGGCCGGCGATAAGCTGGAAAAGAAAGTGGTGGATGAAGTGAAAGCAGAGAAAGGTAAAATTATCCTGCCTTTCAAAAAGGATAACGAGGATCTCAGCGATTACCTGCAATTATACCAGCAGCTACTGGGTAATAAATAGCAGAGGGTACAATAATAGCATGTTCGGACCATAAAATTCTCACTAACACCATAACGCGTGAAGATCATTTTCAAGAAAATTAGCATCTTAGCTACCTATATTTCTCTACTGTACGGAGTGTCTGGTTGTAATAAATCTACTATTTTAGGAACTGGCCTCATTCCTCCAGGGGACTATATTAATGCGCAGGATACTGTACTTTCCGGCATTATCGCTAATAACATCCTCCGGTATGATTCCTCCATTGTAAATGGAATGGGAGCCTATCAGAAGATATTGGGGTCTATTACTACAGACCCTGTTTTTGGCAAAACACATGCATTCGTATTTACGCAGGTGTCTTTGCCCAGCAGCGCTTTTACTTTTGAAGGCGCCGGGCAAACGCTGGATTCGGTGGTGCTGTCTCTCAGTTACAACGGTTATATCGGCGACTCTGTTTCTACGCAAACCTTCCGGGTTTATCGCATGGCAGATCCTGGATTTACCATTGATTCTAATTATGCTTACAATAGGGTGCTGCCTTACAATACCGGTGAAATGCTGGGAACTGTAACGGTATCGCCCCGGTCTTTACGCGATTCTGTGAGTGTGTATGGCACCAAGGAAACTGCCCAGCTGCGTATTAAATTGAGCAACGCTTTTGGCCAGGAATTGTTGTCGCAGAAATCAGATGGCGCCTTTGCCACCGACTCGTCTTTCCGCGCTTACCTGAAAGGTTTTGCCATTGTGCCAGATACCAACCTGGGTACCAACAGGAACATGATCTACCTGGATCTGAATAATAGTAATACCAAGTTAACGGTATTCTACAAAAACAGCTCAGATGATTCCCTGCGGGCTACATTTGGTTTTAGCCAGTATACCAGCGCACATGCCAATTACTTTACCCGTAATTACAACGGAGCGCAGGCCAGCAGGTTTATCAACACCGGCAATCCTAAGGGCGATAGTATCCTGTTCCTGAACGCGGCGCCAGGTTTATATACCAAATTAACGATCCCTGGTTTGGAAAACTTCCCGAATGCAATGATCAATAAAGCTGAATTGGTAGTTACCCAGATTACTTCCGGAGTAAGTGATATGAATAATATTTTTATTGAACCAGGAAGCTTATCTTTGACCCAATATACGAATGGTGACTCCACTAAAATTCCTATAGATTATTACTCATCCGGTGGGGCTTCTTACTTTGGTGGTACCCGTCAGGTGATTACCAATTTCGGAGGTGTGCAAGTAGTTCAGTATACTTTTAACCTTGCGAATACAGTCCAACGGTTTATAAAGAAACTAGATCCTAATAATGGTTTCAAGCTGGAAGCGTATTCTCCGCTATACATGGATGTAAGCCGTGTAAAAGTAGGCGGTAGTGATCTGTCGCAGTATAATATTAAACTCAGAATTATTTATACTAAACCATAAAATTTATAATCCTCGGTTTTTATGCCATACTTATTTACATCTGAATCCGTTTCAGAAGGACACCCTGATAAAGTCGCCGATCAGATCTCTGATGCTTTGATCGATAATTTTCTGGCATACGATGCAAAATCTAAAGTCGCTTGTGAAACCCTCGTAACCACCGGGCAGGTAGTATTGGCCGGTGAAGTGAAATCAGAGGCATATCTTGATGTACAGGATATTGCGAGAGAAGTGATCCGCAAGATTGGTTATACCAAGAGCGAATACATGTTCGAAGCAAATTCCTGCGGTATCCTTTCTGCTATCCACGAACAGTCGCCCGATATCAACCAGGGAGTAGACCGTAAGTCGCCTGAAGAACAAGGAGCAGGAGACCAGGGAATGATGTTTGGTTACGCTACCCGCGAAACAGAAAACTATATGCCGCTGGCACTGGACCTGGCACACAAACTGTTGCAGGAACTGGCCGTACTTCGCCGCGAAAATAAAGACATTACTTACCTGCGTCCTGATGCAAAGTCTCAGGTAACAATCGAATACTCCGATGATAACAAACCCGTAAGGATTGATACCATCGTTATTTCTACACAGCACGACGATTTTGATGCCGACGAAAAAATGCTGGCCAAGATCAAGGAGGATATGATCAATATTCTCATCCCCCGTGTAAAAGCGCAACTGAAACCAGAACTGCAAAAACTGTTTGAAGGTTACGAAATCCATCATCATATCAACCCTACCGGCAAATTTGTAATTGGTGGTCCTCACGGTGATACCGGCTTAACTGGCCGTAAAATTATCGTGGATACCTATGGCGGTAAAGGTGCTCACGGTGGTGGCGCTTTCTCTGGTAAAGATCCTTCCAAGGTAGACCGTTCTGCCGCTTACGCTACCCGTCATATCGCTAAAAACATGGTAGCTGCTGGTGTTTGTGATGAAATACTGGTACAGGTGTCTTATGCAATTGGCGTGGCGCAACCTTGCGGTATCTATGTAAATACCAACGGTACAGCCAAAGTACAGCTTACAGATGGTGAAATCGCTAAAAAGATCGAAGAGATCTTCGACCTGCGTCCATACGCTATTGAACAGCGTCTGAAACTGCGTAATCCTATCTATAGCGAAACAGCCGCTTATGGCCATATGGGCCGCGAACCTAAAGTAGTCACCAAGGTTTTCAACAAAGGTAAAAAGCACGAAAAATCAGTAGAAGTAGAGCTGTTCACCTGGGAAAAACTGGACTACGTTGATAAAGTAAAATCAGCATTCGGCTTGTAATTAGCTGTATTCTTGTATAAAATTAAAAAAGCCGTTTCAGTGTATCGCTGGAACGGCTTTTTTTTAACCTTGTGATTTTATCCCTATTATATCATCCCGTGCAGTGCTTTGTGGAAAAATTTTCTAAAAGAAATTTCAAAAAATATTATATATAAGTAATGTAAATATATATAAATATTTTTAATATGGTTAATGGGGCTGGGTTTTAGAGCTGATAAGTGCTAGCGGCGAGTATGTCGTATGTTTTTTAACAACTACGTGTTCATTTTTTAATGACTGCCTGCGTGATAACGTGTATTGCCCGTTTTTTTCGGATAATATTTTAACAGCGACTGTCGTTTACCTGTTGCTTTTATAGGCCAAAATGCCAGATATTAGTGCGCAGGAATAAATGAAGCAACATTTGATTGTTTGCCGGAAAACAGTTATCAATGCACTCATTTTTCAGTATAACCAGACCCATATCGCAGGAATAAACTGTTATTGCAGATAGCAATTATAGCTCTTTTGTTAAAACCATATAATCTTTGAAAGACTCATGAAGCATCACACGACCTCACAACAATTTATGTTACTATTAGTGTTGGTATTTGTATTTACCCTGGGCGGCTGTGCTAAAACAGAATCGGCCAAGCCTGTAGAAACAACTCCGGATAAGCCTGCAACGGGCACAGCTCCTATTGCAGGTAAAGAGTACGTATTGGTACCGGATGCAGATGGGCGATTGGTGATAGATGGTAGCAAGACGTCTTATAAAGGAGGCGACGTACTGAGCTTAAAAGGTACATTTTCAGCAGTTATTTTTTCTAATCTCAATGGTACTGCAGGCAGTCCTATCATTGTACGTAATGCCAGCGGCACGGTTACTAAAATAGGCAACCCCATTTGGAATGGGGGGGCATGGTCTACTGCCCTTGGCTTTGCCAATTGTCATTATATTAAAGTAGGTGCAGATAAGAACAAATCCGATTTCATCCTGGATGGCAGTACACAGGCAGCCCGGGAAGCTTATTTTGATATTACCCTCAGCAACCATTCTGATAACTTTGAGATCAGTAATATCACCATCCGCAATGGGGGCACGGGTATTTGGGCTAAAACAGACCCGGTAAAAGGAGATAAAAATACACAGTATCCTAATTCCCAAATGGAAGGTTTGCTGATCCACGATGTAGACATTAGCGGTACTAATAATGAAGCCATGTATATTGGCCATACAGCCTTGTATTGGAACCTTACGGCAAATGTGCCATACTACGGCGATCCTTCCGGTTTTACCGCGGGCCAGGAATATGTGCAGCCGATCAAGTGGCATCATGTTAAGATCTATAATAACAGCGTGTCCAATGGAGGCGCCGATGGTATTCAAACAGCAGCCATCGATCAGCTGGAAATATATAAGAATACTGTGACCAGTTGGGGAGGTCAACATAACTCGGCACATAATGGCGGTATCCTGATTGGTGGCCGCACTACCAATACCAATGTACACGATAACTATGTGCATGATGGGTGGGGAGAATTGGTACAGTTTTATGGTTCCGGTGAAAATGGGGCTACCCATATCATTTATAATAATCTGCTCAGGGATAACCAGAGCGATGGCGTAAGTTTAAGAGGTACTGATAACGCGGTGGTGCAAATCACCAACAATACCATTGCCCGGGTAGGTGGCGTATGCCTACGGATTAACGGCTATCAGGGCATGGCAGCGCCGCAGGTTGTTAAAAGTAATGCCTTTATCCAGCCTAGGCTTTCCGGCGGCAGCATCACCTATAACTCCTATGTATATACGGAAAATGGCGGTACTTATACCGAAGGCACCGGGGCCGATGGTAATACCCGTATCGCTAGTGTAGACGTTGCCGGTATTGATGTTAATAATTACTATCAGCCTAAATCAGGATCTGCTTTACAGTCTACCGGTTACCGGCAAAATTAATAGCATGACAGTATAACTGCCATGCCTTACCATTTTAAGGCGTAACGGGATTGCCGGCATGGAGGTATGTCCATATTAGCTGGTTTACCTTTTCATGCTGTTCATAATGTGGCATGTGCCCGGCACTGTCTATGGAATAAGCCACGAGTGTGGGGTACAATGCTTGATAGGTATGTAGCTTTTCTTCAGGGAAATAAGGGTCTTGCCGGCCAAATATCAGTAGTATTTTATCCGCTATTATCTCTTTTAACAGGTACAGTTGGTTTTGGTTGAGCATATGCTGCCAGGTAGATAAGGTAAGCCGCTTATAGCCCCTGAAATTCATGAAATATTGCAACCGTTGACTGTAGGTATTGAAGAGCGGTTGATTCACGAATTCTTTACGTTGATTTTCCACGGAACGGGGATACCAGTAGCCGGTCATCAACAGGTCGGCGATAAAAGGAACAGACATGTATCTTCCTGTTTGCAGGTCGCCACTAGCGGCGGGTCCGAGTAGTACCAGGTGCTGCACCCGGCTGGGGTGCAGAGCGGTATAATCCATCCCTATTGCGGCGCCCATCGACATGGCAATCAGGTCAAAGGGTTGCCGTAAACCAAGGGTATCTAACAATTGGCGTAGCTGATTACGGTAGAGGGGCAGATCGTAAGTAACTTCCGGCCTGTCTGAATAGCCTCTGCCATAAAGGTCGTAAGTCAGTATGCGATAGCCCTTCGATAGTAGGAAGGGGATGTTATATTTCCATACCTCCATGCCGCTGGCGCCGCCTCCATGGACCAACACCAGCAACTTTGCGGTATCAGGACCATATAACTGGTAGTGTACCAGTCCATGGTCCAGATGTATAAATTTCCCTGGCGCCAGCTGACGTACCACATCATTTAATACTGCCGTTTCCTGCCGGCTCCTGAGGTATATGAAAAATAACAGGCCGCCTAACAGTAAGGTGCCTACGAAGAGCGATATTATTTTTATCAGCTTTTTCATTTTTTGAATTGCAGCAGCCATTCGTAAATATTCATCCCATTTTCCCGGTAAGAGGGGTTATAATAGGTTTCCCAGCAACAGTGTTTATGATCGCCGGTAGTAAGTTGCGTAAGCCCCTGTTTGTATTTGTTGGTGCTGTCTGCATAGCGTTTACAGTTGCCCAGGAATACAGGTTCCTCTGTGCCGCCAAAGTACCAAACATGTATGTTGCTAGCGGCAGTAATAGCAAAGCTATTCAGGTTTTTATCGTCTATTGTGGCGGGCGACATGTTTACGGCGGCGGCTATACGCTTTGCGGTATGCCGGTCGGTTACCGCCATGGCTACAGACCATCCGCCCGCGCTGTAACCGGTAACGTATATGCGGGAAGAATCTATCGGGTATCTTTTTAATACATCGTTCAGTGCAACATCCAGGTGTTCCGGTCCGAGCGACCAACTGGTAGCCAGCGGCGCCATCACAATAAACTCGTATTTTTTTCCGTCTATTTTATTTACGGCGTCAATCTTTTTGCCTTCATGCATTTGTTTGGCGACTCCTTGCCGGAATATTTTTGTAACGTCTGTACCGGCAATGCTTTTACCATGAAAAGCGATCAGTAAAGGATACCTTTTGCCACTTTTTAAATGTTCCGGTAAATACAGTAAGGCCGGAATATGGTGCCAGGGGGTGATCTGTACCTCAATCTGCTGGAATGGCTTAATGTTTTGCGCTATTCCCAACAAGGTATGCAGCAACAGTAAGCCTGATAAAAAAAACATTTTCATGTAGTGTATATTATAATGGCTGCGATGAACCTGATTATAAGTGCAGGAGCACTTCTTCCAGTGTAGTGCCGATGATGCCTTCCAGCGAGATCTTGGATTGCTTTACATCCCTCTCCAGGTTTACTTTACGGACCATTTCTGCGTTGTAGATACGATAGGCGTCGTTCAATCCTTCTACGGCTACGTTTTGGTCGCCATTAGAGAATTTTTGCTCTGTTTGTTTGTAATGGTTGTAAGCATCTTCTAATAAAGGCAGCTGCAGTTCATATAGTTGTTTGTTGGCTGCATAATCTTCGTAGGCGCGTAATACCATCACTTTGAGCGCTAGCTTTTCGCCTTCTTTCTGTTGGTCTATTGCTCTTCCATTCGCTTTGGCTGCTTTCACTTCATTAGGAATGCTGATTAAATTTCCTATGGGTACCATAATGCCAAAGTTATACCTGGGGTATAAGGTACTGTTGTTAGAATTGCCCTTGATCGTAAATTCGTTTAAGTTACCTGCTGCAGTGAGCATATTTAACCAGCCGGCTTTGGCTCTGTTTTCGTCGTAGTGGGTGATCTCTTTTTTAGTGTCTAATACTTTAATGCTGGGGTTATTCATGGCCAGTTCTACAAGCTTTTCTTTTAAGCGGCTTACGGTAAACACATCTGCAGGTAGTTTCAGTATAATACTGGTATCAGCTTGAGTTTGCGCCTGAACATTGGTGGCGGCACCTGTACATACAGCTAATAAGAAGAATAGCGCTTTTTTCATTTTGTGATATTTGGAGATGATAAATATTTCATTTTTATAGCAATGCCATTTAAGGCATAAAATAGCAGGGCCGATTCTATAAGCCCGGCGGCTTCCTGTGCATACATGCTTACTACCAGGGCAAACAATACGCAGGTGATGATCAGGGCGAACTGTTGCTGTGTTGGCGTTTTGCTATTGAAGTAATTGCTGACAGCGTACCGCATCAGCAGAAAGAGATTGAACATCACCATTATCAGTCCTATCCATCCCTGTTCCAGGGCAGTACGTAAGTACCCGCTGTCGGGCGGAAAACCGTCGAGCTCTGTGCCGGAACCAGGTTCGCAGCTTAACAGGCCTCCGCCAATCGGATGAGAGAGGATATAGGGTTGTATCCGGTGCCGGTTTACATCCCTTACGGTCATAGAAGCGTCGTCGCTGCTGGAGAAGGCAGTACGTATCCTGATGATAGTGGCGTTATTGTGAAAAGGGCCAAACATTACTGCCAGGAAGGCGAAAGCAAATACTAACGCACCAATAATGGTATTCCTGTCGCGCAGATTGATGAGTACCAGCATCAGCAGGCCTATGGGCACCATGATATAGGCAGTTCTGGTACCGGAATAACCCAGCGCCATCAACTGCAGGATCAGGGATACCACCAGCAGTATTTTCTGGTAAAAGGAAACCAGTTTAGAAGGGCTGGTAAGCAATACGATATTTATAATAGCGCCACAAGCCATCAACAGGCCAAACACCGCTGGATCAGACATAAAGGAAAAAATGCGTATGCCGGTGAGAATAAGAACGGTCTTGAATTTTTCAGGGTATCGTGCTATGAATGCTTTTTCAAAAGGCAACAGGCCAAACCATTGTTGTACGCATGCATACAGCGCTGCCAGGGTGAGGATGATAATCCAGTATTTGAAAAATACTTTCAGATCATCCATGTTACGGATCATTTTCATGGCCAGGTACATAAACAGCAGGTTGCGTACAAGTCCCCGGGTGAAGTTGCTCCATCCATGCCGGTCGTGTATGGCGGGGTTGAAGCACTCGAGCAGGATAAGTCCAAAGTAGATATAGAAAGTAATCAGCAAGGGATCGTTGAGGAAATTTACTTTTTTGATGCTTTTATCTCCCGGCTTTAACAGGCTACCTAGTATAGTGAGCAGCAGTACGGCATCTATGAGTACGCCTACGCTTACTTCTGTACCGGACATTCTTTCCACTAACCGCACCGTAAGGCCAACAGTGAGTGCAATATAATAACCCACCCGGAAGTTCAGGATGGCAATACCTGCAATAGCGAGACCAATTACGCCGCCCAACAGGAGGATGGTATATTTTATTTCCAGCGCGCTGAGATAGGCTACTAACAGTACCAATAGTGCCCAGGCAGCGATGAGGAAAACATTGAGTATATTTCTTTTTACAACTTCCACTGATATCGATTTACAGAAATACTATTTTGACAGACATGGCAAAGAGCACCAGTGTGATAAAGATGATGATCAGTAGCTCGTGGAGCGGCTGCTCTATTGGCTTTTTCTTTGTTTTTGCTTTCATGAAATGCCTGCTTTTTTTACAGTTTTAAATGCCCCGGTTTTTCCGGAAAACAAAAAGGATAATCCTAGCATCATGCAACCCTTGTACGCGATGATGGAAAGGTAGATGGCTACGGGTATCAGAAACAGCAATAATAACAGGCCCTGGTGAAAGCCCATTTCCAGTAGTACAGCCCGTAGCTGTGCTGCAATGCTTACATGCAGCAGGTAGATGTATAAGGAATAATGTCCGATGGTACCCAAGAATTCCATCTTTCCTGTATGCGCCAACCATGAGGATAACAGCATTACAAAAAGGCATCCATTCAATGCGATAGGTAGGAAGAGGTAGAGGTTCATCTGTTGATGGTAGAGATAATACCATTGCAGTGCGCCAAATACCGGTAGGGCCATCAATAGGTGTTTGGGGTTAGATAGCCATGTCTGTGTTTCTTCCCGGAAAAAATACCTGGCTGCCAGATCGCCAATGGCAAAGAAGATATAATGCAGGGCAACGTCATACAATGCGCTGAAATTTTGTACATAAGGTGCGCATCCTAATAAACCAAGTCCAACCGCCAGTTGTCCTATCTTTTTTTCTTTCAATGCCAGTGTTACCAGCAAGTAAAGGATGGTAACATTAAACAGGGCAAATAGGTACCAGAGCTGGTCCAGCGTTCTGGGTTGCAGAAAGATGTTCAGGTAGTCTTTTGCTGAACGTTGTGAGTTGGCATATTCAGAGAAAAGGATCTGCAGGGAGACCTGGATAATAGCCCATAACAGATAGGGATATAATAAAGTATTGATTTTCGTATATAGCACACCGTTTATCCCTCTTTTTGCGATGCTTTTACTGAAAAAGGCGCCGGATAAAAGGAAAAAAAGAGGCATCCGGAAACTGTACAACATGTCGTTGGTAGCAGTAACGCCATGGGGCAGCGGTACGCCGCTGGCAAGTAAACCATATGCCAGGTGCCGGTATACCACCAGTATAATAGCAATCCCTTTTGCATAGTCTACCCAGGCATAACGTGATTCACTTTTAACAGGCGGCAACTGGAAGAGGTTGAACAGTTTTTCTGGTTTCATAACGGGTAAATCAAAGCTCAAGAAAATCTTCTTTTACACCATTCAGTACGGCTCCCAGGAACTGATCACCCAGTTGCTCGAGGAAGTCGGAAGATTCCCGGTCGATCTGCTTCATTTTTAACTTAGAGGAGAAGATAGCCACTACGCCTTCTGCATAAGCGGTAAGTTCCCGGCTGTCGGTAAAGTCGTTCAATGGAGCGCCTTCCATCAGAATGTAATCATAATAGGATTTTAGCTGTGGCAGGTATTGTAATATATTGTTGGGAGGTAATATTTCGGATGGCGTATAGTCGCCACCTTTACAGCCTGCTACTTCAATGCCCGGAGTGGCATAAGTAGTGACATATTCCCGGAATTTTTCGATGCTGAATTCCGCCGGTGGTACGGAAAAGGCTTCCAGGGTTGGTCTGGCTTCCATCTGTACGGTTACATCGTTGTTACAGAAATTAGTATCCAGTACCAGCACCTTTTTGTTGCTCAAGCTCAGGCTGTAGGCTACTGCCTGTAGCAGGGTAGTTTTGCCTTGCTGTGGTTCTGTACTGGTAAAAAGGAATATTTTTTTGCCACTGCTTTCCAGCTCAAACCGCAGCTTGCGCAATAGCTCACGGAACATGTTCTGTCTTTTCAGCCATTGTGATTCGTCTGTTTTGCGTTGCAGTATTTCAAGCAGGTTATACTTACGCAGATTGGCGTAGTTGATAGTGCTGATCAGTTTCAGGTTAGAAACCCGGTTGAATATAGAAGGCGACTTGATGGAATTGTCCATGAACTCGCCGAACAAGATACCAATGCAGGAGATCATGAATACGGCGATACCAGCCATGCCCATGATCACCAAGCGTTTGGAAGATTCCGGTGTAAAGGCGGGTTGCCCCATTAAAGTTTGGCGGAAGTTATCCTGTGGCACATTTCTGTAGTCGAGTGCAGCGCCCAGTTTTTCTTTCAGTTTATTATATTCATCCTGGGTGAGGGTTACTTCCTGTTGCAGGGAGGTAACGGTAGCTTCTTTGTTGGCGTAGGAGCCAACAGAGGCGCGCAGTTTACCTACTTTTTTTTCCAGGCTGCTGATATTCTCTTTCGAGGCGCGGAGTTCAGCTTCGAGAGTGCCTTTGCGCTGCACAAGCTCTTCCTTCGTACTTACTTTGCCGTTAGGTACAGAGGCATCCATCATGGCATGTTGCAATTTGACCCGCTGTGCTTTGATCTTATCTGCGAGAGCATCATCGTTGGCGCCATTGCGTATGTATTCATCGTTCAGGTCGTTGATCTGTTTCCTGAGTGCCAGGATCTCGCTGTTGGAGTTGGTGTAGGCAGGTTTACCGTTACTTAATTGTGCCAGTTGTGTATTTATATTATCCAATGATGCCTGCAGGTTATTGTTATTGGCTTTTTCATCTGTTAATGACTTCTCAAACTGTTTGATGAGGTCCCATTCGTTGCCGCTGGCTGTTTCTACATTCAGTACGCCCTGTGCTGTTTTATATTGGCGTAGTGCTTCTATTTTCGTTTCCAGCTCCTGTTTCTTTTTATTTACCAGTGCTTCAAATGTTTCCACATTTTCCACGGATAATTCTGATCTCGAGCTACGGTAAAAACGGATAAATTCTTTATAGAGCATATTCACTGTATACGCCGATAGCTCAGGGTTTTCCGAGTAGCAGTTGATATTGATATAATCGGTACGGGAAAGGCGACCAGCATATACCATTTTGCGGATAGATTCATAATCGTACCGGTACAATTTCATGTATTCAAGCACTTTACGTTCTTCGGGTTGGGAAGAAGAGAGAATTTGTAAGGAGTCGCTTTTCTGGCGGCATATCCGGAGAATATCTTCTTTGTTGGCTTCTTTATACTGGGGCTTTTGCAATTCATTTTCTGTGAGCTTCCGGAATGGTTTATTAGTAGTAAGGTCATGTACCATCAGGTCGCAGGCTAACAATCCTATTACCAATGGGGAGTTCATGGTTTCCACCACGTTGTCGAATTTCACATCTGCTTCAAACAGGTTGAGGTTTTCATCCCGCAGTTTTATTTGTTCGTTGGTGGTGAAACCAGTGGCCATCTGCGCGGTGGAGGCATACTGCTTGGGTTTACCGATGGTTAAGGCCAATGCGCCTACAACAGCTACCAGGGTGCTGATCAATATCCACCATTTCTTTTTAAGCAGTGCTTTTACAAAAAACACAATATCCATATAGTAATTGTTCTTTAACTACGTTTATTGGTACAGGTGCACGTGGAAAGCATACAGTATAGTATATCCATGTACCCGGTAATTATTACAGGAGTATCAGAGGAGATGGTAAAAAATCAGTTGGCTTTATTGGCCAGGTTATTGGTTTTGTCGGAGGATGAGGTTAAGTAGAACACCCGGGAGCATAGTTGGTCCAGGTATATTCGGTGACGCAAAAGTAATAGATTACTTTTATGTATACTTTATTTTTAAGCGAAACGTAAAATTTACTTGGTTATCGCTGCGGTTTGGCAGGTAAAGTTTGTAAATAATAAAAAAGATCCGCTCCGGCTAACTTACCGGAACGGATCTTTTTATTAATAATCATTCAGTTAGGACTCAGTTTTGTTTAACAAGCTTCACCCCCTTTGTTTCACCGGTTATAGTTGACACTTTAATGATATAGATACCTGGTAAAGTGATCTGCCTGTTGGTATTGATCCTGATTACACTCTTACCTTGTGGTACAGCTCTTCTTACTTCACTGTAAAGGCGTTTGCCTCCCAGGTCTACAATTTCTATCAGCAGGGAAGGAGCAGTTTTCTGCAGGGTAATATCCACTGCAATGTTGCTGGCAAACGGATTAGGATACACGTTTACCTCCAGTTGGCTATCTGGTGTGGATGGATCTGTGAGACTGAAGCCATTATGCAGTTGGGAGCCTGGCGTGCCCATGCCCATGTAGGTAGCGAGGCTGCCCAATGTATCCGGCGTATTAGGCGTAATGTCTATCTCCATAGCATTCAGGTATCCTACCTGGCCACCTAGAGGAATGCTCAGGATAAAGGTAATTTCTCCGTTAGCGTCGGCAGTGAGATTACTGAAATCTGCTGTACTGCTGGTATTGTTTTGTGCATATAGTGTTTGACTCATTCCATTAATGGTGAACTGCGTGCTGCCGTTGTCTGGCTGTGGCGCCCACCATTTACTATTAGAGAGAAACTTAATTGCGTAGGTGGTATTGGCGTTTAAGCCGGTGATATGTCCGTGCATGCTTGGTGCGCCAGTAAAGAATCCGGATAGGGAGCCGAAGTAAAGGTATTCGCTTAATACCGCATCCGGATATACGCCGCTGTTGTTGCCGGTAATAGCGCCTTCCACACCGGCTGCCCACCAGGCTTCATCGAAATGGATACCGATACCGGTAGATTGTCCGCTTTCGTTTTTGAGGTTAGCAGTGGCACCAGTGATATTATTCCATGGGGCTGGCGCGTCGGTATTAAGCCGGAAGTTGAGCAATACCCTGGAGCTACCACCACCATTGGCCGGTGCGGTTACGGTTAGATTAAAGGTAGTGGTATCAGCAGCACCATAAGAGTCTTTGGCAATCACACTGATGTTATTGTAGCTACCTGCATTGTTAATGGCTGGCGCTATTGCAAGTGTTGCGCTGCCATCAGCCTGCGATAAAGTAACAAAAGACGGTAGGTTCAGCGTGCTGTAGGTGATAGGATCTCCATCAGCATCAGTAGCGTTTACTGGTAAATTCAGCGTAGCGCCGGCTTCCAGTGTCTGATCAGCGATAGCCGTTATCACCGGTTTATAGTTATTGGAAGGTTGCTCGCTAGCGCCTGCATCTATTTCCATGGCATTGAGGAATCCTACCTGCCCGTCTGCCGGTATACCCAGGGAGAATACGATCTCGCCTGCTGCAGTAGGTGTAATGTTACTGAAGGTAACTACATGGGTGGTGTTGTTTTGTGCATATAGTGTTTGCGTTACTCCGTTAATGGTAAACTGTGTGCTGCCATTGTCTGGTTGCGGCGCCCACCATTTACTGCTGGAGAAGAACTTGATGGTATACAACTTACCGGTTTCCAGGCCTGTTAGATGACCTGTCATGTTTGGCGCTCCAGTAAAGAATCCTGGCAAGGAACCGAAATACAGGTATTGGCTCATTACCACATCGGGATAGATACCACTGTTATTACCGGTGGTAGCGCCTTCTACGCCGGTTGCCCACCAGGTTTCGTCGAAGTGCAGGCCTGCACTGGTAGTTTGACCATTATCATTTTTCAGATTAGCGGTAGTGGAGCCGCTAACATTATTCCATGGCGCGGGGGCAGGACTATTCAGATGGAAGTTGAGGAACAATTTGTACCCGCTAGTATCGCTTGCCGGATTGGTAACGGTGAGGTTAAATATAGCGGTATCACTGTTGCCATGTGTATCGGTACCGATAACGCCTATACGATTGTACTGACCTGCATTGCTGGTGGTGGGTGCCACCAGTAGGTAAGGATTACTACCGGATTGCACTACAGATACGAAGGATGGCAGTTGATAGCCGGAATAAGTAATGACATCATTTTCAGGATCGGTACCTGAAATGCTAACATGGAGTGTATCGCCGGCTGTTAGTGTTTTGTTGGTAATAGGCGTAAGCATTGGTGGATGATTGACCACTATGGTAGTGTCGCCTGCCCCTCCTGCGTCTACTTCCATGGCGTTGAGGTAACCTACCTGTCCGCCTGGCGGTACGCTCAAGGTAAATTTGATTTCACCATTGGTATCTGCCGTAAGGTTTTCAAATACCGCCAGATTAGTGGTATTGTTTTGTGCATACAACGTTTTTGTAACGCCGTTGACAGTGTATTGGGTGCTGCCGTTATCTGGTTGCGGCGCCCACCATTTACTGCTGGAGAAAAATTTAACGGTGTATGTCCGGTTGGTTTCCAGACCGGTAATATGCCCATGCATGCTTGGTGCGCCGGTAAAGAAGCCGGGTAGGGAGCCAAAGTAGAGGTACTGGCTCATTACTACATCCGGATATATGCCGCTGTTATTGCCAGTGGTAGTGCCTTCTACGCCAGCTGCCCACCAGGTTTCATCGAATGTTAATCCAGCGTTGGTTACCTGTCCATTTTCATCTTTCAGACTGGTAGTGGTTGTGCTGGTAATATTATTCCATGGTGCGGAGGCTGGGTTGTTCAGGTAGAAGTTGAGGAACAACTTGTAATTAGGTGTTGGCCTGTCTATCACAGTTAGCGTGAAGCTACGGATATCGATGCCGCCTTGGTTATCGGTTGCTTTCACTGTTACCTGGTAAGTGCCGGAGGCAGCATATCCAGGGAGGAATGTGATCAGGCAAGTATCGTTTTGGCTTTGTAAAGTAGCAAAGGAAGGTAACTGTATGCCTGTCCAGGTGAAGGTATTACCAGGGTTCTGGTCTTTCAGACTGAGTTTTATGGTCACCTGTGTGCCTTCATCTACGCTGGTAGCAGGAATAGAATCAATCACCGGCGGGTAGTTATCGTTTACCACCAGGTTGAAGAAAGCAGTATCTGTACCGTTGTTGGCATCTGTAGCGATTACTGCGATCTGGTTATAGACGCCTTGTTGCGTTTCATCGGGCGATAATACCAGGGAAGTATTGCCTGCCTGCTGTTGCAGGCTAATAAATGGAGGTACATTCGCGAGGCTGAAAGTAATAGCGTCGTTATCTGGATCTGTAGCAGATACAGGGATGGTTTGCGTAGTGCCGTAACGGATAGTTTGATTGCTGATGGCGGCGATGCTGGGTGGGTTATTCAGTGATTTGGCTGATACTGCGGGGGTAAAGTCAGAGTAGCCGCCTTCGCCAACTGCACGTACCTTATAGTATGCTACGGTATTGGCGGCGAGAGTGGAATCAGCTGTAGTAGTTACCAGACCTACCGCTTTCAAGAAGTTGAAATGAACGCTATCACCCAGGGAACGGTGTATTTCGTACCCGCTTTCATTATTGGCATTATCCATCCACGTTAGTTTTACTACCTGTGTGGAGAGTGCCTGTGTTTGCAGATTGCTGGGAGCTGCCGGTGGTAGCGGTCTTGCCGGTGTAGTGGTGTTGGCCACCGTTGTATAGGCCGATTCACCATATAGGCCAATGGCTCTTATTTTATAATAATAGGCTGTATTGGCTTGTAAAGCGGTATCTGTGTAGGTGTTGGCGTTGGCATTGGTGGTAGCTATAATGCTGTAAGTGCCGCCGTTGCTTGTACTACGGTATATTTCAAACCCATTTTCGTTGTTACTGTTGTCGGTCCAGTGCAGGTTCAGTTTACTGTAATTGTTCACCGCTACAGTGAGATTTGATGGGGCATTGGGAGCGTTACCTACGATAGCAGCTGTATCTATGAATGCTTCTGCCGGTATCAACTGGCGGGTGGGGATGCCTGCTGCAGCACAGGTCCAGTATACTTCCATGGTAGCGCCGCCGCCAGCCTGGAAATAAGTGATGGTAATGGGATATACGCCGGCGGTTACATTATTTACTGTGCCGGAAGCAAATGTAGCGGCGTGTGCGCCATCGTTATTTACCGTAGCAGTAGCCGTGTTGCTATAGTTTTGATTGAAATACAGTTTGCTACCATCGTCTGAATTGGTTTCAAATTTATAGCTGCCATTTGCTGGTATACGGATATACCCGGTCCACATTAGGCCATAGTTACTGGTAGTAGTGGAAGGTACTATGCTTAGGTCTGGGGTATATGCTTTGCCTGTTTGTATAGGCGTAAGTGTGGAAAAATTGGGAAGGTTGCTCCAAGAACCAGTATACAATTTATAATCAAGGGTTGCTTTCTTGGTTCTTACTGATACCTGGTTGCTGGGAGTAGAGTATTTCCCGGAAATATCTTTTGTTTTCACATAGAAATTATACTGTGCACCATCAGTAAGATTGGTAATGGTATATGTGAGTACATTGCCCACAGATGCTTTGAGTACATTGTTGGCATAGATGTCATACCCGGCCACACCTGCATCGTCGGATGCAGCACTCCAGGATAATGTCACCTGGTTATTCGTATAGTTGGTAACGGTTAGTGAAGGTGGGGCAGTGGGAGCGGAACTATCTTGTGCGGTGGTACCCTGTATTGGTGTGGAAACAGGGCCTGCAGCATTGTCGTTAACCGGGCGTATTTTATAGAAATAGTTGGTGCCTGGCGTCAGGTTATTATCCGTATAGGTGTCTACGTTAGCATTGTTCTTGCCTATCAGGGTATAAGGGCCGTTGGCTTGGGCTGCACGGTAAATTTCAAAATATTTTTCAGCATAGGCTGGGGTGGCGTTTTCTGTCCATACCAGCACCAGTTGTGTTTTGGTGAAGCGCTGTACTACCAGTCCGCTGATGCCGTCTGGGCCGTTGATGCCGGTGCTATTCACTATCCGGAAGGTATCCGAATAACTGCCAATACAGTTGTTGGGTGCTTTTACACGTAGTACGTAAGCGCCTGCAGTGGAGGTAGTGAGGGAAGAGGTATTGCTGATCACTCCGGGATTGCCTGCCCTTAGCCATTCATAGCTATCCATGCCTGTAGGCACTTGTAAGGTAATGCTGGTATTACCGTCTGGAGATGGTAATACATTGCTGGTAAGAACAGGGCCAGTAGTTATCACTGGTGCGGGACTCGCCGTTTTATAGGTGATGATTATTGGTGTGGGCGACCAGCCGGTCCATCCACTGGGTAATTGTGCCCTTACGCGGTAGGTGCCGGGGGTAGTAACCACCAGTGAATTGGCAGCGCTAGTAGCCACAGTAACATTGTCTTTCTGCCATTGATATTGCTGGAAGCCTGGAGCAATGCCAATAGTAAGGGTTTGGCCAGGGCAGAAGCTGGTGTCGCCAAATAAGGGATAGGGGTTGAGCCGGTTAGCCTTTAGCATAAAAGGCACAAAGCCAGGCTCCTTCCAGGCATCCTGCCAGGTATTATGTGCATCGTTGGGATAAGTTGTAAGCTTAAAATTGCCTCCTGCAGCCTGTATAAGGGCAGCTACTTGGTTGGTGGTATAAGGGGCAGGGTTGCCATCCAATCCGCCCTGGAATAGCCACACAGGCGTATATTTATAGGCGTCTATATGGTTGCCATAATCGATGGTCATAGCGCTCATCGGCAATGCCGTTGCAGTGAGTTGGGGATAGCGCAGCAGGAATTCCCAGGTACCCCAGCCACCGGCGGAGAGCCCGTTCAGGTATAATCGGTCTGCGTCTCCTTTGGCGCTGGCCACAATAGAATCTACTACCGATTTAATATTGTCGTAGTCGTTAGGTCCCCAGTATCCGCCCTGGCTTTGTGGGTAGATGAGGAAGCCATCGAATGCGCCACTGTTTACATTATTTAACCACACATCTCCGCCCCACAATAACTGGTATTCGTTATCGTAAATAGTGCCTGCTTCGCCTACGCCGTGAAAGAAGAGGTAGATAGGGTATTTTTTTCCATCGTTTACACCAGGCACATAACTTTTTGGAAATTTAAGCCGAAAGGCCATGTTCTTGTAGATGTAGGATTTGTATGCATCCGTATTATAGCTCATCCGGACGGTTCTTACCCATTTGGTAATTTTGTCGTACGGCGGGGTAGCCGGGGGATGCGCCTGATCGTAGGTAATAACTGGATCATTCGGGTCCAATGCTGATTGCGCCTGCAGGGGAGAGTAGCAGTAACAGCTAAGCATTAAGAAGAGAAGACAGTGTAAAATTCGATTCATGGAATTAAATATATAATGTTAAGCCCCGCTGGTCGCAATTACCACCAGTGAGATAAGGATACACATGCTTTTTCCGGTAAACACCGGCATACGCTGTTCAGAGGAGATGGCAAAAATTAAATCCAGCTATAGCACTTCGGCTAATAGTGGTGTGGAGATTATTCGAAAGGATAAGGTTGGAGGGAAAGAGAGCTTATTGAAGCTGCGCTAAATTAAAAAACCACTTTTATATATAATAATTTCTTTTGCAAACGGCGTTTTTTGACAGGTAAACGTACCGGTATAACTGGTAAGTGAAAAACTATCAGGATATCGCTATGCTTCTTTGGGAGCGTTCCCACACGGCAGATTGCCTTTTCCGGAAATGCCTGATACAACCGGCATATACTGCCACATTCATAAACACAAAATAAAAAGGAATATAGAGGTATTTTACTTTTACTTCCTGGCGCGCCATTACATATCCGGCCAGGGCGGCCAGGTAAAATCCGAGTTGCAGCGTACCGGTAATATAATAAATAAGGACTGGTTGAAAAATGACCAACAGCAGGTTACAGATAAGGGCAAGGAGTAAGCCAAGGGGAGCCAGTGTCCATCGCAGTACACGGTGAGAGATATATTGCCAGGTAATATGGGGATACCGGAATGGGTTCAACAGCGGCAGCAAGCGGCCCATAGACTGGAATCCGCCGGCACTGATCCTCACTTTGCGTTTGTATTCTTCCTGCAGTGATGCGGAGGCAGTTTCCATAGCATAGGCTGTTGGTTTGTACATTACCGTATAGCCTTGCATGTTAATATGAAAGGAGAGGATAAAATCATCTAGTATAGTATCTATTGGTAATGGAGCATACAACGCAGTACGTATGGCAAGCAATTCTCCGGCTGCGCCCATTACGCTGTAAAGTTCGGCGTCCCACTTTTTCAGCAGCGATTCATATTTCCAGTATATGCCTTCACCCTGCGCTTCTGCAGCCCCTTGGCCAGCCATCACCTTTTTTTCGCCGGCAACAGCGCCAGTACTTGCCATGGCAAATGGTTGCATCAGTAAGGTTACTGCTTCCGGATTCAGCAGGGTATTGGCGTCTGAAAGCACTACAAAGGGGGTAGTAACGAGCGCCATGGCCCGGTTAATAGCAGCTGTTTTGCCATTCCGTTGTGGTTCATATAGTAAGGTTACCTGCGGATACTGCAATATTATTTCATTGGTGCGGTCGGTAGAGCCATCTGTGATAAAAAGGAAATGGATCTTATTTTTCGGATAAACAAGGGCCAGAGAGTTAAGCAACTTTTCTTGAATAAAATCTTCTTCATTGTAAGCAGCTACCAGGAATGTTACTTCCGGCGTAAATAACGTAGGGGCATGGCGGTTACTGTGCCGGAACAAGCGCTTTAAGCGTAATACCATATATAATAGCAAACCATAGCCAGCATAGCTGTAACATACAATAATAAGACTTGACCAGAAGAGAACAGGCAACATTGACATAGAGAGAAAGCGTTTTTTGGGATACTTGCTTTCGCACAAAAGTATTATAATTGCATCATAAGCAAGTGCATTTTTATTATTAAAAATTTGCATTAGGCAAATTTTGAGTGACCTCTCGCCGTTTACAGCAAAATTTCTAACACTTACCCAAAAAAAACACTCGTTTACCAAAAAAGTAATACTTGGTATCCAGAAAAGAATAATTTTGTACCCATGTTAATCGAATGACAAATTCGATACTAAACCAAAAGGAAGTAAAACCATCTTTCCTCTCACATATCCCCTGGAAATGCCAACAAGGTTCTTACCTGTAATTAATTATTGACCACATCCCATTTAAAACCTTCGGGACTTTGCATATCGACATATGCTTAGCCATTTTTAACAGTTTAAACATTGTTTTGAAAAGAAGGTAATGAAAAAGAAAATTTTAATAGTAGACGATAGTACCCCCATGCGCTATTTGCTGGAGGCAGTTTTAGGAAAAGAATATACAGTAGTTACTGCACCGGATGGACTGGTGGCATTAACCTGGCTAATGAACGGCAACAAGGCAGACCTGATTATTACAGACTTGCAGATGCCCAACATAGATGGCTGGGAACTATTGGATTACTTGTCCGGCAGTTATCTTTATCAGGATACTCCAGTAATGGTACTGTCAGGATTTTACAAAGACAATATGAATGATCTGGCTACCCGCCATAACTGTGTGAGAGATGTTATTCAGAAACCATTTGATCCCATGCAATTACTAAGCAAAGTAGGTTTTATACTGGATGAACAGTTCTCTATCAGCGCTTAGTAAAGCAACTGAATCTATTTGACCAATACAACTACTAAACACCTGCATATGGATACCTTTATGCCTAATTTACTGAAAATTGATAGCATCAGGGGACTCAGCACAGGCAGAATTACATCAATAGGCGCCGGACCGGAAGCCGAAAGTATTGTACTGTTTGTTGGACATCCCCACAAGGTGATTTTTTTTGAGAATGATCACAGGTACGTGGTAGCAAAGAATGTAGAAGATGCAAGAAATGTGATTGATCAGTTGCAACATGTATTAAAAAGAATGCCTGTTGCTATTATTTACCGCTTTGAGAGCAACTTTGAGGAAGCTCTTTTAGCATGGGAAGCTTTTTTCTCCGAGAACCAATACCTTTGTTCCATTCCGTTCTTTATATATGTAGATAAAGGGTTTGAAGGGTTGCGCCAATTGGTGGCAAAGTACAGTTTTATAGATGATGTAATTATGGCGGAAGCGTGGAATATGCTGAATAGCAAAATTGCTATTGTGAGCAAGTTCAAACGTATGCGTGCCTTTCCGGTATACAAAACTTCTGCTGTACCAATGCGTAAGTATACACGTCGTTTTTACAGCAACTTCCTAAAGAGAGGATTAGACATATTATTGGCCCTGGCAGGTTTAATACTGGCAAGTCCACTGATGTTAGTGATAGCAGCCCTGATCCGGTTGGAGTCGAAGGGGCCTATTTTTTATGCAGCTAAACGTGCAGGCAGTAACTACCGCGTGTTTAAGTTTTATAAATTCCGGACTATGATCCCGGATGCGGATAAACAAGTGGAGCAACTGCAACACCTTAATCAATACGATGAGAAGAAGGGTGGCCCTGTATTTTTTAAAGTTTCCAACGATCCACGGGTGACTAAATTAGGCAGTTTCCTACGTAACTCCAGTCTTGATGAAATCCCACAGCTACTGAATGTACTGAAAGGTGATATGTCGCTTGTAGGCAACCGTCCCTTACCACTATACGAAGCTACCACACTTACTACAGATGAATATGCCGAAAGGTTCCTGGCTCCGGCTGGTATCACTGGCCTGTGGCAGGTGAGTAAGAGAGGAAAGAAAGATATGTCTGTAGAAGAAAGAATAGACCTGGATATTACATATGCCAACAAACGTTCGTTCAGATATGACATGTGGCTGATTGTGAATACCCCGAAGGCATTGGTTCAAAAAGACAATGTATAACGATGATAATGGTGATTGAAGTAATATTGTTTGTTTATCTGGGCGGATGTGTAGTGTATAATTTGTTGCTCGCTATTGCAGGTTGCGCGAAACGTAAGCGGGATTTTTTCTATAAGGAAGATACGCAACATGCAAGGATAGTGATATTGATACCTGCTTACAAAGAAGACAGTATCATCTTGTCTACAGTAAGTAGCTATAACCGTTTGCGTTACCCCGCAAACAGGTTTGAAGTAGTAGTGATTGCCGATTCTCTACAACCTGAAACCCTTACTGCATTGGCTGCTACAGGAGTGTTGTTTATCCCGGTAAAATTTGATAAAAGTACTAAAGCAAAATCACTGAATGCTGCCTTTGAGCAGTTGGGTGATGACTACGATATCGCCCTGATTTGTGACGCCGATAATATATTGGAGGAAGATTTCTTATTGAAGATCAATTATACCTATCAGCAGGGGCATATGGCCATTCAGGCGCAACGGGTAGCCAAGAACCTGAATACGCCTTTTGCTATATTGGATGCTGCTAATGAGATCATTGCCAACCATCTTTATCGTAAAGGAGCTACTGCGCTTGGTTTATCATCTTCTGTGATTGGTTCCGGAATGGCTTTTCATTATCCGCTGATTAAACAGATCATGCAGGAAATACAGGCAACTGGCGGATTTGATAAAGTATTACAATTGTTGGTTATCTCAAAAGGGTATACGATTACTTACCTGGAAGATGCCTGGATATATGATGAAAAGATTGCGCATGCAGCTGTATTTGAAAATCAACGTAAGCGCTGGATGTCGAGCCAGTTAGTATACCTGCGTACTTTTTGGAAGAGAGGTTGGCAACAACTTTTCAGGGGTAACATCAATTACTTTAACCTGGCAGTATGCCAGAATGCTTTATTGCCCCGTATGCTGCTGTTGGCTGGGCTATTCATTACTACCACCGGCAGCTTTTTGTTACAGCGGTATATGCATCTTTCTTACATCTGGTGGGCTGCCTTATTTGTTTTAAATGCGGTGAGTTTGTTATTGCCCATACCTGGAAAATTTTTTACAAAATATCTGTTTACAGCAATGCTTACTTTGCCGCGTGCGATAGGCATTATGTTATTACTGTTATTCCGTTTGAAAGGAGCCGATAAAACCTTTATTCATACCCAGCATACCCAAACAGATATAGACAATCCTTTATTAAATGCAACCAGGAAATAATACACCTACGCCATTGATTTCGATCATCACTGTCAATTATAATAATGCCAGGGTGACCGCCGAATTGATGGTTTCCCTCCGGCATATCAGTTATCCGAATATAGAAGTGATTGTAGTTGACAATGCCTCTGATGAAAATCCTACTGCGATCGTGCAACAGGCTTATCCTACTGCTATGGTTATCCGGAGCGATAAGAACCTGGGTTTTGCTGGGGGTAATAACCTGGGTATCAAAGTAGCAAAGGGTGCTTATTTTTTTCTTGTAAACAACGATACCGAATTTACTGACGGATTGATAGAAGGCTTGCTGGAAGTATTCCGGGAATATCCGGATGCAGGTATGGTAAGTCCCAAATTTCATTATTTCTTTCAAAAGGGCACGATTGAATACGCCGGTTATCAGGAAGTGGATATGCTCACCGGCCGTAATAGCATGATAGGGTGCAGGGAAGAAGACCGTGGACAATATGATGTCCTGAAAGAAACACATTACGCACATGGTGGCGGTATGATGGCAAACGCCCGTGTGGTACAGCAGGTAGGGCTGATGCCGGAAATGTATTTTCTCTATTACGAGGAATTCGATTGGTGCGAACAGTTTAAACGGCATGGTTATAAGATCTATTATCAATATAAATCACTGATCTACCATAAAGAATCAATGACTACCGGGAAAAATAGTCCGTTGAAAACGTATTATATTACGCGTAACCGTATCCTGTTTATGCGTAGGAACGTAAAGTTGTCCGCCCGGTTAGTTTTTATGCTTTACTTTATTTTTCTCACCATTCCCAAAAATACCCTGCAGTTTATACTGAAATGGGAGCTGGTGCATATGAAAGCATTCTGGAAGGGAATTCTCTGGCATTTTAAACACCCCAAAACTGGTAATATATGTGTGGCATAGCTGGGTTTATTGATTTTACCAAAAAATCAAATGCAGGCATATTACAGCAAATGACTGACGCCATGGCACACCGGGGGCCTAACGATGCCGGTTATGAAGTGTACGATCATGCGCAGGCAGCCATTGGTTTGGGACAACGCCGGTTGTCGATACAAGACCTTTCTGCCTCCGGTCATCAGCCCATGCATTATGAAGAGTATTCTATTATTTTCAACGGTGAAATATATAATTTCAAAGAGATCCGGGCCGAGCTGGAATTACTGGGTTACCGCTTTTTTTCCGGTTCGGATACAGAAGTATTGTTGAAAGGTTATGCGCAGTGGAAGGAAAAGGTATTAGATAGATGTATTGGTATGTTTGCTTTTGCCCTTTACAACAGGAAGGAGGGAGAAGTAATATTGTGCCGCGATCGGGCAGGGGTGAAGCCCTTATATTATTATTGGCATCAGCAAACGTTGTTATTCGCTTCTGAGTTAAAGGGCATTTGTGGCCATCCTGTTTTTCAAAAGGCGATAGATGGCAATAGCTTGTCACTTTTTTTGCAATACAGCTATATTCCTGCTCCTTATACCATCTATCAGCACACCCGGAAACTAACGCCGGGGCATATACTCCGGATAAAGCTGGGAAAGCAGAGCGTAATGGAAGAAGAGTACTGGAATGTGCTCCAGGCTTACCGGCAACCCCTTACCGGCCTGTCGGAACAAGATGTGATAGACCATACTGAAGCATTGATGCACAGTGCTTATAATTACCGCATGGTATCGGATGTGCCGGTGGGTGTATTTCTGAGTGGCGGTTATGATAGTGCAAGCGTAGCAGCCTTGCTTCAAACCAATAGCACCAGCAGGATCAAAACGTTTACTATTGGTTATAAAGAGCCACAGTGGGATGAGTCTGCAGAAGCCCGGAAAATTGCAACACATTTGGGAACAGAGCATTACGAATGGATCGTTGGCGCTAATGAAGCCCGGGAAGTATTGCACCAGTTACCGGAAATATATGATGAGCCATTTGCGGATAATTCTACGGTACCGACTACACTGGTCAGTAAGTTTGCCGCCAAAGAAGTAAAAGTAGTGCTGTCTGCCGATGGGGGCGACGAGTTGTTTGCCGGTTACAATAAATTCAATCAATCGCTTCGTTATACAGGTAGTTTGCCCCGGCAGATGCAGCGTAGCATCAGTACGGCTATGTCATTGATATCACCGGAGGTGATCCCGTATTTTAACCGGCAATATAATTTTGCTTCCCGCTATGAAAAAATGAAACTGATATGGGCCAGCGGAAAACCACAACAAGCGCTTAAATATATCAGCCAATACCTGACTGAGCAAGAAGTGAATCATTATACTGCTTTCCCGGCAGCGGGCTACCGCACTAATTTTGATATGAATGGAGAGCTGGATCGCATTAATGATCCGTTGAACAGACTGTTGGCAGTAGACTATAAAACATTCCTGGTAGATAATAACCTGGTAAAGGTAGATCGTGCCACCATGTCCGTGAGTATGGAAGGCCGGGAGCCGATGCTGGACCACCGTTTATTGGAGTTCCTGGCACAAGTGCCGGGATCCATGAAAATAAAAGCTGGGGTCAACAAGTATATTCTTAAAAGTATTGTACATAAATATATTCCCCGTGAACTGATGGAGCGGCCCAAACGTCCGTTTATAGCGCCTTTACAGGAATGGTTCCGGGATGAGTTGAAGGAACAGATGCAGTATTACCTGTCTGGCCCAAGGTTGGCAAAATCAGGATTGTTTAATGTGCCGCATGTAGAGCAATTATTGAACTATTATTTATCGGGTGGTAAAGTAAGCCACCAGAAATTGTGGAATATGCTGGTGTTCCAGCTCTGGTATAGTCGTTGGATAGAAAAATTATAATATGAAACGTATACGGGTACTCGAAACGATACGGCAGGGCAAGATTGGCGGGGGCGAAAGTCATGTGCTGGATCTGGTAGCGTCGCTGGATAAGCAATTGTTTGAGCTGGTGGTGCTATCGTTTACTGATGGTCCTATGATCACGGCATTGGAGGAAATGGGCATCCCGGCGCATGTGATACACACTGAGAAAGCATTTGACCTGAGGGTGTGGAAGAAAGTAAAACAGTTTATCCGGAACCAGCAGATCGATATTGTACATGTGCATGGTACTCGGGCCAATACCAATGTGCTTTGGGCAGCGCGTACTCTGGGGCTGCCAGTAGTATATACTATTCACGGGTGGTCTTTCCATGAGGGATTACCTCCTATTACCCGGAGGCTGCGGATTGCCGTAGAGAAATTCATCACCCGGCAAACACAGGTTAATATCTGTGTTTCTGAATCTAACCGGCAAACCGGCATAAAAGCGTTTCATACTTTCAATAGTATTGTGGTAAGGAATGGGATTAATCTGGATAAATTCAATGCAGCTGCCATTTACCCTGATTTGCGGGCAGCATATGGTATCCCAGCGGATAAAGTGCTGATATGTTTTATTGCCCGTATGACTTTGCAAAAGGATCCTGTTACCATGATAAAAGCTTTTGCCGCTGCATGGCAGCAGGCGCCAAAGCTACAGTTGTTGATGATAGGCGACGGGGAACTGAAAACTGCTGCTATGTCTGCTGCGGCTACACTGGGTGTAGAAGAGCAGGTGATCTTCGGCGGTTTCCGCCAGGATATACCGGCCATATTGCAGGCTGCCGATATTTACTGTCTTCCTTCCCTTTGGGAGGGGTTCCCTATCGGCGTACTGGAAGCCATGGCCATGGGCAAGGCAATTATTGCTACCGATGTGGATGGCACCAAAGAAGCCGTTACTGATGGTGTAAATGGCTGCCTGGTTCCTATGGGCTGTCCGGAAAAACTAGCTGCTGCCATGGTGAAGTTAGCCACCGATCCTGCGTTGCGTAAGCAATTGCAGGGAAATGCACAGGCAGCAGTGAAAGAACATTTTCATGTAGCAGATATGACGGCAAGAATTGCCGAGGTATATCAGCAGCTTTGTAAACCATAATATTTTCAATTACGATATGACAAGTACCGCAATTACCTACGAATACGATAGAATTGCCGATATTAAACGGCTCAACTTTATTACGGATAGTTTGAAAAAATATATCCCGGCAGGCGGCCGGGTACTGGATGTAGGGTGTGGTAATGGCGTGATCAGTCGCCATTTGGGGCAGTTTGGCTATGAAGTACTGGGAATAGATATCAGTGAAAAAACAATTGCCGTTGCCAACCAACGTAACACCTATACGAACGTACGCTTTGCTGCTGTGAGCGCAGAGGCGTTAACTGCCCAGGGAGAAACTTACGATGCAGTGATCTGCAGCGAAGTGTTGGAGCACCTGGACAGGCCGGAGTTACTGTTGCATACTATACACGCTTCGCTGAAAGATGATGGTTTATTGATTGTAACAGTTCCTAATGGCAATGGTCCGCGGGAATT
The DNA here is from genome assembly GCF_049056765.1 of Chitinophaga sp. 30R24. Classification (NCBI taxonomy): domain Bacteria; kingdom Pseudomonadati; phylum Bacteroidota; class Chitinophagia; order Chitinophagales; family Chitinophagaceae; genus Chitinophaga; species Chitinophaga sp. 30R24. The sequence continues at coordinate 117,141 of NZ_JBJGXX010000010.1, forward strand.
GTGTGTAACAAAGCCTATGCTGAAAGCGCGCAACCACCCTGCTTTGTGGTCTTTTATCAATAAGCTGAAAAGAGGTCTGGGATTTAAAGGTACTACTGCGCAATCGCAGGCAGATAATCTGGACCATGTGCAGTTTTTTACCCGTCGCGACCTGAAGCAGTTGGCGCAGGGCAGCGCTTTTACCATTATACGGTTTGCCAAAACTAATTTTGTGGAAGACGTATTCCCGTTTTCGCTGCTTACCAAACGTGCCAAGTTCCTGCAATCGTTCGATTGCCAGGTTGCGGAGTTACTGCCCTATGGCTTTACCGGCGGGTTCAACACGCTCTGGAAAAAAGAGGGGCGTAACGTATAGTTGGCGACGTTATTAGCCATCGCATCTATTTTATCTAAAAGTCCGGGTGTTTTCTCCTCATCGAATTTGCGTGCCAGCAATTGCCCGGACTTAACAATATTTTCCAAATCGTTCATCCCAAATGTTTTAGGGTGGGCGTTCCCTTCCGACCAATCGATATAACGCAGGTAATTATTACAAACTGTTTTCCGGAACGGGCTATTCATAATGATGGTCTGGAAAATAAATTCATCGCCTCCCCAGGTATACCGGTAAAAGCGTTGCAGGGTGGGATGCGCTTTTACATAAGTTAGGCACCAGGTTGCACATTCCTGTGTAAGGCTCCACCACAGTGAACCACCATATACTTTTAGTTGCAAAGGATGTTTTCTCGGTGGCAACAGCTTATTTAGCATACGGCTGATCCGGTATTTGCCAGGTAAAGGAAGGTCTTCGAAGTGCCATTGGGTGATTTTGGACATTACCCGCTGCAGGTCTGCTGCAGGCAGCAGATCCAGGAATTGTACACCTTCGTGTCGGGAGAAAAAATCATACAATACCTCAGCCTTTACCAGTGGGTAGTCCTGTGCGCTGATCAGGTGAAGGAATCCATATTTTTTCCCGGAATTATTCACGGCTTCGATACCATTCAGTGCTGCCTGTATCGTTCCGTAGCCGGCCCAGGTAACGTTTACCCTTTCCCGTATGAAGTATACTTGTTGCAGGCTGGCAGCCAAGTCCCAGTCTGTGATCGCTGCTTTGGCATCCAGGTGCACATAGCAGTCGATGTTGGGATGTTGCAGTTGGCCCAGCAACCTGCAGAGTTGCTGCGGATTTTTATGGCTCAGTATAATGAAAGCTAATCTCATAATAATAGAAAATTATTTATACTGCAGGCGGCGCGGTTTTAATCTGACCAACAGTTGTTTACATTCCTGCCAGCCATATTGCCCAATATGCTTTATACGCAGATCGGGTAAGTAACGGCGGAGAAAATAATAACCGAAAATAACCGCAAACAACAGATTGAGCGAGGAAGCGATAGCTACGGCGCGTATGTCGGCAAACGACCATACCAATACAATGTCCAGTACGATGTTCAGTACCAGCTTCAAGAGGTTTTTATAGAAGTTTACCAATGGTTTGTTGATCATGTCCAGGGCTACGCCGGTGAAACGGTCTATGGGATATAGGATGGCAGAGAACAGGAATATTCTTACAATGTCGGTAGCCGGCAGGTAAGTGCTGGATGCCAGTATTTTAATCAGTGGTTGGGTAAAGAGTAACAAGCCTATTACGAAAGGGAGGATCATCAGTGTAACCGTTCCCGTGTACCTACAAAATGTGCGGGAAGCTTCTTTTAAATCGTTCCGGTTGGCAGCTGAGGATACTGTTGGCTGGAAAGTGGCCACAAAGCTACGCAGGATGATCTCTATTACCTCCATAAATTTTTGAGGAATGCTGTATACCGCTACGGCAGCAGGGTTAAGCATTGTACGCAATACCAGGTTGTCGGAGTAATTAAGGAAGGAGGAAGATACCATACTGCCTACAATCAGCCGACCGTAACGGTATAACTCCATTATCCGCTCTTTGCTGTGGATGCGTAGCGTGCGGAGAGACGTCCAGCCGAAGCAAAGGCAATAGATACTGGTAACGAGTAACGACAATGAATACACGTATAGTACATGTGGTAAAGATACCTGTTTTAATAGCCACAAAATACCCAGGAAAATGAGGAATGAACCGTTTTGCATTATACGTACCTGCACAATTTTATCGAACCGGTGGGCTGCCTGCAGCAGCCAGGTGGCGAAGTTGAAGGGCAGTGATAATAATGTCATCACGCCCAGCCACATCAGGAAAAAGTGCCAGGTTTCACTAAACAAATGACCTGCGGCAAAGTACACCAGATAGGAGAGGATAATATACCCAGCAGTGAGCAACAGGGAGATGTACCAAGCTGCCCCTGTTACCTGGTTGTTGGTATCCGGGTCAACGCCGGCGCTGAATTTAATGATGCCGGATTGCAGCAGTGCGGTTCTTACCTGGTCCAGGATATTATAGGTGGCCAGGAAAAGTACCCACTCTCCGAAGGCTGTTAAGGATAACATCCTAACAAGCAGCGCAAAAGAAAGTACATTAAAAAAGGCCATGATCACATTGCCCAGCAGGGAATGAAAATGCCTGTTACGTATAACGGAAAGAATCTTAAATGCCATGAATCCTTACTATTTGAAAGTCATGGTCTTTTACAGGATGAGGTTAAAATTGACGAAGGGGTATGGTAACAGCACAAAGATAGTTTTTTTTCTTCATAAAATTAGTCCTTCTTATAACTGTAAATTATCAAGAAACAAATAAATATAAATACAAAATATTTATACTTTATCAAATGTGATCATATATGTTATTTTTTTTCATTATGTGTTGGAAAAAAATGATTTTCTTTGTATTGCACGTCCATTGCTATTAAAGTAATCTTTAAGTGGATATTATGAACATAGACTTTTAAAAACTTCCCAACCATATAGTTTATATGATTAACCGTCTGCGCTTGAGAGAAAATCCCCATGTCTATCGCCTGGTTAAGGTGAATATAATCTTATCCATATGGCTGCTTTGGTCTTTAGCAGGTATCTGCCAAACGATGACGCCTAAAAGCTTTAACGATCCCTCCATTAGTAATATTAAGGGTTTTTATGAGTATCTCCCCGCCGGGTATGTGGCAGGTGCGGGTAAAAAATATCCATTGATCCTTTTTTTTCATGGCCAGGGAGAACTGGTAAGTTCGGGTTCCCCACTCTCCGGGGTATTAAGGAATGGGCTTCCTCAGAAGATCAACGCCGGCGTTTTTCCTGCCAGTTTTACAGTGAACAGCAAACAGTATTCTTTTATCGTTATATGCCCACAGTTCAATACCTGGCCTGGTTCCAGCGATGCTATCAAATTTAAAGACTACCTGTTAAGTAAATATGATATTGATACTAACCGCATTTACCTTACCGGGCTTAGTATGGGTGGCGGGGAGGCCTGGGGTGCTCTTTGTGAAAACAGAGTAGCTGCAAAAGCATTTGCTGCCGCTGCTATTGTATGTGGATATTACCCGCCTACTGCCAGCCTGGCTGCTGTTGTAGCAGGCAACAATACACCTGTTTGGGCATTTCATAACCAGATAGATCCCAATGTGCCGCCAGCTTATTCTATCGACTGGGTGAGCGATATCAATGCCATCAATCCCGCGCCTAACCCGCCAGCCAGGCTTACGATCTTTAACGCTTCCGGCCATGATGCCTGGACGCAGGCTTATGATCCTAATTACCGGGAAAACGGTATGAATATGTATGAATGGATGCTGCAATACTCAAAAGATAGCTCAGTACAGCCTTCTCCGCCGGTGAATCAGCCTGGCAAACGCATCACTGTTACCATGAGCAATACGGCAAATGGCCGTGCAGAAATATATTATCCCGATGCCATGACCACTTTTAATGTGAAGCCGGGAGATACGCTGTGCATTCCGGCCGGGGAATATGAATATGTTCACCTGGGCAATCTGCTGGGAACTTCCAGCAAACCCATTGTGATTATGAACTGCGGCGGGCAGGTAAAGTTGGGGATCAAGAACCAGGGCACTGCAGCGGTTTTTAATGTGCCCACTTGCCGGTATGTTGAGATCAGTGGTAGTGGCGATAAAAATTATGAATATGGCTTTGACCTTAACGGCACTAATATTAATGGGTTAAAGATTTTTGGGATGACCCTGGGCGTAGGTAGTTCTGATTTCGATGTACATAATATTTATATACACGATGGGAACATCCTGTTACAGGCTAAAACCCTGCAAACCTGTGCGCACCCCGAATATCTGGAAGATGCTTTTGTGATGAAGAATGTGAAACTGCACCATATTAAATGCAGGAATTCCGACGGAGAAGGCTTTTATATTGGGAATACCCATTATTTCTGGAACGACGACACCTGTACCAACCTGCGTTCCCATTGGATAGAAAATTTGTGGGTATACGACAACGACCTGGAGAATATAGGTGCAGACGGTATCCAGATCGCTATGGCTAAAAATGGCGATAACCGCGTGTTCAACAACCGGTTGGTAAATTACGGGATGTCTAAAAATGAGGCCCAGGGGTATGGTATTCTGATTGGCTCCGGCTGCAGCATGAAGATATATAACAACTTTGTGCAAACTGGTTTTATGCCTGGCATCACTATTTTTGGTTCCGGGGTAAATGAAGTATATAACAACGTGATCTCCAATATTTATTATGAAGGGATCAATGTATCCGACAAGGTGCCGGATAATACTACGCCAGCTCTCTTCCCGCCACCCACGGCCTATATTTATAACAATACCATTGTAGCTACCGACAGCGGGAAAAATGCCATCAAGGTATTTGCTTATCTTACTACCCTGGGCCACCAGGTTTATAATAACCTGATGGTAGAAAAAGGGACCCTCTACGACTATCCCGGAACAGGGATGTATATAAAAGGCGCCCAACCGATTAAACTTACTTATAGTAGCAACTTATGTTACCCGACTGCCAAGGCTGCCGGGTTGGTTGATTCGGCCAATAGTAATTTCCATTTACTGGCGGGTTCGCCGGCAGTGAATACAGGTCGGGATATGAGTGATTTTGGACTAGCCACAGATTATGATAGTACTGCGAGGCCCTTGTTAGGTACCTATGATGTAGGTGCTTTTGAAGTAAAGAATGCTGTTGCGGGCGCTCCGCCGGTAGCCAATGCCGGTGCGGATATTATTGTACAGTTGCCACAAAGCACTGCGCAACTGGATGGCAGCGCTTCCAAAGATCCAGATGGCAGCATCGTAATGTGGGAGTGGAAAAAGACGGCAGGGCCAGACGGCGGTATTTTATCGGCTCCCAATGCCGCCGTTACCCAGGTAAGCGCTTTGCAGACAGGTACTTATACGTTTATGCTCACCGTTACAGATAATGAAGGTGCTATAGGGACGGCTACTGTAAACGTTATAGTAAGGCCTGTACCGGGCAATACTGCGCCGGTAGCAATAGTTACTGCAGATACCCAAGTACAGTTACCAACGTCGTATATTACTGCCGATGGATCGGCTTCTTATGATCCCGATGGCACGATTGTGCATTACCAGTGGGAACAGGTATCCGGTGCCGCCAATGCTTTTATAGCGACACCGGCAGCGCAGAAAACATTGATCACCAAATTGGAAGTGCCTGGCGTTTATATTTTCAGGTTAACGGTTACAGACGATAAACAAGTGATTGGCACTGCTTCCTTTACAGTTGTTGTATTGCCGGAGTCGGCCGATCATGTAAATGACTCCATTGCGGTGTCGCCTAATCCGATTACTACTACTGCCCGGCTCACGGTTGTGCTGGAAGGCGATAATACTGTTGATGTACGGATATACGATTTGCTCGGGCGTCAGGTGTGGGAATCCGTATATACCTTCAGCAATACGATGCAAACGGATATTGACGTGCGGGACCTGCCCAACGGGATTTATTTCCTGCGGGTAGAAAACAAGCAGTTCAAGCGTATCAAGCGGTTTGTAAAAGTGTGGCGTTAAACCTTTTCCCAGACGCCAGTGCTTTCCTGGTACCGGCGGATCACTTTCGCCGGGTTACCGGCAACTACACTATAGGGGGGCACGTTTTTGGTGACCACGCTGCCTCCCGCCACCACGGAGTGCTTGCCTATATGTACGCCTGCAGTGATAACGCTGTTGGCGCCAATCCAGCAGTCGTCGTCGATTTGTATAGGAGCAATAGTGCAGGGCTGTAAGGCAATAGGTATAACGGGGTCGGTATAGCCGTGGTTTAATCCGGAGAGCACCACGTTTTGCGCCAGGATCACATGGTGACCAATAGTAACAGGCCCAATCACCACATTGCCAATGCCTACCCTTACATGATTGCCAATTACCACTGCGCCCATTCCATTATTAATGGTGGCAAAGTCTTCAATAGTAGAATAACTCCCTAGGTTAAACGGTTGAAATGGTAGTACATCTATGCGGGTGCGTCGCCGTATGAGGGCGCCCTTGCCTTTTTTATGACGGAAAGGGTTGATGAACCAACGTACCCAGGTACGGGGTCTGGCCTGATGGCGGGGCATTAACAGGTATAGCGCCAGTTGTTTCAGGCGGGGATTTTGTTTGATATTATTTTTCAGATTCATGTTGACCAGAAGAGGTAAGGATGGCTTGATAAATGGCGTTCACGGAATTTTCCCAGGTATGGGTGCTGGCAAAGCGGATACGTTCGGCTGCCAGTGCAGGGGAATTTTCTTCCAATGCCCGGGCGATTAATGGAATATAATCCGCAGCATTTTTGCTGAGATATACATGCGTTTCAAACAGTTGCATCGCTTGGGTAGCAGTAGCTACTACCGGTTTTCCCATGGCCAGGTACTCATCAATCTTGAGCGGGTAGTTGCCAGCGGTTACTTCGTTTATCACCTGTGGGTTGAGGCATACATCAAAGGCCTGGATGTAGGCAGGCAGTTGTTGCAGCTCCTTTTTGCCGGTGAAGTGTACATTGGGTAACTGGTGCAGCCGGGAGGCCTTAAACGCTTCATCTTCCGGGCCAACCAGTACCAGTTGCCAGTCTGGCCGTTCCAATGCCACTTTTTCCAGTATATTAATGTCGAGCCGCAATGTGTTAAGCGCTCCTACATAGCCGATCAGGGGACCTTGTTGTGTGGGGAGACCAGCCGGTCTTTTGTGTTGCAGGCTGGCATCAAAAAGTTGGAGATCGCAGCCTTGTCCTACATAGAAGCTCTGGGGGTTATATTGCTGTAATATGCCTGTAAGGTAGAGGGAGTTGGCCACTGCCACATCCGCTTTGGCGATATGCCGGGGCTCCAGTGTTTGCCCGTGTTTTTTCCAGTAATCTACTCCCAATAGGTAGTCGCGGCTGTAATATACATAGCTGGCAGGTTGCAGCAGTTCTTTGAGGTGGTACCCCCTGAATATATCGTTGTCGTTAAACAGGATCACCTCCTGGAATCCCATTTCCTGGATAGCTGTTGCTATACTGTTGGAAAAACGGCGGTTGTTCCATTTGTTGAACCAGGAGAAAACGGTGGTAGCAGGAATCCAGTTAATGGATTCCAGTATTGTAGGGGGGTAAAAATTCCAGATATTGGGCGCCACTTCCACAATGGCTTTTTCCTTACCTGTTATCACTTGCAGGTGGTATTGCACTTGAGGGTCTGTTTTGGCTTGTAATACGGTGCGGCGGTCGAGAGGGGCATTAACATATAGCACCCGGTTATGCCTGGCAAACTCCCGGGCAATATTTTTGCAGTTACTGCCGATGGCGGTATACCATTGCTGCAGTCCTATGATAACGATGTCTCTGTTCCGGATCAGTGGTGTAGTGGTAAACAATAGTATTATTTTGAAACAGGACGACTGCTTACGTTGTAGTATTGTAATGAAGGCATCCGGCTTTGATTAAAAAAGTGTCCGGGTTTTTGGGAGGAATGGTTAAAATACGATGTGTCGTAGGTGAATAGTACCGCAAATTAATTAAAAAATTCTGTTTATAATGCATAGGCATCCCGGAAAAGCTCCGGACCTATTATTATATTAAAGGTGTAAATCCATCGTATGTCAGATACAGTAGAAATCAGGCAGTTAACCATCGAAGATTACCTGGATTTGAAAGAATCCATGGTATCCGCCTATGCAGATATGGCAGGAAGCTATTGGCGGGAGCCTACTATCCAGCGGTTGATCAATTTATTTCCTGAAGGGCAGATAGCCGTTGCCGTTAACGGTAAGGTAGTGGGCTGCGCGTTGTCTATTATCGTAGATTACGACAAGTTTGGTGATAATCATACTTATGAGCAGATTACCGGCTATTATACTTTCAGTACTCATAACCCCAAAGGAGATGTGCTTTATGGAATTGAAGTATTTGTGCATCCGGAGTACCGGGGCAAGCGATTGGCGCGTAGGTTGTATGATGCCCGGAAAGTGCTTTGCGAGCAACTGAACCTGGAAGGGATTGTGGCCGGTGGGCGTATTCCCAACTATGAGAAGTATGCAGACAATATGACACCGAGGGATTATATTGAGAAAGTACAAGATAAGGAGATTTATGATCCTACGCTGACTTTTCAGTTTTCTAATGATTTCACTGTCAAGAAGATATTAAAGAACTATCTGCCCAACGACGAAGCCTCCAAAGGGTTTGCCACTTTGTTGCAATGGTTCAATATTTATTATGAGAGGGACCAGGATACTATCCGCTATAACAAGTCTACTGTACGGATAGGGCTGGTACAATGGTTGATGCGGGACTACGGTGATATAGCCGGGTTCTTGCAACAGGTAGAATATTTTGTGGATGCTGTTAGCGACTACGGCTCCGATTTTGTGGTGTTCCCGGAACTGTTTAATTCGCCCCTGATGAAGGAGTTTAACCAGATGGACCCTGCGGGCGCCATCCGGGGCGTGGCAAAATATACTGATCAGCTCAGGGAGGTTATTCAGCAGTACGCGGTATCCTACAATGTAAATATTATTGCAGGCAGTATGCCGATCATCATTGATGAAACATTGTACAATGTTTCTTACTTATGTCGCCGGGATGGCAGCTATGAACAGTACATCAAAATACATCCCACGCCTGGTGAAGTATCTTCCTGGGGTATTAAAGGAGGAGATGAGATCCAGGTGTTTGATACGGATTGTGGTAAAATAGGTATCCAGATTTGTTACGATGTGGAATTTCCAGAGCCTTCCCGGATACTGGCAGAACAGGGGATGCAAATATTGTTCGTGCCTTTTATGACCGATACGCAGAATGCGTATAACCGGGTACGTTTTTGTGCCCAGGCCCGTGCGATAGAGAATGAATGCTATGTAGCCATTGCGGGGTGTATTGGTAACCTGCCTAAAGTGAATAACATGGATTTGCAATATGCACAATCTTGTGTATTTACGCCTTCCGACTTTGCCTTTCCGGTAACCGGAGTGAAAGCAGAATCAACTCCCAATACAGAAATGGTAGTTATTGCGGATGTAGACCTGGTATTGTTAAAGGAATTACATGCTTTTGGAAGTGTGCAAACGTTGAAGGATTTACGTAAAGATCTCTATCAGGTAATCAAGAAATGAATTAGTAATTAGTTGATTATTATTATTTAAGAATACAATGTTTATTAAATTGCTTAAAGTGGTTTTGGCTCATTTTTTTACAACAGGTAAGCAGCAGTGGATTATCTATTTAAAGTAATGGATTCGTTGTGCTTTTTATATTGTTGTAAATCAGTATGATGATTTGTTTAAAAGCAATGGTTTTGAATCAACGTTTTGCCTGTTTTTTAGTAAAAAGACGGGTTATTTTACCAATTAATATGTAATTGTACTTTTCGAGGATAGAGAAAAAGAGGGCAGATAGCGTGGTTAACCCTACATATCCGATAAAAATCAGATAGATAACTTTGCATATTAATATTTTTTTTATCTTAACGGTAAACAAAGGAGAGGAATTTATGCGATATGCTGCTGTCCTGGATGATAATTCAAAGATTGTTACCAACCTGATCATCATTCTTACGCTCGTTTTTTTATGCAGGCAAATGACGGATATTACCCATGATGCAATTAGTACTACTGTACTTTTGTTTGTCATGATACCGGTAATTCTGGTAGCCTGGTGTTTGAGTCCCCGATATTATTTTGTTACGGAAACGGCGATATTGATCCGTCGCCCTTTTATGAGCATTACCATTGAACTGGGAGAAGTAATCAGGTTAAAGAGCATCACGGAAGAAGACCTGGGGAATAGCTCCCGCTTACTGGCTTTTGGTGGTATTTTCGGTTACCTGGGCACTTACCATTCCAGCGAAATTGGTAAGTACCAGCGCTGGTGTACCAACAGGGAGAATCTGGTACTCATTGAATCAGAAACCACAAAGTGGCTGATCAGTCCTTCCGACGCAGACGATTTTGTACGGAATGTGAATAAACGGATCAATGTACCTGGTTTTTAAGAGCCGGCAGTTATAGGCCTACCGGCTCCTAAAATAGTGTTATTTAATGGAAGAACAAGTATCCCAATAAGATAGCGCAAAGCATCCCGAAGAAATCGGCAATGAGTCCTGCCGCTAATGCGTAACGGGTATGTTTTATGTTTACAGATCCAAAGTATACCGCCAGTACATAAAAGGTAGTTTCGGTAGTGCCCTGGATGATGCTGGCGAGCTTACCTACAAATGAATCCACACCATGTGTTTTCAGGATATCTACCATCAGCGCCCGGGCACCACCGCCGCTCAGGGGTTTCATAAAGGCTACGGGTAAGGCCGGTACGAAATCCGTATTTATGCCCAGCCAGGCAAAAAAAGCGCCGATAACGTTGGTAATGTAATCAAGACAGCCAGTAGAGCGAAATACACTGATCGCCACCAGCATGCCTACCAGGTAAGGAATGATCCGTACAGACACCTGGAATCCTTCTTTAGCACCCTCTATAAAAGCATCATATACATTTATCTTTTTTATCATACCTGCGGTTAGGAAAATGATCACTATGGTAAATATAATTGCGCCGCCCAGGGAGGCTGTTTTCGGACCTATCTCAGCTGGCGGTAAACTGTGCACCCAAAACCATAAACCGGTCATGATGCCCGCGAATACCAATAAAAATACCAGTACCGGCAACTTAAACAGGTTGATCTTTTGGTAAATAGCTACTGTAAACATGCCCATAATAAAGGCCACAAAAGTAGATAGCAGGGTAGGGATGAAAATATCCGCCGGGTTAGCAGCCCCGGCAGAAAGACGGATGGCGATAACGGAAGTAGGAATCAGTACTACGCCGGCTGTATTTAGCACCAGGAACATGATCTGCGGATTGCTCGCCGCTTCCGGGTGGGGATTGATCTCCTGTAATTCCTTCATGGCTTTAAGTCCTAAAGGGGTAGCGGCATTATCCAGTCCCAGCATGGAAGCAGACAGGTTCATCATCATTGATCCCATCGCCGGATGCCCTTTTGGCACCTCCGGGAATAATTTGGAAAAGAAGGGGTTCACCAACCGTGAGAAGCGGTTGATCATACCGGCCACTTCACCGATCCGCATAATACCCAGCCACAGTGTCATAATGCCGGCCAGCCCCAGAGATATTTCGGCGCCGGTTTTGGCGCTGGCAAACATACCGTTCATGATATCTCCGAATACAGCCGTATCACCTAAAACTACCGACTTGAATAGTGCGACCACAAATGCGATAAGAAAAAACCCCAGCCATACGTAGTTTAACGCCATTAGATTATTGGTTTAATTGAATCAACAAATAAACTAAAATAAACCTATCTTTGCGCAAATTTTAAAAAATGGCTTTGCAAGTTGGAATTGTAGGATTGCCCAACGTAGGAAAATCGACATTATTTAACGCGGTGAGCAACAGCGCTAAGGCGCAGGCCAGCAACTACCGCTTCTGTACCATAGAACCTAACGTAGGTCAGGTGGATGTACCAGACGAACGTATGTATAAACTGGAGGAACTGGTGAAACCAGAACGGATTGTACCTACTACCATCGAGTTTGTAGATATCGCCGGCCTGGTAAAAGGTGCCAGTAAGGGAGAAGGTCTGGGAAATAAGTTCCTGGCCAATATCCGTGAAGTGGATGCGATTGTACATGTGATCCGCTGTTTTGAAGATGAAAATATCCTCCGGGAAGAAGGGGCTATCCATCCTGTTGGCGATAAAGAAATCATTGATACTGAGTTACAGCTGAAAGACCTCGAAAGCGTGGAACGTAAAGTAGCCCGTACCGAGAAAATGGCTAAAACCGGTGGTGATGCCAAAGCCAAAGCTGAATTCGAGATCCTGAAGAAATGCCAGGAGCACCTGGAAAAAGGCCGCAATATTCGTGAGCTGGGCCTTAGCAAGGAAGACCGCATAGCGATCGCCGACCTGTTCCTGCTTACAGAAAAACCCGTTTTATACGTGGCCAACGTAGATGAAGCGTCTATCCATACCGGTAATAAATTTTCTGCTGCCCTCCAGGAAGCGGTAAAGGCAGAAAACGCACAAGTGATCATCATGAATAATTCTATTGAAGCCCAAATCTCCGAAATGGAAGATCCGGCAGATAAAGAACTGTTCCTCAGTGAATATGGTCTCACAGAACCAGGTCTGAACCGCCTGATCCGTTCTGCTTACAACCTGTTAGATCTCATCACCTACTTTACTGCCGGCGTGCAGGAAGTACGTGCCTGGACTATTCATAAAGGCTGGAAAGCGCCACAGGCTGCCAGTGTGATCCACACCGACTTTGAAAAAGGCTTCATTAAAGCCGAGGTAATTGCCTATGACGACTACGTTAAGTATGGTTCAGAAGCAGCTGCCCGCGACAACGGCCGTTTACGTATAGAAGGAAAGGAATATGTAGTAGCGGATGGAGATGTAATGCACTTCCGCTTCAACGTTTAAAAATACTTCGTGAATTAACCATGAAGGTTACAACAAAAAAAGACCGGAGTAATCCGGTCTTTTTTTGTTACCTCCGTTATCCTAACGTTCACGTATATAGCTGGTTACATCAGCACATCGCGGGCTTTAAGAAAAACATTATTACAGGTTATATCCCAGCGACGCATACCATTGCGTACCTACTGTAGGGTTACCCCACGACTGAGTATATTTTTTGTTGAGTATATTTATTCCCCCCAATTTTACCGTAGTTTTTGCTTTGGGGAAGAATTTGCTGGCCATGGCATCCAGGGTGCCATAGGTGGGTATTTCACTTAAAGCAGCGGCGTTCACATTAGGGCCAACGAAGGCAGACTGCCATACAAAGGACTGTTGCCATTTCCAGATAAAGTTAAATGCAATATTGGAGTTGGCAATATTCCGGTTTCCGAAGTTAAGATTATAGCGCACCTTTGGGGTGTTGTACATAGCCAGGAAGCTGCCAAGGTCTTTTGCATTGAGCAATTCATTATAGGAAATATTGCCGCCGGCGGTGAAATGAAGCGGTAAGCTATAATCTACTCCTATAGCCCATCCCCATGACTTTACCTTTTCTTGTGCGCTAACCGGTATTGAGAAAATATTTGTTTTAGAAGGATCATTGGTAGGTTGTACCAATATCTGGGTACCATTCATGTTTTTAAAATCGTTTTTATACACATAGGCATCTATCAGCAATTTTTTTGCCACCAGCGACTTATAACCGATTTCATAAGCTTGTATCTGTTCCGGCAGGAAGTCATGAAAAACATATTGGGTAGGGTTGTTGGCCTGTACAGATTGCAGCGAAAATACGGGGCCTTTGTTGAGGCCATAACGTTCACGCAAGAACGGTAAGCCGCCGATCAGGTGGGCTTGTGGTGTAACGAGATCTATGTATTGATCTTGGTTGTTCGGGATACGGAATCCGGTTTGGTAAGATGCGCGGATATTTTGCGTACCCAGGAAAGTATATACGGCCGATAAGCGTGGGCTGAACTGGCCTTTGAAGTTCATATTTTTATCGTAGCGCAGGGAGCCGGTGAGTTTTAGGTGATCATCGATCAATTTCTTCATCAATTGTACATAGCCACCGTATTCATTGATAAGGAATTCCTTGTTATGGTCGTCGAGGGCGAACAATGTTTTTTCTGAGTTGAGTGCATAGCGGCGGTAGTTGCCGCCTACCAATACTTCGGCAAAATGGATTAGTTTGTGGAAATCGTACATGAATTCGGCCTGGTAGAGGTTTGTTTTATCCGTGAACTTGGCGCCTACGCCGCTGGCGTCACCTGGAATGGCTTTGTTCTTTACTTTATTGGCGGCGGCATCAAAGGCAGGGGTGCCGGGGAGTAGACGGCCTTGATCGGCTTGTGTCCGGGCGGCATTGAAAAGGTCTCCTTGTTTAGCGGTTACTGCTGCCTGTGCTGCTTCCAGCGCTTTTTGCGGTCCCTGGGCAATATTGGCCATCAGGGCTTGTTGGAAAATAGCACCGGCTGCAGTGGCATAGGTGCCAAAATATTCCTGGTACCATTGCTGGCTTGTTTTCCAGGCTTCATTGATGCCGGAAGCCAGGGTGCCGGCCGCATAGCTGTCGCCAGACCTTTCCTGAGTAGTGTACAGCCGTACGTAAAAGTCGGGGCTTTTTAGTTCTATTTTATATTGCCCCATGTTGAAATTTTTAAGCGAGTAGCGGTCGGCACCGGTATATACAGTAGTACCGGAACCATAACTGCCTTGTATCAACGCTTCCAGCTGGTTGTTGATACGGTAGTGCAGGGCAGCATTTAATTTCAGGTTCTTGGTGGTATAGTCGATCACGTCTGCTTCGTTGTAGCCGGTGCGGGTAATATCCGACATGTTCTGGGGAGGCATCAGGGCATTGTACAATTGGTCTGGTGTGAGGGCGCCTCCCAGTAGGGCCGATAGCTGTGCCATTTGTGGAGTTAAGGCGGTTTTAAGACCTGTGTACATATTCTCCGTATGTTCGTCTCCGTAGATATTCACGCCATTATATCCTTCATTGTTGGCACGGGTGCCATTTTGTAAAGTATGTCCGTTGGCCAGGCTCTGGTCGCGGTGGTCGTAGGCTTGCCAATCTTTGGCTTGGAGGTAACCAATATTGAATTTAAATGCTATTTTTTTGCTGAAGGCATGGGCATAGCGTACCGATATATCGTAGAATGGAGTGGTGGCGGAGGTACGTCCACCGTCGTTCAGTACGCCGGATTTCACTTGGGCGCTGAGGCCCTGGTGTTCGAACGGATTTTTGCTAGTCATCAGTACAATACCATTCAGGGCATTGGGGCCATATAAGGCCGATGCGGCGCCAGGGATCAGTTCTACGTTGTCGAGGTCCAGTTCGGGAACACCCACCATATTGCCAACAGCGAAGTTAAGGCCGGGTGCCTGATTGTCCATGCCATCATTCAGTTGCAATACACGGGTATTGCCGTTACTGTTGAATCCACGGGTATTTACTGATTTGAAAGTAAGGCTTTGGGTGCTCATTTCCACGCCTTTCAAGTTACTCAGCGCGTCATAAAAAGACGCAGCAGGAGAAGCTTTCAGGGCGCGGGCATCTAATTTCTCAATAGATACCGGCGACTCGAGGATACTTTCCTGTATACGGCTGGCAGCTACTACTACTTCCTGTCCGAGTATCTCCACAGGGCTGAGGGAAACCAGTACTCTTTCGGTAGCGTCGCTGATCACCTTTTCTTCCGTTTTGTAACCTACATAGGAGAAAATAAGGGTGACTGGCAAAGGTTGAGTAAGCCGGAGTTGAAAAATGCCACCGCCACCTGTAATGGCGCCGGCATTGCCTCCTTTAAGGCTAACGGTAACACCAGGCAGGGTATTACCGTTGTTTTTGTCTCTTACCATACCGTTGATCGTGTGGGTGGTTTGCGCTGAAATTACCGGGGTAAGGGATAATAAAAGCAATAGGGTGCCCAAAATGGCGTTGGCAACAATGTTCTTCATAAACAGTGGAGGGGTTTAATGAATTTAGATTAGGTTTAAATTAAATATACCTAAAAAAAGCAGCTTTTGCCGGGGCCGGAATGTTACTATTTTTAAAATAAAAAAGCAGTGGTTGAAAACCACTGCTTTGTATTATTATACAGAAAAGTTTAGTGTAGCCAGGCTTCCAGGATCTTACCAATTTTTTCAAATTCGATCAAGAATCCGTCATGCCCGTAGGAAGAATCAATTTCGCAATAAGTAGCCTGTGGAAGATGTGCTGCCATGAACTGTTGCTCTTCGGGAGGGCATAAGATATCGCTGCTGATACCGATCAGCAAAGTAGGCTGTTGGATATGCGAGAGGGTAGCAGTAATGTTTTCATGCCGGCCCCGGGCAATGTTATGGCTATCCATTGCTTTTGTCAGCAGCCAGTAAGATTGCGCATTAAAGCGTTTCACCAGTTTGTCGCCCTGGTAACTGATATAGGAAGAGGCACGGAAATGATCGGTTTTTTCCTTGTCTTCATCCGATTGGGCGCGTACAAAGGTCTGGTAATTACGATAAGTAAGCATCCCGATAGCCCTGGCGGCTTTAAGGCCTTTTGCGCCGGCATTGGGTTGATCGTTTTGCCAGGTATCATCTGCCTCAATGGCCAGGCGTTGGGCAGTATGTATGGCAATGCCCCAGGCGCTTTCTGCGGCGCCGGTACAGAGTAGGAAAAGCCGGTTTATCAGCGCCGGTTCCGCCAGCGACCATTCCAATGCCTGGTAGCCACCCATAGAGCCACCTATAAGTAAATGAATGCGGGGGATCTGAAGGCGTTGCCGGAGGAGTATATGCACCTGCACCATATCCCGGATGGTAATGGCCGGAAAGCTTTGGTACCAGGGTTGGCCCGTATCCGGATTGATAGTATGCGGGCCGCTACTGCCATAGCAGGAACCCAGAATATTGGCGCATACAATAAAATGCCGTGCAGGATCTATAACGCAGCCGGCGCCTACCAAGCCAGTCCACCAGTCGGCCACATCACTGTTAGCAGTTAAGGCATGACATATCCAAACCACGTTGCTGCCATCTGCATTCATGGTGCCATATGTGTGGTAGGTGATGTGTAATTCGGGTAATATTACTCCGGACTCCAGCCGGAACGCTGCTTTGCTATGGAATACCTTTGCCGACAATCTTTTTTGAATTTGCGCAAAACTACAATAACAGAATCAAAAATTGCAAATGTTGTTTCTATACCAGGCTCCAGGCATCTTTGCACCTTTGATCGAAACCCGTTATCTTTGTTAACAGAAACGTAATAACCATGAAGATAGCATTACAAAGAATAGACGACGGATTCAATATGGAAGCGGTAGATGAAGGCGGTCATAAAGTACTGATGGACTCATCTTTGGAGAATGGCGGTAAAAATAATGGTGTAAGGCCCATGCAGATGCTGATTATGGGGTTGGGCGGCTGTTCGGCTATTGATGTGCTTATGATCCTGAAGAAACAACGCCAGGAAGTAACGGATTTTCGTATAGAAATTGATGCTGAAAGGGAAAAAGGAAAGGAACCCGCCCTCTGGGAAACTGCCCATATTATTTTCCACTTGAAAGGCAATATTGACGCCGATAAGGCGGCGCGCGCCGTAGAACTGTCTATGAATAAGTACTGTTCTGTAGCGGAAACCCTGCGTCAGGGCAATACACAACTGACCTGGGAAGTGAAACTGAATGCATAAAAGTTGTAATTATCATATCCATGAGCCAAGAGCGTAATCAATACCAACCGGATACCAATGCGGTAAGAATTTCAATACCCAAAACAGATCAAATGGAACACTCTTCGCCGATGTTCCTGACTTCCAGCTTTTGTTTCGACAACGCGGAAGAAATGCGCGCTACTTTTGCAGACGAAACCGACTTCAACATATATAGCCGTTTCAGTAACCCGAATGTAGATGAGTTTGTAGAGAAAATGTGCGCCCTTGAAGGAGCAGAGGCGGGCTTCGCTACTGCCTCCGGTATGAGCGCTGTCTTTGCAGGCTTTATGTCCCTGTTGAAAACAGGGGATCACCTGTTGTCTGCCCGCGCTATCTTCGGGTCTACGCATACGGTGATTACGAAGTTCCTGCCTAAATGGGGCATTGAAACTTCCTATTTCGATATGACGGATACTGCTGCAGGTATTGAGGCCATGATAAAACCTAATACCCGCATGATCTTCGTGGAAACGCCCTCCAATCCGGGTCTGGAGATCATAGATCTGCAGCTATTGGCAGATATCGCCCATAAACATAATGTAATCCTCAACGTAGATAATTGTTTTGCTTCACCGGTATTACAGCGCCCAATAGCATATGGGGCCGACTTGGTGACTCACTCCGCTACTAAATGGATAGATGGTCAGGGTAGGGTACTTGGCGGCGTAGTGGTAGGTAAGAAAGAATTGATCAAGGAGATCTATACTTTCTGCCGCAGCACTGGTCCGGCTATGTCGCCGTTTAATGCTTGGGTATTGAGCAAAAGTCTGGAAACGCTATATGTAAGGATGGAACGTCATTCAGCGAGCGCCCTCACATTGGCTACTGCCCTGGAAAATAATCCGCATCTGTTGTCGGTGAAATATCCCTTCTTACCTAGTCATCCGCAATATAATATTGCTAAAAAGCAAATGAGCGGTGGGGGCGGTATCGTATGCTTTGAGCTAAAGGGAGGTTTGCAGCAAGGTGTACGTTTCCTCAATTCCCTGAAATTATTGTCGCTTACCGCCAACCTAGGGGATAGCCGTAGCATTGCGTCGCATCCGGCCAGTACCACCCATGCGAAACTGAGTGAGCAGGAAAGGGAAATATCAGGTATCACGCCAGGGCTTATACGTATTTCGGTAGGCTTGGAAAACGTGAAGGATATCCTGGAAGATATTCAACAGGCATTGGACGCCAGTAAATAATAATCGCCAACAGCGGCCGCAGCAAGATATATAGCTGTTGCCGCTGTTAGTAAGCGACGTATAGGCGTATAAGCAGGTAGTTTGAAATTTTCTGTTTATATTACAACTATGAAATCCTTTGCTCATTTTCTACTGATTCTCATAGTAGCCTACGTGGTTGGCATGGTAATGCCTTGGTGGAGTGTTGCTGTTGTGGCATTCCTGGTAACGTTGCTGTTGCCATTGGCTCCCGGCAAATCTTTTTTCAGCGGTTTTATAGGCGTATTTGTACTCTGGTTGATCCTGGCATTTTATATGGATGTGAGAAATGATCACTTGTTAGCTAACCGTATGAGTCAAATGATCCTGCAAATAAAAAGTGCCCCTTTAATAGGAGTAGTAAGCGCCTTCCTTGGCGGGCTGGTAGCGGGTTTTGCTGCCCTTACTGCAGCTTATATCCGCGCTCCCAAAAACGCAGCCTGAAAACCTCCCGTAGTTATTGTTTCCTGTTTCTATAGCTGCTTATCAAGGCTGTTAAAAATCTTGTAAATCATATATTGTCATATTTTATATATAAGGCATGCATTTACATTTGCAGGTATGCTAAAATATTTGTTCACCATTAGTCTTTTATTCATTGTTGTTTACTGTAAGGCTAACATCATTCAAGGTCGTGTAACCGATGATAGCAACCAGCCGCTTCCTTTCGCTTCTGTGTTTATTAAAGGCACTACTACTGGTACTACTGCCAATGCTACCGGGCAATATCACCTGGATCTTCCGCCGGGTCAATACACCATTATATGTCAATATATAGGCTTCCGAAAAACAGAGCAATCTTTGTTGGTAAATGCACCGGTGCAAACCCTCGATTTCCATCTGCAACCAGTAAATATGCAGATAAAGGAAGTGGTGGTGAAGGCCAGTGGCGAAGATCCCGCCTATGCGATTATCCGCCAGGCTATCCGTAAAAGGCGTTACTACCAGGAACAGGTAAAGGAGTATACCTGTATGTCTTATATCAAAGGCAATATTGGTATGAAGGGGGTACCTGGTAAGTTTATGGGACAGAAAATAGATAAGGAAGAAATGGGTGTAGACAGTACCGGCAAAGGAATGGTCTTTTTGTCGGAATCGGTCACTAAAATATTTGCCCGTTTACCCGACAAAATAAAACTGGAAGTAATTTCTTCCCGCAAGAGTGGCGGCGGATTTGGGCTTAGTTTTCCAGCTATTATCAGTTTATACGACAATAATGTTGCTGCTGTGATCACCCAGATGGGGCCCCGCGGATATATTTCCCCTATTGCAGAAAATGCGTTGTCTTATTACCGTTACCAGCTGGAAGGAACGTTTGAAGAAGATGGCAGTACGGTATATAAGATAAAGGTGATCCCACGCCGTAAGCACGAGCCTCTTTTTTGCGGCTATATTTTTATCACTAACAACGGCTGGCGTATTCATAGTACAGACCTTTACCTAACCAGCGATTATCAGTTGGAGTTAATGGATACACTGGAAATCAGGCAAACTCATGTGCCGGTAACCAGCGATGTATGGCGGGTAAAAGACCAGGTGTTGAAGATATCTTTCAACAAGTTTGGCTTCGTTTTGGGCGGTACCTTCGTTAATGTATATTCCGGTTATAATATTCATCCTGGTTTGCCGCCTAAGTTTTTTGATAGAATATTCTTGAAATATGATACTGCATATGATAAGCAGCGGCGCGGCTATTGGGATAGCGTGCGTCCGGTGCCGTTAGAGCAGGATGAAATAAAGGATTACCATGAAAAAGACAGCGCTGCCCAGGCCGAACGGGATACTGCTGTTTCACGTAACCATTTGCTGGCATTACAGCAAAAACAACATCCGGTTACGGTAATGAATATATTATGGAGTGGCGCCAGTCATAAGTATTATTTCCAGCGCGATAGTGCCATTGCCTATCATACGCTAAGTATGAAGGGATTGGTTAAATCCCTGAAATATAATACCGTTGAAGGATTGGTGCTGGCATTGGAGCCAGTGTTGAATATGAACCTGGGGGAAGACCAGCAATTACAAATAACGCCCTTTGTACGTTATGGCTTAAGCAATACTCACCTGAATGCCTATATGCGGATTGATTTTAGTAATAGCAGTCATATTAATAACCGCTATGGCCACAACAACTGGGTATTAGCGGGAGGGAAGCGTATCTCCCAGTTTAACAAGGATAATCCAATAGACAATATTACCAATGAGTTTTATACGCTTTTCCTGAAGGAAAATTATATGAAGCTGTATGAGAGCTGGTTTGGTAATTTAGCTTATAGCCGTATTTTTGAGTCGAATAGCCGTTTGTTTGCAGGGGTTATTTATGAAAGTCGTAGCCCGGTAGAAAATACGGCCGACTTTGTGATCTTCAAAAATGCGCATAAACAGTTCTTGCCTAATCACCCTTATGAGCTGGCAGATATTCCTTTCGACAAGCATCAGGCCCTGGTGGTGAACGTGGACTTCGCCTTTCAGCCTGGGCAGCAATTTATAGCATTGCCAGACCGTAAAATTCCCTTTGGTTCTAAATATCCCACTTTTAACATCGGTTATAGTAAAGGCATTCCCAATATCGCCAACAGTATTGTGGATTTCGACAAATGGTATCTTTCTGCATCCGATAACATGAATTTTAAATTGTTTGGTGAGTTCCGTTATCATGTACGCCTGGGAGGTTTCCTGAACAACAGAAGTGTACAATTACCCGATTACCAGCATTTTAATGGCAATCAAACTTTTTATAACATTAAGTACCTGAATAGTTTTCAACTGGCGCCTTATTATGAGTATAGCACAACGGCTCCTTTTTATATAACGGCGAATGCAGAGCATCATTTTAATGGGCTGCTCACCAATAAGGTACCGTTGCTCAACAAGCTGAAATGGAATCTGGTGGCAGGAGCCAATGCTTTTTATGTGAACAGGGATAATAATTATGTAGAGGTTTTTGGCGGATTGGAAAATATCCTGAAGGTGATCCGGGTAGATGTGGTAGCTGGTTACCAGAGTAAAGCTAACACCCGTATAGGCGTTCGTGTAGGCTTTGGAGGTATTCTCGGGAATATGATGAACTTCAATAGTAAATAAAATATGTGGTTAGCAGCCAGTAGCTAGTTGCTAACCACATTCTCTTGTTATAACTTCACTGACCTTTTACGGCTTCTGATGTCTTTCTTTTCGTCGAAAAAATAAGCCAATAACCTGTAGATCCAAATACCAACAATTGCGTAAATGAAGTAAGTAATGTAAGTACTCATAACATAACATTTTTGGGTTAAACAATATTGCTTCTCAAAAGATCCTTTTTCAAAAAGGATGCCAATAGGGGGCGTAGCTTATTTACAAAGTTATATACAATAATTATCAAATAGTTATAAAAAAATAAATATTTTTTTTGCTCTTTAATGAACTATCTGTGTATAATATACGTTTATATTTTAGTAGATTTGATCCGAGCTGTGTATCATATACTCATATTGCAGTACCAGTCGAATAGTCATCATAGAATCATCAGTTATGAAAAGGATAGCCCTCTACGCGCTTTTGTCAGGTATTGTCCTCGCAGCAGCAGCTTACATTACAGAGATGAATGATCTCCCCGGAGCAGTAGAACTCAGAACCCCTGGTTTTATTGGTTATATATTCATTATCAGTTCAATAGCCTGGTTTTCCTTGAATACTTTATATCAATGGGGCAGGGAAGCGGAAGTAGCACAGGCGGCACCTCGTTTTGTGTACCGCGACGGCAGTTTGAGAAAGTTGCTGCCTGAGCTGCCCGGATATGTGATGACTGGTGAAGGCCAGCTTAAATGCATCGTGGCAGAAAGAGTAGCTGTTCCTGTGCCAAAAGAAAGAGAATCAATTATTTGCCCCTCCTGATAGTACCATATTACCCGGATTTTATTACCTTTGCCCCCTGATCAATTGTTCTTTACAATTAAAGAGGGGTTGATTGAAGTTTTGTTCACGACGCAGGTGTCCTTAAAATTTCAAGCAAAAATGGCATTACACAATAGAGTATCTGCCGCCGAATTAAAACAACGGCTGGCCCAAGAAGTATTTAAACGCGTTACGATTTCTTTCTACCAGTACGCAAAAATTCCCGACCCGCAGGTTTTCCGCGACCAATTGTACGAATCTTTATTTAAGTTGGACGTATTTGGACGCATTTATGTGGCGCATGAAGGTATTAATGCCCAGATAAGTGTTCCGGAGCATCATTTTGAGGCGTTCAGGCAACAGCTGTACACGATTGATTTCCTGAATGGCATACGCCTGAATATTGCTGTAGATGACGACGGTAAATCTTTCTTTGTATTAAAGATCAAAGTAAGGGAGAAAATAGTGGCAGATGGCATCGCTGATCCTACCTTTGATATGGCTAACCGGGGCCGGTACGTAAATGCAGCGGCATTTAATGAAATGACTAACGATCCAGATACGGTGATCGTAGATATGCGCAATCATTACGAGTATGAAGTAGGACATTTTGAGGGCGCCATCGAAGTACCTTCAGATACTTTCCGGGACCAACTGCCTATGGTGGTGGATATGCTGACAGACAAGAAAGACCGTAACATCATTATGTACTGTACTGGTGGTATCCGCTGTGAAAAGGCATCTGCTTATATGTTGCATAATGGATTCAAAAATGTATTCCACCTGGAAGGAGGTATTATTGAATACACCAACAAAGCCAAACAACAAGGACTGCCCATCAAGTTCAAAGGCAAAAATTTTGTTTTCGACGACCGCCTGGGAGAACGTATCAGCGATGATATTATCAGCCAATGCCATCAGTGCGGCGCTCCTTGCGATACGCATACCAACTGCCTGAACGATGGTTGCCACCTCCTGTTTATACAATGTGAATCCTGTGCCGCCAAATACAACGGTTGCTGCAGCGAAGCTTGTCAGACTACGCACGCTTTGCCGCCAGAAGAGCAGGCCGAGATGCGTAAAGGTGTAGAGAAAGGCTTGATGTTTAATAAGTCCAGAAGAAAAAAATTATAGTGCAAATTTAAAGTTGAAAAGCGCCAGAACATTGTTGTCTGGCGCTTTTTATGCTTGTTGCATACAATAGCTATCATACATTTATAAATTAATAACGTTTGTTCCTGAAGAAATTAATGTAATTTGAACCCGTAAAATTCCTGTTTCTGTACAATTAGCTTTCCGGAAATGGAAGCTTTAGTTATTTTATAATATGCCCGATACTTGTTTTTATACCCGGCTTTATAGCTAAAGGATTGTCAACGTTCCAGCAGCAATTATTCAAATAAATTTTGCCTGATACTAACCAGTAGGCATATATGTATTTGACAGATCAGTAACCCGAAATAATATACGAATTTTTGATTTAAAGATGATGAAGTGTTTTATCTCTAAGACCATGTTCTTACTGGCATCAGTTATGTTTCTGCCAGGTTTTAATTATCTGTATGCACAAAGTAGTGCCCAGGATCGGATGACCAAGATGACGCCTCCCACTCCAGAGGCCTCATCAATTACCCGTTATGGGGTATATCCGGTGAGTATGTATACGGGCCTGCCAACTATCGAAATACCGTTGTATAATTTACAGGTCAGGGATTTCAGTTTACCTATTTCTCTAGGTTACCATGCTTCTGGTATAAGAGTAAATGACATGGCCAGTTTTGTTGGTTTGGGCTGGAATTTAAATGCCGGTGGCGTAATCAGCAGAACCGTAATGGGATTGCCAGATGAATCTTCGCAGGGGATTTTTTACCGAGGTATTAAAAGAGCCAATCAGATTGGGATTAAAGATGTGGAGGATATAGATAACATTTGTAATCAGAATTACGATAGTGAGCCAGATTTGTTCTCTTACAATTTTATGGGGAAATCAGGCCGTTTCATTTTTGATGCATCCAACCAAGTAATGAAAATAACCTACGATGATGTAAAGATTGAGTTTGTAGATGGAAACTTCCGGGTAACAGACACTAATGGCCGGGTTTACATTTTTGAAGACAAATCGTACCATGCTAATTTTTCCTCTGCAGGTAATAAAATGGGTTTTCCAGTAACCAGTTGGTACCTCTCAAAGGTGATATTGGAAAATAAAAAGGATACGATTACGTTTTCTTACATAGGCCATAGTGGTGTTAATGTTAGGACAATTGACTACAGTATGTCTTTTGGGCCAGTGTATGATGGAGCCCTGAAGGCAGGCTTTTCCAGCGGAAGGGATGTAAACTTTTTTTACGAGAATTCAACAGATCTGTATTTAAATCAGATCACTTTTCCGAATGGAAAGATAAGGTTTGTTGCACATTCCGGAAGGCAGGATTACGGTGGATATATGCTGGATTCGGTGATCGTTTATAATAATAGTAATGTGCTGAAAAGAATGGCCTTGGAACATAGTTATTTCAATGCCGACTTATCCGGATATAATTTTTATGCTGAACCACAGGATAAATACCGGCTAAAGCTAGTAGGGGTAAAGGAATATGGTACCATAGGCAATGATTTTAGGCAATATCAACTACAGTATGATGAGCGGCAGTTACCACCGCGTAATAACTGTGCAATTGACTGGTGGGGATACTATAATGGACGAAGTACTAATACACATCTGATTGCTCTGGATGATAATAATCAGCAATATCAGATTACGACTACCGCTGGGTTACAAACAACTAGTATTAGCGACCCCGCTAACAGAACTCCCAACGAAACATTCATGCAGGCGGGTATCCTTAAACGGATTTATTTTCCTACGGGTGGCTATACTGATTTTGAGTATGAAGCCAATCGTATTAGCACCTCAAGAACAGAAGCACAAGAGGGACCTGGGTTAAGAGTAAAGATGGTCAGCAATTATACAAGCACTGGTGTTATTGCCACTCGGGATGAGTATAAATACGGGGAAAACGAATCAGGATTAGGTGAGCCTCGTTTTTTTGACTATTTGTTTAAACAGCGTACTTTCCTGCAGGATTATTTTTATGGAGATCTAACTCATGCAGCTTATATGACGGCCCAACGACTTGAAATTGCAAGTAAACCATTATTCAATTATTCAGATATCGGGGGAAATACCATCGTTTATCCCGTGGTTACTAAGTACCAAACCAGTGCTGCCGGTGATAATGGTAAATCTATCTATACATTTGAGTTTGAAAAAAATGATAAAATCTACTTTAATCAAAGACCTGATCCGAATTTATTGATAAATGCGGCATGGGACTATGGACAATTAATTAAAGAGCAGCATTACAAGAGATCCAATGGAAACGTATATGAATTAATCAGCGAAAAAACCAATAAGTATGAAACCTTTGTGCATCAAACTGCTTATGGCTTAAAAGTAGCAAGAAAGCTGATTGTGATCAATGGTACCGATCTTAATGGAGGAACCATTATTCAAGATAAATTATCCCAATATTGGGATTATTATGATTATCCTATTCCTGCTGGCTTAAAGCGGCTATCAGAAAGCACCGAATCATTTTATGGCAATCCTGGTGAACCAGTTCTAAAAAAAACAATTAGCTACCGGTATAATGGTAATGACCGGATATTACCTGTAGAAACAGAGTCTGCTAATAGTAAAGGGCAGGTGGTATTGGAGAAAACCAAATATCCTAAAGATAAAGCCACGATCAGTAATTTATCTCCTGCAGAATCAGTAGCTATTGATGCTATGCTAAGTAAAAATATACAGGAAGCTAAGATTGAAAAAGAAGTATATAACAATAATAATTTCCTGGAGAGATATCATTTTGAATCGGGCATTAACAACAACAATCCTGATCTGGTTATACTTAAGAAGTTAAGGTTAACGCGTGGAAGTGCAGCAGAAGAAGACAGATATATTATATCAGATTATGATAATTGGGGAAACCCCATTCAAAGAGGTTTGCCAGGTGGTCCATGGGAAGTATATCTGTGGGATTATAAGGGTAGTTCTCTGGTAGCAGAAGTAATGAATGCCACATTAAAAGAGGTAGCTTATACAAGCTTCGAAGCAGACGCCAATGGTAATTGGACATATACAGGAAGCATTACTATAGGAGCTGCTCCAACTGGTACAAAATACTATAATCTAGCAGCAACTACCCCACTTTCCAAAACAGTGACTAACGGCACAAAATATATTGTTTCCTATTGGAGTAATACATCATCCCCTTATAACATTACAGGAGCTTCTGGTACCGTAGTAAAAGGTAAAACAATCGGAGGCTGGACCTTTTTCCGGCACGAAATAACCGCTACAAGCACCATGTTCAGTATTACGGGTGCCGGCGGTATTGATGAAGTGCGCCTTTATCCCGCAGGAGCTACTATGACTACCTATACCTATCAGCCATTGGTGGGAATTACCAGTGCTTGTACTGCCAATGATCGTATAGCTTATTATGAATACGACAACTTTGGAGCGTTACAAGTAATCCGTGATGAGGACAGGAATATTTTGAAAGTATTGGACTACCAATATCAGCAAGATATCAATCAGTAACAGTGTAATGAAATGTTGATAGTGCTGGAAATGTTCTGGTAATTTTTAATCTATCTTAATTAAAGAAATGCGTCCTTTAAAACCTATTATGCTGGGTGCCTTGTTATGGCTAACAGGAACGGCGCTCCATGCTCAGAATATTCCATCTTCCGTTAATATAGTTCCCCCCGCAACTGCGGTACCTATCCCTGCTGCCTATACGAATACCAAGATCAATTATGTTCGTATGTGGGAACCTGTTCTCAAGTCCACTGATACTGGAATTATCAAGTCGACAGGCCGCACTGTGGCAGAAGTAAAACAGTCCAGTCGGTACTTCGATGGGCTTGGCAGGTTAATACAGACTGTGGTCAAAGGAAATAGTGCAACCCAAAAGGATGTGGTACACCCGGTAATATATGATGCCTTTGGCAGGGAACAGTATAAATACTTGCCTTATATACCACAAGCAGGCAATACTAGTGATGGGAAGTTTAAAGTAGATCCTTTTAACGCACAGCGGGCATATTACCAGAATAGTAACTTAAATCCTGGAGTTTCAGAAGAAACTATCTATTATCAGCAAACGGAATTTGAAACCTCTCCGTTGGACCGTGTATTGAATACTTTTGCTCCTGGCAATAGTTGGGCAAAAGAAGGTGGCGCCCACCCTATAAAAGCGCAATACCAGGTAAATACTATTGCAGACTCAGTTAGGCTATGGAGTATTAATGCTATTATTCCGGTAAATACTAATAATGGTGTTTATAGCCCGGGAACTTTATATAAAAATGTTATCATAAATGAAGCTGGCAATCAAGTAATAGAATACAAAGATATGGATGGCCGGGTAGTGCTTAAAAAACAGCAAGCGGTTGAGGATTATGGCACTGCACATATGGGCTGGCTATGTACATATTATGTGTATGATGATTTGGGTAATTTACGGTTTGTACTTCCTCCTAAAGCAGTGGAAGCTATTGTAGGAGATTGGAATATTCCTACTAATATAGCTTCAGAGCTATGCTTCATATATCGTTATGATGATCGTAATAGAATGATCGTCAAAAAAATACCGGGGGCTGATTCTACTGAAATGGTGTATGATATACGTGACAGGCTTGTTTTTACAAGAGATGGCAATTTAAAAGAACAGCATCAGTGGAAGGTTACATTTTATGATGGGCTTGACAGGCCTACTATGGCTGCATTATATAATGCAGCTACCTCTCGCACCGATTTACAAAATGTAATGAATACGGCTGTTGATACCAGATCAATTTCTTATACCTTTCCCGGGCCGGCAGATTTGGTATTGAGCGATTATGATTACCTTTCTTTATACCAGGCATCCAATAGCATTATTTTCCAAAATGGTTTTGATACCGGTGAGGGAGCAGAACTGGTTGCAGAAATTGATCCTGCTGTAAACCGGGGGACAGATATAATTGTTGCTGTTAACCCTTTGCCTGGTATTCCTGAGAGTGCTTTAGTACCTTTAGTTTACACGTTTTATGACGATTATAATTATGCAGGTAAACTACCTTATGAAACGGGGGACATTAAAGAACCGAAAGCAGGCAATAATCAATATGCAGAAGAGCTACCGGTTGTACCCAGTAATCAAACCAAGGGTCTGGTAACTGGTAGTAAGGTGAGGATACTGGAAACAGGGCAATGGCTTACTACCAGTACCTATTATGATGAAAGGGGAAGAACTATACAACAGGTAGCTGATAATCACAAAAATGGTAAGGAAACAATAACTACCCTGTACGATTTTAATGGAAAAATACTAAGCACTTTCCTGCGTCATAAAAACCCTGCCAGCAGTACTACACTGGTTACTACTATTCTTACAATGCTGCAATACGATCCTGCCGGAAGATTGGTTAGCATAAAGAAAAGGGTGAATGATAAACCGGATTGGGAACGTGTTATTTCCGAAAATAATTATGATGAGTTAGGACAGCTTGTTCAAAAGCGTTTAGGCGTAACCGGCAATGGCGCTCAATTGGATGCGATTAGTTACGAGTATAATATCCACGGATGGTTGAAAGGAATAAACAAAGCATTTGTAAATGATGCTGCCGCTGCTAATTGGTTTGGACAAGAACTCAATTATGATAATGGATTTACTAATGTACAATTTAATGGCAACATTGCGGGGATAAAGTGGAAGAGCAAATCAGATGGTATTGCACGTGCTTATGGTTATGGATACGACAAAGTGAACAGGCTTAATTCGGCAGACTTTACCCAGCAAAATACCATTGCAGCGGCATGGACCCGGGATCAGAAAGATTTTTCGGTAAGTAATTTAACCTATGATGCCAATGGAAACATTGGAAGCATGACTCAGGAAGGTATATTAAATAATACTCCGGCTACCATTGATCGGCTGACATATAATTATGCAAAGAACAGTAATAAACTAATCGCAGTAACAGATCCTGTTAATACGGTGGGGGCGCAGCTGGGAGATTTTACTAATGGAACAAATACCGGCAATGATTATAGTTATGATAGCAATGGTAACCTTAAAGAAGATCTGAATAAGGGCATCACTTCTATTAATTATAATTATCTCAATCTGCCGGAAAATATTGTGGTTAATGGAAAGGGTACTATTACCTACCAATACGATGCTACCGGTGCGAAGCTTAAAAAAACGGTAACCGATAATACTGGTACGCAGCCCAGAATAACAGTAACAGATTATATAGGAGGTTTCGTATATCAACAGGATTCCCTGCAATTTTTAGCGCATGAAGAAGGACGCATCCGGCCTCTTTTTAAGGAGGGGCATCCGGTATCTTTTGTATATGATTATTTTGAGAAGGATCATTTGGGAAATGTACGGATTGTATTGACGGAACAAACAGATTTCAGTATGTATGCGGCTACCATGGAAAAGGAAGCTGCTGCCAAAGAAACCACTTTGTTCAGCAATATAACGGAGACACGTACGCCTAAACCAGTAGGTTACCCGGAGGATAATACTACTGTCCAGAATGCATTCGTAGCTAAATTAAATGCCAAGGCAGGAGAGAACAAAATCGGGCCATCGCTGGTATTGCGGGTAATGGCGGGAGATACTGTACAAATAGGTGCAAAGGCATTTTATAAGTCTCAGGGGCCTAAAGAGAGTAAACAATCTGCTCCCGTATCGGAAATGGTGGCAGAACTAGCTCAGGCCTTTAATATGAGCCAGGGACAAGGTGGCGTACA
Organism: Chitinophaga sp. 30R24; assembly: GCF_049056765.1. Taxonomy (NCBI): domain Bacteria; kingdom Pseudomonadati; phylum Bacteroidota; class Chitinophagia; order Chitinophagales; family Chitinophagaceae; genus Chitinophaga; species Chitinophaga sp. 30R24. The sequence continues at coordinate 147,596 of NZ_JBJGXX010000010.1, forward strand.
TGGAGATGTATCGCAGAATAGCCGTTCACCTTTCACCGTGGATTTTTATAATAATAACTATCAGCGCCTTAAACAAAAAGATCCGGATCAGCATAGACCAGACAAGCCTAAAGCTTATCTTAATTTTGTTTTGTTTGATGATCAGTTTAACTTAGTAGATGCTAACAGTGGCGTAAAGCAAGTACAAGGGCAACCGGATGAGTTGCAGTTATTGGCAGTGGATAAAATGCCTATCGCAAAAAGTGGGTTCTTGTATGTTTATACCAGTAATGAGACGGAACAGGACGTGTATTTTGATGACATCGTGTTGGGCTTGAGCAATGGGCCGATGTTGGAGGAAACGCATTATTATCCGTTTGGGTTGACGATGGCGGGGATTAGTTCCAATGCGCTCAAAGGCTCGAATTATGCGGAGAATAGGAAGAAGTATAATGGGATCGAGTATACGAATGAGTTAGACCTGGATATATATGATGCACAGCTAAGAAATCTTGATCCTCAGATAGGAAGGTGGAACCAGATAGATCCGAAGATAGAGAATATGGAGATGTGGAGTCCGTATGCTTCTAACTATAATAATCCGATTAGGTATAATGATTTTTTAGGAGATTCGGGAACTGTACCATTGATAGTTCCAAGAACAGTAAATAATGATGGAGACCAAAAAGGTCTTATAACTAATGCAACTGCGGATTATTATAAACAAAATCCTATTGGTGCGTTTAATCGAGATTTTTCACATGCTGTATTAAGTCTGATAGGCATTAATGCGTTGGATGACTATATAGCCAATAGAATGGATTCTAAGAATAATAGTGTAGCGCAAGTTGCCGTAGAGACAATGAGTCTTGGAATAGCTTTAAGCAGAGGTGAAGGTGGAGGTATGCCAGAAAAAGTACCTCTTCCTGATAATGCGACAGTGGTTCGGGGTGGGGTAAACACTCCGGAATCTGTAGCAAAAGGTATCGGTAATCATCCCGAAGGTGTTACTGGTGTTTCGGTTGAATGTGGAACATGCTCAGTAGAGCAACTGGCACAAAATATTCCACATAATCAAGTTGGAGTAACAACTGTTGGTGAGGTTCGTGCTGCTGGAGGTGACGTAATTAAAACGTCGGGTAAAAGTCCTAATCATGCCACCTTAACCAATCTCACTCCCCAAGCAATTAGTGAATTATTAAATCCACCTATAAAAAATCCTGCTAAGAAAACTCAATGATTAATTAATGTGAGCAAATTTTGGTAATAATGATGCAAAAGATTTTTGTTGATTTCAATAATTGCGATCCTCAAGGCAGGGTTCGATTGAATACCAGAGGGACTTTGGATGATTTGGAGCGTTTAAATATTAATCTTAAGTCAGGGCTTGAATTATTATTAGATGACGAAGAAGAATTATCTGCGATTGGGATAGTTCAATTTTCAGAAGATGAAAATATTTGGGTTGCAAGTTTTAGATGGCTGAATACATAAGGCTGTAAATAAGAAGGTGGTGCTTAAAGATCGGAGATACCACCTTCTTATTGCAATACGTTTTTAATTTTTCTATTAGCGATGAAAGAATCGAGGAACTCATATACGAGTTCCTTGTCTTTAGGTGAAAGTTTGTTTATATCTTGAATGCGGTTAAGTGTGGCTGTATC
>NZ_JBJGXX010000011.1:0-129756 GCF_049056765.1 Chitinophaga sp. 30R24
GGGGGGCCTACTAATATTAATAATCCTATTCCGGATTTACCTGTTCACTTGTTAACACCACTCACCTATAGCTATTATGATCACTACGATTATGCAGGTAATCAGTCGTACGAAACGAAGGACGTGGCAAAGTTAACTGCTGGAAGCAATCCTTATGCAGAAGACTTACCGTCTTCTCCCAGTGTGATGACAACAGGTTTACCTACAGGAAGCAAAGTGCGGGTGTTAGGAACAGACCAATGGTTAGTCTCCAGTATCTATTACGATGACAAAGGCAGGGTTATACAGACCATAGGGGATAATCATACCGGAGGTAAGGACGTTTTAACCAGCCGCTATGATTTCAGCGGAAAGGTGCTCAGTACTTATCTGAGTCATACAGTACCCCGCAGTACAACATTGCCACAGACAACAGTATTGACCACTATGGAATACGATCAGATGGATCGCTTGCTCCGCGTGAAAAAGCAGTTAAATGATCGTCCTGAGTTGGTAAAAACAATTGCAGAGAATTCCTATGATGAATTAGGGCAGTTGAAGCGGAAGCGTTTGGGAGTAACCGGTACCACCACGCAATTGGATACACTCAATTATGATTATAACATACGGGGATGGCTGAGTGGTATTAATAAAGCATTTGTAAATAGTAATGAAGCTTCCGGTACCACCAACTGGTTTGGGCAGGAATTGTCCTATGATGGAGGCTTTGTAAATAATCAATATAATGGCAACATTGCAGGTATCAAGTGGAAAAGCCGTTCAGATGAGATTGCCCGCGCATATGGTTATGACTATGATCGTGTAAACCGGCTTACAGTTGCAGATTTTTCCCAGCAAAATTCGGCAGGATGGAACAGAGACAGCAAGGACTTTTCTGTGGGGAACCTGAACTATGACGAGAACGGTAATATTATGACCATGATGCAGAAGGGGATGATTGGCGCCAGCTCTGCAGTGATAGATCAGCTTACATACAGTTATATAGACAATAGTAACCGTCTGAAATCGGTGGGAGATGTTGCCAATACCACAAGTGCCCAATTGGGAGACTTTATCAATGGCACTAATAGCGATGATGATTATGCTTATGATATCAATGGTAACCTGATAAAAGATCAGAATAAGCAGATTGCTGCTATTGTTTATAATCACCTGAACCTGCCGCAAAGTATTTCAATTGATGGAAAAGGAACAATTGCTTACCAATATGATGCCGCAGGCAACAAATTAAGCAAAACAGTTACAGATATTACAAAATCACCGGCTTTAACCACTGTAACCGATTATTTGGGTGGATTGGTGTATAAAAATGACACATTACAGTTGCTAAGCCACGAAGAAGGCCGTATACGTACTGTTTTTTCAACCGGTCAGCCGGTAGTTTTTGCATGGGATTATTTTGAGAAAGACCACCTTGGCAACGTAAGAATGGTACTGACAGAACAATCAGATTTCTCGATGTATGCGGCGACGATGGAAACCACCAATGCGGCAAAAGAAAATGCTTTATTTAGTAATATAGATAATTCCCGTGTGCCTAAGCCGGTAGGATATCCTGCAGATGACAATGATAATCGGTCGGTAGCTAAATTAACCGCTGATGAGGGAGGTAGTAAAATAGGTCCCTCTATAGTGTTGCGCGTAATGGCTGGCGATACCGTGAGTATAGGCGCTAAAGCATTTTATAAATCGAATGGTTCATCTGTATCTTCTCCGGATGGTATCAATAAGGCTATGCTGACCGCACTGGTACAGGCTTTTAATGGCGCTGCATCGGGTACCCAACATGGCATCTCATCCGATCAGTCGGAAACGTTTAATACTAACTTTTATAATGATGAATATCAGCAACTGAAAGCCAAAGCTCCGAATGCGGGTCAACCAGACCGGCCTAAGGCTTATCTGAATTTTGTTTTATTCGACGATCAGTTTAAATTAGTAGAAGAAAATAGTGGCGTAAAGCAGGTACAGGCCACTCCAGACCAGTTACAGCTACTGAGCCAGGAGAAAATGGTAATGATGAAGAGCGGTTTCCTTTATGTATATACCAGCAATGAAAGTAAACGGGAGGTTTATTTTGATGATGTGGTATTAGGGGTTCATTCAGGGCCGATGTTGGAGGAGACGCATTATTATCCGTTTGGGTTAACGATGGCGGGGATTAGTTCTAATGCTTTGAAGGGAGCGAATTACTCAAAGAACAGGAAGGAGTTTAACGGTATAGAACATACAACTGATTTAGATCTTAATCAGTATGACGCGTTTTATAGAAATCTTGATCCACAGATAGGAAGATGGTACCAAATAGATCCAAAGGTAACCGAATACCAAAGTCCTTATGCAATTATGAATAACAACCCTGTTCGATATGCGGATTTCTTGGGTGATACCATTAATGATAGACAAATCAGAACAGACAAGACATGGGGAAAAGCATATCAAACATGGAGTCAGTCAAAAGCAGGGAAGGAATTCATAAAATTGTTTGGTGCAGGCGGTAAGCTTGGTCACATTAATATCACATTTAAGGTTGAAGATACTAATGGGCGCTCAGGTAATACCACTGTATTTAAAGTTAATAAGAAAGACGGCACGGAGACCAAATTGGAGACTAACCAGGTTTATAAAGGTGTTGGAAGTATTGCTTCCGGAACGAGCAAAACGGACTATCTAAAATTTATGATAAAGTTTGACGCTAATGAAACTGACATTGGTCTTGAAAATGCAGAGACAATCCTGCATGAAACACAGCATGTTAGAATAGATCAGCAAACCTTGGTCTCAAATGAAGCCATGGCGCCAGCGTCAATGCAACATGCAGACTGGATGAAACCAGCATCTACTCAATGGTATAAAGAAAGATATAATTTTTATCAGGAAAATCGGGCGGTTTGGAACCCGGATTATGAAAGACAAAAAGCAGCGGGAAAAGTAAAAAGCGAACAAGACTACATAAATAGGAAGATTAACGATTTTATAAATTAGCTATGAGAATTATTATTTCTGTATTCTATTTTTTGATCTTTACCTCTTGTATAAGGGGATACCAAAAAAAAGTAGACTTATCCCCGATTCTATCAAAGGACAGTGTATTTTATTTAAATATAAGAAAGGATAGCGCATATTTTATAAACTATGATCTTCAGCGTGAAACAACAAAAAATAACAGGTTTATCTATACGTCACATCGTGATACTTTTACTATTGTGTACGACTCACAATTTGGCAAATGGACTGGTATTTTCGGTGGAGATTCCACAAAACTTATATTAGAGAAAGAGCATATTTATGAAATAAATGGGACAAACTATAAAATTTACAAATTGATAAGAGATCAGGGCATTGCAGATGGTGAAATGTCATACTTTGTTAATTTAAAGATAGGAGTTTTAGCAATTAAGTCTAATACCTGGAGATCGTATCAAATACTAAAGAAAATTCAAGAACCGGATATGGAGATAGTATTATCATCATTGTTGTTTAATATAGTAAATGACGAGATATTTTGGAACAATCAAAATGTAACGTCTGATATAAAATTTGTTGCACCTACTAAATAAGAACTACAAATTGTTGAGGAGACGCATTATTATCCGTTTGGGCTCGCGATGAGTGGGATAAGTTCAAATGCACTCAAAGGAAGCAATTATGCGGAGAACCGTTTGAAATATAACGGCAAGGAACTGCAATCGAAAGAGTTCGGAGATGGCAGTGGGTTGGAGTGGTATGATTATGGTGCGAGGATGTATGATCACCAGATCGGGAGATGGAAGGGTATTGACTTATTGGCAGAGAAGCATTATGACGTCACTCCTTATAATTACGCTTTAAATAACCCATTAAGATATATTGATCCATTAGGATTGGATACAGTATCAGCAAATTCAACCACGCCAATTCAGAAAGGAGATCAGGTTAATGTTGGTCAAGACCAATATATTACGGCTTCTACAAATGAAGTTAAAGTCACTGGAGGTGAACATAAAAGCTTCTTCGGAAAGCTAGGTAGCATGATAAGCAATGCATGGAATGCTCCTGCAACAAGAGCGGTAGTTCCAGATATTGTTAATGCAGGGGTAGGGTTTAGCGGTGTTTTTGGTGTTGGGGCTGGCACTAGTGTTGAGTTAAACTGGGTACTTCGGGGTCCTGAGGCTTCAATAAAGCCTGTTATTACTACTACTGAAACAGTTGCCGGAGGTTTTTCTGTGGATGCGACATTAAATCTGGGCGGGGCTTCTTATCTTGGACCGGTTAGCGATATTAACAGAGGTATGTTGCAAACAAGTATTGGGTAAGGTGATGTAACATATGTTGGTGGTGTTGGAATTTCTGCTGTTGCTAAATTAGGATTGACGGGAGGATATACCAGTACCCCGGTCGGTAAAGGTATTGTATCGTTTTCGTTAAACGCTGGATTGGGTCTTCCGGCTGGAGCTGCTCCGGTAAATGCTTCTGCAGGAGTAAGTAATACTTTTATATTGAAAGATTTTAGAAAATAATTTATGGCAAAGAGAACTTTGATACTTATTTTATTAGCAATGATAGTAGTGTCAGCGATATTGTATCAATCAATCAAAGTAAAGAAAAGAGCAAAACGGAACTTTGATCTTTTTTATGAGGCTGATTTGGATGGTAAGATTAGTGACATGACAGTTAGTGTAGGCGTTGTTTATTTTAAATTAGATAAAAGTGATAAGAAATATGGCTTCATTCCTATAACAAATGAATTGAATAATAATATGCCTTTCTTTAATACTGCTAGAATCGGAGATTATATTATGAAGCCAATTAAGTCAGATACATTAAAGCTTATAAAAGGGGACAACATTTATTTGTATACTTTTAGAAAGTTTTAATTGTTAGAGGAATCACATTAGATGGTTTGAAAGTTTAAAGGAATAATCTTGGTTGAAGAAGAACGCAGGCAACAACGCCTGCGTTTTTTATTGTAATAAATTTTTTATTTTTCTATTGGAGATAAAAGAATCGAGGAGGTATGTCTCGTCCTAAAACTGTAGAAGTCAATACTTAATCTGACAGTTAAAGGCCTTTTGGACCTTCGTATTTTGAATGATATCGTCAATACACCTTTTTTTGGTATCCTAATCGAGCTTCTCAATGTCCTGGATACGTTGCAACGTTTTTTATCAAAGTGAACGTTAATGCCTTCACCCACCAGATAGTCCTGTCCCGTCCTAAAATCATAAGACTGCGCAAATCTCCGTTGAATAACAAAGACAATGGGGGCTACCTATATTTATTTCTTAAATTTGTGGCCCTTTAGAGACAAGCCTCGAACCTATAAAGGCACTTTTAGTCCTTCCTGAAATCTGGGCTGGAATGTATAATGCCTCTTCTGTAAACAGAGGCATTTGTTGAATTAACTGGTGATCTCCTTATAGAAGAATCCCGTACAGAAAAACTTTATTATTCAAAAATAGCCTTCCCTGAAGGCTGTTTTTCCACCATAAAAGTAAATCGATGGCAAAGCAAGAAGTATCTCTCCAGGTAGTGAATTTAAATGCGGCGGGCATAGATGTAGGATCTCGCAGCCACTTTGTAGCTATAGACCAAATTAAAGAAAATGTCCGTGAATTTGGTGTTTACACAAAGGGTCACGAGCAGCTGATTAATTATTTGCAAAGCTGTCGTATTACTACTGTTGCTATGGAAAATACAGGTAGTTATTGGCAGATGCTCTTTAACGCATTGCAAAGAGCAGGATTTGAAGTTTTATTAGTAGGAGGTAATCAGACAAAGAATGTTAAGGGCCGCAAAACAGACGTGAGTGATTGTATATGGATACAGAAATTACATTCTTTAGGATTGCTGTCGGGAAGTTTTCTGTTAAGTCATATGCTTTAGGAACTTCGAACTTATTATTATCATCGTCAGCACCTAATAGATCAGGCGGCATCGTATGTTTGTAAAATGCAAAAATCCCTACGACTTATGAATATCAGATTGGATATAGCCATTAGAGATATTGTTGGTAAATCTGGGGTAAGCATTGTGGAGGCCATCTAGCAGGCAATCGTGATCCCTATTATTTGGCTTCGCTGGTAGACGTACGGGTAAAAAAACTAAGCAGGAGATTGCAGATTCTCTCCATGGATGGTGGCGCGAAGAATTACTTTTTGAGTTAAGTGCGTCTCTAAACTTCTATAAATTATATGAAAAAGCACTCATAGAATGGGACCAAACTATTGAAAGGTTATTAATAAAATGTACTTCTGAAAAATTGCCACTAACCTCAGAAGAAGAAAAAATGTTAAATCAGACTAAGAAAAAAGATCGAAAGCACGCACCGGGATTTAATGTTTCACGGATTGCGTATCAATATTTTGGCACGGATCTTTTTGCAATTTCAGGAGTCAGTCATACTACAGTTCTTTGCCTATTAACCAATATTGGTCATGATCTTCGTAAATTTCCTACCGCAAAGAGCTTCGCTTCCTGGTTGCGACTGGTTCCTAATAATAAAATAAGTGGAGGCGTATTATTAGTAGACATACCCCCTGCGGCAAAAACTATATAGCCACCGTACTACGACAGGCAGCTAACTCCATTGGCAACCAAAAAGATCATGACCTAACACCTTTTTTCAAAAGAATTGCCTTAAGAATGGGACGGATAGCTGCTATTACCGCTACAGCCCGAAAGCTGGCTATAATTATTGGGAACATGATTACCAAGGTACAGCCATATCAGAAAATAGACACGCAAGTAAATAATGAAAGATATAGAGCAAAACAATTGAAGCATATTGAGAAGCGAATCGGAGCACTTCAGTTAAGCCAGGAAGAAATTAAGAAGCTGCTTATAAGGAATTCATTATTAATAAATTAATATTATGTTGTACAGAAAATAAGTTTACAGATGGTCTTGTCCCCAAAAAGTGGCGAGGTAAATTCAGAAATTTACGGGACATAATTACCCTTATTTCCCTCCCATTTTTCCCGGATCTTGTCTGAAAATCCGTGTCAGCATTTCATATAGTTCTGGATGCTTTTCTGCCAGTTGGTCTGGGCGCTCAAAGAAGTATTCTGAGATCACGGCAAAGAACTCTGCTTCGTTGATGGCGCCATAAGGATTAATATCTGTATGTCCTTCAGAGATTTGTTGTATGGTTTGGTGCACAAGTTTCATCCATGGAATGCTATAGCTATGTTCCAGTAATTTGGAAGGCAAGCCATCGATGGTGCCGTCGGTTTTATCCAGCAGGTGTACAAATTCGTGGATGGCGGTATTTTGTTTGTCGGTAGTATTAGAGAAGCCTTCACGTAATGCAGACCGGGAAAGAAGCATTTGTCCATTAAGGGCGCCGCTGCCCACCATGCCGAGAATATTGCGGCGACCACCTTCATATTGATAGGTTTCATCGAAAGTATCAGGATAAAGGATCACATTGGTGAGATTGAAATATTCCCAGTTTTTAAAACCGAAGATAGGGATAATGGCGCTGGCGGCCACTAATACCCGGTCCAGTGGTTCTACTGTAGCGCCTACGCCTTCAATATGTGTTCTTTTCAGGAAGCGTTGCACCATAGACTCGAAGCGGATTTTTTCTTCCGGCGATAGTTGTTGGTAGTAGCGTACGTTTGTTTGTAAGAGCGACCGGTAATCTGTGGGTACGGCACTTTTTTTCCGCTGCCAGCGACTGTACATATTTGTAAAGTACAGGAACAGGATCAGCGCGATCATTATCAATCCAAATAAAACCATGTCGTCAGTTATTTTCTATATGCTTTAAATTCTGATCCTTGCTTCCATTGAGGAAAACTATTTTCATTGCTCAGGTGATAGCCCACATCGAATAGCAGGCGCACATCTTCCACCATGCCATCCAGCTGCCAGGTGGCGGGATCAAACTCGTCGGCAGGGGAGTGGTAACGTAAACGGTTGTACGTAGCTATCTGTTCTTGACCCCAACCGGCTTCGTGCCCAATAACGTTTGTACCGGGACCTATATACAGGCCAGGGATCCCTTTTTTAGCAAAGTTGAAATGGTCGGAGCGGAAAAACCAGCCACCTTCCGGGTTGGCTTCTTTTACGGTAACACGTCTTTGCTTGGCGGCGGCGCGTTGGGCATATTCGTCCAATGTTGATTGGCCGTAGCCGATAATGGTAATATCTTTTGTACGGCCAAAAGTATTGAGTACATCGAGATTAATGTCTGCCACTATTTTTTCCGGTGCAAAGGTAGGATGGGAAGCATAGTATTCAGATCCCAACAAGCCCTGTTCTTCGCCGGTTACAGAGAGGAACAACACGGAACGGGCAGGCCGCTGCGGTAGTTGTGTGAATGCAGTGGCTAGTTCCAGCAGTCCTGCTGTGCCGGTGGCATTGTCTACAGCACCATTGTAAATAGAATCTCCGTTAACGGCTTCGCCTATCCCAAAATGATCCCAATGTGCGGAATATACTACGCATTCCTGCGGGCGGCTGCTGCCAGGTAATACGCCCAGCACGTTGTGCGAAGTGGATGTTTTGATGGTGTTATTGATCACCAGGGAGGTTTGTAAATGTAGGTCTACCGGCCGGAATCCTTTGGTACGAGCTTGCGTCATGATGTCGGGAGAAACGCCGGCCAGCTGGAATATTTTTTTTGCGGCATCCTGAGTGATCCACCCTTCTACAATACTGCGATGCAGGTTGTTATCGGATGTTTGCAGGTACAGTTTAGAATTAGACCATCCGCTTCGTACCACTTTCCAGGGATAGCTGGCGGCGGCTGTTTCATGGATAATAATCACTCCGGCGGCACCCTGACGGGCAGCTTCTTCAAATTTATAGGTCCAGCGGCCGTAATAAGTCATGGTATGGCCTTTAAAGAGCGTGCTGTCGGAGAAGCCGGGGTCGTTGATCATAACGATTACCGTTTTCCCTTTTACATCCAATCCTTTATAGTCGTTCCAGCCATATTCCGCCGCTACAATACCATAGCCGGCAAACACCAGTTCAGTATTGCGGAGATTCACCTGTGGCTGTACGTGGCGCGTAGCCGCTACGTAGTCGTCGAGGTACTGGAGGGATACAGTGCCGTTGCTGCCTTTGATCACCAGGTCGCCGGCAGGCTTTGAACTGATGGATACCATGGGCACTTCCTGGAAATAACTGTTGCCATTGCCGGGTTGCAGGCCCAGTTTCCTGAATTGGGCTGCCAGGTATTGGATGGTGCTGTCTTCTCCACGGGTAAAAGGCTTGCGGCCCTCAAACGCATCGGAGGCGAGTTGTTTGATATGCTGTGCAAAACTGCCGGCATTAATTGCCTTGATGGCGGTAGAGTCTTGCGCATGGGCAATTCCCGTCAGCAAAGAGGCTGCTATCACTAATATAGAGGGTATTTTCAATTTGTTAACCTTTTTCAATGCAAAAATTAATGGAGTCGGACCAGAATTCCAAAAATGGGTTTAACGGAGTAATACCGTTGTGCCTTTCCGGAATACTCTTTTGCCGCTCTCTTTTTCGGTATACTCCAGCATCCATACGTAGGTGCCAATGTCGGAAGGTTTCCCATTCAGGGTGCCATCCCATTTGATGCGCCAGTCGGTGGTTTCAAACAGCAGGTTACCTACGCGGTTATATATGGCAAAGTGCAGGTCTACCGCTTTATAGGCGTTCAGTGGATAGAGGTAGTCGTTTTGCCCGTCGCCATTGGGTGAAAAGGCGGTAGGCACGTCTATGTAGCAACTGGAAACAGCCTGTATGTAATGATCCGCGGTATCCTGGCATTGAACGTTGTTGGCTACGATCAGCCGGATCAGGTATTGCTGCTCTTTTTGTGTAGGGTAGTACTGCATGGGTACCGGCGTTGCACCCTTAGTGGTGGCGCCGTTGCCATAATCCCATGAGTAAGACTTAATTTCCCCCAGGCTTTTATTGACCGGCAGTACCAGGTCCATCGGGCAATAGGGGCCTGGGGATACGTCGAACAGCGCGGTAACTTCACTCCGGAGCAGGGTGTCCTTACTTTGGGTGTCTGAGCAAACACCGTTGGAAACGGTGAGGGTAATATGCTTATTACCTAATGTTTCATATACTTTTACGGGATACTGCAGCGTATAACTATCACCATCATCAAAATTCCATTGCCATTGGTTTACGCCGTGTAGGCCATTGTGGAAGAACTGCATGGTGGTAATGCGGCAGTTTTGCTGCAGGGTATAGCTGAATGCGGCCGATACGGTGTCGGCCGTACGAATATTAACTTGCTGTCCGGGAGCGGCTGGTTGCCAGCATTCTCCCAGCAGGGTATTACCATCACTGCCGGCGGTGAGGGTGATCTGGTAGTTGCCTCCCACATAGATGGGTGCGGATAATTGCAAGGTGATGGAGTCTGCCAGCCCGTTGTTGTCACAGTTGCCGGTAGCTTTGAGAATGCTTACTGGAACGGGGCCATTGATGGTGAAGTCGCTGCCGTCTGCGGCAATGGAGCTGCAACGTACGGGAACGGATACACCGAATTTGAGGGTGGTGGGTGTACACCCGGGCGCTGTGGCATCATTTAGCAGCAGGGCGGGTTGTGGCGCAATCGTAAAGGGCTGTGAGGAGCCAGCAGGAGTTTCCTGCCAACATTCACTTTCCACGGTGTTGCCATCTGGTCCTGGTACAAGGGTAACTACATAGTTTCCCGCTTGTATGATATGTTGATCCAATTGCAGGGTAATCAGCCAGGTAAGCCCATTACTGTTGCAGGAGCCGGAGGCTCCAATGATCTTTGCAGGAGAAGGACCACTTAGTAGAAAGTCTTTCCCATCCGGTGAAATAGAGCTGCACTGAATACCATCCTGGAATTCCAGTTGTAGTTGATCCGGACCACAGGGAAAGGCTTTAATGGGCCCCATGGGCACCGGTAGCGTTACCGGTACGGTAAAGGTAAGCTGTTCTCCGGCGGGCAGCGCATTGCCACAGGCATCCAATAGTGTGTTCTGGTCGCTGCCTGTTTGAGAGGTAATCGTATAAGTGCCAGGGGCAAGAGGATGGTCCAGCTGTAGGGTCAGGGAGTCGAAGTCAAATCCATTGCTGCAGCCAATTCCAGTAACGCCAGTGATCCTGTTGCCGGCAGCAGTAAAGGAGAAATCACTGCCATCGGGCGCCAGGCTGGCACATTTTACACTTTTATTCAGTTTAATGCCTATCGCATAAGGACCGCAATGGTAATTGGCATGGTCTACGTGTGGAATGTTGGGATCGGTAATGATAGCAGTACCGCCGCCAAAAGTAAGCTCATAGCCGCTTTGGTTATTGCTAAAATGACTGATCAGCAACAGGTACTGATGACCCGCTATGATCGTAGCCATTTTACTGAACAGGGGCCAGCCATAACCGCCGCATACGTCATAAAGGGTGCCTGCCGATGAGGCGCCGGTATTACCGCTTTCACCAGACCAGTTCATGAATACATACAGGCTGGTATCTGTATACACGTCGTTAGGATTATGACCAGTGATATCAAAAAGCTGCCAGTCATAATCATCCTGCTGTTGTTTGGGTACAATGGTAAAACCCAGGGTGCCGGTTTTATAACAGGTGAATTTATACCAGTACGGATTCTTATCTTGATGGATACCATCGTCCGGGTTGTTGCATGCAGGGCCAGGTATGAATTTGTAACCGCAAATGGGCACAGATTTCTGCTCAAATGTTTGAGTGCCGCATACAGGGAAAGCGGATGCAGGATTTTGGCCAATCGCTTGACAGGCTTGTGCCCTGGCCATTTCGGAAAGGGACATCAATAATACTATCAGTATCGGGCAAACAAAGAGTTGTACGGAACGCATGAATAATAGTTTCGAATCAGGCAAGAGTAAAAAATAATGAATTTTTTTTTATTAGAAGGGAAAAAAACGCAAATGGTTGATTGACAATTAAAGGCGAATGATTCCTTATATTTGTTTTATGCAAACACATATCGGAAAGAAAGCAGCCGGAGAAAAGGCCGCCGAATATATAAAGCCGGGTATGACCGTTGGTTTGGGTACCGGCAGTACTGCCTATTACACCATTTTGCGTATAGGCGAACTGGTGAGGGCGGGCTTGGAAATAAAGGCGGTGGCTACTTCTTCTCAGTCGGAGCAGTTGGCCAGGGAAAATGAGATCCCACTGATAGCTTTTGATCAGGTAGAGAAGATCGATATAGATATTGATGGAGCAGATGAAGCAGATGTGCAGTTGCAACTAATTAAAGGGGGAGGAGGCGCCTTGCTGCGTGAAAAGATTATTGCGGCTGCGTCAAAAGAAATGCTGGTAGTGATAGATGACCAAAAACTGGTGAAACAATTAGGTAGGTTTCCTTTGCCGGTGGAGGTGGTTACCTTCGCCTGGGAGCTTACCCGTAAGCACCTGGAAGCGATAGGCGCACGTCCGGTGTTACGCCTGAAAGACAATAACCGCTTTATAACAGACAACGGGAACTATATCCTGGACTGTTATTTCGAGAAGATTCACAATGCAGCTGCGCTGCATAATCAACTCAACAATATACCGGGAGTGGTAGAAAATGGGCTGTTTCTGCACTATGCCACCCGTCTCATTATTGGTCATCAGGATGGCACCATCCGGGAAATCACGCATCCTTATCCAGCAAGGACGTCTTTTTAGTGTCTTTGGAAGTAAGGTATACCAGTAGGGAGATAAAAATGCATACGGTAACATACCAGTAATACCACGGTTCATGCCCTGTTTTTTTAAAATAGAGGGCAATCGGCTCTGCAGTACCGCCAAATAAAGCTACAGTGAGCGCATAAGGGAACCCTACCCCTAATGCACGGATTTCGGCCGGAAACATTTCTGCTTTTACAACGGCGTTAATGGAGGTATACCCGCTTACAATCAGTAAAGCCAGGAGTATGAGCCAGAAAGCCGTCCATTCGGAGGTAGTATGGCTGATACCTGTGAGGATGGGCACGGTAAACAAGGTGCCCAATATGCCAAAGCCTATCAACAGCGGTTTACGTCCCCAATGATCCGATACCCAGCCAAATAGTGGTTGTAAACAGGCAAATATCAACATTAAGAAAAAAGTAATAACAGTGGCGTGCTCGATGCTCAGGTGCACGGTGTTCACCAAAAATTTCTGCATATAGGTAGTATAGGTATAAAAAGCCAGCGTGCCACCCATGGTAAGCCCCACTACCGTCATTACTGCCCTTGGATGCTCTCGGAATAACCGTTTCAGGGAACCCTTTTCCCGTTCGTTTTTAATTTTTTCATAAGAAATGGATTCTTGCATGTGCCGGCGCAGATATAGGGCAAAAAAAGCCAATAGCGCTCCTATTACAAAGGGAATACGCCAGCCCCAGCCGTGTAATTGAGCGGGCGTAAGGAATATTTGCTGTAAAAGCAGCTGCACACCCAGGGCTACCAGTTGCCCGCCTATGAGCGTTACATACTGAAAACTGGAATAAAACCCCCTCAGGGCCTGGGTAGCCACTTCGCTCAGATAGGTGGCAGAAGTGCCATATTCTCCGCCTACGCTTAATCCCTGCAGGAGCCGGGCTAATAACAATAAAGCGGGCGCGGCCACGCCAATGTACTCATAGGAAGGGGTAAAAGCAATCAGTAAAGAGCCCATCGACATTAATAACACGGATAGGGTCATGGAAGCCTTACGCCCATTGCGGTCTGCAATCCGGCCAAACATCCAGCCGCCAATAGGACGCATCAGAAAGCCCACTGCAAAAATCGCCGCCGTGTTCAATAGCTGGGCGGTATAGTTGCCCTGCGGAAAGAAGACGGGCGCAAAATAGAGGGAGAAGGTAGCGTAAATGTACCAGTCGTACCATTCTACAAGGTTGCCCGCCGATCCGGTTAATATGGCTTTTATGCGCCAGGAATCAGGATGTTTCATATATAATGCGAAAATATATTTTAAAGCGGAATGATCAACAGGTGCGCCATGGAAGCGACGGAAAACTTAAAATAAATTAGGCTTGTATGCAATAAACCCCTATCTTCGTAGCGCTTCTTAAAGATATTGTATTTCAATTCTGTTGGTAGATCACCTCTCACATTCAGCTTTTTCTTACAGTTTTTCTTCTAGTCGCCCAGGTAGCCGCCTGTAAAATAATGGCGAGAACAAGTTCACAATTAAATATTAAATATAATGCAAACAGGTGTAGTAAAATTTTTTAATGAAGCTAAAGGTTTTGGATTCATTAAAATCGAAGGATCAGGACAAGAAATTTTTGTTCACGTTTCTGGTATCAAAGAAAGCATCGGCGAAAATGACCGCGTAGTATTCGACGTGGAAGAAGGCAGAAAAGGCCCGAATGCTGTTAACGTAAGACTGGCATAATTTATTTTATAATAGTTTTGTTATGGACTGCCCTGGCTTTGTGCCAGGGCAGTTTTTTTATGCAGATAAGGGAACAAGTATTTATACTGCCTCTGAGTGGTTAAATGCAGCGATCGACGGGTATAGTTTCGTATAGTCGTTATTGTTATATTACCTTCGCTACATCAATACTTCGTTGCAAGGATCTGTGCAGTGATTAGGCCTATGCGTAGCACTTCGGTACTCAAATGATGTGGATTTTCATATCACGGAGACGGATAAAAAAATGTATAGGGTTTAATTAGTTGTGCCCAATAACCCTGTGTTGTCACATGTTTTCCGTATATTCGCGGTTTCAATTTAAAATCAAATGCCCCAACCAGATAACTCGAATATCATCTTTCACCTGGCGGCAGATTTCATAAACCATACGCACCGCCATATTTTTCTTACCGGTAAAGCCGGTACAGGGAAAACTACGTTCCTGAAATACATCAAAGAAAATACGCGTAAAAATACGGTAGTAATAGCGCCTACCGGCGTAGCGGCTATCAACGCCGGTGGTGTAACCATGCACTCTTTTTTCCAGTTGCCTTTCGGGCCATTTATTCCTGGCGCCAGAAAAGGTTTTGGTATGGATGAAATCAGTGGTACAGATAAACATAGTTTATTCCGCAATATTCGTTTTACTAACGATAAAAAAGCGCTGCTGCAGGAAATGGAACTCCTCATTATCGATGAGGTGAGTATGGTGCGCTGCGATATGCTGGATGCTATAGATGTAATTTTACGGCATTTCCGTAATAAGCCGTTGTTGCCTTTCGGTGGCGTACAGGTATTGTTTATCGGCGATCTGTATCAGTTGCCGCCAGTAGTGCCAGAGGCCGAATGGCGCATGCTCTCCGAGTATTACAACAGTAGTTTTTTCTTCGCAGCCAAAGTAATAGAACAGGCGCCGCCCCTGTATATAGAACTGAAAAAAATATACCGGCAGAATGAGCAGGTGTTCATCGACATATTAAACAGGGTACGCAACAATGAAGTACGGCACGAAGATCTGCAATTGTTGAATGAGCATTATCACCCAAATTTTAATGGGGAAGACGAAGAATATATCGTGCTCACCACCCATAACCGCAAAGCGGATGAAATCAACGCCCGCCGCCTGGCAGATATGCCTGGCAAAGTGCATCGTTTTGAAGGAAAGATCGAAGGGGATTTCAGTGATAAGGCGCTGCCTACAGAATTATTGCTGCAATTGAAGATAGGCGCCCAGGTTATGTTCCTTAAAAACGACCTGGCCCAGCCCCGCCGTTATTATAATGGTAAGCTGGCCATTGTGAAGGAAATAGATGACGATGAAATTGTACTGGTGCTGGCGGGCTCGCATGAAGAGCTGAAGCTGGGTAAGGAAACCTGGCGTAATATCCGCTATTCTTATAATCAGGAGGAAAATAATATTGAGGAAGAGGAAATTGGCAGTTTTACCCAGTTCCCCATCCGCTTGGCCTGGGCTATTACCATTCATAAAAGCCAGGGTCTTACTTTCGAACGTGCAATTATAGATGCTGGATATGCTTTTGCGCCTGGGCAGGTATATGTGGCATTGAGCCGTTGTACTTCGCTTGAAGGATTGGTGCTGCATTCCCGTATCGGGCATGGCAGCATTAAAACCGACCGGCAGGTGATTGAGTTTGCAGAGAAGGAAAATGAGCCCAACGAACTGGTGGTATTGTTGGAAATGGAGAAGAAGAAATTCCAGGCTACTTCCTTATTGCAGTTGTTCGACTGGTACCGCATGCAAGCCATTATCCGCAGTCATGCGGTATGGATACAGGATAAAAAACTCCCCGACTTCGACGCTGCGATTAAATTAAGCCGCCACCTGACTGCCAAAGCAGAACAGCAGTATGAAGTAGCCGCGAGATTTGTGAACCAGCTGCATCAGTTGCTCGATACAGCTGTACAAACCGGCGAAATGGAGCAGTTGCAGCAAAGGGTGAATAAAGCCATCGGTTATTTTACCCAAAGCATCTATGAAGACCTGATCCGGCCTTTGCAGGAGCATATCGCTGATGTAAAGAAAACCAAATCAAAGAAATACCTGTTGCAGCTCATGGGATTGGAATCCGATTGCTGGAACAAGTTGCGCCATGTGTGGGAAGTGTCTTATGCCGACCTGGATTTTACAGCAGGGCTTAAAGATTACACGCTGCTCCGTGAGGCGGATGCCACTGCATTAGCGCCTGCCGCTAAAGAAAAGCCAGCCAAAGGTAAGGTGGAAAAGGGCAGCAGCCGCAGAGGCACGCTGGAACTTTACCTGGGAGGTAAGTCTATCGCAGATATTGCAGCCGCGCGTCAGCTGGCGGTAGGTACCATAGAAACCCACCTGGCCCAATGTGTGGAAGCAGGAGAAATGGATATTGAGCGTTTTGTGTCGGAAAGAACGATGCGCCTTATCCTAAAACATATTGGCGACCTGGGTGCCACTGCCGCCGGTCCTATTAAGGAACGGGTAGGAGATGCCGCCAGCTTCGCAGAGATTCGCGTGGTGCAATGGTACCTGAAAAAGAAACAGGAAGAAAAGATTATGAATGATTAAGTGCCCAGAAGCTCCGTTGCCTATTTTGTTGCCGGCAGCTAACTGCTAATAGCTAGCTGCCGGCAAACATCCCCTGATTGTTTATTTTGTGCCCCACCCTTCTTCCACTTTCTGCTATACAGTGAAAAATAAGCCAGTAACCGGTAAAAAAGAGGTAGGATTACTATGGCCTTGCCTGCTAAATTTGCAGGTCAGTAAGGAGCCTTTAAATTATTTAACCTGTGAAAGTAGGATTATTTATACCCTGTTATATCGACCAGTTCTATCCGCAGGTAGGTATCGCTACCCTGCAGTTATTACAGAAACTGGGCTGTGAAGTGGATTACCCGCAGGGGCAAACCTGTTGTGGTCAGCCAATGGCCAATTCAGGATACGAGCACCTTACACATTCCTGTAATGCGCTGTTTGTAAAGAATTTTAGTAGTTACGATTATATTGTTGGTCCTTCAGGCAGTTGCGTTTTACATATAAAAGAGCATCTGCATGATCCGGCTGCGGAAACACAGGCAGCAGGTATACGTGAACGCATATATGAATTAACCGAATTCCTGACAGATGTGTTGCAGGTAGAAAGTTTGCCGGCACGTTTCCCTTGTAAAGTAGGGCTGCATCAGAGCTGCCATGGGCAGCGCGGATTGGCCTTATCGCAGATGAGCGAGCTGGTGGCGGCCCCTTTCTCCAAACCGGAAAAGTTGCTGAAGATGGTAGCTGGGGTAGAATTGGTACCCCTGGACCGGCAGGATGAATGCTGTGGATTTGGCGGTACGTTTTGTATAACGGAAGAGGCCGTGTCTGTTAAAATGGGAAAAGACCGGGTAACAGATCATATGAAGCACGGAGCGCAGGTAATCACGGGTACAGATGTGAGTTGTCTGATGCACCTGGAAGGTATTTTACGCCGGCAACAGGCAGGGATAAAGGTGATGCATATAGCGGAAATTCTCAATCAACATATCGATGAACAGGCAAACAGTTGATCATGCCGCGTTGGCAGACCGTTTTAATGAGGATGAGCCCAGAGTAAACTGGCACGACGAAACGCTGTGGTGGGTGAGGGCTAAGCGCGATCGCATGGCCTGGAGTATACCGGAATGGGAGCAATTAAGGGAAACCGCTTCCCGTATAAAGCTGAATGCTTTGGGCAACCTTCATGATTATCTCCTGCAATTTGAAGCGCGGGCCCGGGAGAATGGCGCAATAGTGCATTGGGCGGCTGATGCAGCTGAGCATAACCATATTGTAACGGCCATACTGCAACGGCATGGCATAAAGCACATGGTAAAAAGCAAGTCCATGCTCACGGAAGAATGCCATCTCAATCCACACCTGGCGGCTCATGGTATTGAAGTGATTGATACTGATCTGGGAGAAAGGATTGTGCAGTTAGCCAAAGAGCCGCCCAGCCACATTGTATTGCCTTGTATCCATAAAAAGAAAGAGGAAATAGGTGCGTTGTTCCATGAGCACCTGGGTACGCCGGCGGGGAATGCAGATCCTCAATTTTTGACGGCGGCTGCCAGGCAACACCTGCGCAAAGAATTCCTGCAAGCTAAAGCGGCCATCACTGGTGTGAATTTCGCCGTGGCAGAAACCGGTGAAATGGTGGTATGCACCAATGAAGGCAATGCTGATATGGGCGCCCATCTGGCGGATGTACATATTGCCTGTATGGGAATTGAAAAAATAATTCCACAGCGCCGGCACTTGGGCGTGTTCTTACGGTTGCTCGCCAGGAGCGCTACAGGGCAACCCATTACCACTTATTCCAGTCACTTCCGGCGTCCCCGCGCAGGGCAGGAACTGCATATTGTGCTCGTAGACAATGGCCGTTCCAGGCAGTTGGGAAGGGAAGATTTCCGTAACTCCCTGAAGTGCATCCGGTGTGGGGCCTGTATGAACACCTGCCCGGTATATCGCCGTAGTGGCGGGCATAGTTACCATACCGCTGTAGCCGGCCCTATAGGCGCCATTTTGGCGCCTAACCTGGATATGAAAGATTATGCAGATCTACCTTTTGCATCTACACTCTGTGGTTCCTGCTCGAATGTATGCCCGGTAAAAATAGATATACATCAACAATTATATAAATGGAGACAAGTGTTGGTGAAGGAAGGATATACTGCGCCGGCTAAAACCGCCAGTATGAAAGTAATGAATAGTGTATTGTCTGCTCCCGGTGCTTATAAAGTGGCTGGTAAAATGGGACGTTGGGTGATGCGTGCTTTCCCTGGTATGGTGAATAACCGCTTCAACCCGTGGTATAAACAACGGGAAATGCCGGCGCCACCTATGCAGTCATTCTCCGAATGGTATAAGAAAAATAAAGATATTCATGAGTAGTAGGGATAAAATACTGGCCGCAGTAAAGCAACATCAACCCGGAGCTGCGGTATTGCCATCTCTTCAGGGATTGTCTGGCAATATGCCTGGTACATTGGAGGCGTATCGCAAAGTATTGGAACTGTTAGGAGGACAACTTTTTGAGATCAAAGACGAAGGAGAAATCCCGGCCTTGCTGGCACAGCATTATCCGGATCTGCAGCGCATCATCCGGGTACCTGACCTGTCTGGTGGTGCATGGGCAAACGAAGCCCCTCACCTGTTGGAGGATGTAGATATGGCCATTGTGGAAGGACAATGGGGGGTAGCCGAAAACGGCGCTATATGGCTAACGGAAGAAGAGTTGCAGGTAAGGGTGTTGCCTTTTATCAGCCAGCATCTGGCCATTATTTTACGTAAAGAGAGGATATTGGCCACCATGCATGAGGCCTACGAAAAGATAGGCGCTCCGCAAACGGGTTTCGGTGTATTCATTGCCGGACCATCTAAAACAGCCGATATAGAGCAGTCGTTGGTATTGGGGGCGCATGGCGCCAAAAGCCTGTCGGTATTTATTATTTAGCATGGATATTTGGTTAGGATAACTTTCCTTTTCTGTGCAGGTGCCCGTATATACTTTACAGGTAAATTCTTTTGTACAGTCTTGGTTTGCAGATATCCCTACTTGTTAAATCGTGCTCATCTATATTGATTTCCGTGTAGCCTATTTAGGTAGTTCCCAGTTTCCGTATGTACGGTCCCGGTAATCGTGCTCATCTTTTTATCCACTGTCGTGTGGCCCTTACAGGTATTGGGTGGGTAGCTAATAAACCATGCAGTGGCTGGTTGGCATGCCGTACATCCTTCTCCGTTTGTTGTTTTTTAACAAGTACGCTGCTTCTTCAATACTTCACTAACTTAACGTAAAAGAAATTAGAAAATTTAATAAATTGGTATGGTGTTTGCGTAATTCGTTGTGTCGTAAGATTATTTAGCGCAGATTTTTTACCATATTTTTATAACTGCGTTAACCAGAAAAATTGAAAGACCATGTATCATCTATTTAATACTTTAGAGCGGCAAGAGAAGAGTAGGCCGTTACAGCAAAATATCTTGTTGCCTCATCATCAATGTTACGTTGCAGGGAAGATTTCTTTAATGGTATTGGGTATTAACGATACTTGGTGCTGATCTGTGTTTTTTCGTATAACCTATTGGGTTATCTGCAGCAATGTGCAGCCTGGTCAGTGTTTGGAAGATAATTACCGTTGATATATATTTTTCATCATCGCTTGTAAAAGTCGATTCAGGAATGTTATGCGTTGTTGTGAAGAAGAGGGATAAAGTACTTTGAAAAGTATTTTCAATACTTTACCTTTTGATAACAGAACGTATTAATTTTAGTACTTACTTTGTATTAAATTTGAAAAACCGAATAACCTGATCTGAAAATTATTTAAGCGCCTTATGTGAAAACCTGAAAAACCTGCGCGGATATAATTTGATCAGACAAGTGAGTACATTTTTATAACCATATCTTATTGTTGAAACCTATGGTGCGTAATTCATCATGGATTACCCCGTCGTGGCTTATCTTGCTGTTAGACCTGGGGTGCTCTGTCATCGCAATTAATTTAGCTTTTCTGCTTCGGTTGAATTTCGATGCGGCCGCCATCATTGCTTTTCCATTAAAGGAAATAGCCCTGATAACGATCGTTGTATCGTTGAGCCTCTCGCTGCTACTGAGTACCTACCGGGGCATTGTACGCTTTACGAGCCTCGCAGATATAGGGCGTATAGCGGCATTAAACCTGATGAGTGGTGCTATCTTCGTTACTATTGGCTATAGCCGTCTGCTGGAGCAGGAAGTGAACCTCTTTCCCGTTTCCGTGATCCTGATAGGCTTCTTTATTAATACCTTCTTGCTATTATCGTATCGCCTCCTCGTGAAATGGACGTTTAAGTATTACAATAACTTCCGGGCGGTAAACAGAACGCGTGCTGTTATTTATTATACCGGGCATTCCAGCCTGATGTTGCGTAAGGCCATCAGCGATGACCCCGCCTCGGAAGTGCGTATCACTGCTTTCCTGGCCCCCACTAACGCACATGCCGGCAAATCATTGGAAGGATTGCCCATCTATGCAGCCCGCAAGGGGCAGTTATATAAGATCGTAAAGCATGCCAAAGCCTCGCTGCTGTTGATTCCACAAGATCATCTCGATGCAGGGCAACTGAATGAACTCGTGGAAGAATGTATGTCATTGAATATCCGTGTACAAAAAATAATTCCCGTGAGCCAGTGGACAGAAGGTAGCAATAACAACAGCATACAGCTGAAAGATATTAATATAGAAGATCTCCTGGAAAGATCTGTGATCAGTATCAAAAATCAACAGCTCAGCCAGGAGCTCAAAGGAAAAAGTATATTGGTAACCGGTGCAGCAGGCTCCATTGGCAGCGAAATTGTCCGGCAATTACTGAAGTATGATCCTTCCGTGATTGTATTATGCGATAAAGCCGAATCTCCCCTGCATGAACTGGAGTTGGAGATAGCAGAGAAGAACAGCTCCGTACCGGTGATCCCCTTTATTGGCAATGTATGCGACCGCGTACGTATGCAACAGTTATTTGAAATATATGCGCCGGTGATAGTATACCATGCTGCTGCCTACAAGCATGTGCCCATGATGGAAAAAAATCCTTCTATCGCTGTAATGAACAATGTATTGGGTACGAAGGTAGTGGCAGAACTGGCGGTGGAATCAGGCGCAGAAAAGTTTGTCATGGTATCCACCGATAAAGCAGTGAACCCTACCAATGTGATGGGCGCTTCAAAACGTATTGCAGAAATTTTTTCTCAATCCTTCAATAACCACCTCAACGAACAATATCAGAAACTAGGCCCCGTATACGGTACGCCGCCCACCCGGTTTATTACTACCCGCTTCGGAAATGTACTGGGGTCAAATGGTTCGGTGATTCCCCGCTTTAAGCAACAGTTAGAGAAAGGAGGCCCTTTAACGGTAACGCATCCGGAAATTACCCGCTATTTTATGACCATCCCGGAAGCTTGTCAGCTGGTGCTGGAAGCTGGCGCTATGGGGCAGGGCGGGGAAATATTTGTGTTTGATATGGGAAAACCAATGAAGATTGCCGAGTTGGCGCGGAAAATGATACGGATGGCCGGAAAAGAACCTGGCAAGGACATACAGATTATTTATACCGGTCTTCGCCCGGGTGAAAAATTATATGAAGAGTTATTGAATAATGCAGAAAATACTTTGCCTACTTACCACGAGAAAATTATGATCGCCAAAGTGCGTGCGTCAGATTTTACAGCGGTGAACGAACAAGTGGATCAACTGATAGAATCCGCCAGGAAACACTATCTCACCCCTACCGTGGCTTGTATGAAGCAATTGGTGCCGGAATTCATCAGTAAAAATTCTACCTACGAGGAACTTGATAAAGGCAAAATGATCATCTGATCAAATGCTATTGATAATAAAAAAAGAACAAGTGAATAATAGTATGTTTGAACGATCCACCAGCAATTTTAAAGGGATATGGGTATTATTGGCAAGCATCGTTATTGGGTGTGTTACCTCCTGTTCATCTCCCAAAAATATTACCTATTTCAGGGATGTACCGGATACCATCCATTTTAAAGAGATACAACAGGCGGCATATACAACTCCGGTAATACAGGTCGATGATATTTTACAGGTAACGATTCAAACACTGGATCAAATGGCAACGGCTATATTAAATCAGCCGGCTGTTACAGCGGCGCCGGCAAGTACTAGCAATCCGGTTGTTCCCCCTGCAGCAGGCGTGAGCGGTTATCTGGTAGACAAAGATGGTTATGTGGTATTACCGCTGATAGGAAAGGTAATGGTACTGGGAAAAACAACTGATAGTGTAAGGGAGGAAATTGAAGTGAGAGCAGCCGCCTATTACAAAGATCCCGTGGTGAATGTAAGGTTTGCTAATTTTAAAATAACGGTATTGGGAGAAGTAAACAGACCTTCTACCTATGTAATGCCTAACGAAAAGGTAACCTTGCTGGATGCACTGGGCGCCGCTGGCGATCTTACCATCTATGGCCGGCGTGAAAATGTAATGCTGATCAGGAATAACGGCGGAAAGAAGGAATTTATACGGTTTAACCTTAACCAGAGTAACCTTTTTGCTTCCCCCTACTTTTATCTGCATCAGGGAGATGTGGTATACGTGGAGCCCAACAAATCTAAAGTAGCGAGTACGGATTTTACCCAGGTGAAAAGGATATCTATCATGGCGTCGGTACTATCATTGTTGATTGTAGCAGTATCGAGAGTGAATTTTTAAATCTTTAATAAGCGAATATGCCAGAGCATATATTTACAAAGCATGCTGCACATCTGAATGGCAATGGGCATGAGTTTAAGGAGCCTGAGAAAGATAGCGGGGTAACACCCCGCTATATCTTGGATGCCTTTCTCCGGCACTGGTACCTGTTCGTTATTTTTATATTTGCAGGGGTGTGTGCAGCTTGGTTATACTTGCGTTATGCTACGCCTGGTTATAAGGTGAGCGCTAAAGTATTGGTAAAAGATGATCAGAAAGGAGGTGATATCCCCGGCCAGGAGATATTGCAACAATTGGAGGTATTCTCCAACAAAAGCAGTGTAGACAATGAAGTAGAAATACTCAAGTCCCGTACCCTCATGGAAAAAGTAGTCCGTAACCTGCAACTGAACACGGCTTATTTCGCAGAAGGCAGAATAAAGGAAACAGAAGAATATGGTCATCTGCCTTTCTTGTTTCAATGGCTTTCCCTGAATGATACCATCCACAAGGTAAGCTATATGCTTTCTCCGCTGGGTGTTAACCAGTTTCAGCTTTCCGGGCCCCGTGGCACGCGTACTGCGACCTGGAACGATACCCTGCACCTGCAGGAAGGTGTGGTGACGGTCAGCAAAACATTCGTTCCCTTTACCCGGGCCGCCTATACGATCAAAATTGCTTCGGTAGATGAAACAACTGCCAATTACCGGATGCTGCTGGATGTGCGTATTCCAAATAAACAGGTAAGCACAATAGACCTGAGCCTGGACGCTAAGATACCAGAGAAAGGGGAAAAGGTACTTAACGCCCTTCTGGACACTTACCTCAAAGCCAGCGTGGAAGATAAAAACCGGATTGCTGATAGCACCATCGCATTTATCGACAACCGGTTGGTGATCGTTACGCAGGAACTGTCCGGGGTAGAAAAAAATATCCAGCAATTTAAACAAGATAACCAGCTGGCCGATATAGACGCTCAATCGAAATTGCTGGTGCAGGGCACCGGAGATGTCCACAAGCAATTGCTCGAACAACAGGTACAGCTCAATGTGGTACAGTCGCTGCAGCAATATATCCAGGATGCGGAAAACAGTAAAAGGGTAGTACCTTCTTCCCTGATTGTGCAAGATCCTACTTTTGTAGGGCTGGTACAGCGCTATAATACCCTGCAGCTGGAAAGGGAACGCCTGTTATTGTCCAGTACTCCTGCTAATCCGGTAGTATTGAACATCGATCAGCAACTGGCTGGTATCCGGGCCGATCTGGTAAGCAACCTGTCCTCTCTGAAAAGAGGTATTCAGGTGAGTATCAACGAGCAGGAAAAGAATGCCAGCGCCTTAAACCAGCAAATCAGACAGGTGCCGGCAAAGGAGCGGATATTCCTGGATATCTCCCGGCAACAGGCTATCAAACAGGAACTGTACCTGTTCTTGCTTAAGAAAAGAGAAGAATCGGCTATTTCTAAAACCTCCAATATGGCTATCGCCCGGGTTATCGACGATGCTAAAAGCGATGCCCTGCCTTATAAGCCCAAACGCGTTCTGATCCTTTTACTGGGACTGGTGCTGGGGGGAACCCTGCCTGCCGCTTATCTTTATATGCGGGAGCTATTGAGCAGGCGTATACGGAACAAACAGGATATTACCAGTAATACGCCGGTGCCGGTGTTGGGAGAAATTGGCCATATTACAGGTAATGGCATGATCACTCAAACGGATACACGTACGCCGGTGGCCGAACAGTTCCGCGCGTTGAGAACCAATCTACAGTTTGTATTGTCGGATATCAGCAATAAATCAGTGATCGTTACTTCCAGTATGGGAGGGGAGGGTAAATCCTTTGTGTCTACCAATCTGGCCGCCATCCTGGCGATGTCTGGAAAAAAGGTGGTATTAATGGAAATGGACCTCCGCAAACCAACCATTGCGGAGCGCCTGGGGCTTTCCAATCAGGAAGGGTTCAGTACTTTTGTTATCGGTAAAACGCCGGTAGATACCCTGATCCGGCCTTCTGGTATACATGAAAACTGTTGGATCATTAGTTCCGGACCTATTCCTCCTAATCCTACAGAATTGTTGCTACAGCCAAGAACAGCAGAATTGTTCCAGGTGCTCAACGAGCGGTTCGACTATATTATCATCGACTCGGCGCCTATAGGGTTAGTAACGGATGCCCAGGTATTAACGAGATTTGCGGATGCTACCCTGTACATTGTGCGCCACTGTTTTACGTTCAAACATCAGTTGCAGATCACCAAAGACCTGTACCTGCAACGTAAACTGCCCCGGATCAATATTGTGATCAATGATGTCCGGAGCAAGAGTGGGTATGGGTACGGCTACGGGTATGGTTACGGTTATGGCTACGGCCATGAAACCAACGTGACCAAAGGATTGCTGAAAAAGTGGAAAAAGGGAACAGTGCTGAACGGAAAATAGCATCCCGATATTATGTATATTCGTGGATGCATCGGGGTCTTGCATCTTTATGCGACACAAAGGACTTGAAAAAGTTAAAAGAATCAAAAAAACTAAAAAAGACAGATATATAATTTTATGGGTAAGAATAGCAATAGCGTAGAAAATATTCATCTTGCTGTTATTGGGCTCGGATACGTTGGTTTACCGTTGGCCATTGAATTCGGCAAGAAATACGATGTGCTTGGATTTGATATCAATAAAGAAAGGGTGAATGAACTGGCCGCCGGCGCAGACCGTACTAGGGAAGCCAATATGGAAGACCTGAAAGCCGTGATAGCCCTTAAAACCACCCAGAAAGCAGACATCGGTCTTTCTTTCTCTTCTCATGTAGAAGACCTTAAAAAATACAATGTCTTTATTGTTACGGTACCAACGCCGATAGATGCCTTCAAAGCGCCGGACCTCCGCCCGCTGCTGAAAGCATCTGAAATGCTGGGCAGTATCCTCAAAAAAGGCGACCTGGTGATTTACGAATCTACCGTTTATCCTGGTTGTACCGAAGAAGATTGTGTGCCGGTGCTGGAAAAAACTTCCGGCCTGAAATACAACACCGACTT
The DNA here is from genome assembly GCF_049056765.1 of Chitinophaga sp. 30R24. Classification (NCBI taxonomy): domain Bacteria; kingdom Pseudomonadati; phylum Bacteroidota; class Chitinophagia; order Chitinophagales; family Chitinophagaceae; genus Chitinophaga; species Chitinophaga sp. 30R24. Next base: position 26,569 of record NZ_JBJGXX010000011.1, read on the forward strand.
TTTCGTTGGCTATTCTCCCGAAAGGATCAACCCCGGTGATAAGGTGAATACCCTCACCAAAATCAAGAAAGTAACCAGCGGCTCTACCCCGGAAATTGCAGATAAGGTAGACGCTCTATATGGTTCTATCATAGAAGCAGGTACCCATAAGGCGCCCAGCCTTAAAGTGGCCGAAGCTTCCAAAGCTATTGAAAACGCCCAGCGCGATGTGAACATATCTTTCGTGAATGAACTGGCCCTCATCTTCGATAAAATAGGTATTGATACCACAGACGTGATTGAAGCTGCCGGCACCAAATGGAACTTCCTGAAATATAAGCCAGGATTGGTGGGTGGCCATTGCATTGGCGTAGATCCTTACTATCTGGCCCATAAAGCAGAAGCTGTAGGTTACCATCCCCAGGTGATCCTCTCCGGCCGCCGGGTAAATGACCATATTGGTCATTTTGTGGCAAACAAGGTAGTAAAGCTGATGATCGATAAAGACCATAAAATTAAAGGCTCCAGGGCGCTGATCATGGGTATTACCTTCAAAGAAAACTGCCCCGATGTGCGAAATACCCGCGTAGTGGATATTTACCACGAACTGAAACAGTTTGGGTTAAACGTGGATATTTACGATCCCTGGGCCGATCCTGCCGAAGTAGAAGAAGAATACGGTCTTCATATTCTGAACGAAATAGATAAAGCCGCTGTATATGACGCCATTATAGTAGCGGTGGCACATAAAGAGTTTTTAACCTTTGATTACCTGAAGTACAGGCGTAACAATGGTGTCATATTTGATACCAAAGCCTGTGTAGATAGAAGTCTGGTAGACGGCAGGCTATAAGCATATAACGCAGATACATATATGATTAATTTGGAAATTGATAGCAAATGTCAACGAAAGGGGTAAGCTATGAAATGTCGTTAAACCTGGGAACAAACATCCTGGCTTTAATCTTGAATATTTTACTGGGGCTCGTTGTGGTGCCCTTCTACATCGCAAAAATAGGTGTAGACGGATATGGTATCATAGCCCTGGCTACGTCTTTCAGTGCTTACTTGTCTATTATCACTATAGCGATTGATGCGGCTGTAGGCAGGAACTTTACGTTGGCCATGAGAAAGGATGATCATGATACTTCCAATGCGATTTATGCTTCATCGATCTTTTCGGCCATAGGATTGATCATATGCATACTACCGCTGCTGGGTTGGTTGCTGTACAGGATAGAAGACGTAATCAGTTATAGGGGATACCCGGAGGGAGAAATGAGATGGGTGTTCATCGCCATTATCACCTCCTTTATCCTGACGTTTATCCGCGGCCTTTTCCTGGTGCCGGCATTTGCGTCCAATAAAATATATATACAGCGCATTATTGCCGTCCTGGAAATAGTAGTAAGAACGGTGTTAACCTTTTTACTGCTCAATATTTCTACCGGTTTAAGTCTGATAGGAATTGCTTTCTTTCTGGCCTCCCTGGTATCGTTTGTGGCCGCGCTGATATGGATCGTCCGGAAGTTTCCTTTCCTGAAACTACGGCTAACCAATTTCGACAGGAAGATTGTGCGCTATGTGGCTTCCATGAGCTTCTGGCTGGTGATTAATCAGATAGGTACTTTGCTCTTTATTAATATAGATATCATCCTGCTGAATAAATATTATGGGGCCACGGCCACCGGCGAATTCAGTACAGTAGCCCAGTGGCATACACTGCTACGTTCTTTTGCCGGCGTGTTTGTCGCCATTTTTACGCCGGTAGTGTATAAATACTATGCGGAGAAAGATTTTGATAACCTGGTAAAGTTTTCAAAATACTCCGTAGTAGCTATGGGGTTAGTATTGGCAGTACCGATAGGTATTATTGTAGCCTATTCCGATGTGATATTACGGTTATGGGTAGGAGAACGGTTTACGCATTTTTATCCGCTGATGATTTTGCTGACCGGGCACTTGATATTCAATCTATCGGTATTACCCATCCTGTCTGTTAACTCGGTATATAACAAGGTAAAAGTACCCGGACTAACTTCTTTTTTTGTAGGCATACTGAATCTGGTACTGGGTATATTGGTGATTAAGTTTTTGGACTGGGGTATTTATAGTGTGGCAATTGTTTCTGCAGTGCTTCTAACGGTGAAGAACCTGATATTCTCACCTACTTATGCGGCAAAGATACTACAGCAAAAGCCCTGGTTCTATTATCCCAGCATTTTGAGAGGCGTTGGACTGTTTATATGGGTGTTGTTATTGTCGTGGTGCAGTAGGAAACTGCTGTTACCAGGCTCCTGGGGCACTTTGTGCCTTTCGGCTATCGTTATTGGCATCTGTAGTCTCCCATTTGCCTGGTTTGTTAGTTTGAATAAAGACCAGCGATTGTTAATCGGAAAATTGATAAGAAGACGTATATGAAAAAGGCATTGATCATTAATGAGGGCTTTTCCAATAACCTGGGCGACCAGGCCATCCGCGAAAGTATGATGGCTTTGCTGCAGGACCATCATATCCATACGGATTTTGCCTATTTCACTAACCCGGGTATGCCTGGCTTGCCCGTATATAATTACCTGGGCGCCACTGCAGGTGCGATTACCCCCCCGGCTTTGTCGCTTCGCAAGAAAACCAGGCTCAAACTGGTCTGGTTATACTGGATCGGGATCAATTTCAAATACATCCGCACCAAACTACAGCAGGGAAATTATGATATGATTGTGATCGGCGGCGGGCAGCTGATAGAATCTTCCGGAAAAAACTATCCCAGCAGGTTTGCTATTGCGCTTTATTGGTGGACTTTCCTGGCAAAAAAATACAGCAGGGCAAAGATCTACCTCATAGGGGTAGGTGTAGGCACTACTTTTAATAAGAAAGAACAACAGCTTTTTGCGAAAGCCCTTGCGAAGGCAGATCTTATTTGGGTAAGGGATACCTTCTCCCAGGCCAGTCTGCAAGAGAAATTCGGCCATAAAGCATGGCTAACCCCGGATATTGCTTTCTACAATGAACAAAATAAGATAGTAGGGCAGCCTGCCATGAAAAAGGCGCTGGTAGGCATTACCAGTTATAACGAGGTGTTTGCAAAATATAACCTTCCAGGTAAAACCAGTACCGATTATTATGAAGAGTGGTGGGCGGTGGTAAAAGACTATATGAGTCAGGGATTGTTGGTGGAGCTTTTTTATACTACCCTCAGCGATGCAGCAGAAACCATGGCTTTCCGTGATTATGTGCAGCAGCACTACCAATTGGCATTACCCGTAGCCAGCCTGGCTTCAGTAAAAGATTTGAGCGTGTTGTACCAATCGGCCTCTGAGGTGTATTCTGGCAGAATGCATGCGCTCATCCTGGCCATGAAACACCGGTGTAACGTGAAAGCCTATCTGATTTCACAGAAATTGAAATCTTTCCACCAGGAATATATCCTGCCGGGTAACCAACCGGTAGAGTATAGCCGGAAGATCAAGGGCGCTTTTCATGAGTTGTTAGAGCACAATGTAAAATGATAGTTATGCGCGTAGGGCAATTAATAAAATCTGATTTACACCGGTATCATGGTAAAACTGATGTACGCACCTTTCTGAAAGCTTTCTTGCTGATAGAAGGGTTCCGGTTCATGTTTTTTTTTCGGTTATACAAAGGAGCTGCTGCACCCTTCCGGCTATTTCTCCGGTTGATATTGCGGCACTATTCCTATAAGTTCGGTTTTCAGATACCCCATACTACCCGGATAGGGTATGGTTTATATATCGGGCATTTCGGCACTATTGTGATTAATGGGCGTGCACAATTAGGGAATAATGTAAATATTTCACCGGGTGTAGTGATCGGGCAGGCTAGCCGGGGAAAACTGGCCGGTGTGCCGGTAGTAGGCAATCGTGTATGGATAGGTTCCAACGCAGTGATAGTAGGTAAAATAAATATAGGGGACAATGTTTTAATAGCACCCGGTGCATACGTGAACAGGGATGTTCCGTCTAATGCATTGGTAATGGGTAACCCAGGAGTGATCTATGAGGGAAAGGAGGTAGAGGGGTATATCTGCAATGAATGGAGTGTATGAAAAATGTTTTAATCATATCTTATGAATTTCCACCTATCATCGGAGGGGCAGGCGTGTATGCGCACGACCTGGCGATAGGATTGGTAAAAAATGGCCACCAGGTAAGCCTGCTTACCTACCGTACTGCTCATAATGAGGCCTTCCTGACAGCTTTTGAAGAAAAATATGGTATACGTTGTTATACTATTCCTGCCCAAAAATATATTCACTTTTACCTCTTTTTCCGTCGGTTGAAGCAATTGCTGCAACAGCAGGATTTCGATATCGTTTTATTCAGTGATGCCCGCGCCAAGAAAATGGGCGCCCTGTTCCAGCCCGCATTAAAACAGCTGGCTGGCCGCTCCCTTTCGGTGTTGCATGGTGGTGAAAGAACCAGTTTTTTTGAACAGCCTTCCGCTATGCTGAAGGCTTTTGGGATGCAGCGTCGCATGGATCGTTTTTTACGGTTGCAAAAGAAAATCGTAGTGGTTAGTGAGGCAGAATATGAAGCATGGATGCAAACCCCTTTTAAAGCCAATCTGGAACTGATCCGGCATGGAATAGACACTGATATCTTTTACCAGAGAATGCCGTCACAGATTGCCGGCATCAGATCCCGGTTGGGGATTGAGCCGCATCGCCGTGTATTACTCAGTGCTTCCCGCCTGGTGAAGGAAAAAGGTCAGGAGATGGTGATTGCCAGTCTCCCGGAAATAGTAAAAACAATACCAGACCTGTTATGCATTATTGCCGGTAATGGTGCCTGGCTGCCTGTTTTGCAGCAGCAGGTGAAAAACCTGCGCCTGGAAAAGCATGTATACTTTACTGGTGGTCTTTCCAGGGAAGTGCTGTCTGAATACCTGGCTGCCTGCGACTTGTTTATTCTACCCAGTCAGTTTTATGAATCGTTTGGGTTGGTATATCTCGAAGCGGCTGCCTGCGGAAAAACTTCTATCGCCGGTAATCGTGGCGGCACCAATGAAGCAGTGGTGAATGGGGTAACGGGGTACCTGGTAGATCCGCTGTCTAAAGAAGCCATTACCAGCAAGGTGATGGCTGTGCTGCAGGACGGTGAATTACGGGCCAGCCTGCAAATCACTGCCTGGCAAAGGGCGATGCAGCAGTTCTCTAACGTAAAAATGGCCGAAAAAATCATTAATACAGCGGGGAATGAAGTATAAGAACGCCCATATTAATTTGTTGTTGTTACTGAACTTCGTATTTGCCTGCGTTGCCGGGCTGGTATCCGTTAGTGTGGCGACTTTTCTGTTCAATATCTTCCTGTTGCTCGTTGGGGCACTGGGTATCATGGCTATGTTTAAAGATGCCGGCCGCCGGGAAATCGCATTCCGCTTGTTTCTGGGTTTCTTTCTGGTATATGGCATCTTTATGCTGGTAACAGATACATTATATATACAAGACCCTTTCCGTGATGTTTTCTACGCAAAGGATGCTGTTACTTTTTATACTTATATCGATAAGGTGGCCGCTATGCGCAGTATAGGGGAGATCACAGATTTTTACAGCCACGACTTCTTTGCGTCCGATTGGAAGGGCTTTGCCTGGCTGTCTAGTGTATTGGGTTTCTTCGCTAAAAGTATTGATAACAATACCCTGGTATTACAGAAATTACAGATTGTTTTTTGTGCTGCATTTATAGTGGTGATTTTGTTCAGTATCTTATCTACCTACATTAACACGGTTATCAGTGTGCAGTTAACTATGGTGTATGCTTTTCTTTCCTATAACTTTTTCTTTTCTGCGATCTATCTGAGAGATGTGCATATAGGGCTATTGTTTGGATTGTACTTTCTGTTGATTATTCATCGTAAAGGCATGGGAGGTATCGTATATGCATTAACGTTAACAGTGCTGATCTATTTGTTCCGGCCGGAGCATGGCTACTTCTCTGCCTCCTATTTAATGGCATATATCTATCTGCTGGTCACTGATAAGAATAATAAAACGCTGAATAAATTTAAAATACCCATCTTGGTATTGTTAGCATTACCGGCACTTACCCAGTTGGTATACCTGCAGCAAGGGTTTAATACGATACAAAGCACCAGTGAAAACTATCTCGATTCTTCCATGTCTAATGCGGGATTAGGGTCCCTGGGAAGTATGCTGTTGAAATTGCCTTTTGGTATCCGCCATATTGTAGTAGGTCTATTCTCACAAACATTGCCTTTTCCCTTTTATGTGGTGCTGGGGGAGAACCCTTTTTTCTTTCCCTGGGCGATAGCAGCGCTGTTCTGGTTTATAATATGGTTTGTGGTGATTTATACTACAGTCATAAAACCCCGCAATCCTTTCTTTAAGATCCGGGAGATCCGCTTTCTGTTTCTGATTGGGGTGTTGTTGATATTAGGCGCAAGCTCTAATGCCGATACCAGGAGGATTATGGCTATATACCCGGTGGTTTATCTGGTTTTTGCCGGCGGGTATTTATCGCTTGATACGGCCACACGGAAACGGTTGGTCATATCGTCCCTGCTCGCTTATGCTGGATTGATATTCGTTTACGCGTTGATAAAATGACAGATTTTTTTTGTTATGATGAAGTTGATATTCTTTTTTGTAGGCATCGTTACTTGTATCCTTTTGGGGATGCAGTGCGAAGTAATGTCGCAGCAGGCAATATCCGGATTGCAGTGTAAGGTTAGCCCCGCGCCGAATTACAGTCTTACGAAAAACCAGAGCCAGGCAGCCTTTTTAACGGACGGAAAATATTCCGGTGGTTTATCCATGTGGAAAGACTCTGGTACACTTGGGTGGCAGAATATTAATCAGATCACCATTGACCTTACTTTACCCCGTTTGCTTACTGTAGGGGCCATTATGCTCAATTCGGTGACGGGGCAGAAAGCACAGGTAAACTTACCGCTGAATGTGTTGGCATTTATTAGCAGTGATGCCCAACATTGGCAGTTTGCCGGCGATCTGGTGCAACCTTCAGTACAGGACGAATACTACCGTATTGTACCCTTAACGCTTCAGGGGATCGGTATAACGGGCAGGTATATAAAACTGGTTGTAGTGCCTAACGGCAGTTATTTCTTTACGGATGAAGTGCAGGTATTTACTGGTAATGAAAACATCGAAAAAAAATCATCCCCGCTGACTACCGATGGGTTAAACGCTTTTGTTGCGCGGCAGCGGGAGGAAACTATTAGTAAAAGATTTGCTAACAGCAGCAATAAGCAGGATTTATCTGCAAACAAACAAATGGCTGCTGCTACGGGAAAAGGTATTTCGTTGTGGTTGTTGTCTTCCCCGTTGGCAGATGCTGGCAGCAACAGCGTTGCTACTAACGTTATTGTACATACGCTGAAAGGTTTTTCTGAATATGCGGCTTTTGTCCTCAATAACGCCACTGCAGCTACGCAAACAGTGCAGGTGTCTTTTCCCGCGCTAGAGCAGGGGATCAGCTATCAATTGTATTGGGCTAAGCCTGTGAAGAGCAGGGATTTTAAAATAGTGCCGGATGCCCTGATGCCGGTAAAAAATGGCGCGGCTGTAGTGCTCTCGCCCAATGAATCTAAGTTATTACTGGTAAAGGCTATCGCTGCTAACAAGGGTACTTATTTATTTAAATTAAGCGCTGGTGCAGAAAGCCAACAGGTAACCTTTGCTGTGGGAGCCCGTAGCCTGGCAGATTACCGCCAATATAAACCAGATGTGAATGTATGGCCTTATTTCAATGAGCCCTTTTTTAATGGGAGGGAAGAGCAGGCCCGGCAGGATTTGTTACAACATGATGTAAACACTTATGTGTTTCATCCGGGCATATTGTTACCAGGTACTCCTGTTGACAAAAATGAAAAATTGAAGAAGTACCTGTCTTATGTAAAGGGATTTCAAAACGTGCTGCTTTTCTTTAATCTCACGGGTAAAGAGAACAACTTTATATCTGCTGCTTTTTTAAGTTGGTACGACGATATGGTGGCGGCATTACAGCGTCAGGGCATTGCAGCAGAGCATATTTATTTGTATCCTTTCGATGAAATTAAACCGGCGCAATTGCCTGCTTTTAAGCAGTTTACATCCGCCATTAAACAAGCCCGTAAAAATGCAAAGATCTTTGTAACCGTGTCTAATGGCATGGTGCTGAACAGCCTTGCGGGCCAGGCGGATATCCTGCAACTCTACGATAACGATAATGTGTTGCGTGCATATCGTGAACTGGGCATGTCTGCCAAACGGGTATGGCTATACGATACAAAAAAGCCTACCAAGTCGCTATCACCTTATGCCTATTACCGTCTTATGGCCTGGAAAGCTTTTGCCAATAACCTTACCGGAATCGGGTTCTGGCAATATGCCGATGCGGGGCACGATAAAAATGCCCGGTCTTTATGGGATGATTTTGATGGTAGCTCGGCCGATTTTGCAGTGGTATATGATGATGGGCAGCAGGTGGTTTCCAGTAGGAGATGGGAAGGTTTTAAAATGGGAGTAGAAGACTATATGTTATTGCAGGCATATGCCCAACGTTTTGGGAAAAGTGCTGCTGCCAAACGCTGCCAGGAAGTGCTGTCAGACGCAAGTAATCCGCAAACAGGAGATAGAGCCAGAACACAAATGATCAACGAACTGGAAAAATAAACTATATGAAACAACCCGCCAAACTATTGATATTCGCTACCATGCCACCTCCTATAGGTGGTGTAACGGTACACATACAAAGGTTGTTGCAATACCTGGGTAATAACAGCTATCATTATACGTTTATAGATTTCAGGAGAAGTAGGAAAGGCGCTGTGCTGGTACAACTGTTGAAACACCGGTATATCCATTTCCATATATACCATCCCGTAGTGCGCTGCCTGTTTGTATTGATAGGTACAGTATTGGGTAAAAAAATGCTTTTTACTTTACATGGTAACCTGGGCCGGCATCACTGGTGGTACAACCTCTTGGACCAATGGGCTTTCCGCATTGCCTGGATGCCGATCGTACTGAATCAGAAAAGCCTGGATAAGGGCTTACGATGGAATAAACGTACCCGCCTGATTGGCGCTTTTATTCCGCCACAAAACCTGGAAGCGCTGGCGCCTGTTATACATAAAGCGGTATTGGAAATGCAGGCAAAGCATACAAGGGTATTTGCTACCAATGCTTCTGCCGTATCCATTGATAAAACAGGCAAGGAAATATACCAGATCACTTTGTTGGTAAAGATCTTTCAGGCGTTACCGGAAGCGGCCCTCATTATTTCTGATGCCTCTGGTAAATATGAGGTTTATCTGAAAGAACAGGGATATACGCTAACGTCTAATATCCTGCTGATCAGTGAGCCACATGCTTTCTTTGAGATTTTGAAGCTGTCGGATATCTTTTTAAGGATCACAACAACAGATGGAGATTCTTTGTCGGTAAAAGAAGCCCTGTTCCTGGGCAAGCAGGTATTGGCAACTGATGTGGTGAACAGGCCGGCTGGCGCCCAGTTGGTAGCGCTTAACGAATGGGAAATTGAAGCGGCTGTCAGGAAGTTACAAACTGGTGAAAAAGCGTATAGTCCTTCCCATTTAACGAATGGAGGTGAACAATTATTAGCACTTTATAAAACGATGATCGCATAAACGTAGCGGCGTCATAAATATTGAAAACCTGTTTGTAACAGCCGGTTATTACTGCTGGCTATTACAGGCTATATACTAAAACCATATCAATATGAAGTTAACCATCATTGCGGGGGCGCGCCCTAATTTCATGAAAATAGCGCCTGTTATTGCTGCTATTACGCAAAAGCAGCGGGAAGGTTACGCTATCAGTTATCGCCTGGTACATACCGGGCAGCACTACGACAAAAACATGAGCCAGTCGTTTTTCGAGCAATTGGGTATACCTGAACCGGATGTTAATCTGGAATCGGGCGGTGGCACCCAGGCAGAACAAACGGCCAACATCATGGTGCGTTTCGAAAAAGAGTTGATGGCCCATCCCTGCGATCTGTTGCTGGTAGTAGGTGATGTTACCTCTACCCTGGCCTGCGCGATAGTGGCTAAAAAGCTACAGGTTAAAGTAGCGCATGTGGAAGCAGGTATCCGCTCAGGCGATATTACGATGCCGGAAGAAGTAAACCGGTTGGTAACAGATGCCATCACTGATTATTTTTTCACTACTTCGGTAATCGCTAACACGCATTTGCAAAAAGAAGGTAAAACGTCCGATCAGATTGTGTTTGTAGGCAATACGATGATTGATACACTCCTGCAGCAACGGTCGCGTTTTACGCCTCCTCCCATTTGGCATACCGCTGGTTTGCAGCCACAGGCATACTTTGTAATGACCTTGCATAGGCCCGCTAATGTAGATCAGGAGGCTAATCTCACACTGCTCATCAATGAAATTATGAGCAACAGCCGTGAGTTACCAGTTGTTTTCCCGGTACATCCCCGCACCGCTAAAAAATTGGAAAAGATAGCTATTGCACATCCCCGGCTGCACCTGGTGGAACCACTGGGTTATCTCGAATTTAATTACCTCGTAGAGAATGCCAAGGCGGTGATCACGGATTCCGGCGGCATCACAGAAGAAACAACCGTGATGGGTGTTCCTTGTATGACATTGAGGGATACCACAGAAAGGCCGGAAACCTGCATCACCGGCACTAATGAGTTGTTGGGTACAGACCCGGCAGCCCTGGCGCCGGCCATGAAGCGCTTGTTTGAAGGCGGTTGGAAAAAAGGTGGTATCCCGGCATTATGGGATGGTAAAACAGCCGAAAGGATCACACAGAAAATTATAGAATTATTTGAGGTGAAAAAGCAACCAGCAGTAGCATATGAGTAGTTTGAATACAGTTATAAATGGACTGAAAGTAATGCGGAATATGGGTTGGCGTTATATAGCATTCCGTTCTGTTCATGAGCTGAACCGGAGATCCGGCCGCCTGAAGAAGCGTTTTCCTCAGGCGCCGCCGTTTCAGCGCTACCTGTCGTTGGAAGAATGGCAAAAACAATCTGTATCGTTTTTTTTTCATAGCCGGGAACAGGTAAAAGTGCCCCGTTGTGCTACGCCTGAATTAGCGCAACGGTTCCAACAAATAAAGGAAGGAAAACTATCTTTTTTTAATGGAGTAGTATTACCAATAGGGAAAGATTTTAGCTGGATGAAAAATCCGGATACTGGATTCGTATACGATGAGACAGCACATTGGACGGAGATTAATGACTACAGCGCCGTTGCCGGAGATATTAAATATGTATGGGAAAAAGCCCGTTTTGCTTACCTGTATGATATTATCCGGTACGATCATCATTTTGGGGAAGATAATGCTGCATTGGTTTTCGGGGACATTTTATCCTGGATAAAAGCGAACCCGGTAAACAGTGGCCCACATTATAAATGTAGCCAGGAGATTAGTTTAAGGGTGCTCAACTGGACCTTCGCATTGTATTTCTACCGGCATTCGGCGGCACTTACTACTACTGTATTTGATCAAATACAGTATGCCATATATTGGCAACTGCACCACGTATATCATAATATCAATTTCTCCCGTATAGCGGTACGGAATAATCATGCTATCACCGAAACATTGGCATTGTACCTGGGAGGTTTGCTTTACCCTGCCTTGCCTGGCGCTGCTGCATGGAAACAACAAGGAAGACAATGGTTTGAAGAAGAAATCGGTTACCAGATCTATGAGGATGGCACTTTTCTGCAATTTTCTATGAACTACCACCGGGTAGTGGTACAACTGCTTACCTGGGGCCTGCAATTGGCTGCGCTCAATAGAGAAAGCTTTGCGCCGGTAGTTCAGGAGAAAGCGGCGAAGTCGCTACGATTTTTACGTGTATGCATGAATGATAGTAATGGCTGGCTACCCAATTATGGCGCTAATGATGGTGCTCTGTTTTTCCGGCTCAGCGATCAGCACTACCGGGATTACCGTCCTCAGTTACAGGCATTATCTGTATTACTGCAATTAGACGCGGAAATACCGGTATGCTATGAAGAGGTATACTGGTATGGTCTGCAACCCGGTGTTTGGGGTGATACGGTATTGGAAAAGGACCGGGTATTGTACCAGTTCCATGAAGGGGGATATTTCGTTTGCCGGGAACAGTCTACGTTAACGATGCTCCGCTGTGGCAACCATAAAGACCGGCCTTCACAGGCAGATAATCTTCACCTGGATATATGGCACGGAGAGGAAAACCTGCTAATGGATGCAGGTAGTTATAAATACAATACCGATGCGGAAACGCTACGTTACTTTATGGGCACGGCTTCCCATAATACCGTTATGCTGGATAACTACGATCAGATGCAGAAAGGCCCGCGCTTTATCTGGTATAATTGGACACAGTGTTTACGGGCAAGATTATACGAAACTGAGGAAGAATATGTTTGGGAAGGCGCTATTCATGCTTTTCAGCAAGTAGCGCCGGATATTATGCATGTCCGGCAGGTAAGAAAAAAGAAGGGAGCGCAGGTATGGATTGTCAAAGATTATATACAACATAAACCGGCATGGGCGGTGATGCGGCAGCTATGGCATACGATGTGCCCTGAGAAAATGGTCCTGAAGGCAGAAGACAGCCATAGGAGTTTGTTACAGCCATTGTACAAGCCGGGTTGGTATGCTTCGCTGTATGGCGCCAGGGAGGATAATCACGCTATCCTGTTTACTACCAGTGCAGATACTATTATTACTGAGATCATAATTTAATTATCCATGAAAATTTTATTGATACACCAGTATTTTTTAGAAGAAGATGATCCGGGAGGTTCCCGGTGGAATGAGATCACCCGCACCTGGACAGAACAGGGCGCTACAGTGACCGTGCTGGGAGGCATGATGCATTACAACGGTTCGGCCAAAAGGTCCGAATATAAAGGGAAGCATTTTGTAAAGAAGCAACAAGGCGCAGTAACAGTATGGCGTTGCCATGTATCGGAATCTTATAATAAGCACTTCCTGGGAAGGCTGTGGGGCTATTTCTCTTTTATGTTCTCTTCCTTGTGGGCAGGGCTTTTTAAAGTAAAAGGCACTTTTGATGTGGTGATCGTTACTTCGCCTCCTTTATTCGTAGGTTTTACGGGCTATCTGTTATCGAGGCTGAAACGGATGCCCCTTGTGTTTGAAGTGCGCGACCTGTGGCCGGAATCCGCAATTGATACCGGTGTGCTGAAAAATAAAATGGTGATCCGGCTGGCCTATTGGGTAGAAAATTTTATTTACCGCAAAGCAGCCCTCATCAATGTATTAACGCCTGCTTTCTACAATACACTACGTGATAAAAAGCAAGTGCCGGAGCAACAATTGATTTTTATCCCCAATGCAGCAGATTTTTCTTTGTCTGATCATTTACTACAAACCTTCGATGCTGCTGCATTTCGCCGGGAGCATCAGTTAGAAGGGAAGTTTGTGATCACCTATGTGGGGGCGCATGGAGTCGCCAATCACCTGGAACAGTTACTGGATGCAGGCAAAGTGTTGGAAGACACGCCGGTATTGTTCTTGTTGATAGGGCAGGGGATGGAAAAAAAACGGCTGCAGCAACTGGCGGTTGAGAAACAAGTAAAGAATGTGCGTTTCCTGGATGCGGTGCCTAAACAGGAAGTATTCAAATATATCCTGGCCTCCGATATGGGCGCTTCTGTATTGAAGAAGGTAGATACTTTCAAAACAGTGTATTCCAATAAAACCTTCGACTACATGGCTTGCAAAAAGCCGGTACTTATGGCCATCGATGGCGTATCAAGAGAATTGGTGGAAGTTGCGGAAGCGGGCTGCTATGTGGAACCGGAGAATATAGCTGCTTATAATACTGTTATCCGCCAATATCTGAATGATCCAAAGCGTGTGCAGGGAGAAGGGGAGAATGGCTTCCGCTATGCACGGCAGCATTTCGACCGTCAGGTGTTGGCCCTCCGTTACCTGAACTATATCAGAAAAAAAGTAACTAAAGAAATCACTATTAAAGATGCATTGGTACAAGAACATAGGTAAGCCCCTGCAAGACGGCCTGATCGCCTTGATCGCATTGCTGTTGTTAGCACCCGTGTTGTTGTTGCTAACCTTGCTGTTGGCAGTAGCTAACAATGGCAAGCCCTTTTTTCTGCAGCCCCGGCCTGGCAGAAATAGGCGTATTTTCCGCGTGATTAAGTTCAAAACCATGAACGACCGTAAGGATGCCGGTGGGCAATTATTGCCGGATGAGATCCGGCTCACGCCCATCGGCAGGTTTGTCCGGAAAACTTCGCTTGACGAAATACCGCAGCTCATCAACGTATTAAAAGGAGATATGAGCCTTGTAGGACCCCGGCCATTATTGGTAGATTATCTTCCATTGTATAATGAAACGCAATTGCGGCGTCATGAAGTGAGGCCGGGTATTACAGGTTGGGCGCAGGTGAACGGGCGTAATGCAATTAGCTGGCAACAGAAGTTCGAATATGATGTATGGTATGTAAATCATCTTAGCCCGGCGTTAGATTGGAAAATCTTAGGGATGACCGTGCAAAAGGTCTTGAAGTCGGAAGGGATCAGTGCTGCTAATGTTGCTACCATGGAGCGTTTTATGGGTAATGGGTAAACAGTTAAATTAATCAGTTATGTATTTATATGGCGCCAGTGGACATGCCAAAGTGATCATAGAAATCTTGCAGTCGCAGGGAATACTTGTGGAGGGCTTGTTCGACGACAATCCGGATATCAGGCAGTTATGGGAGTATGCCGTTACTGCTTTTGCCGATGTAGGCATACAGGAGATGATTGTTTCTATCGGTAATAATGCCATCAGAAAAAAAGTAGCAGCATCGCTGCCTGTTCTTTTTGGCCGCGCCCTGCACCAACGCGCTAATATTTCGCCTACGGCTACTATTGGCGCCGGTACGGTAGTGATGGCTGGCGCCACCCTGAACGCCGATGTTAACGTTGGCCGGCATTGTATCATTAATACCAATGCGTCAGTAGACCACGACTGTGTGTTGGAAGACTATGTGCATATCTCCCCTAATGCAGCCCTTTGTGGCAATGTAACTATAGGGGAAGGTGCACACATCGGCGCCGGCGCCGTGGTGATTCCCGGCGTTACCATTGGCAGATGGGCAGTAATCGGCGCCGGCGCAGTGGTTACTAGGGATATTCCTACCTATAGCACAGCCGTAGGCAATCCCGCACGTAAAAGATAATTATCATTTAGCAAAATAATACAACAATGAACACTAAAATATGGTTATCCTCTCCTCATATGGGAACCGCAGAATTTGAGTTTGTAAAAGAAGCTTTTGATACTAACTGGATTGCTCCATTAGGCCCGCATGTAGATGGCTTTGAGGAAGACCTGGCGGCTTTTACCGGAGTGGCTCAGGTAGCTGCTTTGTCATCTGGTACGGCTGCTTTGCACCTGGCCCTGGTGCTGGCCGGCGTAGGCCGGGGCGATGAAGTGATCTGCCAGAGCATGACTTTCTCCGCTTCTGCCAACCCAATTACTTATTTAGGCGCTACTCCTGTGTTTGTGGATAGTGAGCCAGAAACCTGGAACATGGACCCCCTATTGTTGGAACATGCGGTGAAAGACCGGCTGGCCAAAGGTAAAAAGCCCAAGGCTATTATCCCGGTACATTTGTACGGCATGCCCGCCCACATGGAAGAGATCATGGCAGTAGCTAACTATTATGATATCCCTGTTATTGAAGATGCAGCCGAAGCGCTCGGTTCCTTTTATAAACAACAGGCTTGTGGTAGCATTGGTAAAATGGGTATCCTTAGTTTCAATGGTAATAAAATTATTACCACCAGTGGTGGTGGCGCTTTAATTGGCGATAATACTGCGGATATACAGCAGGCGAGATTCCTGGCTACCCAGGCCCGGGATGCGGCACCTCATTATCAGCATAGCCATATTGGTTATAACTACAGGATGAGCAATGTATGTGCAGGCATTGGCCGTGGCCAGATGTTGGTATTGAAAGACCGCATAGCTAAAAGGCGGGATAATTTCCATTATTATCAGACCCAATTGTCTGCCCTGCCCGGTGTAAGCTTTTTGCAAGAGCCCAGAGGCTTTTTTAGTAACCGTTGGTTATCTACTGTATTGATAGATCCGGTGCTTAGCAAAGGTGTTAGCCGGGAAATGATCCGCTTGGCCCTGGAAAAAGAGAATATTGAGTCTAGGCCACTGTGGAAGCCAATGCATTTGCAGCCGGTATTTGAAGGGGCGCCCGCTTATCTCAATGGCGTATCAGCAACTTTATTCAAAAATGGCCTGTGTCTGCCCAGTGGCTCCAATCTTGCTATCACAGCGTTAGAACGAACGGTAAACATGATTAAACAATTATTTGAAAAATAATCCTGCGGCGGGTAAAGAGGCAAGGCACACCGCTTTCTTTGCCCGTGAGTAGGTCTCGAAAATTTACTATCCATGAAACCACTGCTGTACAAATATATACGGTTAGTATCGGGTGTGTGTCATCTTGCAGCAGTCCTGTTCTGTATTATTAGCTCCTGTTATTCCCTTACCGCACAGGATATTATGTTGAAGAATCCTTCCCTGGAAGGCATACCCGGACAAGGGAATGTGCCTTCTTCCTGGCGGGGGAGGAATACGCCAGACATACAACCAGGGGTGTTGAATATTATACAGCCGCCTTCAGATGGCGCCACCTATATCGGTTTGCATAGCGGTCCTTCCTGGCCGGAGTCGATTAGCCAGGAGTTGCCTTTGTTGGAAGGACGCAGTTATACGATGTCGCTAGACCTTGCTTATGCACCTACCTATGCTTTCCAGGCCTGTTATGCGAACCTTACTATTTATGGCGGTAATACGCCCAGCGATACCACTGAAAGATTATGGTCGTCGGGATTATTTTATCATACGAATTGGAAACGCTACACCTTTGTGTTCCAGCCTTCGCATTCCTGGAAATATCTTACCCTGATGGCCGATGCAACAGTTCCTTGTGATAAAAGCATTTATGGCGCCGCGTTGCTTGTTGATCATTTATCGGAAAGTTTGCGTGAAACACCGCAGCTGAAACTAACGTTGAAGCATACCTGTAAAGGTGATAGTACCGGGGACGCGTTGGTGAAAGTGGAAGGCGTTACCCAGCGTTGTTCTATCCGATGGAGCCCTGGAGGTGATACTACCAATCATCTTACCAAACTGCCTGCCGGCGACTATACGGTAACAGTTACCCATCCTAACGGTACCAGCGTTACCGCCAGCGTAACCATTATTGGCTGGGAGGTGAAAAGCAATGTGGTGGTAACGCCATCCCCCTGTTATGGTGATGATGATAATACGATTACGTTATCAACCAGTGGTGGAACGCCTCCTTACCGTTATTATTTGAGTGGTACTCACGGAGGAACCTATACGCCGGTATTTAAAGCGCTGAAGCCGGGCAATTATAGTATGTTGGTAAAAGATGAAGAAGGGTGCCAGGAACAACTGGCACGCATACCCGTAGTAGAGCCGGGTCCGGTGGTAATTACAGATGTACGTACAAAAGATGTGAGCTGCAATACTACCATGGATGGAAAGATCCAGTTGGAAGTGAGTGGTGGTACCCGTCCGTATGCCTATAGCCTGGATAATGCTGGCTGGCAAACAGATAGCGTTTGGAGCGGACTGAATCAGGGCGTTTTTTATTTTCAGGTGCAAGACGCGCATCATTGCAGTACTGGCGGCAGCCAGGAAATTATCCGGAATATGCGGGAATGTGCCGTATTTGTGCCCACTGCTTTTACGCCCAACAATGATGGGAAAAATGATTTTTTCCATGCTATTGTATATGATGATGTGCATCATTTCCAGATGCAGGTATACAACCGCTGGGGAAAATTGGTGTTCAGCACTACTGATCCCGCTGGCATGTGGAACGGAGAACAGCGGGGGCAATTATTACCGGCCGGCGCATATATATGGGTGCTCACCTATACGGATAGTAAGCAACAGGCGAGGAAACAAACGGGTACAGTGATATTGGTAAGGTGAT
The DNA here is from genome assembly GCF_049056765.1 of Chitinophaga sp. 30R24. Taxonomy (NCBI): domain Bacteria; kingdom Pseudomonadati; phylum Bacteroidota; class Chitinophagia; order Chitinophagales; family Chitinophagaceae; genus Chitinophaga; species Chitinophaga sp. 30R24. The sequence continues at coordinate 44,552 of NZ_JBJGXX010000011.1, forward strand.
AGTGATCAGCTGCCAGCCATTAGCTGCCTGTTCAGCAGCTTTGCCGCTTCCAACCGGCACCGGAGCTTCGTATTGGCGGCGATGCCGGCAATGGCTTTCAGATGCCTTTCGTGATGAAGATCTGTACCTATCAGTGTAACAAGACCTGCTGCCAATAATTTTTCTGCCACTTGCTGTACCTGCTTGCCATAATAACCGGTAAACGACAGCAGGTTTACCTGTAATATGCATCCCAGTTGCTGTAGCTGCCGGTATTGTTGTATGTCTGTATGATAATAAGCATAGCGTTCCGGGTGTGCCAGCACCGGCTGGTACCCCGCCGCCTGGAGCTCGAACAGCCATTGGTGTAATTGGGGAGGAGCAGACATGAAGGAGATTTCCACCAATACCATATTACCGGCAATGGTGAGCAGGGGTTGCTGCAATAGCGGTACAAACTGCTCATCCAGGTAATATTCTGCTGCAAAGCGGAAGGGGAGGGTAAGCGCTTGGGCAACCAGCAGAGGCAACACTGTTTCGTGGGAGGACTGGATTATCGCGGCGGTATTGGGATAGCGGTCCATCATGATATGAGGCGTAGTAATAATGTTTTTGATGCCCATATGTTGTAGTTGCGCTATGAAATGAACCGCCGTTTCCGCATCCGGCACGCCGTCATCTACACCGGGTATAAGATGGGAGTGAATATCTGTTTCCATAAATGCCAGCAGGGCTGCTGGTAATGTAGGTGTTTCGTGTCGTTTGCGGAAAAAGAGCATATAGATTTTTCAAGAAAGCGATGATGAAAATTTGTGGTGCTATATCATAATCAGTGCCACAATTTCTTCCAGGAAACGTTGATCAGTTTCATCGAAATGGGAAAGTTGTTCACTGTCTACATCCAGGATCGCTTTTACTTCTCCTTCGCGGATCAATGGTACTACTATTTCCGATCTGGAAAGGCTGCTACAGGCAATATGGCCGGGAAAAGCGTCTACGTCCGGTACAATCAATGTAGCGGACTGAGCCCAACTGGTACCACATACTCCCTTACCCTTACGGATACGTGTACACGCTACCGGACCCTGGAAAGGTCCCAGCACTAATTCTTCTCCTTTTACAATGTAAAATCCTACCCATAGCCATCCGAATTGTTCTTTGAGAGCGCCGGCTACATTGGCTAGATTAGCCACCAGGTCTGGTTCTCCATCTAATAGTCCTTTTATTTGCGGTACCAGGGAGGCATATTGTGCTGCCTTATCGCCCTGGATGATATGTAAGTCTTCTGCCATATTAATTCTCTTTAATCCTACAAAATTCCGGAATTTTTATTTTATATTTACCATGTAACCGTTAAAGTCGTTATTGTTAACCGCTCAACCAATATTTATCCTGTATCAGTGTGGTTTTTTGGAGTTTTATCCATTTTCCCCTCTGCCAAAGGTTGAATTAAAATATCTTTGTTATACTATGAAATCACCAGATGTAATTTTAGTAAACGAACAAGATGAGGCGATCGGCACTATGGAAAAAATGGAAGCGCACCTGAAAGGAATGCTCCATCGGGCTTTTTCCATATTCATTGTTAATGATGCAGGTGAAATATTATTACAACGCAGGGCGTTGGAAAAATATCATTCTCCCGGATTATGGACCAACGCTTGTTGTAGCCATCCGTTTCCTGGTGAAACTGTTATTGCTGCTGCCCACAGGCGTTTACAGGAGGAGTTGGGCTTCGATTGTGAATTACACGAAATTTTTTCTTTTACTTATAGAACGGAATTTGATAATGGCTTAACCGAGCATGAGTTTGACCATGTATTGCTGGGTACCTATAATGGTAATATACATCCCGACTTGTCGGAAGTAAGTGATTACCGCTATTTATCTTCCGCACGCGTGCAGGAATTGATGATCTCAGATCCTGCCGCATTCACTTCCTGGTTTCATCTTGCATTACCTTTAGTATTGCAGCATATAGGAGTAGGAGTGGGTGCTAATAACATGTAATTTTATTTTTATGAAGAGATAGTATTGAGTTTTTCTATGCCAATTTTGCTGTTAACCGGTTTACACAAATAAATGACATAAATAAATACCCTGCCTGCTTTGCTGCGCTTGCGTGGTAAGTAGTGCTGTGTGCCCTAGCCTGCTGTTTTCTGCCGGGAGATCCCCGGCAACACCTATGCCTTTTATTACCCAAATTAGAAAACCATTAAACCCAGAGACACATGACTACTATTCAGTACCCTGCTATCAGGTACCCTTTCCCTTCCGGGATTAACCAACACGTAAATGAAGCCCAACAACACATTGCCGACTGGGTGAGAACTTATGGACTGTTGACCACCGAAAAAGCCTGGCTGCGCTTCGAAAAAGCGCGTTTTGCCTGGCTGGCTGCAAGAGCATTCCCTAATGCCGCTTTGCATGAACTTTGCATCATTGCCGACTTCAACACCTGGTTATTTATCCTCGATGATCAATGTGATGAAGCTGTTGTAGGCAGACAATCGGATTACCTGCGCAGTATGATGGCCGGCCTGATGGATATCCTGCACAATAACCGGCAGGTGACCATGGCCAATGGAGGCCCCCTGCCTGCTGCGCTGTGCAGCATCTGGGACCGTATGCGCGCCATCAGTACACCCGCCTGGCGTTTACGGTTTATCCGCAGCATGGACGATTATTTTACTTCCTGCATATGGGAAGCGGAAAACAGGGAAAAGGGCATAGTGCCCACCATAGAAGATTATGTACGTATGCGCCCCTATACCGGCGCTCTCCTGGCTGATATTGAAGCCATCGAGATTATTGAAAAGGTATACCTCCCGGAGGAAATTGTAGCGCACGCTCTGGTGCAACGCTTAATACAAGCCTGTAACAACATTGTATGCTGGTCTAACGACCTGTTTTCCTGTAACAAGGAGTCCCGGCAAGGTGATGTGCATAATCTCGTGCTGGTACTGCAGCATGCTCATCAATACACTTTGCAGGAGGCGGTGAATGAGGCGGCCCGTATGCACAACGAAGAAGTGACTATTTTCGCCACCCTGGAAAAATTACTCCCATTCAGGGGAGATGAAACAGACGCTGAGTTGTTACGTTATGTGGCTGTATTGCGTTCCTGGATCACCGGTAATTACGATTGGAGCGTAAAAGACACGGGTAGATACGGTATGGAGGTAAAAGACGTGGCCATTTGTAGTTGAGCGCTTTTCTGCGCTTAACTACTCCGCCGCATGCGCTTCTCTATGAGCCGGCCTGTCCACCAGAAAGACAATGCCAGTACGCCAAAGAAAAGCCCTTTGTTGGTGTGGTCCCACAGGTACTCAAAATAGCGTGTATACAGGTCCAGTAACAGGAACATTACTCCCAGGTCGCGGAGCAGGTCGTCTTTTATCCGGATGCCCAGCAGTAGTATACCTATGCATAATAGGGTATAAATCACCACCCATTGCAACAGGTGTATCTGCCGTAACTGTTGCCACTCGTCCCAGGTGCCGCAGTTGCCAAAAATGGAGATCATCCAGCCGGAAATAATAAATAACAACCATCCGCCACTCCAGGTAATGTCCTGCACGGGCGCATATACCCTACATTGGCGCAGTAGCCACCCCAGTAATACCAGCACGGTTCCGAGCAGGGCCATGCGGCAAGGTAGGTTCATGCCCAGAAAGTAGGGAACGTCTCCGGTGAAATAATAGGTCAGTTTTACGTAAGCCGGTATTAAACTAAGTAACATGGCTATCCATAGGAGGCGGGAACGCAACGTAATGCCCAATACACCGTAGCAAGCAGTGGCCAGCAGCCAGAAAATGCCGTAGTTGCCGTCTAGGTAACGTACGCTTTTTCCCAGATATACCACGCTCACGCCTATACTGAGCACCGGTAGCAACCAAAAAATCTCCCGGTTAAATGAAAATATTGGCTGGCGTTTATTCCTCCGCCAACCCTCATAACAAAGAAAAATGGTGAGCAAGGCAAACAAAAGGGCGATTACGCCATCTGTCAGCGAAAATTTCTTCCGGATAATTTCTATCCACTTTTCATCCAGTACCAACGACCCAAAAGCCATCAACGCACAGGAAACAGCGGCGATGAAAATATACAAAGTGAGGGTTTGCCAGTCGGAATTCACCACTTTGTAAGTTTTTTCCAATGCGCCGGCTTGTTCTGTGGTAATCAGCTTTTCCTGCTGCCAGCTATCTATGGCCCGGCGCAGTAGGGCGGCTTCCCTGTTGTCGAGTTCTAACATAGGCTGTTTTTAATGATGATGCTCCACTTTGTGTACCAGGCGAAGCGTATTACGTTTTTTTATCTTTAAACGGAAGTAGTTAAAAACGGCCAAGGCCGGAATAACACCGTAGCTGATACGTTGATACGCCGCATTTTCCGGGAATAGAAAGTAGGTCATTACAATGCAGGTGAAACCTGTGGCCATAGTAAGGAAACCATACTTGAATTGCTGATACAATAATTCTTTTTCTGTATGATGTCCTGCAATGGACAGGCCAGGATTTTTCTGGAAAACATAATAACTGATCCAAAATAATGCAGCCAGGCCCCCCGCCAGGTTACACAGGTAAATAAAAAAGGGCAGCATGAAATGCGCATTGGTATGCAGCACCGCCGATGTGGAAAAGGGAAATGATACAATGAAAAAAAGAAAGAAGAGGTTACGGCGTATCAAGCCATCGCTATAATTTTGCAGGAAACGGCATAAATGCAAGTGCCGTACCCAAAAAATCCCAATAAATATAAAACTGGCCGTAAAAGCTGTCCATTCCATCGCCACTGGTTGCAGTAATTCCCAATAGGCGCCGGCAGGCATTTTTTCCGGGATGGCCGGCAACTTGATTTCAATGATCAGTAAAGTAATGGCAATAGCAAATACCGTATCACTGAAAAGTACCAATCGCGCTAGCTCAAATTCACGATGAAACGGTTTGGGCTCTTTGATAACAGACATAGACATAGTTAACAATAGCTTTTTCCGAAAGATACGAAAATAGCTATTAGACTTAATGGTTGCCTTTTCAACCTTATTGGCCTTACAGGGAGGCGGAACGCCGATTGTTACCGCAACTTTTTTACCAGTTCATTGTTAAGTATTTATCAATCATCATATACTTTCAAAGTAATAAGTATGCATTGTCGTTATTTATTATTCACCATCCTATTATTTTCAGGTATAGCAACAGTGTACGGGCAAGTGGATACAACGCAACCGGGTACCTATGCTTTTAATCTGAACAATTGCATACAATACGGATTGGATCATCAGAACGATGTAGTAAATGCCCGTTTGGACATCAGGTTTTCCGTGGAGCAGGTGAAAGAGGCTACGGCTAAATTGTTTCCGCACGCAGAAATTGACGGTAGTTTTGCAGATAACCTCAAAATACCTGTTACGGTGATCCCGGATATTGCCAATGGGAACTATAACGAAAAAATTCCTGTGCAATTTGGTACTACGTTTGCCTCCGCCCTTAGCGGCCAGGTGAACCAGACTATTTTTAACAGCGATTACTTTGTAGGGCTCCAGGCTTCCCGGGTATACAAAGGCTTGGTCCAGAAAACGTACAAACGTACGGAAATAGATACCCGTGTAGCCATTATCAAAGCCTATTATTCGGTACTGGCCAGTGAAGAAAATATCCGCCTCTCAACAGCCAACATGGAGCAGTTAAAAAAGACATTGGAAGATACCAAAGCCCGTTATGAGGTAGGCGTGGCAGAGCGGGTAGACGTAGACCGGATACAGGTTTCCTATAATAATGTGATCACAGATCTTGAAAACCAGATCAGGTTGCTCGTATATGCTATGCAGTTGTTAAAGTTCCAGATGGGGATGCCTCAGGAAAGTAAGCTGGAGTTAACACAGAAGGTACAAGACCTTGATGCAGCCTCCTTTATTGCCGATACGGTAGATTACCGCGTGGAAGACCGCGTAGAATACGGTATACAAACTAACCAGATCATATTGGACAAGCTCGCCCTGAAAAGTAAAAAGATGGAGTACCTGCCATCTTTAAGTGCTTATATCAACTATGGCTGGAATTGGTACTCCGGAGGCCTGGCAGATTTGTATAAAGTGGGCTACGATGCCTCTACCTTTGGGCTCACCCTTTCATGGCCTCTTTTTACAGGTACAGAAAGGTTGCATCAGATCCGGGAAGATCAGATTACCGTACAAAAATCGAAAAATAACCTGGATTATCTCTCCCAACAGATCAAACTGGAAGTGGTCAATGCAAATACGTCTTATCTGAATTATAAGGCAAATTTTGTTACACAGAAAATAAATATGGGGCTTACCCAGGGAATATATGACCGGATTGTGCTCAAATTTGAACAGGGTGTGGCTACCAGCCTGGATGTTACCTCCGCAGAAAGCGATCTGAAAACGGCACAGGTAAACTACGTGCAGGCTTTGTTAAATACCTTGACCAGTAAAACAGATCTGGATAAAGCCATGGGCAAGATTAAATAAGTATCAGCATTTGTAATTCGCAATCAATTTCTCATATGTATCCAATCAATTTCAAGCGGACCTTATATGTGACAGGAATGATACTCTGTATAGCCTGTGGCAACAGCAAGAAACAAAAGGAACAGGCCGCTATGATGGCGCACATGAAACCTACCGTGGTAGCCGGAGAAGTAGTAGCCGGCTCCTACACTGTGGCAGAAAAGTTTCCGGGCACGCTCGTGGCACATGATGTAGTAGAATTACGGCCGGATGTGACCGGCTATCTAGAGGCTATCCGGGTGCCAGACGGAAGTAACGTAACCAAAGGACAGCCTTTATATGATATAGATAGAAGCCGGTATGTTGCCGCCTATGGTCAGGTAGCTGCTTCCCAGCAACAGGCGGAAGCCGACCTGGCGTTTAAACAACGTGATTACGACCGCTATAAATCCCTGCTGGATCATGACGCGATCTCCAAACAAACGGTAGACCAGGCCCATACCGCCTTACTTACCGCCCAGGCTAATGTGGCCGCCGCCAAAGCCTCTGTAGCCAGGGCTGGTACTGATGTAAGCCACGCGGTAGTGCGTGCCCCCGTTTCCGGTAAAATAGGCATCGTGGAAATTAAGGTAGGAGATATCGTTAACGCCGGGCAAACCCTTATTAATACCCTCGTTAATGAACATCCTATGTTTGCCGACATCGATATTCCGCAGAACCGCTTGCCGGAATTTATACGTATCCGCAAAGGGCAAACCGGCAATAAATTTTATATCCAGTTTGGTGATGGCTCCCGCTATGGGGAAGAAGGCAAAATCTTTACTATTAATAATATTGTAGACCCCCAGGCGGGCACTGTAAGGATACGCCTGGCGTTCCAGAATAAAGACGGCATGCTGAAATCCGGTATGAGCATCGTAGTAGTGATGCAATATGCTACACCAGCTTCCCAGATAGCGATCCCCGCAAAGGCAATTATCCAGAACTTATCCGAAAGTAGTGTATTTACGCTCTCTAAAGATAATGTAATAGGTGCAGCGACTATTGTACCTGGCCCCATTACAGACACCATGCAGCTGGTAGCCAGTGGTCTGAAAGCGGGCGACAGGATCGTGGTAGAAGGTACACAGCGTGTGAAACCCGGTGATACTGTGAATGTTGCAGGAGCGGGAGCAGCTAAACATTAAATCTAAAATTACAAGCACCGTATGATCTCAAAAACATTTATAGAGCGTAAGAATACCACGATCGTAGTGGCTATTATTATTGTGATTGTAGGGCTCATCTGTATGTTTAATCTGCCTATTGCGCAGTTGCCGGATATTGTGCCGCCGGTAACAGACGTAAAAGCCAATTATGTGGGTGCTAACTCCACAACGGTAGAAGAAACGGTAACCACTCCCATAGAAAACCAGGTAAATGGTACGCCAGGCGCCATGTACATACAGTCGGTAAGCGCCAATGATGGTTCTATGGATATTACCGTAACCTTTAAATTAGGCACCGATCCTGATATCTCTACACTTGATGTACAAAACCGCGTAAGCCTGGCTTTACCCAGCACCCCAGATGAAGTGCGGAGGGTAGGGGTAACCGTTAAGAAACGCTCTAACGACCTTTTGATGTTAGTGGCCCTGAATTCTCCCAGAGGCACCCACTCCCGTGAGTTTCTGGATAACTACCTCAATATTTATCTTAAACCTGAGCTGTCGCGTATCTTTGGGGTGGGAGACGTAACCCCCTTTTCCCAGGACTATAGTATGCGCATCTGGTTGAACCCCGATAAAATGGCCGCGCTGGGGCTTACGGCAGGGGATGTGGCCAATGCTGTCCTCGAACAGAACCAGCAAGTGCCTGCAGGTAGTATTGGCGCTCCTCCTATGGGCAATATGCAGGCGTTTGAATATACTGTTAGCGTAAAAGGACGTTTAGCCACTTCCGAAGAGTTCGGAAATATTGTGGTGGCCAAAAGCAGTAACGGAAGCTTGATCCGGTTAAAGGATGTGGCCCGCGTGAACCTCGGCTCTTTTGCTTATTCTGTTGAAGTAAATGCAGATGCCAAAACCGGTACGGGTATGGGTATCTACCTGTCGCCGGGTGCCAATGCGCTGAACGTAAACGACGCCGTAATGGCAAAAATGAAGGAAATGGCCAAAACCTTCCCCGATGATGTGAACTGGCTGGTGCCCTTTGAGTCTACCTCTTTTGTGAGGATCTCTATCGAAGAAGTAATAGAAACTTTTCTGGAAGCCATGGTGCTGGTAATTATTGTGGTGTTTGTGTTCCTGCAGAACTGGCGTGCTACTATTATTCCTATCCTGGTTATTCCTATATCCCTCATTGGAACCTTTATTTTCTTCCAGTTGCTGGGTTTTTCAATTAACACCCTTACCCTGTTTGGGTTTGTATTGGCAATTGGTATTGTGGTGGATGATGCTATTGTGGTGGTAGAGGCAGTGCAGCACCATATCGACGCGGATCTGATGTCGCCACGGGAGGCCACTTACAAGGCCATGTCGGAGGTACAGGGACCGGTAATTGCTATTGCGCTTATTCTGGCAGCAGTATTTGTGCCGGTAGCCTTTATTCCCGGTGTAAGCGGACGCCTGTACCAACAGTTCGCGTTAACGATTGCCTTTTCTGTATTATTATCTGCCTTCCTGGCCCTCACGTTTACGCCTGCACTAACTTCCGTATTGCTAAAACCCGCCTTGCATCAGGAGCGTAGAAGGGGCCTGTTGGATAGGGCCTTTAATAAGTTTAACGAATACTTCTCCCGGTTTACCAATGGCTATGGCAATCTGGTACGGCATTCTATCCGCTTAACCCCGTTGATCCTGGTGGTGATGTTGATTATTTTTGCATTGGCGTTTTACTTATTTAAAAAAACGCCAACTACTTTTGTACCACAGGAAGACATGGGCTCTATGTTCCTGGCCCTGGAGTTGCCTGAAGCGGCTTCTACAGAGCGAACGAAGGAGGTGCTGGGGGAAGTTAACCAGATCTTACTGAAAGACCCTGCAGTACTGCATTTCTTTGGTGTCAGCGGTTTTAACTTCGTAGCCAACGCTACCAAACCTAACTCAGGAACCTTTTTCGTAGGGCTCAAACCCTGGGATGAACGATATGCCCATGGCGACGACATGAACACGGTGGCAGCCCGTATAACCCAGGCTACCAGCAAAATTGTAGGCGCCAATATTGTTGTGATCCCTTCTCCTACACTCCGTGGGTTAGGTAATACCGGCGGTTTCTCTTTTATGCTTGAACAACGCAGCAACCCGGACATCAACCAGTTTTTGCAGGTAATGGGGGCATTTCTCGCAGCAGCCAACCAGCGCCCGGAAATTGCCAGGGCTTACGCCTTTTTCAGCGCCAATACTCCGCAATTTAACCTGGATGTAGACCGTGATAAATGTAAACAATTAGGGGTAGCCGTGGGTGATGTGTTTAGTGCGTTACAAACTTTTCTGGGTGGTTATTATGTGAATGACTTCACCCGGTTTAGCCGCAGCTTTCGTGTGGTATTGCAGGCAGACTCCCTTTACCGTACCAGCATCAACAGCCTGAACACTTATTATGTACGGAATAGTGCAGGCGGCATGGTGCCGCTCAGCGCATTAATCACCACCAAGCCTGGCGTTGGTGCACCGGTAATTAACCACTTTAACCTGTATCGTTCCGTGGAAATAGATGGCGATAGTAAAAAGGGCTATAGTAGTGGTGATGCCATCAATGCGCTGCAAGAAGTGGCTGCCAAGGTGTTGCCGGAAAATTTTAGCTATGAATGGGCCAACGTATCCCTGCAGGAAATTGAAGCAGGTAATAAAAGCGTGATGATCTTTGTTTTGTCTATCCTCTTTGTATTCCTGCTGCTTACTGCCTTGTACGAGAGTTGGTCGGTGCCATTCTCCGTATTGTTGGCGGTGCCTATTGCCTTATTTGGCTCCATCCTCGCACTCACGCTGAGCAAACAAGCAAACAGCGTATACTCACAGATCGGGTTGATCACCCTCATCGGGCTGGCGGCAAAAAATGCTATCCTGATTGTGGAATTCTGTAAAGAACGTGTAGACAGGGGGATGCCTTTGCTGGATGCTACCCTGGAAGCGGTAAAGTTACGTTTGCGTCCTATCCTGATGACCTCTTTTGCTTTCATATTGGGCGTAATGCCTTTGTGCGTTGCCAAAGGCGCCGGCGCAGCTTCCCGTATAAATATAGGCTTCACCGTAGTAGGTGGTATGCTGGCAGCTACTATATTGGGTATTTTTACCGTACCCGTTTTGTATGTGCTGATTACCAAATATGCCTATGGTAAAAAGAAGCTCGCCGAACTCGAAGCGTATGGTAATGAAGAGAAGAAGCCTAAGGGACTGGGAGAATAATGCTATCTTCAAGAGTTATGAAAAATACAGAACGTTTCAGCACCAAAGCAGAAAATTACGTCAAATACCGGCCACAGTACCCTGCGGCCGTTATTCCTTTTCTGGTGAGTGCCATTGGTCTTTCCCGGGATACCGTGGTAGCAGACATTGGCGCCGGAACAGGCATTTCCGCACAGCCTTTCCTGGACAATGGTAATAAAGTGTACGCCGTAGAACCCAACCCGGAAATGATGGCTATGGCCGAAGCATGGCTGCATGGCCGTCCTGGATTTATTCCGATACCCGGTACTGCGGAAGCTACCACTTTGCCCGATGCTGCTGTGAACTTGATTGTGGCGGCCACTGCGTTCCATTGGTTTAGCCATGAAGCAGCGCTCAAAGAATTCCGGCGCATTGCCAGGGAAAATACTTATATGGTATTGATGTGGAATATACGCCGGTCGGAACTGCCATTCGAAAAAGAATACGAAGCCCTGCTACTGCAGTATGGCAATGATTATAAAGATATGCAACACCGGAATGTAGGCACCGATCGCTTATCTGCTTTGTTCCTGCCCGGTACTTTCCAGGAAAAATCTTTCCAGAATGCCCAGATATTCGACTTCCAGGCCTTCAAAGGCCGCTTGTTGTCTTCTTCTTATGTGCCGGAAATGGGAGCGCCTAATTATGAACCGATGATACAGGCGTTGCAAAAACTGTTCGAACAATACCAGGAACAGGGTATGGTAAGGTTTCATTATGAAACCAAATTGTATATAGGCAAAATTAAATGAAGATATTGAGCATCGCGTAAAAGCAGGGTTGTCACTACCCAATAGAGGCGAGCCCTATTGGGTAAGTCCCGGAAAAATCGTTTATACCAGACTGTTATACAGTATTTCTATGGGGTGTAATGCCTTTACCCCGGTACCATCTTTTACCTGATGGCGGCAACTGGTGCCAGGTGCCGCTATGATAGTACCTTCAGCAGCCTTGCGTATAGCCGGGAAAAGCACCATTTCACCGATTTGCATACTCAGATCGTAATGTTCTTTTTCATATCCGAAAGAACCGGCCATGCCGCAGCATCCGGAAGGGATCACCTCTACCGTATAGCCGTTGGGGAGAGACAGTATCTTTTTGCTGTGGAGCACAGAAGACAAGGCTTTTTGCTGGCAGTGTCCGTGCAGTTTAATATGTTGTTGCCTAGCAGAAAACTGTACCGCCGTAATATGGCCTTTGTCTGTTTCTGCAGCGAGGAACTCGTCTATAAGAAATACATGGCTGGCCAGCGTTTTTGCTTTGCTGCGTAATTGATCCCCTACCAGGTCTGGGTATTCATCCCGGAAGCTGAGTATGGCAGAAGGTTCTATGCCGAGCAGTGGCGCATTTTCATTGATAACGCCACTGAATATACGTACATTTTTTTCTGCGTATTCGCGCGCTTTGCGCAACAAGCCCTTCGACATATACGCGCGGGCGCTTTCCGGGTGCTCGGCCATGTGCACATCATATCCTAAGCGGTGCAACAGTTTTACGGCTTTGATACCAATAGCGGTATCGTTATAATTGGTGAATTCGTCGCAGAAGAGGTATACTTTTTTATTGCCGGTTGGCCCTTGCTTTTCTTTAGGCCATTTTTCGTTGAACCATTTACGTAAGGTAATATGATACAGGCCGGGCAGGGAACGTTTGGTTGCAAAGCCGGAGAGCTTGCGGATTACGCCGCCTGCAATGGAGCTGTTGATCATGGCATTGTAAACGCCAGGTGCTATGGCTGCCAGGGCAGAGAGTTTGGTGTAGTTTCCGATCATATTGGCCCGGAGGGGAACGCCATTGGCATCATAATAATGTTGCAGGAATTCCATTTTCAGCTTAGCCATGTCTACATTGGAAGGGCATTCGGATTTGCAGCCCTTGCAAGCAAGGCAAAGGTCTAGTACTTCGTAAATCTCTTTGTGGTTGAAGCGGTTTTCCTTTGGACTATGGGTCAGGAATTCGCGTAGGATATTGGCCCTGGCGCGGGTAGTATCTTTTTCGTTGCGGGTAGCCATGTAGCTGGGGCACATGGTGCCGCCGCTTAGTTGTGTTTTACGGCAATCGCCGGAACCGTTGCATTGTTCGGCGTGTTGGAGGATGGTTTGATGTGGGAAATGGAAAATGGTTTGGATGGGTGGCACCTGCTGCCCTGGTTCGTAGCGCAACATGCTGTTCATAGACGGTGTGTCTACGATTTTGTTAGGATTAAATATATTTTCCGGGTCCCAGGTATATTTGATCTGGCGTAGCAGTTCATAGTTTTTTGCACCTACCATTTGTTTGATGAATTCACCACGAAGTCTTCCATCGCCATGTTCTCCGCTGAGGGAGCCCTGGTATTTTTTTACCAGTGTAGCTATTTCTTCAGCAATTTTCCGGAACAGGAGATTACCTTCTGCCGTTTTCAGGTTGATGATTGGACGAAGGTGTATTTCTCCGCTGCCGGCGTGTGCGTAGTGTACGGCATATAGTTGATATTGTTGCAGGATGTGGTTGAAATCCCGGATAAAATCGGGGAGGTCTTCCACTGCTACGGCAGTATCTTCTATTACGGGTACAGCTTTTTCATCGCCGGGCAGGTTGCTGAGGAGGCCCAGTCCGGCTTTACGGAGTGCCCATATCTTTTTGGTATCCTCTCCGAACAGTAATGGAAAATGATAACCCAGTCCGGCTGAACGGAGCGTGGCCTCTAGCTGGCCGGTAATTTCGGTGATCTCTTCCCGGGTATTGCGGCAAAATTCTACTACCAGGATAGCGCCTGGATCTCCTTGTACAAAGAAGCGGTTTTTGCTTTGTTCTATATTGTCTTTTGTGCACTCCAGGATGTAGTGGTCGATCAGTTCACTGGCGCTGGGTGCATATTCCATGGCCAGGATATTGGCGCGTAATGATTCGTCTACATTGTGGAAATGTATGCAAAGTAACCCGGTTTCCTTAGGAGGAAGCGGATCTATATGCAGTTTTATTTCGGTAAGAAAGGCGAGTGTGCCTTCTGATCCGGCAATTAGTTTACAGAAGTTGAAGTTTTCGGTGCCGGCAGTGAAAGGGTTAGTTTCCAGCAGCATATCTACAGCATAACCGGTATTGCGGCGGGGAATGCTTTTCTTTGGAAATTCCTTTCTGATTTCTTCCTGGTTGGCGTAGTTGCCTAGTATGTTGCGGATCTGTTGGTAGAGGCGTGTTTCCAGGGTATCGGGCCCTTCGCATTTCTGGTGAAAGGTATCTGCATCTATGCTATCGAAGGTCACTTCTTCCCCGTTGCTCAGGAGTGCTTTTACTGCCAGGAGATGCTCGCGGGTACTGCCGTATACCACGGAGTTGGAGCCACAGGAGTTATTGCCTACCATCCCGCCAATCATGGCGCGGTTGGCGGTAGATGTTTCCGGACCAAAGTAGAAACCATGGGGGTGCAGGAACATATTGAGCTCGTCGCGGATAACGCCGGGTTGTACCCGTACCCAACCTTCTTCTTTATTCAATTCCAGTATCCTGGTGAAAGTGCGGGATACGTCTGTAATGATACCGTTGCCCACTACTTGCCCGGCGAGGGAAGTACCGGCAGTGCGGGGAATCAGGGATGTTTTATTTTCACGCGCAAAGCTGATCAGTGTTTTAAGATCGTCGATATGTTGAGGAATAGCTACTGCCAGAGGCATTTCACGGTATGCCGAGGCATCGGTGGCATAAAGTGTTCGCATGGTATCATCTGTATAAAGCCTGCCTTCCAGTTTATTGGCCAATTGCTCTAGCTTATCGCGCATCATAGTTTAAGTACCGGTTTTGAAAGGGCGAAAATAATATTTCAGTCTGTCTTTTTCACCCCTTGTAATCTATTCGTAAAAAATGGTATTATTCTTTTATGAATTGAGGTTTTTTTATATGCAGGCCGCAAACGGCTTCCAGTTTATCTGCTAGGTACACGGTAAGCTCAGGGGAGGTGGCCTCGTTGTGCATATGCATGAAAAAATAGACTTCTTGTAAACCTTTATCCAGCCAGTATCTGATACGGTTGGTCCAGTCGTCGATCCGCGTGTAGTCGGTAGGGTGAAGGCTGTTGCCTACAAACCGGATAAATATTTTGGGCACGGTGAGGTGCATGTGGGCTACGTCCCTTCTGCCGGCTGTATCGGTGATAACGGCGCCTACCTTGAGCTCCCGTAATTTTTCGAATAATTCTATACGAATGGCTTCATCCTCAAACCATTGTGGGTGGCGCACTTCCAGAAAAAATTGCAGGTCCAGGGGTAGGGAAGCCAAGTATTCGTATAGGTATGCCCGTTTGGCCGGACCAAATTTATCACTTAATTGTAAAAAGATGGGTCCGAGGTGCTGGCCGAAAGCCAACACACCTTCCAGGAAGGCAGTAGTTCGATCACCGGCATTTACCAGGTTGCTGAAATGGCTGATGCTTTGCGGCACTTTCGGACAAAATTTAAAGTCTTGTCCCTGGGCCTGCGCATCCCATTTGGCAATGGTATCCGGGCCATAGATGCGGTAATGGGTAGCATTCAGTTCTATACTGTTGTAATGATGTATGTATTCCCGCAGAAAGTCGGCCTCACGGGTGCCTTTTGGATATATTTTTCCTATCCATTCTTTTCTGCCCCATTTAGCACAGCCCACGTAAACAAGTGGCTGTTTCTCCCGTTTACCATTCAGCACCTTTTTATTGTATATAGGTTCAGCAGGTAATTTGAAATCGATGTCCGGTAATTCATCCGGTGGAACACGGCCAAAATCCATAGTAGCAACTAGCTTTTAGCGGCCAGCAGTAAGATAAACACACTATGCTGCTCAAAAGTTGAGTGGTAATTTTTACCTGTTAGCGGTTGGTTGCAGCCGTTTGTTGGAGAGCGTTAAAAATTATTTTCCGGTCCAGCCATTGTTTTCTTATTTTTCCAGACTAACTTAATAAAGATTATCAATTATTTAGCATGGAGATTTTACACGTTAGCGCGGAATGTTACCCGGTAGCCAAGGTAGGGGGACTAGGCGATGTAGTGGGCGCATTGCCCAAATATCAGCAACAGGCAGGGAATTTTGTAAAGGTAGTGGTGCCTGCTTACCGGACCCGGTACTACGAAACCCACGAATTTGATGTGGTGCACCAGGCCGGCATGTGGATGGGGCACAACTGGTACCACTTCAATGTATTAAAGGAGCGCAGCAATGAGTTGGGATTTGACCTATACCTGGTAGATATTCCCGGCTTGCTCGATACTCCTGGCGTTTATGGTTATCCCAACGATATAGAACGTTTCCTGGGTTTTCAGATTGCCGTACTAGACTGGATTAATGAATGGCAACATCAGCCGGATGTGATCCATTGCCACGATCATCACACCGGATTAATTCCTTTCTTGCTCAGTTATGGTTACAAATATGCCCGGCTGAAAGAGATTCCTTCTGTGATGACCATTCACAACGCACAGTACCAGGGACAGTTTGGTTGGGATAAACTTTATCTGATTCCATCGTTCGACTTGTGGAAGTCGGGTTTGCTTGATTGGGGTGGGGCTATTAATCCCCTGGCTGCTGCTATTAAATGCGCCTGGCGGGTAACCACTGTATCTCCCGGTTATCTCGAAGAATTATTTACCAACGCCAATGGGCTGGAGTGGCTGATTAGCCATGAAAGAGGTAAAATGGTTGGTATCCTTAATGGAATAGATAATGTGGTATGGGACCCTTCTTCCGATTATATGCTGGCGCTCAATTATGACACGGCTACGGTAGTGGAGGGCAAGCATGAAAATAAGCAACAGCTCTGCGAGCGCTTTGGCCTCGATGCTTCTTTGCCATTGGTTTCTTTTATCGGGCGTTTGGTAGGCGATAAGGGCGCTGATCTGCTGCCGGAAATCATAGGCCGTTCTTTGGCGGAATTACCCGGTGAAGTGAACTTCCTCGTTCTGGGGAGTGGAGAGCCACACATAGAGTGGGCTCTGCAACAAACGCGTCATTTAGTAAGCTTTGGCTTTAATGTACATATCGGATACGACGAGTCATTATCGCATCAGATCTATGCAGGCAGCGATTTTCTGCTGATGCCGTCGCGGGTGGAACCCTGCGGGCTTAATCAGATGTACGCCCTGCGTTACGGTACCGTACCTATTGTAAGAAGCACTGGCGGTCTTAAAGATACGGTGATCGACTTCGGTGATCAAGATGGCGTGGGTATACGTTTTATTCAGCCCAGCGTATGGGATGTATGCAATTCCGTAAAGCGGGCCATAGCGTTATACGGCGACCATCATCATCTGGAGGAAGTACGTTTACGCGGCATGAACATAGACCATTCCTGGAATAGCTCGGCACAGCGTTACCTGGAAATGTACCGCAGTACGAAATAGCCCGAAAATTGAATGATGACTTCTAAAACCAATTCCCATTATGACTAACGATGTAATGTCCATTATTCTCGGAGGAGGGGCCGGAACCCGCCTGTATCCGCTTACCCGCCGCCGCTCTAAGCCTGCGGTGCCTTTGGCCGGTAAATACAGACTGGTGGATATTCCTATCTCCAATTGTTTGAATGCCGACTTAAACCGGATATTTGTTTTAACCCAGTTTAATTCGGCCTCCCTGAACAAGCATATCAAAAACACTTATCATTTCAGCAACTTTGACAAGGGATTTGTAGATATCCTGGCGGCAGAGCAAACACCTGAAAATCCTACCTGGTATCAAGGTACGGCAGACGCAGTCCGGCAATGTATCCACCACATGGAGAACTTCGACTTTGAATACGTGCTCATCTTATCGGGCGACCAGTTGTACCAGATGGATTTTAAAAAGATGATCCGCCATCACATGGAGAAAGGAGCGGAGATCTCTATTGCTACTATCCCGGTAAGTGCAAAGGATGCCTCTGATTTTGGCATCCTGAAACAAGACGAACTGGGTGCTATCGCGTCTTTTACCGAAAAACCATCCCAGGCGGTATTGCCTCCTTGGGCTTCAGAAGTAAGTGAAGAGATGCAGAAAGAGGGGCGTATTTACCTGGCCAGTATGGGGATCTATATCTTTAACCGGCAGGTACTGTTCGATATGCTGAACGAACAGCCAGATGCGGCCGATTTTGGGAAACAGCTCATCCCGCATGCTATTGAAATGAAACGGCGCATTTTCAGTTATCAATACGAAGGCTACTGGACAGATATTGGAAATATCCAGTCTTTCTTTGAAGCGAATATTGGTTTAACAGATGATATTCCGCAATTTAATCTGTTTGATGAGTCTAAAACCATCTACTCCCGTGCCCGTATGCTCCCCCCGGCAAAAATTTCCGGTACCATGGAGAAAACAATGATAGCCGATGGTTGTATTATAATGGCGAACCGGTTGGAAAGGGTAGTGGTAGGAATACGCACCCGCATCGGAAAGGGCTCGGAAATCAGTAACTCCTATATTATGGGCAGCGACTATTACCAAACTCTCGAAGATATCGAGAAAGCCAAGCTCCAGGGACACCCGCCTATCGGTATTGGTGAAAACTGCATGATCAATAATGCTATTATCGATAAAAACTGTAGTATTGGAAATGGCGTACATATAAACGGAGGTAAGCACCTGGCGGATGGCGATTTTGAAAAATATACAGTGAAAGACGGCATTGTTGTTGTAAAAAAGGGTAGTGTCCTGGAAGACGGATTCAGTATATAACAAAACGATAAACATGCGATTGTCAATAGAGCGGAAAACCACAAAAATTTACCCCGATCTCAAGCGCGTTGTCGCCAGATTCTTTTTCAACGGAGAGGCCAGGGCTAAATCTATCATCCAACAGGTGGCCGCCATGAGCGATCAGGAGGTGGATCTAACGATAATGCCTATACTGAGAGAATTTTCACGCCGTCATAGAAATATTACCCGGGTGTTTGAAAAACACGCCGATAGGTTACGGCATTTGTTTCCCGGTTTGCATATCGATTATGAAAACCTCTCGCTCAAGAGAAAACTATTGACAGGTTCCTATTTCACCAACGAGTATTCTATCGAATCTGCGGCCTTCTTTAATCCTTCCATGATAGAAGATGTAGACCAGAGCGGATTGGAAAAAGGGGAAAAACGGGTGATCATGAGCTTTCGTGCGGTGGGGGAAGGGCACGTATCTTCTATTGCTTTCCGCTCCGGTATTATCGATAAAAATAATGAGATCTCCCTGATGTCGCCTGGTAATTACGTAGATGAAGCGGAGGCGATCCGTAACTCTATGTACGAAAAAAACATCTTTTTCCAGAATGCCGTATCTATCCGGTTGCCGGATTCGGTGATCCAGGAAATACAAACTTGTTTGCCGGATCAGTTTGAATATATCAACCTGAAAAAGGTAATCCGGGAAATGCAGCAGCGTTACCAGGTAGATCACCTGCTCAAAAAAGGATTGGAACGCTTGCTATGGCTGGCAGATTCTTATTACGAGCTCAACTTCTCCCTGGATACTGATATTTCCGACCGCGTTATCTTCCCTTATTCCGATGCCGAAAGCAGGGGGATAGAAGATGCCCGTTTTGTAAGATTTACCAACGAAAATGGCGGCGTTACCTATTATGCCACTTATACGGCCTTTGACGGGGTGACTATCCAGCCAAAGCTGTTGCTTACAAAGGATTTTTATAACTTCAATATCATGCCCCTCTATGGAGAAGGCGCACAGAATAAGAACCTGGCACTGTTTCCCCGTAAGGTAGATGGTAAGTATGTGATGATCTCCCGGATAGATGGCATCAACGGCTATATCATGTATTCAGATAAGATCAATATCTGGGAAAATCCGCAGATACTCCACACGCCTAAGTATGCTTGGGAGTTTGTACAGGTGGGTAACTGCGGATCTCCCATTGAAACACCGGAAGGCTGGTTGGTAATTACCCATGGCGTAGGGCCCATGCGTACTTATTGCATCGGCGCCAGCTTGCTGGACCTTAACGACCCCGCCAGAGAGATTGGCCGCCTCCGTGAGCCATTGCTGGTGCCCAATAAGGATGAAAGGGAAGGTTATGTGCCCAATGTGTTGTATTCCTGTGGTTCTATCATTCACAACGACGAAGTAATTATCCCATACGGATTATCGGATTATGCCTCTGGCTTTGCCACTGTTAACCTCGAAAAGTTGCTGACACAGATCAAGTCAGACTGTATCTGATTACGGGAAAAGTTAAAGATATAGTTGCAGCAGCCGGCAGGTAGTTGCAACTATCATCTATTATAACTCGTTGTACAATGAAATATACTTCTCCACCATCGTTTTTGCACTGAAATTTTCTATGGCATGCTCGTGGCAATTCTGCCGGTTGATCAGGCTCAGGTCTTCTATACTAGCAGCTGCCTCGTACATGTCGTTTACTAGGAACCCCGTTTTGCGGTCTATGATCAGTTCTGGCATAGCGCCTTTGTTATAGGCAATAACGGGAGTGCCGCAAAGCATGGCCTCTGCTACGCTCAGGCCAAAGGGTTCGTTGAAATGGATAGGATGCAGCAGGGCCAGGGCCTTGCCCAGTAACTGTCCGCGTTGGTCTCCGCCTACTGCGCCTATGTAGGTGATCTGCTCATCGTCGAGATAAGGTTTTACCCGCTCATTGTAATAGGCTACGTCTTGTATAATGCCGGCTATAATGAGCTTGCGGCCGGAATGAAGGGCTATTTGTATCGCGCTGTGGGTGCCTTTGTCGGGGTGGATACGCCCGTAATACAACAGGTAATCTTCCGGTTGCGGTTCAAAAGGGAAATCTGTTTGCCGTACGCCATTATAGATAGTTGCTGTATAATGCAGCGTAGGGTGGCGGTCGGCATTACTGATGGATACATATCTACCTATATCATTATACCGCTGGTATACGGGTAATATTTTGGGAGAAGAAAAGCCATGAATGGTAGTGATCATGCGGGTTTTAATTAACCGGGAGTAGGTAAGAGGGAGGAAATCGAAGTGGTTATGGATGATATCGAAGTCTCTGGCCTGCTCCATCAGATAACTGATATGCATACACTCATTTACCTTGGCATCTGCCAACGGGTCTTCTTCGTATCCCCTGGCGCAGATGGCCGCGAGTTTGGCTGTAGTAAGGGAATCGGCAGTAGCAAAAAGTGTAACATCCATGCCCTGGGCTATAAGACCTTCGGTGAGATTGGAGGCCATCTGTTCCCAGGGCCCATAATGCCTGGGGGGAGTTCGCCAGGCCACCGGCGCTAATATGGCTATTTTCATGGTAAAGCATTTTTTCCGGAAAACCACCGTCAAAACAAGCGCCAAAGAACGTAGTCTGGCAAAACAAAAGATATAATCAGTTAACCAGTTAACCAATAATCTGTTCAATCAATGAACTATTTACTAACTTCGTACATTCAAAAAATTCGATGTATTGGCATTGCATGCCTTTTTAATTGGTAATTTGTAATTCGCAATTTAATATGCTGGAGTATATTCCTTATGGGAAGACTGGTTATTTTAATCAGCTGGTAATAGATTTTTTAGCCGAACATACGCAGATAAGACCGTTTTATACCTATTCTCCTGTACATCCGGATTTTTCGGCCGCCATTCAGGCCCGGCAAAACTTTGATACACCGAGAGCAGCGCTGGTAGCAGCTTTGCAGCAACAGTACGAGCTACTGGAACCGGTAAAGGAAGTAACAGAGAATATCCAGGCATTGCTGCAGCCCAATACCTTTACTGTATGTACCGCACATCAGCCCAATATCTTTACCGGTTACCTCTATTTTGTTTATAAGATCCTGCAAACAGTGAAGCTGTGCGCTTCCCTCAAAGAACAATATCCGGAATATCACTTTGTGCCGGTATATTATATGGGCAGCGAAGATAACGACCTGGAGGAACTGGGCAGTATTTACCTGGAAGGTAAAACCCTTGCCTGGCATACCCACCAACAGGGCGCGGTAGGCCGTATGCAGCCGGAAGGGCTGGAAGCGCTTATCGGGGAAATAAAGAAAGCGTTAGGTTATGCACCGCATGCCGCCTCGCTCATCTCCCTGTTGCAACAAGCCTATCTGGAACACGATAATATACAAGCGGCCACCCTCAGCCTGGTACATGCCCTATTTGGCAAATATGGCCTGGTGGTGTTAGTGCCGGATAATCCAGATCTGAAACGTTTATACCTGCCGGTTATTAAAGATGAACTGTTTAACCAGGTATCCCACCGGATTGTAAACGATACCGTAGAAAAATTATCGGTTTATTATAAAGTACAGGCTAATCCAAGGGAAATAAATTTGTTTTATTTACAGGATGGGTTAAGGGAACGCATTGTACAGGAAGGGGAGCAGTGGAAAGTATTACACACCTCGTTGACTTTCACCGCCACTTCCCTGGAACAGGAGCTACAGGCGCACCCTGAAAGATTTAGTCCCAATGTGATCCTAAGGGGTATGTTCCAGGAGTCTATTCTTCCTAATATCGCTTTTATTGGCGGTGGTGGGGAAATTGCCTACTGGCTGGAGTTACAAACGTTATTTGCACACTATCAGGTGCCCTATCCGGTAGTGTTGTTACGTAATTCCCTGTTGCTTACCGACGAGGCATCGCAACAAAGAATGGCTAAACTGGGCATTACTACCACCGAATTGTTTAAGCCAACAGAAGATATTGTTAATGACTTTGTGAAGCGGCATACCAATGCTGCATTGGTGCTGAAAGACGAATATGCTGCTATAGAGCAGTTGTTTGACGCATTGGAAGAAAAGGCGCGGAGCATAGATATTACCCTGGTGGCATCTACTGCATCTGAAAGAACCCAGGCGCTGAAATCTATCGGTAAGCTGGAACATAAGTTCCTGCGGGCAGAGAAGAAGAAATTTACCTGGCAAACAGACCAGATCCGGCAGGTGAAGAATAAATTGTTCCCCGCTGGCTCCCTGCAGGAACGGAAAGAGAACTTTATGCCCTGGTATGCCCAGGAAGGTCCGGCCTTTTTTGACCGTATTTTGGAGGCATTAACGCCGGTAACGGATCAATTTATTATACAAACCCGTTGCTAATGCTGCTATTAGCTATTAGCTGCCGGTAGTTAATAGCTAATAGCTTTCCCCATATCTCTCACCAGCGAGAGGATGGCTCTCAACTGATCATGTACCTGTTTGGTTTCCAGCATTTCATCGCGGGTAGCAGTTGGCCCCTGTCCTTCATTAATTTCCTGTTGGCGTAGATATACCAGATTTTCCAGGTGGGCATCCAGTTGGTCGAAGGCATGTATTTGTGGGGAAGGCTGTGCGTTAGTACTGGTAGCTGGATCGAGCATCAGGGTAAGCTGGTCCATGTAATGCAATAGGTAATCGGTAATTTCCCGGTATTCCGGCCTAGGGAACTGTACGCCGTGGTGCATGCTATAGTTGGCCAGGGTAGCAGTATGGGAGGTTAGGGTATGATTCAGTACCACAAAGTGATATACCTGCGAAGCATTTTTCTGTTTGCTTTTAGGCTCAGACAGCATCCGCTGGAAGGCAGACATCATATTGGCGGAAGCCACATAAGTGTCTTTCCGGGCTAGTTTAAAGTCGGTTACCGTCACTTTTTCGTTGGAATACGGCGGCATCACCACCTCAAAATACCGGCGGTTGGTTTCCATCATCTTCTTCATGTAGTTAGGCAGGAAATTACGTTCCCAGGCCGGCCATAACAACATATTAGCTAAAAAAGCGATACCTCCGCCGATAAATGTGTCCAATACGCGTTGGGTAACGTTATGTAAATCGGTAGGGTGCAGAAAGTGCAGCAAGAAAATGATAAAAGGTGTTACAAAAAATACGCTTAGGGTATATTTGAAGCTCATAAAGCTGTAGGAACCCAGGATACAAAGCAGCATCACCATAAAGATTACGGTGTTGTTATGGGTTACGTACAGGAGGCCGGCCGCAAAGAGGGCGCCGGTTACCGTGCCTATGAGGCGTTGTATGCTGCGTGATTTGGTAATGCCGAAGCCTGGTTTCAGGATAACTACAATCGTTAGCAGTATCCAGTATACCCGGTCGAGATGGAGTGCAACGCCAAGGCCATAACCCAATAGGGTAGCCAGGCTAACCCGGATAGCATGCCGGAAGATATGGGATTTGAACGTGAGGTTGTTCCGGAATGTTTCTACATCGTATTTCTGCCGGGTAATGAATTTAGACAGTTCCAGTTTAGGGTCTATCGCTTCATCTTTTAATCTTTCCAGGCGGGTAAGGCGATGCAGGTTATAAATACGCTGCGCCATGTCCTGCAGGTTTTGCAGGATGTTGGTTAAAGGGATTGTACGTGTTCTTTCTTTAAGGGTAGGGAGTTTGAGGGTGATGTTGGCAATGGTTTTCTTGACTTTTTCCATTTCAAACCTGAGGTTGATCCGGGGTAGCGAGCGTTGGCCTGCGGCCACAGCCAAACCTATGGTCCGGAGTTCTTGGGAAAAATCCAGGATAAGGGTATGGAGCTGTTGCAGGATGGCTTCATCTTTAAAATCGGCTTGCAAGGCGTTGTAGTCGGTTTGAGAGGCCATAATTTGTTCCTGCAAGTCTACTATATCCATGAAAATCAATACCATGCTTTTGTTGATGCTGGTAGTACCCTGTTGGGCGGAACGCCTTTTAAGCAGCAGCTCCCGCACATTTTCCTGTTTTTCGTTGACGATCACTTGTTGTGCCAGCACATCTTTATAATTCTCGGTAACATTAACGCCGGGAGTATAAAAGTTGGCCCTTACTTCCATGTAGCGGGCGGTTTGGATGATGCAGTCGCCCAGCGCCTGTTGTACATTCAGGTAAGGGCGTATCTGCCATAGAATCAGTGCAAGGGTGGCATACCAGATACTTCCCAGCAATACCATGGAAGCGTGTAGTAAGGTAAGCTGAGGGCTCATATGGGCTTCTCCCAGGATGGATACCATCACCAGCAAGCAGCCAGTGCCAATATTGCCTCCCCGGTTGCCATATACCAGCAACATGGCAAATACAAAACAGCAGATAGCTATCCAGCAAGCCATGGGCAGTATATATGGCATAAGCAGGCCGGTGCCCAGCGCGGTAAAAAATATGAGAACGATGCTGATGATCAGGCCGTTCCGTTTATGGATGATGGTGCCAGGTACATCGCTAAGTGCTGTACATAATGCGCCCATCGATACGGCAATGCCCAGGCCCAGTTGCCCCATCCAGGCAAATACCAGGGAGGGCACTACCACACTGATTGTAGTACGTAAACCGTTACTGAAATGATAGCTGTAAAGGAAATTTTTAATATCGTTGATCCGCTGTTCTGTATGCAACCGAAATTGGTTTTTTGATTTGCAAAGATAGGAAAAGATGGGGTTTCTGCCCTGGTATGCCTTTCTGCTGATCTGTTTTAACAAGGGGGTGGCGCAATAAAAATTCCACAGTAAATAAAATTACAATCGTTCTTTTCATTATATTTATAATCAGTCTTTTAGACTTCTGTTTTGTGAGAAGTTTGCAGAGAATGTAGGGGTAATTGTGAATAAATAATTAAGGTAGATTATGACATCTCACTTAAATTACTTTTTGATTCGGGTAAAATTATATCTTTGACGCCTTAAAAATCTCGGAGTACGACGTGCGCTTAAAAACACTAGAAATTAAAGGCTTTAAAAGTTTTGCGGATAAAACTGTTTTGCAGTTTGATGAGGGGATCACAGGTGTAATTGGGCCAAACGGTTGTGGCAAAAGTAATATCATCGACTCCATCCGCTGGGTGATCGGCGAACATAAGATCAGTAACCTCAGGTCTGAAAATCAGGCCGGTCTTGTGTTTAATGGCTCCAAAAACCGCTCTGCCAGTGGAATGGCAGAAGTGAGCCTCACCTTCGAAAATACCAGGAATGTACTGCCTACTGAGTTTACTACGGTAACCATTACACGTAAATTTTATAAAAATGGCGACAGTGAATACCGGCTCAACGATGTTGCCTGCCGCCTGAAAGATATCCATAACCTATTTATGGATACCGGGGTGAGCACCGATTCCTATGCGATCATTGAACTGGGAATGGTGGATGATATCATCAAAGACAAAGAAAACAGCCGCCGCCGCATGTTGGAACAAGCGGCAGGTATCTCTATCTATAAAACCCGTAAAAAGGAAGCCAAAACGAAGCTCGATGCCACAGAGGGCGACCTTAACCGCATTGAAGACCTCCTGTTCGAGATCAATAATAACCTTAAAACCCTGGAAAGCCAGGCCCGTAAGGCAGAGCGCTTCTATGAGGTGAAAAAGGAATACCGGGAAATCAGTATAGAATTGGCAAAAGCAGCGCTGGAAGGTTTCAATGTTACCTTTAAAGAGCTGTCTGAAACCCAGCAAACAGAAAGCGACCGTAAACTGGCGCTGGAAACAGAGATACTTTCTGCCGAAGCGGCTGTAGAGCAAGATAAGCTTCATTTCGTGGCTAAAGAAAGGGAACTGCAAACCTTGCAAAAGTCTTTCAATGAACTGGTATCCACTATCCGCACCAAAGAAAATGATAAGAACCTCGCTACGCAACAGCTTAGCTATCTGCGCGAACGGGAAAAAAATATAAGCGACTTCCTCTCCAATGCAGAAGGGCAACTGGAGGGCCTCACCCATTCCATCACTTTTACTGAAAAACAGGTAGAAGAGGAAGGAGAGGTGTTTGAAACGATGGCCGACGAGCTGGATACCCTCCGCGATATGGTGGAAGACAAAAAAGAGCGCTTCCAACAAAGGAAACAGGCGCTCGAAACCTTGCGCAACGACCAGCAGCGGTGGCAACGCCAACAGTTTGAGGCCGAAAAGAAAGTGG
This sequence comes from Chitinophaga sp. 30R24, assembly GCF_049056765.1. Taxonomy (NCBI): domain Bacteria; kingdom Pseudomonadati; phylum Bacteroidota; class Chitinophagia; order Chitinophagales; family Chitinophagaceae; genus Chitinophaga; species Chitinophaga sp. 30R24. The sequence continues at coordinate 71,170 of NZ_JBJGXX010000011.1, forward strand.
CGGTAGCAGATACCTCTGTACAAAACCTGCAACGCAGTATGCAACAACTGCAGGAAGAAAAAGCCAGCCGTCAGCAACAGATCGCTCAGTTAGAAACGGAAAAAGATGCCCTGCAGCTTACGTTGACCAACAGCAAAACTGTGTTGGAGGATATGGTGCGCTTCCAGGAAGAAACCAAAAGTAAGATACTGGCCACCCAATCCGATATTGAAGGCCTCCGGGATAAACTGGTAGATGAAAACCGTACCCTGGATGCCAAAAAGAATGAATTTGATCTGCTTAAATCGTTGGTAGACAGTTTGGAAGGTTATCCGGAAAGTATTAAATTCCTGAAGAAAAACCCTGAATGGAACAATAATGCTCCTATCCTGAGCGATATCTTTTTCTGTAAGGAAGAGTATCGTACCTGCGTAGAGAACCTCCTGGAGCCTTATTTGAGCTATTATGTGGTGAATAATGTGCAGGAAGCCATTCAGGCCATACAACTGCTCGATGCCAACAAAAAAGGGAAAGCTAACTTCTTTATACTAGACCAGTTCCGTACCGGCGCTACGCCGTTGCTTAGTCCTCCTGGCGCTATTCCGGCCTTGGATGTGGTAGAGATAGAGGAGAAATATAAAGGCCTGGGACAGCATTTGCTGGGCAAGGTATTTATTGCAGAAGACCTTACCCGCCTGGAATTTAGCCAATTGGCAGATGAAGGCATGTTGCTGATAGAGAAGTCTGGCCGGATGCACCGGGGTAAATATAATATCAGCGGCGGTTCTGTAGGATTGTTTGAAGGCAAGAAGCTGGGAAGGGCCAAGAACCTGGAAAAGCTGGAAGTAGAGATCAAAGACCTGGAAGCGGTAGTTGGCAGCTTGCGGACAGCGCTCCAGAATAAACACAACGAAGTATTAGGCTACAACAGCCAATTAAATGAAAATAATATCAATGCTGCCTGGGAAAAGGTAAATCAGCAGAACAACCAGCTGTTTGGCCTACAGAACAGGATTGAAAACTTCCATCATCTCATTGAAGCCAGCGATAAACGGTTGGAAGAGATGCAGCAATCACTGGAAAATAACCAGGAAAGCATTTCCGGTGTACGGGATGAATTGGAAAACCTGAATGAAAGAGTGCATGAACTGCAAGATAGCATCGCTGCCGCCGACCGTATGGCCCAAGAGGCAGAACAGCAGTTTAATATGGCTACTGTGCAGTTTAATAACCAGAACCTGCAACATACCCGCCAGCAAAGTAAGGTGCAGGCGCTGAAACAAGAGCTGGAATTTAAACGGAAGCAACTGGCCGACCTCCATGTGCAGATCACCAGCAACAAAGCGCAGCTGGAAGATGCAGTGGCTAATATTGCCGCAGTAGTGGAAAAACTCAGTCATGCTGATGATGGCCTGGTGGAATTGTTCCGGCAACGTGAAGAAGAAGAAAAGGCGCTCAACGAAAAAGACCAGGAATATTACAATTTCCGTAACCACCTGCAAGAACTGGAAAGCGCCCTGAGAACGAAACAACGGGCCAGGGAGCAGCTGGAGCAGCAATTGAACAGCATCAAGGATAAGGTAAATGAGCTGAAGCTGCAACTGGCCTCTATGAAAGAAAGGCTGAGCGTAGAGTTTAAAGTGAACCTGGATGAGATCATTGATGAACAGCGTAGTTCTGAGCTGTCGGTGGAAGAGTTGCAAGGGAGTGCAGAAAGACTGAAAAAGCGCATGGAGAATATGGGGGAAATTAACCCTACCGCTATTGAGGCTTATCAGGAAATGAAAAAAAGATATGAGTTTATCCTGGAACAGAAAACAGACCTGGTAAATGCGAAAGACTCCCTGTTGGCCACTATTCAGGAAGTAGAATCTACCGCCAACCAGAAATTCCTGGATACTTTTAACCAGGTAAAGGAAAACTTTATCCGGGTATTCAAAGCCTTGTTTACGGAAGAAGATCAGTGCGATATGATATTGAATGACCCTGAAAATCTGGCTGATACAGGTATAGAAATCATCGCGAAGCCCAAAGGCAAACGTCCGGCAGCGATCACGCAGTTATCCGGTGGAGAAAAAACCCTTACCGCTACTGCGTTGTTGTTTGCCATTTACCTGATTAAGCCGGCGCCATTTTGTATCCTCGATGAGGTGGATGCGCCGCTGGACGACGCCAATGTGGGTAAGTTCACGAATATGATCCGGAAATTTTCTGATAATTCACAATTTATTATTGTTACACACAACAAACAGACGATGGCCGCTGTAGATGTGATCTACGGAGTTACTATGCAGGAGCCGGGCGTCAGTAAATTGGTGCCGGTTGATTTCAGAAGTTTGAACTGATCGCATGGTTTGGTTGTTGTAAAGAAACTTGAATAACTTTATTCTTTATTCTAAAAAAATAAAAAAACGTAAACACTATGGGCGCATGGGGCACCAGGAATTTTGAAAATGATGGATCACAGGATTGGATATTTGACCTGATCGACAATAAAGACGGTGGGTTAGTTGCTGATACGTTGTCCCGTATCATTAACAACATCGAAACACTTGAAATACCCGATTGCGAAGAGGCACTGGCAGCGGCAGAAGTGGTTGCAGCGCTGGTAAGCCGCCCTAGCGAAGATTTCCCGGAAGATCCAATGGACAAACTGGATGTGCTGAACCTGATCGGTACTAAAGCACTCCGGCAGCTGGCTGTTACAGCAATAAATAAAATTGTAGCTGCTTCCGAAATGAAAAATCATTGGGAACAAGAAGGACAGTTAGATGCGTGGATCGCTGTAGAACAAGGCCTAATTAAGCGCCTCGACTTATAACAGCAGACTTGGTAAACACTTGCTTTACCTGGTCATCCATTCGTTTAACCTATACCGGATTGATTTCCGCTATATTATATTATTAAGCCCAATACCGCGCATAAGTTATTTTATGCGCGGTATTGGGCTTTGTTTTTTAATCGCTAATTAGGTAGACTGTTTTAGATGTCTAGCTTGATGCTCTTGCTTTAGATACCTAAAGCAGGAGCATCAAGCCAGGATAATCAGCAGTTATATCAGTATTCCGGCAATTGCGGCAGACATATACGACGCAAGGGTGCCGCATAATAAAGCCTTTAGGCCGAGTTTGGCCAGATCCGCCCTTCTGTCGGGCGCCAGTTCCCCGATACCACCGATCTGCATGCCTACGCTGCTGAAATTGGCAAAACCGGCAATAGCGATGGTTACAATAGCGATACCTTTTGAAGATATCACCGGTACATTATGGCTGGTCAGGCTTTTGAAAGCCACAAATTCATTGATCGTCAATTTTTGTCCCAGTAGGGTGGCTACGTTCTGTACATCGCTTTGCGGTACGCCTATTGCCCAGGCCATTGGCATAAATACCTTACCGAATATCCAGTCGAGGCTCAGGTTGAAGTTGGGATTGAAGATGTGGCCGATATGTATCAGGCACCAATCTATCAGTGCGATAAAGGCGATAAAGCCGATCAGCATGGCAATTACGTTCATGGCAATCTTAAAACCATCGCCCGCGCCGTGGGAGATAGCATCAATAACGTTGGTATAGTTGCTTTTCACTTCCATTTTTACACGTCCCAGGGTAAGGCTTTCCTCTGTTTCAGGGAATACGATCTTTGAGATCACGAGGGCGCCGGGCGCCGCCATCAGGCTGGCGGTGATCAGGAAAGGAGCGATGTGCATGCCCGCCTGTAGTCCCATATTCACGTATACTACCAGGATGCCGCCCGCAATACAAGCCAAACTACCGCTCATAGATGCCAGTAATTCGCTTTTGGTCATGCTGGAGAGGTAAGGACGTATCATTACCTGGGCTTCTACCTGGCCTACAAATGCGCTGGCTACGTTACTGAGGGCTTCGGCGCCGCTTACCCGCATGATGATGTTCATCGCTCTGGCAATTACCGCCACAACCCGCTGCATAATGCCGTAGTGATATAAAACAGCTACCAGCACGCATACCAGGATAATAGTAGCGGTTACGTTAAAAGCGAAAACAAATCCTCCGCCGGCATAGTCATTTAAACTACCATCTGTTTGGGATACGCCTATACCACCGTACACAAAGGCAGCGCCTTTGCGTGCAAAAGCTTCCAGCTTTCCCATTGCATCACCTACCCGCTGGAAAAACCAGGTAACGGGAGGTACTTTAAATACCAGAATACCAATGGCTATCTGTAAGCCAATACCACTTAGTACTAATCTGTAGTTGATTTTACTCCTATTGTTGGAAAATAAAAAGGCAATACCCAAAATAAGTACAATACCTATAATGCCCTGAAAGCGCTCCATAAATGCAAATAAATCGTAAAATGTGTGCAATGAAGCGACGAAGATAAGGGTTTTTGTGAAGGCAGAAGAGGGTAAAATGTACGCTCATATAATTTTTTAGGAAAAAATATAGGTGGAAATGTATTTTTAGCCCCTTATCGGATTATTACAATGCACCGTATTTATTATTTATTCATAACCACGTTAGCTGTTACCTTATCAGGATGTGAACAAGGAAAGAAACCGTTCTCCCATTCATCGCACGAAAAGGATTCCCTGGCCATGCGGGAACAGTTTGCCACTTCTCCCGTACTGGATGCCCAAACTGCCATTAGCCATATGCAGTACGATACAGGGCTGGAAGTACAACTGGTGGCCGCAGAGCCTTTGGTAGTGGCGCCCGTGGCCATGACCTTTGATGAGCGCGGGAGGATATGGGTAGCTGAAATGGCGGGTTTCATGCCAGATACAGCTGGTACCGGGGAAGATAAGCCCGATGGAAAAATAGTGATCCTGGAAGATACCAACAAAGATGGAATAATGGACAAACGTACCGTTTTCCTGGATTCCCTGGTATTGCCCAGGGCAGTGTGCCTTGTGGAAAACGGGATACTGGTGGCCACGCCACCTCAGTTATGGTTTATAGAGAATAACAACGATAAAGCTGGTAAACGGACGTTGGTAGATGATCAATATGCTGCCGGAGGTAATGTGGAACACCAGCCCAATGGGCTCTTGCGCGCCCTGGATAATTGGATCTATAATGCAAAATCGGATAGGCGTTACCGTAAAGCCGGTAATAAATGGCTGAAAGAAACAACGCATTTCCGCGGTCAGTGGGGTATTACCCAAGATGATCACGGCCGCCTGTATTTCAATAACAATTCGGAAAACTTGCGGGGCGATTATTTCCCGCCCGGGCTGGGGGGCAATAACCCTTATCAACAGCAGGCTGCCGGTTTCGACGAGCATATTGTACCAGATAACCGTACTTATCCTATCCGGCCTACACCCGGTGTAAACCGTGGTTACCAAAAAGGCACGCTAGACGATAGTCTGCGCCTGGTAAACTTTACAGCGGCCTGCAGCCCGCTCATCTATCGTGGCGCCCTTCTACCTGCTGCATATACCGGTAATGGTTTTGTGGCTGAGCCTGCTGCTAACCTAATCAAAAGAAATATCCTGTCTGATAGTAGTTATCAGGTGAAGGGAGTACAGGCGTATGAGCATCAGGAGTTTCTGGCCAGTACCGACGAGCGTTTTCGGCCGGTAGGACTTCTCACTGGCCCGGATGGCGCTATTTATATAGCGGATATGTATCGGGGTATCTTGCAGCACAAGACTTATCTTACCCCTTATCTCAAGCATGAAATTAATATGAGGAGCCTGACGCAGCCGCTCAATTGCGGTCGTATTTACCGCATTGTACCTAAAGGAAGCCGCCCGCAGTTTACCCCGTTTGAGTTAACGCCAGCTTTTTTAGGTGCCATGCTGCATCATTCCAATGGTATGCTGAGAGATAAAGCGCAACAACTGATCATAGACCATCAGGTAACCGCTTTGGCGCCTTATTTAAGGAAGATGCTGGCAGACACCCTGCACCCGCTTACGCGTTTACATGCCCTCTGGGCTTTGGAAGGATTGCATCAATTGAATATAACAGATCTGAATGGTATCTGGCCACAGGCGGACGAGTGGTTGAAAGTACAGGCCCTGGCGGCCCTGCCGGCGGTATTGGGCAATAGTAACGTAAAAGCTGTTGAAGCCGCTATGGATAGTTTATTGACCAATTCTTTTCTGGCGCCTGTGGTCGCCTACCAGATACCTGCTATTGCACTATACGATAAAGGAGGTGCTGCCAGATTGGAAGATAAAATGATCCAATCTTATGCCGCCAACCCGTATGTGGCCGCAGCACTGGTTAGCAATGCCGCCAGCCGGGAAGCCGCCTTTTTAAAACAGGTGATAGCCTGGAACCCGGATACTATGCTGGTGTTGCGCAGGCAGTTGGAAGCGGTGCTCATGAATATGCAGAATAAGGCTAATGCAAAGAAAATGGAGGAATTGAAGAAAATGATGCACCGGGGCTATAAGATCTTTAATACCGTTTGCCAGACCTGTCATGGTAAAAACGGGGAAGGCGTTACGGCCATGGCCCCACCGCTGGATGAAAGCAATTGGGTAAACGGAAATAAACAGGCGTTTATCTCCATCGTATTATTTGGATTAACAGGTCCGGTAGAAGTACATGGGAAAGTATATAAAGCGCCTGAAATTAATGGTGATATGCCGGGTATTGGTAGCAGCGATGAGTTCAGTGATGAAGATATCGCCCAATTGCTAACTTTTTTACGTAGTGCCTGGAATAATAAAGCGGGTAAGATCACTACTGCAGATATTCAGCAGGTACGTAAACAAAATGCCGGCCGCCAGAAGCCGTTCACTGTGCCGGAATTGCCGCATTAATATGGAACGGCGGCTAACTTTTTAACCATCGTTTCATTTATTACGTATATGCGCATTGTTAGGGTGGTTTGCCTTTGTAAAAACAAGTGGCTGATTTAATACAGCCCTTTAAAAGTGGGGTGTAGCGTTGGTTTTGTAGGCATAATGGCGGGGGAAAGAATTTTGATTTTAAATAAAAGCCCTATATTTGCCGGGTACAAGTAGCAATTTTCATTGAATCCGGCAACGTATATGTTATATATTCTTAACACACCCTGTGCATCCAGATGCATCGGAGGATTTCTGTTGCCGTTCTTATCCTGTCCTAAAGACTTCAACAAGTAATCCCGGGCAACTTTTACACATTAAAACGTTGTTCCGGGGGGAATGGCTACCTGCGTAGTTTTATTCCATTCATATTTCCAAAATAATCTATAAATCAGTTTTATGAATCATCGGATCGCACGATGGGTAATTTATATTTGTTGCCTGTTGTTGGATGTGAGTGTGGCTGCAAGCCTTTATCGTGGATATTTAAGTGGTTGGTTCCTGTTGCCTATAGCAGTGGGTTTGTCGTTGTTAACGTTATACGACCGTTTGCAGAGAAAACATGCTTTATTGCGTAATTACCCGTTGTTAGGGCGTTTACGTTATTTATTGGAGCAGATCCGTCCGGAAATGCGGCAGTATTTTTTTGAATCAGATACTGATGGGAGGCCTTTCAGTCGTCGTCAGCGTGCAGTGGTGTACCAACGGGCTAAAGATGTGAAACAAACCGTGGCCTTCGGGGCATTGGATAATATGTACGAGCCTGGTTACGAATGGGCTGCTCATACAGCCTTTCCTACTAAAGTAAAGCCGGAATCGTTAAGGGTAACTATTGGCAATGAACAATGCGAGCAGCCTTATACTGCCAGCTTGTTGAATATCAGTGCCATGAGCTATGGTGCATTAAGTAAAACCGCAATTGCTTCCCTTAATGGAGGTGCACAATTGGGCAATTTTGCGCATAATACCGGTGAAGGCGGTATCAGTCCTTATCACTTGCAACATGGAGGGCACCTGATCTGGCAGATAGGTACTGGTTATTTCGGTTGCCGGGATGAAAAAGGCTATTTCTCTCCTGAAGTATTTACTGCTACTGCATCGGCACCTGCGGTAAAAATGATTGAATTGAAGTTGAGCCAGGGCGCTAAGCCAGGTAAGGGAGGGGTATTGCCCGCTGCTAAAAATACGCCTGAGATAGCCGCTATCCGTAAGGTAAAACCAGGTGTTAGCGTATTATCTCCGGCTGCGCATACAGCCTTTAGCAATGAATATGAAATGCTGGTGTTTTTGCAGCAATTACGCAAATTATCCGGGGGTAAGCCGGTTGGTTTTAAGCTGTGTGTAGGCCGCGCAGATGAATTTGAACGTATTTGTTCTGCCATGGTAAATACCGGTATTTATCCGGATTTTATTACAGTAGATGGCGCAGAAGGCGGTACCGGCGCAGCGCCCCTGGAGTTTACCGATTCTATTGGCATGCCTTTGTTTGATGCATTGGCGTTGGTAGTGAACCTGCTGAAGCGATACCAGTTAAAACAGCATATCCGCCTGATGGCGAGTGGCAAGATTATTACAGGGTTCGATATTATGAAAGTGCTGGCCTTGGGCGCCGACGCTTGTTACAGCGCCCGTGGGATGATGCTGGCGCTGGGCTGTATCCAGGCTTTGCAGTGTGATAGTGGTAGCTGTCCGGTAGGTGTGGCTACGCAAGATCCGCATTTATACCAGGGGGTGAATGTGGCCGATAAGCGGATTAGGGTAGCCAATTACCATCGCAATACTGTAGCGGCATTGGCTGAATTAATGGGTGCTTGTGGATTTGCTACAGCAGACCAGGTAAACCCGGCGGCCTTGTACAGGCGGGTAACAAGAACGGATATACGGTCTTATCAGGAAATATACCATGGGAATTAGTAGTTACCGGTAATTTATCCTTTGTCTTTATGCTTCATTAGTTGATGGCCTTTAGGCAAAAGCAGCTAAAACGGTTAGCGATCAAATGTATCAAGAGTAAAAAAGCCCTGGCATCTGCCAGGGCTTTTTGTTTGAACGAGTTATCGATAAGTAGAAAAAGTCTGTTGGTATTACGGTTGAAGTGTCTCGTAAGTAATTTTATCACCGTAGGAGATATGGTATTTATCGGAAAAACCACCATTTACTTCCAGTACATATTTGGCTTTTTTGTAGGAAGGAAGGCTTTCTTCTGATAAGGGGGTGGCATATTTCTGAATGGAAACGATCTCCATATTGTCTGCGATATAAATAATATCGAGGGAAATATAAGTGTTTTTCATCCAGAAGGCACGTTCTTCCATATCGGGAAAAATGAACAGCATCCCCTGGTCGTCGCTCATAGATTTGCGGTACATGAGCCCGTCTGTCCGTTGTTGGTCTGTTTTAGCCAGCTGTATGTCAATTTTACGCAGGGTGTCGGCGTTTGATTTAGCAATGAACGATAAAGTACCTTGCTGCTTAAACGCGGTGCCATTAGATGTTTCTGTAGCGGGCGCCGACGTGCTATTGCCAGCTGTGTTATTGCTGTTGTTGGGCTGATGGCAGCCTGCTGCATATAGTCCGGTAATCAGTATACATTTCAGGTGTAGTTGCATAAAACGGCGATACTATTTAGTGAGCAGTTCTTCGTCAGAAAAAACAACTTCTGTATAATCCTTTATTTCGTTGTATACGGTATCTCTTTCCACAGGTCTTCTGCCAGCTTGCTTGATCAGCGTGGCCAGTTGCGCTGTGTTCATGGATGGCGATTGTTCTTCAGCGCCAGCCATAGCGTATATTTTGGTGGTATCATCGATAGTACCATCAAGATCGTTTACGCCAAAAGAGAGGGTCAGTTGTGCACTGTTCCTGCCCAACATTGGCCAGTAGGCCTTCAGGTGAGGGAAGTTATCCATGTACAAGCGGGCCACTGCATATAATTTCAGGTCTTCCACGATGGAGCTTTCCGGAATGTCGGACATATCATTGCCTTTATTGCGGAATTTCAGTGGAATGAAGGTATTGAAACCACCGGTTTCATCCTGCAAACGGCGGAGGCGTTCCATATGGTCTATACGGTCGGCGTAAGATTCAATATGTCCGTATAGCATGGTTGCATTGGTGGTCATACCGCGTTGGTGTGCCGCTTTATGGATAGCCAGCCAGCCTTCTGCATCTACTTTGTCGTGGCATATTTTGGCCCGTACTTCCGGGGCAAATATCTCCGCACCGCCGCCAGGCATGGATTGCAGGCCGGCTTCATTAAGGATACGCATACCTTCTTCCAGGGATACTTTCGCTTTGCGGAACATATAGTCCAATTCTACAGCAGTAAAACCCTTGATATGCAGATCGGGGCGGTGTGCCTTGATTTTTTTGATCAGTTCCACGAAGAAGTCGAGCTGCATTTTAGGATGCACGCCACCTACAATATGTACTTCGGTAACAGGCTGGTTGTCGTAGCTTTTAACAATGTCCATCATTTGGTCTATACTCAATTCCCATCCATCTTCCCGGTTTTTGTACAGGCGGGAATAGGAGCAGAAATGGCAAGTAAACACGCAAACGTTGGTCGGCTCTATATGAAAGTTACGGTTGAAGTAAGTTTTATCACCGTGCATTCGCTCTCGCACATGATTGGCTAAAGCTCCCAAAAGGCCGAAGTCGCCTTTCTCAAATAAGATCAGCCCTTCATCAGGTGTAATTCTTTCCTGTTGAAGGATCTTTTCTGCAATGCGTTTTAGCGCTGCGTCCAGGTTAGGTTGCTGCAGCAGCGCCTGAACGGCCGGATAATCTTGTCTTATCGTCATCTTACTTTCATTAATTTGATGGTGTTGGCCCTGTTCCTGTAAATTAATTTTACAAAATAAACACCATTTGGCTCATTTACCAAATTAAAGGTCATTCGGTTGCCGGCGCCGATATTTGCTAGCGGCTGACTCATGATCAATTGTCCCAGTGTATTATAAATGGCTACTTGTATCAGGTCTGGCGGTATCTCGTAAAAGGTGATCCATACCTGGCCTTTGGTTGGGTTGGGATTTACCAGGAATCCCTTTTCCCGTAAGGTGGCATTTATCGATTTGGCAACAATTTGTATATTATCAATATAAATATTATTCTCTGAGTTTGATATATTTCTGAAGGCAACCTGGAATTTTCCTTTATGTATAGCTCCTGTCAGGTCTACAGAATCCCGTCGCCATTCGTTGGCAGCAGGCACAAACTCAGTATGTAAGGCAGTGGGGTGTGTAATAAGGTTGGGTCCCCATTTGGTATACAGGATCTGTCCTGTTTCGCGGCAATCGGTGGTCACCAGCACCTGCAAAGTATCCCAAACATTGCCAGTGGCGGCAGGGTCGGTGTACACGGCAGCGGCTACGTCAAAAAACAGGAAAACAGAATCGGCATTTTGCGGGTCTATCACTGGTGTAATTAGGTCGTCCGTTTGGTCGTTTGTGTTATAGCCAAGGTTGCGCATCAGGGCGGAAGCGTTGCTGTTTTTGCCTATGTTCCGGTCGCGTTCCCAGGTAAAGCTGCGGTCGGGGTTATAGAGGTCCCATCCGGGTGGGGGGAAGCTATCGTTTTCGAAGCCTTCTGTAAAAGGGAGTACGGCTTCGGCGTCGTACCGGAAAAGTATAGAAGCGGTATCGTTGGCAACGTGGCCATCGGGTTGCCCATTCGGTGATTGTGTATAGGCGGTGAGGTGATAGCTTCCGATAGGTATATTGGTAGCTGGTAATGTAATGGTGGTTTGTTGCAGGCTGCCCAGGTTGCCACTCCATTGGTAGGAGGTAAGCGCGCCATTATTCAACCGGTACCAGATGGTAACGCTGGTAAGTGGTTGTAGCCCTTTGTTGCGCATGGTTACTACGGGAGCGATGTGGTTATCGCATATTTTGCCGGCGGGAGAGGTGATGTTTACCAGCGCAGCGTCGTTATTGTATTGGTCGGGCGGCGTACAGCCGTTAGAGGTCATCAGCGTAGCGATAATGTTTTCCAGTACATAACGCATGCGGTCTACCTGGCCGGCGGTGAACAAATACATACAGGCGTCATCGGTGTAATCCATGTAGTTCATAAACATAATGCCGGGCGCCGCGGTAGTGCAATTATCTACCCGCGGAAAAGACGGGCAGCCGTAGGTACTATTGCCCTGTAGGGGAGTATCATCAATGCCGTCGTCTACTGTGCAGGCGCCGTTATCATCTCCCCATACATGCTTGAGTCCAAAATAGTGGCCTATTTCATGGGTAGCTGTTCTGCCCAGGTTATAAATAGGGCCTACGCTGCCGGTAGTGCCAAAGGCGCTATAGTGGATGGCAACGCCTTCCTGCTCTACGGGATAGCCGTTACCGGGAGGAGCGGCAACGCCTAGGTAGTTACCCGCCAGCCGGGTTACCCATATGTTGAGATACTTGGAATGGTCCCACCCATCGGAGCCTCCGGTGCTGGCGTATTTTACGTCGGCAGCCGCATTGGTAATATAATAGCTTTGTCCGGGAGGTGTTTTTACCCGTACAATGCCATTGGTAGGTTCATCGCCGGGGGTACGCTGTGCCAGGCAGAAATTGATCCGCGTGTTGCCGATAATGGATTTCCAGGCGGCAGGTACCAGGCTGGTATCGGCATTGGCGGCGTTGTAATCGATGTTCAGTGCTGCGATCTGCGATAATACCTGTGCGTCTGTTACCAGTGTAGGGTCGTCTAATACGATATGTACCACTACTGGTATAGAAACGGTTTGGGGTATACGTTCCACTCCTGCCCGGGATAGGCGTGCACGTTGTGCCTGTATCATCCGGTTTTCATTGTTTTGCAATAATAATTGCAGGGAGGGGTTATCTTTTGACCGTTGTTGCAATGCATCAGCCGTACCGCATTTTCGCTGTGCCAGCGCCGTAGCGCTATATACAATGGTAATAAGGATGGGGAGTAAATATTTGCGCAAATACGTAAGGTTTATTGATAAGATGGTTTTCGGACGGTTGAGTTTAATATGCTGTAATATACGGTGGCATAAATGAAAAAAAAAGCGTCCCGGAATAATCCGGAACGCTTTTTAAACTCAGTTTTTATAAAAATTACATATTGGCCTGTATTTTCTTATCCAGTACGGATTTAGGTACTGCACCTACTTGTTTGTCAACTACCTGGCCACCTTTCACGAAAAGAATAGCAGGGATACTGGTGATACCATAATTTACAGACAGTTGCGGATTCTGATCCACGTTTACTTTTCCGATATTTACTTTACCAGCGTAGTCTTTAGACAGCTCTTCAATAACCGGACCGATAGCGCGACAAGGACCACACCATTCTGCCCAGAAGTCAATAACAGTTAATTTATCGGAGTTCAACACTTCCGTTTCAAAGTTCGCATCAGTGATTTCTAAAGCCATAATATTCTGTGATTTAATGTTTTGATTTAATGATTGTTTTGATTTTATGATTATGCTGATAAGAGCAAATCCCGATCCGTGGTGCAAATTACTGCATTTTTGGCATCTTACTTATTGATTATCTCTATATACACATCGATATCAGGCTGTTTGTACAGGAACCCCGCCAACTCGTCATTCATCTCAATATTCCTGTTAAAAGTATGCAATTTTGCCTGGGTATTTTCATCCCGGTCTGTTAAGTGCACATGCAGTATACTATTGCCTGGGAAGCGGTTTACGTTCTCTGCCAGGAAGTCGATGGTCTGCCGGTTAATGAACTGAGGCAGGGTATTGAGAAATACCTGTTTGGTATGTGTTTTTTTAACTTCCTGCAGTAATTGTATGCTGTTTACCTTGAATTCGTATTCATTATCATTGAAACGCTTGGATTTAAAGCCTCCATTAATAAACAGGCAAAGTCCGGGTTTCAGGTAGGGTGCAAACCGGATAAAGTCTTCACTCCACAGGGCAAATTCAAATTTCCCGGTATAATCTTCTATGGTCATCACCCCAAACTGCCGGTTATTGCGGGAAATTCTTTCCTGGGCATTGGTGATATACACAGCCAGCCGGAAATTACGTTCCCTGGAACGGCCCCCATTACCGCCAGGCTGTGCTATTTCTGTTTGGTATTCAACCAGTTCCTGGACAGTGTTCATATGGTAATGCTTCAGCTCGAAACGGTAGTCGTCCAGCGGATGCCCGGAGATATATATACCGGTGATTTCCCTTTCATTGTTCAGCTTCATGATCAGCGGCCAGGGTTCGCAAGCCGGGATCTTCGGCGGTTCTATATCCGGCATCTCTTCGGCGCCGAAGAGGCTGCCTATGCTGGAGGAGCCTGCTGTTACCTGTTGGCCAAATTTCACGATTCTATCTAATCCGGAAAGCTGTTCGCCCTCTGGTTTATGGAAATATTGGGCGCGATGTAGTTCCGGGAAACAGTCAAATGCTCCAGACATCACCAGGGCCTCCAACGATTTTTTATTGACAGCGCGTTGGTTCACCCGCTTGATAAAATCGAAGATGTTTTTATAAGGGCCTTCTTTTTTACGTTCTTCCAGGAGGTTTTCTACCGCAGCTTCACCCACTCCTTTTAGTCCACCTAAGCCAAAACGGATCTGGCCTTGCTTGTTTACCGCAAATCCTTTGAAAGATTCATTTACATCGGCAGGTAATACGTCGATGCCCATGCGTTTACACTCTTCCATGAAAAAGGTGATCTTTTCAATGTTGCTGGCGCAGTTAAGTACGGCCGACATATATTCTGCCGGGTAGTGGGCTTTGAGGTAAGCCGTTTGATAAGCCACGAAGGCGTAGCAAGTAGAGTGTGATTTGTTGAAGGCATAAGAGGCAAACGCTTCCCAGTCGGTCCATACTTTTTCACAAACCTTTGGATCATGGCCGTTTTTGGCGCATCCTTCCATAAACTGCGCCTTCATCTTATTCAGTACGGCGATCTGCTTTTTACCCATGGCTTTACGGAGCACATCCGCATCTCCCTTGGAAAAGTTGGCCAGTTTCTGGCTCAGCAGCATCACCTGTTCCTGATATACCGTGATCCCATAGGTATCGTTGAGGTATTCTTCCATTTCTGCAATGTCGTATTGCACGGGTTCCAGCCCATGTTTACGGCGGATAAAGGAAGGGATATACTCCAATGGTCCGGGGCGGTACAAGGCGTTCATGGCAATGAGATCGTCGAACCTGTCGGGTTTAAGCTCGCGGAGGTATTTCTGCATACCGGGCGACTCGAACTGGAAAGTAGCGTTGGTTTCGCCTTTCTGGTACAGCTCGTATGTTTTCGCATCATCCAGCGGTATATGGTCTATTTCGATAGCTATGCCGTGGTTGATACGGATCATTTCCAGGGCGCCCTTGATGATGGTAAGGGTTTTCAAACCCAGGAAGTCCATTTTGATTACGCCGGCCGACTCAATGATACTGCCTTCAAACTGGGTTACCAGGAGGTCGGAATCTTTCGCCGTAGACACAGGGATGAGGTTATACAGGTCTTGCGGGGCAATGATGATACCGGCCGCATGGATACCGGTGTTGCGTACGGAGCCTTCCAATACGCAGGCTTCGCGGAGTACTTCACCCTGAAGGTCGTCTCCTTTGATGAGTTCCCGCAGCCGTTTTACGTTTTCAATATCTTCTCCGGCCAATCCTTCTTTGTCGGCCAGGCTTTTTTCGCCATCCAGGGGGGCATTGAAGATACGGGCTAGCTGGATACCAGGTTTATCGGGCACCAGTTTGGCCAGGCCATTGGAATCTACCAGGGGCAGGTCCATTACACGGGCTACGTCTTTGATGCTCATTTTAGCCGCCATGGTACCATAGGTGATGATCTGTGCTACTTGGTTGCGGCCATATTTCTGTACTACGTAGTCAATTACTTTCTGACGGCCTTCATCATCGAAGTCCGTATCAATATCGGGCATGCTCTTACGTTCCGGGTTAAGGAAACGCTCAAACAGGAGGTTGTATTTGATCGGGTCTATATTGGTGATACCGATACAGTAGGCCACCGCAGAACCGGCGGCAGAGCCGCGGCCTGGGCCGATGAACACGCCTAGTTCCCGGCCGGCTTTGATAAAGTCGGCCACAATCAGGAAGTAGCCGGCAAAGCCCATATTTTCGATAACGCCCAGCTCAAAGTTGATGCGCTCTTCCACTTCGGCGGTCATTTCCTGGTACCGGTTGTGGGCGCCTTCATAAGTGATGTGGCGCAGGTATTGGTCCTGGGTAATGAATTCTTTTGGAATAGGGAAGTTCGGCAACAGGATATCCCTTTTCAGGTCCAGCAGCTGTACTTTGTCTACAATCTCATTGGTGTTGTCGATAGCCTGCGGGAGGTCATGGAACAACTTGGTCATTTCCTCGGTGGTCTTGAAGTAGAACTGGTCGTTGTAAAAGGCAAAACGACGGTTCTTCATGGAAGACTCATCATCAGAAAATTCTTTATTGGTAGGGGTGCTTTTCTTTTCGCCGGTATTGATGCAAAGCAGGATGTCGTGGGCGTTGGCATCCGACTGGTCTACATAGTGGGAATCGTTGGAGGCAATCACCTTTACATTGTACTTTTCTGCAAAGCGCAGCAGTACTACGTTTACCTGTTCTTGTTCGGGAATACCGTGGCGTTGCAGTTCTACATAAAAATCTTCTCCGAAAATATCCAGCCACCAGCGAAATTCTTTTTCACCGGCTTCTTCTCCATGCCGCAAAATGATTTTGGGTACAGAGGCGCCCAGGCAGCAGGTGGTGGCGATCAGCCCTTTATGGTATTGTAAAATCAGCTCTTTGTCGATACGCGGGTATTTGCCATACAGCCCTTCCATATATCCTAAAGAACAAAGCTTGATGAGGTTGCGGTAGCCTTCATCATCTTTGGCCAGGAGTACCTGGTGGTAGCGTATATCTTTCTCTTCGCGGGTGAAAGCGCGTTTATGACGGTTTTCTACCAGATAAAATTCACAACCAACAATAGGTTTTACTTTCAGTCTTTTATCGTTTGGATCGCCGGGATTTAATCTGTTGTTATATGCTTCTGCCACAAACTGAAAAGCACCAAACATATTACCGTGGTCTGTGATTGCCAGTGCCGGCTGATTGGAGGCCATCGCTTTCTTATACAGCGATTTAATATCGGCGGCACCATCCAGTAATGAGAATTGGGTATGAACGTGTAAGTGGGAAAAATTCATCTGCTAATCTGTTTCGTCAAGCGACAAAAGTAGGTAGGATTTTCGGAATTAGGAATTTTAGAAATCCACCGCCGGTGGGTAAGTTTACACAGATTTAATTTTCCGCACATAATAACGGGTAGTAAAATACGTTCTTCATCTATCCATACAACAAGATTACGCAGAAGTAACTACGAAGAAGAGGGTGAAAAGCCGCCAGTATCAACACCTCTTAATTTGTAAATAACTAGATATTTGTATTTTAGCAAAAATTTTTAGCCAGATATTTATTATATGATCAGAGTCAAGGGACAATTATTTGTGAAGTTATCGATTTGTGCATTGTCACTCAGTTCCTGCGCTTCACTGAAAAAAAGTACCGCCAAAAAACCTGCTGTCAACACACCTGCAACTAACACATCTGCCACTACTGCCAGTAACAGACATTCGGAATTTATCACCGGCATTGCCACTAACCGTGAGCCGCGCACGATTTCCAACAGCTATGCCAGTAAAGATATTAGTATCAGCAAGCATATTACCATGAGCAGCGCTAACCTGGAAAATGCGCAGAGCTGGCAGTTCAAATATGCCCAGTTGCTGGATGTACCAGTAGAGGAAGTACTGAATTACAAATTGTACCGCTTTATAGAAGAGTGGTGGGGCACTCCTTACCGCCTTGGCGGTAAAACAAGAGACGGCATTGACTGTTCAGGCTTTGTAAATACCCTGATGAACACAGTATTCCAACTGGCGCTCTCCGGAAATTCCACGGATCTTTTTACCCAGATAAAAAGGTTAAAAGCGAGGGAGCTGCATGAAGGCGACCTGGTATTTTTTAAGATACATCACAAACGTATCTCCCATGTAGGCATCTACCTGGAGAATGATAAATTTGTACATGCCTCTACCAGTGCAGGCGTGATGATCAGCGATCTGAAAGAACCTTATTGGAAGAAATATTATGCCGGCGGCGGCAGGTTATAACCTGTTTTTACATATTTGTTTTATTGTTATTTTTATGCGATTTTTACCCTTTTAACCTAACAGGCTGCCAGTGGCAGCGATTTTCATATCATGGAATTGGCTCCCATCGTATTATTTGTATACAACCGCCCGGCGCTAACATTAAGCACCTTACAGCATCTGAGTAAGAACAGGGAAGCAAAAGACAGTATATTGTATGTGTATTGTGACGGCCCTAAAGAAAGCGCTACCCCAGCGCAGTTGCAATTGGTGGAGCAAGTGCGTGAAATTGTACACAGTGAACAATGGTGTGGTAAGGTAGTGGTAATGGAAGCCCTGAAAAATAAGGGATTGGCCACTGCTGTTATCGATGGCGTTACAGAAGTGATAGGCAAACATGGTAAAGTGATTGTATTGGAAGATGACCTCACCGTATCTCCTTTCTTCCTGAAATATATGAACGACGGGCTTAACAGGTATGCGCACGAAGAGAAAGTGATGAGTGTGCACGGATACCTGTATCCGCTGCCTATTCCCAGTAACTATAAGGCAGATACCTTCCTGGTACATGATCCGGGCAGTTTGGGATGGGGCACCTGGAGCCGGGCCTGGAGTAAGTTTGAACCAAACACCGATAAGGTGATCCAACAGATAAAAGAAAAAGGGCTGAAGTCTGCATTTGATTTCTGGGGCGCTTATCCTTTTTTCCGGATGCTGCACCAGCATAAAAACGGTAAGGTAAGCTCCTGGGCTATCCGTTGGAGGGCTACGGCTTATCTTTATGATATGCTGACCCTGTACCCGGTGAAATCGCTGGTGAGGCATGATGGTAACGTAGCCTCCGCTACCCATCACTTCAAGGAAGAAGACTGGCTATATACCGATATTTACCAGGAGCCTATTGCAGTAGAAGCCATCCCGGTGCAAAATAATCTGCCGATGGAAAAAGCGTTTGCAAAGTTCCTGCGGTCTAATGCGGGTATGACCATCCCGGCAAAAATTAAGAACAGGCTTAAAAAATACTGGAGAAAAATAATTGGCCATGCTTAAAATGATCCGGAATATATTTAAAAAAATGAAACGGGAGGTGATTGCCCCGGTACGCTGGGATAACCTCAGGAGATTGCAGCCGCTTTCTACCACCTTTGGATTTGACCGCGGTACTCCGGTAGACCGGCATTATATCACCAGTTTTTTAAGCACCCATCAGGCAGATATTCATGGCCATGTGCTGGAAATCGCTGAAAGCAGCTATTCGAAGCAATTTGGGGCGCAAGTGAGTAGCTTTGAAGTATTGCATGTACAGCCAGGCAAACAGGTAACCATTCAGGGTGATCTGACGGATAAGGCTACTTTGCCTGCCAACCAGATAGATTGCTTTATCTGTACGCAAACGTTCAACTTTATCTACGACTTTAAAGCGGCCATAGAAGGGGCCTGGCACCTGCTGAAACCTGGTGGGGTGCTGTTGGCCACGCTAGCCGGCGCTACGCAAATATCGGCGTATGATATGCAGCGCTGGGGCGACTACTGGCGTTTTACCGCCCAATCGGCAGAAAAAGTATTTGGTGAAATATTCGGCAAGGAAAATGTGGAGATCACTACCTATGGGAATGTACTCACCTGTACTGCAATTCTGCACGGTATTTCCGTAGAAGAGTTGCAGCCGGAGGAGCTAAGCTACCATGATCCGGTATATCCGATCATTATTGCAGTAAGAGCAAAAAAAGCGTAACAGGAATGGGAAATCTGAGTCAAAAAATATTTTCTGTGGCACACTATGTGGCCAATAAGGTAGAGCGGCCTGCCGTGATCCTATTGTATCACCGGGTTACTACCCTGCAACAGGATCCACAGGAACTGTCGGTAACCCCCGCTAATTTTAACGATCAGCTGGCTCACCTTTCCTCCGATTACCACGTGTTGGACGCCGACCGGTTTCTGTATCACGTAAAGCATAAGAAGGCTTTCCCAGAAAGATCCGTATTTGTTACGTTTGATGATGGCTATGCAGATAATTACCAGGAGGCCCTGCCCCTGCTGACCATGCAGCAGGTACCCGCCTTGTTCTATATTACTACCTCCAAGATCAATACCGCCTATGAATTATGGTGGGACGACCTGGAACGTGTGCTATTAAACACAGATAACCTGCCCCTTACCCTGGATATCCGGATTAATGGACACACTTGGGAATACGCTACCGACTCGCCGCTGGCCACCCGGGAAACCTACTTCGCTTTGCAACAGGTATTGCGTTTCTGCAAACCGGCCGAGATAGCAGCAGTGATGCAACAATTATACGAGTGGTCTGGTTTGGACGCTACCGGCCGCCCTTCACACCGGCTAATGACCTGGGCAGAATTGAAAGCGCTGGGTAGTGCCACTTATGCCGCTATTGGTTGTCATACGCACCAACATCCTGCCCTTGGTATGCTGAGCTATGAAGAGCAATATACCGAAATAGGGCTGTCTAAAGAGATCCTGGAAGGCGTATTGGGCGCACCCCAGGTACATTTTTCCTATCCTTTCGGCGGCAGAAAATTTCTGGGCTCCAAACGTTATTATAACGCAGACAGCATTAAAGCCTGTAAAGCCCTGGGCTTACAAATGGTATGCGCCAATTATTACGGACAGGTACATAGCTGGAGCAACCCCTATGCATTGCCCAGGATATTGGTGCGCGATTGGCCATTAGCGGTGTTTCGTGCGCACATGCAACAGTTCTTTAAATACTGATCCGTGAAAATACTCTTCATCAATAAATACGAAAATAGCGGCGGAGCAGCTATTGCGGCACAACGAATTGCAGAAGGGCTGTTGCGTTATTATCATACGCAAAATCATTTTCTCGTAGGCATGCCGCATACCGCTGCCAGCAATGTAACCGTTACAAGGCCAGGCATGGTGCGTCATGTGATAGAGCGGGGGATTAATGTGATCAGCAACAAATTGGGGTTGCAGTACCTATATTTTCCTTTTTCTACACCCGCTATTTTGCGGCATGCGCAAGCTTTTCAGCCAGATGTAATCAGTTTACAGAATATCCATGGTGGCTACTTTGATGCAGCCCTGTTGCCCCGTTTATCGCAAATAGCGCCTATTGTATGGACCTTGCACGATATGTGGGCGCTCACCGGTAATGCCGCGCATACTTTTGGCGATACTTCCTGGAAACAGGCGCGGGTGGGGGAATCAGAGCATAAACGATCTCCTGCTATGGGATTGCCTACAGGTAATTATCTGATTAGAAGAAAGCAACGCCTGTACGCTGCCAGCAACCTGCACATTGTTTCGCCTGCCTGGTGGTTGTACCAAATGACCCAGGAAAGCCCGCTTACCCGCGAAAAACCCTTGTACCACATTCCCAATCCGATAGATACTGCTTACTTCCGGCCGCTGGATAAGGCAGCTGCCCGCGAGGCACTAGGCATTCCGGCCCAGGCCAGGGTCATCACTTTTGTGTCTGAACGGCTGTTCAACAGTGAGTTTAAAGGTGGTGCAGATCTGTTACGCATCTTGCAAATGCTGGATGATCAATTGGAAGAAGAGGTACATTTGTTGATGATAGGGAAAGACCAACTACCCGGCACGTTCCGGCATTTAAAATGCATTTATACCGGTTACGTGAAGGATACCCATAAAATGATGCAATGCTACAGCGCCAGTGATATTTTCTTTTATCCCACCCGGGCAGATACCTTGCCGAATGTACTGATAGAGGCCGGGAGCTGTGAAACCGCCTGTATCACCTTTAACGTAGGCGGTTGCGGAGAAATTGTGAAAGACGGGCAAACCGGCTATGTGATTGCACCTGGCGATTATGCACAGTTTGTAGCCGGTACATTGGCGCTCTTGCAGGATAAAGCGCTCTGCGAGCAATTTGGCAAGGCGGCGAGGTTTTTTGTGGAACAGTATTTTGGTATGGAAACAGTGGCTGCGCAATATTACCGCGTATTCAGCGAGGCAGCCAAGCAACAAGTATAACGTTTAAATTTTTGTACGTGACAAATACTACCTCACCGGTATTGAGTATCATCACAGTGTGTTATAATGCCGAAAAATTTATAGAAAGCACCATTCAGAGCGTGCAGGCGCAAACATATCCGCATATTGAATACATTATTGTAGATGGGGCATCGAAAGACAGCACCCTGGCCGTTGTTGCCAAATACCGCTCCCGCATCGCCAAGGTGATCTCGGAAAAAGATAATGGTTTATACGACGCCATGAACAAAGGTATGCAGGCTGCTACCGGTGAATACCTGTTGTTTCTCAACGCAGACGATGTACTGGCGGACAAAGACGTGATCCGCCAAATGTTGGCCACCTGCCCGGATGCGGATGTATACTATGGGGAAGCGATGTTTATGGATGAAAATGGGGTGGATATAGGATTAAGATCTTCCCAAACGCCACATCAGGTGCCGGTGCAGCTTACCTGGAAAAGCCTGAAGCACGGTATGGTGGTTTCGCATCAGGCGTATGTGGTTCGGCGTAAGCTGAGCCCTTTGTACGATCTGCAATATAAAATATGTGCGGATATCGACTGGATGATCCGTACCCTTAAAGCAGCGAAGCATATTTGCAACACGCATCAGGTGGTATGCCGGTTCAGGGTAGGCGGTACTTCCAAGCAACACCAACAGCTGGCCTGGAAAGAGCGATATACGATATTAAGCCGGTATTATGGGCACCTGCCCAATTTTGCGCACCATCTGTTTATAGGATTGCGTTATATTTTTTCTAAAAGATATTGATTGCCGGCTCAACTAATTAACAACCGGGAAGGCATAAAAAAGGCGTTGGGTTACTACCCAACGCCTTTTTTGCGTTTGACTAATATAATTATTTGGCTTCTTTCCGCGAGCGGAAGATCTCCCAGGCAAAGATACCTATTACCAGTACCAGCAGGAGGATAGAAGAAGTGCTGGCTATTTTCATACCCAGGAAGTACGTTTTAGGCGTGAACTTCATTTCAATTTTATGATCGCCTGCCGGGATCTTGATACCACGTAGTGCATAATCGGTGCGGATAATTGCTGCGGGCTGGCCATCTATAAATGCTTCCCATCCGGCAGGGTAGTAGATTTCAGAGAAAACGCCGAAACCTTCTTGGCTATTATGGGAGGCATACTCTAACTGATTGAGCCCGTATTTGGTGAGCTTAATAGCAGCGCTGCTGTCGGCTCCCGGTTTAAAGTCGGCCAGTTGTTTATTGAAACGGTTGTCTATTACGGCAGTGTCGCGGGTGTTCAGATTATCCAGTGTTTTCATTTCTGTATTGGCGTCTGGTGCCCAGATAATATCTTTTACAAACCATGCATTACCATAAGCATCCGGATTATGCTGTGCTTGTGGTTGTCCTGTTTTCTGATCGGGAACAATAAAGTATTTTGTGTTGAGCATATTCAGCACATGCATATTGTTCTTGGCGATCTGATGGGAGATCAGGTCCTGGTAGATCCACAATTTGGCCGGGCTGTATCCGCCAATACTCTTGTGGAAATAGGATGTGGTAGCATCATCGAAAGGAGATACGGTAAGGTTAAATACGCGGTAGTATGGATCGGGGTCCTGGCTGATTTGTTGGTCTGCTGCGGAAGGCTGCAGTTCCTGCATATAGCTCAGGTCGTCCACGAAGCTTTCGTTGTTCAGGTAGTTTTTATCTACTGCCAGGAGGTCGATAGTAACTGCGGCGGTGATGATCATCGCAGTTACCTGCCATTTCAGTTTTCCCTGTAGGAAGGCCCATATGGCTGCAGCAGCGATGGCGATAAAGACTACAGAACGGAAGCCGTCTTTCCACAGTAAGCTGCTACGGTCTTTTTCCAGTGCGCGGATGAGGAGCTTACCATTTTCTTCGCCGCCCATCATCTGGGAGAAATATTGCAGCATGGTAGCATCGCTGGCGCCAGAGAAGCCTACAAAGAAATTGCTGATGAGTATAAATCCAACGATCACCCCTACGGTGATCAGAGCGGCTTCTTTCAGTTTTTTGAGCAGGGCATCTTTGGTATGCTGTCCGTTGATCACTTCTTGTAATCCCCAGCAGGCCAGCACTACAAAGGTGAGCGAAGGCAGTACCAGCGCTTGTGCGGGGGCACGGAATTTATTATACAGCGGGAGGTGGTAGAAAAGGAAATCGTTGATGAAAGCCAGGTTTTTACCCCATGCAAGGATAAAGCCTATAAGGGTAACTGCCAGCAACCACCATTTATGCCAGCTTTTCACTAACAGTAACGATAGCACGAAAAGGAAACAGATAATAGCGCCTACGTAAACAGGGCCGGAAGTACCTTTAGACTGGGCGCCATAATAAAGTGGCAGCCGTTGCTGGGAGAGAAATTGTTCTGCCTGTGCTTCAGGAACGCCCAGGCTAATCATTTGCTGGCCGAAGTTGGAGTGTACATCCAGTTTCTGGCCGGAAGAATTGCCTACGTAGCCAGGGATGATGAAGGTGCCGGATTCGGCTTTACCATAGCTCCAGTCGTATGCGTATTCTATTTCCAGGCCGGAAGATTTTTTTTGTGTAACATCATCTTTATCGATGGTAAGTTCCGATTTGCTGCCACGCATGGTATAGTCGGTGTATTCACGTAAAACCAGGAGGTTATCCATGCAGGTAAAGATGGCCAGTGCGCCGGCAATGGCCAGCAATCCGGAAGCTTTGAGGAACCGGGGCAGCTGTTTTTCCTGTAAAGCATGTACAAAGGCGCCAGCTACCAGGCATACTACCATGATAAGGGTATAGTAGATAATCTGCAGGTGGTTATTGTAAATGAGCATAGCAGTGGCCAGGGCAGTTAAGGCGAAACCGGAGAGCAGTTTGCCCCGGTAGGCAAGAACGATACCTGCCAGTACTGCCGGCATCAGGGCGATGTCGTACATTTTGGTGATGTGGCCTACGTCGATGATAATTACGTTATAGGAGCAGAACGCAAAGGCGATGGCGCCCATAACGCGTATCCAATATTTAAAGTCTAGTATACATAAGAGCAGGTACATGGATAGCATTGCGAGGAACAGCATATTTACCGGATCGGGCGTATTGAGCGTGATGATCCGGTTCAGGTGTCCGATCTTGTTACCACTGGGGCCTGTATAGATCACATAGGAGGGCATGCCGGAAAACATGCTGTTAGTCCACAAAGGACGGTCACCGGTTGCTTCATAATAGTCCTTTGCTTCTTTGGCCATTCCCTTCACGCTCTTCATGTCACTTTGGTTCACCACTTTGCCTTCCAGGACAGGAGAGCAATACACAAATGCCAGCAACAGGAAGATGCCTATGGCTGCAAGATGAGGAAGAATGGCTTTTAGCCGGTTTTGCTTCATCGGATATTTTGGATTTAGTTTTAAAGAAACAAAAATAACTGTAATTTATCCGAAATTTCAATATGCGCTGGATACGGTTTCTTTTAAAATTTGCATTTATCTGCAATCTGTGCTTTCTTGGTAGTGAAATCCTGCGCATTACTGCGTACAGCCATTCCTGGGATACGGTGGTGAATCATGTGCTGGTACTAGGTGTGGGGGTTGCTTTCCCATTGAATACATTGATATGCCTGTTGATGGGTATACTGTTATTGTTAAAAAAAATACAATGGAAGGCGTTGCCTCCCTGGTTATATTTGCTCAATATTGCCATCTTTATATTTCAACTTATAGTTAATTATTAATGATCAAAAATCTGTTAAACGATAAGCCCACTAAACTTTTTGTCATCTTTACGAGCTTTTTTGTGGCTAATGCCCTGATTGCAGAATGTATAGGTGGAAAATTATTTTCGCTGGAGAAACTCTTAGGGCTGCCGGTGCATACTTTTACCCTGTTCGGGGAAAGTGGATTGTCTTATACCCTTACCGCCGGGGTATTATTATGGCCGTTGGAATTTGTGATGACAGACATTGTAAATGAGTATTTCGGTCCTAAAGCGGTGCACCGTATTTCTTACGTTGCGATAGGGCTGATCGCGTATGCATTTATTATGTTTTGGGTAGCCATGAGCGTACCGGCCGACAGTTGGTGGAGAGGCAGTAAGGCCGAAGCCGGCGTACCGGATATGCAAACGGCATTCGCCAGCATATTTGGGCAGGGCATGTGGATTATCCTGGGTAGCTTAACGGCTTTTCTGGTAAGCCAGATTGTGGATGTTACCGTATTTCACCGGATTAAGCGGCGTACCGGCGACAAACATGTATGGTTAAGGGCTACCGGTTCTACTATTGTATCGCAGCTGGTAGATAGTTTCATCGTGTTGTACATTGCATTTAAGTTGGGAAATAACTGGAGCTGGCAGCGGGTGCTGGCGATTTGCATGGTTAACTACAGCTATAAATTTGTGTTGGCTGTAGGGTTAACGCCGTTGATCTACCTGTTGGAGCACCGGGTGGATCGTTACCTGGGGCATGATACGGCTAAAAGAATGAAGGCGGCGGCCATGGGTAAAGAACCATTATTGGAAACCACCTTAACGAACGATTAGATATAGGGCTGGCACTAGCGTCAGGCCTGCATTGTGCAAATGGCGCCTTTTTTAGGCGCCGTATTTCACTTTTACGATATCTGCTACTACCTTATCTATGGGCAAAGTTACCGCAGCGGAAGAAAAGTCTTTCCAATCGATCCAGCGGGCGCGCTCTACTTCCTCTGCACCTTCCGGCACCGGGAAGTTAAATGGTTGGGTGATGACTGGC
This sequence comes from Chitinophaga sp. 30R24, assembly GCF_049056765.1. Taxonomy (NCBI): domain Bacteria; kingdom Pseudomonadati; phylum Bacteroidota; class Chitinophagia; order Chitinophagales; family Chitinophagaceae; genus Chitinophaga; species Chitinophaga sp. 30R24. Next base: position 97,724 of record NZ_JBJGXX010000011.1, read on the forward strand.
GCAGTAAAAGCCGATACTGGCGTAACAAGATAATAGATAGAGATAATCTGGGTAACATTATCGAAAGCAGAGATCTGGAAGAAATCGGTAGTGTAAATATGTTCCACTACTTTTACTTCCTGGCCCAGTTCCTCCTGCCATTCGCGGACAAGGCATTCCAGGGTGCCTTCTCCAAATTCCAGGCCGCCGCCGGGAAATTTGGTATAATAACTTCCACGGATATACTCATCGCTTACCAGCACCTGTTGTTGATCATTGATCATGATGCCGTATACCCTTACGTTGAATCCTGTTTGCATATTATAATATAAATCAGATTAGAACCACTTCTTTTTCATAAAATACCAGCTGATCACCACCGAAATGGCAATAGATAGTATGATCGGGATATAAAAAGCGTGCATAGTATGCTGATAGGGGATATCTACGTTCATACCATAGATACTGGCTACCAGCATAGGAAAGGTAAGAATGATGGTGATGGAAGTAAGCCGTTTCATGACCACGTTAAGGTTGTTGGAAATGATACTGGCAAAAGCATCCATCGTGCTGCTGAGGATATTGGTATATACGTTGGCCATTTCCAGCGCCTGTGAAGTATCTACGATCAGGTCGTGCAGGAATTCTTTTTCCTCTTCATTTAATCCCAGAAAATTATTGCGTTCCAGCTTCATCAGTAATAATTCATTGCTGCGGAGGGCAGTTACAAAGTACACCAGGCTTTTCTGGATACGCATAATGCCCAGCAGTTCCTCATTACGGTTAGCGTCGTACAATTTGGCTTCCAGTATATTCCTGCGTTGGTTGATCTCTTTCAGATAATCCAGGAAGTTAATGACCACTTTCTCGAAAATTTTCAGCACCATCATATTTCTCTTTTCAGGAGAGCGGTTATGGAAAGTATTCAGAAATTTTTTGATAGCAGTGTTATCGAACGAGTTAACGGTAATGATCTGATGATGGGTCAGGATAATTACGATCGGGATCGTGATATAAAAGGCATCGCTTTCGTTGATCGAGTTATTTTCGGTTGGTGTTTTCAGTACAATGAGCTTTACATTGTCTTCTATCTCATACCTCGATTTTTCATCGATATCCAGCGAGTCGGTGAGGAAGTCCAGTGGAATATCCAGCCCCTCGGATAACTGTTCGAATTCGGCCTGTCTGAGCGGGGGCGTAATATTTACCCAAGCCCCGTTCTCCGGATGGCTGATTTCTACCGTTTTGGAGTCAATATTTGTAAAATACTGGATCATCGGGCGCAAAGGTAGTTAAAATGTTGAATCATGTTGACTTTTAATGTAATATTGTGGACCGGAATTCATATACATCAATATGCTAATATTTTAATGGGAGTAGTAAAACAGCAAAGCATTATATCTACGGTACTGATTTATCTTGGATTTGCCATTGGAGGGATCAATACGCTTTTTCTTTTCCCGCATTTTTTTACGGACGATCAGTATGCACTCACCCGCATGTTCCCGGAAATTGGGATTGTATTGGTGCCATTGTGTACTTTGAGTATGGGTCCTACCATTAATAAGTTCTATCCTTATTATACCAGCCATCTGGAAGATAAGAAAAATGATATGCTTACCTGGGCGCTGGCGGTTACTTTGGTGGGATATTTGTTATTTGTGTTGGGTACCGTGGTTTTCAAGGGGGTGATTGTCAGGAAATATTCCGTGAATGCTCCCATGTTGCTGACATATTTCTATCAGTTTTATCCATTTATATTTTGCTATGCTTTTTTTTCCATTGTAGAGAACTACAGTTGGTCGCGGCATAGAACAGTAATGCCCAACTTTTTGAAGGAAGTGGGTATCCGGTTGGCGACTATGTTGCTGATTGTATTGTACTTGTTCGGGGTTATCGGGTTTGATCTTTTTTTGTGGTTATTAAATTTGTTGTGGGGGGTAGCGTTGGTGATATTGCTGATATACCTGCGGAAGCAGGGTCAGCTGTACCTGAGTTTCCGGGTAAGCAACGTAACACGCCGGCTTTTTCGCTCAATGCGTACCTATACTGCGTCTATCCTGGGCGCTACTTTTTTTACGCTGCTTGCGAAAAATGTGGCGCCGTTGATCATTTCCAGTACCGATGGTTTGAAGCAGGTGGCTTATCTCTCCATTGCTACTTATCTGGCTACGATGATACAGGTGCCTCAGCGCAGCATTTCTTCCATTGCATTACCTGTACTGGCGCAATCATGGATAGATAAAAATATGGGTAAAATCCATGAGATTTACCAGAAATCCTCCCTTTTACAGTTGATTGCAGCGTTGTATATTTACCTGGGCATCTGGTTAAGTATAGATAGCTTTTTTCAGTTGCTGCCATCTAGCTACAGCGTGGGGAAGTATGTGTTCTTTTTCCTGGGGCTATCTAAAGTAATAGACCTGGGAACGGGGGTGAATGCGCAGTTGCTGAGCACTTCGCGTTTATGGCGTTTTGACCTGTATAGTTCTGTGATCCTGGTTATTTTATCCATTCCGTTGAATTATACATTGATACGCACCTTCGGTATTATGGGGTCTGGATATGCTGACTTCCTGTCTATGCTGGTGTTTAACTGTATCCGTTGTGTGTTTATCTGGAAGAAATTCGGATTGCAGCCCTTTACCCGGCAAACGCTTAAAGCCATTGTTATTGCTGTTGTTGCTTATGGGGTGGGTCTTTTGCCGCCGCATACGGGAAATGCGTTATTGGATATTGTTATAAGAAGTATTGTATTTTCAGGGGTGTTTATAGGCGGTATTCTGGCATTCAAGGTATCAGAGGATATTGATAGTACCGCCCGGGCGATGGTGCAGCGAATACGTAGGAAACGCTAAATTTAATACAGATATCATTGTTATCATGAAAAATATGAACTGTAAATATTGTGATAGCCCTTTACAGGTAGTTGCTGAAGAGTTGTATGATAACCGTTATGGTTACCCTGGGCGTTTTACGATGTATAAATGTAACTACTGCGATATTCTTTCCCTGGCAGCCGATTTTACGCCGGAGATGATCGGCGACTTGTATTCCAATTATTATCCAAGAACGCAATTGAAACTGGAAGATTGGGCTCCTTACAAAGAGCTCAGTGGATTTAAGCCCTGGTTCCAGGGTTCCCGTAGCGCTGGTTATCACTATGTTCCTAAAAATGTAAAAATCCTGGACATTGGTTGTGGATTTGGGGAAACCTTGGGGTATCACCGTAACAGGGGCTGTGAGGTGTATGGAGTGGAAGCTGATGAGAATATTAAGCGGGTAGGAGACAAGTTTGGTTTTCAGGTAAAAGCAGGATTGTTTGATCCAAGAGATTACCAACCGGAATATTTTGATTATGTGACAATGGACCAGGTGATAGAGCATGTAACAGACCCTATGGATTCTTTACAGGGAATAGCAAAAATATTAAAGCCAGGCGGGGTGGCCATCCTGACTACGCCTAATGCCAAAGGTTGGGGTATTCCGGCATTTGGCAAAAAATGGGCGCATTGGCATACGCCTTACCATTTGCACCTGTTTAGCCGTAAAGCGATGAAAAAATTTGCAGAAGATGCCGGCCTGGTATTGGAGAAATCGTTTACGGTCACTAATTCAGAGTGGCTGCATTATCAATGGTTGCATATGGCTACTTATCCGAAACCAGGAGAGAAGTCGGTATTCTGGACGCCCAATGCGCCCAAAACGGCAGCACAGAAATTTAAAATGAAAATGATCGCAGGATTTCACCGGTTGAAAGTGAATCATATCATTACCCGTGTGTTTGATGCGTTGAATGCAGGCGATAACTGCATTTATTTTTTAAGGAAACCATAATAGTGAATGAATCCTACTGTATATATTATTCTCCCTGTTCATAACAGGATCAATATTACCCGGTTGTTTATGGAATGCCTGGTAAAACAAACCTATAAAAATTATCACCTAGTATTGGTAGATGATGGGTCTACCGATGGTACTGCAGAGATGGTGCGGTTTTATTTGCCTACAGCTACTGTATTAACAGGTACAGGTGATTGGTGGTGGGGAGGTAGTTTACAACAGGGGTATTTGTGGGTGAAGGAGAATGTGGGTAAAGAAGATGATATTGTATTGATAGAAAATGACGATGTAGAATTTGAGCCGGATTATTTACAGCAAGGGGTCGATTATATGCGTACGGCGCCTGATACCCTGTTGTTATCGCAGGCATATAGCCGGCAAACCGGTAAACTGCTGGATATAGGCGTAGTGGCCAATTGGAGGAAAATGACATTTGATATTGCGCAGCGCAAAGAAGATGTAAACTGTTTGTCTACCCGCGGCCTATTTATGACGGTAGCCGCTTTTATGAAGATTGGTGGATTACGCCCGGGGATGTTACCGCATTATGGATCTGATTTTGAATTTACGATCCGTGCGGGCAAGCGGGGTTTTAAATTAACCAGTGATGAGCGGGTAAAATTGTTGATGAACGAAGAAACTACTGGTATCCACCAGTTGGGGGAAAAATCTCTTCGAAAATATTTAAAGAAAATATTCTCGAAGAGAGCCACGGGTAACCCGGTTTATTTTTCTGCATTTATTTTGTTGTCTTGTCCGCTTCCGCTGATTCCTTATAATCTTGCCCGTGTATGGCTGGGATTTGTGAAGAAGCTGGTAAAACATACCATGTAGCATATGCTGTAAAACCGTGATTATTTCACGGTGATGTTTCCTTCAAAAACAAGGGTAGCAGGGCCACAGAGCCAAATATTATCGAATGTGCGTTCAGATGTTTTGGTGAAACGTACTTCGAGTTGCCCGCCCAGTGTTTGTACCGGCACCACGTACTCTTTTTCTTCTTTGCCGGCAAAGGTAAGGGCGGCGGCGGTTACGCCAGTGCCACAAGAGTAGGTTTCATCTTCTACACCTCTTTCGTAAGTACGAACAAAGATGCCATTTTCAAAAGGCTGGGCAAAATTTACGTTGGTGCCTACGGCGGCGAAGCGTTCGTTATAGCGGATGGCGCGGCCTTCATTAAAAACATCTACAGCCTGTACATCTTCCACAAATTTTACGAAATGCGGAGAGCCGGTGTTCAGGTAATAGTATAGGGAGCCTTGTTCTAGGTCGTGTACATCCTGCATTTTTAAGTTTACCCAGCTATCGCCGTCGAGGGTGGCTTCATGTTCTCCGTCTGACGCAATAAAATACAGGTTACCATCGCCAATGCCCATTTTGTGGGCGAAGGCCGCCAGGCACCTGCCGCCATTACCACACATAGAGCCTTCATGGCCATCTGCATTGTAGTATTTCATGGCAAAGTCGTAGTCTTCGCTTTTATTGAGGAGCATGAGACCATCTGCTCCGATACCGAAGCGGCGGTCGCATAATTCATTCACCTGTTCATCTGTGAGCCAGTTATATTGTCCTTCCCGGTTATCCATGATGATGAAATCATTTCCGGTTCCCTGGTATTTATAGAAGTGGATATTGTTCATAATGAACAAAGATAAAAAATAAAGTAATGCCGCAATGGAAGGCACTACTACGGCAAAGGCTAGATAGCCGCTATAATTTCCAATCCTTTTTCTATCAGGGCCGTAACGGCAGCGCCGCCATCTTTGCTGAATTCCTGGCGGATACGGTTTGCCACAATCGCGCTGATGGAAAGGCATTCATGTTTCAGTACGCGTCCTATTCCATAGATACCGGAAGTTTCCATTTCGAAGTTGGTGATACGGTGGGATTCATAAGAGAACCCTGTAAGATCGTCGATCAGGTGGGGATTGGAGAGGGCGCCACGCAGTACGCGTCCTTGTGGGGCATAGAAACCTGGGCAGGTAACGGTGATGCCTGTATGAAAGCCTGTCTGGAAATGTTGGTGTAGGGAGGCAGATGCTTCGAAGAGGTAAGGGCCTGCGCCACCGTGTATCAACGACACCTGGCCACGGAAGGCTTCCAGCAATTGTTTTTCTGCCGTTGTGTTTTCAAAGGCGTAGTAGTGCATCAGGTTATCGAGTCCCAGGCCATGAGAAGACACCACGAAGCTATCTACCGGAATGCTTTCCTGCAGTGCGCCGGAAGTGCCAAGGCGTATGATCTGCAAGGAAGTGAGATCAGGCTTTACCATGCGCGTGTTGAAATCGATATTTGCCAGGGCATCCAGTTCGTTTAGCACAATATCGATATTATCTGTACCAATACCGGTAGACACTACGGATAAACGTTTTTTACCAATATATCCGGTATGTGTAACAAATTCGCGGTGTTGGAATTTGCCTTCAATGGTATCGAAGTATTTACTTACTGCACCTACGCGATCAGGATCACCGACGGTGATGATGGTGTGAGCCAGTTCATCGGGTCTTACATCGAGGTGATACACTGCTCCACGGTTGTTGATAATCAATTCTGACTCGGCAATACGTTTATCCATTGTATTAATTTTTATATTTCACCCATTTACCTGTCGGCTTTCGGTCCTCAATATTCCTTTGTTCTGTATTATTATCAAAATTTTTTTTAGATATTTTTTAAATAATATTTGGTGGTAATCAGAAATTGACTACTTTTGCAATCCCACAAAACGAATGAGATATACGCCAGTGGGGCATCAGCGGCGGTTATATCAACAAATGGTTCCGTGGCCGAGTGGCTAGGCAGAGGTCTGCAAAACCTCGTACAGCGGTTCGAATCCGCTCGGAACCTCAAAAAAATAAATGCTAAAAGCCGCAGTAATGCGGCTTTTTTGTTTACTAGCAAGGTTACAGCTATTTTGCGGATATTATTTGGGATCAGTTTTCAATTTGATCCATTATTTGCGCGTGAGCGGGCTTTTAAAAGAAGCTGTATCCATGGCTTTCAATATTTTATAATCTTCCGGCTGGAAGTATGTGGTAAATACCTGTGGTTGTTCATGATCGCCTAGGATCAGACGGGGAATTTCCGGCACAAAGGCCACATTGATCAATGACTCATCTTCTTTTAACCAGGGCGTGCTAATACCTGCCATATCGGCCAGGGTGTGGAATACAATACGTGTATCTGCCGGCAAGGCGGTATGACGATTGGCAATGGCTGCTTTGGCAGGCCAGTTGTTTATATACTGTGGGGAACACCATAGCAGCAATGGAATGTGCAGTTCGTAGATGGTAGGAAAGGGAGTGGAATGGAGGAAGAGGTGGCGGTTGTCGTCGAAAAGATTTTCTCCGTGATCGGAGAGATAGAGCATGCTGGAGCAGAGTTGGCGGGCATCTAGCAGGCGGATTACTTCCGACAGGAAGTGATCGGTGTACAAAATTGTATTGTTGTAAGCATTTAATAAGGCTTGTTTGTGGCTTAATTTAATCTGCAGCGGATGGTCGGGTTGGAACAGCGCATAATTAGGCGGATAGCGGTAAGCATAGTTGAAATGCGAGCCATGCATATGCAATACAATAAAGAGGTTGCCAGTATCCTTATCGAGGGCCTGGGAGAAAACAGGCAGCATATCTTCATCATATTTACCCACCGATTCTTTCTCTCTGGGGCCGGCATTAATGTCTATCCATTGATCGGCTTCATGCGCATAAAAACCTAGCAATTGTTGATTGGCGATCTGATTAGTAATGAAGATAGTTTTAAAGCCGGCTTCCTTGAAGAGGGTAAGCACACTCTTTTGGTTGTAGAGGGCATCGCTGTTGTTGGCGCTGGCAGCAGATAAGATGAGGGGCACGCTTTTTTGCGTAGCGTTCGACTGGGTGGTAATATTGGAAAATACGATCAGGCCCGGAATGCGGCTGAGGGTAGGATTTGTAGGGAGTGGATAGCCCAGTAGCTGCCAGTTCATCGCACGGGCAGATTCCCCTATTACCAATACGTATACTTCACGTTGCCGTGCATGTACCCGCTTGGTAGCCTGAAAGCTGAAGCCTGCAGAGGTAATGGGGTAATTCCGTTCGCGGTACCATTTGTTGATCGCAAAGTTGAAATTGTACATCATATTGAGTGGGTACACGCTCACATCTATCCGCATGCCAACAGCCAGGATGATAACAGCCATTGCGAGGGCGGCCAATGCGCTCAATAAACTGAATGTTCGCCGGAAACCTGCATGGAGCCGCTCTTTCATACGACAGGATATAATACCCAAAACGATCATGGGAATATAAATTATGCATACCAGCAGAATAGCCGGATAGATGTTGGAGAGTAGCTCCCTGCTTTCTTCCATATCTGTAGTAACCGTGTTGAGGAACATATCAGTTGTGATTACTTCCCGGCCAAACAGGTAAAGGAATACGATCTCATAGGCGTGAATGATTACCATCGGCAACATCACCAGTACCATAATACCTGGCTTTCTGAAAATAGAAAGGAGGCTGAGGCCAATGGTAAAGGGAAACAGCAAGTTAGCCAGCAAGTTTAGCCAGGAGAACCGGATATATACTAATGCCATGTTGGGAATTACCCACATTACGGCGAAGAGGAGGAGCAGAAAAGATTGTTTATTCCAATGCAGATGAATCATTTGATGTATAGTTCAGGTATTTAAAAAGCTTCATTGATGCCAAAGTAGAAGCCCGACTGGTCTTTTGCCAGGCCATAGTCCAACCGGATATTGACCCGCTTTTTGAATTCCCAGCGATAGCCAATGCCGTAACTGATGAGGGTTTGGTTGAGCGTAAAGGCGGGAAAAGAGGGGAATACGTTGCCGGCGCCTACCCATACCACCAGGCCATTACGGCGGTAGATTCTTTGCCGTAATTCTGTTTGCAGGGCGATGAAGTTTTTATCACGGAAACGTCCTTGGTAGTAACCACGCAGCCGGTTGGCGCCCCCCGCTTCCGGTAGCAATGTCCAGGGGACATCGCCGCCGCTGGTTGCTCCATACAGGTCGTTGGCCCAAATAGCGCCTTTCCACAGGGGCTGGTATGCATCCAGCTGTAATGTCCAGGTGGAAAAAACTGACGTGCTGCCCAGGAAAGCGGGGAAGATTTGGTAGCCCAGCCTGGCGTAGATGCCTTTGTAAGGATTGGGTATAAAATCGCGGGTATCGTATACTACAAATGGGCCTATGCCAAAATCAAATTCGTGTAAGGTAGGCATGATGGGCTTTCCTGCGCTGCTGTCTATTTTGCTTGCCCTGCTATTATTGGCCAGCACACTTATGCCGGCGTATAGGCCAGAGAGAATGCGCCTGCCGAAATCAACAGCAATATTATCCGTTACCAGCGTATATTTTGTATAGTTATTTTTGAGGTTGCCGGCATCATAGCCGATGCCCCAGTACCTATCAGGCATATAGTTGAATGCAGCCTGGGCGTTTAAGCGATAGCGATCGTGACGGAAAATAGTGTTGTCATTAAGGCCAACGCCATAGAAGCCGGAGAGGGAGCCAGAGATATATACATTAGCGTTAGATATTGCTAAGTTAGGGTCGTGGTAGTCTGTTTTATACTGGGCAGCCCCCATAATGGCAATGCCAACATTGGTTTCGGGTGCAGAGTAAGGACCCCCAATAATGCTGAAATCAAATTTTTTTTTCTTTTTAACGTCGTTAGTGTGTTTCAAGTAATAGATCATCTTTTTGAATAACCCTTTGGGCGGCGGTGCCGCCGCCGTATCTGCCGGCTGTTGCTGGGCGCATGCCAGTACAGGATAGCAGCACAGAAGGAGTAAGAAAGCGTTTTTTATCATCGGAGATAAATCTTTTCAGTTAACAATCATTTGCTGAAAAAGGATGCATGAACCTGAAAAAAGGATGTCACAACTGATAGATTCAATAGGTTTTTCATGAAGTAATTCTTCATCATATTTCTACATCGCTGTCTAACAGTTGGGTAGGTATACCGGTTATTATAAAGGCGTATATCTGGTCCGTTAGGGGAGAAGAGGCTTCAAATGCCTTACTGCTGGCGGTTTTTAAAGTTAAGAAAGATTTATTTTGACTGATGTGTTTTTATCAATGTAAAATATTATATTGCATACCCCGCATGAAGCAGGAGCAATTATAGGAGGCAACAGGTTTTATCAATAGTTTACGCAAGCTACGTTTTACAGCATATGTGATTGATAAGAAGATACGCGGCAATTTCCAATAACAGGAGAGTGCCAATATTTATCCAAGCAACAGGCCTTCTGCATGCAGAAGGCCTGTTGTGTTTTATGTACTATAAAAAGAAGTGGCTATGACAGAGATTATTAAAGTAACCGCCGAAGATGCCAGGCACGTGGAACAGGTGAAGCTGCTTTTCCGTGAATATGCCAATTGGTTAAATGTAGACCTCAGTTTTCAGCAATTTGAAGAAGAGTTGGCCCATTTACCAGGAGTATATGTTCCTCCTACAGGAGCTTTATTGCTGGCATTAGTAGATGGGCAGCTGGCAGGTTGCGTTGCTGTCCGGTCGTTCGATAATAGCACTGCAGAAATGAAACGTCTTTTTGTAAAAGACGCCTTTAAAGGCCATGGTGTAGGTAAAGCATTGGCCAGCACTGCAATTGAAGAGAGCCGCCGGCTGGGTTATAAGCGCATCTTGCTGGATACTTTGGCGCATATGCGGCCAGCCATCGATCTCTATACTTCTTTGGGATTTCAACCAATAGCAGCCTATTATGATAATCCCATCAGTGATGCCGTATTTTTATCGCTTAGCTTCTAGCTACTAGCAGCATCTGCCTATATGGTACGGTACTATTTGCCACATTATACGGTTGAGTTAGATAATATCAGGAATTTTATAGCCGTTGTGATAAGCTGCCACCAGGAATTTGTTGGCATCGTTGTCGGTAAACTGGCCGGCACTATCGTTCCAATAAAGCTTTTTACCTGTACGATAGGCAATATTACCCATTTGTGCGGTAGTAGCCACCAGGGCGCCTGCCTGCACTGGGGCGTGCAGGTCGCCGAACTGCCGTGATTTCACGGTAGCTATAAAGTTGGAGGTATGTAAGTCTAATCCGTTATCAACAGATTTTTGCCGGGGTACTGCTTCCATTTTGCCCTTTTCCGGTATTACTTCCCAACCGCCACGGTTTAGCACGAGGGTGCCGTTATTGCCGATAAAGGCAATGCCATGATCCCGTCCATAAGGTCCTCCATCGATGCCGGTAGCCTGTTCCCACTGGATGTTGTAGCCATCAAATTCGTATACAGTTGTCAGTGTATCCGGAGTTTCCGCAGCATCGTCTGGATAGGCGAACTTGCCGCCGGCTGCCATAATAGATTTGGGAGCGCCGGATTTCATACCCAACAGGGCATAATCCAGCAGGTGTACACCCCAGTCGGTCATGAGACCACCTGCATAATCCCAATACCAGCGGAAATTGAAGTGGAAGCGGTTTTCGTTGAAAGGACGGGTAGCAGCAGGGCCTAACCAGGAAGTATAATCTACTCCCGCCGGCGGCGTACCATCTGGTTTTACAGGAATGGATTTCATCCAGCCCATGTAAGCCCAGGCCTTTACCAGGCGTATCTTGCCCAGTTGTCCGCTGTGTACAAAGTCGATTGCATCCTTAAAGTGTTGTTGGCTGCGCTGCCACTGCCCCACTTGCACAACGCGGCGGTACTTTTGCTGTGCAGCCACCATGGTCCGGCATTCTACGATAGCATTACCCATGGGCTTTTCTACATATACATCTTTTCCGGCAGCACAGGCGTCGGTCATTTGTAAACAATGCCAGTGATCTGGTACGCCGATGATCACCGCATCAATATCCTTATCTGCTAATAATTTACGGTAATCGCTATAGGCTTTTACCTGGATGCCTCTTCGTGCCAGCTCGGCCACCCGTTTGTTTAATACGTTTTCATCTACGTCGCATAAAGCTACACATTGGGCCGCCGGATTTTTCAGCATGGCATTCAGATCAGACCAGCCCATGCCATTGATGCCAATAGCAGCAATATTTACCCGGTCGCTGGCAGCAGCAGCTTTTAGGGTGCCGGGGAACGCGGATGCCAGGCCAGCTCCGGCCATTAAGGTAGACGTGGACTTAATAAAATTTCTGCGCGAGTTATTCATTGTGGTGGAATTGTGGAATTAACGATTATACAAAATAGGGAAGTTTGTGGAAAGGAGCAAGGGGCTATACCCAAATAAAGAGGCTATCTCCGTTTTTGCAAACATAGGGAGGTAGCCTCTTCGTATATATAACGTGGTTATTCTTCTTCCGATTCTTCGTTGCTCAGGCTGAAATTCATCATAGTGCCCAGGAGATCACTGAAGCGGGTTTCATTTTCCACCACTTTTTTGCTGATCAGGGAGTAGGAAGACAGGCCATGCAATACAAATTCCATGAGCAAGAGGGATTCTTTATTATTAGCTTTAGGGAAGCGTGCTTTCACCAGTTCCTTTAGGCCTTCCACTTTTGCTAGGGTGGTTTCGTACTGTTTGTCGCTGATATCTTGCAGCAGCTGTACGGCATTACCTTTATCGAACCACTGGATCACGCTACGGTATGGATTTTCCACCGGAGCGCTTTGTTTCTTTTTCTTAAAGGAATCCGGATTCGGGAAATAGATAGCGAAGAGGGTACGGATAGCTTTATCCAACAAGTTGTGGGCTACCTGCAGGGGGCCTTCCTGTTCTCCTTCGTACACCAGCTCTATTTTACCGGTGATGGCAGGGATAATAGCCTGAAGGTCGGCAATGCGTACCTGGGTTTCTTTTTCCTTGTTGATAATGGCGCGGCGCTCTCCTGCACTTACTGCGTTTTCGTAAGCGGCAATCGTTAAGCGGGCAGATACCCCGCTTTTTTTGTCTACATATTCGCTGCTGCGCGCTTCGAAAGACACCTGTTCGATGAGGCGTTTCACCATATCGGCGATCTGTACTTTCGCTTGTTCTTCGTGAATATTGGCTTCCTGTTCTGTGATGAGCAGGGCGTTTTCTATTGTTTTCGGGTAATGGGTGATGATCTGGCTTTCGATCCTGTCTTTCAGCGGCGTAACGATAGAGCCGCGGTTAGTATAATCTTCCGGGTTGGCGGTGAATACAAACAGGATATCAAGCGGCATTCTCACTTTGAAACCTCTGATCTGTATATCTCCTTCCTGGAGGATATTGAACAAAGATACCTGGATGCGGGCCTGTAGATCCGGTAGTTCGTTGATCACGAAGATACCGCGGTTGGAGCGTGGGATGATACCGAAGTGGATCACTCTTTCGTCGGCGTAGCTGAGTTTCAGGTTGGCCGCTTTGATCGGGTCTATATCTCCTACCAGGTCGGCCACAGAAACGTCTGGTGTGGCCAATTTTTCACCATAGCGGGCGCTGCTGTGTAGCCAGGTAATAGGCGTATCGTCTCCTTTTTCTGCGATCAGATCGCGGGCATAGCGGGAGAGTGGATTAAACGGATCGTCGTTTACTTCCGAGCCTTCCACTACCGGGATGTATTCATCCAGCAGGTCGGTCATTTGCCGGGCCATACGTGTTTTCGCTTGTCCGCGTAAGCCCAGGAAAAGGATGTTGTGACGGGAGAGCAGGGCTCTTTCTGTATCGGGGATCACTGTGTCTTCATAACCGATGATGCCAGGGAAGGTACTTTCCTTATCTTTTAATTTTTTGATCAGGTTCCGTCTGATCTCTTCTTTCACTGAAACTGGTTTATAGCCACTTTTTCTTAATTCGCCTAGTGTTTTTATGCTTGTATTCATCTGTGATAATTACGATTACAAATATTGCAGGCTTGTTAGCCGGGAAGGCTGCCTGCTTTAATAGAACTTTCTTTTGCCGTTTTCAAAATCGCGGAAAAGGAATTGCCCGAGTTTGTCTGTACCTGAGAAGAAGGCTTTGCCGCTATTGGTTTCCGTAAATTCCTGTACAAACTTCTGGAGCCAGGGATCGGAGGCCACCATGAAGGTAGTGATCGGTATTTTTAGTTTTTTGCATTGTGCAGCCAGGTTAAGGGTACGGTTGAGTATTTTCCTATCGAGGCCGAAACTGTTTTTGTAGTACTGGGTACCTGTTTTGAGGCAGGTGGGTTTTCCGTCTGTGATCATAAAGATCTGCTTGTTAGGATTGCGCCGGCGGCGGAGCAAGTCCATGGCCAGTTCCAGGCCGGCTACCGTATTGGTGTGGTAGGGGCCTACCTGTAAATAGGGCAGGTCTTTGATCTCTATCTGCCAGGCGTCATTACCAAAAACAATAATATCGAGGGTATCTTTCGGATACCGGGTAGTGATTAGCTCTGCCAGTGCCATCGCCACTTTTTTGGCAGGGGTGATCCTATCTTCGCCATACAGGATCATGGAGTGGGAGATATCGATCATCAGCGCGGTAGAGGTCTGGGTTTTGAAATCAGTTTCCTTTACCTCCAGATCATCCTGGTGGATAGAGAAGCTATCGATGCCATGGTTGATCTGGGCATTGCGGATTGATGCGGTAATATCCAATTGATCTACTCCGTCTCCAAATTCGAATGGCCGCGTTTCGGCGTTCAGCTCGTCGCCCATACCCGGTTTACGGATATTATGATTGCCGGCAGTTGATTTTTTTAGTTTGCCGAAAATTTCTTCCAGGGCATTTTTGCGTATGGTTTGTTCGGCTTTAGAGGTAATCTCGATTTCACCGCTTTCTTCATTTTCGCGGATATATCCCTTATTTTTCAGATCTTCTATAAAGTCGCCAATACCGTATTCCCCGTTGGTGAGCTGATATTCCTTGTCTAGTTCGGTGAGCCATTGCAGGGCTTCCGTAATATCACCGCTGGTATAGGTAAGGAGTTGGGTAAAAAGGTCCAGTAATTGCTGGAAAGGTGGCTTTTTGTTATCGTCCGGGTTGAACCTGGTAAATTGTAATCCTCTCATAACACATCTTCTATTGTATTAAAATAACCGTCTTCTATAATAAAAATACGCCAAAAAATGATGTGATTCATATGATTTCTTTGGACATCCCGGATGAACAAGGGGGTAAGAGGGGGGTGGAGGGTGTTGTTACCGGCCCTGTTTCTCCGGGTTATTAAAAAAATCAATTCCATCACATTGATTTTTTGCTTGAAACCAAGTACTTTCAATCATCAAAAAAATATCTATATGAAAAAACTGAGAAATGCATTAGTGCTGGCAGGCGGTCTGGCGATTGCATTGTTTGCAAAATCTGCTGCTGCACAAAGCAGGGCAGACGCCTTGGGCTGGAAGTTGGGTGCACAGGCATGGACATTTAACCATTTCACGTTTGCAGAAGCATTGGATAAAATGGATAGCTGTGGTATCCAGTATGTGGAAGCTTACCCCGGACAAGTGATCGGTGGCGGAATTGAAGGTAAATTCGATTACCATATGTCGCCGGATAAACAGGAGCAGGTAAAATCGCTGTTGAAAAAGAAACGTAAAGTACTGATTGCTTTTGGCGTAGTAGTACCTGAATCTGCCGCAGAATGGCGTATGTTGTTCGATTTTGCCAACAGAATGGGCATCCAGAGCATTACTTCTGAGCCTAAGGCGGAAGACCTGGACCTGATCTCTTCTTTGTGCGACCAGTACCAGATCAAACTGGCGCTCCACGACCATCCTAAACCCAGTCCTTACTGGAATCCAGACCTGGTGCTGGCAGCTATTAAGGGTAGAAGCAAATTAATGGGTGCCTGTGCAGATATAGGCCACTGGGTACGTTCTGGCCTTGATCCGGTAGAATGCATCAAAAAACTGGATGGACATATTGTAAGTTTGCATTTCAAAGACCTGAACGACAAATCTCCTGATTCCCACGACGTAGTTTGGGGCAATGGTGTTTGTCAACTGCCAAAAGTGTTGGAAACCTTGAAAAACCAGAAATTCAAAGGACTGTTTTCTGCAGAATATGAATACAACTTTGATAATAATGTACCAGAAGTAAAGGCTAGTGCCGCTTTCTGGAGAACAATGGTAAGTAACATGTAGTCGATACTGATACAAGGATAAAACACCAGCGCCCAGGGGAGAAGCCCTGGGCGCTGGTGTTTTACAGATAGTTAAAGCAACTGGGTAAACGGGAGTGGCTGTTACTTTCCGTGATTACTGTTGGATAGAATCCGCTGTATTTACAGCATTGGAATCTTCCTGGGTATTTACCTGAAGGAGTCCTTCTTTATTATTTTTGGTGCCATTTACACCGAATTCACCTTTCATCTGGTGGAGCCAGGCGACGAATTGTTGTGCATTCTGGCCGTCACGTTGTAAGTCGTTGGTCATTTTGCTGGCAGGCAGGGAGCTATAGTAACGAATTTGTTGTTCGCAATCTTTGATCACCTTGTCGGCCAATTCATCTGCTCTTTTCGCATCTCCAGCCATATAATACGCATAGATGGTTTGGATGGACGTATAGTTATGCATATTACCTGGTGTGGTTAGTGCATAAGGGAAGTTGGTTTCCAGTATGTTTTTGTCCATATAGTGGAGCACATTCAGCGCGCTGTCTTTGGCCAGCCCTTCCTGTGTCATGGCAACAGACAGTTTGGTAAATGCTTGGCGCAGGTACATGATCATTTTACGGTTTGGCTCATCGAAATAGGTACCGCGGGTTTGTGCGCCACCGAATTCGAATTTATGCATCAGGTTGTTATACATTACGCCTACGTTAGCGTTGATGTCCATGCCCAGCGGATCTGTTGAAGTAGCTTTAGGCAGCGGCACCAGGTGGTAGGTGAGACCGTCGGTTTGCAGGTAGTCGTTGAGGCCAAGGTCTGTAGGGCTGGTAAAGTAGATAGGTCTTTTCCAGTTATTGGCTGCAATGATATCATATACTGCAAGGTCATTTTTCAGCAGATAATTCTTAGATATTTTGAAAGGCATGGAAGGGAGGATCTTCGCACTGTCTTTCGCTGCTACTACGCCATTTTCCAGGATCGTTTGTTTGTCGACCGGAATAAACAGCTGACGGGTAGGCAGGAAGTTTTCAGAGCCGCCATCCTGTGTAGTTACTTTACTGTTAGGATCATCGCTACCCATGAAGGCCATGATTTCTTTCAGGTTAAAGTATTTATCAGCAGGAATATTTCCCGGATCAAAGAAGCGGATGTAGTTACGGTTTTCTCCTTGGTATTTATCTTGTGTCCAGGTCATAGGGATGGCCGGGCTTTCGTTCACAGCTTTACGCATTTGATCGATGTACCAGTCTACACCCAGGAGGCTCAGGTTAATTACCCTGATGTCTGGGCGGATACCTTCTACTTCCTGAGCGTACCAGAGCGGATAGGTGTCGTTATCGCCTACGGTAAAGAGGATAGCATCTTTCTGGCAGGATTCCAGGTAATCTTTTGCCACATCCCTGGCTACTGTTTTGGTAGAGCGATCGTGGTCATCCCATTCCTGGAAGCCCATTAATACCGGTACCGCCAGCAGGCAAACAGCCGTTGCCAATACAGGGGAGAGCGGGCTTTTTATTTTCTTCTTCAGAAAACTATAAACAGACAATACGCCCAGGCCGATCCAAACTGCGAATGCGTAGAAAGAGCCTACATAGGCGTAGTCACGTTCACGTGGCTGGTTACCTGCCTGGTTGAGGTAGATAACGATGGCGAAACCTGTAAAGAAGAACAGCAGTGATACGATGAGTGTATCCTTACGGTGGTGTTTATATTGATAGAAGAAACCCAGCAGGCCCAGGATGAAGGGCAGGAAGAACATGGTGTTGTGCGCCTTGTTATCTTTAAGACTGTCTGGCATCATGGATTGGTCGCCGTAGATCAGGTTATCAATAAACGGAATACCAGAGATCCAGTTACCATCCCTTACGTTGCCATAGCCTTGGGTATCGTTTTGTTTTCCGACAAAGTTCCACATGAAGTAGCGGAAGTACATAAAGTTCACCTGGTATTGCAGGAAGAATTTGATGTTATCGACGAAGCCAGGTTTTTCGCCTTGCTGGAGGCCCAGCCAGGTGCGGTAAAAGTCGGCATGCCCCTGATCGTTGCTGCCATCCCATACACGGGGGAACAGCATCATATCGTCTGGTGCATATACCGGTTCCATTTTTTTACCGGAGATCTCATATTTTTTGGCACCGCGGGCATAGATGTTACCACCTTCCTTGTATTCTGTAGGGCGTGCGGTAAATACTTGTCCGTATACCAGTGGGAAGTCGCCATATTGTTCGCGGCCCAGGTATCCTACCAGTGAAATAGGATTATCTACATTATACATATCTACTGAAGGATTGGCAGTAGAGCGTACCATAGTGGTAATATAAGTAGAGTATCCCAGGAGCATGAACAGTACGAACATGATAGTGAGGCGGCTAAAATGAGCGGTTTTTGCCAGGTCCATTTTCACGCCTACTGATTTCAGGAGGTAAGGTATAGCTACAAAAAAGGCAGCCAACAATACTTTAAAGAAGATCACACCGCCGCTGGTATCGTTGAAAACAGGTATCAAGATGATAGTGGCGATCACGATGAAAGGGGCGTAGATACCGAATTTCGGTTTCCTGTAACCGATCACCAATATGGCTATGATAGCGACGAAGTAGAAGATAAATCCGGAGAAATATCCCATGCCCAGGCTATTTACAAAGAAAACGTCCATATAACCGGAAGCCTTCACAGTGTCCTGGATCAGGTATTTTTGTACAATACCGGTAATGCCGCAACCGATTACAAATGCCCAGAAAGTACCCCAACCGGTTACTTTGTAGCGTCTGAAATAGTATACCATTACCATGGCCGGGATGGTGAGGAGGTTCAGGAGGTGCACACCGATAGAGAGTCCGAGCAGGTAGCCGATCAGTACGATCCAGCGGTCTGCATAGGGTTCATCTGCTTCGTGTTCCCATTTAAGGATGGCCCAAAATACAATAGCGGTAAAGAAAGAGGACATACCATATACTTCCCCTTCCACGGCGGAGAACCAGAAAGAATCGGAGAAAGTATAGGCCAGTGCTCCTACGATACCGGCGCCCATAATGGCTATCATTTTTTCCCGGGAAATCTCTTCACCGGGTTTTACCATTAAGCGGCGGGCAAAGTGGGTAATGGTCCAGAAGAGGAACAAAATAGTGAAACCACTGGCCAGGGCAGTCATAAAGTTCACGCCCAAAGCAGCTGTTGATGGTTTCAGGAACATAGTAAACAATCTTCCAAGCAACACGAACAAAGGTGCACCGGGCGGGTGTGGAATCTGTACTTTATAAGCACTCGAAATAAACTCGCCGCAGTCCCACAAGCTGCCTGTCGCTTCCATTGTTTTAACGTAAACAAAACAGGCAATGATGCAGATAACCCAGCCGACCAGGTTGTTGGTCCTTTTAAAATTCATAAGGTTGTTTTAAGGTCCGACAAAAATATAAAAAACGGCAAATTATGCTAATCTGGCGAACAGTTTTAACTTTTTGTAAATATCTTTTTAGCTGTAAGCCTTTGGTTATTAGCTTTTACCCCTACCAGACGGAAGTTTCCCCTGAGATTAAAATTATATTAGCATTTGTGGTTACAGGTGGTTACTGGATTAAAAAGCGCCAGTTGCCTGTTAGCAGCTGGTGACCTGTTTTACGGTCCAGGCGGTGGGTTTGGCATTAAAAAGCACTTTGGTTGCCGCCCAGGTTTCGCGGAACAGGTCTGATTGCCGGTATTGTTCAAGTGCAGCTTCCGATTCCCACTGGCTGAAGGTGAACCAGGTATTGCCAGAGGCTTCGTGTTCCCAGAGCTCCAGGTGCAGGCATCCGGGAAAATTCCGGATCTGTTGTTGTTGCCGTGAGAACAATTCCCGGAAGGTAATTACTTTTTCCGGGTCGAATTCCATCTTAACAATACGGTTGATCATTGAAAAATTATTCTTACAGTTTGGTAGTATGACAGCTGTTGGTATCCCGTTGGATGGGTGAGCTGGTCGCGGTGGAAGCCCTGCAGGCCGAATAGTCCGGCTGCATTGCCTTTATTGATCGCTATTTCCAGGTATCCGGCTGCATTAAAAAGTGCCAGTTTGGTGCCTTCCGGCACGTCTGCATACGTTTCGCTGATCTGGCTGATGACTTCATCGCGGCGGAAGAAGATCTTAAACCGGCGGTTTTTACGTTGCATATCGAATTGCTGCCGGGTAATATTCACCACTACATTCTCGAAACTGTCGATATGGATGATCTGTCCTTCGATGAAATCTGCTCCCACCAGGGGTTGCAGATTATTTTTAACATTAATCTGCTGGGTAAGCGGTCCGAGTTCGCCCAGCGCCCTGCCGCGGCTTAGCTCTCTGGCGGCATTGGCCAGCAGTTGTATAATGGTAAACGTATTTTTAGGCGCTTTGGGGGGCAGCGGGAGCTTGATCACTTTTTCGGGCATGCCATCGGCGATCATGGTAAGCAGGCCATTATCGGCACAGCCGATGTACTGCCCATTATGTTCTGCTACCAGTACATGATCGGGACGTTTGTCGAATAAATTGATCAATACAAAATGAAAAGTACCCAATGGAAAATAGGCGAAGGCACTTTTACAGATGTAAGTAGCCTGCGGCAAATTGAAAGGGCTGATATGATGGGTGATGTCCGTAACATGACATTCCGGGCAGTATTGCCAGAGTTGCCCTTTGATGGCACCTACCAGGTAATCCTGCATCCCTATGTCTGATGTTAATGTTATAATGGACATGCCAGAAAATCTAAATCCAAACCCAAGTGTTCAAACCCACAAATCAAATCCCTATCACTATTCATCCGTTCCTATATCCAGAATGGCATATTCAATGTGCGCTTTCCGTCCAAAAAAGATGCCATGGGGGGTTATGTGAGTAAACTTTACTGCAAATAAAGGCAAAAAACCCCATGTGATTGTATTTTAAGCGGAATTTTTTGCACTAACGTTAACGACTACAGCGAATTAGTTGTTTAATTACTGAAGTGGAGAACCCGGTTCTTTTTTAAACACATTGTATACTATCCCATCCAAAAAGCCCGGTACCAGCTTATTCAGCAAAACGGTTAACTTGCCCTGGGTGGTAAGTACCAATGTACGTTTACGTTTGGCAATCGCCTGGGTAATAGCAGCTGCCACGGCTTCTGCACTCATGAGCTTACCTTCATCGAGCGGCGTTTCGCTTTGTGCTTGTCCCTGTGGATTGAGGGCGGTATTACGTATGTTGGATGCCGTGAAGCCAGGGCATACCCACATTACGTTTACGCCAGTGTACAGGTTTTCTGTGCGTAACGCCTCCAGGAACCCCTGCATAGCGAACTTGGAAGCAGAATAACCCGTTCTTGCCGGCAAGCCCCTGTACCCCGCAATAGAAGATACCCCTACGACAGTGCCCTTGTTGGCCAAAATAGAAGGGTAAGCAAATTTAGTGCAGTATACGGTACCCCAGAAGTTAATGTCCATCAGCGATTTCAAGACATTGATATCAAGATCGCGGAACAAGGCCCTCATAGAGATGCCTGCGTTATTGATCAATATATCTATCTTACCGAATTTAGCAATCGTACCTTCAATAAAAGCTTTACAATCTGCCTCTATACTCACGTCGGCTACAAAAGTGAACAGATCGCTATTGCTGAGCTCCTGCTGTAATTCGTTGAGCGCATTTTGTTTTCTTCCACATACCGCTACCTTAGCGCCTTGTGCTAGCAAATCGGCCGCCAAAGCTTTTCCAATTCCGGATGACCCACCAGTAATAACGACAATCTTGTTCTGAAAAGATGTTTTCATGGATATAATTTAGCTGCACAAAAATAGGTGTAACAACATTGTATTGCAAAACCTTTTCTGAGAGATCATTGTTGTATTGAAGTACGGGAGGGAGATTTGAGATTTTTTTTGTGTAAAAATTTGGCAGGAATAAAAATATTCCTATTTTTGCACCCGCTTAACAGTAAAGGATTCCGTAGCTCAGTTGGTAGAGCAATACACTTTTAATGTATGGGTCCTGGGTTCGAGTCCCAGCGGGATCACTACTAAATCATCAAAGGAAATTAAAGCCGCTTGAATCGTAGGATTTAAGCAGCTTTTCTGCTTTTACCATAGAAAGGTAAACCATATTAAACGAATCTGAGAGGATACAAAAAAGGATACAGTAAATAATTTTAGTTTTACTGTATCCTTTTTTCTGGTAAATGCTTATCAGTAAAGGGTTTTAGGACTTACAAACCGATACAAAACAAACCAAACAAAATTAAAAATCGGACCTAAAACTTTATTGGACTATGAAAGTAAGTCAAGAGTTATCAATCCTTTTTCATCTCCGCTACGACAACCTTAATCCACAAGGCAAAGCAACGATCTGCGTTCGTATTACTGTTACCGGTTTTCCCAGGGATGGGTTTTCACTGGGCTACAAAGTGGAACCTTCAAAGTTTAACAAAGATGCTGGTGCCATCGTCGGTAAATCTGCAGAAGCGATAGAAATCAATAAACACCTGCAGCATGTAAAGACTGAACTTATCCGGCATTACAACCTCCTGAAAGCGGTTGACGATACCGTAACCCCGACGATGATAAAGAACTCCTACAACGGTATCAACAGGGAGAAACGCACACTTTTGGAAGTCACCGATTTTCATAATGAAAAGTTTAAGGAGAAGGTAGACAAAGGTAAACGGTCAGATAAAACTTTAAAAAAGTGGCATTGCACCAAAGACAAAATTTCCGCTTTTCTTTCCAATGTTATCAAAATGAAAGATATCCCGCTGGGTAGAATTGAGTATGCTTTTGCAGAGGACTTCTTCGATTATTTGACATTAACGGAAGGCCTCCAGGATAACAGCGCGATGAAGTATATAAAGAACACTAAGCAGCTACTTAAATTGGCTGTACAACGTAAATGGTTAAACGCAAATCCGATTGAGGATTATGTGTGTTCTTATATCAATCCTGAACGTGATATTTTAAGCGCGGATGAATTGAGTACGATGTATCATAAAGACTTTTCTATTCATCGCCTGCAGGAAACAAAAGATGCTTATCTCTTTATGGCCTTAACTGGCTACGCTTATAAAGATGCGCTGTTGCTTACCCGCGATCACGTTGTTAAGTTCTTCGATGGTGAAGACTGGATCGTTAAAAACAGGGAAAAGACCTGGTGTCGTGAAAACGTTCCTCTGTTGCCTATTGCAAAAGAGATCCTGAAGAAGTACGAAAATCACCCGTACTGTATCGCCAACAATGTGTTATTACCTATCAATACCAATCAGCGGTTTAACGGTTACCTGAAGGAAGTAGCGGATCTCTGCGGCATAGATAAGAACCTGACAACCCACACCGCCCGGCATACCTTCGCTACCACAGTAACACTGGCCAATGGTGTACCGCTGGAAACGGTGAGCGCCATGTTAGGCCACAAGTCCATCCGGACGACGCAGATCTACGCTAAGATTGTTGCTTCAAAGGTGAGTCAGGACATGAAAAGTTTAAAGGCTTCCTTTAATCTGGCCATTCCGGAGTCCTTATTGCTTAGTGCTGTAGCATAGTGGCCTATTTCGTAGGTGACCGGCGCCGGTCACCTACTAGTACAAAACCGACATTAACAACTGGTTAACAGAGGGTTATGTTCTAAACCTATTTATTGCAGACCTTGTTGAAATAGCAGGACCCTCCCGGCATAACATATCCTTAAATAACCTTGACACCAAACCATCTGGCGCTAGAAAAACCATGTTCCATGCAGCAAACCTATCAATTATCCTACTTTGAAAAGCTGATTAGAATTGAGCTCAAAACGAGATTTCAGCAACACAAGAAACCAGAAGCAAATTACCTTAACCAAATCCTTGATGAGGCTACAAGGCAAAAGGACTGGTTCATACAGGAGTTTAGCCGACAGCTTTATGATCTTGGAAAGCGGAAACAGGCTAGGCATTTACAGAATCATCAACACCAGCTCATACAGTTGATGGACCTGACCACCGAACACCTGGACACAGATGATATATTGAGCCGAACGGATGCCCCGCCTGACGACTCTTGGAGGTACCTATACAGATTTTTGTACAGCATACTGGCCGAAATCCTTTCTTTCATTGAAAGGCAGTACCCTCAACATATGGACATAGACTGTAAAATCCCTGACGCTTATCTGTACCTGGCACGAGAGAGCTATGTTGCAGCAATGATGCTACTACAGGAAAAGTCCGAAGACGGAGAGGTGGAAGCTTTATTAATCCCGATACTAATACAGCCCTTTGAGGACTTTCTTGAAATAGAACACCCTGGACAATTCATCAGTTATAGCCACCTATATTATTTAACGAAACTTAGTAGTCGGATACGTCAGATCCTTGACAGTTGCCACTCTGAGACAATTACCGAAAGCATAGAATTGGAACTACATGCTTTAAATTTCAACTCCCCTGCATACTTGCAATACTGGACAGACCGCGCCAGTAAAGAAATAGAGCAATTACCATCCTCACGGGACCGGCTAAACCGGTTAATTTTCCTCCAAAAGAAAATTGCCCAGACCCGTACTAAACCAGGGATTAGCTTAAACAGACTTCACGACTCCTTACGGAATCAGCTATTGTGCTGGATTTCGGCGGAAATCGCCTACCAGAAGGAAAGAGAAGTCATTTCATTATCCATCCATTCGATAGGAGAACTTGACCGGTGGAAAGATTTTAAAGTGCAGACTGGCTTTTCAGTTCCTCAGATGGGCGCTATGCTGAAATTGCTTTTTGACAGTGGCTACTACCTGAATAAAAACAAAACGGAGCTGCTGGACTTCTTTTCTTTCTTCTTCACCTCAGCGAAGCAGGACGTGGTTTCCAGCCAAAGCCTGCGAAGCCATTTTTATAAAGATAGTGCCGCAGTATCCAGAGCTGTACAGGAAATCCTGGGGGAGCTGCTGGACATCTCACAGAAAGGCATCAACGTTTTATGCTGCTTTATCTGGAATCTGTATGTTTTCCATGATTTCCTTCCGCTAAGCGACTGGTTAGACCTATTCTAAAATAAATTTTAAAAATTTTTGTCTTTAATAATCAATGTGTTACAGGGGGTTGCGTATACCCCCGTGACTGTTTTTGTGTTCGAAAAGAATATTCTTTTGCTGCTGTATCAAACAAACATAAATCTTATGGCAGCAGAAATCCTAACACGGGAAGATCTGGCGATCTTCAAAGTTGAATTATTCAAAGAACTACGGGAAGTAATAAGTTCCCACCCGGCACAGCCCCGCAAGTGGTTAAAGTCCTACGAAGTCAAGGACCTACTCAACATCTCCTCCGGCACACTTCAGAACATGCGTATCAACGGCACCCTTGCCTATACGAAGATCGGCGGCCTGATATTCTATGACTATGAGGACATACAGAAACTCATGACTGCAACCGGACCGCATAAACGCTCCTGATGCCGGTGTTACCTGCACATACGAACTATATAAAGCATTTGAATTCCTTTTTCATAAAGGTTCGGACGGATGATCGTCTGTACGCGACGCATATTAGTTTATACATGGCTTTATTTCAGACCTGGAATCAATACCGCTTCAGTAGTCCGTTTCCTGTGGTACGGGAGGATATTATGAGGTTATCCAGGATAGGGTCACGTAGTACTTATGTCAAGTGTTTGCGGCATCTGCATGATTGCGCTTATATAGTCTACCAGCAGTCAAGTATGGCGTATGCTCCCAGTTGGGTATCTATTGTGCCACTCGGCAATATGTTGACTGAAGAAGAAAGCCGACAATTATTTCTTTTCCACCCACTAAATCAGGACGAAAATGAGCAAGGTTATCTACCCAAAAATGGGCTTTCTACATGGCCCATAATTGGGCCTCATATGCGGCCCAAAAGTGAGCCACATACGTGGCCTAAAAGTGGGCCACACTCAGGCCCAAAAGTGGGCCTCTTTTATAAACATATAAACAATAATAAACTAGAGGGAGAAAACAGGCTCCCGCCCTCAAAAAAAAATAAAGATGAAACAGGTAAAAAAAATAACCTGCCACATAAGGACGCACCCCGCGCGGAAAATTCAAAAGAAGAACAACGGGAGCTCCCGACCTTATCCCAGGTGCAGGACTTTTTTAACTCCCACCAGTACGCACCACTGGAAGGTGACAAATTTTTTCATCATTACCAGGCAAACGGCTGGCGGCAGGGTGGACAAACACTAATTCTGGACTGGCAGTCAGCGGCTCATAAATGGATGCTCAACATTCACACACAAACGCAAACAAACCATGACAAACATACCAAATCAACACACGGAGCAGGACGACTCCACTCCAATGAAAACAAAAACTATTCGGACCCCTTATGATTACCACCTGCTCATGCAGCAATTGGAAGAACACGGGAAAACTGTCTACGGCCCGGCCTTTAAGATCGAAGAAATAGACCGCCCTGTTGTACTGAAGTTGCTGGCGTATTTCTTACAAGACGAGGAAGTGGCCAAATCCGAGGGATTAGACCTTCAGAAAGGGGTACTCCTCACCGGGAGGATTGGGTGCGGTAAAACGTCCTTAATTACGCTAATGCGACCCCTTTCGGCAGACTCCTATACGCCGCATATGGTTTCCTGCCGCGAAATCAGTTTTGAGTTTAGTAAAATCGGCTACGATATTATCAGCAGGTATAGCCGAAATGCCTTCTTTCCATACACTGACACTCCCCGTGTTCATTGCTTTGATGACCTGGGCGTTGAGCAACCGGTAAATCACTGGGGGAATAGCTGTAACGTAATGGCCGAAATTCTGCTGTCCAGGTATGATTTGTGGATCTCCAAAAAAATGCTCACCCATATTACCACAAATCTGAATAGCCAGGAATTGGAAGATATCTATGGTAATAGGTTACGCAGTAGATTACGAGCAATGTTTAACTTGATAGCTTTTCATCCAGACAGTGGCGATAAAAGGAAATAAGCGAAGTTAGAATTCGATACCATTTACAATCTATTAACAAATTGCAAAACATATTTTAAATTTTGATTGTATAGATTTGCACCTGTTTGTGATTTCTGAAAGGCAACATCAGAATTATTCGCTATCAAGAAAACTTAAGTCATTGATCCCAATTGAAGTTATCTTGATTTTATATGGTGTTTTTTTTAAATTTTATTTTTAATATATTACATTAGGTAATGTAGCAGTTTGAATTATGTCTCAAAATAGATATTATCAACCGATAAATGTCAGTAATAAAGCGCAGTACTTTATTAATAATTCCAAATGCGTATTTATATCTTATCAGTCGCAAGACAGGGAAGCGGCAAAAAAGATTGCAGACTATATACTAGCTGCCGGAATTGATGTTTACTTTGATCAGTATGATGGAGATTTGAGAATTGCAAATCAAAGTAAAAATCCAAAAGCGTTAGTTGAAAGTCTATGTAAAGGGGTGAATTCTAGTTCACATATGTTAGCTGTTGTTTCTCCTAATACCTTGCAATCACGATGGGTTCCTTTTGAAATTGGCTTCGGATATGACAAAACCGAGGTAATCACCTTATGCCTCAAAGGAATTCCAGTTGGAAGCCTACCGGAATATTTAAGGACAAAAACTGTCATTCGAGATGTTTACGATTTGAACCGTCGTTTGTCTGATTTTGCTGGACAGAGTTTTCAGGCAATGAAGGTATTCAATAGACTGAAGGATGAAGATTATACTAATCCATTGCTTAGTGTTATGGATGGCTTAATTGCAGATACTTATCGAGTATGAAAAGGAAATGTTTTATATCGTGTAAAACCGAAGATTTCGCGTATAAGGAAAAAATTCAAAGGCTTAATATTGACATGATCGATAAATCTTTGAATGATGCCATTAACTCTGAGGATGAGGATTATATAATGCGTAAAATCCGAGAAGATCATTTAATCGATTCAACTGTAACTATTCATTTAATTGGATTACGTAGTAGCGATATATATGGTTGGGAAGAGCAAAGGTATATCAAACGTGAGCTTCAGGCCTCACTTTATAATGGTACTGGAAATACCCGTAATGGAATTCTTGGAATAGTTTTGTCAGAAGCGACTGAACGTATATTCCGCGGTCGTAGGGAATGTAAAAGATGTGGCAAAACTCATGGGTTGGTATCTCTTAATCGAGAGACCACCATTTCAGAATTTTACCATAATTACTTTATTCCGAATAATAAATGTAATCATATTGAAGATGATAGATATTGTGTACTAGTCAAATGGCAAGATTTTCTCATCAAACCAGACTTCTATATTGAAAAGGCTTTCGCCAAACGCGAGCATCCTATATCAGAAAAGGTAAAAGTAAAGCCCTAATGACTAAGACTCCTAAAACTTGTTTTGTTATTATCGGTTATGGGCCGAAGACAGACTATTCCACAGGAAGAATAATTGATCTTGATAAATCCTTTGAATATATTATCAAACCAGCTTTTGAGGAGCTAGGTTTTTTATGCTATAGAGCGTGTGATATTAATCATAGTGGTGTTATCGATACGCATATGTATGATAATATTTTGAAGGCCGATTTTGTTGTTGCTGACTTATCAACCCTAAATCAAAATGTTCTATACGAATTAGGCGTAAGACATGCAGTGCGTAAGAATACAACAATCATTATTGCTGAAAGTGAACTACTGTACCCATTTGATTTAAGTCATATTGTCATTGAATCTTATGAGCATTTTGGCAAGGGGATTGATCATGGGGAGGTTATCAGGTTTAAGAAACTACTACAAGAAAAAGCTCGAGAATTATTAGCAAATCCTAAAGTAGATAGCCCCCTGTATACCTTGTTTCCTGATTTGGAAATTCCTCGATTTTCGGCAAAAGAGGTGGAAGCAATTAAGGAGAATATAAAGGAGGATGGATCTCTTTCAGATTTAATGTCTGCTGCTGAAGCAGCAAAGAATAATAAAGATTATTGTACAGCTATTAGTCTATTAGAGCAAGCTTTAGCTCTTAATCAGGATAATATTTTGGTTTCACAACGCCTAGCACTTATGATTTATAAATCAGAAGTGCCAGGTAAATTGAAATCATTATATAAAGCACTTGAAGTATTGCAACCCCTTAATCCACGTATGAGTACTGATATTGAAACATTAGGTTTATCTGGTGCAATATATAAACGTTTATTCGATTTAGAAGAAAAGCTAGAGGATTTAGAACTTGCGATTTGGTATTATGAAAAAGGTTTCTATATAGCAAATGACTACTATAATGGTATTAACCTCGCTTTTGTTTTAATGGTAGGTGCCTGCCAAGAAACAGTAGCCTTAAATGCTCTGTTTTATTATGGGAGTTCCAAGCGTGTGAGAAGAAAGGTAAAAGAAATATGTATTGCACACCTTAGTGACAGGTCATGGACATCAAGGGAAGATAAAGTGTGGATTTTTCTTACGTTAGCTGAAATAGCGTTTGCAGTTGATGATCTTGATGAAGAAAAAATATACATTGATAAGGCAAAGAAATTGGATGATAATCGTTTTGCGTTGGAGTCGTATATGGAACAAAGAGAAAAGTTTTCTGTCCTGAAAGATCGTTTTGAGAAAAAATATCAAGAAGCATTGAGATTATTAGAAAAGTTTGAATAGTAATAAAATAATATTGTCTATTATGGTTAAGAAAAAAGTTTTTGTTAGTTATGATCATAGCGAAGATTTGCATTATAAAAATCTTCTTAAAGCTTGGAATAGTAACCCGAATTTTGATTTCTCATTTGATCAGCGCTCCCCGGATGTCGCAATTAATAGTATAAATGCGTCCACAATACAGGCTGCGTTAACATCGATGATGAAACAAGCCGATTACCTACTTGTGATTATTGGAGAAAAATCACATTTGAGCTCATGGATGAATTGGGAGATTAGTAGGGCAAAAATGTCTGATGTTAAATTAAAGCTCGCAGCTGTTAAACTGAGTTATTACAATACGACACCTTCAGGGTTGTTGGGAGTTTCTACGTCCTTTGCTAATTCATTTACAGAAGAAGGGATTATATCAGCCTTAAACAATGCTTCAAATTACTATTAGACTTAAATTTTAAATTTGGTGAATTTAAATGATTTTCCAGGAATCCTGCGCGCTGCAGAAAAAGTAAGCCGCTCTTCCCAACGCTCTTATATCGGCTTAATGAAAACCAACTTAATATTTGGGATAGTTGGTGCAGCAATAACTATTTATAACTTTGAACAAGTTGATCCTAAGGTGTATGTTTATTGTTTTTCTCTCTTACTTTTACTTGGTGCATTGTGCCTAACAGTGATTGTTAAGCGTTGTAACTTTGAAGATTTATGGTACCAAGCAAGAGCATTGTCTGAGTCAATAAAAACATTAATGTGGAGATATGTGACGTGCTCTGAAGGTTTTGAGAGTTCATCCAGTTCGATAAGTATTCAGACCAAGTTTAACCAACAAATAATGGAGCTCCGAAAACAGTTTCCTGATCTTGAGGAGAGGATGGATGTTAGGTTGTTGAAAGAAGCATCTATTAGTGAGGAAATGAACCAGGTAAGGTCTTTAGGTTGGAAAGACAGACAAACCATATATTTTAATGAGCGTATCGTTAATCAGATAGAATGGTATGCAAAGAAATCCAAGTATAATAAAAAAATGAGAAATGGGTGGTTTGCTGTTGTTGTTGGGTGTCAAGCCTTAAGTGTAATTGCGAGCTTGTTCTTAATTATTAATCCAGCCTCTTCTTGGAATTTAGTAGGCTTGTTTACTACGATTTCTGCTGCAGCAATAGCCTGGGTTGAAATGAAACAGTTTCATGAGTTGGCTCAGGCATATACGACAACCGTAGCCGAATTAGGCCTCATCAGATCCTTAAATAATCATTTGCAATCAGAAGATCAATTTTCAAAGTTTGTACTTGATTCGGAAAACGCAATATCTAGGGAGCATACTATGTGGCTTGCACAAAGGAGGTATAAATAGATAGATACTCAGTATTATAGTTCAATTTGAATACTTTATGGCGAAAAAGACAACAACCGTCGATAAACAGGAAGAATCCACTCAACCTACGCAGATTACAAAAACACCTTTGGTGTTTATAAGTCATGATACCAGAGATGCTGATCTGGCTGAAGCATTCAGCCAGTTGTTGAGTAACTCAAGTATGGGTATTCTTCAGTCATTCCGTTCTTCCGATAAAAAAGGTACTCAGGGTATTGAATATGGCACTTTATGGTATGAGGAAATTTTTAAGAAGCTAAACGAAGCTTCCGATGTAGTCTGTTTATTGACCCATCATAGCATTGATAGACCTTGGATTCTCTATGAAGCTGGTATAGCCATTGGGAAATCAGGTACTCCTTTGATTGGAATAGCCCTTGGCCTACCCCTTAGTATGGCCAATAGCGGCCCTTTTGCCCAATTTCAGAACTGTGCTGATGATGTAGATTCATTGACGAAATTGGTTAGTAATTTGGTTAGTAAAATTCCTAACGCTAGACCAATTGAAGAAGTTATTAAAGGACAGGTTAATCAGTTCTTGGAAAAGGTTGCTCCTATAGTAAAGAAACAAAGTAAATCGGAAAGTAAGGATTTATCTGAGGATACTCCAGTTGCGAAACTTTTTGAAGAAATTAAGATAATGTTTCAGGATTTGCCAGGCAGAATTGAAAAAAATATCTCAAATAGTAGTCCTAATAAAAAGTTTAGAAGGCTTCATCCTATGATGTTAGAAGAGCTTGCTATGATATCTCAGGATGATGGTGTTGGTTTTCTAATGATTTTGAGCATGCTTAAGCATGATTTTCCATGGATTTATGATATTGGTTCTGAAGCGTTGAAGAAAATCAAGAGTTCAAAAAGTATTAAAGACAAGGAAATCGCATCAAGGAATTTTTTTAGAGTTTTGAACGTTTCCTTAAACCATCCTATAATGAATGATCTTGCTCATAAACAAGATTATTCGCTTTATAGAGAGATGCTACAAATGTTAGAAATGTCTTTGGATCGATTAATAAGAGTGGACTCGAAAGATCCTTTTTAGGCTTTTCCAAGAGGAATAGTAGAACTATGCGGGTTTATAGGTCTCGCTTCGGCCTCAGTCGGCAAAAAGGGCGCCCCTCCGCTTCGCTCCGGGGCTTCGCTCTCTGTCACCTTTTTGCGCTCCTTCGTCCTCTGTCTCGTCCTAAAATAAGTTTACATATTTTAAAAATAAGTCCTAAAATAGATTTGCGTTTTACTCTTAGTCCTGCTCCTCATTTACAGTTCCTTTTTTAAGATAATAGTTTTTCCATAACCT
>NZ_JBJGXX010000012.1:0-126126 GCF_049056765.1 Chitinophaga sp. 30R24
GGTTATGGAAAAACTATTATCTTAAAAAAGGAACTGTAAATGAGGAGCAGGACTAAGAGTAAAACGCAAATCTATTTTAGGACTTATTTTTAAAATCTGTAAACTTATTTTAGGACGAGACAAAATGGACAGCGAAGGGATGGCGGGCATAAAGGCAACCTCGATTTAAACACCTCCTTAGCCAGACCGGGAGCTGGCCGAACGGAGGGCGAGGGAGCGCAAAAAGCGTGACAGGACGGAGCGCAGCCCCTGGAGCGCAGCGGAAGGGGCAAGCGCAGGACTGGCGCGCCTTTTTGCCGACTAAGCCCGCAGTGAGACCTTTTTACCTGCCAGGGCTTTATACTCATGCGTATAATTATATTATCCCGCCAGAACCTCCACTGTTGCCTATTCAGCCTCATCATCATGCCGTGTAAATCCGATCATATTACGCGGCTCCTGTGGCTTATTTATCAGATGTTCCAACACACGGTAAATGTCCTCGAACTGATTATCATACTGTTCCCGCATGTCCTCCAGTACCCGCATTACCTCTTTATAATTAACCGATAATTTACGTAATGATATAAAGGTTCTCATGATGGCTATATTCATTTCTATAGCTATATCACTTTTCAATACACTGGATAACATAGCCACACCAGTTTCTGTAAAAGCGAACGGCTTTGCGCCACCAAGGTACTTCTTGTGTGGTATCACATTTTGTGATACCACCGCTTCTACCTCATCTTCGGTCAACTCGAACATAAAATCTTCCGGGAAGCGTTCCATGTTACGCCGTACTGCTTGTTTTAAAGCCCTCGTTTCTACACCGTACAACTCTGCAAGATGAAGATCCAGTATTACTTTCTCTTCCCTTATCAATACTATTCGTTGCATGATTCTTTCTTCAGGAACAATCAGTGGTTGTTTTGATTTTTCCATTTACATAATGGTTTAATAATTAAAAATATCTTACTTATAACGGATGGTAGCGGTTTACAGCTTCCTGTAACCCTTCCAGCACATTCTGTTTATATGCCTCCGTAGAACTTACATATTTATGCCCTGCCAGATGCTGCACCTTTCTAAGATCATGCTGTTTCAGCCACTGTGTGATAACACTGGTCCTTATCTGATCAAGGTTCTTTATCCTGCCGTTGATCTGCCGTAGCTGCTTTAACAGCGTTTGAGTAACACCATAAAAATTCTGACCACCATCCCGCTGTACAAAAAGCTGATCCGTGATTACTCCTTCCGGTAAAAGCTGCTTTCTCACTTCATGCAGGTAGTCCATTATCTCATACACCTGGAAGCTCTCTAAGGTCATATTCCTGGCCGCAGTTCTTCGTTTAGCGTGTATCATGATCTTGCCTTCCCGCAACTGTAAGTCAGATGTTTTTAGCGCGGCCACTTCCTCTACACGCAAGCCCTGATACACCAACAGGCTTAATATCACCCGGTTGCGCCTCCTGGATAAAATATTCATTTCCTGCGGTGGCAGCATCTTTCCGGGTTCATTCGTGATATTTGTAGTGTAATGCTGATAAAGTTCTTCCAACTGTGCAGCGCTTAAAATATCATAATAAGCACGGCGCTTAATACTCTGTACCTTAATACTACTAACAGGGTTTTCTTTGATCATGCCCTCACTGATCAGCCACTCATAATATTTACGTACATGCGTTAGATACCCGGATACTGTTCTCTGTGATGCGCCGCCCCTACTGCTCCACTTCATAAAGTCCAGCATATCACTATAGCTTATATCTTCCAGCTCCGGTATATTCTCCTTATCTGCCCACTGGCGCAGGTAATTAACTGCCCGGATAACCGTTTCAATGGTAGCAGTACTGTAACGCTTTATAACCAGGTATTCCCGGAACTTACTATAATCAGGTAGCATGTATATTGGGATTTTGCTGTTCTAAGAAGTGGGTGTATATCTGTGTGCTTTCAAGGCTGGTATGACCTAAAAAGTCTTTGATACGTTCCAGTGTCATACCATTTTGTAGCAGATGCGTAGCAATGCTGTGCCGCAGCGTATGCAGGTGTACATCTTTTAACTGTAGTTCCAGATTGCCAGATAAAGCGATCAGTAATTTCAGCCGCACCAACAACGCCTGACCACCTAGCCGCCTGCCGCTATAAGTAACAAAAAGGGCATCCTGTTTCCCTGTTATAAAGTAAGGACGAGCATCATACAGGTATTGTTCCAGGTATTTAATACCCTGTTTGGTAACCGGAACAAAACGTTCCCGGTAACCTTTCCCCTTACGAACATGCAGCAGGGAGCTATGGAACTGGATATCACCGGTATCAAGATGATAACCCTCGTTCCTTCTTAACCCGCAGCCATAGAACACTGCCAGCATTGCCCGGTCACGCTTCTGCATCGTTTCATAAAACTGGGCGCCTTTATCATGTTTTCGGGATTCATAGGGCTGGTAAGTAGTTTCAAAAAGCAGCCTGATTTCTTCCTGTGTTAATACATCGGTGATAATACCTTCATCACTTTCTGTACGTATATCCAGCCTGGGAAGCAGCAGCCTGCCGCTCTGACGCAGATAGTCGCTGAACTTCTGTAATGCCTGTAAATGTTTGTTCAGATAGCTATTACTCAACCCTCCACCACGGCGCTGATTAGACCGCCCTTTCAGCTTATAATAATGATCTTTGAACAGGTGTATATCTAGCTGATGTAAACCTGCATAGCCTTTACTCTCCACGTAGTAAAGCAGCTCCTGTATGTGGTTTGGTAACTGATAAACGGTTTGTTCATTATAACCCAGCGTACCTAGCCACTCCCCGTAACTTTGGACAATATAACGGTAGGCCTCACTTTTTAAGTCAAGCTGTTTCATGATACAATAATTTTTTGTGTGCGGTATGTATGCTCCGTATAGCGTGAGCCGTTAGGCTAACTGCTTCTTTTTCTTGCGTTTATCCGGCTCACTTATCTGATGGGCTGTTACTGAACCATTGAGCCCTTCCATCACTTCATCCAGTACGGTAATGATACGTTGCTGTAGCTGCTGGTATTCTTCATAGCTCAATACTTCATAATGATACGCCTTTGTGTAGCGGCTTTCCACCTGCCGTATATATCCCACTTGCAGCAGCGCTGCATGGTGCCGCTTTACCGTACTTAGTGGGATACGCATCATGGTGCGGATACCACTATTGGTAAAAGCCTTTTCAACATTGGATTCCAGACAGACTTTAAGCTGTTCAAAATAATGACGGGTAGCACCGCTCAACTCATCACTTTTACGCAGCAATATACCTTTCATCAGTTCATTAGCCTCTCTTATATCGTCTATGGTAGTGGTAATATAGCGTTCGCCTGTAGCTTCATCTGTCTGTATATCCCGCTGGTACTGCTTATAAAAGGTAATCACTTCTATAAAGGCCAGGTAATGCGCATTAGTCCGGCGCTGTTTAAAAACCTCCTTCGGTATCTTTAACAGCTCTGCATAAGGGTTACGGATGGTAACAGGTTTTAAGATACGCTGCACGTTCTGTAACAGATAGCGGGCCTGTTGCTCGGCTGCACTGTTTACCTTACCTGCGCTTAGTTCCCGCTGGTAATCCATGATCCTTTCATCCTGTTCACTGCTTTCATCAAGATATAACAGGAAGCAGCGGTTAGCATTATCTTCATACAGGCTGGTACAACCAGCAATACTAACAGGGCCGTGTACTTTCAGGTGGATGGTTTTAGTATTGCCGTTACGGTCTTTGATGGTAACGGTTTTACTGATACGCTGCTTGCTTTGCAGCTCCCGCAAGGGATACAGGGCAGACCATATACCGTCCAGATCTTCTATCAGTATCAGTTTATGACCCAGCTCTCCTTTATCAAAATAATAAAAAGCGTTCTCTGTTAAAGCGGTAATTTCAATCTTATCTTCATCAGGCATCAGGTCACCGATTTTTTCCTGTAGGTGGCTTTTACCTGTGCCACTGCTGCCGAAGCTGATCACATGCAGCGGGCGGGTAGTTTTACGGCTGGTAAAGATCAGGTACATGATCAGGCGGTTTAGTTCTTCGCCTACCATACCACTGCTGCCGATCATTTCGTTGGTTCGTTCCAGTAAGCCTGGCTGTTGTAAAAACGCCATAGCCTGCTGCTGCTCTGCTTCTGTAAGTACTTTCAGCGGTTTTACCTGTTCCTGCTTCCGGGCTTCGATCTGCTGTAAACGGTAACCTTCCAACTGATCAGTGATCTCTCCCAGCGCCTGCACTACAGGACTGTTACCAACTTCCAGCCGGTCGGCTATCAACCTGGATAGCTTTTCCACCTGATGATGATTATAAAGATCAAGATTCTGGCGGATGGCAAGATTTGCAATATCAGGATGATCAAGATAGTGGTTGAACTTACGGTTCAATACTTCCACCTTCAACGTTACACGCATCCGGTCTAAACCATCCAACCGGATACCGCCAAGGATAGTAAACCCCAGTTCCTCCGTTTGGTAAGTAATGGCGTCCTGATTATCGATATTGATCTTAGCCATAAAAAATATTTTTTTCTTCACCTATTGGTGACAAAGATAATTGATAGGTAAATTAAAAACAAACTTTTTCATTGTTGTTTTTCACCTATCAATAAACTAATTTTACTAAAACGCCGATCAATCAGGCATTTTCATCACTTATTAGGTATGGATTTAGGTAATAAAATAGTACAACTGCGTAAAGAGAAGGATCTTAACCGGGACGAACTCGGTAAGGCTGTAGGCACCTCCGGTGCTATCATTGGCCGTTATGAACGTAATGAGATTACACCATCTGTAGAAGTAGCCGCAAAAATTGCGGACGCACTGGACGTGAGCCTGGATTATCTGGTGGGTAACACTACCTTTTTAGTGAAGGATAAAAAAATGCTCTATCGCCTGGAGCTGCTGGATAAGATTTCTGAAGAAGACCGTAATACCATTCTCCGCGTGGTGGATGCTTTCCTAAAAGAAGCTCAACTAACTACTACCACCAAAAAATTAAAAGCATAAAACACAAAGATAGAGCCGCATGCTAAGCATTAGCATACGGCTCTATCTATTTTATTATTTTTTTAACATACTGTTACTCCTGGTAGTTCACGCTGCATACGCAATATAGGATCCTTATCACTGCTACTAACAAGCCAGTAAGAAGAGTCTACCAACTCAAACACATAATTACAGCTTAAGATCATTTCCTCATCTATTTCATATCTCCTCAGGGACGCTTCATTTTGATCGCCACAAACAAGTAGCTCTATTATTTGATAAAAGCGATTTGATAAATCAAGTAATTCACTCCAACTATACAAAAGCCCATTGGAAGATTTATTTACTGATTTTTCAAAGGATAAAACTTCTTCATCCCCAGGCTGACCTACAGCTGTAATCCACTGTAATGACCACAAAAAGCGATCTCCATTTTCAATGCAATTCAATATATCTGATAGTTGTACATCTAAGACTTCAGAGGATGAACCTTGTATAATTATTTTTGTTGTAGCCACGGTAAATATTTTTGATAATCTGCATTTAAAGGTTGCGCCTGTTTACTACGCATAGGAGTTCCGCCAGTTGGATTCTGAACATATGGATGCTCGTGGGGATTAGGATGATTACCAGGTCGTCCATGATCCGTAAAATCAATATCTTTCACAACATTGCCGTTCTGGTCAAACTCTCTTGCCTGATTATATCTCCCTTTTCTACCTTCCTGGGAGCCTAACTCTGTATGTGGACCTGTTGCCGCCGGATCAGGGGCAGGCTCTCCACCTGATTTACGAGGTAACTCATCTTGTATATGACTATACTCGCCTATATTAACTCTTCCACTTTGCGAAGCTAAATTAGCAGTTCCATTACCGGTTAGCACTGTTCCTATTGCAGAAATTCCCATCCCACCAAGTGCTACAGGTACACTCACTTCTGCTGCCAGCCCTCCGCTTGCCCCCGTCACTGTTATTGCGGTTCCGGTTATCGCTCCCCCAACTATTTGCCCACCTTTACCACCTACTGCGGCCGCAACATCTGCTACATCTAATCCTGCATTCCAACCAGAAGCTATAGATCGATCGGAGATATTACCTGCTACTGCACTTCTAAAACTTGCTCCACTAAGATTATCAACTGTTCCTATAACGGCTCCTCCAACACTACCCGCAACAGCTTTCCCTGCATTTTTAACATCATTCCACGTAGGCCAGTCCGGCCACATTCCATCAGGATCTATAAATCTTATCGGATTATCAAGTGCATAAACATAAGGGCTCCACCGCCGTCCTTTTTCACTTAATGGATCGATTACCCACCAGCGCCCAATTTGAGGGTCTTGCATCCTGGCACCATAGTCGTATAATTCTAATCCACTGCCATCTCCGAACTCCCTACTCTGCAACTCCTTCCCATTATACTTCATTCGGTTCTCCGGATAATTCGAACCTTTGAGAGCATTAGAACTTATCCCACTCATGGTGAGTCCAAACGGATAATAATGTGTTTCCTCCAATACCGGACCAGAATTAACACCTAATATAACGTTATCAAAGAACACATCCTGCTGACTCTCATTGCTGGTGTAAACATACAAAAATCCACTCTTTTTCACCTCCATTTTTTCTGTACCCAATGTCTGCAACTGATCTGGGTCTCCTTTTACTTGTCTTACTCCACTGTTTTCCTCTACCAATTTAAACTGATCATCAAACAACACAAAATTCAGATAGGCTTTAGGTTTATCCTGCTGATTTTGATCAGGATCTTTATCTCTTAAACGCCGATAATCATTACCTGTAAAGTTGCCGGCCATGGGGTCGGGAGAAGTAGTAACCACATCTGTATGTGTACCTCCTGCTTTTGTGGTAGTGGCAAGCGACTGCAACAAGGAGGCTACTATCTCTTCCGGGGTGGTGTTGTTATTTTTATCTGCCGGTTGCTGTGATTTATAGAACGCACTGGCACTCAGCTGGATGGTATCGCCAGCCATGACGCGTAATACAAGCGATGGCCCTATTTTATTGCCGCCTGCTTTTGCATTCAGTTTGGCGACAAATTCGTTTTTCGCAGTAGCCTGATCTGCCGGATAGCCCACCGGTTTAACACTACGGGTATTATCGATATTGCTGAACAATGCTATTTCTTTTACAGCATTTTCCTGTTCCATAGTGGCCGCATACATGCTAACATCACTTTGTTCTGTTAATACCATACGGGTATTGCCCAGATGGTCTTTCACAAAATAATCATATACATATGCCGGCTGCTCCCCTGTTTTGCACACCATTCTTATCCGGCCTTCTTCCTGTGTCGCAAATTGAAGCGTATCATTTTGATATACAAATCCACCAATATAATCTGTAGTAGTAATAACACCGCTTCCGGTAACGTCTGTCACTTTTTTACGTAACTTATTACCTGAAGCATCATACATATACTCAATATAACCCTTACCCTCTATGGTAATGCTATCAGGAAGATTCAGGTGATTATACCTGTTTATAATCAATCCCTTATTAATATCAACAATAAGATTCCCATTGGCATCGTATATATAATCCCGGTTTTCATCGTTGTTAACTTCCTTAAAGTCTCCCAACTTACTTCCCGGATCATTTTTTCTGTCTGTTACAAAAAATAGTTGGTTGCTATTCGGAATATAAGCATACTTCAAACTGTCAATCGTTTGAATCGAAGTGCCATTGAGCCCTTTCTGATTCATGAAGAGGATATTGCCATTCGCATCATAAGACAAACCGCTCACAGAAAAATCGGCCACATTATTCGTCCAGCTGCTACTACCTGTATTTTGCTGGGTGAAGGCAGCACCGGTCAAACGATTTACACGATCATAAGAAAAATCATATTTGCGGTTGATCTGATCGCTCTTACCCCGCCAGGTAGTGCCTGAAATATTACCATTATATTGCGGCCTGGTATACATCGTACCGGTAAGCGAAGAAACCGGCTGATCATAGGCCAGTTCATAACCGAAATAACCGCCAGGCTGCCCGGCCACATAATCACGGTTCATGCCAAGCAACCAGCCACGAATATTGTATTCAAATTTTTCCGTATGTAGGGCGCCCTGCGTTTTGGATGTTAATTGCCCCAACTCATCATAATCATTCGTTGCAATCAATTTATCTATGCCATCATCATTGAGTTGCTTTTTAATATTTATCAATCTGCCAGCAGCATCGTAGTTCATGACGGTGAGTGTGGTCACCTGTGCCGGTATAGCACTGCGCAGATTATGATGATGATGGTAAGAGCTAAGCACTTTTCCGTTAAAATCATAACGGTTGCTAAGTATATCTTTTCCACCTGATGCATTATCTCCAATTGTTTGTATCACTCTCCCTTTATCATCATAATAAGTAGTTGAACTAAGCCATTGGTTGGTTCCCAATATACGTATGCACGTTCCAGTTAGCATGCCATGGGTCATCGTACTGGCGGCATTCACTACCTCACCGTATTCATTATCTCCATTTTTCAGTTTTCCCAGATCTGCTGTTTGTAAATCATGTTTTCCTGTAAATGTATAATCGTCGTAATAGGTGTAGGTCAATGGATATAAATCGGCAGCATTGATATCTGGTAATGGGTTAGTAGCCACCACAGTAGTAGTGCCTTGTGTAGCATTGGCGTCAATCAAAGTTTCAAACTCAACATCGACAGCTGAGTTAAAACCGGTTTCAAATGTGATGCTATTACTGGCTTTATAAATATTACGACCGTCATCATTCGCTACCACCAGGTCTGTTACCGCCGGAATAGTATAATCAATTTGTTTAGCGTTATCAATAGCCGCATTCATTTGTTGCTGCAACTCCTCTCTATCGATACCTGCCTTATTATATAATGCGGTCATGATAGGACGATTCAGTTCATCATAAAAAGTAGTCAGCCATTGGGATTTCGCATGCAAATTACCATCTCTTGAAAAGGCCAGGCGGTCGCGCACATCATACACCATTTCTACGGAATCAGCATCCGGCACCTTTTTAATGATCATATGATTCTTTCCGTCATAACGATACAGAAAACATAAACCATTCACCACTTCGTTTGTTAGTAGCCAATTATATTTAATCTGCTCTACCGCTTTAGGAGGAATCACGCAACGCAGGTTTCCCAGTTCATCGTATACATAGTAAGTACAGAGCCAGTTACTATGCCCATCTGCAGCGCCACCGATTAATTCTACCTTTTTAAGCACTACATGACCCTCTTTATCTTTAAATTCAACTACACTACTACCATGTTCGTCTGTCACTACATTTTTATACAATTTCCCATTGGCATATACAGTAGTAGTAACAGGTATTTGAAGCCCTTCAGGCATTATCCAAATACGCACGCTATCTGCGGCGGTATTTACTCGGTATTGCTGACCCACTCCTCTTCCACCTCCTGCCCAGTTGCTACCTGGCGCCATTGTTTTCATCACCCGGTTTAATGGAGAAGCTTCAAATACCGTCTGACCATAAAACGTATTCTCCGCTTGCGACTGATATTGAGCATTCATGAAAGCAGCCTGCTCTGCAAAAGGGTTCTCTTTAAACTCGCCATCGCTGGCAGGAGAAACATAAGGCAGATACTTGTATTGCTCACGGCCAAATCCATCATATACAACCGGCGTTACCAAGTCTTTTCCCTGTTGGGAAATCCCCTTACTAACGGTTTGTAACAGGCGGCCCAACCCATCAAAATATTGAGTAGTTTGTTTCACCTCTTTCACATTCGTACTGCCGGTTACAGTAGCTGGATGAGTAGTGGGCATAGATGGCTCCCAGGTACGAACATAGTTAATATTAGTATTGGTATAGGGCTGTATGGGAGCCTGTGCGCTGCTATCATTTACAATTAAGAGCACTGCAAATAAAAATGTCGGCAGGCATAAATATCTAGAAAATTTCATAGTATCAATTCAATAAACAAAAGGGATTAATAAAATTGCCCTGGCATAATAAATACAATAATGCTATTTCCCATTTAACGCAGCATTAATTGGTCTTATAATGGTAATCATACATCTTAATAATGTTACCGTCCTTATCTTTCACATATTGCAAACGACCAAAGCCGTCATATTCATAGTACGTCGTATGCCCTGCCGGGTCCGTTTCACTTGTCATGCCAATTAATGGCGCGTAGGTATACGTCCATACATGAGCTCCCGGCAAGCCTGTACGAAGCTTATTTAACTCTGCACGCATGGTTGCATCTGTCGTCGTGCCGTTAATATTGTCCAGTATTGACTGCGTCACTTTCGTTATTACCGTCGAATAGTCACTTCTTAATATTTTTGCTACAGGGTACTTACCATTGTAACCCCACAGATAAACCTCTTTCACATCATTGGATTTCTGTTGCTCCGATATATTGCCATAAGCATCGTATGAATTATAATACATAACAGTGGTAATATTATCTGTCCCATTCATCCTGGTTTTTAAAATATTGGAAGAAGGAAGTATCTGTGAGGCATTACCATTCCAGCCACTCTTGAAAGTGGTGTTTAGAGAACGTAAAAGGGTATTATTCTTATAATCCGCCTTCCAATAGGGTTGACTGATGACATTGGAGGATAACATCTGATTCAAAACAGCTGCATTCACATCTGTGGAAGCATGATCACCGGGATAAAGGGAAGATGTGGAGATATTAAGTCCTTTGCTATCTGTTGTAGAAGTTGACTTAAGCATCAATTTGTCGTTATAGCCATAATCGGTGACGGATTGAAGCTCGTTCCCCAGGTCATCATATTGATTGACTGTAGCCTTTGTCAATAAATACTTTCCAAGCTTTATGTCATAAAACGCATATCCAATATCATTTAATGGAGGATCACCTGCTCTACATCTCATTTCATCTGCATAATCAACAGTATTATAAACTGAAACACTCTTAATTGTATTGAAATTAAAAATGTTATATTCATTACTCATAGAATCAATCAATGAATAATTATTAGAGGATACATTGTATTTATATATACTTTTAGATGCAAGAAAATCTTCATACAAAGAATTCCCAACATACTCTTTCCCTCCTACTGCCACAGGATTTGGTACAAATCTGTAGTCATTGGGTATGATGTAGTTGAAAACAGTCTTTCCATTTGGGATACCCTGATTGTCGACTTCGTATTGAGATACTGAAGGATAAAGTACATCTCCAGAACTGAATGTTACAGTTGGATAAGATGCCTGAGCCAAATAAACCAATTCACTCCCATCTATTTCTCCACATCCTGCCATGCCAAAGTCGACAACTTTTCTAAGTGTTTTACGGTAGTAATTTTCATAAAATATATCGTCAGACATCAGGATATTTCCATAACTGCTTTCATTTATACCATAAGAAAACCGGGTCTTTTTCTGCAATGTATTGTCGGCATTATAATAGGCAATAGTTTTTGCCCTTATACCTCCGCCAGATTTAATCAACCTGGAAGTGTTCCGCTTTAATCCGGCAACCTCCACTTTAATAGTAGTAGTGGAATAATCATTGATTACAGCATAGATCTGATAAGTATGAGCCGTATCAAAATCATAGGCATATTCAATCGAATGGGATTTAGTATATTCATTACCAAAATCACTTGAATACCATATGACCAGATTTTTTCCTGTAGTCAGGTCTTTAAGAATGACCGTTTGCGCTACATCAAAAGCATTGGGAGAAAAAGGTGAAAAGGTAATATTTATTTTTCCACTACTATAGGCCCTCCCATCTGCAGAAGGACTTTTAAAATCCGCCTGCCTGGTTGCAAAACTAGTACGTCCGGTGCCAGCTAAAGTAAAACTGGCTAAACTGGTATCTATATATTCAGTCCGTGTAGAATAATATTTATTAGGCTCATATTCAAAGGAGGTATACCCTCCTGTTGGATAGGTGATCTTTGTTAACATCCCTGCCATTATATAAGTATCGGAAGGAGTACGGTTAGCCAATCCAA
Source organism: Chitinophaga sp. 30R24 (assembly GCF_049056765.1). Classification (NCBI taxonomy): domain Bacteria; kingdom Pseudomonadati; phylum Bacteroidota; class Chitinophagia; order Chitinophagales; family Chitinophagaceae; genus Chitinophaga; species Chitinophaga sp. 30R24. The sequence goes on from NZ_JBJGXX010000012.1 coordinate 11,947, forward strand.
TATTTCCAAATTTCTGCAATTCTGTTTGAACAGGCAAAATATTGGGTAATAAACTAACGTTCCCATTACCTGCTCCATTGTAATATCCCCAATAGTCCATATTAAAAGAAGTGGTTGAAGGAATAGGCAATTCATTATAGCTGAAATAATGAGTTTGTGGGGCACTGGCTCCTGTTATATCATCAATACTATAAGATAGTAACCTTAACCTGGAAGCAGCAACGCTCATATTATTCTCAACGTTAAAATAATCATAAGCAAATCCAATTTTCTTTACCCTAACGTAGTTATTATTTACTTTTTTATAAACGACAATACTATCCAAGGCATGTTTGGGATAGCTAGACAATTCAAAACCATCTTGTCTGACAGTATTTGCATAAAAGGTTACTTTCCCATCTCTATAGGTGATTTCTTTTAAAATTGGATTACCTATTAGAGATGTAGATGTTATAGTTTGTGGATTATCGGCAGCATATCCATTAAAATCATCTTCCGATTCACCTTTTCTATATCTACGGGAACTGGTTGAGGTTATGCTAAATTCAATTTCAGCAGTATAGGACAAATCCAAACTATCAACATTATCGCTAGAAACAATTTTTGTTAGGCTCCATGATTGAACATAAGATTGTACTCTTTGATCATCATTAAAAAAATTATTCTTCTGTTGAAAATAATACTTGGTTCCATCCTCATCAATAATGCTATAAGTATTAAGAGAGGCATTCCTGTTGATAACAACTGGTGTATAAGGTACCGCAACAAAGTTCTTCAAATCCCTTGAAAAAAGAAATTTACCAGATTTGCCAGGCAAGCTAAAATTAAAAAAATCCGGCTGGGCATCCGGAATATTATTAGACCAGTTCTTTAAAGTATTATAATCCCTAATACTGGAGATAGTATCTACCGGAATATTTTGATTAAACCAACCGTTCACTGATTTTTCATCTTCAATACCTCTAACGGTTCTGGCTATATTACCTCCCGGCATCAAATTCCATCCAAGACCCACCCATGTAGCTTGTTGAGCAACCTTAATTCCAGAAGCATGATAACTCAATGTAATAGGAATGTGTATTTTCCCAACAGTTAAGTCAAATAAGGGAAAACTGATTGGTACTACACCGTTCATCGGGATGGTAGGAATATCTATGTATTTTGATAATTCGGCCACATTCGGGGCCAGGGGTACAATCTGGGCTTTATCTATACTTATCTGTGAAAATGTAATGATACCTTTTAAAAACAGAATAATAACAATTGTAATTGTCTTTTTCATTTAGAGCTTGTTGAAAATTTAATTGCGGCAAAATAGAAAAAACCGAATCGATCAATTAGTTTGGACAACCAGGAACACTCGACGCAATTAAAAAAGCCTTGTAAGTAATTACTTACAAGGCTTCTAGTGCCCAGAACTGGATTCGAACCAGCACACCCTTGCAGGCGCTGCGACCTGAACACAGTGCGTCTACCAATTTCGCCATCTGGGCAACTGATATTGTGTCAGGGAGCGCAAAGATAAGCAGCTATTTTATTTTTCCAAAAATTACACTGAAATATTTTTCAGTATCAGCGGATCAACGAGGTGCTGAATCAGCATCCTAAAACAAACGAGGCAGGCATTACCTACCTCGTCGAAAAATCACTTGCTATCCCATTTAAACCATTTCACTCCTAGTATCACAAACAAAATAGTATATCCTATGGCTGCCAGTAATGCATAAGTAGTTTTCAACTCCCAGGTAGCCGGCGACAAGCTCGCACCTAATATTTTCCGTACTACTCCATAAGGCGACCAGATCACTATCTGGGCCATCTCTTTCCCTAAAGCACCAAATTCACCAAACATACCTATCATAATAAAAGCAAAATATACCAGACGCGTAGTAGAACTAGCCGTATCCGGGTTTTTGATACGCCCTACTATAGCTTGTCCTAAACCCAGGTATACCACACCTCCTACCATAGCCATCAATAAACCAGTTACGTAACCCAACGGCGATATACTAATATGATCTACATAGTAGCCCACCAAAAATACAAGGACTGTCATCAATAAAATCATCACTACCTGTACAGCCAACCGGCTGATCATGATCGTCCAGGCAGAAACCGGACCTACACGCAAACGTTGAAACACGCCCTTGTCGCGGTCGCGGGCAATCGCATTAGTATATCCCATTAGCCCGATACTAGTAAGGCCTATAGTGATACAGGAAGATAAAACAAACACACCGCCGATCTTATCTATCAGCCCTTTCCAAGAAATGAGGATCAACAACGGCACAATAAGCACTAACCGCATAGAACGGCGATTACGCCAAATAGTGGTAAAATCTGCCTGTAATAACGCAGATAATACAGCGGAATTTTTAGGTATTCTTGTTTCCATACAACGACTTTTTTTGTTATGAACGAACAGCAGTACCAGTTAATCCAATGAACACATCTTCCAGGGTTACTTTTCCCCTTCTCACCACTTTCAATACTTCCGGATCATGGCGATGTTTTTCTATCAGGGCTTCCGGTGTATCGATAGCGATAATGCGTCCATGGTCTATAATGGCGATACGGTCGCATACCGCTTCTGCTTCTTCCATAGAGTGGGTAGTGAGCATTACCGCATGCCCCTGGTTACGGAAATACTCTATACGTTCCCATAATTGCCGCCGGGATTGCGGGTCCAGGCCGGTAGTAGGTTCATCCAGCAATATCAATTGCGGGTTATGAATGGTAGAAATCAGCAGGGATACCCGTTGTTGCTGGCCTCCGGAAAGCTCAGCAATTTTTTTGTCGGCGGCATCTTCCAGGCTGATAGCAGCCAGCTTTTCCCGGATAGCACCCTCATTGAGACTAACACCATAAATACGGGCAAAAAGACGGATAATCTCTGCAATGGTTAATTCTGGCTGAAAACTGGTGGCCTGCAGTTGTACGCCCATATTGGCACGGGCATGCAAGGGCTTCTCTTTTGTATTGAACCCGGCTACTGTAATCGTTCCGGAAGCGGGTTGCAACAAGCCTTCTATAGCACTGAGCGTACTCGTTTTACCGGCGCCGTTAGGACCCAGTAAACCAAAAATTTCACCGCCTGAAACCCCGAAAGTAACTTCTTTCACTGCCTGAAAAGCCCCATAGCGAACATTTAGTTGATTCACTACCAGAATGGGGTCAGCAATAGGTTGTTGATTGTTCATCTCATTCAGATTTGGTTTGTATTGACGGGTTGAAATTACAACATACCTACAGATTATAAGGGGACTAAAAGGCTAACCCTACCCTAAAAGCGGTAAAAGGAGGTATTATAACGGTAAAACCGGAAACGGGTATTTCACGGGGTCATAAAGTGATCAGTTGTCTTCTTAACGCCTCCAGTACCATACCGGTACGGCTCTGTACATTCAGTTTATTGAACAGGATCTCACGGTAACCGTCTATCGTACGCTCCGTGACATTCATTTTAACGGCAATGGCCTTATAGGTAAGGTCGCTGCAGGCCAGGCTGAGAAACTCTTTTTCCCGGTCTGTAAGGGTTTGTTTTTGTTCGGATTGCAGTAATAGCCGCCGGTAGTTAACATTGGAAGCATCATTGGTATAAATGCCGGTAGTATGGATTTCACACAAGGCTTTCTCCAATTCTGCGGGATGGATATCTTTCAGCAAGTAAGCACAACAGCCTGCCTGCAGCATTTCTATGATAGTGGCATCATTATCTTTCATAGACAATGCTACTATTTTAACGGTGGGGTACAAACGGGTAACAGCAGCTGTAGTAGCGGCACCATCCATTACCGGCATATTTACATCCAGCAACAGTATATCGGGCAACATCTGCAACTGGGCAAGCTTATTAAGCATTTCTTGTCCGTTCATAGCTTCCGCTACAATCTGAAAGCCACTAAAACCGCCCACTAATAAGCTGAGTGATTTCAAGAATAACTGATGATCGTCTGCTATGCCAATATTGATGTTCATATAAAAAATTTATTCAAGGGGTAATGTGATCAATACAGCAGTGCCTCCGGAAGTAGTTACCTCCCAGCGGATTTCCCCGCCAAGTACATTGGTACGGTGCTGCATGTTCCGGATGCCCATACCCATGGAGGCCATTCCGGCTTTATCAAAACCGTCACCGTCATCTGCTATAATCAGGATAAGTTGTTCGCCGGCCTTTCTGATACTGATATCGATCACTTGGGGCCGGGCGTGTTTAATACAGTTCTGTATCGCTTCCTGTACAATGCGGAACAGAATGATCTGAGGTTCAGCCTGTAGTGGTAATGCGATCAGTTCGTGGGTAAACTTTACTATGATAGCCTTACTGGAATTAATCCTTTCCACTTCCATCTTGAGGTTTTCGATCAGGCTGAACTGGCTTAACCACTGACGGCTAAACGATTTAGAAAGCGCCCGAAGATGCTGGATAGCCGTACTAAGGGTTTCTTCAGCTATATGCAACGTATCCGGGATCTCTTTCATGCTCCGTTGGGTAACGTTGATCAAGAGCTTGGTGCTGCTCAATAACTGGCCTATATCATCATGCAGTTCCTGCCCCAGATGGGCAAAGGCTTCTTCCTGCATTTCAATTTGCGACCACATTAACTGCTTGTCGTAGTCTTCTTTCATTAATTTAAGCTGATGTAAATAAGCATCCTGCTTTTTCTTATAACTTATCACTGCAGATACCACCACTAGTCCCATGATGGTAATCAACAATGAGATGAATGTCACAGCTACAAAAAGATCCTGTTTGACCGGAAGCATACTACGCCTTTTATCAGCATAATATACAACAGGTAATTGGATAATGAATTCAAAACCGCGAAAAAATGCCGCGCCCTGGTGGTATCGTTTTCCAGCAACAGGTTATAAAAGGCATTTACACTCACGGATGCCGCGAAATAAATAAAAAAAGCAAGGGTTAACCAAAAAATCGGGTGCTGGAATATAGACGCTTCACTATCCGGGGTTATAGAAAAAAAGGATAAAAGGCACCAGCATATGACCAGGAAACTTTCAATCGTAATATTTATGCCAGGAAAGACATGCCATCCACCCCATACAAAGCTGTAAAAAAGAGAAACTATACCAAAAGCAAAAATAGACACGCCCATTAAAAGCCTCCAGCGATAGTCCCTGATCCCTGATCGGAGTATTATTGTAATCAAACTATACTCCAGCACCACGAAAAAATGATACACTATAAAAAAGCCTAAACCTTTTGTACCGATCAACTCTACAATCACTTCTGTTATAATGGACACTCCCAGTAACACACTCAACATCCTTACCTCCCGATATTGGAGATGAAACAGGCTGATCATGAAGCAGGCTACCAATAGCACATAATAAGCGTACACCCATCCGTTCATCGGCACTAAGATTAAAGTACAAAAAAGATGTTAGAATAATTTCTCCAGGTCGGCGGTCGCCAGTGGGGAGTTATTCTTCTTTAAAATGTCGAAAAGTTGTTTGTAAGGCGCAAACTTACCGTCTCCGTCTTTACCGTTACCTCTTTCTTCGAATTTAGGATCGAAGCTATTATGCTCTGTAATCGTGTTTTCGGTAACTCTTTTCAGCAACTGCTCGTAGCCTACCTGCGATTGATCGCCGGTAATACCTTCTGCTACCAGGCTAAATTGTTGATTTTCTTCCGGAATTGCAAAGTGGAAACGTATGTATTCACATCCTTCCTGACTGAGGATTCGCAAGAGCGATGCCTTACTGAAATCGATGGATAACACGCCCTGGAAAGCTTGTTGTACTTCCGGATTGGCAAGGAGAAATTTGTAAAAATTATTTAGCATTCCCAAAAAAGCCGCTGATGTTACGGGCATTCCATAAGTCTTGACATCGCCAGTAAAAGGCATCCGATAATCCAGTTGCTCTGTGGTAGGGTACAGGTAGCCTTGGTCATTGCTGGCATAACCGGCTAAGGACATTTGATCACTCATAGTAGGTCAGTTTAGTGGAAACAAATATTTAACTTTTTCCTCATGACTGATACCGGGATTTTTCCCGGTAGGGCTGGCTACAATTTTAACAATCCGGTTTTATACAGGGTATTTACGGGTTTATTATCCCAAAAAAGCTCAAAATCTTCCAGACCTGCCGCCTCATAACTACTTTTCACCTCCTGCAACGTATAGGTTTTGGGGTTAGTTACTGCCAATTGCTGCAATATATTCGCCAGCCAGGCCCCTTGTGGAGTAGACACACTAATATTTATTTTTTCCTTTTTGCCCTGGAAGGTAAAAGAAGACATTTCCCAGGTGCTTCCTTTCTTAGATTTAGTAATAATTTCCATGGCGGGCTGTTTGCCCAGGTATACTACTTTAGAAGTAGGCTTAATGGTACCCACTTCTTCTTCCATCAGTGCCTTGGTAATAAAATCAGGTGCGATGGTGGTTTTAGGTACTTTAAAGTCAAACCATTTCGACAAAGGGAAGTCCAGGCAGGCGCCATGCATATAATTCAACAACGACTTTTTCAGGCCATAACTAAAGGTTTCATGCTCTGCGCCGGTAGGATCTATATGCATAATATCATTATTAGCAAAGGCGCCCAACTCATCGGTTTCTTTTTCTACCTTAAACTTTGCCGGCTCAAGTCCAACAGGGCTGTGGGCGGTCATAGTAAACTGATGCCAGAATGCAGATTGCAGGATACCGGCTGCAAACATTTGCCGTACCATTTCCAATGCATCGATAGTTTCCTGTGCAGTTTGCGTAGGGAAACCATACATCAGGTAAGCGTGCACCATGATGCCTGCTTCTGTAAAATGCCGGTTTACCCTGGCCACCTGGGCTACAGTAATACCTTTTTGTATCAAACCCAGCAACCTGTCAGAGGCTACTTCCAAGCCGCCTGAAACAGCGATACATCCCGATGCTTTCAACAACAGGCATAGATCGCGGGTAAAGCTTTTTTCGAAACGGATATTCGTCCACCAACTAACGGTAAGCTTACGCCGGATGATTTCTAACGCCAGCGCTCTCATCAGGGCCGGCGGTGCGGCTTCGTCTACAAAGTGGAAGCCGTTTTGACCCGTTTGGGCGATAATGGCTTCCATCCGGTCGCACAACATCACAGCTGTTAACGGCTCATATACTTTAATATAGTCTAATGAGATATCGCAAAAAGTACACTTCCCCCAATAACAACCATGTGCCATCGTCAGCTTATTCCAACGCCCATCGCTCCAAAGGCTGTGCATCGGGTTCACTACTTCTATGGCTGAAATATATTGGTCCAACAGCAGATCACTATAGTCGGGCGTTCCTAGCTGAGCCTGTTTATAGTCGTGAGTAGCCTTACTGTTGACATAGGTAACTTTATCATCTGCCAGTAAAAAAGTTCTTTTCAGCTCTTCCGGCGCTTTCTTGCCTTCCAATAAGTGCAGTAGATTCTCCAATGGAGCTTCCCCGTCGTCCAGGGTAATAAAGTCTACAAACTCAAATACCCGTGTATCCGACAGCGAGCGCAATTCCGTATTTGGAAATCCACCTCCCATGGCCACTTTTACGTTGGGATAATGTTCTTTGATCCATTGCCCGCAACGCAACCCCGCATAAAGGTTCCCGGGAAATGGCACAGAAATAGCCACCATAGCAGGTTTCACCTGCTCCATATGTGCGGCCAATATAACTGTTAAAATTTTGTCAATATAGGTATGCGCTGCTCCCAGCGCTGCATATAATTCGTCAAAACTATTAGCGGAACGGCTCAAACGCTCCGCATAGCGGCTAAACCCAAAATGCGGGTCCACACATTCCATGATCAGGTCCGACAGGTCTTCCAAGTACATCGTAGCCAGGTGCTTTGCCCTGTCTTGCATCCCCATGGAACCGAACGCCCAGTTCAGGTCGTCTAGCTGTGCAAAGCGTGAAGCCTCCGGCAGATAATCCCGTTTACTAATAAGATGTGCCAGCGTAGGATTCTTTCCCTGTAAAAATAAAATAACCGCATCGATGGTTTGGATATAATCGTCCTGTAACACCAGCATACGGGCTACATTCTCCGACATTTCCGCCGGCGGCGCTGCAGCAATGCAGGCAAACAACTGTTCCAATCCTTGTTTTGAAAACAAACGCAACGTTACTTCAATACCCAGGTCGGCCTGATAAGAAGGGATTTCCCTGGTATTGAGGAACCCTTTCAGATAGGCTGTAGCCGGATAGGGCGTGTTCAATTGTGTAAACGGCGGCGTTATTAAAAAAACAGTATTATTCAAATTGGATGGTTTAATCCGCAAAGATAATGTGATTTAGTATGATTTCCCCTACACCAAAACCCTACAAAATTTATAGACTATTATTTGGAAATAATAAAAGGCCAATTTATCTTTGTTAAACTACGCTGATTAAGCCACCACTCCATCAGTTCAAGTTACCAATTTTTACTTTATAGCAGTGTTCACCCGTTATACACGGAGCTGAATAGTTACAATATTTCCATTAGCAACTAAAAGTATAAAGGGAAAATGGTGATCGTAGAAGTTACCAATTCATTAATAACGTACAGTATGATATCCCTTTTGGTGGCACTGCTGATAAGAAAGTGGCGTCAGAAAAACTACCAGCGTTCAATCACATAGTCCCTACATTAGTACAGACCGCAAAGGTGAAAATAAGACAGCACCCTACTGGCATTCTAAAGGTTGTGCAGTTGTATGGATTCATGCATCTGGATGAACAAATAACTTTAACATTTATTTCCGGATCTCGTAAACGCGAATCCAATGTCCTATCTTAAATTGCACCAAATTTAAACACATACATATGCAACGATTAGCATCATTGTTCTTTATTGGAAGCAGCATCTTCCTCATGTCTTTTACAACACCCGCTACTGTCAATAAAGAAGGTCAACCAACCAAAAATATCGCTACCCGGAGCGCCACCGTTTTCCAAGTAAACAGCAAAGAAAGTATACTTAACTGGACAGGTAAAAAAGTAACCGGACAACACCAAGGCACCATCAACATTGCAGATGGCAAATTGGATGTAGAAAATAACGTATGGAAAAGCGGTAGCTTTTCCCTGGATACCCGCAGCATTGCAGTAACTGATATTAAAGACAGTGACAGCAATGCTAAACTGCTGGGACATCTGAAAGGCGAAGACTTCTTCTCTGTAGAGAAATTCCCTGCAGCTACTTTTGTTACCACTAAGATAACAGCAAAAGGAAACGGCAATTATGAAGTTACTGGTAACTTAACGATTAAAGGCATTACCAATCCTATTACCTTTCCTGCTACCGTTAGCGTTGCCAACAACAAGCTAACCGCTAAAGCAGCTATCAAAGTAGACCGCACCAAGTACAACATTAAATATGGTTCTAAAAATTTCTTTGAAGGCATAGGCGACAAAGCCATTTACGACGATTTTGACCTGGACGTGGTATTAGTAGCCAATGCTAAATAATCATTTATTCATTTTTCTATTCTCCCATTAATAATTCCTGGGGAGCGGAGGCACTCTGGCCCCCGGATGTTGCCTTAAAATATGTTGACAGATTTATTAAAGATTAAAATTAGTCCCTGGTCACTTTGGCTAGGGATTTTTTGTGCCTTTTATACGGAGTTTCCATACCTAATCTAGGGTGGCCTTTCATTTTGGCAGATAATACCTTCAAAAAAAGGCTGTCTCCTATGTTTGCTAAAAACAGGAGACAGCCTTAGGACCTGGAGACAGGATAGTTCTCAAGCCCTTAGTTTATACTTTCTTTCCTTAAAAAATTAAAACTTCACACTTCCTCCAAGTGTAATCCACTTACCCGGCATGGGCACTGCACCAGCTTCTACATAGGTTACATCCAACAGGTTATTGGCGTCTGCATAAATTTGGTAACGGGATTGCTTATACGCAATTCTGGCATCCAACAGCGTATAGTCTTTATAGTTAATACGCATACAATATCTGGCAGCAGCAGAAATAGTGAAATGCTGTAACAGATCAGTGCGTACATTGGCTGTAAGCTGGTGCCGCAATGTTTCTATTACGTAACGGGAAATTTTGGTGCTGATAGCATCTCCTTTAAAGGAAGGTGAAAGATAATTATAGCCCGCATTAATGCCTAGGCTGTTAAAGAACTGACGGGGAGCAAAAGCCGTGTTGTAGCCTGCATTCAAGGCAAACCCAGTCATATCTGCCCGTTGGAAATTTTGTGGCTGCCATTTCAATGTGGTTGGATCCAGGCCACCTACCGTATCTTTTACGAAATCGATAAAATTACTTACCTGGCGGTAAAAAACAGATCCGGTGTAGGAAAATTTACCGCTGAATTTACGGACGCCCACTTCTGTGTAAACAGCTTTCTCAGGATCTAACTCCGGATTCCCCATAATACCACCACCGTTATAATGCAGGTCTGTATAAGTAGGCAAACGTTGTGCAGTACCGGCGTTAGCAAATAACTTGAGATCTGGTGCAAGATTAAAGCCTACATCTGCTCCAGGGAAAAACTGCCATCCATATACGGAATTATAATTTAAGTAACCTCCCAGAGAGAAGGTGAACCGGCGATCTGCAAACGACTTGTATTCTCCGAATACACCGTAGTTTGACCGCTCACGGTTACCCAGGCTGGTGCTTTTAATATGCTCATAACGGCCTTCGATACCAGCGCCAAAAGTACCAATTGACGTAGCAAACGTATTGTTCAGCTCTGCATCCAGGATATTGGTATTGTGCAGGTTGCGGTAATTATCTGGTTTAATATAGATATAATCGTCTTTAGTATAACGGTAGCTTATCCTGGGTGTCATTACCCAATTACGGCGAATGCGCGAAGTATTGCTCACGGCAGCCAGGAAGGTTTTCACTGTTTCTTCGGAATTAAGGTCGCCAGGAGATGAGTAAAAACCATTAGCGCCATAGCCATTATTCACAAAGCCCGCCATCAGATTATACTGGTGCAGGGAGTCGGCATTGAATGCGGCCTGGTAAAATGCCCGGTAGTTATCATACGCTGTATTATAGCGATAACCATTGCCCTGATTTCGGCTAACGGACAGGGATTGACTAACTCCACCCTTTACCAGCGAGCCGGTGGCGCCCAGGCTATAAGCCCCATACAAGTGGTTATCTTCATTTTTTTTGAAGCTGCTGCCACCACTGCCATTAATAGTAAGGGCATTCTCCGTAGCCTTACGGGTAACGATATTAATGGCGCCGTTGAGCGCATTGATACCATATACTCTGGCAGCAGCGCCCCGTAATACTTCGATGTGGTCTACATCAGCAAGTGAAACCGGCAGGTTCATCACGTTATGCCCGGTTTGGGGATCAGTAATCTTTATCCCATTCAATAATACCAGGGTTTGGTCGAAAGTACCACCATCGATGCCAATATCGGCTTGTATACCTTCCGGCCCGCGTTGCCGCACGTCTAGCCCAGGTACATACGCCAGCACTTCTGTAAGTGAAGACACCGGCATTGCCTCTATCTGTTTACGGGTAATAATAGTAATGTTGCGATTCACCGCTTTTACCGGCGCGGCCAACCTATTTTCCTGTACCATCACCTCATCTAAATGACGGGTGATAAGAGAGGAATCCGATCTTTGCTGTGCGGATAAGCTTCCGCCAATACCCAGGAATAGGGAAATCAATAATGTATTCTTCACGACTGCTACAGGCATCTTTTAAAAAATTGCTAAAAGAGCGCAAAAATACGTATTATATCATTGTTTCAATCATTTGTCTTTTCAGCCATTCAACCAAACCACTCCTGGCCTTCGGCATAAATATAGGAAATTATCCCAGCTACTCCCCTGCTTCAAACATCTATTGCAAACGGTCCTCTTCCCAACTAAGTAGCTAAAAAAATTACCGTCCTGGATCATTAAAATACAGGGAACCCCTAAACTGTTCGCTTCCCATTTACTGGAATATATTATCTAATAAGACAATATCTATCTAATCAAAAAATCTTTATTTTCGCATATTATGGAAACAGATATCAGTAAAAAAGAAAAAATTATCCGCTGGATCAAAAAAATAGGCTTTTGGGGATTTATTTTTTTCCTGGTAAAAGGTCTATTATGGCTGGCCCTGGGGTATTGGGGAATAAAGTGGCTCCGTTAATGCAAAAATTTCACTTAAATTAAAACCCATCAGCCGTGACACTGTAAACTGCCCGGCGCAAACTGAAGCCGGTAGTGAATCCTGGAAGTATGGTTAAAACTGTTTTACTGCTTCACCCAGATCATAAACCGCTACCTTACCATTAAGTGCATTTGCCACAATACTAATGCCGGCAGCGCTCCTATATCCACCAACACAATGTACCACAACAGGCTTATCTAGTGGTATTTCGTTTACCCTTTGCCGTAGTTGGTCCAAAGGAATGGCCAGAGCCTGGTCAAATACTATCCTTGCTTGTGTTTCATTTTCCATACGTACGTCTACAATTGTATAATTATCGGGATGTGCCTTAAAGTCGGCCACGCAGGTCTGGACGGCCACAATCTCCATGTATTTAGGGCGGCCGCATAATCCTGGTAACGTTTTAGATCTCTGGCAGGATCTATCAGTATTTTTTTTGATGAAAAATACCTTCATCCCCATGTAAATAGGTGTAAATAGGTGTAAATAGGTGTAAATAGGTGGCAAACAAAAATCCTCCTGGACTGTTTACTAACGCAGACAAAAAGGATATATTATGAAGCATATTGTTATCATAGGCGGCGGATTTGCAGGTATTAACCTGTGCAGGAAATTGTCTAACCACGACGACTACACGGTGACCCTGGTAGACCGCAATAACTACAATTATTTTCCTCCGCTGGTATATCAGGTATCCATGGGCTTCCTTGACGCTACCAATATCAGCTATCCTTTTAGAAAACTGATCCATAAGAGTAAAAATATCCGTTTTATAATGGGTGATCTGGAACAGGTGATGCCCGCAGAAAAGCGGGTGATTTTATCTACCACCCAATTAAGCTACGACTACCTGGTATTGGCCTATGGCAGCTCCATCAATTATTTTGGCATGGAAGAAGTACAGAAAAACGCCCTGCCTGTTAAAACAGTAAGCGATGCCTTAGGGTTACGCAACCACTTCCTGCGGATAATGGAGCAAGCCACCATTACTACCGACCCGGCAGAAAGAACCAAACTACTAACCATTATGGTAGTAGGCGGCGGTCCTACTGGCGTAGAAGTATCTGGTCTGTTGGCTGAGTTAAAAAAGGAAATAATACCGAAGGATTACCCGGAAATAGCCGGTAAAGGTTATGAATCACATATTTACCTGATAGATGGCATTCAGAAGCTATTGGCCGCTATGAGCGAACAATCGCAACAAGACGCCTTTAACGCACTTACCAGAATGGGAGTAGAAATAAAGCTGGGGATGCAGGTAAAAGATTATACAAATGATCTTGTATACTTTGCCAATGGAGAAACCATCGCTACCAAAACATTAATATGGGCAGCAGGCGTTACCTGCACAACAATGAGTGGCATTCCTGCTGAATGCTATGGCCGGGGAAAAAGATTATTGGTAGATGAATACAATGCGATTAAAGACCTCTCCGACATATATGCTGTAGGGGATATTTGCTTACAAACCACCGACCCAGGTTTTCCTAACGGACATCCACAACTGGCACAGGTAGCTATTCAGCAGGGAACACGGTTAGCTAGAAATTTTCTGGCCATGGCAGCGTCAAAAGAACGTACGCCATTTAAATATTTCGATAAAGGCACCATGGCTATTATTGGTAGGAACAGGGCTGTTGCGGATATCACGAAGCCCAAACTTCATTTCAAAGGCTTCATTGCCTGGTTCGTCTGGCTTTTCATTCACCTTACCTTCCTGATCAGTTATCGTAACCGCTTTAAGACGTTTGCTAACTGGGTCATTGCCTATTTCACCAAAGACCAATCACTACGGTTGCTACTCAACTCTAATAATAAAGAATAGCATGGCTGTATGTAGATTACTCCAACTACTATACGTAAAAAAAGGGCCGGTTCTTCACCGACCCTTACCCATCTATTTTACCAATTCAAAAGGCACGCTACCAACAATAAATATTTTTTTGACTGGTACGCCTCCAAAATTCTTCCTTTTAAGAATCTCTGCCGGAGACTCATAAAAATCTACATCCAATAGCCTGTTGGGGGCCATCCGATGGGCCATCTGAATAAAATCAGAGCCTGTACCCATCGTGCCAACTAAGGGAAAAATATTGGCGCCATCTGGCGGATCTGTTTTACCCTTGTAATATTTGAATGTGATAGAAGAATTAAAACTAGCGGGCCATCTTACTTGTACTGTAGGCGCATAATTCGGCGTTGCGATGGGAGTTTTGGGGAAGACCACCGTATTAGCTTCATCTGGGCCCGGCACTGTAAATTCAATAAACCCATCTGTGGGCAGGTTTTGGCACTGTACGCCTACATTCAGCAACCCACCATATTCTGCGCCGTTGATAGTAGCATAATTCTCAATAGTAGCCGGCGTTGCATCTACTTCTATCGTATTTTTCCAGCCTACATTCGGATGGGTTAAAATGAAATTGGCCATGTCATTCACTGTACCGATACTATACAGGTCTGGTGGAACAAGCTGATCAGGCCCATTTTTTACCCATGCCACCAAACAGTAGTGGTTACTGGTTCTGGGCGGCGTCCAGCGGTAAGGCGCAATAGTGGCCACCAAACCCAATGGATCTGCCGTTACCTGGGCAGCATTAAGGGGGATGCCATTTCCTTCATCATGAATAATGCTGTCCATCTTCCAGTTTTGCGGCCACAATACGATACTGGTATCCACATAATACAGGTAGATGGTAGAGGTTTGTTGCTGGTTGAGGGTATTGATTCCTCTTGCATACACGAAATTAGTAGTCAGTGGCGTTTGCTTGTCGCCAGAGGGCATTCCCTTATCATAGAGGGACTTATCTACCAGCTCCTGTGGATTTTGAAGAACCTCGGTACCGTTGACATAAATATCAGGGGATTGGGTCCAGCTGGTGCCTCTTGTTCCGTCGGGTGTTTCTCCCACATAGTCCCGTATAAAAATACCTTCGTAAGCCATAACTGTTCGTTTTTAAAGTTTAGAAATTAATCTGATTGATCTGAGCAATATTGTTACTATTCAAACAAGCCAGGTAAATGGAAGACCCATCCGGTAACATGGTAATACCTTGTGGGAACCTTATATCTTGTTGCCAGGAGAGCGTTTGAATGATCCGGAGCGTAGCCGTGCTCACTACCCGTACACCCGTAATATCCGCATCTGTAATAAACAGCCTGCTGCCATCCGGCGAGATGCACATCTGCTGGAGATTGATTAAAGTCTGATAAGATGACGGATAATTAATATCCCTCATAGCCAGCGTTTGTGCGTTTACGATAGTAAAACTGGTTGTCAGGTTGGCCTGTGCCAGAATATACAAAGTGCTGTTATCCGGAGACACTACCATAGACCGGGCAATAGATTTGATGGTTAGCTGCTGCTTATCAGGCGCATAACCTCCTTTCTGCGAACGACGCACCGTATATACATTTCCTTCGAAAGCGTCTAGCACAAATACTACGCTGCCATCGGGCGCATTGGCCAACAGGAGCGTATTCGATTTTACTGTCGACACAAACAGGTCCATATCGGCAATTACCGTATAGCTGTTGGTGTTAATGTCGCAATCATAAACGACCAGGCTATACTGGCCCTTATCGCCTTTCACCAGGAGGAACATATTGATACCGTCGTCTGATATGGTGATATTGATTGGTAAACGCTTATCACCAGTGCTGCTATCGGGAATAGGTATTTTGAGCTGCGGAGCAAAGCTAGTAGCATCTAATACCTGGATATTGTTATCATCTTTCTGGATTAAAAACAGCTTTTTCACAGGAGATAACGGTGAGAAAACGCAACTGATAACATCCACTGTGTCCATCTTATTGATTACTGTACCCGTGGCCACATTATAGACGTAGATCCCTTTTGAATATGGGGCACCACCCTGTGTGCTGATAAAAGCATTATGCCAGGCTACCACAGATTTATTGTCGCTGCTGATCTCTACACCTGTCGGGAACTGCCCTACTGCTGTGGGAGAACGCTGCATCTCATAATTATTGAGATTTAATACCGTCAGGCTTTTCTCCTGGCTACTGGCAATAAACACCATGGCGTCATCTGGTGACAAAGACACTCCAGAAGGCTGCTTAACCGTAGCGATGTTTTGTTCCAGCACCTTGCAGTTGTTAACGCCTCCACCACAGCTAACCAGGGTAACAGTGTTGCTACTGGTATTGGTAATAAAAGCATAAGCGCGACTGGAAGTAGTATCAATATACTGCGGGCTCGTTCCCAACTTCAGCTCTTGCCTGTCGGAAGATCCCCGGTCGTCGTGATCCACTACCAGTAAGGTATCCGTTCCTTTACATACCACCAACAAAGTATTTCCCAACGGATCTGCCACTGCCACATCAGTAGGCTGCGATTGAATACCAGTGATATCACGCACAAACTGGAAGCTATCGCTCAACGCATTGTATCCGATAACAGATACAGTGTTACTATCTGTATTGGCGATATATATCAGGGCGCCGGTAGGATCCAGGCAAAGGCCACCAGCGTTCATGCCGGTATGAATATCACTCTTCATGGCAAATACGCTATCATCAATTTTCTGTATAACCAATAAGTGCGCCTCCCGGTCTTCCGTACTATTGCTACTGATAAAAACATACTTGCTTCCCTGGGCTACAGCTATCTGCACCGGAGTATAATCCAGCACTACGGTAGTTAGTACCGTGAAGATATAAGCCCCTTTGACTTCATTATAAACCACGCCTACCACCGTAAGATGCCCACCGTCATCTGCAATAAAAAGATAACCACCATCATTAGAGAACTGGATATCTACCGGTTTTCCGTCTACTGGTATCGGATCACTGTACCGGTCGTAAGTAAGTGAGTTCAGTATTTCCACGCAAGATGCCGCCTGGTTGATAGCCGCTACAAATTGTGCTCCCGGTGATGCTACAACTTTGAGTGGAATAAAATTAATGGCTTGATTCTTCCCTTCTTGTCCAAATGCCTGTATCATTACATTGCGACGTAAGGAGTATAATTGGGTGGGACTTTTAGGCACAATAGACCACATACCTGGCGCCTTCACAGATTTAAACAGGGTGCCGCTCTTATCTACCGGTTCTTTCGTATTATCCCGTACATTCAACAGATATACGTCTTCGTTAGTATCCACCTCCCAATAAAACTTAACCTCATGTGGGAAGTCTTTTTTGTAAATAATGTTGGGAGTAGCCACAAAGGAATTGATTGCCGGCAATACATCGGCAGTTACCGTTTTCATGACCGTATTGCTAGGGTCGCCTGCTCCACTCGCCACCAATGTAATATCCTGACTCGACGTTAATGCTACGGTATAACTATTTTCTTCAGTTACATCCTTGTAAAAGGGCATCAATGCAAGGAGTTTATAATTACGGGCTTTCCAGGAAATCGTAACGGTAGCTTTACCATCCTTAACCGTGGCGGGATTAGGCGTCACCGTTAATTCATCAATGGCTACGTGAGGGATCTTATTCAATACAATGTAGAAGGAGCCATCGTTGTAGCCAGGCACTTGCTGATACTGCACAAACATCAGTGTAGGCCCCGGCTCAAAAGTGGTGACAATCTGGTCTATATCAAACTCCACGAGTGATTTAGCGCCACCGCTAACAATTGGCTGACCGTCGGGAGGCACCATTAACCAACAGGGGTTTTGCTGATCTTCATTCTGAGAAATAGTCCAGTTGCTGGCATTCTGCCCAGCCCTTACTTTTATTTTTCCTGCCGCGGCGGGTGTGGTCAACGCACCATATCCGGGCCACGTTTCCGCATATACGAAAGAAACGGTGAATACCGTTTGCGGGCCAGCTTTAACAGTAGCGGGAATAGGGCCTGGTTTCAACAGGAAAGAAATACTGTTGACCACAGGGTCATATCCATCAATACTATTGATGATATCTGAAGCCGACTCCAGCTCGCAACTGAGCGCCATGTGCAAGTCTTTCTGATCACTAGGAGCATTTTGCAGCAGCACTTTAAAATAGGCCACCTGCGGAAGCTTGCCGGAGGATACAGGATCTACCCGGAAACTGGTTACATTGAGGCTAACGTTGGGGGCAGCAGGTGGATTATTTAATACCAGTCCATCAATCGTAATATCAATGGAATCGCCCACTCCACTTGCCAATGAAATATCAAAGGTAGGAGTCATACCAATGAGAAAATTATCTGCGAACAGCTCAAACTCCCAATCATCGGCCGAACAAGAAAGTGCATTAAATTCGGCAGTGGTAAGTTGTAAAGCGCTCAGGTCCAGATAAAGCAAAGAACCCTGTGCCTGGGGTGCTTGATTTTTAGGCACCAGCTGACCTGGGGTAAATGCTGCTGCTCCCACATTTACGGTAATGGCCAATGTTAACTGGTTAACAGCAGGATTATCCGTAATGTATATAGTATTTGCGGCATCCGGATTTCCCATTTCGAATGCCAACTGGGCCAGTGCGCCCTGAGCGGCATCTGAGAGGACTTCGTGTACTGTTTCCATAGATTTTTTTTTACTGTTTTGAAATAACGGTTTATATGATCACAGATAGCAAACAAGCATCCGAGCCATCGTTAATACCAGTTATGCCTGTATAATCCGCATAAACCTGTACTTGACCGGCTATATCGGCTACCTGTGCCTGTTGTATAGTAAAAGTGATCGCCTCATCTGGGTCTATGCTCACTTCTGCAGTGGGCGTAACAGCCCAGTAGTTACCATACTGCGTGCTATTCATGCTCTTAAAATCCCATCCAACCAATGAAATACGCAGGTCTGGCACCTTATCATTATCTATCAGTTTACCAAAATGCAAATAGAAAATAGCGCCCGTATTAGGATCTCCCTCTGGTAATAACTGCCCAGGGCTAAACGTTACCGGCGCCGGTTTTTTATTAGTAACCACCAGCGAAAATTCATTCTTCTTTCCTGCCTGTGCAGCAGGTTGACCATCAAGATTGAGTAATACAAAACTCAATAACTGAGGGTTCAGCCTAAGCCATCCCTCCCGGATACCTTGCGGCGTGTATGCTGCAACCGCCTGACCACTGTTATAGCTAATATCCGGATTCACTGTCCACTGCGGATTATCCTGCACTTCAAACATTTCTACCCAACTCCACTGATACCCTTCTTCCTGGGGCAGGGGGATATTAAAGCCAGTAATACCTCTTAGGATAGGACTGGTAAGGAAAGTCATTTCCAGGGTATTGATAGTATCTGCATACTGATCCGGCGGTATCTCAATAGACATCACCGGCACTATGCCTGTAGTTGCATAAAGAGCAGCACGGGGATCTACCAACGCCAATACTTTCAGCGAATCCTGCAACATGTTAACCGGATCT
The DNA here is from genome assembly GCF_049056765.1 of Chitinophaga sp. 30R24. NCBI lineage: Bacteria > Pseudomonadati > Bacteroidota > Chitinophagia > Chitinophagales > Chitinophagaceae > Chitinophaga > Chitinophaga sp. 30R24. The sequence goes on from NZ_JBJGXX010000012.1 coordinate 31,384, forward strand.
GTGGTAGTTGTTTTGGGAGAAAGGGTAAGCTTCAGATTAGTAGTTCCCGGCCTTACTACGCCGTTTTCATCGACTGCCGCTTCTGAATAAAAGGTGCTGAAATCAATTCCTTCATTTCCCTGTTTAAAATAGCCGATCAAACCATCATTGATTTTTTGCAGGTCGCCCAGCACCACCGGGAACTGCACGTTATCAAAATTATTATTGGCCGGTTCCAGGGAATACCAGCTTTGGTTTAACGCCTGGCTGCCTGCAACCTCCAGGCGCAACATCACCTGGGTAACTGCCACAGGGCTGCCTATGAGTACGGCCAGATCGTTATTCTGCGCAAAGTTATCTGGGTTTACAAAGTTGTGCATCGAATCTATTGCCGTCCAGAAGCTTTGGAAAAATGCGGGAGAGCTAGCCATCAAAGCCTTAGCCAGCGCCGCAAAAGTGGGGTTCTGGTACAGGAATACCTGCTCCACTCCCTGATTGATAATCTTGTTATCGCCTGGGGCAGATTGCCACAGGATCTGATTATGATCACCATTGAGATACATATTTCCCAATGCTTTGCCATATTGATCGTAGAAAAAGAGACTTTCATCCAGGTGGTTAGGCAACAGCCAGCCACATACCGGTGTAGTAGCCGGGTGGGTATTCATTTCCGGCATATCTCCATTATCCACTGCCGCCAACCACTGGAAGATAAGCCGGACTGGCTGGGAAACGCGTGGCGGCAAAAACACAGTATCAGGCAACACTTTGTCTTTATAATAACTGATCATCGAATCTGCCCTGATGATATTGGTAATATCGATCTCGCGCTTCTGACCATATACATCTACCGCAACCACGCGCGGCAACATATACCCTGCGCGGATAGGATTATAATACCCATTGGGTGACGGCGAAAGACTATACGATTTACCCACAATCGATACCACTGCATCTGTCAGAAAGAAATAAGGATTGGATTCGGGCACTTTAATATTGAGCTGCAGATCCTGGTTTTGCATGATCAACTCATTACCGAAACCATTCAGGGAAAAAGACAAATATTTACCCGTTCCCAGGTCTTCCAGGATGTTTTGCAATGTTTCATCTGTATGATCTTCGAGATATTCTGCCAGTTGTTTGGCAAAACTTTCGGCAGCACTATCGGTCAGTATAGCCGATCCTGTATACAGTTGCTTATTATGCGCCATTACCTGTATAGGGTCGGCTGCGCCGGTATAGGTAATAAAACCGCCCTGGTTCTGATCTACTTTATAGTTGTTAGTAAAAAAGTTAGCGGGATAATCCTTTAACTGTTCTCCTTCCCGGGTTATTTGCAGCGGGGCATAATCGGTTTCCCATATTACCATGATCGGATTCCAGGGGTTGCCGTTCCACCAACGTACGGCCTTGGCTGCGGGCAACAATCCGGTAAAGGTATAATCTGTTTGCGTACCGCCATCCAACGCTGTTTTTAGGCTTGTTTCCAGCTGGGCAGCCGCTACCCCACTGAGCACCGAGATAATGTTGGTATTCAGCAGGCAGCTTTCCTGTAGTAAAGCTGTAAACACATCCGGATGGGGTAACTGATTAGGAACAGGCAATGCGATCCCACTAAACTGTGCAGCGTTTACCACTATGTTGTTAACAGTAATGGCTTGCAGCACCTGGTCATTAATGCGGCATACCAGGTAACCCGATACCTTATCCACCCCGGTACGCCCAAATCGCATGGCGCCGGTAAAAGTAGGCGCCGTAAGCAGCAGCAATGGCTCATTGGGTTGCCAATAGCGGTTGGCGGGTGTTTCCTTTATTTCCAGCTCCGGTTTGATACGCCTTTCCGCATTGAGTGCATCAACCTGTCCTTTCACGAGCTCCTGTTGTGTATCGCGGCTGTTCTGCAATCTTGTGGCCGTTGGATCGATCACATCTTCATAATAGGCTATCTGCTCACGGATAATGCTATCCAAGTCATTTTTTACTTCGTCGCTATCTGCTTTCATCAACCGGTACCAATTGGCGAAAAGCAGTCCTTTAAACTGCGCAACGTAATTGGTGTAGTAATCGTACTGTTGCTGATATACATTGAGTTGGTTTAAAGCAATACCTAATTGCAGGGGCAAGTTGGTTACCGGCACTTCATTATCCGGTTCATTTACACTTTTTTCATCTGTTTTTTGGGTAATAAGATAGATTGTACCAGCATCGGAAGGATTAAACTGTTTACCATGCAAAAGCTCTTGTAACAATGCTAACTGTCCGGCTGCCGGTTCCCGGAATATGGGGAGTATACCCGTTTGGAAAGCGTTCAGCAATTGTTCAAAGAAAGCAAGGTCAGGATGTATCCTGTCTTTAAAATAAGCAGAAAAAGCTTCTGCAGGATTATTGCCTACGGTGGCGGTAGCAGGGATAGGGCCCAGGTCTGGGCTATCTACTATATAACTGGTTTTTACATTCCAGGCAATTGCCTGGGTAAGACCGCTGTAAAAAGAGTAATCCGGTGTGGAATCGCTGTCCTGAAAAGACCAACCGTACTGTTCTTCCAGCTGTGCATTTGTTTTGCCTCCATACAGAGGATCATTAACAGCAGTACCATACCAACCTGTGAGCTGGTACATGATATCTGCCGGTCCGTCAATTCCTGCCAGCTCATCATAAAACCCAAAAATATTTCTGCAATTAGGGTAAAAGGCGGCAAAAGTGGTATCACCGCTGGCTACGGCCGAAAACTCCTGTCCGGTGAGGTTTTTGAACTGCTGTGGATCTGCCGGTTCCTGCCAGTCGGCCGTAAACAGTGCAGATATGCCGGTGTAGCGGTAGTTTTGTTCTTTTTCTGTAATGGTTTTCACGGGTAGCGTTACCACTGCGTCGGTAGGTTTAGCATCGGCAGCATAGAGACTATCGCTTTCTATCACCCAGGTGGTACGGGCAGGTATACCATTAGTGATTACTATACGGCTGAGCAGCCACCTATTAGGGGGAACAGGAAATATCGTTTTATTTTGTACACTGTCAAATACGCCACGGGTAAGCGCTTCTGGTAGTGCCCAGTGCAGATGTATCCCTTTCTTCAATTGGTTCAGCGGCGCATCTGCCAGCGAACGCACCACATTGGAACCCAGGAAAGCATCGTACTGTCCTGTTTGACGGGTGAAGGTGGTAGTTGCTCCTGCAAACCTGGAAGTACCTGCCTGATCTTCCTGGTCTTTTATTCCCACACAAAGGGCCGTTATATCTATCGGTACTATCAGACCGGTGTCTGTTTGCGCCATACTGCTGTGTTTATGATTTGTTGATGAAATCTACTTTTACCACTCCTTTGATCATCTCCAGGGCAAATTGGGCAGCGGTAAAATCTGTAATTCCTTCGTTGAGCGGAGGATTGTTGAGCACCGTTTTTATAGTACCTGCCGCTTGGGCGATCTGTAAAGTCTGTGCATCCGGACGGGCGCTGATAGTGGCCACAAGATCCGGGATCTGCGATCCCGGGTCTCCACCGCCCTGCACAACACGCAGGCTGGTAAACAGGTCGGGGTATGTGCCTTCCACGCCTGAATGCAGTGCCTCCGGTGGTTCGTGCAGCGATAGTTTTGCCAATACGCCATCGAAAATGCAGATCATCACTTCTTCCGATAAAGCCGCCATACGGAGCTTATTGATCTCTCCGCCATCACTGTCGTAACCAATGATTTCCAGCCCTGGCCAACCTTTCAGCACAGCGGAACGCAGCAAACAACCAGTAATGATTTTGCTGGTATTGACATAATTTTTCAAGGAAGCTTTCCGCAAGCGGAATTGGGTAGCCATCACCCTCGCATTACGTGACAGCTCCTGAAAATGCGGCTCTTCTACCAGGAGAGAAGCCGTAGTAGAACGGCCAATGCTAAAAGCGCCATCCATTAAAGCATCTACCCAATTATTATCCATATAAAAAAAACGAAGGGATTCCGGGGGCAACATCCGTTCATCTGCTACCAGATAGTTAAAAGGTACACCATGCAGGAGGCTTAGTTTGGCCATCCATTTTACAATCTCCTCCGGCGGATCTATACCCACCTCTATCCAGGCTCTCCGTTTAGCAAATACTTCTGCGAAAGCCGTGATGCCCGTATATTTATCTTCTATTATCTCTTGCTCTGCCTCTTTCGCCTGCCAGGCATACAAACTTTTTTTCCAGTTATACATGGCAGAAGCAAATGCTTTGTTCTGCAGGGCCAACAGCTGCCCCAGCTGCCAGGCAGCTCCATAGGACACATCAAAAAGACCAGTTTCCGGATTATAACAATTTACAGCATCCGGACAAGTGGTTGGCGCTATAAAGCTTTCTTTCACTAAATAAGGGAGCAAGGGCCCTCTATACCAGGATACCGTATGCCCGCTATGCCGCAGGTAATGATCGTGCGGCGTATATCCCATCAACAGCGCATTCTGCACCAGGATATTAGCATCGACAGGAGTAAGCGTACCGTTATGTTGTTTTTCCAATGCAGATTTAATAGCCTGCGTATCGGGCGCAGCGCCATAAAATGGCACTTGCAGTACGGTAAGTCCCTGCTGCCCCAGTGCATCCTTATTCAGGTTTTCCAGTAATCTTTTAAAACTTTCATCATCATCGTTTGCAGTGTAGCTCCAACTAAGATAACAGAGCAAGCGCACCGTACTAATGCCTTCCGGCAGGTGACTGGTGCTATTTTCATCTGGCAAATAATCTCCCATATTTTCCAGCGACACGAGGTAGGCATAACTGGTGGTATCCCTCAGTGGTAAACGGTTTCCCAGTACTACCGTATAGTTTTCTAATTCTTTAGCGATATTATCAGCTTTATCAAGGGTTTGCATCTTACGGATATGCGCGAGAAAAGGCAGGTCTTTTTTCGTAGGGGCGATCCTGTTAAACATATCTGCGCTGATATCAATAATGTTACATGCATCGTCTGGCGTTTCACCATAATCAAGATGATCGAGACCTGGATAAGAAAAGATACCTGACGGCATAGCCCCCACGCCAGTAATGGAAGATCCGGCCACTGTAATTGTTTTACCAGCAGGCACCAGGGCATTGGCTTTGAGTTGTATAACGGGTGGCTGTTCATCTTCATTGAACAGTAATACCGCCAGCCAGGGAGCATCCGCTTCATCAGCCACACTACTCCGTTCCCATGGTAAAATGCGCCGGTTAAACAAAACATGCGGCAACACGTTGGCAAACTCTCCATTAGCCAGGTTCTGGGGGAAATTGGAATTAATATCATCCTGGTTCAGCGAAAACCGCTCGCTGGTTACCGCAAACTTCCTGCTGGTACTGAATTCCGTTGCTTGCTGGTTAGTGCGTTGCTTCAGCGTAATGGTATATTCCGCTGATTTCAGCGGCGGTAAATCATATTGTATGAAAATAATCTCCCGTTCTTCTGTTGCTGATATATTCTTCATGAATCAGTTTTTTCTTCACCCAGCAGCCGTAGCTGCGGAGTGGCCAATAAATAATAGCTAGCCGTATCTGCCAGTTCATCTACATTCACATGTACGTCAATATTGAAAACATTATTGTTGATTGCGTTCAATAACAGTGGCCGGTTGGCCATTGCCTTTGGTCCCATGATTGTGCCAGGCACCGTTTCATTATTGAAAGAATCTGTAACAGGGATATAAGTTTCTGTCCAAATAAATTCCTGTAGCTCAGGGGCCAGGTTAAACTGCAGGTATTCCAGCTGTATGGGCAGCGTACTAACAGACACCTCACGGTAAGGGGCCAACGAAAATCCGGTCAGTACGTTTTTGAGGGTGGTATCATTTACAGGGTCACCTACATCCGGGTTTCCGCTTTTATTGAAATTGATCTTCTGCCATAATCCTTTGGGTACATTTTTCAGAATAGGAGTGGCATGGAAAGTAGCTTTTTCCCCACTGCTGCTGGTCACTTCAATTATCTGTGTAGAAGCGAAAGCATTATTATCCAACCCTACAGGCCGCACGCCAAAATCCACGTTCTGTGTGGGCGCTGGTATAGCCGGATCCAATTGTATGAAAATGTCTGTGTTATTGTTGTTATCGAAATCCCAGTCTTTTGAAGGAATGACCGCATCGGTACTCAGCACAAATTTCTCAGCGCTAACGATCCAGTTCAGTTCCCCGGCCTTATCCGACAACTGCATCAACAGGCCATCAGTTACCAACACCTTACATACATCAGGGTTGGCGCTGTCTTCCAGCCCCTTACCATCTCCCACCTGCTGCTGCGGCAGCATTTCTTTAGTGAATTCTTCCCAGCTAATGGTACGTGGCTTATTGGTACTGCCGGCTCCAAAGGAAATAGTGAAAGAGATAATAGCCAGGTCGATAGTGGCCTTACCACTGAAATCAGGGCCCCATACGTGTAAACCTACACCCACATGGATAGTGATGGTTTTACTAGTAAACCACAAGTCAATAGTAAAGGAAGCCCCGATATCTGTATTAGCTACAATATCGTAATGGAACGGCTTCCACATGATCAGAAAATCGGCCTGCAACAAGAACCAGGCACGGATACCACCGCTTTGCCAAACAGCTTCCATCATACCGCCGGCCATTACCGCATTGGAAGTAAGGGCAAAGTACAAACTACCCCTTATCAACAGGTGGCTGTCTACTTTCCACTCAACACCTAAGCGGGGTACCCGTGGATAATACACCGGCGGCGTATAATTAGGATTATAACCACCGAGCGTAATCACGAAGTCGCCTTCGTATGCGCCGCTAAACCAGAAGTAAAATGCAAACCCACCGGTCAGGTGGCAGGATTTAGCCAGTATGTAGGAATTATCTGTTAATTGTCCCTGAATAGAAATTAAGCCGCTGCCATCCACATAGGAAGCCTTAATGGCCAGTTCTGCAAAGGCCACCGCCGGGATACCCGTACTGCCGCCGGAACCTGGCGGTATCACCACCCTGGAAAGACCCAACAAGGCTATTTCCAGGCGAGTGCCAAAGATAACAGTCAGCAAGGCGAAAGAACTCACCATCTCAAAAGAGGTAAAGTTGATGCCCGCTGCGAGCCAAGCACTGCCCACTTCAGGAGCTACAATGCCCTTCTCTTCTATCTCTGTGAGCACGGCATTGATCTGTGCTTTCAGGTCTTTTGTAGGATCGGGCACGGGCGCACTGCTGCCTGGCATAGACCATACCACAAACGGGAATGTAGCCACGCCGGTAATATCAGGTATTACCAACTTACGGTTGTAGCCAAAGCCCGCCGAAAGCCCGGTAACAAAGAAGAATGGAGGGCCTCCCAACGGGAAGTTCAACACTGCATACAAGAACATGGAAGGCTTACCTCCCACTTCCGTGTAACCACCTATTCCCCCGATAGCCAATGTGGCCGTTTTCACTAATATATCTCCATAAAGGCTTACCGGTGAGAAGCTACCCATCAAACCGCCAGTGATCAATACCGGACCACTACTATAAGTAATACTGATACCATCCAGATTAAAGGCGATGTCGAAAGAAGAAATGCCCACGCCTATACCAAAACCATTCAAGGCAATGCTGAGGCCACTGGCAGTAGCCATTACATTCACCAATACATAGATTTTAGAGTTTTTATACCCTATTCCTATCTTATCAAAATACAGTGGGCCGAAGTTTTTCTGCAGGTTAAACCATTTGGTTTTCACTGCATCATTATCATTCGCCATCAGCTCCATTGTACCAGTATTGTCTGCCAACATCAGTTCCTGGCCAGTTGCCCCACCCAGCACGAGGTTGAGTGGATAGAGCGTTCCTCCGATGTTCAATGTCATAGAGAAAGACACCTGCCCATTCATACCTTCTGCGGGTAGCGACGGATAATTTTGGGCGTCTGGCACCAATTCCTGGATCTGTTTATTGATCGCCGCTGCCAACACTTTATCTGTAATAGCAGAAACGAAGTTGACGTTGATAGCCGAAATTTCCAGTTTACCGGCATCTAGGAAAGTAAGCTTATCTATGATAGGCAAGTTGGTAAGATCTATAATACAGTTGGAGGCAAGGCCGAAGAAAAATACCCATTGCTGGTTGGCCGGGTTTCTCATCGCTACAAAAACGGCTTTACCATAGTTGGCCGACTCTAAAGAAAAAGCCAGGGTGGAGCTGCTGAAATCATAGAGCAGGGAAGCCCGTTTTAATGCCAGGTCCAAACCGGCAGGCACTTCAGGCATATCGAACCCGAACGCCTGTACGATATCTGCCAATTGCAGGTATTCAGCAGGCGAAGTAGCCTCCCAGGCAGCAGAAAGCTGGGTATTAGTAGTACCAGTAATAAAATTAATGGTGAATATCGACTTCCCGTTTCCTGTAGCATGTTGAATAGTAATAGTGCCTGTAAGCACCAGCGTATAGGAATTATTTGCCCCGTTGTTCAACGCAAAATCTACCTGGATCGCCAATTCCGTAGTGGTGAACATAATCTTTGCCGTAGCGCCAAAGGAAAAATCCTTGGTAGTACTGTTAAAAGCGGCAGAGAGGTTTAACAGGGTGATTGTCCGGATCCAGGCAGGTGGATTAGGCACCCCAAATTTATCCATAATATAAGCAATCAGATCTCCTATTACAATAGGATCTCCTTCCTGGGTACTGCCATTAAACTGCCAGCCGCCATTGGGAGTATTGTTGATGGAGGCGCTGAGGTTCACCCCTACTTTGCTGATCTGCAATACTGTGGCTACACTGCCTTGGATAGGATTTACCGGATCATTAGGATCACGAATGAAACTAAGCGTAAATATATTGATGGCAATCTTATCTGTGATACGCCATACATCGGCCGACTGCGCATCGAAGCGGAAGCTTTGCCGTTCAGGCACCACTACTACCTGCAATATAGAAAAACTAAAATCAGGTATGCTTTCCGGGATGGTTACTTTATTTTCAAACAGCTGTGCGGCAATTGTATTAAGACTGAGCGTGGTACCTGGCGCCAGACCTGCGGTAATCGCCCATTCCGGATTATCGGCCGTTTTATTAAGGCTGCACATCAAATAGTTGCTGTCGCCTATTTTAAAAATACCATATAAGGCGCCATAGATCTCGCGTTTAAGCGGGTCTGTAAGATCAGTAATATCGAAACCGACAGACATCTTTTCGATCGAAAAATAACCGCTGATCACTGGCCAGGAAGAAGCTGTAGATACTTTAAACTGCAATTGCGTTAATACATTGTTGGTAGCATCAAAATCAGTAAAAAGCGTATTGATTTCAATTTGCGGTATTTCGGCCAGCCCTTGCGGCAGCGAATCCATGAAAGCCTTGCCTCCGGCCAGTTCCAGGAGATCAGAAAAACTGGGCAGGGTAACTGTTTCATTGGGCTGCAGCCCGAAAGACCAGGAAGTAGTACTACCAAGCGAAGCACCCAGGTATACGGGCACATTCACCCCTCCCAACTGAAAAGTACCTGTGATGCTGGCGGTAGTCTGCCGTTTTGTACTATCCAATGGATTTAAGAGGGACAGATTAATCTGCATGCCTGGCAACAAGACTACTTGTTTATCTACGATTGTCCAACCGTTGGTAACCGAAAAACCTGTGGTAACGTAAGCCACTGCAGGAGTGGCTGTGTCATAAACAATATCCAGACTATTGAGCTTAAAACCAGACAGTATAGCCGACAACGCAGGGGGCAGAAATTCGTTTATATTTTGTCCGGCCAGGAGTGATCCCAATGCAGCCGGCGTAATATCCTGGTCGGTATCTGCCGCAACCATGATCTGCCATTGGTTGGCCGAACCGCCTTTAAGATCGATGGGAATACCGGCAGTAATGACATCGGTCAATACCTGCAGTTTAAATTCGAAGGATACAACACTATAGTTTTCCGTAAGCGAAGTAATAAAGGAAATATACCCTGCTTTGATCCAATACAACACCGGCATTGCTGGTTGATAGCTATCAGGGAAAGCAGCTGTTACAGTACCTACTACCTCTTCTTCTTTCACATCGAAGGTAAGTTGTAATTGCAGGTCCAGATAGCCTAATATACCCGATACACCGGTAACAGTAACCGAATCGGCCCCTGGAGGCACTTTATTGGCATCAGACAACAACAGGCTTTGCTGGCGCAATACCCGGTTGAAAAAAGTATCCATAAATGGCAACCCAAAATCGGATGGTTGCAATAGCATATCTCCATTCGGTTGAATCGGGATAGCTTCCATTTTCTCGATGATCTGCTCAATTAAAGAGGCCATAAGATCTGTGTTAGTGGTTAACCGGAATTGTCTGGGTGATATCTGCATCCTCCATGGCCTCATTAATAGATGCTCTTAACACCTCAACCCTATCAGCGTATCCATCACCGCTGAGGATCTGCACCTGGCCCTCGTATACGATAGTAGTAGTGGGCACGTTTGCAAAAAAAGTAGCACGGCCTATATTTACATCAAAGTCCACCGTATCTGGAGGCGGGTTATTGTTATTAATCAGCACAGTTTGTGGAATAGGTACCAGGGCGCCCCCGGAGTCTACTATTTGCTGCATACCTATCCGGTAGTAAAAAATCGGCACGTCTACTTGTTCCAAGTCTTCCAGGCACTGGGCAGTGGCTAATACCAGGAAATTAGGATTATTAGGTGGCGCATAGCTCAGCGCTTCCTGCGTAAGCTTGTTACGCAACATTACTTCCAATGTTCGTTCTCCATTAGCATTATCGGGATTAAGATAGTAGGGAACAATAAAGGTGGTCCGGAAAACGGCAGTTGCATATGGAATATACCGTACCACTACATTATTGAGGCGGGCAAACCAAGGTTGGAAAGCATTATTCTCTTGTGCCGCTCTTAATACAATCATGCCATCGTTGAAACCACGCTGCAACGCTTGTAAATTAACCGGAATATTTATTTTATTCCGCGTGTTCACAAATTTCCACAAACGGTTCTGATAAAATACTGTCTTATATACCCTACGTAATTCTACCTGATCGCCTCTGGCGGTTTCACTATTTAGTCTCCAGTAAGAATCCTGTGCATCCTGCATTAAGCCATTGATGCCTCCACTTGGATTGCCAAGGGTAACGTTAATCAATACGGTGGCATCAACATCCTGAACAGCTTTATGCAGGGATATTTCCATATCAATAAAATAGGGCAGGTACTTCTTAACGCGCATATTTTCCACATGAAGGTCCTGTATAGAAAAGGTACAAGCCAATGCTGTGAGCGCGCCGGCAGTACGGTAATATTCCTGTACAATTGCCGTTTCATTCTGGCTGTTGAAGATCATATAATCGCTGGAACCAAAAGGATAATAGCCATTTACCTGTAGGGTGGTACCAGAAAGGTCGTTATCCAGGTATTCGAGGTACCCGTATGCCTCCCGTATCGGCAAAGGAAAATCGCCGTGGTAGACAGATTGGTAATTACGCGGCAAAATGCCATAGGTATGAACCGGCAGCCCTTTGAATGCCGGATTATTCATTTTATAATTGGCTAATGCTGTATTATATATTTCGAACAAACTAGCTTCCATAAAATGGGGAACCACAGCATTTATGGCAGTACTGTTGCCTGCCAGTAAGCAGTCGGCTTCCAGATCACTGGGCTTGTATACCATTTTCCGGTATTGGTAGGTAGATAAGGAAGTATCAACCATCAAAATCTTCATCGTAAGGATCAGTACTTGTTGCCCTCCCTTATGGAAATCAGATCCGGTGGATTTTATTCCATCCAAAGACGCCACTAAAGAAGTATCAGTATATAAAGCCTGATAAAAGGTATCCAGCACACCTCTGTCGCTATATACCCGTTCACATGCCCGGGTTATATTCCCCGTAAAATGATTGTACAGATGGTTCAATGCCGCTGTGGATACGGGATTAGCCTCCCGGAAATTATCAAGGTTCTCCTCGTAATCATCGTTAAGCATAGTATTATTAAAGTATTCGGCATAGGTCCAATTACTGTTTTCATTCTCAATCAACGAATTTTGTACTGCTGCGCCCACATAGAAATCAAGGATATCGGCCAGTTCATTCAGCAAGTCCTTATCCCGTAAGGCAGTTTTTACAAAATTGTAGTTGTTAGCGCCAAGAATGGGCTGTAGACCGTCAAAGAAAAGAGCCCTTGCATCCTGCAAGTAATTGAGATAGAGAGAAGCCCTTCGGATATCGGGGGGCGTAACACCCATATTGCGCAAGATGCCCTCCAATTCTACATAATTCATAACACAGAAGATTAATGGATATTTGAGGGAGAAATACCGGGGGGCAGCAGGCTGCCTGCTGTCTTGATCTTATCTAAAAAATATACTTACACTACCAGTCCTGCAGCTGCAATACACAAAGGAGATACTGTTGCCGTAGTTGTTTGAGGGAAATCATAGTCATAAAAGCCGATTTAATAGGATTTACAACAGCGGATATCAAAAAGGGGAATGCTTGTATCAGATCAACGTTTCAGTAAGGATATACCTAAAAGACTTTTCTAACCTGTATTTTCTTTGTACCAGCAAGCTCAGGAAATATTTACTTTACTCGCGGAATGAAATTAAGGTAAAAAAAATTATTCCTGAAAAAAGTTTTTTCCAATTGAAACACAAATGGAAGGATAGCTTACTAAATACTTAACAAACCTATACATTCATTACTATATGATATGCTCCACTGTACAACGTTTTCAAGCATAGCCCCAAAACGTGTTTGAACACATAAATACAGGAGCCCCGTAAAGAAAATACAAATCTCCATCATATAGGCGATCTGGAGCTATCCACAAGAACATTTATACATCACTAAAAGTATATCCTTTCCTGTTGTATTTTCAGGAATTAGCTATTAGCTTCGCCTATCAAAAACTATTTACATGAAAAATAGCATCATCAAAAAACTATGGGAATACGTTTACAACAATTATGTCGGTAACTTTATAGGGTTTATGATTGGCATGGCATCTACCCGCCTGGTATCTCATTATTTCACTACCCGTAGCATTAGAAATTTGTGGGGACTTACCACCCATAAAACCATTGTTAATAAAAGCACCTATAGCACAATGGAGTGGGTTGTTTCCGCTGTTATCGGTTTTATTATATTCGAGATCGTATCCAAATGGCTGAAGAAAAAATTGGATGGGCTATTACCTAAATACAAGCTTACCCAATGGCTGGCGGAACCGGCAGCATCTCAACAACCTACCCATGTAGCCGATGAAGCATAGCGTACAATTTTCCCTTTCTGAACAAAAACTTAATATTTTGGTTTTGCTGCTGACATAAGGTTGTCACTTCTCCTGCCTTACTTTGTATCGTCAAACAAACAAAACCTACCGATATGTCACAGATCGAAATGCTTTTAAAGGAATTACAACAAGAAGCTACTACTACACGTAAAATGCTGGAGCGTGTGCCGGAAGACAAATTCACCTGGAAACCCCATCCTAAAAGCGGCACTTTGTTATGGTTGTCGGCGCACGTGGCCGAACTCCCCGGCTGGGTAGATATGGCGCTGACCACCGATGAGCTGGACTTTGCCCAAAACCCTTATCAAAAACCGCCTATCAATAGCAAAGAAGAGCTATTACAGTACTTTGAACGGTCGCTCGCAGCGGGTAAAGCGCAATTGGAAAAAGCCACTCCTACACAACTAGAAGAAATGTGGACCCTGCGCAACGGAGATGAGATTTACAATACTTCCACCAAAGGAGAAGTGATCCGGATGTCTTATTGTCAAACTGTGCACCACCGGGCACAACTGGGCGTTTATCTGCGCCTGTTAGATATACCTATACCTGGCAGCTATGGCCCTAGCGCAGATGAGAATTAACTACCCTTCATTTATTATTAGCCATCAGCCTGGGATGTTTATTATCTAATATTCCCAGGCTGATGGCTTTCAGGTATTTTCGCCGGGCAAAACGCAACTCCAATTAGGCCTGTCTGAAACAACCATATTCAGTTTCAAACCGGGTAAGATCGCATTCTAACGCTTTACGGTCCCAGTGGCCTGTATTAGCAGCAGCCTCATAGGTGGTTTGCATAAATGCCAACAGCGCTTCTTCAGGATCATCAGCTTGTTGTACTACTTCGTAAGGCAACAGAAATTCTCCCATTTCCTGGCTATAAAAAGCGCCATCCGGCTTTACCGGTTGTACCGCAAAGTCTGGCGGAGCAGGATAGCAATAAGCATAAAAAGCAGCATGCGGATAATGTTCACTACCAGGCCAAAAACCACAAGAGCACTCCTCTTTCGAATAAGCCTCCTGCATTACTTTAGCCGGCATATTAGGAGCTTCTCCCTGATGCGCAGGGGCATCCCTGCCGGAAAATCTCGTAACAGCCAGATCGAAAGCGCCCCAAAAGAAATGTACCGGGCTACATTTACCTGTAAAGCCTGCTCTAAAACGGGTAAATACATTATAGACTTTCACCAGCGCCTGCCAAAAGCGCTCCATTTTCTGCGCATCATAAGACTGGTGAACAGTATCTTCCTCGAAAGGAATAGCTGCTTCCATCTCACTAGGCACACTATAAATAGCAACATCCACCTCCAAGGTGGCAAGGCATTCAAATAGCTCTTTATAAAAGTCTGCCACCGTTCCAGGACGCAGATCTAATGTAGCCTGGCTACCGGTGCTGGTAATAATGATCAGTTGATGATGTATAAAATCAAAATCTATCTGGAAAATACCATGCTGATACGGCATGCTGCCTGTGCTAAGTCCGTAGGGGCTCACATATAGCGTTACATGCCAGGAATGGTTTAACCAAGGCATTCTCCTCAGCCTGACCTTGCCTACTATTTGCGTCCATAAATGCACCGTGGCCAAAGTATCTTTCCAATCGTTAAAATTCAGTACAGGCCATGGCTCTTTTTTGGTAATTTCCCTCATAACAAAATCATTGAAAAATGAAAGGATAAAGCTTGCATCTACGTTTTAACAAAAAAGATAAAGTAAGGTTGGCTTGTTAAGTATACAGGTTTATAAACAGATTCTTTACTGACAAATATGCCAATCAACTATCCATTGAAAATGCAAAATCGTACACAGTGGAAGATCTTGCATTTCAATATCAGGCTAGTCCGGCTTTACTTAGGGATCGTGTAATACGGAAGGCTATACGTTAAGGAATTCAGCGGTTTTTAAATCCTATTTAAAGCCCAGGGGGTTCTCGCATGTTGGCAAAGGGCCTGCACTCCTATTACAAAGCGTACCTGCCCAAATTAATCAAACAAAAGAAGCCTCATTTCCTAGCTCCTTTCTTTATAAAATAAAATTTAAATATCTATGCTTCCACTGCCTTGCTAACCTTTCTGTACACAAACTCATGGTAGATATGTCTGCGGCAAAAACGACCCGGAACATCTGAATTGCATAATTTGATATACAGCGTTTTGGGTACACCGAAGTATTCATAACTGCTACCATCAACAAAATTCAATTGAAGAATCTGTTTTTCGTACGAGTAATGAAGTATCTGTGATGTGGAAACTGTTGCTGTATATTCCGGTAATGCTTGCTCAATTGTTTCCGGAGCAATACTTACGAGGAAATGATAAGCTTCGATAACCTTTTTGCTTTTTTCTTCAGCAACGAGTCTTTCTTCTTCGTTATCCTGAAACTTGTCGGGGTGGAATTCCTTCATCAGGTTCCTGTATACCGATTTTAATTCTTTCAGGTTAGCTTCTTTATCTACGCCTAAAAGCTTTCTATGCTCTGTAATTCTTTTCATATTTGTGTTGTTATTATGCGATAGGTATTCATAAAAGAATAGGGCAAAAACTTAGGGAAACCGGTACTAATTGAAATAATAAAAAGGAGTTACATTTTTTGTAACTCCTTGTAGATCAATTAGTGCCCAGAACTGGATTCGAACCAGCACACCCTTGCAGGCGCTGCGACCTGAACACAGTGCGTCTACCAATTTCGCCATCTGGGCAACTGATATTGTGTCAGGGGGTGCAAAGATAAACAGCTTTTTCATATTTCAATCAATGATTGTTGTTTTTTAACAAAAACATCAATAAATAGAAAAGTAGCTTATAAATAGGAGATATTCTGAAGCATCAACATAATTTCTTTCTTTTAAGATGGATAAAATACCACGGTAAACCACATAGTAGCCTACGAATTTTATTATCTGTAAGAAATTATAGATCACATAGATGATGCATTCTTTAATTTGTTGGGTTGCACATATACGATATTCTTGATATAACCCAACAGTACAGATCTATAGCCCATCATATAATTTATCCTTTCCTCTGCTTAGTCAGGCTATTCAATACCTTCCGGAGTGAATATATCCATTAACGTTATAATGGTTAAATGATAAGAGATAAAATAGACGCCATAGAAAGTCAGATGTCACTGCTCTGCAACCGAGTCCACATGCAAAATATATTAATATTTTACCGATCTGAATTGGGAGATGATCTTCCTGAGCTAACAGTTCTCTTAAGTAATGAATGAATAAAATGAACAGGGCTTTTCTATGAATATCCCCTACCTTCATGGTATTCATATACCCCATAATATGATTGAAAGTATTACTATATTTACCTGGATTACTATATGCTGCTGGGTGCTATTTTGTAGTTATTGGCTGCTGCTTCGTAATAAAACCAAGGAAAACATACAGGCAAGAACAACACGCCAGCGTTACATGGGCGCTCTTGGATACGTGCTTATTTTAACCTTACTGTATCTTCCATTATTAGCAGGTGAAGGCTTTACCGGTCGCATTCTGCCCACACATTACCTCCTACAGGCTATCGGTGCAACATTATGTATTGCGGGTATCAGCATATGTATCTGGTCGCGCTTCATACTAGGCAGCAACTGGAGCGGCGGTGTTGTAGCCAAAGAAAACCATGAGTTAATTATAAAAGGCCCATATCGCCTGGTCAGACATCCTATTTATACAGGTTTCATTGCTGCTCTTACAGGCACCTGCCTGGTAACAGGAAGCCTTCCTGCTATGATTGTTACCTGCGTATATTCATTAGGGTTATGCATGAAAATTAATAGAGAAGAAGTATTATTAAATGATCTCTTTCCAGAGGCTTATACTGCATACCAACAACATACACGTAAATTAATACCTTTCATCTGGTAGTAATTATCAGACGTTGCAAAAGCGCCCACTAACTGATTATAACAGTAATGGGCATTGGCATTTTTATGCAACGCTGTTGGCGCCAATAATATGCTTCGTTTCCACTCCTATACCTCAAAAGAAATATAATACCTGGTCATTAAATACATTATTGACGCATTCTGTCTGCCATAAAGCTCTCCTTAAAGAAATTTATGCTTACGGGAACAGCTTCACTTTTAAAATTGAAACAGCTGTTCAAGCCTATTGAAGAGGTTGAGTCTCCTTCAACCCTAGTGCAATGGAGAAAAAAGGTTATTTTTATTTACAAATTAACAATATCCGAATAGTCACAGCTTGATTTATGATCCTACATTTTAAAAACAAATATCCACAACTAAACCATTATTGGGATAAATATCTGGAATTTCAACAGCGATTAAAAGTTCCTGCAAAAACCATTTTATTACAAGAAGGTAAATTATCTAAACACTATATTTTTATCGAACAAGGATGTGTACGTGCAGCACTTAATAATAACGGAGACGATAAAACCATACAGTTTTTCTTCGAGAATGAAGGCCTTACCTCATTCGAAAGCTTTGTAAATAATACACCCAGTTTATGCACCATAGAAACCATCGAGCCATGCATTGTTTATTTACTGCCAAAAAAATATGTAAATAAACTCATGAAAGAACTAAGTAGTGAACCTATTTTTTTGAATATTATTTTAAAGATTTCCGCCGAACGGCAATTACATTACATGAATGAGTTTGTTTCGTTTATCAGGGACACCGCGGAAGAACGCTATCAAAAACTTTTAAGCCAAAAGCCGCATATTATTCAAAGAGTACCCCAACATTATATAGCGTCTTATCTTGGTGTAAGTAAAGTTCATTTAAGCAGAATCAAGCGTGCCTTATTAAAAAAAGCGATTTAATAACATTTGTTATTGCTCACACCTATCAGCTATGCTAAATTTGTTTTCAAAAAGAAAGTGTATGAAAGCAGCTGTAATGTTCCAGAAAGGAGAACTACCTCAATATGTAGATTTTCCAGAGCCAATTGCTCAAAATGAAAATGAAATATTAGTATCAGTGAAGGCCGTAGCTATAAAGCACTTTGATAAGAGGCGCGCCTCAGGTAAACATTATTCAGGCGAAACCCCAAAACAGAAAGGAAGGGTGATTGGTGGTGATGGTATATGCCTGCTGGCCGACGGCACCAGGGTGTATGCTATGGGTGTGAGCGGTACATTGGCTGAAAAAGCAGTTATTGCGAAAGACACAATTGTAACAGTGCCAGATGGAATAAATAACGTTACTGCTGCTGCATTGCCGAATGCCGTGATTGGAGCAGCCATGGCATTACGTTTTAAAGCCAATATCCAGCCAGGTGACGTGGTTTTAATCAATGGTGCAACCGGCTTTACCGGTAGAATAGCCATACAGCTTGCCAAGCACTATGGCGCAAAGAAAATTATTGCTACAGGCAGAAATGAGCAATCATTAAAGGACTTATTAGCGTTAGGAGCGGATGAAATCATTTCTGTGACACAAAATGATGAACAATTTATTTCGGAGATAAAACAAACTCATGCTAAATCATCACTTGATGTTATTATCGATTACCTGTGGGGACATACAGCAGAAATGATATTGGCTTCTTTGAAAGGCAACGGCTCATTTACCCATAAAACAAGATATGTTTCTGTGGGCAGTGTAACCGGAGACTTAATTCAGTTATCAGCAGCAAACTTAAGAAGTGTTGATTTACAATTAACCGGATCTGGCTTAGGAAGTTGGTCAAAAAATCAGATAGAGGAATTTTTTACTGAGATATTACCAGAAGTTTTTCAATTGGTTGCAGACGGCAAACTCAAAGTGGAAACGATTAGTGTAGCATTGAAAGATATTGCCAATTTATGGGATTTAGCAGTTCCAAATGGCCAACGATTGGTTGTTTCGATATAAAAGACATTAGTTTGATATTCCTATGTCGGCTCCCCATCATTTAGTGCCACTTCTTTTAGAGGATCTCAATCATTTCTGTCATCTCTAAATCACATGACCGAAATACGGAGAAGCTTACACAAATATTGAAGCTCATTTGCATATTCGCGCTGGCCTGGCAGTCCAGCCGCAAAATAAAACTGGCCAAACAGTGTGTAAACCGTTTGGCCAGTAAAGTGCACCGGAGTGTACTTTTCTCGAACCACTTTTTAACTGATTTAGAACGGCTTGCAAGCATTTTGGTTTAAAAACCAGTGCTTGCGGGCCGTTTTTCTATTTGTACATAATTATTGTGAATCTGAAAACGTGTATATGAAAAATTTAATATGTGCAGAGGCAAAGCAAATTGATCTTGTGGATTATTTGGCCTCATTGGGTCATCAACCCCAAAAGGTAAGAAACCAAGACTATTGGTATCTATCCCCGTTGCGGGATGAAAAAACACCTTCCTTCAAAGTTAACAGGCAGTTAAACGTCTGGTACGATCACGGAACCGGGAGGGGCGGTAATCTGGTGGACTTTGGAACGCTTTATTTTAATTGTAGTGTAGCCGACCTCCTACAACGCTTATCGCAAAACCGCTCCGCCCCGGCTTTTTCTTTTCACCCGCCTACCTCTTTGGGCAGCCAGCATCCGGCCCCCGCTTCTTTTGCTGGTGAAAAGAAAGATACCCCCGACGGCAAAATTGTTATACTAGACACTCGCCCCCTTAAAGAACAATCCCTGCTGGACTACCTACAAAAAAGATGTATCCCGGTGGAAATAGCCAGCCGTTTTTGCAAAGAGGTGGATTTTCTTTTGTATGGGAAGAAGCATACCGTTATCGGTTTTCAAAACAACGCCGGAGGATATGAATTGCGGAACGAAAATTTTAAGGGTAGCAGCGCCCCGAAGGAAATAACTTTTGTAGACAACCATACTGAACAAATAGCCGTTTTTGAGGGCTTCTTTAGCTTCCTTTCTTTTTGCACTATCAATAGAAACCAACAGGCCCCTTTGACAAATTGTCTTGTTTTAAATTCCCTTTCCTTCTTTGAAAAAAGCCGCCCACTGATGGAACAATACAAGCAGGTACACTTGATTTTAGACCGGGATACTGCCGGAATAAACCACACCCGCCAAGCGATGCAATGGGATGCTAACAAGTATATAGATCGGAGTGACTTTTACCACAGCCGGAAGGATTTAAACGACTGGCTTATTCAGCATCGCCAGAGCCAAAAAGAAAGCCAGCGAATAGCAAAACGGCTTTAACCGCTTGGGTAGCCAGCTATGTTTTGGTAAAACCAAAACGTCTGGCTCACCTCATGCTACCGCATTCGGTGAGTAATTTTTTTCATGCTATCGCATTCAAAAAATAAAGAGGAGGTTGATATGGAGCCGCAGAATACACAAACAAAGAACAAGGGAGGTCGCCCCAAAAAAGCGATAAAAAAAGATCAATTGATGGCCGTGAAATGCAGTCTTTATGAAAGACGTGTTATTGAAGCAAACGCCAAAAGTGCTAACCTTTCAGTTTCCGAATACCTGCGGGAAATAAGCATGACCGGAAAAATTGACAGGAGGGAAAAAGCATTGCCGAAAGAAGTTTTGGAACTAACCGGTACGCTCAATCACATGGCAGCAAACCTTAACCAAATCGCTAGAAAGCGAAACGGGATGGAAGAATTAAGCCCGCTTGAACGTGCCAATCTGAAAGTACAATCAGGGGAATTAAAAACATTAGCATCAAAGATTAAAAGTCATTTCCAATGATCGGCTATGTAGGTACAGGAAGTTCCTTTTTTGAATGTATCCGCTATTGTTTGCAGGATAAAAGGGAATTGTCTGAAGAAAAGAAGCAGGAGCTTTCCCTAAAAGATAGTCTACAGCACAAGAACCGGGCGGAAGTTCTGAGTTACAACAAATGTTTTGGGAATTTAAAAGAGCTGGCGGGGCAATTTCTTGGCGTTGCCAAACTTAGCAAACGGGTAGAAAAGCCGGTATTTCATTTTTCCTTACGGCTGGCTCCCGGAGAAACACTTACTAATAACCAGCTTATAGAAGTTGGTCGTGAGTGCGCTAAAGAATTTGGCGTAGCAGATAACCAATATATCTGCGTACTGCATAAGGATACCAAGGAGCAACATATTCACATTGTTGCAAATCGTGTAGGTTATAACAGCAAGGTCGCCAGCGACAGTAACAGTTATAAAAGAATGGCCGCTCTTTGCCGAAAACTGGAAAAGCAATACAAGCTACAGGAAGTATTAAGTCCCCGCGCCTTTTTATCTCCTAAAGACAGGCTATTGCCCCGGCAGGATCAGCGAAAAGAAAAACTGAAAACAGATATTCGACAAACCTTAGAGAAGGTGCACAGCTATGTTGAATTTCAGCAGAGGATGCAGGCGTTAGGATACAAGTTGATTAAAGGCCGGGGTATTTCCTTTATTGATGATAAGAAGGTAAAAGTAAAAGGTAGTGAGGTAGGTTTTTCGCTGGCGAAAATAGAAAAAGTTTTAGCCCTGAAACAAGAGCTGGCAACTAAACAGGCTGAACAAAAAATATACGAAGCAGCTATCCAGCGCGATACAAAACAACAAACGTTATCCCCTGCTCAAAAGATGCTCTGCGAAACACAGCGGGCAGCACATGTTGAACATTCGCTCATTGTTCCGGTAACAAAGGAATTGAGCAGCCTTTTAGAACAGCTTCTACAGCCTGTAGACACATCAAACTATTTGCCTTACGAGTTAACGGAAGAGGGTATCAAGCGAAGAAAGAGGAAACAGAAATCCCACAGGATTTAATCTTTAATTAGAAAATTACAATTTTATGGATACCACAAAGAAAATAGGAGATATTGAAAAAGACAGTTTAGAACTGGTACTGGAAGAATTTGCGGAGGAACAAAAGTTACACACAAAAACCGTTGACGACCTGGTTAAAGCTGTCAATGGTCTATCCAGTAAATTCGCTGAATTTGAAGGAAAACTGGAAAAGCCGAAGGAACTATCCATCTCAACCGATACCAATCCAATACAGGAGATTGTAAAGAAAGGTATCAAAGACATGAGATTGGTGGTTGCCACACAGCCTAAAAATGTGATACGAAAATTCCAGCTATTGCTTTTCCCGGAACAGGATGCAAAATTGTTCTATAGGGTCGTTTTTGGCCGCTGGTTCCTTTGGCTGGTAGTAATGCTGCTCCTTACTAATTTGTACAAATTTAGTATTCATTGGAGCGAAAACCAGAAGGAAATAAAACTGCATCAATTAGAAAATGATAGGATAAAAAAGGCATGGAACTACCTATATTCTCAGCAGGGAAAAGGGATAAAACGGCTTATGGATAGTGCCTATCTAAAAAATGAATAAAGAGTTAAATTTAAGCACCCAAAAAGGATAGCTGCATTTTTATCTCCTTCGCCCGCTCCTTCAGTGCAATCACACATCCGATATTTCCACTACTTCGACTAAAGTAATATATAAATCAAACATCTACACTTTGGGATTAATCGGAATATTTCCATAAATAGCCATCAGTTTCCGATAATGCTTTACTATTCAAAGCATAACAGATTTTCTTAATTGAAATACCTGTTACCCTTGCGGCAACTGTAAGGGATTCGTATTTTCCCAACATTTCGCCCTGTTTGTTTAGTTGCAATACAGGTTTCTTTCTCCCTAAATGTCTCTTTGCATATTCTCCGTTATATTCCTCGCATTCAAACCTCCAAACAAATCCTCCTGCCATATAAAAGGTCTTTCTTGCACTTGCACCTATACTGGTTCGGCCAATACCAGTTGCTTTAGCTGCTGCGGTGCAGCTAGGGTAAATGGCAATGAAATTACCTGTAAGGTCATACTGTTTAACCGGTTCTGCACGGTTGCCAAGATTATCCTGATAGTTTTGCCAGTGAGCCTCTTTTTTTATCAGGTCGTTTATAGATAATCGTCTTCCTTCTTGTATCTCTCTTAGTTTGGCCTCACCAGAGGAAATTAATGCCAGATTTTCAGCTCTGCAATTAAACCCATTACCGTCTTTCACATACACAAACCATACTTTGCTATTTTTACGTTCAAGATCTTTGTCAACAAATGCCTGATAAACCAACCGCCGGACGCTTAGATTCATCTGGCGTTTCGCACGTTTAATTACACATGACAAATGAACAGTTATATCCCCTTTATACGTATTCCTTCTTTCGATTACAGACTGA
This sequence comes from Chitinophaga sp. 30R24, assembly GCF_049056765.1. NCBI lineage: Bacteria > Pseudomonadati > Bacteroidota > Chitinophagia > Chitinophagales > Chitinophagaceae > Chitinophaga > Chitinophaga sp. 30R24. Next base: position 54,626 of record NZ_JBJGXX010000012.1, read on the forward strand.
ACTTTGATCCTTTCTTTTGTCCAAAATCCATCAGGCGCATTTCTATGTACAATAAACCTGGAAAGAACCTTTACTCTGCCATAATTTGAAACAACTAAATCCCCATCAAAACCGGGCACTTCTCGCCATATTTCGCCCTTCATATCCGTTAAGGACTTGTTTTGGTAGGGCCATTGATTTTCCAGCGTTGCCATTTTAAAGAGATTTAATTATTCTATCAGCGAGAAAGATATTAGTACTTAAAGAAGTTCCACCATGTTTTCCTCTGTTCTATTTTCTTCGGAAAAAAGCCTTCCGGTATATCTCCCTCAAATCGCATATCATTAACGGTTATGTAGATATAGGCGAAAAGTTCATCTTCTCTGCCGTTCTGTATTCGCTTAATAACTCTTTGGACAGGCCATATGACTACGTTATTGGCTGACATGATTGAAATATTTATTTCCCCATCTTTGTCCGTATCATCAACCTGCCATTTCGCTGCCTTAGAATTTCTAATTACAATTTCTCCAATATAAGATCCGATTGCAAAACATTTATATCCGAACTGATTGGTGAAAAGTCCTCCCGAAATCGGCTGACCATCCTTGATTTCATGATCTAGCAAATCGTCGATTAACTTCACACTTTCTACAGAGTAATCAAGTTCCTGGTTCAATTCTTTAAACGCCTTAACCAACCAAATTGAGGCTTTACCAATGTCATTAATTAATGTACCCATATTGAAATTTTGATTACGGCCCAAAGGAATTTAGCAATCATCAATTGGAATGCACGGGTTAGGCCAATTATCTTTGGTTAGCCCAATTTATTTTCTGAGCCAATCATAGGTAATATTGCCTTTAACCGGCCCATTTCTTCTTTGCAATCATCCGGCATATCCCTTTCGATAATTAAATTACTATAAGTCGTTACGAGCTGATTCAAAGCAGGATTGTTTGCTAATTTAGCCGCTAAAATCCCTTTAATAAACCGGAAAAGATCATTATACATATGTACCGAGTACTCTTTGGGATGCGAATTTAATAGTTCATCTATCCTCTTTACAGTAGTATTGTTAAGAAAATAAGGGAATGCAGTATCTTTGAAGTGTTTCAAAAGTTCCCATGAGACATACGGAATATTCTTTTCTTCAAAAATATACAAGTCCAAACTCTGATTCCTATTTCTATTGATACCATCCGGATTAGCCATTAAATTTGCTACACTGTTGCCAATAGTAATAAAATGCCAATCAGTTTTTAAGTATGTGTTTATCGTAATTTCCTTATAATATTTTTCTATTTCTCGGATATGGATATAGATTTGTGGTTCAATTTGAAAACCTTTTTCTCCTGTTTTGATATTTGTTCTATCATAAATAAGGAAGAAATAAAAGAAAATAGCCCTGTCGTCTTTACGAATAAATCCCTGTTCTTTGAAGTTGGACTTAAAATTATATAATCCCATTTCCTTCTCCATAAATTCTAAAATACTTTTGATAACTTCTTTTTTTGTCATGTTTCTTGTTTAAAATGCTATGAAAGTACCATTGCTCGAATCCCATCGATAAACTGCCTTTTGAACTTTACTCGGATCAATAGTTCGTCCTTCAAAAGCGCCCGCGTTCTTCCCTGTAAAAACGCCTTTTTCTCCATCATTGAAGAACAACTTTTGTCCATTGGATAATGTACCCCCGTCTACCTTAGATTCAAATACACCTATTATCTTGTTGTCCTTAACTACAACGAAATCAGCTCTCATCGTAGCTCCATCCATTTTGATGGTTACTTGCTCCAGTATTTCAGCCCCTTTGAATTGAGTGGATAATACATCCTTTGTCAGTGTCTCGCCAATTGCTCCTTTCATAATTGGTGTCAATCCTTCCGCAAAAGCATTCGTTTTAGCTGCTCCAAAGGATATTTTCCCCAACGCGGAACTCAAAGCACCTATTCCTTCAGCTGCTTTAGCCCCTGCATATTCCCAGGCTGCCACTTCTACCGCCGACTTAACAATGTTGAAGGATGCTCCATTCTGAGTCTCCCAAAGTTGACGTTGATATTCTTTTTCCTGGGCTATTTCCTTTGCAATCACCTTACATTGCGGGCAGTCCATTGTCTCACGTATCGTTGGCTGCCGTGGGTCTGGTGGAGGCGCATTCTTGGCTTGTTCTGTCTGTGCGGCTGTATATAACCCGCGTTTATTCATTACGGCAGGGTCATAAGGCCCTGATATGCCCTTGGCTAAACTACCATCTCTGGTATACCACGGTTCTAAGCCATCAATGTCAGTCGCATTAGGAAATTCATTACCCGCAAACTGATAAGTAGAATAATAAGGAAACTTGTCCGCAAGTGGGTCTACAGCAAAAAAGCGCCCAAGTTGTTGATCATAGAAACGGTTTTTGTAATCGTACCACTCAATTCCTGATCCATCTGAAAACTCTTTATTCTGTAGTTCTTTACCGTGAAACTTTATCCTGTTTTCAGGATAATTTTTCCCTTTAAGTACATTTGAAGAGATTCCGGCCATCGTTAGGCCCGCGGGATAGTAATGTGTTTCCTCCAGTACTTTCCCTGTTGCCTGTGTTACAACAATATTGTCAAAGAACACATCCTGCGGACTTTCGTTACTAGTATAAATGTATAAGAAGCCACTTTTTTCGATGGGCATCTTGTCCTGGGCAAGAGTTTGTAACTGGTCAGGCTCTCCCTTTACTTGCTTTACACCACTGTTTGCGTCCACTAAGTTAAACTGATCATCGAAAAGCACAAAATTCAGATAGGCTTTAGGTTTGTCCTGCCTGTTCTGATTTGGGTCTTTTTCTTTTAGTTTTCTATAGTCGTTATTATAGAAATTAGTGTTGAACGGGGTTGGATTATTAGAAGCGCCTACATTATGATTTGATGAGCTAATGGTATTACCTCCAAACGCCTGTATCAGATCGGCCAACATGTTTTCGGTAGGCGATTCCGTAGATTGTTTGTCTGATGGACCAGTAGATTTATAAAATGCGTTTGTACCAATCTGGATGGTATCCCCTCTCATAACCCTGAGTACTATAGAAGGGCCAATTTTTCGACCTTCGTCTTTAACGTTAAGCCTTGCTACAGATTTGTTATCGTCGGAACTGCCGTCCGAAGGATAACCTACTGGTTTGGGAGTTCGGGTTGCATCTATGTTGCTGAACAATATATTCTCTTTGGCGGCTAACGGCGCTTCCATCGTCGCGGTATATACAGAAAGGTCGGATTGCTCTGTAAGTACTAAACGAACGTTGCCCAGGCGGTCTTTCACAAAATAGTCGTACACATATTGCGGTGCCTGCCCCGTTTTCAGGAACAATCTTACACGACCTTCATCATGCGCCATATATAACAACGTGTCATTCTGATATACAAATCCGCTGATATAATTGATAGAGGTAATTTTGGCGGGTGATTTTGTATAATCTGTGATTTCCTTTTTCAGTTTGTTGCCTACCGCGTCATATTGATAGCGAACGATGCCCTTACTGCCGAAATCTACTTGTGTAGGAAGATTTAAATGATTATAACTAATAGTAGATATTGATTTATTGAGATCCTTTGACAGGTTACCATTCGGGTCATAAGTATAGTCATTACCATTCTTATTACCATCTTTGAAGTCACCAAGGGGACTAGATACTGCACTGGTATCAAATACAGCAGACAGCTTATTGCTATTAGGCGAATAACTATATGCCAATTGGTCCATTGGTACAATATTGACCCCATCCATCCCTTTCTGCGACATTTTTGTTATGTTGCCATTGGCGTCGTAATTTATCCAGGGAACAGTAAAATCCATTTTGTCCTGTGTCCAGGGACTACCACTTGTGTTCTGTTGAGTGAAATATGCCTGGGTCAGGCGATTAACTTTGTCATAACTGTATCCGTAAGCTCTTGGCAGTGGGTCATTCCATCCTTTCCAGCGGGTACCTGCTAAATTGCCATTGTAATTTCTTCCAGTAAAGCCATAGTCATAGTTCAGTTCCTCACCAAAGTGTGAGAGAATACTCCCGCTATTAAGGTAATCCTTGTTCAAACTTTTAAGCCAACCACGAATATTATACTCGTAGGATAACTGTTCTATAGCTTGATTGTTAGTCTGTAAACCCAGGGCTTTTGTTTTTAACTGCCCTAATTCATCATATTCATTCGTGGCGATAGTTCTTTCAAGACTTACATTGTCGTTAAGTCTCTTCTTCAGGCTAATAACTCTCCCCGCTTGGTCATACTCTTTCATAGTAAGTACCATCGTTTGAGGACTGACGCCGCTACGGGGATTCGTATGCCGCTGATAAGTACTTAATACTTTTCCGCTGAAATCATACAATGTTGTGGTAATATCTTTGCCACCTGCAATGTTATCACTGACGACGTGTATTATTCTCCCTTTATCATTGTACCAGGTAGTAGTGGTCAACCATTGGTCAGTGTCTAAAACACGAACTTTCGTGCCGGTGACTAATCCCTTTGTCATGGAACTGGTACCTGTCACCGGTTCAGCATAAGGGTTATTACCTGCCTGTGGTTTAGCGAAATCCCCTGAAGTAGGATTTTGTACGCCGGGATAGCTATAATTGTCGTAAAAAGTATAAGTTAAGGGTGTGAGTGCAGCTGAAGGAATATTTGGTAGTGGGTTGGATACTGTCAAATTAATGAGGTCTCCTTTTAAATTTGGATCTATATAGACATCTCTTTGATTTCCGTTGCCACTATCAAAACCACTTTCCAATGTTACAGAATTAGTAGCTACATAAGTATTTCTGTCGTCAGTGGCAACGACCAAATCTGAAATACCTGGAGTTTGATAGGAGGTATTACCAGTTCCAGTGGAACTATTCAAACTCGTTTGTAAAGCGTCCCTGGTAGCAGATGAATTATATAAAGCAGTTTCAACAGGTCTGTTAAGTTCATCGTAAAAGGTTACCTGCCATTGATTACCCGTCTTCAAGTTACCGTCCCGTGAAAAGACCAACCTGTCACGCTGGTCATACACCATCTCAGCAAGGCTTGCACCTGGCACTTTTTTTTCGATCATGCGGTTACGCCCATCAAAACGATACTGAAAGCACAATTCATCTGCTACGACGTACAAACTCCAATTGCTGAAAATTTTTTCTACTGCCAAAGGAGGAATTACAAAACGTAAATTGCCTAAGTCATCATATACATAGTAAGTAGATAGCCACCCAATATGTGCTGTACCTGGCAGGTCAGATAGTTGCACTTTCTTTAGTACCAGGTGATTCTCCTTGTCTTTATATTCTATAGTCTGATTACCACTTTCATCAATCATTACATTTTTATGAAGTTGTCCAGCATCATAAATGCGAGTGCTAACTGGGACTGGATCAGATATATCCCATATTCTTACGGAATCACTTAAATTATTTACCAGATATTGATGTTTTACAGGGTGATTTCCACCTGTTTTAGACCAACTATTGCCAGCAGCATAAGTACTAAGAACACGATTCAATGGCGATGGTTCAAAGTCAACCTGACTGTAAAAAATGCTTTCGTCTTTAATACCGGGATTTAGACCGTTATCTTGATAAAATGCTTTCTGTACAGTGAATGGGTCTGTTTTAAATTTACCATCGCTGGTATTGCCTGTCTGTGGCACATAAGGTAGGTATTTATATGCTTCTCTACCAAAATCGTCATAAATATTTGTTGTTACCAAATCCTTTCCTGAAGTGCTTACTCCTTTGACTACAACTTGTAGAGGTCTACCCAGTCCATCAAAGTATTGTGTTGATTGTTTTACCTCATTTATCGTGCGAGCGGGGTCACTTGCAACGGCGGGATCACTAGTAGGCATGGATGGCTCCCAGGTGCGTATGTAGTTGATAGTAGGAGTAGAATATGGCACTGGAAGCCCTACGGGTGTAGCAACTGGTCGAGCGTTGTTTGCAGGGGTATTCTGTGCGCTAGCACGGGCTATACAAAACAGCATTAGTATTGCACTAACCAACTTCATGTAGGTATTAGGGGAAAAAGGATACATATGGATTATTTTTGGTCCAGGTTAAAAACCTTCTGATAAAAAGTAAGAAATATTTCAGTTAACAAATCTACAGGTAATAGGCAGTTTATTCGATCATCCACAGGGTTGCTACAGGGGTACCAGTACCTAAAGACAGTTACCAACAAACTAATACTTAAATAAACAAAATCCTATTGAAAGATAGCTATTTTTTCGTAAAAAAGTCACCGATGAGAAAGGGCATAAAACGTCTAATGGATAGTACCCACATTAAAGGCTGGCGGGCTGAATAGCCGGTCAGCCTGCATTTGAATATTCTTATCGGTAGTGTTACTTTCCACCTTTTTTCTCGTTCAGCAACTTCTCCAACATTTCTACCTTTTCCCGTTCCGTCTGCAATAGGCGCTCATATAGTTTTTTATTTTCATCCATCGCCTCCAGCCATTTGTCCATCGGGTTAATCGTGCATTTATAGTTAACTGTAGGACCGCCGTGTATTACAGAGCCTTCATAGTTATTCTGAATATTATGAATGGCTGTTTCCTCATCAAAATTCCTGATAGCCTCAGCGGGAACTTTTAGAGCTTTTGCCACTTGTTCGAGAATTTCAGGATCAACTGTTTCCTTGCTTTCCAGCAAGGAAATTTTCTTTTGATTCCAATCCTCACCTAGTTCAAACGCCAGAGCGTCTTGTTTAATTCCCAGCATTTCGCGGAATCTCTTAATATTATGGCCTTCATGTACTTTACTACGCATATCTGTATAAGTCATAAAACAAATATAATTAATTTTTTGACTACTTAAATATCCCTAAAGATAGGATTAAATATCGGCTAAAACATCTTCAATATCCCAGTAAATCATCTCCATATCAAATTGAATACTATTTTATTACAAAGGAACTTGTATCCATGTTTATAACCTTCAAAAGTCAAATTATGGAAGAAACAGATAAAATACATTTAAGCCCCCCGTTTAATGAAGATGAGTGGCTAAGGCTGGTTTTCCTACTTAGCGACACGCAAAACTGGCTGAATGAACTGGTTAACGCTGCTATGTTCAGCGTACCCATGAAGGACAGGAAAAAATTGTTCCGCAAGTCTTACTATATCACAGTAGGGGCGCTGGCTCATATAATGGAAAGGCATCATTATAAAATTCCCAGACACCCCAATGTCAGCAAATTCACTATTCCGGTAGTTGAAATCCTGGCCTTACTCCGGGATGCCAATACAGAGCCGGTTGAACAGGTTACCGGTGCTACTTACCTTAAAAGGATTATTGATACCGGAAAAACAATAGGCCACGACTTTAACCAGCTCCCTACTAGCGTTTTAACCGTTTTGACGGATGGCGGAGGGCGCATCCTTACAGCCTTTCCCGGTTTCATGAAGTCACAAACCAGTATTTCAAACTTATAAATCCGCCAGCTATGTATTTTACTACTCCCCGCGCATGGGATAACCTCCCTTTGCGCCTTACAACCGAGGAAATACGCGATCCTCATGAAGTAATACACGAGTATTACTCCGCACATGATATGCCACGGGCGAGGCAAATTTTAAACAAATGGCTATGTTCAACCAGTAAGGAAAAGCCGGGCAAGCAATCGGCATCCGGGCTGCAATTCTTTTATGAAAGAACGGAATCATTGATTGAAGCCGCCTTTTTGGTCGAACAATTGGACAATAGCGGAAGAAAGGCGATCATCATGCAAAACGAAGATGATGAAGAAATCGACCTGATGAACCCCCGTTTATTCTGCGCATGGATTAGACAGAGCAAGGGAGAAGGCGTAGCCTACCGTGAAATATGGGATAATTTCCCTAGAAGCCTTTCCTATAAAGAGTTTTTAAACCCCTATCTGGTTTTTGAAAAATTCTTTTTGTTCCTCACATTGGGGGAATGGCGGGAGTTACTCCGTGAATTGTTTTCTATGGGTTTATCCTGTAGAACCTTTTTTGATGAAACGCTGGACTTTGATATGTTAGGCATAAAGAAGCACCTTGAAAAACTAATTGAGGCGTGCCACCTGATTGATGTTCGCGAACGCCGGCAGGCGTTTTATGATAAAGTAATGAGTGAAGCAGACGAAAAGAAAGGTGAAGCATAAAGGACTATAGCGGGGAACAGGCGAATGAAGCGTTTGAAATTTCAAACGCTTCATTCGCCTGTCTGTATCGTTTCCTTCCTTAAGTGGTCAAGCCACTTATTCACCTGTTCCATTACCTCTTTTAAATCCATATTGGGATAATATTTCTGCACATAGTCTGCGAACTGGGATTTTGTTTTTTCATCCTCCCATTCCAGCACAGTAAGGCTTAACATTGGCCACTTCTTTGTTTGCTGCATAAAGCCGTATAGTGGAAGGTATGGCGGGGCATAGTAAAACGAATTTTCTACCAATTCATCATACAAAGGCTTATTAAAAGCCCTTTTCATATCCCGTACTACATCATAGACAATACGAAATCTACTACCTTGCTGTACCATGACAGCAAATGCCGGCATTCCCTTATCTTGAAAAAAGACGTACATATAATCAATAAAACCGTCTTCCGTTACGTCACATAGATCTTTGCTATAGTAGCCATATTCCTGTTTAAACAGGTCTAAAGAAAAGTCTGATAGGTTTTTGTCAATAATGAAATCAATTAACGAATTTTCTTTTTTAATAATATCTTCAATAGACGGACCACCTGTCAAACCCGCTACAGATAAAAAGTACCGGGGTTTAGAAAATAGTTCAAAATAGTAGCTCTTAAAAAAGATCGTCTTTCTGTCAAATGTTACCTGTATATACAGCGGATAGGTAAGTTTTCCATGAAAGGACACTTGTTTAAGCCGTTCATTGAAATATGTTTTATAGCTAACCTTGTAGGTTTTAGTCATTTTTATTCGATTTTATACTTACTTGTGTACAAATGCATAACAATCATTTCGCAATCATTGTTTTACAACACAAACAGTATCAAAACATACTATTTCTTACCAACATTAGTAAAGATCGATAAAATTTGATAAAATTTATAAAAAAGTTTAGGTAAAACATAAAATAACAAAACAAAATACTTATATTCGTTATGAAGAAGTATTTCCCTCCATAGGGTTTTGTGAAACTGATTAATGTGATGATGTAAAATGGAGACAATTACCCCCGAAAAAATAGTAGAAATACTAGGAAAACATGGTGCGCATGTAACAATAGAAGAAGCTAAGATTATTCTGGAATTTATGTATAAACTGGCTAATATAGCCATAAACACGTATTTAGGAAGATGAAGGCAGATTTATACATCCGCGTAAGCACTGATGAGCAGGCAGACAAAGGTTTTTCCCAAAGAGACCAAGAGGAAAGGTTACGCAAATATTGCCATAATAACCAAATATCTATTCGCAAGGTAATTTTTGAAGATCATTCTGCCAAGACATTTGATAGGCCGGAGTGGCGTAATATGCTCTTAGATCTGAAAAAGCGGAAAGACCAGATAGATGTTATCCTATTCACCAAATGGGATAGATTTAGCCGTAATGCTGGTGACACCTACCAAATGATTAACGTTCTGCGTAGGTTAGGAATAGAGCCACAGGCCATAGAACAACCGTTAGATATGGCCGTTCCGGAAAATAAAATAATGTTGGCAGTATATCTGGCGGCCCCCGAAGTGGAGAATGACCGGAGAGCATTAAATGTATTATATGGGATGCGTAGGGCTAAGAAAGAAGGTCGTTGGATGGGACCTGCGCCAGTAGGATATGCTAATAAGATAACGGAGGACATGCGGAAGTACATAGCCCCTGTAGAGCCATATGCCGGTATTATGAAATGGGTATTTAATATGATGGTAACCGGACAATATCAAGTAGAACAACTTTACAGAGAAGCCCGCTTAAAAGGTATTAGATGTTGTAAAACTAATTTCTAGAATCTCCTAAGAAACCCGGTTTACTGCGGGAAGATTTATCTATCTGCTTATAAGGACGAGCCAAGTACACATGTCCCCGGTTTGCACGAGCCCATTATATCAGAGGCATTATTTTACGAAGTACAGGACTTACTGGATGGCAAGAAAAAGAATTACCGTACTAAAGTGGGTTCACAGGAAATCATGCAACTGCGGGGCCACCTGCTTTGTCCTAAATGTGGTCATTTATTAACAGGTAGCGCTTCACGGGGCAGAAACGGAATTTATTATTACTATCATTGTAAATCATCATGCGGTGCACGTTTCAAAGCAGAAGCGGCAAATGATCTCTTTTCAAAAGAGCTACGCAAATTTGTTCCCCGCGCAGGCATGGCAGAATCATACAAAGTTGTAGTTAATTCAGCGTATAAAGCCCAAGCAAAAGGCCATCGTAGTGAAGCAAAGGAAATTACCGATCAATTAAATGAAGCTCAAAACGATATAGCAAAAGCGAGGAAACTGCTATTAAAAGAAGAAATTGATGCTACCGACTATAAGGCAATCAAAGCCGAGAGCGAAAAAAGAATTATCCTACTGGAGGCCAAATTAATGGAGGCTGCTAAGAATACAAATAATATAGAATCCTTGTTGGATAAAGCAGTAAAATCCCTTGTAACCCTTGACCAGCTTTATAAAGACGGAGATGTAAAGAAGAAGCGGCAAATCATTGGTTCGATTTTCCCTGAAAAACTCACTTTTGACGGAATCAATTATCGAACCGCACGGCTTAACGAAGCCGTTAAGCTAATATATATGCTGGACGTGGGTTTTACCGAAAATAAAAATGGACAAACCGAAGCAATTTTCGATTTGTCCACTTTTGTGCCCAGAACTGGATTCGAACCAGCACACCCTTGCAGGCGCTGCGACCTGAACACAGTGCGTCTACCAATTTCGCCATCTGGGCAACTGATATCGTGTCAGGGAGCGCAAAGATAAGCAGCTATTTTATTTTTCCAAAAAAACAGCAACTTTTTTCTGACTAACGTAAAAGACTATACTAATAATTGTAGATAAAGCCGAAAGAAGTAATACTAAATGGCATAGCGCCTCTGGCTACCAGGTATAAATCGTGTACACCTTCTGCATGCCGTAGGTTACCGGTTAATTTCAATGCGTAGGTGCTATCGCCAGTATAAGGTATATCAAGCGTACCAATAATTTTTCCTTTGGGTTTGTCGATCCGGAATTCCAAACGGGCATTACTTCTCTTATGCTCTGAGGCTACTTCCACCCGGAAGCCTATTTCTCCCAGACTCAGATTTACCTGTGCAAATGCCAGATAGCTACCTTCCTTCATCTGGAATTCGGTTTCGCGATTCCCTTTTTTTGCCGGTTGTGCTGGCGGCGGTGCTGTCTGTCCATAAACAGACAAAGGTACCAAAGCAAAAATCAGCCAGATCATCAGCCTCATAGGATAGGTTATCTTCTTCTCGTTTTTTATCGAAACCGCGATAAATTAAGGAATAAATCTGATAAAATTAAGGAATAATGTAATATTATGGCAAAATAATTCTATCAACTGATAAAAATCAGTCTTTCAATTGATGGCTGTCGGCCGTCCCGTCGCCATTCCAGGCTACTTTACCAAACGGTTAAGCTTTCATTTGCTTTACAAAGCTACACTCATGTCAAAACATTAAAAGATACGAGAACGATCGTTATACTAATACAAACCAATCCAACTAAAAAGGTATAATCCGCCACCTGTTCTAAGCGCTCGCTTCGTCTTGGCTGCCGGCTCTTTAGTGATAAAAAGGATAACAGGCAGCTGGCCATTAACAGAATGGCTGCCACACCGGTAAAATCGTCAATAATAGTCGTCTGATTAAACCGGGCTACCTTAATGGAGGTCAGTACAATTAAACAAAAACCCAACAGGTTCGTTGATGTATTAAGAATGTGTGGTGACTTACTCTGATGGCTCATAATATCTCGTTATTACGGCTTAACAAGTATTTTACAATATGAATTGAAGAAATTAAATAAATACTTTTAGCGGCAGATTACCATCTTATGAAAAAAATAACAATTCTGGCCCTATTAAGTTGGCCCTGCCTCATAATGGCACAACCCGCAAAATTTACGTTGAATGGAAAGTTAAACAAACAAAATGGCCCCGAAAAAGTTTACTTAAATAGAATGGAGAATGATAAACTGATAGTAGATTCTGTAGCTATCAACAACGGTGCCTTCTCCTTCGAAGGGATGGTAGATGGCCCGGTCCGCACCATGTTGATACTTGATCACAAAGGCGGCGGCATAAATTATATGCAGTTACCTCCTGATACAGATATAAAGATATTTTACCTGGAAAAAGGTACTATTAACCTGGAAGCAGAAGATAATATCAGTAACGCCAACGTCATTTCTCCCCTCAATAAACAACAAAAAGATTTTAAAAACTTCTTTAAATCTGTCGATAAACCACTGGCACAGATAAACAAAGCTTATCAACAAGCCTCCAGCGCTCAAAAAGCAGATAAAAACTTTCAGCAACAGATGGCCCAACGGTACAAAGTCGCCATCGAAGCAAAAAAACTCCTCCAACAAAAATATGTTGCCGAAAACCCCGACTCTTACTTCAGCCTGGAAATATTAGAAGAACTCGCAGGCGTTCAGATAAACCCCGACGTAATAGGCCCCTTGTTTAAAAAACTGTCTGAAAGAGTACAAAATACGCCTGAAGGCAAATCTTTCGCAGCAGAAATTGCGCAATCCCAAAACCTGATAATCGGCTCCGTTGCTCCCAACTTTGAAGTACCTGATATCAACGGCAACAAAGTGAAACTATCCGATTTTAAAGGGAAAACCGTATTGCTCGACTTCTGGGGCTCGTGGCTTGAGCCCTGCAGACAGCAACACCAATATGTCCGGGAAGCCTACAATAAATTCAAGGATAAAAATTTTACCGTTATCAGCATTGCACTCGACCCTCCCGCAGACCGGTCATATATGCTGAAAGCCATTCAGGAAGACAGCCTCGTATGGACCAACCTCTCCGATCCCAATACCGATAAAAATGAGGCGGCTAAAGTCTATATTATTAAAACCCTTCCACAAAATTACCTGATAGATTCTTCTGGCACTATCTTTAATAAAAACCTGCAAGGCGCCTCCCTGATGCAACAACTCAACAGCCTTTTACTACCCCAGAATAATTAAAAAGCCCTACATTTGCTCCTGTCAATTATAAATATAATATATTATAAATATATAAAGCATGAGCAAACAGCCTCTTTTCTGGGCCGCAAACCTTAAATTATTACGGACACGAAAGAAGATCTCACAACAACATCTGGCTGATTTACTGGGACTGAACAAATACAAGATCACGGCGCAGGAAAGTGGTAAAACCCGCAATCCAAGAATGGAAGACCTGGTGCTGATTGCCGGCTATTTTATGATCGACATCGATATAATGATCAAAACAGATCTTTCCCGTATCCCGGAAGCACTGTTACTGGAGCTGGAAGCCGGGAAAAAGATAGACCTTGCCGGAAAACATTTACGGATACTGCCGATCACCGTTGACGACAACAACGAAGAAAATATGGAATACGTGCCGGCACGCGCTAAAGCGGGCTACCGCAACGGTTTCAGCGATCCGGACTTCATTGCTGCACTGCCACGGTTTACCCTACCCGAATTGCCACGGGGCAAAACCATTCGCATGTTCCCGATCAGCGGTGATTCGATGGCACCCATTCCCGATGGCAGCCATATCATTGCACAATACCTGGAAGACTGGTCTATGCTTAAAAACAATATGCCCTGCATCCTGGTGTTAAGAGGCGGCGAAGAAGATATTGTGTTCAAAATAGTAGGCAATCATATCCGGCAAAACGGTACACTTACGCTCCATTCACTGAATCCAAACTATGCAACCACTACTGTGGCCATTGAAGAGGTGCTGGAAATATGGACTTTTATCAGCTACATGAGTAAACAAGTCCCGGAACCACTGGCCTCATAGCGCATTAATAAAATGCGCTCCGGAATGTTTTCCGGAACGCATCCACTGATTTCAGGCTGTAATGACGTCAATAAACATGAACTACTTATAGCTTTCCCGGAACGCTTGTAACGCTTGTTCCATTTTTACTTTCAGGCGCTCGCCCGCAGGACCTTCGCCCGGCTTTGCAATGTGCATCAGCGAAAGCATATTGTTTTCTACCAGCTCACGGCTGCCCTTCTCACTTTCAGCTACCTTCACTACGTTACCTTCAAACTCCAGCCCAATGTATTCGTCATAAAAAACACCCTTGATAGCACTCACCGGAGCGATGAGGCGATACAATGTAAAACTGGTTTCTACCGGATAGCGAAACGTCACCGATAACATCCCATCTTCACTTACCCGGAAAGAAGATTCAATCCTGGCGCCGGCTTCTGTTAGGTAAGATAACTGTGGCGGATATACGCTAGCGGCATCGTTAAGCACTTTAGCAAACTGTATGGCCGCTTTGGCCCTGCTGCCAGGATTAATAGCTGATTGCGGTCCCTGTTGGGCCATCGTTGTAAAAAAGGAAAAGGTCAGCAGTAGGCTGACAAGGAAGTAGCGTTTTTCCATAGGTATAGTTTTCGGATAGATATTTTACTGCTGCAAAGATAAAAACTTTGTTTTTTCTATTCTGCAAAAGAATACGTGGCAACTGGCTCCCACGGCCCCTTACGGTAACGCCATAACTGTATACCTGTAACGGTGGCGGCTATATGATAAAAACTTCGTTCCAGCTCCTGATAGGTTTGTTGTGCCTTAAATGCGGTTGATCCGTTCATAACAGTGATGTGCGGATAAAATGGCCGTTGGTCCCTCTTGGAGAGCCAGGATTCCCATTGTAATTGCAGCGTGGCATGCAATGTTTTTACCTTATCAGATTGCAGCGTATAGGCCACCCAGTTACCATACAACTGTACCTCACTAATAGCAACGGGAAAAACTGGCTGTGCAGCCACTGTCTCCAATAACGTATGGGTGATCAGCTGTTCCGCCGCTACAGGCAGGCAATAAAATAATGTTAGATGCGCCGCCACCCGGTTGGCATGCGCCGGATAATATTTTTTGCGCTGTCTGTTCAGAAAAGCGGTGGTTTCCGTATCCAACTGCAGAGTAACGATCAGGTTGTGGGACATCCCTATAATTTCAGGCAAAGATACATTTCAGGCGAGGATATTACCACAAAAACAAAGGCCGCATTGCTGCGGCCTTTGTTTTGTCTTCATCAATATTACAAGTGCTCACTTACTTCACCTGCAAACTATCTGTCAGGCGTATATCGGCAGAGGAACTGCCTACCTATTAATTTAAATATGCCCGGCTCTACTACCCGCTTCATTTCGGCTCCAAAGCCACACCATCTTTGTTGATGCCTTGCAGCGAACAACAAGCCAATACTAAAAATATCACATAATATTTTCAGTTATGGAAAGATTACTGTACGCCCCAGCTCTTATTAGGCTTAGGCCCCATGAACAGTTCCAATGTACCGCCGTCTACCAGTTGTTGATGGGTGAACGTTGGATTATTCAGCTCCTGGCCATTGAACCTGGCCGACTGTATGTATTTATTTACAACAGAACTATTGTGCGCAATAACGGTAAATTGCTTCTTGTTAGGCAATGCAATGCTTACATTTTCAAATACGGGGCTGCCAATAGTATACACTGGCTTACCAGGCGTAATCGGATAAAAACCCATAGAAGAGAATACCACAAAAGCAGACATACCGCCACCATCTTCATCTCCCGGAATACCAAATATATTATCCTTAAACCACACGTCCAGCAGGAAGCGTATACGCTCCTGCGTTTTCCAGGGAGCGCCGGTAAAGTTATACAGGTAAGGAATGTGGAAGCTAGGTTCATTACCCATGGAATACTGGCCTACCAGGCCCGTAGCATCTGGAAATTTGTTCCAGAAAGTATAACGGGACATATCCAGCGGTTCACGGAACAGTTGATCCAGTCTGTTTTCGAAAGCCTGCTTACCGCCCATTAGGCCAATCAGCCCGGGGATATCTTGTTGTACCTGCCAGAGGTAAGTCCAACCATTGTTTTCATCATAATAATCACGGCCACCTACACCGCCATCATATTTTACATTGATATCAATCCAATTACCATTGCTATCTTTTGGCAGGAAAAATTGCTGATCAGCGTTCCAGAGGTGCTTATAATTGTAGGCCCTTGGTGCAAACAATTGCTGATCCGCTTTCTTATTCAGTTCGCCAGCCATTTCAGACAGCGCCCAGTCATCGTATGCGCCGCCCAGGGTAACTGCTACCGCCTGTCTTTTTTCGAAAGGATGTACTTCCGCTACAGTTTCTTTTTCACCTGGGTGTAAGGCAGGGAAATAGCCTTTGGTGCGGTACACATCATCCAATACAGTACCAGGACCATTACGCCATGGTAACATTGTAGCCGATGTAGCGTTTTTACGCATACCCTGGTAAGCTGTTTCCGCATCAAATTTACGCAGCCCTTTTCTGTAGGCGTCCAGCATTACCACAGAAGAATGGAAACCATTCATACAAACGTGGTCGCCGAATAATACCGGGAAAGTAGGCATCCAGCCGCTCTGCTCATACATATGTACATATGATTCAAGGATGTCTTCTTCCCTGGACGGGTTGAGGATCATTCTCAATGGATGCAGCGCCAGGTAGGTATCCCAGGACCAATCATCTACATAAAAAGGCCGGGAGTCTTGGTGCACCTTCTTATCAAAGCCGCTGTAATATTGACCATCTTCAGTAATATCCACCGCCCTTTCATAGCAACGGTACAAAGCAGTATAGAAAGAACGCTGCTGCGCCAGGGTGCCGCCTTGTACTTTCACCTGGTTCATTACATCAGCCCAGGTTTGCTGACCGCTGGCAGCTACTTCGTCGAACTGTTGTTGGCTGATCTCTTCCGCGTAATTTTTCTTTGCCTGTTCGGGGCTGATGTAACTGATAGCGTATTTAAAGGTTACTTCCTTAGTAGTAGCCGGGAAACTAATCCAGGCCTGAATTTTTTTACCCGCAATGCTTTTCTTGCTGGTCAACTGGCCTTGTTCAATTACACCAGGATTACCGGCCTCACTGAACACACCATACATATATACCTTTACATAACCATTGTAAGTTTCCATTCCGGTAATCACATTACCTGGCAGGAAACTATACGTAGCCTCACCGTCGTTGTATACACCCAATAACAAGGATTTATTTTTTGCTTCCGGGAAACGGAAACGGTAGTAACCTGCTTTTTTTCCGGCAGTAAACTCGATGTTTACTTCGTCATTGAGCAACCAGGTAGAATAATACCAGGGCTTGTTAATTTCCAGGTTATGATCATAAGCCATTCTTGTTTGCCAGGCAGCTTTGTCTACCGGCGCCACACTGGGCTTAATAGAAAACACCTGTCCAAGCCGGTGTGAAACGATCGTCAGCGGGAAGTTGGATATCTGGTCATCCATATAATCTTTCCGCTGTGGAGTAAAGCGTATCAGCTGATTGGGTAATTGTACAGTAGGTCTGGTAGGCTCCAGTAACTGTCCTACATTACCAATAGTAGGGTCTATCAGATCTATATTTTGCTTAGGTCCGGGAATAGTATCCGCCACAGTGGCCTTAGCAGCGCCAGACAAATACATAAAGGGCGACAGCAACAAAAGGCTGCACAACTTCCATGTTGTTTTTTTCATTCACTAAAAGGTTTATACTCAAAAGAGAAATTCAATATAGTATAGTTTAACTAATAAAACATTTTAATCATGCACAGGTGCTATTCAGGGAAGGCAATAACTCTTTGGCATATCTCACTATGGTATGGGAATAAATGCCTGTAAGTACCCAATTAATGGCTTGAGGTTGTTCATCAGGAAGCAATACCGCCAATATTATAAAAAGAAAAAGAATGCTGACGAGCTTAATCATCAGCATCCTCCTATTTTGTAATAAAACGGCCTGAGTGCCATAGTCGTGGAATCGAGTCTTATTCATTTTCATGCAATTTATAGGGTATACCTTAATAACAGCACTAATAATGCACTAACCACCACTATAACCAGGAAGAAATATCCTGCTATGCTTAATTAATGATTAATAACAAATTAAAAAGTGGCTTAGTCAGCTGCAAACAATTGTTATTTTGTTTTGCGAAATGACTAAGCCACTGAAAAAAGGGTATGGGTATAATGATTATTTATCGCCGGAAAACGCATTGAAAGGGTATGGAAAATCCTCTCCGTACATATGCTGGTATTCCTTTAAGAATTTATTGAAGGTAGTTCTGGCCAGGGAATGACGGCCCAGAGCGATAAGGCTGCTACATTTCAGGCGCAGTGCTTCTTCATTTACCGGATCAAACAGGAAAATGCTGTCTGCAATTTCAATAAGCAGTTCAGGATCTGCTTTAAACTGTACAGCAGCTTCGGTAAGTATATCCAGCGCCTGGGTGGAAATTTCCGACTGGATATCTTCCAACCATGTATAATTTGTATCGGGCAGGAAAGAGCCCCGGTGCAGTATTTTTAATAATCCCCGCAAAGATGGCTGTTGCAAAGGCCTTGGCAGCTGCAACAACACCTGGAAACTGGCCAGGTCCATGTCTATTTCTGCCGGATCATATTGCAAGCTCCACCTGTCGGCTTCCTTAACGAAAGCACAGGTCCCTAATTTATCGAGTATGGCTTTCAGCTTTACCATATTCACAGAACGGTTGTTCTGGGCTTCCTTGTTCGACTTATCACGCCACAGCGTAGCATATAGCTTATCAGAAGCAATGCCTTTACCACCAGAGCGAATAGTATTGATGGCTATCAACAGGAAGAGCTCTTTTAGCAATGGCGTAAAAAAACGGGTAATATCCTGCCCTTCTTTATCCTGTACTTCAAAGGGGCCAAAGCACCAAACATTGCCCCTCTTTTCTGCTTCCGGATCCGGTAAGGCTTCTTCTTCCGGCACTGCAACAGGCAGCGCAACCGCCTGTTCTTCGGAAGCAGCATCATGTACACTATTGATTACCGGCAACACTGGGGCCGGTACCTGTTTAGCCTGTTTACGGCGCCTTCTTCTTAAGAAGAAAGCGATCATCAATATCATCAGAGGGACTACCGCCAGGAAATAATACCAACCGGGTAATCCGGGCAGCCCTGCATTCGTGACCACCATAACATCTGGCGGAAATTCCAGGGTATATACTTTTACTTCCGTGATATTGTCTTTAGAAGTATATAAGGTGATTGCCACCAGCTTCTTGCTGTCTTTACAATAATACAGGTCGGCGAAAGATTTGATATCGTGGAAAGAATAAGGAATAGTGCCAGCGAGCGGCGCATACTGCGGTTCCTCCAAAGAGCCTTGGATCAGTTGCAGGGAAGTATTAAACTTATCGTCGGGGAAGATCAAGGCATAATAATGCCTTCCATCAGGGTCTATTACAAGGCTGTTGGCAAAACAAAATTGGGTAGATGGTTCAGGCAGGTGGTAAATGTTACTGAAGGAATGGTCTTTTACGTGATAAGCCAACAGATCGTAGTAATGACGCGGATTAACCACCTGGTTGCCGCTATTACTGCCATATCCCCCCAGTACAAACGCGGTGTCTCCATCGGCATTAGCGCCCACAGCCGCCAGGTAACGGGGTGTCAGGCGTTCGCCAGTAGTAATGATGGAGTCCCATTTATGGTCGGGTATATGATAGCGTTGTACCGTATTTTTATATTGCAATTGCCCATATCCACAGAGAATATAGAGAGAAGAATCCTTCCTGGAAATAAATTTATTCGCCTGCCAATAAACAGTGAGTGGGTCTGGTGGATAGCTTACCTCCCACCTCCGGGTGGCAGGGTCATACACCCCCACCCTTTTTTGATCTATATAAAAATTATACAGCCGGTTGTTGAAGGGATTATAAACAGACTGGTTACCGGGCATCAGACTATCCAGCCGTTGCGACAACTTCACGGCATCCTGTTGTTCGCTCTTAAATGAGATTGCATATAAAGAATCTGCCGACACTATATATACTATTTCGTCATTTCTGTTGAATGCTATGCTAGGGTTACCATTAATTTCCCTGGTATACACCAGGTTCCAATTGCGATGCCGGGGCCCTATCCAATTGGGATTTTTGACCGTCGCCTTCTTCCCTTCCACTAGATCAATAGCGACATTACCCGTATTTTCAGACAGCGGCCAGTTGAAACGAGTTTGTTCCCCTTCTTTCACTACCACATTCCGTAAGTTCATAGGCGGGATATCTACCGTCTGGAAACCTTCATAACTATTGGCACCGAAAAATACCCGGAAACACAGCGGCACACTGAACCTGACAGGCCCGTTACAAATAGGCCGGTTGTTAACCAGTAAGGCCACCTCATTTTGTTGCAGATCGAACCGGATGGTAAAATGCGTCCATTTCCCGAACAGGTCAAGCGAATCCACTGTAAACACCTGAGAAATGCTTTCCCCTATCAGAAAATTAAATGTTCTTTCCTTTTGGTTGTATACCAGATCAATATTCTGGTTATTAGCCGTAATTAATCTCAGCACATATCCAAAATAAGTTTCCTTATACGGCAAAAAATTCAGCTCAAAAGAGATTTCCCCATTTTTTTTAAAGCATAGGGGACCGGATGACGTTAAATGCAGCGTTGTTCGTTTCTCCTGTACTACTTCATGGCTGGAAAAGCGTAATCCGTAGGATTGAGCATACCCAACTGCAGTAATCAGTTGAACATATATAAAAAGTAAAAGGATAAATTTCCACATACTCCGCTATAAAACTAAAATAACAAACTATCTAAATATTTATCGATCTAACGCCACGTGGAATATACAAATAATAAACAAATTAATACTTTTTATGCCCTAATAATCAATGACAAAGTATACACGCAAAGCCGTCAATAACTAGCCGTTAAACAGTTAGCTTTTTAAAAATTGATTGACCAATAGTTCCCATTCCTCTTCCTGCGAATAATCCGGCCTGGTAATGCCAGCTTTCCGGTACCAGTAACCAGCATTCCATTCATCTCCTTCAACCCTGTGCAGGTAAGCATGTACCCTGGCAGCGGCTGTACCTGGTAACTGATCTACCAGGTCATGCGCTTTTTGCCAGTTTCCCCTGGCATCATACCACAAAGACTCCAGATATACTGATAACGCTGCAGGCGGGTGCACTCCCTGCAATGTTTGTTTAAATTCAATAAGGTCCATCTTTATAATTTATCAGCTAAACTAACGCGGACCTCAAATATACAGCCGGAGCAGGTAAAATGCCAAGCTCCGGCTTCAGTATAATATTAAATTAGCACTAATTAGTGATCAAATACATATTAAGTGTGTAATATATATTATTTTATTACTCTTTTAAGCCTATCCCACTTTTATAAATACCTGGAATGCCCGAATACATCGAGGCTGTATCATGGATACAGCCTCGATTTTTGTTGCCCCGGCAGGTGAATGCAACAAGATATTAATTGATCTTATGTACGCTAAGGTTATCGTAGTAGATATAGCCTACAGAAGATGATTCCCAATAAGATTGGCTACCGCCACGGAAAGTGTGAAAGGTAACTTCTCTGATCTGGCGCTTTCTGTCGTTAGTAGTCCAGCGGATATTACGGTCGAGTAATACCGTGCCGTTAATCACGATTTGTACATGCCCGTCGGTATTGCTACCAGTATTACTTTTAATATATAAATGTACGTGATAGGTAGTACCTTTTTGTATGCTGCCACTGGCAGGATAAGAAAGTCCAAAATCATCTCCATAGTCGCCTGGCTGATCTTTATAATACAAATACGGTTGAAAATATACCCTTCCGGCGTCGTTTTGGTACCACATCAGCCGTAGGGAACCACCATTACCGTCCCAGCCAGGGTCGCCGCCAGTATTGCCATCCCCAACAGAGAAGCCAAAACCGACTTTACCACCACGGCTCCAGTCGAATTGGCTATGAAAACGAATATCGTAATCCATTTCATAGGCTGTTCCATCAGATACATCGATGTTGGCCACTACACCACCCGCAGCAGAAAGCGCATTGGGGTCCAGTTGAATACGCAGATTACCATTAGAAATATAAGCCCTGGAATTATTCCAACCGGTTACATTTCCAAAATCGGCCGCGGCATTGCCAGAAGTATAGGTAGTACCAGTAGCATAACCATCCCAATTAACCGACCAGGTACTATTGATGGAATTAATGCCTACTACGGCATCTGCGGCATTACCGGTTTCTCCGGCGGGAGAAAGGGTGGCCGACAAATTTTTTTTACAGGCAGTAAAACTGCCGCTGATTAATAATAGTGCTACTGCTACGGTAGTACGAAAAGAAACAGTGGAATTCATGCATGTTAGGTTGAAAATGAAGAAATAGGTTCATTCATGTGCCTGGGCTACAACAAACTAAATATAGCCGTAAGTACCCGATACCCCAGCAACACCGCCACTTCATTTCTACGTCATACCTGAAAGCACCATTGCGCCAGTCTTTCCCCGGAGCACAAAAATGTGCTGCACGACTTATTTGGTGCACAAGCCATATCATTGACGATGTTTGATGCACCCTATTTTTCAGTACCCGGTGTTAGTTTAGGCGCTTTGCTTTTGATACCCCCTTATTTAGATAATGCCGTGATCAAGTTACTGAGCAACCTACCGGCAATAGGATCAGTAACCGCTTTGTCCAATAACATGGTGGAGAGATAGGCGGTGCCCTGACCACTTATCTTTACCAGGGTAGCGCCCTGAATTTTAGCCATGTAGGCAGCGCGTTCTTTCATACCGCCGTTAATATAGCCGTGTACGTTAATGTGCTTAGCCAATACTTCCAGATTGCCGTCTCTTTGTACCGACAAAGCAGTATTACACACAGCAGGTAATTCCCGTTGGTTATTATTAAAATAACGCAGGTCCAACGGAGCAATATCCTGAAACACCGCTGATTCCGGGATATCCATATTCGCAATGTCTCCTTCCTGGAAACGCAATGTATCTGTTATCTGGCCGGGGAACAGCTGTGGCGCCACCCCGGCGGCTCCCAACAACAATACCTTAGCCCCAGAGTGAATGAAAGTGCGTAGCTGCTCAAGTTCTTCCAACGTAACGTTTTTACCAGCCTGCAACCCTGCAAATACATATACAGCAGCTTTCTTACTCAGGGCTTCTGTTACAGAAGCGACGGAATCATATTTATAGTGCAAGCTATCAAATGCCGACTGCATCGTATGCGCCGCATCCAGCAACACTATAGATACAGGTGGAATAGCCGTATACCGTTTATCAGCCAGTATAATTTTATACTCGTTGGCAGATACCTGCTGCTGGTTCTCCTCTAATCTGAGGACCAGTTTACCCGTAACACGGTTAGCCGGCAAAGTAGCAGGAATGATGATTTCAGGGACTACCCATTTCCGGCCGTAATAAGGCACTGCAGCTATGCTTTGTTTGCCTGAAGCTATTTCTTTTCCGTTGCTGGCTAGTAGTTGCCAGGTAAGCGCGGTTGGCTGCAAAGATGTACCTTCAGGCCGATCGTTTACAACGCAAATACGTACGGGCACCCTGGCGCCTGCATAAAAGTGCCTTCCCCACAGCTCGGCGCTCACCAATACTGGTTGTAATGCCCTTTTAAGCGCATAATAAGTGGGATAAGGTGAAATCGCTTTACTGTCGTATACATTTTTGAACCAGCTTAACAACGCAAAATGCAGCATCCCCGATGCCTGGTCGTTGGTACGCCGATAGGCTTCTGCCTGTTCTCCGGTAATAAATGCCTGCGATTCCATGAAATAAGCAGGATCACTGAATTCATAAGCATAATCGCCTACCAGCTCCTGCGCTGTTTGATGTACTTGTGTATAAAACCTTACCGGATGACCAGTTTCGTTGTTGGAATAACCAGAAGACATCTCCTGGCTGATCAGCGGGCGGCCCGGATGATAGTTGCGTTGCTGGAATTCACCATTGAACTGCTTAAAGATCGAGTAGTCGTACCAGTTAATATATGCATGTATATCATCAATATCGCCATCATCAATATCTTTGAAAAAGTCTTTACCAAATTTTTTCTCATTCCGTTTGTAGTTGGAGTCGAAGCAAATAGGACGGGTACCATCTGTTTTACGCATGCTTTTTACCACCTCTGAAATGATCTTCATTTTGAGCTTAGCCCGTTCAAAATCGGGATCGTTATCATAGAATTTCATCTCATTATTAACTGTCCAGAATAATATAGAGGGATGATTACGATACTTTCTCAGCAGGGCCAGGTACTCATCGGCCCACATGCTGATCAGCTTTTCATCGGGCATAGAGCCATTGATCATGAGCCAGGGCCAGGTACCTTCATAGCTGATGCCGATTCCCTTTTTATCGGCGGCATCTATCCAGCATTCGGTATAGGGTGAAGTATGCGTACGCGTTACTTCCATATTACCTGCCTTCATCAGGTCGTAGAAAGTGTTGGCCAGTTGCTTATCGTTAGGCGCCAGGGCAAACGGCGTGTGGTTACCTCCTCTGAGCCAGTAACGGCGACCATTGAGATAGAAAAACCCATCTCTTGATTCAAAGGTCCGGAAACCAGACGTAATGGTAGTACGGTCGGTTGTATGTCCATCACTTTCTAGCGAAAAAGTGAAATCATAGAGGTGAGGCGTTTGTGGCGACCAGAGCAAGGGCTTCAGGTGATTTACCTCATAGTGCAATACTTTTTCTTCACCGGCTTTGATGGTAGTACCGGGTAAGTTTTCTCCACTATAGAGCGTCTCTTCTTTCCCTTTGATACTCGTATTAATGGTAAATACCTGATCGGCAGCAGCGTTATTCTTCACCGTTACTTCAAAAGCGGCACCGGTTAAACCAGGCTTAATGAATACATCTTTGATGGCCAGTGGTGAGGTGATCACCAGCGATACTGGCTGCCAGATGCCTGCAGGATCATCATTATAAAAACCATGGGCGAGGTCTTTCAACATTTTGTTGGTGACTTCCACACTAACAGCCACGTCTACTACCTTACCTGCATCCTGTATATCAGTGATGTAATCCCTTACCACCTTTACCGTCACCAGGTTTTTACCTGCTTTAAACAGGCCTTTACCATTTACGGTAAAGTCGCCGAACATGCCGATATGCTTACCCGCCAGCTTGCCATTGATATATACTTCTGCAATTTTAGATACGGCGTCAAAGTGCAGGGTGGTTTCTTTCTGTTCTATGCCTGCAGGTAGTGCTATCCATTGGCGATACCAGGCGGCGCTTGTTTTTTTATAATCAAAAGTATACCCTTGGCACCTAGCCGTTTCTTGTTGGAAGTACGCATCAGAAGCGCCTTTAGGATGCCCGTTGAATGTTTCGCCATGCAACCAGATACGGATGGGATTCCAGAAATCAGGCACCTGCATGGTATGCCATTGCTGATCGCTTTCCCTGGGAGAAACGGCTTGCTCTTGCCCGGGCAATTCGTATACAGGCATAAATAACCAATTGCCATCCAAAGATACAATGGTACGAGGCTGGCTGATATCTGCCACCTGTATTGGCTGATAGGCAGCGCGTTGTTTTTTCCGGAGATGTTCTTTTTCTATTTCCGTGGGAAGGACTGTATATTCCTTTTTAGGCACGCCTTTCAGGGCATCTGCCGGCAAAGGCTTTACTAACAGATCGTCGTACCAGGTTTTAACCCAACCGCCGCCAAGTGTAATTTTTCCGGCCGGCGCAAGCTGGCTATTCACATCCACCACATCAATGCGGGGCAGCAGTTCATTGTTCAGGAATACACGGATACGGTTACCGCATACGTCTACCCGCAGACTGTACCAGGCGCCAGGTACAGGGTGAAAATCGAGCGTACGCAAAGCCAGAAACTCATCTGTGCCCATATATCCCAACCGGCTCAGATACAGATTATTCTGCCTGCCTCCCCGCAAAGCTACTATATACCGGTCGTTCCGGTTAAAGGCCCGGAAACCGGCCCATATCTGTACCTCCCTGGCTGTATCCGGCGAACTGGCGCGAAAGCTGAAGGAATAATTGCTCCAAGACGTGTCCCCAAAAGCAGCATAAGCATTTTCTGTTTGCAGTACGCCATTTTCCAGGGTGCAGGTGCCCGCTCCTGCAGTTACTAACTGAGTGGGGCTTTCCTCAAACGATTCTTTCCATTCACGCTGCTGTGCATATCCCTTGCCTGTTAAAAGCAGCAGAACAATGGGGATAACAACATACTGCCTGCTTCTTTTTATCATCATAACAGGTATATTTTCATTCTTTAACATAAAAAAGAAAGGGGGGCTGTAAACCAGCCCCCCGAGATAATAGTGATCAGAAAAATCACCGGGCTTCCACTAAATATTATTTATTTCTTGAACTCCTGCTTCACAATATTGGTATATAGCTCTCCATAGCTCTGTGCTGGTTCCAACTGGGTATCATCCGACCAGCTATTCCACGAATCTATTAGGATCAACCGGATTTTACTGCTCGCATTTTTCTTGGCTACGTTACACAGCTGCCTGAAAATAGCGCCACTATCGGAACGCGGGTACACTGGGTTAGTGCTGGTAGGGCTACCTATCAAAGGATTATAGGCCGGGGAAATATTGGGTATATAATCTATACCATAGTTCTTATCAAAGTAATCTTTAGAATAGATCCAAGCCTGGTCTATAGTTTGGGGAAGCAAATACCACCTGTCCCAGTTGCTGATAAAAGAACTGTAAGACTGGTGGTAAATAGCATCTACACAACCCTGGAAGCGGATCTGATAGCGGGCTGGCGGCGTCCAACGGTCTTGCATACCTACTATGTATACCTGCAGGCCCTGCGCACTTAAACGGCTTCTTAAAGTATCGTAAATCTTTTTGTTGTTATCGGAGAAAAGGGTTTGTGCATTTTGGATATACAATAGTGGTTTACCGCCTACCTGCATACAATGTTCATCCTTGAGGAAAGGTACAACACGCATAAAGTCCTGGTAAAACTGCTCCATTCTCACCGAATCTTTTTCGATCGGGTTAGTGGCGCTGAGTGAGCCGTAAGTACCTGTATTAAAATTATACTGGAGTGCAAACTTCATCTTGCCGTTAGCATCGCTATTGATGAAGTTTGCGATGAGTGTGGAATCCGACTTAAAGTTGTTGAAATCTTTGTTGGGAGAACGGTAAGAGAAAATGAAATAATCCAGGCCCGCTTTTACTCCCTGATCAATATGTTGCGCCATCAGGTTGGGTGTGAGCACTCCGCTGGGCATGGCGTATTTTCCCAGCACAGGCACCTCTTTCACATTAGCGTTCCAGCCACCATAGTTATAGTAAAAGGCGCCCACAGTATAATCCTGTGTAACCGGGATTTCTTCTATTTTATAATTCAGGATGTTATCATCTACAGATGGCCCGGACATATCTTTCTTACAGGCAAATAACAACACCACAGCTGCTGTAGTAAATAATATATTAAAACGTTTCATTTTTTCCTTTTTTACTTATGATAAGTAGAAGAGATCATTACTTTAAACCCTTGTGTAGCGGCAGCTTTCACGTAATCTTCGAATGTGTTGCCATACCATTTCATCAGGAATTGGTAATCATACATAGCTGGCATTGAATTCCAGTCGGGCACGGTATAAGGCATTGCGAAATGCAGTTGCTGATAGATATCATAATCGTCTACGCGACTGGTACCCAATTCTTTTAATGCGCTCTGGTAGCCGGCAGGGTTCAGGTTTACTACCGTAGTCGGATAAGAAGTCCTTCCCGGCACATCTGAATAGGTAGGGTTGGCAGAGTAAGAAGAGTTACCACCCGGATTGGTATGCGGAGGCAGGTTAAATACCCTGGTTCTGCGTTCCAGGCACCAGCAATCGAAACCGCCATCAGGAAAATAATTCAGCCAGCGCTGTATCCAGATCTTATTAATATTAGTTAGTGGAATATCTGTTTTTACCAGATGGAGATAGTTATAAAAACCAATGCCGGCAGTTCCCCACTTAATACCATCAGTTGCTTTGTAGGCATCTCTTACCGTACTGCTAATACCCCAGTAAGCGAAGTTGGCATCTATGCCGGCATTATAATATTGTGCGGCCCCCATAGCACCGCCAAGACCTAATTCTGCGGCTTCTGCTTTAAGGAATAATGCTTCTGCATAAGACAGCATAATAAAAGGCCTGTTTACCTGGTAAATGACCGGATTAGCATTGGAATAGCTGTTGATGTTGGAAGAACCCACTATATCCGCCGCGCCGGCCAAGGCCGTCCAACCAATCAGTTTGGTAGGTGCTTTAGGCTGTCCCAGATAAGGAATAGGCACTAACACTATTCTGAGGGAGTCATCCATACTACTGGCCAGGGTGTCTGGCAGCAGCAAACGATTGGCCATTGGTACAGTATCATAGTAGGCCTGTAATCTGGGATCATTATAAGATCTGAAAAAGGTCAGTAAAAACTCACTCAGTTTAGGCGCCTGTCCGGTGGCGGTAGGCGTGTAAGGATAGTAGCTATTGGTTTTAATGAACTTGGCGTAATAAGGATTTTCGTTACCTGCTATATTTTCGTAGTTCATTTTAGCTGTTTCCGCCTCGCTGTTGATCGTAGCTGTTTCATTAGCCATTACATCCTGAATCTGCTGCCTGGCCAGGTCTGGCAGATTTCGCTGGCATTGAAGCGCGATCTTCAGGCGTAGCGTATTGGCAAATTTCACCCAGTTTTGCAGATTACCGTTATATACCGGATCGTAGGTCAGCTTATCCCCGGTAAGGGATATTTTAGACGCTGCGTCTTTGAGCGTAGTTAAGGCATAAGTATAAAGGGTATCTTCATTATCAAACATCACGGAAGACAGATACTGTGTATTGTTCGCCTGTTTCAGCGGAGCCGGACCAAAATTACTTGCCAGGATGAAATAGGTATATGCATGAAGTATCCTTGCAATCTGCACCCGGTTGCTGAAGGAAGAATCATTGCTGTAGTTCAGCAATACCTGGTTAAGGTTACCCAATACCCCCTGGTAAAATGTTTGCCATAGTCCGGCATCCGTTACATCGTACCTGTTGGCCTGCTGGCACAGGAGATGGCTCAGATCCCAGTATTTACTGATGTTATAATTAGCCATCTGCGTGTTCAGGTTCTTCACCGCCGCCAGAATGCTGGCCTCTGGCGTAGCTTTTGTAAACTGCGTTGGGTCTGTATTAAGACTGGTAAAATCACGCTTGCACCCCCAACACAGGATCAGCAAAAAAGAAAAAATATATATTGCTTTCATGTTGCTCAATTAAAAAGTTAATTTCAAATCAAATCCATAAATAGAATAGGGAAAAGAACCGCCGGCTTCGATACCTTGCGCATTACCGGTAGTATTAGCTGATTCGGGGTCAATACCATGCGGGGTATGTTTGAAGATGGTCCACAGGTTCCTTCCTACAAAGGCCAAACGGGTAGATTTGACAGGCGTACGTTTTAGGATCGTTTCCGGTAAAGTATAGCCGAATATTAACTCACTTAGCTTGATGTTGCTGGCATTAAAAGTAATGGCCGGGGTATTGTTCAACGTCATATCAGACTCCCAAGTAGTAGGGTTCATCCAAATATTACTTTTTTGACCTGGCTGCATTCTGCCATTCTTATCCAGGATATAGTTTCCATTTTTATCCACCAGCGGGAAATAGGCATTGGGATAGCGGGCTCCTTTAGGCCTGTCCAGATCCTGGTAAACAGTATTGCCTGTGCTGACAGCCTGGCCTACTCCGGATCTTTCCTGATCATTTTCTCCGAGGATCACGTTGCTTAATAACCATTCATCGCGGCCATACAAACTATAAACAGTGCTACCCTGGAAGTTGGCCCGGCCATAAGAAGCAGAATAAAGTACCCCACCCCATTTCACGGTAAAGAGGAAGGAAAGATCGAACGGACCATATTTGAAAGAAGATCCCAAAGATCCGATCCAATCCGGATGGAAATTACCTAATACTACGTTAGGGTCTGCGATGGTTCTGCCGTTGGAAGGGTTCACAATCAAAGTATCATGTGTTTGATAAGGCGCGTTGCCGGTGAGCATACCATAAGGCTGGCCTACTACGGCGCTTACCGTAGCGCCCAGGTTGGTGCCCAGCGTCAGCTTATTCACACCATTTGACAACGACAATACCCTGTTCTTATTCATAGACCAATTGGCCAACACATTCCATCTCAGCTTCTTGGTTTCCAGCGCTACCGCATTTACAGATACCTCTACTCCCCTGTTCCTCATCTCACCAGCATTCACTACGCGGGTAGAGAAACCCGTTTCCACAGGTATCTGTGCTTTGATGATCTGGTTGGTAGTATTGGATTGATAAACATTAGCTGTTAATTGCACACGGCTATCAAAGAGCCCCAGTTCCAAGCCAGCTTCCCTGGAAAGTGTTTTTTCCGGTTTCAGCAAGGCATTATTCAACTGGTTATTGGCGCCATAGTTCAGGTAAGGGTATCCCAGGAATAAACCACCATAAGCGTAGGTAGTAATCAAAGACTGTGGTGGCGCTGCGTTACCTACCTGCGCCAGGGAAGCCCTCAGTTTTCCATAGGTTAGCAGGTGGTTTTGGGGAATGAAGTTGGAAAAGATAAAACTACCACTCACCGAAGGATAGAAAAAAGAGCTATTGGCAATCGGCAAGGTAGAAGACCAGTCGTTACGGCCTGTAATATCCAGGAACAGGAAGTCTCTGAAACCGATTGTAGCGTTGCCTAAAATCGATTGCACATTAGATTGAACATGAGATTCCGAGGCGGAAGGGAATGCATTACTATTCTGGATACTGGGCATATTATGCACCAGCAAGGAAAGAATAGTCGCTCCCCTGGTAAGGTTGTTGTTCATGATATATTCCGCTCCTGCATTGGCACTCAGGGTAAAGTCATGGAACTTATTATTATACATAAACATGCCTTGGTAATCCCAGGACTGGTTATTCTGGAAAGAGTTGGAGTAAGAACCGTTAGGCGTTTTCAGACCACCCAATTCCTTGTATTGGTAGTAACTCACCATCGTGATATCGGAAGATGCCTGCATCCTCAAGGTGAGGTGATTGCTGATCCGGGCAGAAGTAGTAATACCGGCCAATATCCTGTTACGGTCGTCCTCATTTTTGTTTTCATACAGCATCCAGAAAGGATTCTCGGTACTACCAACAGAACCGAAGGTCACAGAATTGCCATTTGCATCGGTCCAGGGAGCCATTGTACCCACATCTATACTACGGGGCAGATACACATAAGCCGCCATAGGACTATTAGCGTCCAGGTTACGGTAGGTACGGTTTTTAGTAGCCTGGCTCGTATACTGTATCCTGGCTTCTACATTGAACACGTTCCCTAATTTGCGGCTGGCATTAAATGAAATATTATGCTTTTTGATCAGGTTCTGATTCTTCAGTACATCATCACTGTTAGTAAAGGTATACGACAATCTGAATGCAGACAATGCATCTGCTTTACTGATAGCCACACTGGAAACATTGGTAACACTGGGTTTGTAGAAGGAGGTAATATTGCCGGGTTGCGGAGAATACCCATCCGGCAGTGGTTTACCGCTAAAATCGTTGTAGGGTTGCCCCAGCATGGGCATGCCCCAACTGGAGCTGTTTAAGCCTTCACGAACAGCGCCTGTACCAGGCGTAATATTATTACCACTGCCTACCAGGAATCCATTGCCCCCTTCTCCATATACGTTCTGGTAAGCAGGAAATTCAGCGATAGAATTCACCTGGGTATTTTGATTAATGGAAATACCAAGATTACCATCTTCCATTTTACCTTTCTTGGTAGTAACGAGGATGGCGCCATTAGCAGCCCTGGAACCATATAACGCAGCAGCGTTGGGGCCTTGCAGTACCTGTATCGACTCAATATCGTCCGGGTTCAGATCGGCAGCGCCATTACCAAAGTCAAGATTATCCCTTCCATCTCCCATGTCGTTGTTGATGGGCACTCCATCGAGTACCCATAAGGGTTGGTTGTTTTGCGTCATGGAGTTTTCACCACGCAGTATAACGCGACTGGAAGATCCCGGCTGACCGGTGGTAGTTACCTGTAAACCGGCTACTTTACCAGCCAGACCATTCACAATATTCAGGTCTCTGGCTTCTGTCAGGTTGTTCGCATTTACCGACTGGGTAGCATAGCCCACCTCTTTGGAACGTTTATTAATACCTAGTGCCCCTGAAATAACAACATTCTTTAAGTTAATGGTAGAAGTAACTAATGAAATCTGAATAGACGTACGCCCGTTAAGCGTTATTTCTTTGGTTTCATAACCAGTCATGGTAGCCCGTAAAACAGTATTCTTCGGATCAGCCACATAAATAGAAAAAGAACCGTCGTCGGAGGTAGCCACACCATTACGTGTGTCTTTTACCATAATACTCACACCAGGTAAAGGATTATTTTTTTCGTCTGTGGCCCTCCCTTTCACTAGGGTTCGCTGAGCCACTGCCTGCGTAAAACAGAGCAAGAGTAGGACTGGCAAGCAGAATCTCATAATTGATTGATAATTAATGGTTTAAAAAATCGTGGAACTTTTCTGATCGTGGAGCTAGGCAAATAATACTTATAGGAAGGGCATCTTTCAGATCGTGGAATCCAGTAAGTAAATGCTTCGCTGATAAAAACAGCTGTTAAATAAATTATATTGCAAATCAATGCGCTACGCGCTAATAAAAGCATTAACGAACGCATTAATGCCGGGCCAACCGCTAATTTTTTTTAAGAAAAAGTTAAAAAATACCTTACGAGATAATTTCCTGGAAACTGGGCACAAAAGGTTCTCCGTACATATGCCGATAATCCTTACAAAACTTTTCATAAACAGATCTTGCCAGGGAAAGCCTATTTAACTGGATCAGGGTTTTACATTTAATGCGTAGCGCCTCCTCATGGATAGGATCGAACACAAAGATGGCATTTACGATATCGATATAAACTTCCGGGGCAGTAGTAACCGGAAGCCGGTTAATTTCCCGCAGCAATACATCCAGCGCCTTTGAGGATATTTCAGATTTAATATCCTCCAGCCAGGAATACTCTGTCCGGAACAGGAAAGGACCTTCCTGCACGAT
Source organism: Chitinophaga sp. 30R24 (assembly GCF_049056765.1). Lineage (NCBI taxonomy): Bacteria > Pseudomonadati > Bacteroidota > Chitinophagia > Chitinophagales > Chitinophagaceae > Chitinophaga > Chitinophaga sp. 30R24. Next base: position 87,674 of record NZ_JBJGXX010000012.1, read on the forward strand.
CTTTAACAAGGCTTGTAAACGGCTGTTATCGAGCGGACCTGATTTTACCAGCTTGCTGAAATCGGCCAAGTCTATCCATAGCAATGCCGGATCATACACTAACTTCCACTTCCCTTCTTCCCGCATAATCACTCCGCTGCCTAATTTCTCCAGGATGCCTTTTAATTTTACCATGTTCACCGAGCGGTTATTACGGGCATCCCTTTCAGACTTATCATGCCAGAGGATCTCATAAAGCTTTTCCGAGGAAATGCCTTTCCCGGACCAGGCGGTATGAATAACGATCAGCAGGAACATTTCCCGAATCAGCGGAGAAAAAAAATGTGTAAGGGCATTCTTGTCTTTGTCTATTACCTGAAACTCTCCAAATAATAAGAGGACTGCTTTGTTATCGTGGTCAATAAACCAGTCCTCTATGGGTACCTCTTCTGACTGCGCTAATGATACCACAGGCGCTACCGGCGGAACAATGGGTACAGACGTTGGCGTGGCAACCGGAATAACGGGCACGGCTATCGGAACTGTTTTGACTTTATCTTTATATAGATATAATACGATTAACGACACCCCTCCTGTTACACCTAACAGGATCAGCATCCATTTAACCGGAAATCCTGCCGCGTTGCCGGGGGCCGATAATACCAGTTGCCCGGGTGGAAAAGCCAGGGAATAGATCTTTATCTCAGCCGATTTATCTCTGTTGGTTAACTGTGTAATCGCCAATAACTGATTACTCCGTGGGCAATAATACAGATCGGCAACAGAACGGTTGTCGAGGAATGCGTATGGAATGGTATCTCCGGCCAATTGATAAGCGGGATTATGCAAGGAACCTTTGATCAGCTGCAACCTGGATTTATACCGGTCGTTCGGAAACATCAAGGCATAATAGCTGTCATTCGTTGTATCGATCACCATAGAAGAAGCAAATACAAAAGGTTCCTGGGGTTCGGCCAAACTAAAAAGCTTTGTAATGCGCTTGTTTTTTACATCAAACAGCAACAAATCATAAAAATATTTGGGATTAAGCATTTGCTCGCCGGTATCGCTGCCATACCCTCCTAGTATATACGCTGTATCCCCCCTGGGCGTAGCCCCGATGGCAGCCAGGTATCTGGGCTTGTAATCACTTTGCTGAACAGCCACTTCTTCCCATTTACGGCCAGCAAACGTGCACCGCTGTATGTGATTTTTATATTTTAGCTGTCCATAGCCTCCCAAAATATATAATGCATTCTCATTCCTGGAAATAAATTTATTCGTTTGCCAATATTGGGTGATATCTGCCGTATCAAAGGGAATATCCCATTGACGGCTGGAAGGGCTATACCCCGCCAATACCTGTTGATCTATATGTATGCTATATAACGTATGATCTGCCGGATTAAAAATAGACTGGAAGCCGGGAGAAAGGTATACTGGCTTGCTTAGGGCATCTGCTGTGAGAGACTTGTCACGCAGCAGAAAACGGTATGTACTGTCTGCTCCCACCATAAACACTTCTTCCTCTTCCGGATTAAAAGTATAACTGGCATTCCCTTTTACCGTGAGCACCTGCAATAGTTGCCACTGCTGGTGCAGGCGAGTGCCCCAGATGGGATTATTTACATTGGCTGTTTTACCCTGTATTGAATCTGTAGCCACATTACCGGCAGATTCATGAAGCGGCCAAAAAGCAGCCAGTTTATTATGCTGGTATAAAGCCACCTCTTTCAGCTGCATAGGCGGCACATCGCTGGTTTTGAAATTGTGCAACTGGCAGGCGCCAAAAAGTATCTGAAAACATAGATCTTGCAGTGCTATTTTCCGGCTGCCACAGGGCTGCCCATTTACCGTGAGACTTAGGGTATGGCGGCTGTACTGCAGGGTACAGGTATTCCACTGGTGGAACAACCGGTTGGTGTCGATCTGAAAATCGAGGTTGGCAAAATTTTCTCCCAGAATAATATTAAATCTTCTGGTATTGTGGTTATAAATAAGGTCAATATTCTGCTGATGATGGTTGATCATCCGGAGCAGGTATCCATAATAGACATTGCGGTCGGGAAAGAAATTGAAATTAAAGGAGATGCCAAAGTCATCATCCAGGCAAAGGGGATTGTTACCATTCAGCACAAGTGATGTCCTCTTCTCCTGCACTTCCTCAAAGGAAGAAAAAACCAACCCTTGTGAACGGGCAGGCAAAATATTGGTGGCAAAAAAAAGTATCACAGCCCATACAATCACCGGGGCTTTATGTGAGCAAATATTCATAGTGGAACACTAAAGGGCATATCTATCAGATAACAGATTGCAAGTTATTATTTTATACCGGAACATAACATGCAGCATTATCTTTCAATAATATGCAATACGCTTTACATTTTTCTGGTTGATTAATATCGTCAAAATAACCCCCATTTAGAAAGGTAGGATAAAAATAAGATAAAAAAAGATAGGGAGCGCCAATAAAACAGGGTATATCTTTTCCAGGGCTTACCTTCTTCAAAAAAGAACCCGCATTAACCAGGTACCCCTTTATTTAAAATGTTCTCATTCACAGGGCGGCCTCATCATAAAAAAATACGTCATCCTTCATGCCTCTGCCCTGATATACTAAAAAGTCAAAAAAGATGGACTTTATTACAAAGCGCCCCTTCATTTACCGGCTTACTTTTACAGTAGCAACGATGATAGCTATTTAACCGGAAAAATCCATATCATGTGGTATCAGACAAAAGCAACTTCCATCACCGGCATTAAATATCCGATTATTCAAGGTCCTTTAGGTGATGGACTATCCACTACCCAGTTATTATCTGCCGTTTCCAATGCAGGCGGACTAGGTAGTTATGGCGCTCATACCTGTAGTCCGGAGCAGATCATCGCCCTCAACAAAAAAATCAGAACCCTTACGCCTCATCCTTACAATATTAATTTGTGGGTATCCAACGGTGATGAAGAAGCATCTACCCAATCATTAACAAAGTTTGCGCAGTTACAGGCATTCTTTCAACCATATTTCGATGAATTAAGTATCCCTATACCTACTTACCCGTCTCAGACACCTGTAAAGTTTGAAGCACAAGCAACAGCAGTATTACAAGCCCGGCCTCCGGTATTCAGTTTTGCTTTTGGTATCCCGCCGGCAGCTATCATCAGGGAATGCCGGCAGCAACACATTATTACGATCGGAACAGCCACTACACTGGAAGAAGCAGTGGCATTGGAAGAAGCCAGCGTTGATCTTGTAATAGCTACGGGGATAGAAGCAGGCTGGCATTGCCCGGCTTTCCTCCATCCGGCCGAAAATAACGCTACAGGGATTTTTGTTTTAATACAGCAACTCACCCACCGCATAAAAACGCCAGTGATTGCCGCAGGAGGCATTGCAGATGGCAAAGGGATAGCTGCTGCACTTACTTTAGGCGCCGCCGGCGTACAAATAGGCACAGCCTTCCTCGCATGTGAAGAATCTGGTGCTACCAATACTCAGAAACAACGCATGTTTGCAGATGACGCTATGCAAAACATACAGCAACAGCCGCCACTTGCCCAGGAAGCGACCCGTTCATTTTACTTGCAATCACTTTTTCTTCTGCCATTAAAGGAAGCTGCTATCGCCCAACATAAAACAGATCTGCTCACCTTCTGGTATGGCACCATTTCCAGCATACTCCGGCACACCAACGCCACTAAATTAATGCAGGCACTTATTGCAGATACCACTGCCATTCTAAAAAAATAAATTGACCTAAATGATCAAATAAGTTGAACGCTACAGCAAAATAGAATAGGAAAAGAAGATAGACCTTTACATCAGATCAAAACTAATCAACTAATCAAAATAATTGTTTGTATGAAAGACAATATTCAAAACAACTCAGCTATGCTGGCTTTAATTGCCGCACTACCTGTAGTCACTGTAGTACAAAGAGATACTCATGAGCCATATTCTGAAAAAAGGACCCGTGCATTTCCCGGCTCCTTATATGTATCCCAGGAAGCGCCATTAGAACTATTAACACCTGAGCAGGCACGTGCAGTACTTTCAGGCTCACAACATTATCCATGGTGGCTGGATATTGGGGAATTTCCCTCTTAATATACATCACCTAGTCATTATCATAACATAGAAAAAACCGATGCCAACTTTCTTTAAACTGATTCTTGTATATATGTATATGTGAGTGAGGACGGAGGCAACCTCATGCTAGTGAGAAAAGTAGCTAAAATAATTCACAACCGATCAGCTACGAGGGGAACTTTGCTGCTGTTTGCTATATGTGCGCAAACCAGCAAGACAGGAGTAACAACCACTACCGGGGCCACATGCCGGTGAGTGGTTTTCCTGTTATTTATATTTGTAGTTTTCTTCTTTTACGATGCCTAGTTTTTTGATTTTGGAATTAAGTGTAGAAGGTGGTACGCCCAATAAGGACGCAGCTCCGCCAGCACCACCGATCTGCCCTTTTGTTTTCCTTAATATGGCGATAATATAATCCCTTTCATTTTCATCGATCGTTTTAATCCTACCTTCCACCTCTCCAACAGACTGTTCCGATAGTTCGCCTGCAGAGAGGTTCATTTCACTGATTATGGTACCATTGGCTAGTAACATACTGCGTTCTAACTGGTGCTCGAGCTCTCTCACATTGCCCGGCCAATGATAAGCCTGAAGCATTTTCATTACTTTGGCAGACACTCCCTTGATTTGTTTTCCCAATTTACGGTTAAAACGTTCTACGAAGTGATTGACGAGCAAAGGAATATCTTCCGGCCTGTCTCTTAGGGGAGGCACCACCACTGGAAATACCGCTAACCTGTAATAAAGGTCGCTTCTAAAGATGCCCGCCTGTACTTCTTTTAATAAGTTTCTGTTGGTGGCCGTAATGATTCTGATATCTATTTTAATGATATTTTTACCCCCAATGCGTTCAATCTCTTTTTCCTGTATGGCTCTCAGCAATTTACCCTGCAATTCCAGCGGTAATTCTCCAATTTCGTCCAGGAACAAAGTACCATTATTTGCCAGCTCAAACTTACCGATCCGGCGCTCTATGGCTCCGGTAAAGCTACCTTTCTCATGACCGAACAACTCACTTTCAATCAGATTAGCAGGTAGCGCCGCACAGTTTACCTTTACCAGCAGTTTATCTTTCCGTTGGGAACTATTATGGATAGCTCTTGCTATCAACTCCTTACCTGTACCGGTTTCTCCCAATAGCAATACAGTACTGTCTGAAAAAGACACCTGGGAAATCAACCGGAATATCCGGTGCATTTCCACGCTTTCACCGATGATCTCTCCATAGTTGTAATTGTATTGTATTTCTTCCTGCAAATAAGTATTCTCTTCTTCCAACTGTTGCTTATACCGGTTAATTTCCGACAGCTGACTTTCTATTTTCTCATTTGCCAAAATGTTGATCATGGCAATAGAAAGCTGTGCAGCAACTCCTTTCAACAGATTTTCATCGAAAGAGCTTTCCTGATCAGCCAGCAGGATAATGGCGCCTATCGTTTGCTGTTCGTTATATAATGGTGAGATTATTACGTTCTTAGTATCCGGCGTATAATACGCCTTCAAAGATGGCAGGTCTTTCACCGTTAACCTAACGATTTGCGACGGCAAGGCTGTAAAGTTCACCTTATCCTGGATCACCGGTATCGCTGATACTGCTATACCATTCTTACTATCGGGGATTTCAGCAAACACATTGGCTGATTGTTTATCATCGCTGATACAGATCACCAAACCATGTGTAAATGAGAAAAGCTGCTTAAATGCCGCGTTGATAAACTGTACAATGTCTTTATTAGAGCGAATAGCTGCAATATCATTGCTTAGGGATAGTAACGACGTCTTTTCTTTTTCCCTTGTAATAATTTCTTCGTTTGCCAGGATATTAGCCACCGCTATAGAAATCTGATAAGAAATACCCGCTATCAGGTCGAGCTGTTCCTTACTAAAGGAATACTCATCTTCCGAAAAGAGATACAGCCCACCGATACTTTCGCTATTATTTCTTAGTACGGCGCCCACCATCCGTTTAATATTATTGCTATGCCAGAACTGAATATAGGAGGGTATTACTTCCCATTTCATCACCTCTTCAATATCCCAAACCACAGGATATTGTGATGCCAATGTTACATTATAGATACCATCCTCAATAGGCGACTCTTTAGCAGCGGCCGCAATATATTCCGGCTGCACACTCCGTTCTCTCAGAGAATAGTACAGGAATGCCTTATGGTGAAGATTATCCGGGCAAGTAACAGTGATTACAATATCATTAAAACTGATAATTTTTTTCAAGTCATTGTAAATCACATTCAACAAATCTTTTTTATTTCTGATGGAAGCAATAGCATTACTTAGCTTCAACAACCCGGCAGTTTCCCTCTCTTTTCTCTCCAGTTGTTCGTTGGCCAGCACATTCAACATAGCTATCGTAATCTGGAAACAGATTCCTCTGATCAGGTTCAATATTTCTGCCGTAAAAAAATGTTTTTCTTCAGAAAAGATCAGTAACACGCCTATATTCTTTTGTTGATTCCGCAAAGGCGCCACTACCATTTCCTTGTTTCCTATGTTGTGGTTTAACGTTACAAAAAGTGGTATATCCTTTTCTTGCACTGCCCAATCATCCAGGTCTACCACCACAGGTATATCAGTGCTTAATGCTTCCCTGAAAACAGCATTGGACACAGGCACATCTGTTTTAAGCGTTCTAACAATATCAGAATAACGGATAACCTTAGATGCATCCGACCAGATGAAAGCGTTTACCGACTGTTGCTCTTCATTGATAATACCAATGGCACTATGACGGAAAGCAAATAATTTTCTGAGTTTCTCATTAATGACTTTCAGCAGATCCTGTTTATTGCGTACAGATACGATCTCATTGCTCAGCGATAACAACAGGTCTTTTTGCGCTTCCTGACGTTTTACCTTTTCTTCTGACAGGATATTAACGACTGCAATTGATACCTGGTAAGAGATTTCTTTAAATAATTCCAGATTGTTATGCAGGACAGCTTGTGCCTGTTCTGTAGCGATAAATAACCCTCCTATGAAATCATTGCCATTACGCAATGCCATACCGATCAGTTCTTTAATGCCTGCTTCCTGATAAAAGCTCGCATAGCCGGGCGCATCTGCCTGCTTCAATAGCTCGCTGACTTTAAATATAACAGGATCATCTGATTGTTTTATAGTGGAATAAACCAGATCATTAAGAGGATAATGATGGGTGACTGCATGTTTAAAAGCAGCGTGCTGCCTTCTTTTGGGCTCACTATACTGTATAAAGTTGGTACGTGTTTTCCTGTCTTCACCAATAACAGAAATAGCCAGATCGTTGAAGGAAAATAGCTTTTTCATTAATAGCTTGACCACCTGCAAAAAGCCTTCCCTATTATGTACTTCCGCCAAACGACGGCTCAGCGACAACAGTATCTCACTTTCTTTGCCGGTTTCCATACTAAAAAGTATCTTATTTAAAGATACGAAAACAAACAGCGAAATATCGTATTCCCCATCGCCAATCAGCGAAATATCGTGTTAAAAAAAACACCCCATCTACCCCAATCAACTATAAATCAATAAACTATAATGTGGCACCAAAATAGAATTAGACGGGATGCCACCATACAACACTATAAGATGGAAAACACAACAACAAAAAACAGCACCACTCGCCAGCTATCTCAGCTACAACTAAACGGAGACATCGTGATGGAGTATTTCACTGATGATAACGCTCCAGCCGGCTATGAGCTACTGAAAGACCATCTCCTTTTGTTTGTGCTAAAAGGTAGCTGTACCATCCAACACGGTAGCCAACAATACGCAGTAGGTACCCAGCAAATGATATTACTCAAAAAGAATATCAACATTACCTACCACTTCCCAGAAGTGCCAGTAGCGTACATCAGCTTCCGGATAAAGGACTCCCTGCTGCATGAAATAAGCCGGGACCTGGCATTACCACCAGCAACACAGGAGGAAGAACAACCTATTATTATTACTCCGACCTGTAAACACCTTAGTGCTTACCTGGAATCATTGAAACATCATTTCCTTGATCCAGCCTCTACCCCACAAGCCCTCATCCGGCTGAAACTTATGGAACTCATGTACCTCCTGAACCAAGGAGATCAACATATACTGAAACAATTACTGCAATATAAAACACCTTTCCAATCAGACATTTCCTCTGTAGTAGAAGAAAATATCACTACACCACTCTCTTTGCAAGAACTGGCCCGCAAAGCAGGCAGAAGCCTATCCAGTTTTAAAAGGGATTTCAAATCTATCTACAACCAAACTCCCTCTCAATGGATACGGGAGAAAAAACTTGAAAAAGCCAAAGAACTCATCATCGGCACAGCGATGTCTGTCACTGATATTTGCAATACTCTCGGCTTCGAGAATATTTCGCACTTCTCCAGGTTGTTTAAAACATATCACGGTGCGAGTCCATCGAAGTATAAAGAAGTAGCAATAGCGGCGTGATGGAACAGTGATGTTTGGAAGCAGATTTAAACACGATACCGGAGCTATGTGTGATTCTTTTAAGTATTATAAATCTTGCCAGGATTTCTGTGTGTATTCAGTTATTGCAAATCCTCTAAAATAGGATTAAAGTTCCAGAGATATCTGTTATCTCAGGAATGCTATTACTATTTCATATACGGTAAAAATTTACCTGGAACCAAAATAATAATAACAATTTTAATTCCTATTCCTATATGAATATGATACGATTAAAACAGGAGCTGTTATTTCGTCCTTATGCAAAGAAATCTTATTTCAATTCTTATATGATACAAATTAAAACGCTTGACTGCGTAGTGGGCATTTACCAGCAAACAAAATTTCAATTCCTCCATGATACAACTAAAACTATTCATTTCACAACGTTTACGAAGTCTCTTCTTCATTTTAATTCCTCCACGATGCAATTAAACCTTATTTTGGTATTGAAACTTCTATTTGAGACGTTGTATTTCAATTCTTCCATGAGACGGTTAAAACTAAGGGACTTGCGAGATGTTGTTAGTTTTGTTTGCCTATTTCAATTCCTCCATGATACGATTAAAACGTAGTAGTACACGGCAGGCAGCGTGGGGTGCTTTTTAAATACAGCATCACGCCACAATCAACTTTCCGTCTTCCGGATGCTTTTCCCTTGTAAATCCCCAACAATAAAGGGCTTCATCATTCATGAAAAGCCGGCCTTTTCCTGTTGTACCCGTAATAAAATGTGTAGTAGTCCCTCTTTGGGCTTCAGATTCAGGGAACGGAACCGGGGATCGATCGTGGTAATAAAGTCGGATATAGATTTTATCATTGCTACCTTACTTGAATTTTAATAAAATGGAGGTCTCAAACAGCAACAGGGTTTACTACTTCTACTGCGCCTAAACATTGACTATTGTAAATACCGGCGCCACTATTTATTAACAACTCCAGGGCATCTGTTGTACCCTTTACTTTCATATGAAAATTAACAAATCCACGGATCTTCGTCTCCTCACGTGTACCTGCTTTTATAGCAATCAGGCGCGATCTTGGCGGAGCTGCCAATATCACGGCTTCCACATAAGCATCCTTAAAAGCCCGACCGGCCAGCTCCTCTCCATATAAACTGGTATACTTTGCTTGCCAATTCTGAAGTATCAGCGAGTTAAATGCTTCATGCCCAGGAGCAATAAAATCATAATACCCTTTCAAATTCTTCAATCCTGTTACTACTGGAGAAATAGGGCGTAATAACAATTCATGCAAAGCAGTAGGATCATCATCCACATCTAATGCAATAACTGGTAACACCCGTACATCTGCCACCTTAAAAACACAGCGGCTATGCCGGTCTGCGATCTCTAACCTTTGATGGAAGAACAACCCTCTTATAAATTTCTCTGCAGCAGTAGGTAAATGAAAAAACACTACCACTCTGGCTTCATCTGACAATAAATTCAACCGGTCGCCTACTATTTTAAAGGGTGTTTTTATGTCTGACGCGGTAAATAATTTAAATCTTTTCATTGACTCGGCTTGCCCATATCCTTGTTGACACAAAAAAGTAGCATACTCCTTGTCGGCGCTGTATAATATCTTATATATGGCGGCAGACAGATAATAAGGATAATTAACGGGTATACAGGCTCCTTTTTCGGCCGTTTTTAATGTTAATTGCAATTTCATGATGTTATTTACATAAGATGAGATTGGGATAACTATATACCATACACGTAGTTTTATTCGGGGGTACTATAATTAAGCAAAAAATTTGTGCCTTGATAATTACATATGATGCATATGTGTTTTTATCGTATTGTATTTTCAATACCCCAGATTAAAACTATTCTGTATCAGATATACGTTTCAATTCCTATATGGTACGATTAAAAATTGCCTTTACAGCCAAACAAAAAACCTAAATTTCAATTCCTCCTGGTTCAATTAAAATACTTTTCATAGCGCTTTCAAAAGACATATCAATTACTACTCAATAATTTCAATTACTAAATGCTAAAGAACATTCACCTTAATTTCTTCAAAGGACGATAGCATTATAAAAATTTTGCATCAATAACCTCTTATTTTTCCTGCGATTCAAAACAAAGAATCCATGATTTAACGGGCTTCCTATAATCACCCCGATAACTCTCACTTTTCTATCAGTGCTCAATACCATAAATTGAATAATATACATGACTCCACATAGCCACACAACTACATTAGCAACCCTTGTTTAAAAACTCAAAATTGCTAAGTCAGGGACGGTAGCATCTATAATCATCGGGATACTCGCATAGTAGTTGGTCCAATTCTCCAACTGAAAAAGAGCACTGGTCAATTGATTCAACATGACGTTTGCCGTGTATGATATCTTGAATGAATACAAGATATATACTTAAATTACTTTCCATCATTTTTTATGTTAAAGAAAGACAATAGTTACACTTCATTATTTATCACCTCAATGCTCCCATCCAAAAAAAATCCTAATGATTGAAATATTTTTTTCAGTCGCTCCCGACCTAAGGATAATCATCCCTCAGTATAAAGGAACCGTTCCTTCTCCTAAGTACTATTCCCCTCCAAAAAAATTTCTTTCACCTTACCGCCCATACGTAAATACCCTGCTATCCGCCTTCGGTACAGCAAAGCCACTACCTTATATTTTCAACTATCATTTTGGATATTATATTTTCTTGATGTACGTTTGTACCCGCAATTGGTTCCGCCCCGCGGCGGATTAAAAGGGAATCCGGTGCAATACCGGAGCTATCCCCGTAGCTGTGATCCTGCATTTATCTTATGATAAATCGTTTTTCCGGAAGATACTCCATACCACTGCTGGCCACCTGGCCAGCGGGAAGGTTCCCGGAAAAGCAGGAAAGCCAGAAGACCTGCCAGCTGTAATTTGCTATTCAGCGCTTTCGGGTGAAATGCACTGAATATAGGCCTACCAGGCACTTTAATTTATATGGTCATTTGCCTATTTGTGTATCCATGCCGGATAATACTGGCATTGTTAGGCACTTTTCTGACGTATAGCCAGAAAGGGGATTGCTATGTGTTCTCACTAATAAAAAATAAAAATGAAAAAACAGCTATTATCCATTTTAACTGTAACAGTCGCCCTGTTTTTCGCTTCCTGTAAAAAGGACGATACCTTACCCCAAAACCTCAACGGAAACGGTAAATCCAGCGATAAGCCACCGATGGTAACCGGAAAATATGCCAACGGCTTTTTCATTGCCAACGAAGGCTGGTTTGGCCATGGTACCGGCGACCTTAACTTCTATTCCTATAGCGGCGACAGCCTGGTGATGAACATTTACCAGTTAGAAAACCCAACAAACGGATTAGGCGGGCCTTCTAATACGCTCCAATATGCTACTATCTTTAACGGCAAGCTATACATCGTTGTAAAGGCAGGCGGTCCATTGGTAGTAACTGATGCCGGCACTCTCGTAGAAACTGGCCGTATCACTGCCTTGCCTGGCAATGACGGACATGCCTTTGTAGGGATAGACGCTACGCATGGGCTGTTAAGCGCTAAAGACGGCGTATATCCTATAGACCTTACTTCCTTTACCGTAGGTACTAAAATAACCGGTGTATCTGGCTATACAGGCGACATGTTGAAAGCCGGCAGCAACGTTTATGTATTATCTCAAACAGATGGCATCGTTGCGCTGAACAGCAGTACATATGCAGTGGTCAATAAATTTGGCGCTGCTAACCTTGCCTTTGCTGCCGGTAAAGATGGAGGCGTATATGCCACCACCTCCGACTCGCTGATCCGTATAGATACAGCTACTCAGGCCCGTACGGCTGTAAAACTGCCTTTCACTGTACCTTCTCCTTGGGGCGCATGGCGGCATGCGGCTATCACAGCTTCCACACAGGAAAATGCCATTTATATTGTACGCAACAACAGCTTCGCCGGCGGCACACAATTGTACCGTTATATCATCGGCGATCCTACCTCCCTGTCCACACCTTTTATCACCTTGCCTTCTGGTCAGTACTTCTATGGTGCCGGCGCAGCATATAATAAAGATAAAAATGAACTGGTGCTCACCACTATTAACGGTTCCTTTACGGGTGATACTAACAGGGTGCTGATCTACGACGCTACTACTGCTACACTCAAAAAAACACTTACCTATATAGGCTGGTATTTCCCGGCAATGCCTGTATTCCAGCAATAAATGCAGAAATTAAGCATCAAGCAAAACCTAAAAGAGCCTGTATCAAAATAGATACAGACTCTTTTTTATTTATCAGCGATAACAAAACCCATTGCAAACAACATGCTGGTAACTCAATAAAATTTCTTCCATTGAACATATATAATTATAATGCAGAAGATCCCCCAGCATATAAGAAACACAATAGTTTTACTTTATTGGATAAGCTAGCCATTTGAACTGATTCAGGATATATCGGTATATCCATTTTACTCAAACTAACCGCTTTTGCTGCGCCCTCATTTCTACCTCCAATTGATAAATCCGTTATAAAAAACACCTCCACATCAAAGATTTATTATACACAAAATCCCAATGCTAGCGATACTACCAGGGAATACCCACCTCTTCAACAGTTAAACTTTAACACAAATAAATGGTCAGAAACTTAGGTATTAAGTTCATTTAAATGATTAAATGCCATGAAAAAGATAATGATTTCTATCCTGCTACTGGTAGCAGCCTGTGCTACAGGATTAACAACACACGCACAGGTAAACGTAGGGGTCGGGCTATCCGTTGGTATAGCTCCTCCAGCACTACCAGTTTACACGCAACCGGTTTGTCCGGGTGATGGGTACATATGGACACCCGGCTATTGGTCTTATGGTCCCAATGGGTATTATTGGATAGCTGGCACATGGGTACTACCCCCACAGCCAGGCTTTCTCTGGACACCGGGTTACTGGGCATTCTCCAATGGTAGATATAACTGGAACCGCGGTTATTGGGGAAGAAGCGTGGGTTATTACGGCGGTGTGAATTATGGTTATGGTTACAATGGCCACGGATTTACAGGTGGTAGATGGGAAGGAAACAAGTTTCATTACAACACAGCTGTAGCTAACGTGAATCGTAATGTTATTCATAACACTTATACGGACGCATCAGCCATTAACAGAGGCGGCAACCGAAACAGTTTCGGAGGAGCAGGCAGACCTGGTCAGACTAGGCCTAACAATGGACCAGGAAATAACCGTATTATGGCTACATCCGTAGAACGTGCTCCACGACACACTAATAATATGCAGCCTAATAATATGCAGCGGCCACAAAATATGAATACGCCACGACCACAAAACAATATGCCTCACGGCAATATGAACCAAGGTGGTATGCCTCATGGAGGAGGCAATATGATCCATGAAGCTCATGAAGGCAATATGAACCACGGCGGTGGCGGTGGCGGCATGAATCACGGCGGTGGCGGTGGTAACCATGGAGGTGGCGGAGGCCACGGAGGTGGTGGTGGAAGACACCGGTAAAATTTATTTTCTATATTGTTTTTGTACAAAGTAGCCGGAAATTACCGGCTACTTTGTTGTATTCCCCCTTCGTTACTTGATAGACTACATTTAATGCACAACTAATTTTTTGGAGCGGCACATAAAGCAGAGCCATTCCTCAAATGATAGCCTCAACCGCTTTGTTTTCCCCCAGCTGTTGTTTCAATTAATATATCAAAAGATGACTCTGTCCTTTTTAGTAAAACTATCCATCAGCTGCATAGATAGTATGGCCTGTTCTGCCGAACATGGATTTGGGCCTTCCCCTAAAAAATAAGCGGTTACCTGTTCTATCATCGGCTGCTGCACGTGTTGCAGAGGGTCAAAAGCAAATACTTCCTCCTTGCCATTTTTGCTAAGTGTAAATGCATGTCCAAATACCGGGAAGCTTATCTTGCCTAAAGATCCTGTTATTTCACAAATATCAGATTTCTCCGCTGCAGCAACGGAGAAGCACCAGATGCCGTTAAAAACAACCCCATTCTCAAATAGTACATTCCCTGCCACCAGGTCATCTGCTGCGTACATTTTTGCCTGATTCCTGGCTATTCCGGTAGCGCTCCTCGCCTTTCCAAAAAAATAAATCATGAGGTCAAGCTGATGGGGAGCCAGATCATGAAACAATCCTCCTCCCGATATGGCGGGATTCACTCGCCAATTGCCTTCCGATGGTACAGACGGTTGCAACATTTGCAGCGATACGAAACGGACGTCACCAATAACATTATTCAACAGCAGTTCTTTAATTTTCAGGAACATGGGTTGCGCTCTGCGATAGTGGGCTACACTTAACTTAACATTGCTGCGGATGGCCGCATTCTGCATCCGGTATGCCGCATCTGCATTTAATGTCATAGGCTTCTCTACATAAACCGGTTTTCCCGCCAATAAAGACAACAACGTATACTCCTCATGCTGCAATGGTGGCGTGGCGATATACACCGCATTTACTTCCGGGTCATTAATCAGCTGGGCGGCGTTATCATACCATTTGGGTACACCATGCCTGAAGGCATAATCCTTGGCTTTGGCGGCATCTCTGCGCATAACTGCTACAAGGGACGAGTTGGGCACCTTATTAAAAGCAGGCCCGCTTTTAACTTCTGTTACATCTCCGCAACCAATGATACCCCATTTAATGTTTTTCATATATTATCGTCAGATTTTAATCATCTTGCCCACCTCCGTTACACCAGAATATTTGCCTGAAATATGTGCATGCTTACGTTGGCAGCAGTACTTGGTTTTGTTGTTTTTACGGCTACAGGCTACCGTCAGTAACGGCTATTACAGCTATGGTAGCACATTTCAGGAAACTACGTTTAGTTTAGACAGTAAGATAAGCATTTCAGAAAGTTAGTGCAAGCAACAGTATCTGATTACGTAATTTTAACCCAATGATAATGGCTAACCATATGTAATGATCTTTATTGTACCCGGTAAAATGAAAAACGGTGCCGGTAAGATTTATAATATCCGGATAAACCTGTTCATGAAATTTCTTTATTTTCCAGGCAAATTTATTGGCATTGGTATACCTTTACTATCTGTATATATAGCGATGAAAAATTATAACAAGAATTGTCAGTGCTGAAGGTGATGCAAAACCAGAAATTAAATCACAGGAAAAGGATGATTTAAGTTTCATAAGTCAATGTGATCCATCGATTCGACAGGGTAAATTTTGGACGTCTTCTTATCGACTTTTACTGCGAATGATCAAAGTACAGATTAAAACTTCTCTTATGAAAAACAAACAAAGCGCGATTCAACAATACGGGCTAACGACTTTTGCCAAAGCCGGTGTAGCCATCATGAATTTAAATAACAAAGAAGACAAAGAAGAACATGACATTCACGCACCACATCGTGATAACCATTATCTATTAATGTTTGCAACCAGTGGTACTTTGAGAATTAATATTGACTTCAAGGAGAAAGCGATTACTACCCCTTCGATGCTGATCATATTTCCTGGTCAGGTGCATTCCATGGTTAATTATAATTCCTTGCAAGGATGGGCGCTCAGTTTTGATCCGTCATTAATGGACGAAGACATGCATTTCTTTTACGAGAAAGCTGTGCCCTGCCCCTTAGTATTAAATGTAGAAACAGCTTTCTACCAGCAAATGGTAACCCTGATGGCACTGATCGAGCAAATGCTTTCCGGCATTCCGAACAGGTTTACCAGCAGATCTGTCCATAACCTTCTTGCTGCTATCATTAGCACTATCGCCGGAGAAGTAAGCTTACCAGACCATGATGACAAAATGAAGGAAAACCGCGGAGCGATCATTGAACAAGGTTTCAGCCAGTTACTCAGAAAGCATTATAAAGAATGGAAACAACCGGCACGCTATGCCTCAGCACTATCAATTACGGTAACGCACCTAAACGATACTGTAAAAAAAATAACAGGAAGACCGATATCTTTACATATACAACAACGCTCTATACTGGAAGCAAAGCGGCTGCTTTATTTAACCGAGTTAAGTGTTAAAGAAATAAGCTATGAGCTTGGTTACGACGACCCAGTCTATTTTGGCAAATTATTTAGAAAAACCACCGGTAACAGCCCCAAGCAATTCCGGCAACAATTCCGAGAGCAATTCCGTGATTAGGACTATTATTTCAGTTTTAAGACCTACTTCTGATCTTTTACCATCACCTACTTTTGTATTAAAAAAAAGATGCAAAAAGAAATTGATATCCCAGTCATTTTAGATGCGGTGAAAAAGGTAGGAGATTTATTTCTTCATAACTATAAAACAAATAATATCCCTCAGACTAAATCTGAGCTACTACAGCAATTAGATAATATCGACGAACGCTGTTTGGAATCCTTAAAGTCGGATCTGGATGTACATTATCCGGAAATCCCGTTCAGAGGCAATGAATTTGACTATGAGGAACAAAGTAAAGCCATTGATATAACTGAATACTGGTTATGCGACTTTATGGATGGCGCCATTCAATACTTGCAGCATATAGCGGGCTGGACAATCAATCTTGTTTTAGTACGTAACGGCCAGCCATATTTCTCGGTAATTTATGATCCTATGGCAAATGAAATGTTTTGGGCCCTGGCCGGTAACGGTGCATTTATGAACGGACATAAAATAAAACCTAGTCCCAAAAAGGATAATAGCGTAATGATAGCCGTATTTGAATACGGCCACCAGGAAAGCGGACTGGAAGAATTGTACCAGAAAACAGGGGCCGCTGTAACTAACCTGCTCCGTAATTTTGGTGTTGTCAGAAACTATGGTCCACATGGCCTACAACTGGCCTATGTGGGAGCTGGCAGAATTGATGTATTCTACCAGGAAGGACAAGACGCTTACAACTGGCTGGCGGGGATTCTGATAGCGAAGGAAGCTGGCGCAGATGTAACAACAACAAATGGTAAACCCTGGACTTGGGGCGATGACAGCCTGATGGTAACATCTCCTGGAACAGGTAAGTCTTTTATTCAGGCAAAATCAAACTCATAATTAACAAAATAATCATGAATATTACAATTATAGGAGCCTCTGCCGGCGTTGGCTTAATTACGGTAACAAAAGCGCTGGCAAAAGGCCATCATGTCACGGCACTTTCGAGAAATACTGCTACCATACCTGACCATCCTTTATTAAAAAAAATCGACGGTAGCTCAACCTCTTCTGAAGATCTAAAAAACGCGGTTCAAGGAGCAGATGCAATCATTATAACGATTGGAACTAAACAGAAAAAAGGAACTACCTTATTCTCTGATACTGCCAAAGCCCTCATCAAAATTACCGACGCTTCATTAAGGACCAAGCCAGTTTTAGTGGTATCTGGATTTGGAACAGGCGATAGCAGCCCTTATTTAAGCTTCTTTATGCGCACTGTAATCCGGCTTTTCCTTAAAGATCAATATGAAGATAAAACCAAGATGGAAATACTTCTGGCCGGTAGTCCGTTAAAATGGGAAATCGTACGTCCGGGAATCTTAAGTGATGGCCCAGCAACAGATAATTATGAAGTAATAAACACCTTATATAAGGGCATGAAAATAGGTAAGATATCTAGAAATGACGTTGCGGATTTCTTATTAAGGGAAGCCGAAAACCCAAAGATGCTGCACCAATATCCCGCTCTAAATACTAAAAAGTAAATACTGCGTATCCAAAGTGAGGCCACACTGTTTTAATCCCAGGCCATTTTTAATTACTGTAAAGACAAGGCCAGAAGCAATTATTCAGGCTTTGTCTTTATAATTATTTGGCCCTGTAGACAGTGAAAAATTGACACCTTATTAAATTAAAAAAGCCTGTAAGTCGTTGACTTACAGGCTTTTAATGTGCCCAGAACAGGAATCGAACCTGCACTCCCTTTCGAAAACAAGATTTTGAGTCTAGCGCGTCTACCAATTCCGCCATCTGGGCAATCTTTCTAAGAACATCTCCGCGTCTGAAGCGGGGTGCAAATATATAAATCTTTCTTCAACTTGCAACAAAATTTTCTATTTACAGAAAAAAAATTGTTGCAAGTTGAAACACCGAAAGGATAAACACAGCTCCCCTAAAAGCGACTAAGCAGTGAAGCGTACATCATAATTGCTAAAGACCGCGTAAGATTTCCCATATTATTCGTAACCTTTAAATACTTTTGCAGGGGGCTTATTAGCCCACTTTATATTTAAGCTTTATCATGTATTTATGCTAGATACCAATGTAATAACTGCGACGGCAACAATAAGCGAACTTTTGAAGCAAAACCCGCTCTTTGTATTCGCCCTGGAATCTGAAGCAATAGGTGAGTTTGAAGAACTCGACCCTCTTTTTGTAGGCATCGGGAAAGTAAACGCAGCTTATCACCTTACCAAAAGAATCTCCGTACAGCAACCAGGAGTAATCATTAATCTTGGATCAGCAGGCAGCAATAAATACCAACAGGGCGAAGTTATTTGCTGTACCCAATTCGTTCAAAGAGATATGGACGTAACGCCATTAGGATTCGCCAAATATGAAACCCCTTTGTCGGGCCAAGCGCCACTGCTGCAATACGGGCTAAAGGTACCCGGCCTCCAGGAAGGTACCTGTGGTACTGGCGACAGTTTTGAAATAGGTCATATTACCTCAGATTACGATGTAATTGACATGGAAGCTTATCCCCTGGCCTGGATTGCCAAAGAGGAAAATATCCCTTTCATCTGCCTGAAATATATTTCAGATGGCGCCGATGGCAAAGCTGCGGAAGACTGGCAAGTAGCGGTACATCTGGCAGCAGCGGCACTGAAACAAATCATCAACAAATTATCTGAATAACCATGGACTTTACAGCATACCTAAAGCACTTTGAAGCAATCATTCACCATCCGGCTCCGGAAAAACCCTATGATAACCCAGACTATCTTAATTATACCAAGCTAAACTGGTCGAGGATGCACCGGTGGCTAAAACAAGGCGTTTTAACCACTGCCATGAAAGATGCGGTACTAGCCATTTTCAGCCCTCAGCAGTGGATCGTTATCACCGAACCCTGGTGTGGCGACGCCTCGCATGCTATCCCTTTCTTCCAAATGATGAAAGAAGAAAACCCATTCATCAACATTAGTTACGAATTACGCGATACATCCCCTTTCCTCATCAATGACTACCTTACCAATGGCAGCAAATCCATTCCCAAACTGATTATCAGAGATGAAAAAGGACAAGACCGGGCTACCTGGGGACCCAGACCAGCAGCCTGCCAGGAATTGTATAATCACCTCACTGCCACAAAAACAGACTTCGAAACACTAAAAACAGCGCTACAAAAATGGTATAACAACGACAAAGGTATTAGTATGCAAGAGGAATTACTGGCCCTGCTGCAAAGTATTTAGAACAAGGCTTTCAAGCAAACATATCAGCGCATATCAGGTTGCAATCCTTGGAGACTTATTTCAGGCAAACCCTTAGACTGGATCAGCACTTTATATCTATTCCCCATGTCAAATAACAACGTCCGGGATACAAACGATTCCTCCATGGCCATTTGTAATATATCCTTTCCCTGTTGCAGGTTGGCTTCTCTTATAAGTTCGCGGAAGCCCAGTGATAATAAAAAAGAAGCCTGTGAAGTAATTCCGCAAGTGTTTAATCCTGCCTGTGCACCCCAATGCATCAAAGCGCTGAAGTTAATATGGGCAGTAATATCCTGTTCACCGATATGAAAGAAGGGGTCATCCATAACCTGGTGTTTATAGTAACAAACAACAGTTCCACAATCTCTGTGTGGTTTATAAAGCGCTTTAGATACATCCCCATAATCAATAGTAATTACAAATCCCTTTTTTAGTCGTTCCGCTATGCTTTTGATCCAACTGACTGCTTCAAGGTTTACTTCTGTCCGGTATCCTTTCGGCAAATCGACTTGCAGCTCATTAAAGTAGTTAATCAGCTCCGATGTTGCGGGCTGTAATATTTCTCTGAATCCTTCCCTGTAATCCACGAATACCTCCATCAGCTGATCTTCCATTATTACCTGATGTACGGGTAAATTATCAATCAGTTCATTTGAAAATACACAATCTATTTCCTGTGGTATACCATCTATGCTATCATACCAGCTAACCTTCTCTGTCAGATGCTCCTTTTCTTTCTTTCGCATGAAGGAACTTTTTTCAATAATACAATAGCGAAGATGGCTATACAATAAGGGATTCTTTTTAAGCTGATCCAGTATGTCATGACAAAGCATACCTGTACCGGCGCCATATTCCACAATGGTAAATTCTTTTTCACCGAGGAAATGCCACATTTCTTCTATCTGTCTGGCAATCGCAGCGCCGAAAGAGCTGCTAAGTGTACTGCTGGTATAGAAGTCTCCTTCCTTACCAATCTTTTCACGATCGGAAGTATAATATCCCTGATTGGGATAATAGAGGCACATATCCATAAAGTCACGGAAGGAGATACGTCCTGCTGCTTTGATTTTATCAATAATGATGTCTGTTAATGCCATATCGTTTAACTAACAAGCATCGCCTGGGAATAGTTTAATGACGATGTCATGCTGATAAAGCATAGCAGCAATTGCTAATGTACCTCATTTACCTCCAGTACCACGCTTGGCCGCTCTGCATTTACATCCGGATTAAAACCTGCCTTCATCAGAAAATCACCGCTGTAAACTTTAAGGGCATCAATCGTGGATACTGTTCCTGGATATAGGTTCACCTCCTTTATGGTATATTTTTTAACTGGGTCCAACCCCTTTAAAAGCACAGGCATTTTACTACCTTCATTGTACCGGTTGTTAACGAGGTAATTAAAAATAACTGCTGATGACTGGTCTTCATTAACATACAACACTGATGCTATACTCCCTGCCCGGGGATCAGACAAACGATACTGATCTCCCTGCCAGATCTTCGGTTTAATAGCATTATAGGTTTTTATTGCTTCCTTACAAAACTGAAGATCATGGTCGCTCAATCTACTTACTACAATATCAAAACCTAATTTGCCCATCATAGCAACATCTGTGCGGAATTTAAGAGACTGTTTGCCCCAATCAGTTACATGGTTGGAACTGGTGATGGCAGGATAGAAATACGAATATTCCCACTGTATAAATATGCGCTCCAGCGGATCGGTATTATCACTTGGCCAAAACTCAGTGAAGTACTGTAAGGCGGCATAATCTACCCTACCACCTCCACCAGAACACAACATCATTGGCACTTTTGGATATTTAGCACGGATGCTTTCCAATACCTTGTATAGTCCTCTCATGTATTCTATATAGAAATGCGATTGATTTTTTAAATGAGCGGAGTAAGCATTATAAATAACAGCATTACAATCCCATTTAATATAGGCCAGATCCGGGTTTTTCGTCAACAGGCCGTCAATAGTACCATAAATAAATTCCTGTACTTGCGGATTGCTTACATCCAGCACCAGCTGGTTCCTGAAATAATATTCTTCTCTTCCGGGTTGCTTAATTACCCAGTCGGGATGTTTTTCATATAATTCGCTTTTGGGATTCACCATTTCGGGCTCAAGCCAAATACCGAACTTCACACCATTATTGTTAGCTTCCTTTACGAGAGAAGCAATACCATTAGGTAATTTTTGTTTATTCTCCTGCCAATCGCCCAAACCCGCATGATCATCATTGCGGGGATATTTGTTAGCAAACCATCCATCATCCAGCAGGAACATGTCCACACCTAGTTTCTTCGTATCTTTTAAAAGCGCCGCCAGTTTATTTTCATTAAAATCAAAATAGGTGGATTCCCAGTTATTTAATAATGTAAGTCTGTTTCCTTTGCCGGCCAGCAATTGATAATTTCTTGCCCACTGATGCAGCTTTCTGCTGGCATTTCCTTTGCCCGTAAAGGATAAGGTATATAAGAATGCAGGAGTAGTAAAGACTTCGTTGGGTTTCAGGGTATATGCAGATGAATAATTATTAATCCCTGAAATAATCTTCAGGTTATTCTGATAATCCAGCTCCAGGTCTGTCCTAAAATTGCCACTGTACTCCAACGCACCGTATAACACAGTGCCTTCATCTTCTGAGGCCGGCTTATCCAGTGAAATCATGAACACTGATGGCTGAAAGAGATTGGTACGGGTACCAAGCTTACTATCTAATGTTTTGATGCCATGGGTGAGCCTTGATTCTTCCGGCTGCATTTCTTTTGCCCAATCACCATGGTACTGGTTTAACCAATAGCTGCCCGCTTTTAAATACAGATTGGCAGAAGCAAATTTTTGCAGGATAACGGCTCCTTTTTCCTTATTTTCAATGACACTCCATTGCTCCAGCACATCTTCCCGGAAATAAGATTTATAGTATAATGTTACCAGAAAATTGTATACGGGATCTTTCAGTACCACGCTGAATAAAGATACATCATCGTTCACCTGGGTAATAGTATGACTAACATACCGCAGGTCCAGTGAATTGTTACCATCCGCATGTGTTACCGTGATGGCTGGCTCCAGTAGGTTTCTGGATCCTGAAGGCGTATAGGCGGCATTGAGTATTCCGGTATAATCGGTGCCCTGTTTATAAAGCTCCGGGATATTATTGTATTCTGCCTGGTCGAGCAATTTTTTTCCAAAATAAATCGTACTCAGGTTTTTATTCCCGTCTACCTGTAATACCAGGGCATTATGCTGAGATACTATCGGAATATTGATATTCTGCGCTTGAAGCTCCATTGCAGGTAACAGCAGGTTGCTGTATAACCCGGAGAAAAAAATAAAGCAGGCGCCTGTGGATATCTTAAATTTCATTTTTACCATTATGAGGTTGTGTGATGTATTGCCTTAATGCCCTGCAATAAAGCCTTCTAGTTCCTCCAGTGTTTTTCCTTTGGTTTCCTTTATCTTAAACCAAATGAATACAAAACCCAGGAGGCAAATAGTAGCATAAATATAGAAGGTATTATCTTTAAATTTTTCAAATAAAACAGGAAACGTGAATACCAATATAAAGTAAGCGGCCCACAAACTCAATACGGCAACAGAGGAGGCTACCGCACGGATCCTGTTGGGAAAGATCTCAGATATCAGCACCCAGGTTACCGGCGCCAACGACATGGCATACACGCCGATAGCAGCCATCAGGTACCAGGAAACGTGTGTGGAACCCTGTCCCAGCATACTTACTACAATTACATACAAAATAGCCAGACCCCCTGCACCAAAAAGCATCAAAGGTTTACGGCCCAGTTTATCAACCAACAGCATAGCCACAATAGTAAATACCAGATTTACAACACCCAGAAATACGGTTTGCAATAACTGCTCCGACTGGGAAACGCCAATACTGGCAAAGATCCTAGGAGTATAGTTAAATACCACATTGATACCGCATAACTGCTGAAAAACAGCCAGTACAACCCCAATGACTACAGCAGGTAATACACTTTCCTGAACAATGGCTTTAAAACCCGTTCGGGTATGATCGGTTTCCTGTGATTGCCGGATACCGGCCATGGATATACGGGCATGATCAACATCCCCAATCTTTTCCAAAATAGCAGTGGCTTCAGCTATCCGGCCTACTTTTGTGAGCCAGCGGGGACTCTCTGGCAGCCATACAGCTCCACCTAAGAATATGGCAGAAGGAATAATGCCTAATCCGAACATCCAACGCCAGGCATCCGGACCGTTGTTACGCAAACTGTAATTTACCAGGTTAGTAATCAGTATCCCGATTACAACTGTGAGCTGATTAATCGCTACCATCCGCCCGCGCAAATGAGCCGGTGATACTTCTGCTATATACATGGGAGAAAGCATAGATGCCATCCCCACTCCGATGCCAGCAACGAAACGCCCTGCAATAAAGAGATTTCTGTCGGGAGCACAAGCCATTGCCAGCGAAGAAAGACCAAAGATAACAGCTGCCAGCAATAATCCCATTTTACGTCCATATCTGTCTGCTATGCCACCGGCAACCAGGCAGCCTGCAATAGCGCCTAATGCCAAACATCCTGTGGCAAATCCTTCCCAATAGGCACTCAGGCCAAACTGCTGCTGCAAAAATGGAAGTGCCCCGGAAATAACAGCAAAGTCAAACCCGAAAAGGTATCCACCCAATGCCGATATAAATGATATACCGAGAATATATTTGCTATTATGTGATGCGTGCTGCATAATTAAGATTTAATGCGATGAAGATTACGTGGTACCAAATTCATAAACCGTAGACGAATGGTAATGCTGGCCCGGCTCTAGGATAGTATTGGGAAAACCAGGATGGTTGGGGCTATCCGGGAAAGCCTGCGTTTCCAGCGCTATTGCGCCATGCTTCACATATGGCATACCCTGCTGCCCGGTAATGGACCCATCCCAATAATTGGCCGTATATACCTGTATACCCGGCTGGTCTGTATACACACGCAGCCTCCTGCCACTGTCTTTATCTTCCAGTTCCGCCGCCAGCAACATCTCTCCGTGTACCACATGGGATAAAACATAATTATGATCAAACCCCATATCCAACGGAAACTGATCAAAATGAGCACCTACCTTTACCGGTACGGAAAAATCTAATGGGGTACCTGCTACAGGCAATATCCTTCCCGTGGGTATGTTATTTTCATTTTTTTCTGTATAAAACCCTGCATTAACATATAAAAAATGATCTGCTACCGTGGCATGCCCAAAACCTGTCAGGTTAAAGTAACTGTGGTTGGTTAAATTTACCGGCGTACTTTTGTCTGTAACCGCAGTGTATCTTATTACCAGTTGGTTGCTTTGGTTCAGCATGTATTTCACCTTTACCCTAAGGTTGCCGGAATAACCCTCTTCCCCATCTTCACTCAGGTATTCCAATTCAACACTATTCTCCGTGTCTTCCTTATCCAGGGAAGTTACTGTCCATACTTTTTTATGCAACCCTTCAAATCCTCCATGCAAATGATTACCGCTGTTGTTCACAGACAGCTGCATTATTTGTCCGTTCAGCAGAAATTTCCCACCTGCAATACGGTTGGCATATCTGCCCGCCACACAGCCAA
This sequence comes from Chitinophaga sp. 30R24, assembly GCF_049056765.1. Classification (NCBI taxonomy): domain Bacteria; kingdom Pseudomonadati; phylum Bacteroidota; class Chitinophagia; order Chitinophagales; family Chitinophagaceae; genus Chitinophaga; species Chitinophaga sp. 30R24. Next base: position 113,219 of record NZ_JBJGXX010000012.1, read on the forward strand.
AATACCAGGGATTATTTGCATATGCATCCGCATCTTTATAACCTGCAGTAATATTTTTTACGATGCCATTTCTATCAGGCGCAAATACAGACATCACTGTACCTCCGAGGTTAGTAATATTAACTGTTATAGCCTGATTTTTTAATGTTATAAGATACAAAGGTTCGCCCTTAATAACGCCACATTGTTTATATGAAACGGTGGATATTTTATCCTGCCTGTGCTGCATAGGTCCACTTTTTAATCCGGATTAAATCGTCAATACATTTATCTCTTTCAGGAAAGGTATCATATGCAGATAAGTGGCTGCTCCCTGATGGCTCACATCCAGCAGCAGCACTTCTTCCAAATATTTCACCGCCTGCGCATCATTGCCAAGACCCAGGTAGCCCAGGCCAATCAGGTACCTACAATGTATACTATTCCTGAGATCCAAATCCAGATCAAATACTAGCATATCAGGTAAAGACACCGCAAAATAATCGATACTCACTTTATCCTCCAAATGCTGCTCCCCGAAACGGATAAATTGCTCAAAAATAGTACATGCTTTTTCTGGCTCATCTAACTTTAACCATGCAAATGCCTGGTATACAATCTTATCCGGTTGAGGGTCATTATAATAGATGGCCTGTGTGGGCTCACTAACACCTGTTGTAGCAGCTTTGAAAAAAGAATATGCCTTTTCTTCCATTTTCAATCCTTCATAGGCACACCCCAACAGAAAGTTAACATCGTTTTCCTGCGCGCCGAACAATTTACCTTCTCCCAGATTTTCAGGATATTGCGCTAATGCCTGCAGCAGTTCCAGCGCTACCGCAAATGCTCTTCGCTGTAATGCCTGCCTGGCCAACCCCGTATGACAAAGAATATACTGTCCCACCACTTTCCCTTCCCCTCCCTCCCAGGGATGAAATTTCCTCGCAGCAAGTAACTCCTTGGCTTTGCCGAATTGTTGCAGGCTGTTATATAAAGTTATTCTTTCAAGATAAAGATCATCTCTTTCTTCTACAAGATCGATCGCAGATTCCAATAAGGCAAGTCTATCTTTCACACTACGGCCGGTAATCTTATACAACTGATCCAACTCCATTAAAATGCGTGCGTCTTTGCGGTCCAGTGCATACGCTTTTTCCATAAAGACAACGGCCTGTTGTTTTTTATTCACCTTATTGTAATAAGCCAGTGACAGGTTGCGATGAGCGGTAGAAAAACTGTCATCCTGCTTAACGGCAGCTTCCCAACAGTTAATGGCTTCCTGGTATTGTCTTTTATCATACCAGTAGTTGCCCAGGTAATAAGGCGCCCTGGCATCTGTTGGATTAACAGCAATAGCACTTTCCAGTATCCGTACTTCTTCTATCTTATTAGGGAAACAATAATCAGGGCTTTGCAGTGCGGCTGCAGCATAATACGCCTTTGCCTTATCCTGATCTCCTGACTGCCAGGAGTACCATCCCATGTAATAATATACCAGCGGTGATACTTCCTGCCGGATAGAAAGATATAAATTTAATACCTGCAATGCTTCCCCGTAAAAACCTCCATGTGCATAGTCGAGCGACAACTCAAGATAATTGTTCACTGCATCCCGCATCAGCGACCGCATCTTCTCCAATACTGCCGCTGCTTCCTGTTCATGATGCATCGCTTTCAGCGCCAGATGTTTTTCAAACATACAGCCGTAGTTAAACAGATCTATTTCCAGCGAAGCGCCTATAAAATAAAGCGCCTGTTCCAACTGTCCCTTTTTCCGCAGTAATACCGCCTTTAAATGACGCGCAGTATGATTATGATAATTACTGACAAGCGATTTATCTGCCAGCTGCAACGCCTTACCCCACTCCTGCCGGTGTGCGGCTATCCTTGCCAGTGAAAGAAACCCGCTGCCCTGCCAGCTATCGTTCCAGGTAGCTTTATAAAAAGCATCATATGCTTCATCCAGTCGTCCCTGTAGTGTTAGTGACCAGCCAAGATGATAATATGGCTCCCCATCATATGGATTCGGGTTTCTTTTCGTAAGCGTACGGATGGCCGTTCTGAAGTAAGGTTCGGCCTTTTTAAATTGTCCGCGGCGCAGTAATAATAATCCCATAGCGTTGTTACAACGCACATCTCCGGGGCTTCTTCTCAATCCTTCTTCGTAATAATCAGCAGGATTAAAAGTAGCATGACGGTATTGTTCCAGATGAAGGCCATTCAGATAAAGCTCTTCCACCTGTTCAATTTCAGCAGGCAGGCTGGCGGCCATGGCTGCAGCTGGCACTTCTTTCTCCTCTTTTACGTCTGGCTGCCAGGCCACCAGCAACGTGCCGGTATTGTCGGTTACGGTTACTTTCCAGTCTTCCGCTTTGCCAAAATCATCAGTGATAAATACGGTATCGAATATCTCATAAGGTGACAAGTCCGCTTCGTATTCCTTTACTGTTTGCCCGCGTTGCAGCAGGCGGATAACCGCCTGTCTATAACGGGCGGTAGTGTATACTTTAATATATATTTCATTGTCTTGCCACTCCAGGTTGAGCATCGCCTCTTTGGTCGCATTCTTTACGATGCCTATTTGTGCGTAAGGCATAAAATACTGCTCAAATGTTTTTCCTTCGTTGGGTTGCAGCCAGGAAAAGTCGGGCTGATTGTCTGTAAACACCCCGGTCATTAGTTCAATATATGGACCGTCTTCATCTGTCAGATTCCGGTCCCATGCAAAACCGAAATCACCTTTTCCCCACGTCCACTGTTTTTTACCGGGAGAGATATGATGATCTGCCACATGCAACATCCCTGCCTGTGTATCATGCTCGTAGCAGCCCATGAAATCATAGGAAGATTGTATAGCCATGTAAGAGGTAGGTACCGGAATGGTACTGTACTTCGAAATATCTGTTCCCGGTGCATAATTCACTTTGTAATAAGTGCCGGTGGCAATAGGAAAATCAGATACGTCTCTTTTGCCGTGATCAAAAACCGCGTAAACATCCGGAGGAAAAACCGACTGGTAGTGATCATTTACCTTTACTGCGGGGTTGGCCCACCAGAGGAATGTTTGCGGGAAAGGGGTACGGTTAAATAATTTACCCTTAATTTCCAGATAAGCTTTATCGGGATATAACGTAAACCCGGCCATACCTTTTGTGCGGAACATTACTTCTGTTTCATTTACCCATACCGTTTTACTGCCATCTGCATGCTCCTGGATGGTATAATCTACCGGTTCAAAAGTACTGGGACGATGATGTTGGGGCCAGTTAAATTCTATGCCTCCTGAAATCCATGGACCAGCCAACCCTACTAAAGCTGGTTTGATCACCTGATTGTAATATATGAAATCACGTTTTTTTACTTTGTCATAAGCCCGTTGTATCCTGCCTCCTATTTCCGGAAGTATCATAATCTTCAGGAATTCATTTTCCAGGAATACGGCCGTATATATCTCTTCCGTTTTTTCATCAGCAATCTTCTCAATTACCGGGTGAGGATATACCACACCACTGCTTCCCTGGTATACTCTTTTTTCCAGGAACATTGGGTTTTTCTCTGGTTTTCCAACCTTATAGGTAGGAATGGATACTTTCTCCATCCATGCGTTAACAACTTCCATATAGTTTACTTTTCCGTTTACTGCTAATCGTTAACAGGTATCAGTTTAACCAGCACGGCATCTTTAACAGGCACAGTAAGGGAAAAGGCATCCTGTCCTTTCTCTATCTGTCCGAATGCGTTACCGGTTAAAAGATCTGTCATTATATATTTTGTATTACCTAATCCCAGGTCTTTTGTATATAATACTTGTTTAAACTCCTGTTGTGTAGCAAAATTGAATAACCCTAACATCGTAGTATCCCCTTTCAGGAGGAAAACAAGTTGCTGGTCCTGGCTTTCACCATCAGACATTTTCAGAGGGGTAAATGCTTTAGGAGAACTGAAAAAAGCACATACTTCCGGATTGTCCAGGTATTTTCTGGCCCGTTCCGCGGCCAGCTTATCTCTGAAATCAGATCCATCTCCCAAAACACTACCCATTACCATCATAGCGTATATCCTTACTTTTACTTCCTGTTCTGTTAACTCCGGGTTTTTCTGGAATTTTTTCATAATGGCCACATCCAGGTTCGTATATGGCCAAAGGGTACCTTGTACCCACCACATGTGCGTGCCATTAGCCAGAGATGCCGCAGTACTGCCGTAATGCGGAAATCCAGACTGGTCATCCCTCAAATGAGAATATACATCCGTGGAAATAAAACGGGCATGCGCATATTGGTGCGGAAACATTGGGGAAATGGCCATAGTAATAAAAATATCAGGTCCCATGATAGAATCTATCAAAGATTTGAGCATTTTCATTCCCTTGTTATAAGCCTGCATACCAGTGCGTACACTTTTATCATACCGGGTGGTAGATTCCAGTGAGCCTGCTGATAAGAAATCTATTTTAATAAAAGACGCATTAATAGCTTTGGCTTTCTTTAACTGGGAGATGATATACTCACGTACTGCCGGATGTGTAGGGTCCATGGCAAATGCAGCCCAATCACCATCTTTATAGGCAATTGGATTGAAATTTTTATCCTTAAGCACTACCTCCTTCAAAGGGATATTAGTTCCTTTCAGTACTTCTTGGTCTATCGAATTCTTCCAGGTCCACAAAGCAAAAGGGATAAAATAAAAACCTATCTGCTGATCCCTTTTTTTGGCATATCTGCCTAAAGACGCCAGTATCTCTGTAGTATAAATATTCTGATCGTAAGCATCTATGCTCAGAACGGGTTTTGCATATTTGTTAAAATTGCCGAGTGACTGAATAAAGTCTGATATTCTGGCCATACTGGCAGGCATCATTACCTTTTCATATCCCAGTACTCCTTCCACGCCAAAGCTGTTCCAGTAAAAGGGAGCATATCCTTTCCAGGAAAGGACGCCGGCTAATTTTGCATTAGCGGCGCCATAACCTGTAAAGTTCTGCCGGATATCTTCTGTACCGGCAAGATATATTAATGGTGAGGTTACCTTTTCACCTGTTAGGGTACCATGAGGGGCGTGATCATGGGTACCATCCAATCCGCCGTAAGCTGCCGGTAATGCCTTGTTATCTTCAGTAGCAGCGCCCCCGAAAATATAGAAGGAATCAAGCTCCCCTTTTGCAGTACCTGTTTTATACACGATGCCTGTTTTCCAACAATCATGTGTAATACTGCCTACCACCAGGCCTGAGAGGGTATTTTTTTCGTATAAGGCAGTAAACTCATAGCTGATTCCTGTTGCCGGAGAGGACGTCTCCTTTGGCCACTCTCTGGTCAGGATATTTACCCAGTTATCATTATCAAAAGGCACATCAAGTATACGTGGCTCATTGCCGGGAATATATGCATGCCCCAGCTGTGCAGACAACACTGCCAGCGGTGATATATTGCGTGTTTCCGGTAATTTTCCTGACGCATTAGCAGTTGTTGCTTCGGCGCTGATCAACAAAAAAGGCTGCTCCTCATATAGGGTAATAAACTGTGTCAGCTGCAGCAGATGCCGGTTATCCGAGTGTTCAATGGTTACGCGGATGCCGGTACCAAAAACATCTTTCACGGGCGTAGTAGTGGTGTGATGCTTTGCAAAGTCTGCACTACGCAGGTAGCCGGTGTTCACATCTTCTATGCTGGCAATGGTATTATCCAGTTGAACGCCGTTTTGAAAATGGTAACTCACTTTTCCTGTTAAGTGATCCACTATCAGCTTCACCTGCCTGTTAACGAGTACCGTACTGTCTTTACCTGCCTGCACCTGTTGCCCCATGAGCTTTACTGACAGCAGTACCCCCAATAAACAGCCGGCAATACACCAGTACCTTTTCTTCTGCAAATTTCTTTTTAGTATCATCATGAAATTAGTAGCCTGGATTCTGATCTGATGGCAGTAAAGACGAGTTGTTCTGAAATTCTTTTGTAGGCAGTGGGTACCATAAATTTTTCTCTGTAATAAACGGCGTGGCATCCGGGTTATTTGTCTTCACTTCCGACAGCAGTGTACCGCTTCTTTTCAGGTCAAACCATCTCCATCCTTCAAATCCCAGTTCACGCATACGCTCCATCATTAGCTCCTTCCTCAGTTGGGTTTGGTCGGGGATTATTTTATGCACCTCCTCATAATTAGCCAAACCGGCCCTGTTACGGATTATATTTAACTGTGTTAGTGCATTACCGGCATCCCCAAGTTCATTTTCAGCTTCTGCGTACATCAGTATTACATCTGCCAGTCGCAGGTAATACAGGTTACGGGAGGAAGAAGAACCGCTGGTAGAAACATCTTTGGTGATATCGAATTTTTTAACGTGTGGTTTGCCAACATCCGCCCACCAGGAATAATCTACCGGATTACCGTCCTTGTCAAAAAAGACGCTACGGAAAGTGGCATCTTTTCTTTTATCTCCTTCTTCAAAACTGTTAAAATAATAGTCTGTAGGAATAATGACATGGCCACCGGCACCGGGCAAGTTAGCAGCGTTTATCTGCCAGCATCCTAGGTTATTAGCCAGATTGCTGGTATTATTATTTTCATTGGAAAACTGTACCTCGAAGAGGGATTCTTTATTATTCTCATTTGCTTCTACATACAGATCAGCATAATTGCTGAGTAGCGTTACATTAGGTGAATTTAACAATGGCTCCAGGGTGGCTTTGGCATTCTTATAATCTTTACGGGTAAGATATACTTTACCTAGTAAGGCTATAGCAGCTTCTTTCGTGGCCCTTCCTACTTCCTGGCTTTTATCACCTTTGTTACTCAGGTTCGCTGCTGCAAATTGCAGATCTTCTACGATTAGCTTATACACGTTTTCTTCACTGCTTTTCGGCAAACCGCCTTTCTGATCAGCTACCACATCAGGTACTTCGGTAGGCATGGGCACTCCTCCGTATAACTGTACCAGATAGAAATAGAAAAGCGCCCGGAGAAACTTTGCCTCGCCAATAGCCTGGTTCTTAATACCATCATTCACCGGTGCCTTCTGAATATATCTGATAGCCGTATTGGCATTCGTAATCCCTTTATATGAAAATGACCAGAAACCCTGTACCACATCATTTTGTCCTGTCATTAAAGGAGAGTAACTATTTACAGCGGAAAAGCCTTGCCAATAAGGACCCCAGGTAGGTACAAAGGTGGTCATTTTTGCTTCGTCTGTTCCCACCATTCCTACAATTACATAATCGCCACGCTTTAACTCCAGCAACTGCCGGTAAATTCCCACAACACCGGATTTCACTCCCGCTTCATCTTTATATAGCTGTTCAGGGGAGATAAATTTTTCTGGTTTGATATCCAGTTGTTTGTCGCATCCGGAAAGAATAATACCAGTCATTATAACAAGGATCGTAAAGATCTTATTGAGTGTTGAACATTTACTAAACATACATGTAAGCTTTATGATTATAACCCCAGATTCGCTCCGAACAATATGGTTCTATACCTTGGATAGATATCGTATTGGCCCGTACTTATTTCGGGGTCAATTCCCTTGTATTTTGTAAACAGGAATGGTTCCATTACCTGGGCATATACACGCAAGGATCTTATCTTTGCCTTACTTAATAAGGATGATGAAAAATTATACGCCAGCGTGATGTCCCTAACACGGATAAAATCACCTTTTTCCACCGCATAGCTAGAAGAACCTGAAGGCAATGTTCTCAGTGAACTGCCAAATGCATTCGGGCGTGGAATATCTGTTTTAGTATTTTCCGGTGTCCAGTAATTTAAGCCTTCCTTCAGGATCACATTACGCCCGCTGGCATAGAGATAATCTGTATAGGCTTTGTTATAAATATCATGTCCGTACATATACGTAGTGAATACGGTCAAGGATAATTGTTTATACCTGAAATAGTTCCAGAAACCTCCCCAGCCTTTGGGGGTAGTACGACCAACAATGGTCATATCGTATGAGTTGATAATGCCGTCGTGGTTAAGATCTTTGATTCTTATATCACCTGGCTTGCCGGTTGGGTTCAGTGTAAAATCATCTCCCTTGTTATATATTCCGTCAAAAACATAATCCACGATCAGGCTGTTGGGAGCTTCACCCACTTTCAGTGTAGGGCTGAGGGAATCACGTCCGGGCAGCAATGACGTAACTTTGGATTTATATTTGGAGAAATTGAGGCTTACCTGCCAGTCGAAGTTCTTGGTTTGTATAGGAGAAAGTTTAATACCGATATCAATACCTCTTGTATTCAGTGAAGCTACATTGATCATCTTGGTATCATATCCTTGTGAAAGCGCCAGATCTTGTTCCAACAGTAGGTTATGTACATTTTTATTGTAGTAGTCAACGGTTAATTGTACCCTGGAATTAAACATTGCCAGATCAAAGCCGCTATTAAACTGGTATTGGCTTTCCCATTTCAAGGCCGGATTACCCTGATTGGAGCCTAATTGATAACCGGTAGACTGCGTGTTGCCATTAAAGGGATAAGCTGCGGAGTTGAGGCGCTCAAAGATTCTGTCGTACGTTACATCCTGGTTACCGATCACACCATAGCTCGCCCTGAACTTGAGGTCATTTACCCTGGACTTAAACTTCAGGCCAATGAATGGCTCATCTATCAGGCGCCATGCACCGCTCACAGAAGGAAAAAAGCCATGCCTATTTTGCGCGCCAAACCTGGAAGAACCATCATATCGTGCGGTTACATTAAGAATATAGCGATCTTTAAATTTGTAGATGGCCCTACCTAATGCAGAATTTATCGCCCAGTTGTAATAATCACTCTGGATCTGGTCTCTTTTATTAGCCAGGCTCATGTCTTTATACGTCAGTTCATCTGTAGGGAAACCGGAAGCCTGTTCATCATTCCATTCCTGCCTTCTTTTCTGGAAAGTATACCCACCCAGGAGGTCCAGTGAATGTTTTTCAGAGGGGCTATAATGATAGGAAAGGGTATTTTCTATCAGCCAGTCGCGGTAGCCAAAATTCTGCACATCTGCTACTCCATTCTTCTCAAAACCATCACTTGTAGTACGTGGATGATATTGAAAAGTCTGGTCTTTATAAATATCTGCGCCTATATTGGTGCGGAAAGTCAGGTTTGGAATAACAGTATACTCTAAGTACATATTACCGATCAGGCGGTCATCTACTTTATTATTGATCGCATCTTTTGCCAGCACCACCGGGTTATTCACGGTTACCTTGCCGCTGTTAGGATCTATTTCTATCACAGGTTTACCCAAGGAGTCATATATCGGGCGGAGTGGACTCATAGAAAGTGCATTCTCATAAGCCTGGTTACTTACCACCTGATTATCCAGGTGGGAAAAATTGGTATTTACCCCTACTTTCAGTTTGTCTGTTACATCAGATTCTATATTTACTTTAAGGGAATAACGCTTCAGGTTAGAGCCGATAATAATACCATCTTGATCAAGATAGTTACCGCTCATATAGAACTTGTTTTTACCAATACCATTAGAGATGCTCAGCGTATGACTTTGCATAGGTGCTACCTGCGTGATGGCATCTACCCAGTTGTAGGATTTGCCTGCCGCCAGACTTTTCAATTCTGTAGCACTGAAAAGAACGGAATCTGTTTTGGGACTATTCAAAGGCCATGCTACCGGATCTTCATCACTCATAGATATTCTTCTGATATTGGCATAGGTAGCAGCATCCACAAAATCGTAGTTCCTGTATATCTGCTGTATACCATAGTAACCGTTATAGTCGACACTGGCCCTGCCAGCCTTTGCTTTTTTGGTGGTAATGATCACTACCCCCTCTGCTGCCCTTGAGCCATAAATACCTGCAGCAGCGGCATCTTTCAGTACATTTATGGATTCTATATCATAGGGGTTTATTTCCCTGATATCACCGGTTAAGATTACGCCATCCACCACATAAGTAGGGCCAGATCCCTGGGTGATAGAATTGACTCCTCTTATCTTAATACTTGTTCCGCCACCAGGTTCATAACCGGTACTCATTACCTGCACACCGGGCACCCTTGCCTGCAATGCACTGTTAATAGTAGTAACGGGCATTTCACTGAGTTCTTTGCCTGAAATACTGGCCACAGCGCTGGTAATATCTTTTTTCTTCTGTTCTCCGTAACCAATCACCACTACTTCATCCAAACCAGCAATCTCTGTTTTCAATAATACAGTTAATGCGGTATCGTTTCCTGCAACAGTTACGGTTTGCGATTTGTAACCTACAAAACTGAATACCAGGGAAATTTTTCCCGTAAACTGGATGGTAAAATCGCCTGTTACATCTGTTTTCATAGAGCCATTTCTGTTACTAATATTAGTAATAGAAACAAATGGAAGTGGCTTCCCGGATGTGGCATCCAGCACTCTTCCATGCAACTGCTTTTGCTGTGCATTAACCTGCAGGCAGGTAAATACAGCTAAAACAAGAAGATACAGGGGGATCATGTTTTTCATAACGTCTCATTTAACATTTTTAATGTAAGCAGGTATCATGAACAGGAATACATAACAATTTTCAGGGTTTAACTGCACCCGAGATGCAGCTCAACAGTTGTAGCTGACTTGTCAGTATTGCTTGCTGATAGCCGATTTGATTATTGGTTTCTGATGGTAAATATTAATTATACTAGTAACATGGAATAGTGAATAAGCTGAGCATTATGAGCTGATTGAAGGCCCATTAAACTTTCTATGTCTCAAATGTCCGGGTTTATACCTACATTAAAAATGGGGAAAATTCTGAATATAATGGATTTTTTTCCTATATTTCAAATAATGAAAAAAATTTACGTTCAGGCATGAAGGATAAAGTTATAAAGCGGAAGCAAGGGTTCCAGGGGGAACAATTGATCGTACTTCCCAAAAAGATACGGATTGATTTTCTTACCAGAGACCCTATTACCAGGCAGATATATATTACCGACATAGGATATTATCCCAAGGCCAGTGGACACTATATCAAACGTAGTCACGGGGTAAACCAGCATATTCTCATCTATTGTGTAGAAGGCAGCGGGTGGATTGAAATCGATAAAAAGAAAGAAGGAATATCCCCATCCCAGTTTTTCCTGATCCCGATGGGCACTCCACATACCTATTCCGCAAAGGAAGATGATCCATGGACAATATACTGGATACATTTCGGTGGAGAAACCTCTTCTTTTATTGTTGACCTGATCCTGCAACATGTAAAAAATTACAAACCTTATCTTCCTTATAATGAAAACAGGATCAAATTATTCCAGGATATATGCCTTACACTGGAACGTGGTTATACAATGGATAACCTACGGTATGTAAATATGATCTTCTATCACTTTCTCTCCTCCATACTTTACGAAGATAAATTCAACTATGACTGGAATGGTAATAAACATGATGTAGTATCATCCACTATTGACCTGATGCAGAAAAAACTGGACACACGGGTAACCCTACACGAATTTGCCACCTTTGCAAAGTTGTCGGTTTCCTACTTCTCCGCCATCTTTCATGAAAAAACGGGCTATTCTCCCATTGAATATTTCAATAACCTTAAAATACAGAAAGCCTGTCAATATCTTGTGCTCACAGATATGAGCATCAAACAAACTTCATTCAAACTGGGAATGGATGATCAATATTATTTTTCAAGGATGTTTTCAAAATTAATGGGAATGTCGCCTAAAGAATATAGAAAGTTAAATAAATCAGGCTAGTAATAATTGATATTGGTATTAAAACTGGCATGTAGGCATATCTTCATTTTAGGTTATTGAATAGAAGACTATACGTAAATAAAGTATAAAAAATATTCCGGTAAAAGATATCAAAACAGCCAGAATCTTTACTGGTTCAAGCTTCCGGCTGTTGTTAGACAATTAAAAAAATGGGAGAGCCATGCCCTCTGAATCGCACGCCATCAAGCCAATAAGACTACAGCGTGCTTCATTAACTTTGGATCTGCTGCAATGCCAATCACATTTTTTTTGTTATTCATTAAAGTTTATCTAAATTCGGATAACTAACTGCTAAATTATAGCAGTACTCAAATGATCACATGTCTCATAGAAACTACCTCAATATTTCAATATGAAGACGTTTAGCTTGTTCTTATGATCCAATAGTGAAAACCTTTTAATTATCTTCCTTTGCACTTTAATCACAAAGAGCAAAAAATTACTCCTGTAATTCGTTTGCGTTTTAATCTGGACTGTATCAATCAGGTATTATTCCCCATTCACACTATCTATTCTCATAATAAATTTTTGTTTTAAATTTTTCATTATTCACCTCAAAATCGCTATTATCATGGGTATCATTGCATTTTATGAAGGCAACAACGCAACTCAAAACCTCGTTCAAGCTGTTGAAGACGCTCCTGGTCAGGATTTCCGTCCGATTCAAAATGATGAGATCAGATCTACAAAAATTTATAATGTCAGACCTGGCTGTGAAATCAGGGTGTATGATTCTCCCAATGGCGCCACTGATGATGACTTTTGCATTGTTAATGTAAAAAGAATGTCACCAGAATACGTCATTGACACATTTGAAAAATCTTACGAAGATGAATATGTAAGGGTGACATTCATCCGCAACAATGGCCTGGATGGCAAAATATCACGTGTAAGGGTAAATTAATAACCAGCATCCAGACTAAACATTTTACATCTGGGTATCGTTTGATGCCCAGATGTAAAATTTAGTGCAAGCTAAGAAAAGTGGTATAAATGGGAATCACGTAAAAACCATTGTCTAGAAAGGGTTTTATAAAAACCCAGTATAATTTGCCCTATATCGTTAACGTACCCCTATTATATGTAAAGTGTAATAGTCAATATTTAATCTGACAGACAGCTAATTTTGGGCCCAACGAATCAGCTGTAAATCTATGAATATTTTATCCACTAAAAAATTTGCCGAGCTACCCGCTCATTGTGACTCTGCAA
>NZ_JBJGXX010000013.1:0-125804 GCF_049056765.1 Chitinophaga sp. 30R24
GGTTATGGAAAAACTATTATCTTAAAAAAGGAACTGTAAATGAGGAGCAGGACTAAGAGTAAAACGCAAATCTATTTTAGGACTTATTTTTAAAATCTGTAAACTTATTTTAGGACGAGACACGGAGCCACAGCAGGCCGGGGGGAATGGCGGGTGGGGGCGGAGTATCGCTTCTGATAAACGATCAGATAAAGCGTGTATCCGTTAGGGATAGTGGCCTCATGATAAGGGTTCCGCGGAGAATAAGACTGCGCGAACACCAGCGTCAGTACCTTGATCAGCTGTAGTACTATCTTGCTTCCGTCCTGGTAGACAGATGATGTGGTCATCGGTAGAACATAGGCTGGACGGTAGTTCTCTGGCCATCTGTTGATTATAACATCAGCAGTAGTAACACATCATCTATCTACCAGGACGGTAACCTACCCGATGATCGCGCATATTTTTTTCTTTCAAATGAAAAAACAGATAAAATAAAAAGTAATATATTTATGGGAGTTCTTTGAGTAGACACCAGGTTGCGGATGGTAGGTGAGGCCGTGAGTGGAGCAGGTGGGTGTATATCGATATGGGTTTAATGGGAAGGAGAATGATAATGAGGTGAAGGGAGAGGGGAATGAGTTAGATTTTGGAGCAAGAATTTATGATCCAAGAGTGGGGATATTCTTATCCACAGATCCATTTGAGAAAAAGTTCCCAGAGGAATCTCCATATGGATTTGCAGGAAATAACCCTGTATCGTTTTTAGATTATAATGGACTGTTTAAGATCTCACCATTCTTTGCAAAGCGTTATCCGACTTTAGCTAAAATAGTAAAGTATTATTTACCAATGCTTAAAGATAATCCAGCTGTAAGAGATGCGTGGGTAAAAGCTTCAGGTTATACAGATTTAGAGGCTGGAGGGAAAGCTTTTGATGAGATGATAACTTATGGAAAAGGGCCTTGGATAAGTCCAACGCGTCGTGAATCGGAAGCGAACACCGATAGAATACCTTTACTTTCTAAAATATTTGGAGGAGAAGGCGGAGGAGAGTTTGATGGGAATAACTTTCCTGATAACCTTATTGTAGGATATAGTCAAATTGAAGAATTAGAAACAGCTATAAAGAAGGGTGATGATAATGCAATTGCAGAAGCTATGTTTGTTGTTACCTCAGCTATTATGCACGAATCTGCGCATTATGGACGATTTAATAATGGCAGACAACGAGATGATGATTATAACATTGAAGCTGGTGCTCAATTTGAACAGTTTGCATTTGGGGTTAGGTTTAGCTATAGGAATCCCGGAGTCGCTGACGCGCAATTACAACGTAGAAATATAGGTGTTCTTAAGGAGACATTTAAGAAATTGAAAGGGACTCCGACAACATTTGGAATGTCGCCTGTTCCTAATTTTTATAATTATTATGGTAGTGTAAAGAAGGCTCCGGTTCCAGCTGGACAACCAGGGGATAAGACTGTGACTGGAAATAATGATAAAGAAACGCCTTAATGGTAAATAGTATGAAAGTAGCTAGGATTAAGATTATTTTGTTGTTTTTCTATTTGTTTTTTATGGCATGTAAAGACTCATCCTTTAATGGAATTGCTGTAGCGAAGAAGTATTGTAAGTGTATGGAAGATAATAATGCCCATGCTGATTACTATAATGCTAGGATTATATGCGATAGTAAATTTGCTTTGGAGAACAGATATTTTAGAATTAATTATATTGAAGCGCTGTATGGTAATGGCTATATGGGAACCTTACAGAAAAAGACAGTAGATAGTGTTAATGAGTTTAACTATCGCTTTTATATGTATGTTTCTGATCATTCCCCTTACATTTATAATGCAGATTCGATAAGAAAAGACTATTTAAAGAGGATGAAGTAAATTGTTATATGGTTATCATAGATGACAAAACCCCGCCACTGGCGGGGTTTTGTCATCTATAGATTTAGTGTGTATAAGTTTGTTTGGTTTTAACATCCCTGATAAAAGCAGCGATGACCCGCAGTAGTGCGGCTTTATCTTCACCTGGTAGCGTCTCAATCTCTTTAAAATATCTGATCACTTCTGCATCATGGAGCGCAGCGGTGGCTTTATCCGTAGAGCTACCGAATATCAAATAATCCACAGAGGTATCAAGTGCCTCAGCAATTTTTTTAATGACCTCCGCAGGCGGTTGCGCGCCTTTAGTCTCGTATCGTCCTATCTGGGCGTATGAAATATCTACTTTATCAGCCAGTTCAGTTTGTGACCAGCCTTTGGCTTTACGAAGTTCAAGAATACGGTTACCGAGATTATTTTTTTGAGACATAATAGTCTGTTTAGGTTAACAAAAATAGCTGATCTGTAGCAGTTTTGGTGTGTTTTTGATACTTGTAGGGTGTATGGTGCGAAAAATAAGTTTGTTTGTGTGCTACATAAACGTTTATTCTGCTGCATAAATGTAGCAATAAAATATTTTTCCACATACATCCATTGAGTTACCTAAAAATGCTTTTATTGCAGCGATGGGAGTGAACCTGTCAGCCTTAGGCCAACCGTTGCTGTATACCTATCAATACGATGTGCTGAACCGGCTAGGTAGTATGACTGCCTCCCGCGGTTTGAATACTACGACTAATACCTGGGTTGCTGCTAAATTGCCTGATTTTGAAGAGGTGGTCGATTACGATGCCAATGGTAACATACAATCTTACCATCGCAATGGTAACAATACCTTTGCAGGTGAGCCATTGGCGATGGATGAACTGACCTACCACTACCGGCCGGGCAACAACCAGCTGGATTATATCGATGACCAGGTGCCAGATAGTAATTATTCCAATGACATCGACAGGCAGTATGCCCACAACTATAGCTATGATGAGACAGGTAACCTGATATCTGACCGTAAGAGTGATATAGACAGTATCTGCTGGACGGTATATGGGAAGATTGAACGTATACGCAAGTCCGATGGTACCGTTATCGCCTATACGTACGATGCTGTAGGTAACCGTATCGGCAAGCGTGTAAAGGACGTAGAAACCTGGTATGTGCGTGATGCCACGGGCAATGTGATGGGTGTTTACACCAAAGGAGATCCTGGTGTTAATCATGGAGACCTTACGCTGATATCGTCTGACCTTTATGGGAGCACCCGTTTAGGCTTATTGAACCGGCAGGAGAATGTGCAACATATCACAGTTCCGGTTAAATTGCCGATGCCGGGTTTAGGAAACGGAATAAATACTATCTTTAGTAAAGGAAATAAGCTCTTTGAATTAAGTAACCACCTGGGTAACGTATTGTCGACAGTATCAGACAAGAAGTTGCCTTACAGCAGCAATGGTACTACTATAGATTACTATCGTCCTGATATAGTTAGCACGCAGGATTATTATGCTTTTGGTATGCTGATGCCTGGCCGGAAGTTTAACGGGCAGGCAGATACGTCCGCCGCCAGTCTCCCAGCGCCATCCCCTGTTTGGGGCAGTCCATCGCAACCGGTGGCGCTGTACCAGAATGGCTTTGAGCAGGCTCCCTATAATATGCCTTATACTGGAGCAGCTAACACCCACGCCTATATCAGCAACAGTAGTTGGACTAACAGCCGCACAACAGATACCACCTGGACTACCTATGCCGGGGTTAGCAATGCAGGACATTCCCTGGCGCTGCCTTCTTCGGCACCAGAAACGAGTACGATCCGTTTAACGTTCGATGTAGATCCCGGCTATGAGCTAAACGTGAGTTCCTTTAGTTTTTATCACCGAAGCAGTTATACCGGTTATCAAAACTACAGCCTGACGATTAACGGTATCCCGGTAAGTCCTCCTCCATCATCAGGTGCAGATACTATTTATGTAGACGTATCAGGTGGATCGCATGTCATGAGATCTACAGGCACATTAGCCGTGAGTAATCCAGTCACCAACCTGATGGGCAAAGTAACCGTAGAGGTTACCTTGAGTAACAGAACAGGTAACCAGGGGACCTTCCGGATAGATAATTTTACGTTGAATGGGTATGTGACGCCAATTGATAGTAGTGTTTATAATAGTGTGCCAGGTAGGTATAGGTATGGGTTTAATGGGAAGGAGAATGATAATGAGGTGAAGGGGGAAGGGAATCAGCAGGATTATGGGATGCGCATCTACGATCCACGAATAGGAAAGTTCTTATCAGTAGATCCACTAACGCAAAGTTATCCTTGGTATACACCATATCAATATCCAGGAAATACACCGATACAGGCGATTGATATTGATGGGTTAGAACCTACAGTAACTCCAATATCAAGAGGAGTGGCATCACGTCCTGCTTTAAGTAATACGTATGTTGATCCGGAAGGTAATTTGACGACTCGTCCTAATCGTCCAATGTTCTTGCCTGGAACAGGAGTAGGCGTGATGCCTAATGAGGGTGTTAGCCCAGTAACAGGTGGGTATTTAGTGACTACTCCTAATGGAGGATTTTATGTTGGAACTCAACGAAGAGAAAGGCCATTAGTTCCGTATCAAACGCCTCAGCAGAGGCAGTTTACAGCAATCAGTGAGCAAGCGAAAACGGCGAGTTATTATTTTAATAGAGATCTTAATCAGGAAAAGCCATTAGGTTCTATGTCAGAACCGCCCAAATTGCCAATTTCAAATCTAGAAGACAAGGATTCAAAAAATAGGAAAGTAATAGGATTAGGGCTTGATCAGGATTTAAGTAATCATAGATGGACAGAAGCAATAATTTATAAGAACGCAGGCTGGCAATTAGCAGGTTTGACAAAGGTAGATTTTGGAAGAGCGTCTATGGATAACTTTGCCTTTATGGAATCATTTAGGCAATCTGCCCAAAATGCGGATGCAATAAATTTTGATGTAACGCATTTTGATCCTACAATTAAAACATCTAGTATTACAAGTAAGGAATTTAATCATATTATTAGTGATCCTGCATTGCTTAAAAAGACAACATTTACCAGAGATGGTAAGAATGTTAATTGGAACGGATCTAAATTTGAAGATTAATGAGAACATTAATAGATAAAGAGCAGTTTGAATCAGCCCTTGTGAGCTATCGAGGGGCTGATGCTCAAATTTGGTTATTTAGTATAACACATAAACGTTTAGTAGTTCGTCTTTCATTCACGAATCAGAATGAGGTGTTATATATACTGGCGGTAAGTTGTGAATATATGAAAGGACCATTCTCTTGGTCTAATGCTAATATATTGTTTATGGATAGTAACACTTTAGCAGCTTCTGAATTTTATATTAAAATTATTGATAAGGATAAAGATTTTGAATTGATATCTTCTGGAGGGGTTGTCT
This sequence comes from Chitinophaga sp. 30R24, assembly GCF_049056765.1. Classification (NCBI taxonomy): domain Bacteria; kingdom Pseudomonadati; phylum Bacteroidota; class Chitinophagia; order Chitinophagales; family Chitinophagaceae; genus Chitinophaga; species Chitinophaga sp. 30R24. The sequence continues at coordinate 5,303 of NZ_JBJGXX010000013.1, forward strand.
TGTCTTATGGTTTGAAAGATGATCCTTGGTTGTCTTTTGATGATCCTCTATAGAAAGTAGTTATATTAGACTGATACTATAAATGATAAGAGGCCGTCTCTTTATTTATGAGACGGCCTCTTTCTATTCTCCCAGCGCCATCCCTTGTTTGGGGCAGTCCATCGCAACCGGTGGCGCTGTACCAGAATGACTTTGAGCAGGCTCCCTATGCTATGCCTTATACTGGAGTAGCTAACACCCACGCCTATATCAGCAACAGTAGTTGGACTAACAGCCGCACAACAGATACCACCTGGACTACCTATGCCGGGGTTAGCAATGCAGGACATTCCCTGGCGCTGCCTTCTTCGGCACCAGAAACGAGTACGATCCGTTTAACGTTCGATGTAGATCCCGGCTATGAGTTAAATGTGAGTTCCTTTAGTTTTTATCACCGAAGCAGCTATACCGGTTATCAAAACTACAGCCTGACGATTAACGGTATCCCGGTAAGTCCCCCCTCCATCATCAGGTGCAGATACTATTTATGTAGACGTATCAGGTGGATCGCATGTCATGAGGTCTACAGGCACATTAGCGGTGAGCAATCCAGTCACCAACCTGATGGGCAAAGTAACCGTAGAGGTTACCTTGAGTAACAGAACAGGTAACCAGGGGTCCTTCCGGATAGATAATTTTACGTTGAATGGGTATGTGACGCCAATTGATAGCAGTGTTTATAATAGTGTGCCAGGTAGGTATAGGTATGGGTTTAATGGGAAGGAGAATGATAATGAGGTGAAAGGAGAGGGGAATCAGGTAGACTACGGCATGCGCACATATGATCCACGTATAGGGAAGTTTTTGAGTGTAGATCCGTTAGCACGGAACTTTGCATGGAATAGTACCTACGCTTATGCAGAGAACTCTCCTATTAAATTTATTGATCTTGATGGATTAGAAAAATATGATCCATCCTTTAAGCCAACAGGAGTTACTCATATTCAATTAGCAACTGTTCCGATTGTCGGCTTCCCCTAAAACAAGGCCACTAAGGATTATAGATTTTGGATTCGAGATATTTTTTAGCATATTATCAAAGTGAACATTAATGTTGATTCTAAGTCCCACAAATCGGCTGTAAATCTATGACTATTTTATCCACTAAAACATTTGCGTCCGCAGTGTGCTCTGGAAATTTTTCATGGATAAAGCATCAGGATGCCATTTCAGCTGCTGAATATCAGTTTTAAAGTTCTTTTATCTTCTTCCCGAAAGCTTGTTTCCTAACTAGTCCCCCTCATTTTTTATTTCCCGTGAACTTTTTAGTCTCCTGATACATTTATACAATAGATCATCTATCTCAACATGAAAGACGCAGTGGTGAATTATATCCGCGATCAAGTTATTGGCCGGCAACTGGATACAGCTCAACTTACTTATTCCCTGGAAGGCGGAAAGTTGCAGGGCATATACAGTGACCGGATGTTTTTTGCAGACCTGGCCACTACCGAAGCCGGGTTGCAGTTTAACATGATTACCATTACTTCGGAAAAAGTATATACCTTGGATCACCATCGTCAGCGTATCGGCCTGCAAAAAGATTTTACCGGTACCAGTGTATTCCGCTATGAGCTGGCCATGCGTAAAAGCTCCGGACAGTTGACCGGCTATATGCGTTGCCTGTCTTCTACCGTTAATGAGTATACGATGGAGGCCATTGTATACGGTATTTATGGTGTTAAGCTGGAAGATGGCATGCTAAAGTGGAAAGAGCAGCAATTGTTATATCGTGATACGCTCACTGGCGACAATAACTACCGGGCAGTAGCCTTTGATGCCAATATCCGTTTTTATCAGGAATCGGGTAAGCTACGGTTTGAATACGTGCCTTTTTATTCAGACGTAGATATAAACACCCTGCACAAAACAGGATCGGCAGACCAATACCCTCCTTTTATATCCAAAGAACAGTAATACCTCACGCAGTTGCAAAATACCGGTGAGTGCTGTATTTTGTTTGTTATAACTAGTGTAAACATGATAAATAAACAGTTTTTTAAAGGTTTACTGGCGGCATTACTGAGCTTGTTCATTGTTGTTGAGGGGAATGGACAGCGCCCATCAGATAATGTGGCCGCATTGCTCAATGCCTATAATGTTAGCTGGGATACACCGGGGCCATCATCTTTGCAGTCGATGCCATTGGGTAACGGCGATATTAGTTTAAATGTGTGGGCAGAACCGACTGGAGATCTGGCATTTTATATCGGTAAAACGGATGCCTGGGGTACCGAAACAAAGGAGCGGGGGCCTTGGATGAAAGAAGGAGGCGTGCTGATGAAGCTCGGTCTGGTACGCATTGCTATTAGCCCTAACCCTTTGGCGAACAAGGGCGCCTTTCTACAGGTGTTGAAATTGCATGAAGGAGAGATACAATTACAGGAAGGCGCTGGGGCAAATGCAGTAACGCTCCGGATATGGGTCGATGCTAATCATCCTGTTATACGTGTAGCAGCGAAAAGCCAACATCCTGTTTCGGTGAAGGTGAAATTGGAAAACTGGCGTATCGGTGATGGCGATACCGTGTTGAATAAAGTTAACCAGGTGGCCTGGTACCATTATAATCCTGCTACTGCCGATCCCCATTTGAAGGACATCGTTTTTGGCGCCGTTATTAAAGGCCCGGGTTTGGTAAATGCCGATGCTACCACCTTGCAGTCTAAATCTCCGGCTACCACGCAGTTGATCTCTGTTTATCCGCTTACGCAAACAACAGGGGTCAATAATTGGTTATCCGGTATGAATAAACAGGTAGCAGACATCGATGGGTTGAACCTTGAGCAGACCTGGGCGGCCCATCGGCGATGGTGGGATAATTTCTGGCACCGGAGCTGGATATTTATCCAGGGGGATGATCAAACTAAAAAAGTAAATGAAGGGTATATCCTGCAACGTTTTGTGACTGCTTGTGCTGGCAGGGGCGCTTATCCCATCAAATTCAATGGTTCCTTGTTTGTGGTAGACAATCCGGCCTGGATGCAAAACCGGAAGAATAACCCGGTGAAGATGGACGCTGATTTCAGGGATTGGGGCGGACAGTACTGGTTTCAGAATACCCGCGCCATGTATTGGCCGCGGTTAATGGCAGGCGATTTTGATATCATGCTGCCGTTGTTTAAAATGTATGCCGGCATATTGCCAGGTAATGCTGAGCTCGTACAACAATATTATCACCACGATGGTGCTTACTTCGCCGAAACAGCGCCTTTTTGGGGTGGTTTGTTGTACATGGGGCCTGAAGTGCCGGAAAACTGGACCGCCCACTATTTTACGCCGATATTGGAGCTGAGCATGATGATGCTGGACTATTACGAATATACCGGCGATCAGCAATTTGCCAAAGAAATATTGTTACCGGTAGCAACTGCGGGTATTCGTTTCTTTGATAAACATTTTAGTCGCGATGCCCAGGGTAAGTTGTTGCTCGACCCAGATAACTCCATAGAGATGTTCTGGAAGGTACATAATCCTGCACCGGATATTGCTGGCTTACATGCCGTAGTGCACCGCCTCGCTGTTTTGCCGGACGGTTTGGTGAGCAAGCAGCAGCGTAGTGATTGGCAACGATTCGAAAGTGAATTACCCGTACTACCTGTAGGTGTGGAGAATGGCAAAGAGGTGCTGTTGCCTTATAGTGGCCCACAAACAGCTAAAGGCCATAACTTGGAAAATCCTGAGCTGTATGCCGTTTATCCTTTCCGTTTATATGGCGTGGGTAAGCCGGATCTGCAGCTGGCGATCAACTCTTTTAATAACCGTAAATTCAGGGATAAGGGTTGCTGGGTGCAGGACCCTATCCAGGCAGCCATGCTGGGGCAAACAGCTGTGGCAAAAATGTATACTTCCTTTAACCTGACCCGTAAAGACCCTTCACTGAAATTTCCGGCTTTCTGGGATATCGGCCACGACTATATGCCCGATGAAGATAATGGAGGCAATGGCGAAAACGGGTTGCAACAGATGCTGATGCAAACTGATGGTAAGAAAATTATGCTGTTGCCGGCTTGGCCCGCTGAATGGGGGAATGTTTCCTTTAAACTGAATGCACCATATCGTACAACCGTAGAAGGAAAAGTGGTAAATGGAAAGCTAACGGATCTGGTAATAACGCCGGCTTCCCGCAAAGGAGATGTAATAGATATGAGCACCGCAAACAGATAGTCGCCTTATAAGGATATTTTATAACGCCTGTAAGCCGTGGAGGCTTACAGGCGTTGTTTTTATGCCAGTCTGGCTATTGTAAAAAGCGCTTATGGCATCAGAAAAATATCTACCAGAACCTTATTATCCTTTCTCCATTGAAGCCAGCCGGTAAGAGAGGGCTGGCAGGCATTAATGTACTCACGGCAAGGTTCACTGCTGTCCTGGTCATCATTGTAAAAGCAATCATATTTTACCTGCAACCAATCTCCTTTCATCTGCAAAGGGCAAAACATTTCATATCCTTCAGGGATGGTTAATGTATCTGCGTTATCCTCCGGCATTTTCCTCAACGTTTGGGGAAAGATGGTACTTCCTTTTGAATCGGTTCCCCGTCGAATGCCATAAGACTGCATAATATAGGTTTCCCAGGTTTGGAACCTATAGTTTTTATTTTTAGGGAGATATTTAATTTCGTTGTAATTCGTTATGATCTTATAGGCGTCGTCGGTAACTTCCAGGCATACAAACTGCATAATACCATATTCTGGATCAAAATATTTGGAGCAGGGTAATGATAAAAGGTCGTCAGTTTTGTACATGTCTATTTTATACAATAGCTGTTTTAACAGGCTATCCTGGTAAATTTCAAATTGTTGCGGTACAACTATCAGGCCTATGCCTAGGTCCATAACATCGTTATTGTAGGAGCAGCTATTGCGCGGCGTTACAGCTATTGCCGGGGCAGACGTAAGGGATTGTGCTTTAGGGGCAGGGGCCGGATGCTTACAGGCGATCAGCATGGTCAGTACAATAACAGGTAATAGGAACCGTTTCATGGCGCCAAGATATATTTTTTGTTGGATTTAACGTATAGCAGTAAGAGGAATCTTGATAAGCCTAAGATAGGATAAACCAGTGCCGCTGGCTTTTTTGAATAGTTTGAAGAATTGCAGATATTTGTTTACGACACCTGTTATGCAAAAGATACCTCTTCATAAGTTATACGACCGTGCTGATATTGGCCTCGAAGTGCGCCATACCTCACATAGCAGTTCCAAAAGCGAGTTGGAGGCCTTTGGGGTGCACCGGGACGATAACTATATTTTTTTGCTTGTAGAAAAAGGTGCTGGGTCTATTGTAGTAGATTTCCAGCAAGTGCTCTTAACAGAGAGGAATGTATATTTTGTTTCGCCCGGCCAAATACACCATCGTATTAATGCCGGTAATAGCGATAGCTGGTATTTGTCTGTAGCGCCTATGTTGGTGCCGGCAGACTGCCTGGATGTTTTTGAAAGTAATCTTTTATCGCAGCAGCCTTGTATGTTGGAAGAGGCCGCTTTTATGCAATGTCAGCAAACCATACAGCTACTGAGTACGCAATATTATAGTGATCCGCAGGCTGCCTTTTACAAGCAGCAAACATATGCGTTGTTAAATGCCTTTTTATGCGTGGTAGCGCGCGCATATCTTACTACAGCCAGTGAGGGGGGAATTACCTCCCGTCCCTTTCTGCTTACTCGTGCTTTTAGAAAGCTATTAACTGAGCGGGTAACAGAAGAGAAAAGCCCGACTTTCTATGCCAGGCAGCTGCATATTTCAGAAATCTATCTGAATGAGGTGGTAAAGAAAATAACTGGCTTTACGGTTACTCATTGGATTATGCACGAAATTATACTGGAAGCGAAACGGTTATTGTGTTACAGCAATATGAACGTGAAAGAGATCGCCCATTTGCTGGGATACGAAGACCATACTTATTTCTCCCGGCTATTCAAAAAAGTAACCCAAACCACCCCCCTGGTCTTCAGAACGGCATACCTTAAATAGTCCAATCATTACCTAATTCCTTCTCTTTCTGCGTAATAACTGCAGTGGTATCTTTGTATCGTTCAATTGATTTAAACGTTACAGGATCTGCCACCCGGGGCATTGCAAAACACAGGTACTGTAAGGTTGCTTATACCACTTAAAAAAATAATATGTTACAATTAAGTAGTGATCATACCTTTCATTATGAACTTTTAAGAGTATTAGGTGCAAGCCGTGCCAATGGAGCAGATGTATCAGAAGTGTTGAGTGTGGCGGAGAAAGTAAAGCCAGGGGATTTTGAAAGCTGGTACGAAGAGTTTAACAAGCTGGCTCAGCACGTACATACGAATGTGCCAGATGTGCGTTACCGCGTTTCTGCGCGGAATGCATTGTTCAGGGCCGCCAGCTATTACAGGTCAGCCGATTTCTTCCTGCATGGTAATCCGGCAGACCCAAGGATCATGGATATTTGGAAATTACAGACCGCTTGTTTCGATCAGGCTATTTCCTTGATGGATATACCAGGTGAACGTTTTGAGTTAGCTACACCGGAATTCAACGTTCCAGGTATCTTTTACCGGGCAGCCAATGACGACCAACCCCGTCCTACTTTGTTATTGTGCAATGGCTATGATGGCAGTCAGGAAGAAATGCTGCATGTGTTTGGTTTTGGCGCACTGGAGAGGGGATATAATGTGATTACCTTTGAAGGTCCTGGCCAGCCAACGGTAGTAAGGAACCAACAAAAAGGCTTTATTACAGAATGGGAGAAAGTAGTAACGCCAGTAGTAGATTACTGCCAGGGTATTGACGCAATAGACAGCAGTAAATTGATTCTCCTGGGTTATTCATTCGGAGGCTTCCTGGTACCCAGGGCTGCTGCTTTTGAGCATCGTCTTGCAGCAGTAGTATGTGTGGATGGGCTATTCGATATATACCACGCATTTTCAAGAAATCTGCCACCTGTGTTACTACAATTCCGCGACGAAAATAAACAAGAGATGTTCGACCAGGTTGTTCTCCAGATGATGAAGGAACATACCGGTTTAAGATGGGCTATCGATCAAGGTTGTTGGGCTTTTATAACGGCGTCTCCGCTTGATTTCCTGGAAAAAACACGGAGCATGACAATGGAAGGGGTCGTTGATCATATCCAATGCCCCGTTTTGGTATGCGAAGCAGGAACAGACCAGTTTTTTGGTGGGCAACCGGTACGGTTAGCCAATGCTTTAGGAGACCGGGCAACCTACCGGATTCTTACGGAAGAAGATGCCGCACAGGAACATTGCCACGTAGGCGCTACCGATTTTGCTACCAGTGTAGTAATGGATTGGGTGGCCGAAAAGATGGCATAAATAAAGTGTTGGTTTAATAAACAGAAAACCTGTTGGCGTTTGGGCCAACAGGTTTTCTCTTATCCGATTAGTTATCAACGTAACAAAATCAAGGTGTAATCACTACAGGGGAGCCACTGGCGTCTACAGTAATACTTTGTGCTACACCATTTTCAATCATACGAACCACGTAAGCATTACTTCCATTATCTAAATTCAAGGTAGTGATATCGTATAGTGAAGGGCCATATTTATTTCTAAAAGAAGCCATTACATCTGCAGGAACAAAATTTTCAGTAACAGGAAGTGCTGCAGGAGGACGCATCATGTTATAGTTATAGTTGTAGCTATAACTATAAGGTGTCATGCCGTTTTCCATCTTGCGTTGCTCTCTCTGTTCTTTTTTTTCTCTCTTTTCTTCCTTCTTTAGTTCTTTTTTATCTCTTTTATCTTGTTTAGGAGTTTCCTGCATGTTCTGGGCGTTCGTTCTTGCTGGTATCGCGGTTACCGAGCAGATACCGGCTGCCAACAGAAGAATCATCATCTTTTTCATACTCACAAAGTTTAATAGATGAATAGAATAGTTATAAACCAAAGGTCGGTGATTTGGTGAGATCACGAACCAATGAGCCTGTACTTTACTGGAGGCTGCAAGCGGAGATTTTTGTATATTAAGTAATTGAAAATTAAGTAATTAAAAGGTGTGTATCCCGGCCGTTTTTCATTATTTTAACAATTATTAAATAAAGGAAATGGTGTATGTTTCCGGCTGTTTTGAGTAGATATATCTTACCCAACTGATCTGTCTCTACGAAGAAAAGGAAGATGCTGTTTGGATGTTTTACCAGCAAGGGTATGCTATTGGGTATGAAGGCGATTGCGCTGCCAACAATAATCCAAGTGTTTAGTGATAAGTATACTAACTGGAATGATTGTACGAAATTGTACTGTATTTTTTAAATGATCTTTAGATATAAAGATGATGTCCGCCTGATTATTCAGGCGGACCGGTAATCTTCAGAGCTGTATTCATTTACTTTTATGCGTGATGTTTTGCCATCTTACCCGTTGTTGCGGATGTAGGAAGCTACTGCTACAGGAGCGGATTTCATCATTTTGAATTGGCCGGAAGTTTTGTTCCGTTGATCTTCTACTGATTGTACGATGTTCTGTGAGCCATTGTTGCCTTCACAGCATACAATAATGCCTATAATTGTTATTTTGAGGATGAATACAAACGTTGTAATATGTTATTGTTACACACTGGCTGGATGGAGCTTTTACACCAATGGCGAATATGGCCTGGATATAGGCTTATTCATAGGGTGTAAAGTGCTTTCGGAATTCATAGACAATCTGTTGATCATTTATGTGGATGACTGATTAATTGATGTTTGAAGTGAAAAATATCCTCGCATGTTCAATTCAGGTGCCTGTTGTGCCGCCATGGATCGGGTTATTCAGTTACTCAGGGTCATATGGAACAGCATTATCCTGCATGAGCAGGTAGCAGGCTGTACGAATGTATAAATAAAAATTAGAAATTCAAAATATTATCAGGAATGCTAACAGTATTTAATAGTTTATAAAATGATAAGGCGATTTTGTACCTCCTTATTTTTGTGTCGGGGAGTGCTACCGGCAATTTTAGGTAGCTCTGTTAGTAATATTTTGCCATTAATTTTTGTGAGAGATTCAAAATGGATGAGGGGTGACGTACTAGGGGCGTTATTGATATAATTTATTAACCAGGAGATAGCCGCATGGAAACCTTGCGGCTATCTCTGTTCTATAGGTTTTTGATTTTACTGCCTGATAATATATGTATGCGATACATAGGTGAACTGGTTATTTCATGTCCACCGGAATAAAAATAAGCGGAGTTGGCAGGCAGGAGGCGCCTGGAGGAGAATAAGTGAAATGGATCGTTTGTTCTTCACCGTTAGCCGCTGGTGGGAATACCTGCACTAGGATCGCTTCCGGCGCTTTTTTTGTGATCAGCCGGTCGGAAGGCAATTGTATGATTCCTTCTTTGAATTTTCCTCCGCTCACTACCATTGTATTGGCCATACCGCTGCACCATTGATTGTTGCCACTGCGGGCATTCCAGGTTACCAGTGCGAGTCCTTTGCCGTTAGTGCTTTTCCATTTTAATTCAGTATGGTACATTACACCGTAATTGCCGGCCAGGGAAGCCATATTACCGGTACTGCCTTCATAACCAAGTACCCAGGGGTCCAGTTGGCCATCGGCTATAATCATTTGTGTAATGCCGTTTTTAGTATCAATAGTGTCGTTGGAGAGCAGCCGGTAATTGCTAACGCCAAACAATCCTCTACCTGCACCGCTGCGGCTTTTGGGTGGCAATACTTTTGCGCGTGCCAATGCGGTAGCAATAGGTGTTTTAGGATCGGTTTGCACTACGCTGATCTCGCCGGGTTGGTCTATCACAAAGTCATAGAAGCCATGTACCAGGTCGTCGTACTTTACCAGGAATTTTTCTTGTGCGGGGTCTATGGCCAGGATCTTTCCAGGTTCTACAGTACGTATGTTACTTTGTGGAGTGGCCGCAAAATAGTCGGCCAGTCCTTGTTTTCCGATTTGGAAATAATTTCCGCTGGGTTGCTGGGACGAATATTTTAGCATACGTATATGCATGGGCGTAGTGCCTGTATTTTTGATCACGGCTACTATTTTGGTAGTGATCTTAGCTGGTTCCTTTACGCCATTTACATTATATACATAGAGTCTTACAGTGCCCGGAGTTACTTTTTCCTGTAGGGAAATAGCTTCTGGCACACGTATGTATTCCGGGTCGTCGGAGATAATGTATTGTGGTCCGGGGAGTACCATTTTCTGATAATTAATTTTGGGCAGTTGCTCATTTAACAGGCCTGGTAGTTCTACAATGCTGCCTTGTGCAGCAGTAATAAGTTTTTGATTGATATCGGCCGGCAGTGTTTGAGCAGAGGCCTGCCATGTAAAGGTAAAGGCCAATACGGCGAGTTGTGCCGGGCGTATAAGTAGTTTCTTCATGACGCATTAATATGAAATATTTTTTATTAACTAAGACAAACTTAATAAAAAAAATAAGAATTGAAGCCATGAAGAAAATTTATTTAATGAAACTATGGTTGCACAGAGAGCAACTTATCTCTGGCGATAAGACAACCACCAGTTACCCCGGCTTTTTCCGTTAAGCGCGACATCAACAACTGTGTATCATTATTAACCAGGTTCAGCGAATACTTATTCAGGGCACTGCGTACAGGGAGACGGATATATTCTCCTGTTTCAGCCAGCATGCCGCCTAAAATGACTAATTCGGGGTTGAAAATATTAATGAGAACAGAAAGCCCGCGTCCTATTTTTTCGCCAATATCGGCCAATAATTCTATACAGAGCACATCTTCTTTATGGGTGGCTTGTATAATGTCTGACAGTAGCAGGGGAACTGGCAGTTGATGATGGGTTAGTAATGTAGAGCCGGAGCCCTGTTTAATCTTTTCCTTGAAAAGCCTTACCAGTGCCTGGCCGGAGGCTTCTGTTTCCAGACAGCCTTTCTTGCCGCAGTGGCAGATCAGTTCATTAGTGAATAAGGGGATATGGCCAAATTCTCCGGCAAAGCCGGATTTGCCACGGTATATCTTGCCATCTATCATAATGCCTAAGCCAATCCCATAATCAAGGTTCACATACAGCACATTTTTTTCAGAAGATACAATGCCCCGGTGGAATTCTCCATAAGCCATAGCCCTGGAGTCATTTTCCAGATAAGTGCGTATTCCTGTGATCTTTTCCAGGGTGGCGCTGAGCGGCTCTTCCTGGAAATGGAAATAGCTGTAACTATAACCGCTCTCACTGTTTACCCGTCCGGAAAGGTTCAGACATAGGGCCAGTATATTACTGGTGGCTGCTGGTAGTTTACTGATGAAATCCTGTATGATCTGGATCAGCTGATCTAGCGATTCCTGTGTATTGGCTAATAAGTAAGGCACATGCATTTCCTCCATTACCATATTTTTCCTGAAATCCAGCAGGCCGATATTTACATGATAATGTTTTACATCTACTCCGATAAAAAAAGCTGATTCCGCTACCAGGCTATATAAGCTGGCCCGTCGCCCTCCTTTGGAGCCTATCTTGCCGGAATCCCGTACAAGCCCGTCGTTGATCAGTTCATTGACAAGGCTGGTGGTTTTGGGAACACTGATATTCATCGCCTGCGTTAGATCGGTAATGGTTGATTGCTCCATTTTGTCGAGATGATTGATAATGGCGCGTTTCAACGCTTTATTCTTATAAGCAACACCGGATATGGTTTCTTCTGAAAAGAGGTCAAGAATACTTTGGTTAACAGGATTATTTTTTTTCATTTTGATCATGAGTTCCATTTTACTTAAAAAAATATCTAAGTAAGAGTAATTAATAAAAAAAGTTAGTAATTGTTGTGCGATTAAGTATATTTATTATAAATTTACCATAAAAGTAGAAAATAATTATTAAATAGGTTTTATGGCCGCGGATGCACAGCAAAACAGTCAGGAACAGGAAGTAATCATGAAAGCCCCATTGCTCAACAATTATGCGGAACAATACCGCCGCGAACTGCTGAATAACGTGTTGCCTTTTTGGCTCCGCCACAGCAAAGATGAAAAGAACGGAGGCTATTTTACGTGTCTGGAAAGAGATGGGCGTGTATTCGATACCGATAAGTTCATTTGGTTACAAGGTAGGGAGGTTTGGTGTTTCAGCTATATGTATAATATGGTATCACCGAAAGAAGAATGGCGGCAAATGGCCCTGCATGGCGCCGGCTTTTTGGAGAAATATGGCCGCGACGCCAATGGTAACTGGTATTTTTCTTTGACAGCAGAAGGACGGCCTTTAACGCAGGCACATAATATTTTTAGTGACTGCTTCGCTGCCATGGCCTTCGCTGCACTGGATAAAATTGCTCCGGAAGATCGCTATAAGGAAATCGCTGTGAACACGTTTAATAATATCCTGCAGCGGAAAGATAACTGGAAGGGTATTTATAATAAAACTTATCCCGGCACCCGCCCGCTGAAGGGGTTTAGCCTGCCCATGATCCTGTGTAACCTTTCTATTGAATTGGAACACTTGCTCGGGGCACAACAGGTAGATGCTTTGGTACCGGATGTGATCCACGAAGTAATGGACGTATTTTATCAGCCCAACCATGGACTGATACTGGAAAATGTTTACCCGGATGGTAGCTTTTCCAACAGCTTTGAAGGTCGCCTCCTGAATCCGGGGCACGCTATTGAAGCAATGTGGTTTATCATGGACCTGGGTAAACGCCGGCAAGACCCAGCCCTGATCCGCAAGGCTTGCGATATCCTGCTGCATACGCTGGAATATGGATGGGACAAGGAACACGGCGGAATATTTTATTTTATGGACATATTGGGGCATCCGCCTCAGCAACTGGAATGGGACCAAAAACTATGGTGGGTACATATGGAAACGCTTGTGGCCCTGGCTAAAGGATATGAACTGACTGGCGAGGTGCGCTGCTTGCAGTGGTTTGAAAAAGTACATCAATATACCTGGAGCCATTTCCGGGATGAACAATATGGGGAGTGGTACGGCTACCTGAACAGAAAAGGAGAACCGCTACTCAGCCTTAAAGGCGGTAAGTGGAAAGGATGTTTTCATGTGCCAAGGGCCTTATACCAGGTATGGAAAACATGGGACCGTATTATGGAATAGCATAAGGGAAAATACTGTAATAAACACGCGATGTATAAGATGGCCGCGTTATGAAAAACTAGGTACTAAGCACGAAGTATAGCGCAACAACGTAATGGAAAACATATGGGCGCATCGCCCGGTATCATAAAGGGCCCAACTAAAAATCAACCAGATGACTGCCTTAATGAGGTGTATATTATTTATTTTATTCGTGTTTGCAGGCGCCAGGTCACTGCAGGCCCAACAGGTTTATTATACGGAAGTGCTGATCATAGGCGGAGGCGCCAGTGGTACTACTGCCGGTATCCAGGCAGCGCGTATGGGCACCAATACTATTATCATAGAAGAAACTTCCTGGTTGGGTGGTATGCTCACTGCTGCCGGTGTATCTGCTATCGATGGTAACCACCGCATGCCTGCCGGATTGTGGGGCGAATTCCGTGAACAGCTTTATCAATATTACGGTGGTGCTGATGCGGTAGCTACCGGATGGGTGAGCAATACTTTATTTGAACCACATGTAGGTAACCAGATCTGGCAACAACTGGCTGCAGCAGAAAAACAATTGCAAATACTTTACAATACACAATGGCAATCTGTAAAAAAAGAAGCCGATAAATGGATAGTCACCGCCACACAAGGGAAACAATCACTGACTATCTCCGCTAACATACTCATCGATGCTACTGAACTGGGTGATGTGCTGGCGGCTGCCGGCGCGGCCTACAGAATCGGCATGGATAGCCGCTATGACACCAAAGAACCACAAGCGCCGGAGGTGGCCAGCCATATTATACAGGACCTGACCTATGTAGCGGTACTGAAAGATTATGGAAAAGGCGCTAACAAAACGATCTCCAGGCCCGAAGGTTATGATGCCTCTCTGTTCCGTTGCAGCTGTGATATCAGCGATCCGGCTACATTTGATAGCCCACAGAACAATTGCTATAAAATGATGCAGTATGGCCGCTTGCCGAATAATAAATACATGATCAACTGGCCTAAATGTGGCAACGATATTTACCTGAACATGATTGAAAGCACCCCTGCAGAAAGGGAAATAGCATGGAAACAGGCAAAATTACATACACTCCGCTTTGTATATTACCTGCAAAAGGAGCTAGGATATAAAAACCTTGGTTTGGCAGATGATGAATTCCCGACCGCTGATAAGTTACCTTTCATTCCCTATCACCGCGAGTCCAGGAGGCTCAAAGGACTGGTTACATTAACTTCCAATGAAGTGGCCCGTCCCTACGACAGTACGCTTTATCGTACAGGCATTGCTGTTGGCGACTATACGATAGATCATCACCACCTGAAAAATCCTTCCGCACCGGCCATAGATTTTGTGAAGATCAGGGTACCGTCTTATAATGTACCCATGGGCAGCTTAATTCCGCAGGGTGTAGATGGATTGCTGGTGGCAGAAAAAAGTATTAGTGTTAGCAATATCGTAAACGGGGCTACCCGCCTACAGCCGGTAGTGATGCAGCTGGGACAGGCTGCCGGTGCTATGGCTGCTTTGTGCATACGTGAGCATAGGCAACCGGCGCAACTGTCGGTAAGGGAAGTGCAGCAGGCATTGCTACAGGCAAATGGCTATATCATGCCGTTCATAGATGTAACTCCGGTAGACCCATACTTTGCTGTTGTTCAAAAAATAGGTGCTACCGGTATCCTGAAGGGAGTAGGGATACCCTATTTGTGGGCAAATCAAACCTGGTTCTATCCGCAGCAATTGGTAAGCGGTTATGAACTGGCAGAAGGGTTACGCCCATTGTATCCTGCTTTGCAGCACTGGTGGGCTGCTTCCGGCGAAATGCTGACGATGGAAGCATTCGTGAAGATCATCGCTGCTACGGAGGTAACTACCATCACTATACCACAAATGAAGAATGATCTGGAAAGTGCGGGCATAAAAATCTCCGGTGATGATGATCACTACCGCCTGAACAGATTAGCGGTGGCTGTGTTGCTGGATAAATACCTTCATCCTTTTGAAAAACCTGTCGCTATTTCAGGAAAGCCTGAGTAGCCTGTAGTTCCAACTAGTAACCACAAGTTTTATTAACCAAAGTGATTGTTTATGAAACAATTCAGGCATCTTTCATTGTCCGGTCGCAGCGCATTGCTGCTCCTATGCTTTCTTGCCTGTTACGCACTGTCGTCAGGACAGTCCAAAACAGTGCCGGGGAAAGTTTCTACTACCGACGGGTTGCAGACAGGCCCGGTTTCAGGTATTATCACTGCCGCCGATGGCCATCCTGTGCCCGGTGCTACTGTACAGGTAAAAGGCACTGCAAATGGGGCCTTATCCGATGTTAACGGTAAGTTTATCTTAACCCTGCCATCCGGTAACGCTACGCTCATCATTTCCATGATGGGGTTTACGCCGGTAACGCTCAACGTAAAAGCCGGCGACCAGCTGAAAATAACGCTGGAAAAAAGTCTGAAAGAGCTGGATGAGGTGTTGGTGGTAGCTTATGGCACACAAAAGAAAGGTAGTGTAGTAGGTTCGGTATCACAGATTAGTGGCGCTGAACTGAAAAAGGCGCCTGCCATGAATATTACCAATATGCTGGCTGGCCGTTTGCCTGGTATCTCAGCTTTACAGCAATCCGGGCGCCCGGGTGCAGACGATGCTACCTTGCGCATCAGGGGCGTAGGCACCTATGGCGCTAATCAAGGCCCGTTGATCATTATTGACAATGTACAGCGGCCCTCTTTTGCCAATCTTTCTCCGGATGAAATTGAAAGCATTACTGTATTGAAAGATGCGGTGTCGACTGCTGTATACGGTTTGCAGGCGGCCAACGGTATCATCCTCATTACTACCAAACATGGTAAAAACAATAAACCCACCATTACCTATGATGGTTCGGTGATATTTAATTCCAATACCCGCTTCCCGAAATTCCTCAATGGCCCGGATTATATGACCTGGTACAATAAAGGAGTAGACATGGATAATGATTACCTATCGCATACCAGTGGTGATCCTGTTCCTTACATATACTCGCAGGCGCAGATTGATGCGGTGAAAAATGGCACTAATACCAATCCATTATTAGGTAATACAAACTGGGTGGGAGAATTAATGGGAAAAACCAGTATGTCGCAGAACCATAGCCTTAGCATAAATGGAGGAACAGATAAAGTAAGGTATTTTGTATCTGGAGGATATCTGGATCAGGAGGGCGTGGTAAACAATACTAATTTCAAACGCTATAATGTGCGTTCTAACCTGGACGCTGCACTGAATGAATGGTTATCTGTTGGAGCAGACCTGGGCATGAATCAGCAGCTGTCTGCTACGCCGGGTATTGCACCGGATAATACCGCTTATATGAACCCATTCTATCAGGCGGTGCGTATGTTGCCTAACCTGCCTATGTATACGCCGGATGGCATACCTACGGCTTACCAGAGCGGCGCCGGCTGGGTAAATCCGCTGGCTGCTGTAGACAGATCCGGTTTTCAAAATGGACAAACAAATGTATTTCAAGGTAATCTGAACATTAAACTAAAAGTACCCGGTGTAAAAGGGCTAGACCTGAAACTGGTAACTGCTTATGATAAGAGCAGCACGGAAAACAAAAGCTGGCTCACGCCTTATACCCTGATGGGACGTAACCGCGACCAGGTGACAGGCAACTTTACAGTGATCAATACTTTACCCGGTATCACCAAAACAACGCTTCGCCAATCATACAGCACTTACAACCGTAAAACATTCCAACCCAGTATATCTTACAGTAATCACTTTGGTGACCATGGCTTCAACGCCCTGGTGTTATATGAATGGTCGCAGCAGAAATCAAATGTATTCTCAACGGGCGCCAGTAATTTTGCATTAACAGACCTAAAGGATATTAATTATGGCAGTACGGCAACAGAAGATTTCATTGCTCCAACAGGCTCCAGCAAAATTGATGACTCCCGCGCGGGTGCAGTGGCCCGTATCAACTATAATTACAAAGATAAATACCTCGTTGAATTGGCCAGCCGTTATGATGCTTCTGTAAACTTTATAAAATCGAACCGGTGGAAATTATTCCCTGCAATAGGTGCAGGTTGGGTGATCAGCAAAGAGCCTTTCTTTGATAACCTGAGTAAAGTAGTGAACTACCTGAAACTGAAAGGCTCTGTTGGGCGCCTGGGTAATGGCGCTGCTTCCAGTTTCGCTTATATGCAGACCTTTCAGTTGACCAGTGCACCGGTAGTAGTAATAGGCGGTAAGCCGGTATCAGCTTTGTACACTAGTGCGCCACCTAATGTGAATCTCCGCTGGGAAACGTCTACCTTGTATAACGGAGGATTTGAGTCGATATTCCTGAATGACTTGCTAAGCCTCGATTTTGAATGGTTTTATAAATTAACGAACGATATTCTGGACGATCCTGGTACACTGTATCCACTCTCCCTGGGAGGCTATGCGCCTGCCAGCCTGAACTATGGTATAGTAGATAACCGGGGTTTTGATTTGCAGATTAGGCATCGTAATACCATTGGTAAACTGCAATACGGCGTTACAGCCAACATGAACTGGGCGAAAAATAAGATCATCCGTATGAACGAAAGTCCAGGGTTGCCGCAGTGGCAACGGCGTGTGGGCAGAAGCATAGGGGATAAAATGGGTTTTGTTGTAGACGGAATGTACCAGACCTGGGAAGAAGCAGCTAATGGTTCTTCTCCCAGCAGCGGTACGCTGGCTCCTGGATTTTTCAAATACCGTGATCTCAATGGCGATGGCCGTATCACCCGTGCCGACGATATGACTTTTGTAGGCCATAGTAATATGCCGCAACTAACCTATGGCTTAAACATAGATTTGAAATATGGTGCCTTTGACTTTTCTGCATTATTCCAGGGCGCCGCTATTGCTGATATCAGCCTGGCTGGCGCTTACGAAGGTTCCAGTGGTACCAGTGGCGTAGAAGATAATACGCCGTTCACCAAAACTTTCTACAACTATGGTAATTCACCTTATTACCTCGTGGAAGATTCCTGGACGCCGGATCATCCGAATGCAAAGTATCCCCGTTTGTCTGCTTATAAGGCGCCGTTGTCGGCACATAATGCAAATGCCAATTCCGGCTGGATCAGGGATGCCTCTTATCTGCGCCTGAAGTCTGTACAGCTGGGGTATACGTTGCCGAAAAGATGGTTGGCAGGAGCCAAGATACAACAGATGCGCTTTTATGTTTCTGGTTTCAATCTCATTACCTGGGATAAGCTGAAATACCTCGATCCTGAAATGCCGAACGTGAACAATGGTTTCTATCCACAGCAGAAGATGTATTCCGGCGGCGCATCTATTACTTTCTAAACCACAACATTCATCTTATGAATAAGGTAACAATCACTATACAACAGGCTTTACTGGCAGTGGGTATCCTCATAGGGGCGCATGGCTGTAAAGTGGATATAGATCCTACAGACCGTTACACAGAAGTAGCAGTCTGGAATAACCCGAACAATGTGGAGCTATATATTGCCGGTATGTACAAAGAGTTTCAGACATTTCAGTTTGGCACTTTCCCGATAGGTTATAGCAATGCAACAGACGCATTGACCGATATAGAAAAATTTACTTCTTCCACCTCTGGTAATGGCACGGTAAATATTCTGGCGATGGATGCCTCAAGGGTAAATGCTTCCGGGCCGCAGCTGAACTATTGGTCGTCTGGTTACGATCGTATCCGCCGGCTGAATGAATTCTTAGGTGGTTTGGCTAAGTATGCCAAACTGGATGATGCTACAAAGAAGCAATATGAAGCTGAAGCGCGCTTTATAAGGGGATATGTATACTTCTGGCTGGTAAGATTACATGGAAGTGTGGTGCTGTTGGATAACATTGATCAGTACAATGTAAAGGAGCATGCCCGTTCTGCTGAAGAGGATTGTTGGAAATTTATTGCCAATGATTTTGCTTTCGCCGCTGAGAACTTGCCTGTTGCTTGGCCCGCTGCCCGCGCTGGCCGTGCTACAAAAGGCGCTGCTTATGGCCTGCTGGCCCGTACTTGGTTGTATGCCGCTTCCATTGCTGATTACGATAAAAAGCAATTTAATAATGATCCGTTGACAGGCGTTAGTAACGCAAACGCACAAACGTATTATCAGAATGCAGCCAACGCTGCAAAGGCTGTGATGGATCTGGGAGACCAGGGAGTGTATAGTCTGGAGTCCGATTATGCGTCTATCTTTACCAATAAAGATACCAAAGAGGCGATTTTTAAAGTGGATTTTGTGTCTCCCCAGTTAACCCACCAGCTGGATCTGGGATATGCTCCTCCGGGGGATGCACCCGGCCAATGCCTCGTATACGGCGTGCCTACCGCAGAACTGGTGAATGAATACGAAATGAGCAATGGTGCCAGGTTCTCGTGGAATGATCCGGTTGCTGCAGCCAATCCATACAGTAACAGAGAGCCGCGCTTTTATGGATCTGTACTCTATAACGGCGCTTCCTGGAAGGGACGTATACTGAATACTACTCCTGCAGACGTCACCGAAGGGATAGCAGATTACGGGGCTACTACAGAACCCAGGAAAACAGTAACCGGCTATTACATACGTAAAATGCTGAACCCTGTGGTGAATAATTTCGTGGTAAATAAAAGTATCCAAAGCTGGATAGAGCTGCGTTATGCAGAAATCTTGCTGATAGCTGCAGAGGCCAGGGCAAAAATAAATGATATAGGCGGTGCAGAGAGTGCGTTGAACCAGCTCCGTAACAAGCGTGGATTACCTAATACCACCGCTTCCACTACAGCCGGTTTGGTAGCGGCAGTAGAACATGAGCGTATGGTGGAATTAGCATTCGAGGGACAACGGTATTGGGATTTGCGCCGCTGGCGTAAAGCGCATATCGTACTGAATAATGTACGGTTTACCGGACATCGTGTTACGGTAACGGATAATGGTTTCAAGTATGATGTGGTAAGCTGCGACAACATGAACCGCCAATTTACTCCAGCTTTGTATTATATACCAATTCCCGTATCGGAGTTACAGAACAATACAGCGCTTACACAGATCCAGGGATGGTAAACAATATTACCTGAATAACCAGTGAGCTGGTTACAAAAACTAATTACATGAAACTGAACATATCAGCTATCATACGCAACAGAAGGCATTTAATTTTTGCCGCACTGCTACCCATCATTGGTTGGTCTTCCTGCCGTAAAGCAGATCAGGTGGCGCGTAAAGAGCAAAGTGCGCTAAGTGATATCTATCTTACAATAGATGGAAGGGGAGGAGAACGTTTATTCGATCCCGTGTATAGCGCCCACCAGGACACGATCTATTTTAATGTTCCCTGGTTTTATCCGGTATCTTCCGATAATGAGGTGGATCTGAGAAGGATGATTGTGCGGTCTACTATTCCAACAGATGCTATCATGAAGCCTATGCTGGGAAATGTAATGGACCTGAGCAAACCCCTCTCTCTTACGATTACTGCAGGTAATGGCCAGGTATCCCAATATGTGGTTATGGCAAGGAAAGTAGGCGACCTCACAGTGAGCAGCGCAAAGATTACTTTCCTGGCTGATGGTGTTGAACAGGAGGTGGAGGGCATTATACAAGATAACAAGATATTGTTCTATGTGTTGCCCGGTCTTGATGTATCTAATGCAAAGTTCACTTATGGGATCAATAAACATTCTACTGGTTCTATACCCGACAGCAGCAATATTAACCTTACGCAGGAAGTGCCATTTATTGTGAAAGGAGTTGATGGGGCCTCCAAAGCATACGCGCTGCAGGTTTTAGCGCCGCAGAAACTGGCCTATGGTGCAGGTATTAACCGTAAGCTGTGGACAAAAAATGCGGCCGATCTGAATTTCAGCGCTAATAATGAAACCTCGCTCACCACCAGCGGCGATTACCTGGTGCTGGTGCGCAGAACAAATCCTTCCAGGTATAGTGTGATCAACCGCTTTACAGGCGCATACTTGCGGGATATGTACAATCCGTTACCTGGTTTGTCGTTTCAGATCGCCAGCGATTCGCTGGGCCGGATATTAGCTGCTTCCTGGGCGCCCAAGAACAGCGCTTTCATCTTATACAGGTATAATAACGTGGATGATGTTAACCCTGTAAAATTGGTAGACTGGACGAACAATAATCCGGGAGGTGTTACAGCAGATGGGGGTGTAGGCAGAAGGGTGAATATTTATGGAGACCTGAACAAAGATGCCGTGATTATGGCTACTGCCGGCCAGTCTACTGTAATTTACAAATGGCGTGTTGTAAATGGTGCAATACTCAGCAATACACCGGAAATTGTGCGGTATAATTCCATCGCTGGAGGTGCTGCCACTTTTTGGGGATTTTATGCAGAGGCACAACCTATATCCGCAGCTCCTAATCCTGATTATTTTATCAACTATCAATATGAAGTAGCTCTGGTAAATGGTGCTACCAATACCCGGTCTGCAGCCCTTACGCTGGGGGCTCCAGTGGTATTTACCTTGCCCACAGCTTATGGTACATTCAACAATGCAAAATACCTGGCTATTGTAAAGTACCTGAATACGATGGACCTGAACCAGGTACAGATGGCGCTTTTTGATATCACCAACCCTTCGAAAATCCCGATGGGGCCTTCAGATCCATCTTATGCTTCCTTTAATATTTTTACTTCAGACTTATTTACCGGTACCACCAATGGCAACGGTACAGCCGATATTTGCATTGGATACAGTGAAAACAATGAAAAAATGCAGGTATATATGTTACTCACGAACGGCGGAATAATGGCCCGTGAGTTCACAACTTATGCACCCTGATAATGGATGACTGCCGGTAAGTATACATCGGCAGTCATTCTTTCTTTTATGTGGTAACCTCATTGTAAACATCAACCAGAATAGCATGAATTACAAGTTATCTTTTATATGCCTGGCAGCAGGCAGCCTGCTAATGGGCATTGCCTGTAAGAAAAAAGAAACAGCCGGTTCTGTAAAACCTGCCCCATCAGACAGCAGTACTTTTACGCCGGGAAAAAATGTGATCGTCTGGGTAGATGCCCGGTCTAATGTTTTTGGTACCTATGGCCGGCTAAATGATACGGCGCAGATAAAAACTACGTTGGATACCCTGAAAGATATTGGTGTTACCGGCCTGGTAATAGATTCAAAAGGTAGCACCGGTTATACGATGTATCCTAGCGCCTATGCTAAACAGGTAACAGCTCAGGACGGAAAATCATTGCCCGCAGGTGTAGATTACCTGAGGTTTATGATTACTGAAGCCCGCAAAAGGTCACTGAAGGTGTATGCCTCCATTGTCACTTTTGTGGAAGGGGATGGAAGTAAAAATGTAGGGACTGTATTCGATGATGCGGCCTTTAAAGAGAAATATGAAACCATTGTATGCGATGTAAATGGTAAGCGGGTAAGGGTAACTACCACTGGCCGTAACGCATTTGTAAATCCTGCAAGACCTGAAATACAAGACAGGGCCTTAAATATTATTAAAGAAATTGTACAGCAGTACGACATTGATGGCTTGATCCTGGATTATGCCCGTTATACAGACATTGACGCTGATTTCTCTGATTTCAGCAAGGAGCAGTTTATACAGTTCCTAAAAACAAAATACAACGACAACGACGCTGTTAATATGAATTTTCCGGGAGATATTGTATCTTCTTGGAAATCCAGCAGCGGCCAAACGTTACCTGTCAATACCGGCAAGTACTATAAGAAATGGCTATTGTACAGAGCGGGAGTTATACATGATTTTTTCAAAAGGGCAAGGGAAACGGTGAAAAGTGTGAAACCAAATATCAATTTCGGCGTGTATGTGGGCGCGTGGTATGTTACCTATTATCAAGTGGGGGTAAACTGGGCGAGTCAGGATTATGATCCTTTCAATGATCAGGCGATCCGCTTTGACTGGGCCTACCCGAAATATAATGAAACGGGTTATACCGAATTGCTGGATATCATGATGACCGGTAATTATTTTACCCAGATCTTGTTGTCTGAAAATCCGGCTACCGCCAATCTTACTTATCATTGGTGGAGTGTAGAAGGCTCTATCCGGGGTACACGGTATGTAACAAAAGATAAAGTACCGTTATATGGAGGTATCGACATGGGGAATGTAGACTGGGCCAACAAAGGAGAAATCACCCGGGCTATTAAATATATCAGGGCCAACACTACCGGTGGTATTATGCTGTTTGATTTGGTGCATATATACGCACCGCAATACAACCGCCTGAAACAACCGCTGTGGGATGCGGTAAAAGACGGATTACAACAATAGCTGGCTGTATTCAAAGAACTGGAACCTATGCAACAACGTGATGATAGTCTCGATGCTTTAAGGGGATTGGCGATATTGGCTATGGTGCTGAGCAGCAGTATTGCTTTTGGGATACTGCCAGCCTGGATGTACCATGCTCAGGAGCCACCGCCTACACATATTTATAGGCCCGAATTGCCTGGTATATCCTGGGTAGATCTGGTATTCCCTTTCTTCCTGTTTAGTATGGGCGCTGCTATCCCGTTGGCATTGAATAAAAAGCGTAAAGAGGAAGCCGGTTGGGGAGCGTTATTATCTATTGCAGTGCGGCGGTATTTGTTGTTGGTTTTCTTTGCCTTGTTTACCATGCATGCTCGCAGCGCTGTTGTAACGCCAACTGGTTGGTTGTTGCAGCTGGGCGCTTTTGCACTCTTATGCTTTATGCTGTATAAGCCTGTTGCAACCTTACGTGCTAAAATATGGGTTGTTATCAGGATACTCGCTTTCATAGCAGCCGCTCTGATGATGTACCTGATGCCGCTGAAAAGTGGTAAAGGATTTTCTTTGTTCCGGAGCGATATTATTATCCTCGTATTGGCTAATATGGCTTTTTTTGCAACCATTATATGGTGGTGCACCAAAGATAATCCCTGGCGGCGGATAGGCCTATTGCCCTTTATAATGGCAATATTGTTGGGCGCCGGAATAACCGGCTCTTTGAATGAAGCCGTTTTTCAATGGTCGCCATTACCCTGGATGTATAAATGCTATTACTTAAAATACTTATTCCTGCTTATTCCCGGTACATTCGCTGGTGAATGGATACTAATACATGCTGCCGGAAATGTACCCAATGCCTCCGGTCTGGCGTCTGCAGGCAATTTTGGTGCGCTTGCAGGCCTGGCGCCTCTTTTATCTTTTACGCTTATTGTTACCAATGTCATCTTCCTGTTTAGCCGGCAATTGTTGCTCAATATGGGAGTAACAGTAGCGATAAGTTTGCTGTTATTCCAATTGTTACGTAGTAACGCTTTATTGTTCCGTTTTTTTAAAGCAGGCGTATATCTGTTACTGTTAGGGTTTTTTTTTGAAGCGTATGAGGGAGGGATAAAAAAAGATCCTTCCACGTTCAGTTACTATTTTGTAACCGCGGGCCTCGCCTTTTTTATGTTGATTACCCTTTATGGTTGCCAGCTTACCGGTGTAGCAAAAGGGATCTTACGCTATTTAAGCCTTCATGGCCGGAATCCTATGGTAGCCTATGTAACCGGTAATCTCCTGCTATTGCCCCTGTTGCGGCTTAGCGGGGCTATCACTTATTACACCGGGATGCAATCAAATATAGCAGGTGGTTTTTTAAGTGGTGTATTATTTACCGGTATTGTATCCGGGGTTACCGTCTTTTTTACAAAGCGGAAATGGTTATGGAAAACTTAATCAAATCCTAACGAGTGTTATTTAATTCTTTCAATATTACAGTATCATGAATCTTGCGACCATAGACATTTTGATTATCATTGTATACCTTATCGTCATTATTGGCCTGGGGTTCTGGATCTCTAAAAAAGCATCCGGTAATATACAAGCCTATTTTCTGGGAGACAATAATATCAAATGGTACTGGCTGGGCTTTAGTAACAGCAGCGGTATGTTTGATGTGAGCGGTACAGCATTTTATGTAGCGTTATTATTTATCTATGGTTTTAAGGCAGCCTGGTTGCCCTGGCTATGGCCGGTTTGGAACCAGGTGTTTGTGATGGTATTCTTGGCCATATGGATACGTCGGAGTAATGCCATGACTGGCGCCGACTGGATCATTAAGCGTTTTGGTGACGATAAAGGCGGCAGGCTGGCACATATGATTGTTGTAATATTTGCAGTGGTGAGCGTGATTGGTTTTATCGGATATGTATTTGTAGGGATAGGAAAATTTGCATCCAATATGTTGCCCTGGGACCTGTCAAATGCTGTATTTACCAGTCCGCAGACTTATGCGTTGATTATAGTGGCGCTCACAACGGTTTACACAGTAAAGGGAGGTATGTATAGCGTAGTGGCTACTGAAGTACTGCAGTATGGTATTCTGGTAGTAAGCTGCATACTGGTAGTCATTTTTGCAGTAAAGGGAGTGGATTATGATTCCTTGCATCAGCGGCTGCCACAAGGTTGGGCCTCTTTTTGGCCGGAATGGAAATTGAACATTAACTGGGATGGTACTTTTCCGCAGGCCAACCGTAAAATTTCAGAAGATGGTTTTACCTGGTTTGGCGCTTTGATGCTGATGATGGTGAGTAAAGGTATTTTTTCGAGCTTGGCTGGGCCTGTACCTGGCTTCGATATGCAACGTATACTCAGCGCCAGCCGGCCCTGGGAGGCAGCTAAACTGTCGGGGTTTACCAATCTGGTATTATTTATTCCCCTGTTTATGATGGTAAGCGCCTTAACGCTGATCGCCTTTAACGTATTTATGCCGGTATTGCAGGCGCAGGAACATCCTGATTTTGAGACGATTCTCAGCCACGTAGTAGGCGGTTATTTGCCGGTTGGGATACGGGGCATTGTGCTGGCGGGTTTGCTGGCTTCTTTCATGAGCACTTTTTCTGCTTTTGTAAATGCGGCGCCTGCCTACCTGGTAAATGATTTTTATAAGAAATATTTCCGTAAAGATGCTCCTCCCAGACATTACGTGAAATGTAGTTACTGGGTATCTATCGCCATCATTGCTGTAGGATGTTTCTTCGGGTTGTTTGCAGACTCTCTCAGCTCCCTGACCTTATGGATCTCCTCTGCACTCTATGGCGGTTATGCAGCGGCCAATGTGTTGAAATGGATCTGGTGGCGGTTTAACGGTTATGGCTATTTTGCCGGTATGTTGGCCGGACTGGTAACCGCTACCTTTGTACCCCAGTTAATGAACTGGCTCTGTAGTCATTATTTTACAGCCTATCAAAACCTGTTCGGTAGCGGAATCGGCACCCTCATCTCTTTCTTTATCATTCTGATATTGTCTATGCTTGCCAGTGTGATTGGCTGTTTGCTGACACCTCCGGCAAATAGGAAAATGCTTGAAACATTTTACGCCAATACCCGTCCCTGGGGGTACTGGAAACCAGTATTGCAATGGGTACGACTGGAAAATCCAGACTTTGAGCCAAATAAACAATTTAAATGGGATATGCTGAATGTATTGATCGGTATCTGTTGGCAGATGAGCATGGTGATCATGCCAATATTCTTTGTATTCGGTTATATCGGCAATGGATGTACGGCTGCTGTTGTATGTGTTATCTGCATGATCATCCTGAAATTCACCTGGTACGACCGGCTTAAAATAACAGCAGTATAATAAAATAAGCATATGAATAATTTATTCTCACGCCTTGCCTGCGGCAGTTTATTATGCATGGGCATGGCAACTACGGCATTGGCCCAACAGAAAATAGACAGTAGTTACAATAACACTTATTATCAGGGGAGAATGGAATTGTTCAACAGTTTGCCCCTGCAAAAGCATGCTATTGTATTCCTGGGCAACAGTATCACAGAACGGGGCGCCTGGGGCGAATTACTGCCAGGTATAAAAGTGATGAACCGCGGTATTGGCGGAGATAATACCTTTGGCGTGCTGGCTCGTTTGGAAGGCGTAGTAAACGCCGTACCACGCAGGCTCTTTTTGCTCATCGGTATCAATGACCTGAGCCGTGGGTTGCCGGAAGAAGTGATCCTACATAATTATGATCGTATTGTTGGTTATATCCGGCAACACTCACCCAAAACAAAAATTTATGTTCAGAGTGTATTGCCGTTATATGAACCAATGACCACTGCCGCTTACCTGAAAAATAAAAAAGACAGTATCATTCAACTCAACGTGGGTATCCGTAAGATAGCGGCGAAGTACAACCTGACTTTTATCAATCTGCATGAAGTATTTGCAGATACCAACGGAGATCTGAAAAAAGATCTGACCATTGATGGTATTCATCTGCGGCCTGAGGGATATGTTGTATGGATCAATTATCTGAAAGACAAGAAATATCTGTAAATGAAAAAGAAGCTGTTATACTTGTTAGGATGCCTATTTTTAGTTGGTGGGTTGCATGCTAAAGATTCAGGGTATAGTGTCGCATCCGGCGTGCAGCGTATAGTTCCCCGGCGTGAGGTCTATGCTGTTAAAGGCAGCGACACGTTGTGGTTCGATCATTATCTTCCGCAAACCACTTCCAATGGTATCTCTATATTGTTTGTGCATGGCGGTTCCTTTACAGGCGGTGATCCTGTTAATCAGGCGCCTTTTGCCGAGGGGCTTACTAAACTGGGCTATAATGTATTTGTGGTCAAATACCGCCTATACCTGAAAGATAGGAGCTTCGGTTGCGAAACCATGGTGCCGGAAAAGTTGAAAGCCATCCGGATAGCGGTAGAAGACACTTGGGATGCTACTAACTATTTAAGGCAACATGCTGCTGTTTTACAGGTGGATACTACCCGGCTTTTTTTGGCGGGCAGTAGCGCCGGTGCAGAAACGGTCCTTAACCTGGTGTTCAACCCGTTTGTCAGTAAACGGGATAGTAGCTATCAATCATTCCGCTATGCCGGCGTTTTGTCTTTTTCCGGTGCCATCCTGGATATAAACAAGATATACCGCCAACCTGCATTACCCCTGTTACTAATGCATGGTACCAACGATCAAATGGTACCTTATGGTACTGCTGCACATCGTTTTTGTACGGCTAGTGATGCCGGCTGGATAATGATGTTTGGTTCAGGTACCTTGTACGACACATTGCAACGACAGCAATTGCCAGTAACATTATATACCTATGTAGGGATGGGGCATGAAGTAAGCAACTTCATGTTCAGGAAGTTCAAAGAAATGGATACGTTTATGCAGCAGGTAGTAGAGGGAAAAACAGAAACCGTTCAACATTTTATCGATAAATAGAAAATATTGTAAGCGATATGAAGATAACAGGGACATTTCTGGATGAGATTAGCCACGACATACCTCATCAAAATTGGGGCGCAAAAGAATGGCGTAGAGATTTTGAATATATGAAAGCAATCGGTATAGATACCGTTATACTGATCCGCAGCGGTTATAGGCGTTTTATTACCTTTCCTTCCGCCTACCTGATAAAGGAACATCAATGCTATAAACCGCCTGTAGACTTGGTAGAGCTTTTCTTACAGCTGGCAGATGAACTGGACATGCAGTTTTATTTTGGCCTGTACGATAGCGGTGAATACTGGGATACTGGCGACATGCAGCATGAAATCGACAGCAACCGTTTTGTGATAGATGAGGTTTGGAAGAATTACGGCCACCACAAAAGCTTCAAGGGATGGTATCTCAGCATGGAAATCAGCCGTAAAACCAAAGGCGCTGCGGATGCTTTCAGAACCCTGGGACTGCAATGCAAACAAGTGAGTAATGGGTTGCCCACTTTTATTTCTCCATGGATAGATGGCAAAAAAGCGGTGATGGCTGCTTCTGGTACCCTCACCAAGGAAGATACCATATCATTGAAAGCACATGAAGAGGAGTGGAGCGAGATCTTTGCTGGTGTACAAGGTGCGGTGGATATTGTTGCTTTTCAGGATGGGCATATCGACTACCATGAACTGGAAGACTTTTTTGCAGTGAACAAGAAAATGGCAGACCGGTTTGGTATGCAATGCTGGACAAATGCAGAGAGCTTCGACAGGGATATGCCGATCAGATTTTTGCCGATCAAGTTTGAAAAATTGCGCTTAAAGCTGGAAGCCGCCAGGAAGGCAGGGTATGATAAGGCGATCACGTTTGAGTTTTCACATTTTATGAGCCCACAATCTGCGTATTTACAGGCCGGTCATTTGTACCACCGGTACCAGGAGTATATAGAAACGTTGAAGTAAGTGGAGTTTGGATAGTAAGACTTTAAAGAAGCCTCTCTTTTAACAGGGAGGCTTCTTTGGTGTAAAGATGGGTCTTCCATGGGAAGATAGGTTAAACCGAGTTATGATAAAATATTTTTACATGATGATTTTTATTCTGATTATAAGTATATTATAGTTTATTATTTTTATAATATAGAGAAAACCAACTGTTATGGACTTGCCATAAGTTGGCTATGTGTAAATTACATAGAAATAATTCAATGTTTCTATGTAATTTGCGCCGTCAATGAGAGATAAGTAAATAGGTTCGAAAAAATAGGGAAAGTGCTGGCTGATTCCGGTTGAAATACCAGAATGTATCATGGAAGGCTTGTCATGTGAAATATGCTTTAAATACGGCAACGCTAGCTAAGTATAGCTTATTTATAAATCGTGACGGCTATTTTTTGATGAATACATAGGTAAATTCGAATGCGTCTATATGAATGATCGTATAAAATCACTGGTGTCCATCAGCAGTTCAATGGTTAACTTATTGATTCTCTTTTAGAAATACGATATAAGGAGCATCTGTTGATTGATTCAGCTTAAAAAAATGTGCTAATGGCTTATTTAAAAGTAAAACAACGAAACATTTCTATATATCTATTTATAATAGTGAAATAAAAAAAATATAATAATATGATAAGTGAAACAATGAAGCGATTACCCTTTGGGAATAAGGTACTTAGAGATAGTTACGTCGATAGTAACAGCTTAAAAATCGAAATGAATAGTTATTGAAGGATGATAAAAAGGAGCATTATCAATGCTGCAAGTAAAGCAGGTGCTCTTTTTATCTACGATTTCCTTCTATCAAATATCATAAAAATTGATAAAACACATAGCACATACACGATTAATTATCATGAAGCAGACTATTTTATCTATAACGGGTTTATTTATAGCAAGCTATGTTTTGCTATTATTAACAGGTTGCTCATTGCATCCTGCACAAGAGAAAACGGAGCAACCACAAGTTGTTTCCGTTATTACCATTGATACCACCTCCATCACAACGTACAGCAATTTTCCTGGTAGTCTGGAAGGCGTTACTAATATAGAGATCAGGCCACAGGTAGAAGGCTACCTCGAAAAAATATATATTGATGAAGGAGCATACGTTAAAGCAGGGCAGCCTTTGTTCCTGATTAACGATAAACCTTTTAATGAAGAGCTTAATAATGCAAATGCGGTAATACAAATAGCTAAGGCCAATGCCCAAAAAGCGCAGATTGAAGTAACCCGCTTACAGAAACTAGTAGCAGGAAAAGTAATCTCCCAAGTACAACTAGACAATGCAAAAGCAATTCTTGATGCGGAAAATGCAAACGTGTCTAAGGCGGAAGCAGCGCAGAAAGGAGCTGCTATCAACAAAGGATTTACCCTGATCAAAGCTCCCGTTAACGGATATATTGGACGGATACCTTACAAAATAGGAAGTCTTGTAGGCCATAATGAACCGCTTCCCCTGACTCAGCTCTCAGATATTCATGAAATGTATGCCTATTTTTCAATGAGCGAGCAGGACTTTCTACAGTTTAAGCAGCATTATCCGGGAAATACGATAGAAGAGAAAATAAAAAACATTCCGGAAGTAACCCTGTTGCTACCAGACAATTCAGCATACCCTGAAAAAGGGAAAGTAGAAACAATTCAGGGACAGTTTGATAAAACTACCGCTGCAATCACGTTCAGAGCTGCCTTTCCTAATACAAGTGGCTTGCTGCGGTCAGGAAATACAGGGACGATTGTTATGGCGCAGGAAAATCGTGGTATCATTCAAGTGCCACAGGCAGCTACTTTTGAGCTGCAAAACAAGGTGATGGTATTTGCTATAGGAAAAGACAATAGGCTTATAAATATGCCTTTAAAAGTTGTTGGGAAGGATGATACGAATTATATCATTTCTAATGGGTTAAAGCCAGGAGACCGGATCGTGTCAAAAGGTATGCAACGCTTGCATGAAGATATGCTTGTCAGCACTAAATAACCCCTTTTTGATTTAATAAATAATTTTATGCTTAAAAAAATAATTAACCGTCCTGTAACGGCTACAGTGGTTTCTATTATCCTGGTGATCCTGGGTATACTGGCGATGAAAGCTTTGCCAATGGAAACATTTCCTGAAATAGCTCCGCCTTCTGTAGTTGTATCTGCACGGTATCCTGGCGCGAGCGCTGAAGCTGTTGCCCGTTCTGTAGCCACCCCTTTGGAACAGGTTATTAATGGTGTGGAGAATATGATTTATATGACATCTTCTTCATCGAATGACGGTAGTTTAAACATTACTATATTTTTCAAATTGGGTACAGATCCAGATCAGGCTGTCGTTAATGTGCAAAATAGAGTGTCGCAGGCAGTGAATCAATTGCCCAAAGAGGTAGTGAATACGGGGATCGTAACATCTAAACAAAACAATAGCACCATCATGATTATAGATCTTGAAAGCAAAGATCCAAAATATGATGCGGCATTTTTAAATAACTATGATCTGATCAATATTGTACCTACTATACAACGTATCAATGGAGTGGGAAAAGTATCCGTATTTGGCAGTAAAGATTATGCCATGCGGGTGTGGCTCAACCCAGGTAAGCTTGCTGCTTACGGCATGACGCCGCAGGAAGTGATGGATGCTATTAATCATCAGAACCTGGAAGCGGCGCCAGGAAAATTTGGAGAAGGAAGTTCGGTTGCCTTCGAATATACCATTAAATATAAAGGTAAATTGAGTGAGGAACCCGATTATGAAAATATTGTGATCCGTGCCAAGCCTGATGGATCTGTACTATTACTGAAAGATGTAGCGAGAGTGGAATTGGGATCATTAGACCATGTATATGCTTCCAGCCAAACCATGAAGGGGGGAAACGCTGAGATTGGGATTGCCATCATGCAAACGCCTGGCTCAAATGCCAATGAAATCCAAATAGCGATTTTGGATTTTATGGAAAAAGCAAAAAAAGACTTTCCTAAAGGAATTGATTATTACGTTACGTATAGTACTAAACATTTTCTGGATGCTTCTATTGAGCAAGTGCTTCATACGCTAATCGAAGCTTTTATACTGGTGTTTATCGTAGTATTCATCTTCCTGCAGGATTTCCGTTCTACTATTATTCCTGCGATTGCTGTTCCTGTTTCAATTATAGGTACTTTCTTTTTCATGAAGTTGTTTGGGTTTACGATTAACCTACTTACACTTTTCGCCCTGGTACTTGCAATAGGAATTGTCGTAGACGACGCTATTGTTGTAGTAGAAGCTGTACATAGTAAGCTGGAACATCATGCCTCTGACGCGAAAAAGGCTACAATAAATGCAATGAGTGAAATTACCGGAGCTATTTTCTCCATTACGCTGGTAATGTCTGCTGTATTTTTACCTATAGGGCTGATAGATGGACCTGTAGGCGTTTTTTATAGGCAGTTCGCATTTACGCTTGCTATTGCGATTGTGCTTTCTGCCATTAATGCGTTGACTTTAACGCCTGCATTAAGTGCCATTTTGCTGAAGAATGTGCATAGTGAGATCCTGGAAGGAAGAAAGAAAAAAGGTATTCATAGGTTTTATGAAGCCTTTAACGCAGGTTTTCATACTGTAACAAGAAAATATGTAAATGCTGTCCGTTTTTTAATCAGGCGTAAATGGTTGGCTATGGGAGGACTGGTAGTAATCGCTGTTAGTTCGGTATGGATAGCTAAACATACTGCAAAGGCATTCATTCCTACCGAAGACCAGGGATTTATCATGACTGCTTTTAATATGCCTCCAGGTACTTCTCTGGAACGTACAAAATCAGCGATCAAGCCAGCTAGCGATAGGCTGGACAAATTTGAAAGCATGCTATTCCATGCTGTAGTAGACGGAAGTAACCTGTTGGCGGGTACAGTATCACCATCTTTTGCCGCTTCGTACTCCATTTTAAAACAACCTGATGAGAGAGGGAAAACTAAAGACATAAACGTGATTATGGATTCTATCAGACAGGTTTTTTCCAATCTTCCGGAAGGCAGCTTCTTTACGTTTGCTATGCCGACTGTACCAGGTTTCGGGAATGTGGATGCGCTGGACGTGGTGTTAAAAGATAATACAGGAGGGGCGATTGCCAAGTTTGGAAAGGTAAGCGATGATTTTATTGCTGCGTTGTTAAAGAGAAAAGAAATTCAAACCGCATTTACTTCATTTAATGCCTCTTTCCCTCAGTATATGTTGGAAGTGGATGCTGTTAAAGCCAAACAATTAGGTCTTGAGGTAAGTGATGTGTTGGGAACCATGCAGGCCTATTATGGTAGTATTTATACATCCGACTTTAACCGGTTTGGTAAATATTACCGGGTTGTTGTACAGGCAGAAGCGCCTTACCGGTCGAGCGAAAATTCACTGGATGAAGTTTATGCAAAAAATAATATTGGGGAAATGGTACCCATCAAATCTGTAGCTAAATTGAAGCGCGTTTTTGGTCCCGAAGTAGTTACCCATCTTAATCAGGCCACTTCTATCAATTTAAGTGTACAACCCAAAACAGGTTTTTCAACAGGTGATGCCATCAATGCGGTAAATGAAGTAGCCGCCAATGATTTACCTGCCGGCTATTCCCATGAGTATATTGGTATGGCCAAACAGGAGCAGGAAGCGGGTAACCAGACGATATTTGTTTTTGCCTTGTGTATACTGTTCGTCTATTTTCTGCTGGCAGCGCAATATGAAAGTTATATACTCCCTCTGGCTGTTATCCTTTCGTTACCAACCGGAGTTTTCGGTGTATTTGTGTTTATTAATATGGTGGGTGTTTCTAATAATATTTATGTTCAGATCGCCCTGATCATGTTGATAGGACTACTTGCTAAGAATGCTATCCTGATCGTAGAATTTGCGTTGCAACGCCGCCATGCTGGTAAAACGTTAGTTGCGTCTGCAATGGAGGGAGCCGCTTTGCGTTTACGTCCGATATTAATGACTTCTCTCGCTTTTATTGTGGGTATGTTGCCATTGTTCTTTGCCAAAGGAGCCTCCGAACAGGGCAACCGGTCTATATCTTCAAGTACCATTGGCGGTATGCTTTTCGGAGTTATATTAGGCGTTTTCATCATCCCCGTTTTGTTTGTGATTTTCCAATCGTTACATGAGCGGGTATTTGGTGTAAAACATATACCTGTTAAAACAGTAGAGGGGTAATTTATAAAAATAATTGTTAATCAAAATGAACAAGAGAATACATATATATAGTATGATAGCCATCGCCATGTTGATTGCTTCCTGCCGTGTAGGGAAAGAGTATCAACGTCCGAACCCAGGTTCGGACGTTTCCTTCAGGGAAGTTAATGATAGCTTGCCTGCACAAAAAACAGCTACTGTTGATATTGCAGCTATTCCCTGGAAGGTTTTTTTTACCGACACAACACTCCAGCATTTAATTAGTCAAGTGCTGGACAAAAACTATGATCTTGCAACCGCTTTAAATAATATCAGGAAGAACGAGGAATATTTGAAACAGGCAAAGGTAGAATGGTTGCCAGCGGTAACAGCAAATGTTGCGGCAAATACTAACCGGTTTGCCGACAATAGTCTGAATGGTCCTCGCGGATTTAATTTAAACAATACCATCGGTGCTAATCATATTGAAGACTATTCAGTGAGCCTGGGGGTAAGCTGGGAAATAGATATTTGGGGCAAAATAAAGAATCAAAAAGAAGTAGCATTAACAACCTGGCTGCAAAGCGAAGAAGCGGCCAAGTCTTTACAAACCCGTTTAATCTCTGCTACGGCAGCAGGCTATTACAATTTACTGATATTACATGAGCAATTGGAAATTGCTGGTAATAATGTTGCGTTGAACGACACTATTGTGAGCATGACCCAATTACAGATGGAAAATGGGGAAGCGACAATACTTGCAGTGCAACAGGCAGCAATACAAAAGAAAAAGACGCAATCGTTGATACCGACATTGGAGCAGGCCATACAGATCCAGGAAAATGCTTTGAATATATTAATGGCCCATCAGCCACAACGAATCCATGTAAATACAGATATACGACATTTTGATATACCGGATCAATTTGCAACAGGTATCCCTGCGGAATTATTAAACCGGCGTCCCGACGTACGGGAAAGTGAATACGCACTTCGTGCTGCGAATGCACGTATTGGCCTTGCACAGGCAAATATGTACCCGGCGTTAAGTATTAGTGCAGGAGGGGGGCTCAATGCTTTTCAGGCTGTTAACTGGCTGAGTTTACCTGCATCATTGTTTGGAAATATTGCTGGTGGTGTATTGCAGCCTGTGTTTAATAAAAGACGGCTTAAAACGAATTTAAATGTTACCCGCATTGAATATGAACAGGCGGTTACCAATTTTAAGAGTAAGTTCCTGAATGCAGTATCAGAAGTATCAGATGCTTTAGTGCAATCTGAAAAATTAAAAGAAAAGCTTGGGATTACTCAATCTCAAGCTGATATTCTTCAAACTGCCATGCCTAATGCACAACTGCTTTTCACAAATGGAATGGCTAGCTACCTGGAAGTGATTGCTGTTGAGCAAAGCTTGTTGCAAAACAAACTTGAGTTGGCTGATCTGAAAAGACAGCAGGTAACGGCTTATATACAGTTGTACCGTGCATTGGGTGGCGGAACGCAATAAGATGCAACCGGAATGGAGGAGGCCGGGCTTTGTCTATTTCTGGAGTGGTTGCCAGTCGAGGCGTGTTATTAGTCTATTTAAATTAGATAACAATATGATAATATCTTCGGTTAGCGGATTGCAAATCAATACAGACATAAGGAAAGCAAAGATGATGTTAAAGATGTAATGGGTTACAGTATGGCCGGTCAACAGCATGATTCCCTTTTAATTACCTTTGCAACCCTAATTTAATTAAGGTCAACTGATTTACTGAAGCCGATGAGACAATCATTTATTCTAATGCTGGCCCTTTCGTTTATGGCGAATAGGGTTGCTGCACAAACGCCCGGATTGCAAAAAGGGACCCAACAGGTTCTTTTACCTAATGGCTGGAAGCTAAGTCCGGCGGGCCATTCCATATTGCTGGGTGATCTTCCGCTGAATATGCAACTCAGCTCATCAGGAAAGTACCTGGCGGTTACCAACAATGGACAGAGTACACAATCTGTACAGCTTATCAACCCCAGAACTGAAGAGATATTAGACAGTTGTATTCTGGGTAAAGCCTGGTACGGACTGGCCTTCACCAAAGATGAAAAACATTTATATGTTTCTGGTGCTAATGATAACTGGATACTCGATTTTCCTATAACAGCCGGCAAATTGGGGAAAAGTGATACCATCGTGTTGGGAGCTGCCTGGCCAAAGGAAAAAATAAGCCCGGCAGGTATTGCTGTTAACAAAGCCAACAACCGTTTATATACGGTTACTAAAGAAGATAGCAGTCTTTATATCATTGATCCCGCAATAAAAAAAGTACTTAATAAAGTGCAGCTCCCGGACATTGCTTATAGCTGTTTATTATCACCAGATGAAACCAGGTTGTATGTAACTATTTGGGGCGGCCGTACAGTAGCCGTTGTATCAACAGTTACCGCACGGATTGATGCATTCATCCCAGTAGGCGATCATCCGAATGAGATGTTGTTAAATAAGCATGGGAAGTACTTATTTGTAGCCAATGCCAACGATAATACCGTTTCAGTGATTAATACCGGTAATAATAAAGTAATGGAAACAATTTCCACAACGCTTTATCCTACTCAACTGATCGGATCAACCACTAACGGACTTGCATTGAGCGCTGATGAAAAAACTTTATATATCGCTAATGCCGATAATAATTGTTTGAGCGTTTTTGACGTTTCTAAGCCAGGTCATAGTGAAAGCAAAGGATTTATTCCTGTGGGTTGGTATCCTACCTGTGTAAAAGTAATTGGCTCCAAGATACTGGTTGCCAACGGTAAGGGAAATACTTCCCTGGCTAACCCTGAAGGTCCGCAACCTGTCAGCAGGCTGGACGACAGCGGTATTCACGTAGGAAGTACTGCAAACAACCGTCTTCAATACATTGCTGGTTTATTTAAAGGGACCTTATCATTTATCGAAGTGCCCAAACCAGATCAACTAACCACCTATACCCGGCAGGTATATGCCAATACCCCCTTTAACGATAAAAAGGCTATCCTTGCTGATGGTGAGGCAGGTAATCCTATACCGCGTAAACAAGGTGAGCAATCACCTATCAAGCATGTTTTTTATATCATAAAGGAAAACCGCACTTATGATCAGGTATTAGGAGATTTGCCTCAGGGTAATGGTGATTCTTCCCTCACCTTGTTTGGCAGGGATATTACGCCTAATCATCATGCATTTGCAGAGGATTTTGTGTTGTTGGATAACTTTTATGTAGATGCAGAAGTGAGTGCAGATGGTCATAATTGGAGCATGGCAGCCTACGCTACCGATGTGGTGGAAAAGACATGGCCAACCAGCTATGGCAATCGTGGAGGATCAACTTCTTACGAAGGCGGCCGCCCGGTTACTTACCCCAAAGATGGTTTTATCTGGGATTATTGTCAACGTGCAGGAATTACGTACCGCAGTTACGGTGAGTTCGGCGCTTACAATAAAGCCGCCCTCAAAACTTTGCAAGGGCATATGTCGCCTTATTCGCCAGGCTTTGATATGGACATCAAAGATCAGGTGCGGGTGGATGCCTGGCAACATGATTTTGACTCCCTGTTAGCCATTAATGCTGTACCTCAATTCAGCACTATCCGGATTTCCAACGACCATACCAGCGGACAAAAGAAAGGAAAGATTTCACCTAAAGCGGCTGTTGCCGACAATGATTTAGCTATCGGACGCTTTTTAGATCACTTATCACATAGTCCTATCTGGAAAGAATCTGTAGTATTTATCCTGGAAGATGATGCCCAGAACGGCCCCGATCACGTAGATGCGCATCGCTCACCTGCATTTGTATTAGGACCATATGTAAAAAGGAAGGCAGTTGTACATACAATGTATTCTACTTCGGGTTTCCTGAGAACGATGGAACTGATTTTGGGTTTGCCTCCGATGAGCCAGTATGATGCCGCAGCTATGCCATTATATGAATGCTTTACAGCAACGCCAAACCTCACCGCGTATGATGTAAAGCCCGCCCTCTTTGACCTGGAACAGCGTAATGTGGCAGTAAACGAGAGCAGCAAACGTTCAGAAAGCTTTAATTTGGCGAAAGAAGATGCTGCGCCGGATTTAGAGCTGAATGAAGTGATCTGGAAGTCTGTTAAAGGCGAAAGTGCCGTTATGCCTGCTCCCAAAAGAAGCGCTTTTGTAATTTTGGAAAAGAAGAAGAAAGATGATGATGATTGATTTTGACCTGGATTAATATGGTAATTTAAAAAGACCGTCTCTGATAAGTTTGAGGCGGTCTTTTTTTGTTTTTAAATTATTCCCGTACAGATCTTTTTTGATAAGGTGTAATTATGCAGGGTTCCCGTTAGGCTCAACTAAAGCTGTTTCATGGTAGTTGAGTTGTAAAATATGCAGGAATGATCTAAATTAACAGCTTATAAAAATACTATGATGCGCTATTTCTTTAGACGATGTCTGCTGCTTTTCATTGGTTTACCATCCGCTATGGCACAAAAACCGGCCAACGAATTACATTTTACCAGCAGTCAGCAACAATTAATTACCGTATACAAGGGCACCATTTTCGTGAATGGGAACAAAGCTTTTGTGTTTCATGAAGACGGTATTAACTACAAGAGCAAACGTAACCGCCTTGTAGAAGATCGTAGTTCAGTATTCCTCTTCCTGGAAATAGATGGAAGCCCGAATAAAAACAGGATGTACGTATTTAATATTGATCATTCCCGGGCAGATTCCATTTTAGATGCCATCAGCTCAGACGTTAAAGACTTGGATCATGACGGCAACTTTGAATTTGGCGGTAGCGATCTCACAGAAGTACATCCTTCTCCCGACTCTATGTACTATGTACCATCAAGGTTTTATGAAATAAAGAAGGGTAAGATTACTTATGATGCGGAACTGACAGAAAAAACGGACATGAAAGTAAACGGTGTTTACCTTTCAGATCCATTGGATAAGGATGGGAATTGCTGCAAGGTTATTCCGAAGCCTAAGAAACGTTATTAGCGCTTATTATTATTTCATAAGTATGTTGACGTTGCTATTTCCTGTAGCGGTAATGTTCTCGTTCAAACCTTTTTGGCCGTTTCAGGTAATATACCTTCGAAAGAATTACATCATATCAAAAATATAATTATTTCTTATAAGTCAAAATGTTTTAGCTGAACGCCTTCACTTGTTTTCCATTCAAGCGGGCCGCTGGCAGATCTGGCTAAAGTAGCAGCCGCAGCTCTAGCGGGAGACGTAAATACATAGTCTTTTGTGAGACGATAAAAGTCTTCATCTACTTTCAAATCCCCATCATTAAGCATTTGTTGTCTTTCGAGCCGAATGCCATCCGGTAAGGATGGTTGTTCGTTTATCATGAATAATGATTCTTTATACACAATGAATCCTTCTGTAGACGGGCTTCCTTTGCTGTCAGCTCCAGCACCGTTCCTGCAATAGAACATTTGTTGCTCCGACACCTTGGTTTCAAGTGTTTCTTCCAAAGATTCTAATATTTTATGGCCCAAAGTAGCTGTTAGTACTTTAATATGAGCTAAAAATTCTTCCAATTCTGCTTGTTCAGCCTCCGATAGTTCGGAGCGAGTGGGGGTGTTTTGATTGATAGAATATCTTCCTGCCTTAATTGCCAATTCATGCAAACGGTTTTCTAAGTATTTCACACTTGCTTTGTTAAGATATTTATCCTTACTGCCGAAAAAGATCACTTCATGCCAAAAGTCCTTATTGGAAATATGCTGGGTTAAGCGATCTGCAATAACTTCAGCCTCACCAATATAAGCTGCATCTTCGTTGTTTTCTCCTTTTCCAATTAGAATATATACGCCTGGCTTCTGGAATTCGATACGATTGCTATATTCTTTGATTTTAATTCGAGGTACTTTTATACCGATACCTGTCCAATTACTTAGCTCTGCCGTAGTAAGGCCATTTGTAGTGCCATCTACTAGAAACAGGCGAATCGTTTTTCCGTAAGTGGTCATCTTTAACTATTGAGATTTTATATTATGTTAATGGATAAAGTCCGGTGGCCATTATAACCTGAATTCAGCTGCCCAATACGCAGTTTCGGTGCTTCTACATTAATCTAATTAATGTATTTCTTACCTTTCGCTTGCTTAATTAATTTTCCAAACCTCTTTGGCTCCATCTGAACTCCTCAGCCATTGGAGGCCATTTTCGACTTGAGCAAGTGTATATTGTTGTTTACGATCGCTCCAGCCAAAGAAGTTTTCTATTAATTCCTTATCTACAGTTATTATATACCATTGCTTGGTGTATTACTTATTTTTCGGCAGTATCTTTCTTATTTCTTTGATATCAGTTAAATCTTGGCTTCTACCTGCTGCTTGTTTATTTTTTAATAAATCTTGGAGCCCGATAAAAGATATTTCTAGTCCATCATCCAGTACAATCTGCTGGCGATTTTT
This sequence comes from Chitinophaga sp. 30R24, assembly GCF_049056765.1. Taxonomy (NCBI): domain Bacteria; kingdom Pseudomonadati; phylum Bacteroidota; class Chitinophagia; order Chitinophagales; family Chitinophagaceae; genus Chitinophaga; species Chitinophaga sp. 30R24. The sequence continues at coordinate 46,103 of NZ_JBJGXX010000013.1, forward strand.
TACGGCCTCACCGAATTCAACGCCATCTATACTATTTAGAATGTCAATTCGCAAAGGGGGATAACCAATTTGATTGATATATTCTTGTTGTAAAAAATCTTCTTTCTCAAAACCTAAAGATCCCATACCAAAGTCTCGAAGTACATGAAGCATACGCTCAGCATTTTCAAAAGAAACGTTGATCCAAATATCTAAATCACCTGTGTGTCGGGGTTTTCCGTGAAAAGCCAAAGCATAACCACCCACGACCATATAAGCCACCTGATGTTTATTTAGCAGCGATACAAACTCCTCAAAATCTTTTGCCAGAATCATGATCTTAAAGGTTTTTTATTTATAACTGTTTTATCTAGGCGGGCTCCTTTAGCTAAGGACTGGCTGACTATAAAGGTAACAGCTTCTAGTCTTTTACTTGAAGATTGATTTAGCCAATATTCCCAGTCTCTAATAACGTCATTTGCTTCATTGATTGCGACTTTGCGAACAATCGGCATTATTCTGCGATTGATATTGGATGACATGTTTTGGGCTTTGGGCTGAGTAATTATATTTTTTCGTTCCACGCGTACTTCATTGTTTTCAAATGGGATTTTTCCTTTGCTTAAGTAATTATTAAGAGTGTTATAATTGTATTTCGGATAACTTAAGCAAAAATTTTTGAGATTTGAAAAAATCTCAAAAGAATGGTCTTGCTGGTTTTTCCAGTGCACAACCACAACTCTTCTATTTGAAATTGACATTGTCATATTTCAAAATTAACAAATAATCTGTAAATATTGGTCATCTTGCAATTGACTTTTACATAAGTGGTTGATAGTTAATGTATTTTACTTTTGCACTTTTAATAAGAATAAGCTGGCTAAAATTTCTGCATGAAAAGTAGAGATAATAATAATGCTGTAAAATCTAATTTAGATTTTGCAATTTTAATACTGCAAGTTTGTAATGTATATCATCTTTCCGCACCTTTATCATAACAATTGTTGATTCACTGAGTGAAAAATTACTGGTAAAATCACTCACGGGATTATTCAGCGAATAATGGAATTTTAGGCGTTTTTTAGCCCATATTGGAGAAGTGCGCAAAATAAAAAATCTTGTAAATCATTGATTTACAAGATTTTGTCGGGACGACTGTCCGACGCCAATGTGCTCGCAATATATTGATAATTAGTAGCTTAATTAAAGATCATTTTTGCCTACTCAGTGGATTACGTACCACCGTAAAAGAGCGTTTACGCCATAAAGATAATCAATGTACTGCTTTGCAACAATCTTTGCATAGTAACTGCTTTGGTAAGCAATGGATTACTTTGATGGTAAACTATTGCAGGCAGTTATGGAATGCTTTGCTATCTTAAGCAATAGGTTAATACCATTCTATCAGCTTTGGACACCCCTAAAATTGCTTAATTAGAAGGTGTCCACCTAGGAATTGTCAACTCCTGGATGGAGTACTTTGGTTTATTTTGCTAAGCTGTCATGAATAGAGTATGCCGTTCATTACGGGATATGTATAGCAAACGTATGGGTATTGATATTGGTGGTTATCGTTTCACTCGTCCCAATTGATCCTTGTGATTCGGTTGCAGTAGCATAAATCGTTATGCCAACTGGAACAACAAACTGTGCTACATAAACTGACCAATAGCTTTTCTCAGATTATCGTATATGCATTAACATTTCGGAATGTTAGTACCTGCAAACAAAGACATCCATTACAGGCAATACATTACTGGCAATATCTCACGCAACTATAGCCACCGATCTGGCTACTTCACGGGAAGCTATTTCAAGGGTAATGAAAAAACTGGAACGAGATCAGAAGGTACAGCAGTCCGGTCGGAAGATCCAACTGCTGGTATAATAAATGTTGTTACCCATTTTTCAATTCCCGGGTTTGGAAGTTTACTTTTTTTTGTAACTTTTCTTCATGTAACCCGCGATATACTATGCAACCTTCCAATATACTATTAGAGAGAATATTAGAAAATAACCAGCAACTCCAAGTAGAACACGTCAAAAAGATCTTAATCATCTATGAGGAAAAATCATTCTTCATCGGAGATACCTGCCTGCTGTTTAATAAACTCAGGTATGTCAGGTCCTTCTTCCCGAATGCAGAGGTTGATATCAACTTTCTCAATAAGAAGAATATGAGATTGTATAGGCCTATTCTTGAGAATAGCCCAAATTTCGACAATATTAAAGACGACGAATGGTCTGACATTCCATTTGAAGATTATGATATGTTGCTATGTATTACATACAAGGAGCCGGTACTGCTGAACTTCTTGTATGAAAAATACCGGCATCAGATCCGTAACAGGCAATTCCACCTGGCCGTCTTCTCGTTCTCCGAAAGTACCCTCGCTAAAGAGCCCACTGCTGAATACCTGTTCCCTGATTACGAAGCACTGCGGGAATATACGGTCAGCAATAGCAGTAAGGTGCCATGTGAGCTCTACGTTACCAATGAGGAACGGGCGTGGGCGGATCAATGGCTTGAGTCAAACGGGATCAAGAAAGGGGAGCGGCTGTGTATTCTGATGGACTCTGCATCTGAAAAGAGAAAGTTATTGAACATCGATGTGTATTTCGATTTTCTGGCCGGCATACTCAGACAACCCAACACCAAAGTATTGATCTTCGATGAAAAGAATATAGGTAAAGAAACTTTTTATGGCGAATGGCTGGGTAAAGAGAATATAAAGAATGTGATCTTTTCCAAACAACTTCCATTCCGTCAGGACCTGGCACTTATCAGCTCCAGCTACCCCAAAATGGTTTTCGGACCTTGTACGGGACTGATGCATTGCGCTTCAAGTATCTATAATAACTTGCTGCGTAAAGGCTTGCCTGTCGCAGATATACCTTTACTTATCACTTATACGGGAGAGTACCTGGGCGAGCGTAACAGTATTAATGTCTGGTGGGGCGATCGTACAGGGCAAGGTGGCTGCTGAACGGGTCATGCAACTGAAGAATGACCTCGCCCCGCTGTATGCCCGGAATCTACCTGCTGATCCGGATGCCGCTGTAATGGATTTTGAAAGTCTCTCACTTCGGGGAGTGGAATTCTCTTATAATGGAGGTTTTAAGGTAGGTCCCGTAAACCTCGATGTGAACAAAGGCGATATCATTTTCATCTACGGCGGCAATGGCAGCGGTAAAACAACATTGATGTTCCTGCTGCTGGGACTACTGGGCAGATCGGCCGGCACGACATCCGTAAACGGACAATGTTTAAAAGAGGATGAATATGAAAGTTTCCTGCGTTTATACGCTGTCGTGTTCAGCGATTTCTATTTGTTCGATGAGTTCTATGGCATCAGTGACCTGGATGAAGAAAAACTGTCCCGTTACCTGCACCTGTTTGAAATGGAATCGAAAGTCAGCTTCCGGAAAAACAAGTACTCTGCTACAAACCTGTCCACAGGGCAGCGTAAGCGGCTAGCTATTATTGCTGCTTTAATGGAAGGCAGGCAGATCCTTTTGCTGGATGAATGGGCCGCCGACCAGGACCCTTTCTTCAGAAAGAAATTTTATACACAGATCCTTCCAACATTAAAAGAAGAGGGAATTACAATAGTGGCAATTACCCACGACGATAAATATTATTCCTGTGCAGACCGGATCTATAAAATGGAGGAAGGAAGATTAAGCCACGAGATCCTGCAAAAAAAAAATAAAAGAATATGAGCCCTGAGAAATATTACCTTAAGCCTAATGTAGTAATCGAACCGATGGTAGACAGATGGTATGCATGGAGTCATTTGATCTCTCCTGCAACAGCTGCGATGAATATCGTAGGCCGACACCTGTCAATTATGGAGTCATACGTTATGGCCCCCGAAATCCACGCAGAAGCTGTACTGAACCCACAGATGAAAGGCGGGCCTTTTATGGACCTGACGGGGAACAGGGCCGAAGAAGTGGCCGTACTGAAAGACAGCACACTGGCTAAACGTCATAATATGTTGCGTTTCGCACAGGCGGTTAAGGAACTGAACGACCTGCTGCGCAATGAAGCTAAAGGGTTCGCATTGGAACAGCTGTATAAAAAAGTACCTGACATTCTGAAAGGATATGTGGAATTATTCTATGACCGTAATAACAATCCTGACTTCCGCTTCTTTGAAGCATTGCTGTACGAAAGTGAATTCTACGACAAGAGTGCACAAAGCATCGCCTTATGGATAACCGATAATGATCACCGGCCCTTTTGTCTCAGCACACCACGACTGGAAGAAAAAGATGTATTGCTGCTGGATCTTCCCCTGGGAGACCCGGCCATCGATGAACTGGCCCGGATGAAGAAAACACCGCAGACGATTGAACACATCGCAGACCTGTTAAAAATACCTGCCGCTAAGATGGACCTGTTCTGCAGCTTTTTTACTGATGAAGCCTTGCCGGAATATAAACGCTACCAGAGCGACAAGATCCGCATGCGGTATTTCGGACATGCCTGTATCCTGATCGAAACAAAAGACATTAGCATCCTGGTAGATCCTCTTATCAGCTATTATGGGTATCAGTCAGACGTTGCCCACTATTCAGATATTGACCTGCCCGACACAATAGACTATGTCCTCATCACCCATAACCATCAGGATCATATCTTATTCGAAACGCTTTTACCACTCAGGCACCGTATAAAGAATATCATAGTACCCCGCACCTCAGGCGGAAAGCTGGAAGACCCCAGCCTGAAACTCATGTTTAATAACATCGGGTTCAATAACGTAAGGGAGATCGGCGAAATGGAAAATATCCGGTTCGCTGATGCCACTATTACCGGCCTGCCCTTTACAGGAGAGCACAGTGATCTGAATATTGCTACCAAAGCCTGTTTCAAGGTACAGATAGACAAATTCAAGCTGCTGTTTATGGCCGATTCCCGCGTCGTTGAGCCGGCACTATACGAGCATGTTAGCAGGATCACCGGTCCGATTGACGTACTGTTCCTCGGTATGGAATGCGATGGGGCGCCATTGTCCTGGTTATACGGACCTCTGCTCACAAAGAAGATCCAGAGGGATCAGGATGGCAGCAGACGCCTGTCCGGATCAGACTGTGCCAAAGGAACGCCCCTGGTGGAGATCTTTAAACCGAAGGAGTTGTATGTTTATGCAATGGGACAGGAGCCCTGGCTTGAATTTATCAGCAGTATTAAATACACTGATGAGTCAAATCCTATTATTCAATCACAGAAACTAATAGATCTTTGTAAAGAAAAGGACATTATATCGGAACGTTTGTATGGAGAGAAAGAGCTCTTCTACGAAAAGAATTGAATAATTAAAGATAGTTAGTATGAATTGTAAAAGAAGTATTGCACTGTTTGTTTTAATGCTGCTGTATCTGGCGTCCTGGTCTCAACAACGGCCGGCATACATTTACAGAAATGCTAAAGACAGTCTTCAGGATTTTTATTCTATACGCCAGCCCGAAGGTCAGGTAAAAGGAGCTATAGTGCTGGTAAGTACAGGGCTGTCTGAAGCCGCGAAGAAAGCCGCCTATGCAAAAGGGATCCTCTTAATGACAGCAGTGCTTACAGATAACGATCTCGATTTTTTAATGGATGACCTGTTACTGAAAAGACTGGATTCAATGATCCATGAAGCAGCCGTAAAGTACCAGGTCCCCGCCGGTAAAATAGTCATAGGCGGTATGTCTGCTGCAGGCGCCACGGCAGTCCGGTTCGCAGAGTATTGCGCGCGTAATGAGAGCGCTTTTAAGATCATGCCTGTGGCAGTATTTGCCGCAGACCCTCCCTTAGACTATGAGCGGCTTTATAATGAATCGGAAAGTTCTGTTCTCAGGAACTATAATGAAGATGCCGTTACCGAAGGCAAACAACTGATAGCCTTATTTAAAAGCAAACTGAAAGGTTCACCCAGGGATAACAGGAAAGCATATGAACGGGTATCCCCGTTCAGCCATACAAAGGAACACGGAGGGAACGCCGCTGTCCTTAAAGATATGCACGTAAGAATGTATAGCGAGCCGGATATCAATTGGTGGATCAATAACCGTGGGAAAGATTTTTACGACATTAATGTATTGGATATCGCCGCTTTTATTAACCAGCTGAGATTACTCGGCAATAAAAATGCAGAATTAATAGCAACCGACAACAAAGGCTATAGGAAAGACGGAAGCAGACACCCGCATTCCTGGAGTATTGTCGATGACATTGCACTGCTCGAATGGAGCATCCGTTTATTTGAAACCCGTTAATACCTTCAATACCATTTTTCTGGACAAAATCATGCTCTCAAAATCGGTGGCCCACAGGCCCAAAAAGTGGCGGAAAATGATACACTTTGACATTAAAGCATTCCAAAGAAAACCAGCTGGAATACTTTGCTATTCAACGTTTTAAACATTTCCACTGAGTAGGTAAAGTTACTCAGTAGCTTACTCAGTGGATTACACGCTGGAAATATTGAAATACCATCAAATACATTGGAAGAGGTGGGGCATAAAAAAGCCCGCAAACTCAATGTCTGCGGGCTTTTGTGACATACTTTGCTATAAATAATTATAAAGTATTTCACCCTAAAGTCGGGACGACTAGATTCGAACTAGCGACCCCTTGCACCCCATGCAAGTGCGCTACCGGGCTGCGCTACGTCCCGAACTATTTCCGGTGTTTTTCCCTTTAACAGGGATGCAAAAGTAGGTAATTATTTTATCTTTCAAAATTTTAAATACACTTTTTTATTATCATCTGTAAAATAAATAATTCGTCAGCATTAGCTACATTTATTCTTTATGGAGTATGCAAATAATGTTGGATTGCAATTTCTGGACGGTGGCGGAGAAATGGGGATGCTAACCCGGAATTATCCTTGGAAAACCAGTAGTCTTGGACACCCTAAAACATGGCCTCAAAGTTTAAGGACTACATTAAGTATTATTCTCAATTCCCGTTTTCCTATGTTCTTATGGTGGGGGCCGGAATTGATCTGTTTTTATAATGATGCCTACCGTCCCAGTTTTGGGATTAACGGTAAGCATCCTCATGCATTGGGACAGCCTGCCGTAGAGATATGGGGAGAGATCTGGCCTGTAATAGGGCCGCAGATCCAGCAGGTAATGTCCGGGATGGGCGCTACTTGGGATGAAGACCGCCTTATTCCTATTATCAGAAATGGCCGCCTGGAAGATGTATACTGGACTTATAGCTACAGCCCTGTAAAAGATGAATGTGGGCAAATAGGAGGTGTGTTGGTTACCTGTACGGAAACAACCGAGAAGGTACAGCAAATGATTGCCCTCAAAGACACCAAAGATCAACTACAGTTTGCCATAGATGCTGCGGGATTGGGTACCTGGGACCTGAATCCGGCTACCAACACTTTCCGGGGCAACAGTCGCCTCTGCGAATGGTTTGGCTTACCTGGTGAAGCAGAATTACCGCTAAGCTTGGCGCTTAGTAAGATTGTGGAGGAAGACAGGCTGTTGGTGGCACAGGCTATTCAGCGTGCGCTAGACCCTGTAAAAGGAGGCGATTATGATATTATTTATTCTATTGGGCAAGGCGCGCAGCCGCCACGGGTGGTAAGGGCCTTGGGGAGGGCGTTTTTCAACGAAGAAGGACAGCCGGTCCGGTTCAACGGCACCCTGCATGATATTACCCGGGAAGTGATTGCACAGCGGGCAATAGAGGAAAGTGAGCGTAATTTCCGGACGCTGGTACTCCAGGCGCCTATTGCCATGTGTATATTGAAAGGTCCCAATTTTAAAGTAGAAATCGCCAATAACCATATGATCGATTTATGGGGCAAAACCTATGAAGGGGTTATAAATAAGCCTTTGCTGGAAGGGCTACCGGAAATCCGTGATCAGGGCTTCGAGGCATTGCTGCAACAGGTGTTGGCCACAGGCGAACATTATTTGGCTAATGAGCGGATGGTATATTTGCCGCGTCAGGGCGTTATGCAGCCGTTTTATATCAATTTTGTGTATGAGCCCCTCCGGGGAGCGGAAGGTACTATTACGGGCATTATCGTAGTGGCTTATGATGTAACCCATTTTACCCTTCAGCGTCTTGTAATAGGTGATGCGGAAGAGCGTTCCCGTTTAGCCATGGAAGTAACAGAACTCGGTAGTTATGATGTGAACTTATTGACGAACTACATGATCACTTCTCCCCGGATGAATGTGATCTTCGGCCTGGGGGCTAATGCTACACATGATGATTATATCAATGCGGTTTATTGGGAAGATTTACCGGTGCGTGATGCTGCCTATAATGATGCATTGAAAACCGGTAGCCTGTTTTATGAAATCAGGATCATACATCCTGATAAGTCTATTCATTGGGTGAGGGTAAGGGGAAGAGTGTACTTTGAAGACCGCCAGCCGGTCCGCCTCCTCGGTGCGGTACTGGATATCACCGATCAGAAAAAAAGCGTGAATGCCCTGGAGGAAAGCAATAAGCGGTTTAAACTGCTGGCAGATGCCATGCCGCAACTGGTGTGGATTGCAGACCCATTGGGGAAAGTGGTGTACTATAACTCACGTATACAGGAATATAAGCTATCAGCAGCGCACAAAGCTTGTGGGGGCTATCAATGGGAGTCTATCGTACATCCGGAAGACCTGGAGGCTACTACTGGATTATGGGAAGATGCAGTAGCCGGACTGGCCAATTATTCCAAAGAGCATCGTATGTTGATGAAGGATGGAGAATACCGTTGGCACCTGAGCCGCGCTATTCCGGAAAGGAATATTAATGGCGATATTATGCAGTGGTATGGTACAGCCACGGAAATAGATGCCATCAAACAGGCCCAGGAAGCAATTACAGAAAGCGAAGCGCTATTCCGGCAACTAACGGAAGAAGCGCCGATGTTTGTATGGATCTCAGATACAGAAGCGCGTTTGCAGTATGCTAATAGGGAATTGCTGAAGTATATAGACATGGAAATCCAGCAGTTGCTGTTATCCAATATATGGGAAAAAGTGGCTTTCCCGGACGACATACCTGCTGTATATACGATGTACGAACAGCAAAGGAAGGATCCATCCCCCTTCACGGTGGAGTGCAGGATACGGGAAGGTAAAACAGGGAAATACAACTGGTTTTTATTTAAAGGGGTGCCTAAAATAGAGAAACAGGTGTTTCAGGGATTCATTGTAACAGCAGTGAATATACAGGGCTTCCGGGATGCAGAGCAAACTATGGTAGAATTCTCCCAACAGTTGGAACGGCAGGTGGAAGCGCGTACCCACGAACTGGCTACTGCTAATAATCAATTACGGCAAACCAACCAGGAGCTGGAACAATTTGCTTATATCGCCTCCCACGACCTGCAGGAGCCCTTACGTAAAGTACGTACGTTTGCCGGCATGATACAGCATACCGATCCCGTCTCTCAAAAGCTGATTGAAAAAATAGAGATTTCCGCCGCCCGTATGTCGTCCCTTATTCAGGATTTATTGCATTTTTCCAGGCTCTCTGTTGTTAAAGATGGCTTTGAATGTATTGAACTGGAAAAGATATTGGAGAATGTTTGTACAGATTTTGAACTATTGATCGCAGAAAAAAATGCTGTAATTACGCGTTCTCCTTTACCGGCATTAGAGATGATCCCCTTTCAGGCAAATCAGTTATTGGCTAACCTGATCGGCAATTCCCTCAAATTTAGTCAGGATGGAGTACCGCCACAGATCAGTATTACAGCGGAGGAAGTTGCGCCATGGGAGATACCGGCACATCCTGGGTTAACGGTAGGTAAACGTTATTGCATAATTACATTCAGGGATAATGGTATCGGCTTCAAACAGGAACATGCAGAAAAGATCTTTAAAATTTTTCAGCGGTTGCATAGTAAAGATGATTATTCCGGTACAGGTATCGGACTGGCACTTTGTAAGAAAATAGTGCTGAACCATCATGGCTGTATCTTTGCCCTGGCGGCGCCTGGCGAAGGAGCGGCGTTTAAAGTAATATTACCTTATGTGCAGAATAAAAAATAAACCTATATCCCTTAAAGGCATTTCTCTCTTTTGTTGCTTTGTAGTGCAACAAATGTATTAGAGGAACAGTATCGGGTTTTACCCTCGCTTGTTTCCCCGGCTTATCAAAAATATAATCAAACCCACCACTATTGCCACCAGAATGATACCTGTCCATATACCTGCTTTGAAGATACCACCTATCAGTGCGCAACTGCCGAGTACCATTGCTATGCTCACCAGCATCAAGTAAGTGAGGTGTTTCATATTGTTCAGTTTTAGTGTACATATCACCCGACACATCCTGTACCAAAAGTATTCGCGGATGTAAAAATCATTAACAAGCTTTAGTAGATCCCCCAAAAGTCATGAACGCAAGGGGAGGGTTGTAGGTTCGGCCAGCTTGCTGTTCCTCACTTTGGGGACTCTTTCTACAAGATGACCGCCACGCTTTTGCTTTTGCGGGACTTATATCGATGACTGACTTATTATGTCTTTACCGCGTTCTGCCCATTCGAGGGGAGCGGCCAACGCGCGATTGCTGCACTCTATATGTATCACCCTGCGGTTTTGTCCATTGCTGCTACGTGAAGACGCATGCATCAACAAAGGTTTCATGATCATTATGCCGCCTGCTTTCACCCGGCAGCTAACAACTGTCGTCTCTGCAAAGTTGAGAGAGTTGGGTCGGTAAATGCCTTGTTGATGAGAGCCAGGAATCACTTTTAATGCGCCATTTTCTTCGTCTGTATCATCCAGGTGAATACGGAGGGTATATATGCTTTCCAGTATATCTTGTGGCGGTTGTACGGCATATTGGTCTTGTTTCGTTGTCCAGGGGCCATATCCCGACAGAGGTATTTTTTTATCTGCTGATATGGTAAGGTCTTGGTGCCAGGCTACAAACCAGTTGGATGTTCCTGGTTTATCAAAATAAATGGATTTCACAGGGAAATAATCAGGCCCGAATAAGGCCCGCACAATTTGTTGCAAGGCCGGTGTAAAAATGAGTGGGGCAATGGCAGGAACCGCCTGCAGGAAGCGGCGTATGGCAAAAAGGTCCTGGGTCTTCCGGAATAAAGGACTAGAGTTGTCAGCAGCGGCAATAGCGGCTAACAATCCCTGGATGGCTTTTTCATTAAATACCTGTTCTATTACAGTAAATCCTTGTGTGGCCAGTTCTTCTTGGTATTTGATAAACATATATGATGTTATTTTAACAAGGTGATAGTGCCTTTGAAGGTAAACTGTTCTCCACTTTCACACACTGTTTGCATAAAGTAAATATAGGTACCAAATGGGGCATCTTCATTTTTAATGCGTCCATTCCAGCCGTCATTAGGTTGATTGACAGGGAAGTGGGTATTTTCAAATACCAGCTTGCCCCAACGGTCGTAAATGCGTAGCCACTCAATTTCCCGGACTCCCTTTCCCTTTGGATAGATGCGCTCATTCTGGCCATCACGGTTAGGGGTAAACGCATTCGGTATATAAATAGCGCTCTGGTGGCAAAGTATATGTACGGTAATGTTATCGTACGCTTTACAGCCAAAAGTGTTTTCCACCTGTACCAGGTAGGTGGTGGTCAGGTTGGGTAGGACCTGTACCCGCGCGCAATCTGCACAGTTCAGGTAATCGGCCGGCGACCAGCGCCAGCGTACTACATCGCTGCTGGCAGTAGCCGATAGGTATAACGGAACGCCTGCCATTATTTCCCGGTCTGGCCCCGCTTCAACTTTGGGAGAGGGATTTACGGTAGTGGTAACGGAGGTTTTATCAGAGAAGCAACCTTCTTTATCGTAGCCGGTTACTTCGTACACATAAGTGCCGGTAGTTTTTGGCCTGGTTGCAGGGGTTGCCGAAGCAGGTAGGTCAAGGTCTGCGCCCTGCCATGCATAAATGTCTGCGCCCCAGGCGCGCAAGGAAAGTTTATCTCCCAAACATAATACGGTATCTGGGGTGGCTTGTATTTTAAGGGGCTGCACTACACGGAGCGATATGGCGTCGGTGTTGATGCAACCGTTATTGTCGGTTACTTTCACTTGGTAGGTAGTGCTGGTAATAGGAGTGGCTAATGGATTGGCAATGGCTGGGTTGCTGAGGCCGTCCACGGGTGTCCATTCGTAGAAGTCGCCTCCGCCGGCATGCAGGGGAATGGTATTGTTCAGGCAAATGAAATCTGATGGTGCGCTGGCCTGGATGTCTGGTAGTGGCAGTATCCGGATGGGATGCGACGTTTCGTTGGAACAGCCGTCTTTGCTGGTAACATGCAGGGCGATGGTATAATCGCCTGGCTGCCGGAAGAGTTGGGCTGTTGGTTGCTGTTGCTGGCTGGTATTACCATTACCAAAATCCCAGTTCCAGGTAACATCTGTGCTTTTAGTAACGCTGCCATTGAAGGTAACAGGTACTTCCTGGCAAACTTGCGCTGGTCCACTGATGGAGGCTACCGGTTTCGGATATACGTGAATAGGCAACGTGGCTGTTTGCGTACAGCCGTAAGCAGTAGTCACCGACAAACTGAAGGGATATTCGCCTTGTTTATCCAGGTAAAAACCAGGTTGTGTTGTAGTAATATCGGTAGGCGTGAGACTCGGATTGTAAGACCAGGAAAATGTGGGCGTCATTTGTAATTCATCTATGGAAAAACTATTGAAAACTGGCGCAAACGTAAGTGGGCCTTCATCACAGATCTGTGCCGGAGTGGCATTTAATTTTATATCCAGCTGGTCTATTACGATAGGATGATCCAGGAATGCGCTGCCCTTGCAACCGGCATCGTCTTTAAGTAACAGACGGGGTTTATAGATGCCTGGTGCAGCGTAATGGTGCTTCACTTCCAGGTCATTGGTAGGTAATACATTACCATCTGCAAAGTCCCAGCTGAAAGTAGTGGCATTTTCCGGTGCTATGGAAAAGGTGATCTCCTGTTCCAGGCAACCGCCATCAGGCGTGTTTTTGATAGTGGCATATGGGCCTTTTACAATCACGCTATCATTGTATTCATCTTCGGTGCCGGCATCTCCTTTTACTTTGAGTGTTACTTTATAATGTCCGGATTCGGTATAGGTATGTACCGGGTGGGTTTGATCTGAGGTACTGCCATCGCCAAAATCCCAGGAGGAAACGCTATAGTTGAGGGAAGTATTGGTGAAACGGAATAGCATCGGTGCGCAATTACTGTTGTTGACAAAGGAAGAGCTATAGGTAAAGGCTGCGCCTACTGCCGATACTTTTATTTTCTTAGACATCTCGTCGGTACAGCCATTGTCGTCGGTGAGATGCAGGGTGATATTGTAGGTGCCTTTGTCTGGGTAGTTGTGGGTAGCATTACCATTTTGGGAAACTGTTTTGCCATCCCCGAAGTCCCAGCGCGTATCCACAATCCTGCCGCCAACTTCGTCGGAGTAATTGTAGAACAATACGGTGCTGCCAGGTTTTACCAGTGTGTTTTCCGGGCTGAAATTGGCGATAGGGCCGTTTACCCGCACGCTTCTTCCTTGAATAGCATTAGTACAGCCCTCCTTATCCGTTACTTTTAAAGAAGGGTAGTAATATCCGGCCTTTTGATAAGAATGTTTAAATGGTCCGGCTGTATATGTTTGGGCGGTGCCATCCCCGAAAGTCCATTCCCACTTTACAATGCCTTTGCTGTAGGTAAGGTCTGAGTTGTCGGTGAATACTGTTTCACCTCCCCGGCACTGCACCGCGGCGGGCAAGGTATAATCGGCTATCGGGCCGCGTACATTCAGTTGCACTACATTGCTGGTATCATAACAGCCTACGTTGTTTATCCATACGGCATATATTTTAGGATGGCCGGGAGGAAGATGCGTATAGGTGGAAACAGCGCTGGAGGCATCGCCTAAATTTACCCGTTGGTTATCCATGTACCAGAGTTTTCCATAGGTGTCGTAAATACCTGTATTGGGCGCTGTTATTTTAGCGATTAAAGATTCACTGCTACATAGGTCTGTGATATCTGTGGTAAGGATTAGCGGGGCTTTGGCTATTACGGTAGCGGTGTTGCTCAGCCAGGTGGTACAATGGCCGTCGGAGGTAGTGAGTTTGATGGTATAGGTGCCGGACTTGGCATAGGTATGTTTTACAATACTACTTTGCACGGTATAGGTGGTGTCCTGGCCGTCGCCCCAGCTCCAGGTCCAGCTGGTAGCTCCTAAAGAGTGCTCATTAACGCTAACGGTTAAACGGTTATTGCAATCGGGTTGCTTAACCACTTCAAACCTGGGAAAAGGATTTACTGTTTGTATGTAGGCTTTTTTGGTGATGGTATTGCTGCAGCTGCCATTCCAAACGGTAAGGCTGATATCGTATGTGCCGGGTTCTGAATAGCTGTGTGCGGTAGTATTGTTGCCATAATAATCGCCGGTGCCATCTCCAAAGGTCCAGTACCAGTTGTTGCCTATATTCGACTGGTTAACGAAGGTAACAGCACTGTTGCCACAAATTATGGGTGCCTGTGGAGACGTGAAATCGGGTGTTGGTTGCTGATAGATTTTTATCTGGTCTGTTACGGCAGCGGTGCCGCTACAGCCGTTGGCAGTAGTGTATTGCAAGGTGGCTTTATAGAAGCCGGTAGAGGTATAAGTGTGTTTAGGATTCGCTTCCGTGGAGGTGCTCCCATCGCCAAATGTCCACAGCCAGGTTTTAATGGGATCGTTGCTATTGCTGTTGGCATAAAAAGAAGCGGTGGTGCCAATGCAACCTTCTATATTGCTGGCATAGGCCTGGATCTGTGTTTGCCGGATGTCTACAAGCGTACCGCTGCTAACGCTGCAGCCTTCCTGGTTGGTAGCGGTAAGGGTTACATAGTAACTGCCGGTACGGGTATATACGTGGGTGGGTGCTTGCACGGTACTGCTTTGATTGTCTCCAAATGTCCACGACCATTTAGTGGCGCCGTTGGAATTGTCTTTGAACTGAACAGTGGCAGGTACTGCGCAGATAGCCTGGTTATCGGTACTGATCTGTGCAGTGGGACTGGCTTTTACATTTATTGTTTTTTCCACAACATCTTTACAGTTACCATAGGTAGCGGTCAGTTTTACTTTTAAAGGGCCTGCAGCAGGAGCGGTATAGGAAACATTGCTTTGAGAGCCATACCATATGCCCAGATCATTGAACTCCCAGGTAACCGTTTGAGGGCTTACCAGAGAATAAACGGCCTGGTAAGTGGCGCTGGTGTTGGCACATACGAGGTTAGGAACGGTGAGGTTGGTACTATAATTAGCAACGTTGATATCGTCTATTTTTTTTACAGATTTACATCCTAACTCATTACTAACGGTGAGGGTAATACTATGTTTCCCTTTATTGGCAAAAGTATGCCGTCCCGGATCTTTGTCTGTACTGGTGCTGCCGTCGTCAAATGCCCATTGATAGCTCAGTGTACCGGAACCGGTAGAAAGATTGGTAAAGTTGACGTTTGCCGGCACTTCACAAAGTACCTTGTCTGCTACAGAAAAGTCTGCCGTTAGGGGTGGGGTAATGGTAACAGCCTTATCTATTACTTTGAAGTTCGTACAACCGTAGCTGTTAGTAACGGTGAGAACAACTCCGTATACGCCGGATTGATTGTAGGTATGAGTGGTTGTACTATGGCCATTAAGGGCTACCTGGCCATCGCCAAAGTCCCAGCTGAATTGTTGTAGGTTGCCTTCTACAGGGTTCGATTTGTCTGTAAAAACAGTAGTGAGTGGCATACAGCCCGCATTGGGAGAAATGCTGAAATCCACTATTGGCTTCGATCTTACGTGAATATAATCGTTTTTTACCACTGTTTGGGTGCTGCCATTGGCATAGCCTACTTTCAGTGTTACGGTGTAGCTACCTGTTTTTACATAGGTAGCCCCAGGATTTTGTTTGTTGGAAGTATTGCCATTACCAAAATCCCATTGCCAGGAAACTGGATTACCGGTAGACTGGTCGGTAAAAGTGGTGATAAGCGTTTCACAGTCGCTTACAACAGACGACTTGAAATCAGCTTTTTGTTGGGCTTGCAAAGGTTGGCTGGAGTATAAAACACTCACCAGGCATAGTATTAGGGAGCAAACAAAGTTATTCCCGACAGGAAACAGATTCATCGTACAATAGGTATAGGGTATAAAATTAATGTATTCGGTACATAAACTATCTTTCAATACAATACTAGATAACAAGAGGGCAGTATCAGGGCAAATCCTTAATTTTAAAGCATATAAAAAGCAGGAGATCATGTCACATTTGTTTAGTCCTTTACAGTTAAGAGAGGTAGTATTCCGTAACCGTATTGCGGTATCGCCTATGTGCGAATATTCTTCCGAAGATGGATTTGCTAATAATTGGCACCTGGTACATTTAGGTAGCCGTGCAGTAGGTGGCGCTGGTCTGGTGCTCACAGAAGCGACAGCTGTATCGCCTGAGGGGCGGATCTCCCGGCATGACTTAGGAATCTGGAAAGAAGACCATATTCCTAAGTTGAAAGAGATCACCACTTTTATTGCTGCACAAGGGGCGGTTCCGGGTATACAGCTGGCACATGCCGGCAGGAAAGCCAGTACTGTAAGGCCTTGGGAAGGCAGTCGCGCTTTATTGCCAGAAGAAGGCGCCTGGCAGGCAGTAGGCCCCAGCGCTATTGCTTACAACGAGGTATTTCCTATGCCGGAAGCGCTTACGAAGGAAGGCATCCGCAAGGTGATTAGCGATTTCCGGGCAGCGGCAATACGTGCTTTGGAAGCCGGTTTTGTAGTGGCTGAATTGCATAGCGCCCATGGGTATCTGCTGCACAGCTTTTTGTCGCCTCTCAGTAATCTCCGCACAGATGAATATGGCGGTTCTTTTGAAAACAGGATACGTCTCTTGTTGGAAACGGTGGAAGCTGTGCGCACGGTATGGCCAGAAAGATACCCTTTGCTGGTACGTATATCCGTAACCGATTGGGCAGAGGGTGGCTGGACTCCCGAAGAATCGGTAAAATTGGCTGCCGTCCTAAAAAATAAGGGTGTAGACCTGGTTGATTGCTCCTCCGGGGGACTGGATGCCCATCAACAAATAAAAATAGGACCTTTATATCAAACGCCATTTGCAGAAAAAGTCCGTAAGGAAGCTGGTATTCCTACAGGTGCGGTAGGTATGATCACTACGTCTGAACAAGCGGAGTCAGTGATTGCGGAAGGCCGGGCCGATATGGTATTAATAGCGAGGGAATTCCTGAGAGATCCTTACTTCCCGCTGAGTGCTGCCCAGGAACTGGGGGAAGACGTGAAATGGCCGGTACAATACGAAAGGGCAAAACCACGTAATTAGAAGGCGTAGGTATCTCCAGAACGTACCTGAATAAAATAGGGTGTATCAAACTTTGATACACCCTATTTTTCGTTGAAGTTATTTTATATTATCAGTTCGCTTCTTCGGCTACAGGTATTTGTTGCTGAGCAGCCAATTGTTTCAACTTATTGCTTTCTTTATGTTTAGCAGGAATAGGTCTTATTTCCCATACAATACCCAGGTATCCCAATGTTTTTATTACATAGTAGGTAATGTCTATTTCCCACCAGTAGAAACCTTGTCTGGCTGCACTCTGGTAATAGTGGTGGTTGTTATGCCAGCCTTCTCCCAGGGTGATCAGCGCCAGGATAGCGCTATTACGGGACTCATCGCCGGTATAATAACGTTTGTTACCAATTTTGTGCATCAGGGAGTTGATGGTGAAAGTACCATGATACAGGATAACAGTGCTCAGGAAGAAACCGATCAATAAGGTAGATAAACCTGCTGTCCAGTCGAACCAACCGGTACCATTTACTTTATTGCCTACAAAATAAACGGCGATAGCCAGCACTACTGCTGGTACCATATGCCATTTATTCAGCCAGAGTAATTCTTTGGCTTTATGGTCTTTGATCAAATCGAAGCGGGTAGGTTTATATTCAGGGCCCATGATCCAACCAATATGCGCATACCAAAATCCATACACATTTGCAGAATGCGGATCTTCGGGAGTATCACTATGCTTGTGGTGAATCCGGTGGTTAGCAGACCACCATAAGGCGCCTTTCTGCAAACTGCTCTGTGCGCCGCCTGCCAAGATAAACTGGAAGAACCGCGAGGTTTTAAATGCGCGATGCGAGAAATACCGGTGATAGCCGGCTGTTACAAAAAACATACGTACTACATATAATACGCCGCATAAGATCCAGTCAAATGCTGTAGTACCAGTGAAAAACGCCAATAAGGGCACCGCGTGTATGCCCATAAAGTCTGCCTGATGCCACCAATTAGGTGGTTTTCTGTCTTGCTTAATCGCCTTATTCATTCCGCAAAGATAATTTCCGTCTGTTGTTAGAACTATGATTTAAATCATTCTGACAAAGTTAAGTGCTTTTCCCCGGTTTTTTGTGGCGATGTTTAATCGAACTTTTTAAATCCCGACGTGTTAGACAACAAATAACAGCTAACCTTTTCTTAATATTAAAGAATTTATTATGTCTCAGCTCTTCAATGCAGTCCGTAACAACGTGAAATATTGGTGGCTTTACCTCCTCAACGGTGTTATCTTTCTGATAGCGGGCTTTATTGTTTTCTCCAATCCTTTCAATAGCTATGTACTGTTGAGTATTTTTTTTAGTGTAACTTTTTTTGTTACCGGTATTTTCGAAATTTCTTTTGCTATCGGTAACCGTAACAACCACAACGGGTGGGGTTGGTCGCTGGCGTCAGGCATTGTTGATATGGTATTGGGGATTATCCTGATGTTGTACCCTTCAGTAAGTATGGCGATATTGCCCCTGTTCCTTGCTTTTTGGTTTATGTTCAGGGGGATCAGCCTGATCGGTTTTTCTATACAATTGCACGCCGATAAAATACCTCATTGGGGCTGGCTGTTGGTAGGAGGAATTGGCCTCATTATTATTGCTATTGCTATATTGGATAATCCTAAATTGGGGGTAGCGGCAATACTGGGTTTAATGGCCGCCGCTTTCTGGGTAACGGGTATATTCAGCATTGTGTTTGCTTTCCGGTTAAAGCATATTAAAAAAGAAATGAGGGATTTGAACATATAATTATTTTCCAAATTTTTAACATGACATTGAAGCGGATAGCAGTAGAAACATTATTTCTGCTGCTATCCGCTTCAATGGCTGTATAATTTTTATCTCTCTCTTCATAATGCTTTTTTACTATATTTAACCTCTCCTAAAAACATATATCCTTCAAATGAGACTTAACAAAATCTATGCTATTGCATCATTGTTACTAGTGGCAGGAGTACAGCAGGGGATGGGCCAAACGGCTACTGGCTACAACCAGCACGAGGCTTTTGCTCCCTTGTTTTACCCGGCTCCCGGTAATGAATATCGCAGTGCCGGTGGTCAACCCGGCCCTAAATATTGGCAAAATGCAGCCGATTATAAATTGGAGGTAACCCTGGATACCTTACAGCACCGTATTAGTGGAACGGTAGTGATTACCTACAAAAATAACAGTCCCGATCAGTTGCCATTCCTGTGGCTGCAGATGGACCAGAATATTTTCCGGGAAGATTCCCGTGGTTCTGCGACTGTAGCTGTTGCAGGTGCGCGTTTCGGTAATCGTGCCTATACTAAAGGCTTTGAATTGAAAAATGTAAGCTTGGTAGCAGAAGGTAAAATAATCCCGGCCAATTACCTGGTAAATGATACCCGTATGCAGATCAGGTTGGCCGATGCGATGAAAAGCGGGGCTGCCATCCAGATTAAAATCGACTACACCTATACGATACCGGAATATGGTACCGATCGTAATGGTAGGTTGCTTACCGCTAATGGATGGATATACGAAATTGCACAATGGTATCCACGTATGGCTGTATACGACGATATACTGGGCTGGAATAATATTCCCTATATGGGTAGCGCCGAATTTTACCTGGAATACGGCAACTTCGATTATAGTATCACAGCGCCGGCGAACATGGTGCTGAGTGGTTCTGGTGAACTCGTTAATGAAGCGATCGTGTTATCTTCTAAAGAAGCTAGCCGGCTAGCGAAAGCCCGCAACAGTGATGCAACTGTGTTTATCCGCGATAGCACTGAACTGCATAGCAATACGGCTACCGGCAACCGTACCTGGCATTTTGTATGTAAAAATACCCGTGATGTAGCCTGGGCGGCTTCCGCAGCATTTATCTGGGATGCGGCCCGTATTAACTTGCCCAATGGTAAAAAGGCGCTCGCTCAATCCCTTTATCCGAAGGAAGTAAGTGGCAGCAACGCTTGGGGTAGGTCTACCGAATACGTAAAAGGGGCTATCGAACATTATTCTAAGCAATGGTTTCCGTTTACCTATCCGGTGGCCACCAATGTGGCAGGTATTGTAGGAGGGATGGAATACCCTGGTATTGTTTTTTGTTCCTGGAAGTCTACTAATGGCGGACTATGGGGCGTAACGGATCATGAATTCGGCCATAATTGGTTCCCTATGATCGTAGGCTCTAATGAACGTAAATACGCCTGGATGGATGAGGGTTTTAATACCTTTATCAATACAATTTCTACCCGCGAATTCAATAAAGGAGAGTATTATGTGAGTCAGCCCGTTCAGCAGATGGTGTCTTTGTTGTTTTCTGCTAACGCAGAACCTATCATGACAACCCCCGATGTATTAGGAATGAACTATCTTGGTATAGCCGCTTATTACAAGCCAGGATTGGGACTTCAGCTTTTACGGGAACAAATACTCGGACCTGAGCGTTTTGATTACGCTTTCCGGGAATATATTAAGCGCTGGGCGTTTAAGCACCCTACGCCATGGGATTTTTTCCGTACCATTGAAAATGCGGCGGGTGAAGACCTGAGCTGGTTCTGGCGCGGATGGTTCTTCCAGAACTGGAAAGTAGATCAGGCAGTAAAAGATGTGAAATATGTGAAGAACGACCCAACCCAGGGCGCACTGATCACCATCCAGAATTTGGAACAACTGCCTATGCCTGTAGTGATAACGATAAAAGATGTAAACGGTAAATCCGATACGCTGCACTTGCCGGTAGAAATATGGCAACGTGGACCTAATTGGACCATACAATATCCGTCTACAGTGAAACTGAGCAGTGTGGTTATAGATCCTTTGGGAGCTCTGCCAGATGCTAACCGGGTTAATAATAGTTGGAAAGCAGAGGCTGGAATGACCATACCGGCGGGTACTACGGCAACGACTATATTAAATCAATATATCGAAGCTATTGGAGGCGCCAACAAGTTGAAATCTGTGAAGGACTATTCCTTGCAATTAGAAGGCAGCATACAAGGAACTTCCGTAGAAACCAACATCCAGGCCAAGCAGCCGGATAAATTCCTGCAAACCGTATTTATACCAATGGCTAACGTACAAACGATGAAGCTGGTAATTAACGGAGATGAGGTGCACTCGTTCCGCTCCGGACAGGAATTGGTATTGTTGCCCGCCGATAAAGCCATGCTGAAAGATAAAAATATGATGTTCCCGGAATTACATTTTGTGTCGCTGGAAAATAACGCCAAGCTGGAGCTGTCGCCGGTAACAGAAGATGTGAACGGTGCGCCGGCTTATGTGGTGAGCATTGCTACTCCTAACGGCGCTTTGTTGCGTTATTACTACGACGTGAAAACCGGTTTAAAAGTACGCGCTGTTTCCCTCGCCGGACAAGAAGGCGGAGGCTCGGAATCAGTGGCTGAATACAGTGATTACCAGGCAGTAGACGGTGTGAAATTTCCATTTACCTTCCAAACAACCGCTGGTGGGTATAATGTTACTATGAAGATGAAAAAAGCTACTGTAAACAGTGGGCTGGGAGATCAAGTATTTAAGTAAATAAAGGCCTATAGTGGCTCTGTCAGGTATCTTATCTAATAAAAAGCTGTCTCCGTTTTTGCAAACATAGGAGACAGCTTTTTTTATAGGTAACCCTGCTCTTGAATATATTACCTTCGCCTCCACGTAACCATAATAATATGAAACAACTCCGGCCGGTAATGTTCGTTGGCACAGCATCCGATGTGGGCAAAAGTGTGATCACAGCTGGGTTTTGCCGTATTTTTAAACAAGACGGCTATACGCCGTCACCTTTCAAGGCGCAGAATATGTCGCTTAATAGTTACGCTACTCCCGATGGCTACGAAATAGGCCGTGCACAGGCCGTACAGGCCGAAGCGGCCGGAATTCCCTGTCATACTGATATGAATCCGGTGTTGTTAAAACCAGTGACCGATCAGGAGGCGCAATTGGTATTGCACGGAAAACCTGCCGGGAATCATACTGCCAGAGAGTATTTTATGGAAGATGATAAACGGGCCCTATTCGAAGAAGTAAAAGGCGCTTTCAATCGATTGCTGCAACAATATAATCCTGTGGTAATGGAAGGTGCAGGCAGCATTTCAGAATTGAACCTCCGCCATCGCGATATTACCAATATGCGCATGGCCTTACATGCCGGCGCAGCAGTATACTTAATCACCGATATAGACCGGGGAGGTATCTTCGGTAGCGTATATGGAACGCTTGCCCTATTGCCTCCGGAAGAAAAAGCATTGGTCAAAGGCATTATTATCAATAAGTTCCGGGGTGATATCCGTCTTTTTGAAGACGGGCGCCAATTGCTGGAAAACATTACAGGTGTGCCGGTAACAGGTGTGTTGCCTTACTTTCATGACATCGCCATTGAAGAAGAAGATGCCGTGGTATTAGCACAGAAACACAAGGCCTGGTCGCCTACCCGGATCAATATTGCTGTAGTATTGTTGCCGCATCTTTCTAATTTTACCGACTTTCATTTACTGGAGAAAGACCAGCGGGTAAATCTCTTTTATACTGATCAACCTGCTGCAATCGCTTCCGCAGATATCATTATTCTGCCTGGCAGTAAAAACACCATTGCAGACCTGATGGCTATCCGGCATAGCGGAATAGCAGGCGCTATAACGGAAGCGCATACACGTAATAAAATCGTGATTGGTATTTGTGGCGGTTACCAGATGATGGGATTATCTGTGGCAGATCCTCATGGTATGGAAGGGGGAGTGGCCCGCATAGCGGGATTAGGTCTTTTACCGGTGACTACCGTACTGGGAAAAGAAAAGGTTACGCAGCAGCGGAGCTTCCGGTACCGCCACCAGGACAAGCCTTGTGAGGGATACGAGATACACATGGGTATTAGTGTAAGTGATACACCTTCACCGCTTAATACGCTGAGCAACGGGGATATGGAAGGTTATCTGCTCAACAGTCGTTGTTGGGGTACCTACCTGCATGGCATCCTCGATAATGATGTTGTGATTAACGACCTGCTGCAGCAATGCGGTAAGGCAACGGTGCCAGAAGCATTTAACTACCGCGATTTTAAGGAATTACAATATAATAAACTAGCGAAACATATCCGTGAACATCTGGACATTTCAGCTGTTTATAAGGCACTGGAATTATAATACAAAATTGCATTATGATACAAGGACACGGAGATGATGGCTATCTTTTTACCCAACCTGTTAAGGCGGATTTCAGCTCCAACGTTTGGTACGGTGGTTTGCAGCAAGGACTGGCAGAACATCTGAAAAACAAAGTAAGCGGCGTAGACCATTACCCTGATGCGGGCGGGCAACGATTACAGTCATTATTGGAAAGGGAAGCAGGGTTGTCTGCTGGCACCGTTTTGGTCACCAATGGTGGCACGGAAGGCATTTACCTGGTAGCACAGGCTTTTAACGCAGCTACGGCTACTATTGTAGCACCTACTTTTGCGGAGTATGCAGACGCTTGTAAGCTGTACCGTCATCAGATACAATACCTCAACTGGGATAAGCTGAGCGCAGATATGGTGTTCAGTACAGATATGGTATTCTTGTGTAATCCGAATAACCCTACAGGTCAAACTATAGAAGAACATGCACTGCAACACCTGATCAGTCATAATAAACATACCGTGTTCATTATCGATGAGGCCTATATACAATTCACGCACGATGCCGCTTCTATGCTGCCGCATCTGCACCGCTTACCTAATGTGTTGGTATTACGTTCGCTAACAAAAACCTGTTGTATCCCCGGACTTCGCCTGGGTTATATGGCAGGCAGGAAACAGTTGCTGGACCGTGTGCGGGCCTTTAAAATGCCCTGGGCGGTCAATAGTCTGGCATTGGAAGCTGGTTATTACATCTTGGAACATCCTGAACAGTTTATCATACCCAGGGAAGAGCTATTACAGGATACTTTTCATCTCTGGGAAGGTATCCGTAAAATGCCGGAATATAAAGTATGGCCAACGCATACACATTTTTTTCTCTTTGAAACGCTTACGGGTACAGCGGCTGCACTTAAAATGTGGCTGATGGAGAACTATGGTATCCTGATCCGTGATGCATCTAATTTCCATGGTCTGGAACAAGGGCATTGCCGCGTTGCCTGTCGCAGCGCCGCCGATAACAAATTATTGACTACTGCATTGCGCCAATGGACCCAATATTAAAATTCGTACTGCCATTACTGTTAGGGTATATACTGGATCTGCTGCTGGGCGATCCTCCTGGGTGGCCACATCCTGTAAAGGTCTATGGTCGTTTTATTCAATATGGTACGGCGTGGCTTAATAAAGGGCTGACACGTATATGGAAAGGTGCGTTGCTCGTTATTGTTTTATGTGCTGCTACCGGCAGTGTATTTTATGGGATACAGAAAAGCCTGGTGCCCTGGCCATTAGCATATTATACTTTCAGCGCCGTATTCGTGTTCTTTGGATTGGCCAATACCAGTCTGCTGAGGGAAGGCCGTGGGGTATTTACTGCCTTACAACGGGAGGGACTTGATGCCGGTCGCCGGCGTTTAGCCATGATCGTTGGAAGGGACACTGGCCACCTCACGCCTAATCAGGTGCGTACCGCTGTGCTGGAATCGATGTCGGAAAACCTCAGCGATGGGGTGGTAGCGCCACTTTGCTTTTATGCTGTATTTGGCTTGCCGGGCATGATGGTGTACAAAATGATCAATACCCTGGATTCCATGGTTGGTTACAGGAATGAAAAATTCTTGTATTTTGGTCGCTTTGCCGCTCGCCTGGATGATGTGGCTAACTATATTCCTGCCCGCCTCACTGCATTTTTGATGGTCACTGTTTTTGGCAGTACCCGAGCTTGGCAGTTCATGCTGAAATATGGCGCCGCTCATGCCAGCCCTAATGCCGGTTATCCGGAAGCGGCATTGGCAGGTATCCTTGATTGCCGTTTTGGCGGCCCTAATACCTATGGCGGACAATTGGTGGAGAAACCCTATATCGGTAATAATGAGCGCAATATTGCACATGAAGAATTCCGTATCGTTACCTTGTTAAATCATGCAGTTACATTTACGATGGTGATTGGTATACTGGCTGTTAAAGCTTATTTGATCTGGTACATTCATCAACATTAGTTGCCAATATGTAGTATAGAGGATAATATTGTTGTGTATGTATATTGGCAGATGGAAACCTGGCCCGTTTTGCTTCAGTTTTCTCAAAATATACCAGACATGGACCATAAAAAAGAAAAGATCAGTATATTGAGTTGTGGTTGGCTGGGTAAGCCATTAGCGTTACATCTCCAACAGGCAGGTTATCAGGTAAGGGGCGCAAGAACAACCAACGAAGGTGTACAGGAACTGCAGCAGCTCGGATTAGAAGCTTATACGGTAATGCTCACCCAGGAAGTACTTATAGGCCCGGATGCTTTCTGGGATGCGGATATACTCATCGTTAATATACCTCCCCGCAGCGAAAGGGGAGCTGTTGCACATGTAGAGGAAATGAAACTGTTGAATAGCTTTTTGAGCACCACAGCTATCCGCCATATAATATTTGTAAGCTCCACCTCCGTATATGCTGATATCAACGACCTGGTAACGGAAGAAAATGAAGAAATGCCCGAAACCCCAAACGGACAAGCGCTAAGAAGGATAGAAAGCATGTTCCTGGAGTCGCAGACGTTCCATACCACCATATTGCGTTTTGGGGGGTTAATAGGCTACGACAGGTTGCCGGACAAACGCCGCCTGCTGGGTGGGCAACACCGCAACAACCAGCCGATGAATGCCATCCACCGGGATGATTGTATTGGTGTTATCACCAACATCATAGAAAAAAGTATCTGGGGGGAAGTATTAAATGCTTGTGCATCGCGTCATCCTTTGCGCAGTAAATATTACGAAGCTGCTGCCAAAGTTTTGGGCGTAAAACTACCCCGCAGAAAGTGGGAAGAAGAACGGCCCTATAAAATTGTAGGGTGCAGTAAATTGAGAAAAATGTTAGGGTATACCTTTAAATACGATGACCCGTTATTAGTGTTTGCAAGGCCAATTGTTTCCTTGGGTAATTGAATATCTGTTAAATTTTTTGTTTATGCCAGTACCCATTAACATTCGCAAGCTTTTCCAGGTGATCATTATCACCGGCTTTCCATGGGCGCTGCTGTTTTTTATGACCGAGGGATTTGTAGATACCCAACCTATGCTGGATAATCCTTATACCAGTGAAACTTTGCTGGTTTGCGGCTTGGGATACCTGGGTATTGCAGGCGTATTTTACAATAGCCGTCCCCATTTTTTTATCTTGTTTTTTATACTGGGTGTTGAATGCTGTTTGGCAGGCCTGGGCGCCTGGTATTACTGGCAACAGTGGGGCGCTATACCAGAAGAATTAAGGGTATGGAGCCTTTGAAAATTTTTTTGTTTATATATATTTAAATTAGTATATTGTAGTATCTCGTTTCGCCAACGTGAGATGTATTTCGACCAAAAAATAACTAACCTAAACCCTTAAGCCGTGAGTCTGCTGCTTCTTGGCCTGTTTGTCCTGGCAATTGGCCTAATGTTTTCCCTGTACCGGAACCACAACCGGAAAAAAGCTGTCCTCTGGGGACCAGTAAGATCTGCAAATATCCTGAAAATACACAGCTATAGGTCTTTTGGCATTTTAGCAACCGTTCGCTTTAAGGATGAGCAGGTGCCTCATATTGGCGACCGTTTGCACGAAGGAGGAAACATTTATGAGATCACAGGTGTAGTGGATACAGACCCTGCGTTGGAACACCCTAACAATACCTGGGATTGCCGCCTGGTTAAAATCTAATTCATGCAATACCTCAAAATATCCTGGTGCCATCCGTTTGAAGATGAGCCAGTGTACCTCTACAGCGAAATTAATGCGAAGCGCTTTGAAAACCGCAAAATTGAGATCTATTCTGATGGCAGCTTTGGCATCGCCAGCAGCTATTTCCATTTTGGAGGCACTGCCTTATCCGATTTGGAAATGCCAGACCTCGAAGATATCAGTGAAGAGGCTGAATTGATCCCTGAGCTCATCTCACAGGCAGAATTTGAACGTATCTGGAACGAGTATTTTTATTTTCTTTCCTGATTAGAGCTGGTCCGGTGTTTGTTGCTTGATGGTTAAAACCGATCATTATGGAGGCTTTCATGATTAAAACATCCTGCGGCCGTTTTTATGTAAGACCGCATTCAGCAGAACGTTTTTCAGTAGACATAGACGGAGAAGAAGTGATTATGGAGAAAGATGACGACGGATTTGTGCGCGCACCAGGCGCCACCGATAATGGTCATCGTTTAAATATGTGCCTGCTTAATACTATTGCCGACGAAATCACTATTCAAACAGCGTAAAAAATCCACACATTGGGGTTATTGGTATTGTTCAAATGAGGAAAGATATTTATCTATATAAATGTCTTTTGTCTTGGATTTGTATTGCATTACGAAGCGGGGATGTTCAAGAGGAACAATTTTTTTGAAGAATTTTTCTTTTTCGTTTAATGCCTGCATAAATGCTGCATTTTTCCCGGTACCCATGCAATAGCAAACCTCCCGGCTGATATTCCATTTCAATTGCTCTTGTAAGCTGCTCACAATAAAAGGATAAGCCGCCTTGGTTAAGGCCGCGCTATCGTAGTAATTATAATTCACTTCTTTACCGTCTGCTTTTACAGCAGTAAAGCCTAGCGGGCATATGGAGCTGATGTAAAATTGCCGGTAAAATGCTTCTACCCCGCCATAAGCATCTATCACGTCATATACAAAAACGGAAGACGGCTCATGCGTTTTCAATCCTGGTATAGCAATACCGCATTTTTCCCACATCCGTTTGGTGTCTGTGAAGGGCACGCCGGTAGCGCCGGAACCTAGCCTGCCGGGGTTAATTCCCAGGATGAGTTGCCGGGGATGTGCGTCGTTATAAAACTTTTGGTAAAACTGCGTCATGATATCCATAATACCCGGTCCTTCCCGGAAAGGATTCATTACCCGTATGCCTGCCGGTAGTTTACCGGTGAAATGTAATTGCTGGTTAAATGCAATGATATGTGCTGCGAATGTCATCCCGTAGTTTAAGCAATTGGATAGTGGCGGTTTATTTTTTCCAGGATATCTTCTTCGCGGTAAGGTTTCATAATATAATCGTTAAGCCCTGAACGAAGATAAAGCTCAATATCATCTTCCATAACGTTGCCTGTAATGGCAATAATGGTAATGGCTGCCTTTTTGGTGTCCGGGAGTGCCCGGATCATATTTGTTAACATCAATCCGTCAATACCCGGCAGATCTATGTCAGTAAGGATGAAATCAAATGTTTCCTGCTGGTACACTTCCAGGGCTTTTTCCGCAGAAGAAACAATCAGATAGGACGCCTGCATCCGGTCTAGCATCAGGGCCAGTAATTTTTGGTTGAGGATACTATCCTCAACTACCAGTAATCTTATACCTGCTGGTATAGTAGCGCCAGTAGATGTGTTACTCACAGGAACGATAATTTTTTGGGTGGCAGGTGGCGTATTTACCACAAGCATTGAGTACCAAAGGTAATTCTTTATGAGAATATACCGGATACCCGTATCCTTTAACCTTCTGGTGGAAGCTGGGAGCAACATTTAATGTTTTTATAAAAACAAAACAAGAAGGTTTTTGTAATATTGTCTGCTAATATTTCCTGCTGCATGAATTACCTGAAAACCTGTTTGCTCACTGGCATCCTGTTCTTCGCTGTTATTACAGTTACCCCCGGCCAGGCAGGTTGGCCCGCTTCTCATTATCAATTCATGAAAAGCAGCAGCCGGCTGCAGGACAGGAACTTTTATTTTTTTACGTTGATGGAAGACCTGCCTGAGATAAAGGAAATAGTAGCTAACGACAGTATGTTGAAGCGCTTGCAAAATGCTTATCAGCAAGCTGGCAGTATTAAATCTTTACAGTTTTCAGCAGGTACGATCAGCCAGGCAAGTAAGGCATTGCTTCGTATTAAACAGCATTATCCGGCGCCTGTAGGCAGGTTGTTACAGGAGATGCGTAACAGTGGCTTGTTTCAGTTGTATACTGCAAAGCAAGATGATAGTTTGCTGGTGCATGCCTGGATAGACGCTGCAAATGGCGTTAACTATATCATTAACGCCTATACGACCGGAACCGGTATGCGCTATCCTACTATAGATGCAGCTATCTATGATGTAAACAGTGTTGCTTACAATGAAATGGTGCAACATCTGTTTGGGAAATTGCCCCGTAACGGGCTTTTCTTTCAACCGTCGTTGTCGCTGGCTTTGGGGCTGTTGGAGCTGAACCACCGCGATGAGGCGGCCCGTTATGAGCCGTTGCCGGCTCCCAATGCAGCCCCGTATAAGAAAGTAAAAGGCACCGATTGGGAGAGATACCCTTATTCCACTCTACTGATCCTGGGTTCCAGCCCTGTTAGTACTGAGTCGTTGAGCGAAGTAGGTAAGGGCAGGTGCGATACTGGTGCTGCACTGTATCGTAAAGGTCTGGTCCCTTTTATTATTGTTTCCGGCGGCCATGTGCGGCCGGTAGGTACGCAGTTTTCGGAGGCGGTGGAAATGAAGAAATATCTGGTGAATGTATTGAAAATACCTGCGGCTGCTGTTATGGTAGATCCTTATGCCCGTCATACTACCACCAATGTACGCAATGCTGTGCGCATTGCCTGGAGGAGCGGTATACCGGTTACCAAAAGAATGCTGTGCGTATCGGACCCTATGCACTTGATGTATGTGCTAAGCCCTTTGTTTAAACAGCGGTGTATAGCCGAACTGGGGTATGTGCCTGCGGCAGACATTAAACAAACGCAACCCTCTTTTATTTCATTCTTGCCCGACGCCTGCTCTTTGCAGGCCGATGCGCGTGATCCGCTTGATCCTTGATATACAATATCCGTGGCATTTATCCGTCTATTTAAAAACATACCTACAAATATATGGCAGATGTAACTATCCAGCCCCTATACACTATCCTTGGCGCCGGTGGTGTAATTGCGGAAGAATTAACGAATCAACTGGTGGAGCACCAGCAACGGGTAAGGCTGGTAAGCCGTTCACCTAAATCTGTGGCAGGTATTACAGACCTGGTAGCAGCAGATATTACCGATTACGAACAAACCAGGAACGCCGTAAAAGGCAGCGCCGTGGTATTTCTGACCGCTGGTCTCCAGTATAATATAAAAATCTGGTCGGTTGCATGGCCCAGGATTATGACCAATGTGATCAATGCATGCAAGGAGGCTAATGCCCGGCTTGTTTTTTTTGATAACGTATATGCCTATGGGTTAGTAGACGGGCCTATGAAGGAAGATACGCCTTACCGCCCTTCCAGTAAAAAAGGAGCCATACGCGCTGCTATTGCTACCCAACTGATGGATGAAGTAAAGGCAGGCAATATTACTGCTACGATTGCGCGTGCCGCAGATTTTTACGGACCAGGCGCCGATAAAACCGGCTTCCTCAACCTGCTGATCATCGATAAATTTAAAAAGAACGGTTCCGCTATGTGGTTAGGAAGAGATGATAAAACCCATAGCTATACTTTTACACGCGATGCTGGCAAGGCCCTGTATCTGCTCTCACAGGATGAATCTTCCTGGAACCAGGTGTGGCATTTGCCTACAGCCAATCCCGCACCCGATGGTAAGGGATATATGCAACTGATTGCTGGCCAGATGGGTGTAAAGCCCAGGTATATGAAGCTCAATGCCTTTATGCTGGGACTTGTAGGATTGTTCGACACTACGATCAAAGAGCTGAAAGAAATGCTCTACCAAAGCAACTATCCTTATATTTTCGATGCTACAAAGTTCGAACAGCATTTTAAGGTAAAACCCACTTCCTATGAAGAAGGTATCCGCCTTACACTGGACAAAAAATAGTAGTCTACTAAATTTATAGGAAAATAAATTTGGGAATTATTATTTCTGCTTTATCTTTGCAGTAGTTCTTTAAATAGCTTATCAAGAAAGGAGGAGGGACATGGCCCGACGATACCTTAGCAACCATCCCTGCGCAAGTAGGGAAAGGTGCTGCATCCATCCGGTTTAATAAACCAGGAAAGATAAGTCAGATTTCAGGTTTTAATACATTTATTGTAAATATATGCTAAAACTCATCTGGCTCCCAGGTGAGTTTTTTTATGCTCCCCCCTCTGCTGTGATAGGCTACTAGCGAACGCTGTTTAATCAAATTTTCATCAAACTAAATCAAACAAAAAAGATGAGCACTATCACAGAACTGATTCATGCTATTCCCGTAGATCCGCACACAGGCGCTATTGCTGTTCCTATTTACCAGACCTCCACTTTTGTGCAGGAAGCACCTGGTGTTAACAAAGGTTATGATTATACGCGGTCTAATAACCCCACCCGCGAAATCGCAGAAAAGATTATTGCGAAGTTGGAAGGCGGCGCTGCGGCTTCGGCTTTTTCCAGTGGTCTGGCAGCTATCGATGCGGTGATCAAATTACTGAAATCGGGTGACGAAATTGTGGCGGTAGATGATATCTACGGCGGCGCTTTCCGTTTATTTCATAAAGTATATGAGAAGTTCGGTATTAAAGTGAGCTATGTAGATACGTCTGATACAGCTGCTGTATTTAATGCAATTACACCCGCTACCCGCCTGATATGGCTGGAAACGCCCACCAATCCAACCCTGAAAATATCGGATATTGAAGCGATTGGCCGCATTGCGAAAGCACACAACTGCTTGTTCTGTGTAGACAATACCTTTGCTTCCCCCATCTTACAAAAACCGCTGGAATTGGGAGCAGACCTGGTGGTGCACAGCGCCACCAAATACCTGGGGGGCCATAGCGACTTGATTGCCGGCGTGGTGATTGCTAAAACCATTGAGCTAGGAGAAGAAATTAAGTTCTATCAGAATGCCTGTGGGGCTATTTTGTCGCCGTTCGATAGTTTTCTGCTGATACGGGGTATAGAAACGCTGCCCCTGCGTATTAAACAACATGAGTTCAATGCACAGGCCCTGGCAGAATACCTGGAAAAGCATCCGGCGGTAGCAAAGGTATTTTACCCGGGATTGCCTTCGCATCCGGGTCATGAGTTGGCGAAAAAGCAAAGTAAAGGTTTTGGCGGCATTATTTCGTTTACGCTAAAAGATGATCGTGTGGAAGCGGCTACTGCATTTGTTACTGGCACGCATTATTTTAAACTGGCCGAAAGCCTGGGTGGTATTAAAAGCTTATTATGTCATCCTGCCGGAATGACCCATAAGTCTATTCCTGCCGAAAAGAGGAAGGCTGCCGGTGTGAGCGATAGTTTGATCCGGTTGTCGGTAGGATTGGAGGAAACAGCTGATCTGCTAGCAGACCTGGAACAGGCTTTTACGAAACTGCCGGCGCCTGCCGCCGCAGGAAGCGTGTTGTAAGCATAGCGGCCACGTTATCTCCCGTTGCGTTGAGAATGGTAGCCAGCGGGTCTACCAGCGTACCAATGATCATCAGCGGCGGGAGGGCCTCTACCGGGAACCCATATATGCTCATCACCAGCAATTCACCGATATAGCCGCCATTAGGGATGCCACCTTCTACGATGCTCACAATAACGGTAGCGCCTAGGGCCATTAAAATAACACTGGGGCTGTCGAACCCTTTGCCAAACATGGCAAATACCACGGCCATTTTGATAATGGAGGAAATGCTGGAGCCGTCTTTATGCAGGGTAGCGCCCAAAGGCACTACTACATGGCCTATATCTGCGGGCACACCCATGTGGGCTACCGCTTCCAGGTTGGCGGGTATAGTGGCAATACTGCTGCCGGTACCCACTGCTGTAAGTGTAGGGATAATATTGTTTTTCCAGAAAATTTTTATACCGGGGATACCGCCGGCAATACAGGCATATAAGGAGAATCCAAATATGAAATAGAACAGGCCAAAGCCATAATAGATACCCAGCGAATGGGCATAGGTACCGAATAACTGTGGGCCTACAGTGCCTACCTGGTAGGCGAAATAAGCGCCCAGTCCAACAGGGCCTGCTTTCATGATCACAATGAGCACTTCTTTCATCACTTCGTTGCCAGCGTGCAAGAACTGGCGGAAGGCAAGGCCCCGCGTACCGGCGCGGAGAGCGGCAAATCCGGTGAGGCCTGAAAAAATGATCAGCGGCAACATATTTTTGCGGGACAATAACTCATAAAATTCACTCACCGTTAACAACCGGCTGAGTTGTTCTCCCCAGCTGTCTGCTTTTGCCACAGTAGTTACATGCTGTAAAATAACCTGTTGGTGTATGGGAAAGAGCCATACTGCCACAATGGTAAGAAATGCAGCGATCAGCAGTGTGCTGAGAAAAACGAGGAACATCACGCTAAGTATTTTCCCTAGTTTGTGACTGCCTTCAATATGTGCAATCGCACTGGAGATACAGAAGAACACCAATGGAACTACCGCGGTAAATAGTAAGTTCAGAAAGATGTCGCCGATCGGTTTAATGATGGCTATCTGCTCGCCGAATATAAGCCCGCCAATGCTGCCAGCAATAATACCAGCCAGCAACCAGAACATACCGTTGTACGTTTTAAGAAATCCCATGCCTCAGTTTTAGCTACGTAAATTTATCAAATGTACTGATCGGTGAACAATCAGACATAATTATTGTTTAACCACTAAGCAACCCAAAATGTACCATATGAGCCGCCTGTTTTTTTGTTTGCTGCTCCCCCTGCTTGCTTTTCAGCAGCGTAACTGGACCATAGGCGACGTGATGCGCAATGCCAGGCAGCTGCATAACGACAGCACCCAGGTGCAGATTATCGGTTATCTCACTAAAAAGCTACCCGGAAATAGTTACATTTTTGAAGATAAAACTGCGGAGATCCAGGTAAATATTGACCCCAGATTTATGCCATCCAGGCCCGTGAGCGACCGGGAGCCTGTTACCCTGAAAGTATTAGTAGAGTATGAGATCAACAGACCCATTACATTGAAGGCTAATCAGCCTGTAGGCCTTGAATAACGGAGATGACTATATGATTTTAACCAAGAAGCCATGGATACTCTTGAGGCTTACTAAGATGACAATCACCGCTACAGCTACCATAATAGTTTTGGCAGAGATCTTATTGGATACGCGCGCCGCAATAGGAGAGGCGATGGCGCTGCCGATCACCAGGCCCAGTACTGCATCCCAGTGTACATGATATAATATGGTAACAAAAGTGAGGGAGCTCAGTATGGCAATAAAAAAGCGGGTAGCCTTCACCGTACCCAGTGAAAAGCGGGGATGCCGGCCACCGGCAATCAGGGAAGATAATACGATAGAGCCCCATCCACCGCCACCAATAGCGTCTATAAAACCGCCGCCGAAACCAAGCAGGCCAATTCTTTTGATTTTTTTTGTGGCCTGTTTTGTACGCTGCGCGCGGATGGCACGCAACAGGATCACTGTTCCCAGGATCAGCGTATATAATGATACTACCGGTTTGGTATACTTAGCGTAAAGTTCCAGCGACGACAACAGGTAAGCGCCTGTTACGGCCCCTATAATACCCGGAAAGATCAATATTTTAAATAGTTTTTTATTGACGTTGCCCATGCGTAAATGCATCCAGCCTGCAATCCCACAGCTCAGGATCTCCGAAATATGTACCGCCGTACTGGCCGATGCAGGCGGAACGCCCATCGATAACGAAAATGTAGTGGACGTAATGCCATAAGACATGCCTATCGCACCATCAATCATGGCAAATATAAACCCGGCTATCAGGAAATAGTAAAATGTAGTAGGCACATCTTCCACATAGGTGCGGAAATCCGGGAACTGCCACCAGCTGACACCTAAAAAGACCGCCAGGAATAATAAGCCTCCCAGGTAGTATAACCAACGCTGCTTTTTAAATGCACTGCTTTCGGCGTTCCGATTCTCCGCCGGCAGTACCGCCGTTATTTCTTTTGCAGACGTGGCTGCTGCCGCTGAGGTAAGTTCTTTCTCCATTTTATTTGAATGTACCTGCCTTAAGGTACCACAAAATACATAAACTCTATGAAATAAGTAGACTAATTTTGCCGCTCCCAGATTTTTATCAGCAGAAGGACCCTAACGAAAATAGGTCAACGTATAAAAATTGATTTACCTATATTTGGACCTGCGAACCAATTTACCAACTACATGCTTTGGCAACTCTTCTGGACGGTTATTTTAGTGCTATTAAACGGATTTTTTGTTGCGGCAGAATTTGCCATCGTTAAAGTACGTTCTTCTCAGATCAATAGTAAAGGTAGCGGAGCTGGAAAACGGGCCACCGCAGCAGCTAAAAATATTTTAAGCAATCTGGATGGTTACCTCGCCGCTACCCAATTGGGTATTACCTTGGCCTCCCTCGGCCTGGGTTGGGTAGGCGAATCCGTTATGACCACCATTGTGTTGGAGATCATGGAACAACTGGGTATTGCTATCTCTGTAGCTGCCGCCCACTGGATCGCAGTGGCTATCGCTTTTACCATTATCACTATCCTGCATATTGTTTTCGGGGAATTGGCGCCTAAGTCTGTGGCTATACGCAAACCCTTGCCCACTACGCTGATTGTGGCCATTCCCTTGCGCGTCCTGTTTGTTATTTTCAGGCCTTTTATATGGATGCTCAATGGCCTGGCCAACAGTATTCTGCGCATTATCGGCATTAAACCCGCCGGGGAAGCTGAAATACATTCGGAGGAAGAACTGAAACTGATCATCTCCGAAAGCCAAGAAGGCGGCGCCATTGAAGAAACAGAACGGGAACTGATACAAAACGTATTTGAATTCGACGACAGCCGGGTAAGGGAAATACTTACCCACCGTAAAGATATTTCCGCCCTCGATATCAATCTCCCTTTGGAAGAACTGATAGACCAGGTGATCAAAGATGGTTATTCCAGGTATCCCGTGTACAGCGGTTCCCTCGATGACCTGAAAGGCGTAATCTATGCAAAAGATATGGTGAAGGGCATGCATGAACAAACGCTGAAAAATATTGAAGATATCCTGAAACCGGTATTCTACGTGCCGGATAGTATGAAGATCAAAGACTTGCTGCGTACTTTCCAGCGTCAGCGCCTGCAGCTGGCCGTGGTTACCAACGAATTCGGTGATACAGAAGGTATTGTTACCATGGAAGATATCCTCGAAGAACTGGTAGGCGATATCCAGGATGAACATGACCAGGAAACGCCTATTGTAGAGCAAAAAGATGGTTACTTTATCGTAAATGCACACGAATATGTGGCTGATATTAATGAACTATTGCCTCATCCGCTCCCCGAAAGTGAACATTACGAAACACTTTCCGGTTTAATTAACTATACGCATGGCAACATTCCCCGGGAGGGCGAAGTAATCAATATTGATAATTACGAAGTGCTGATCCTTAAAATGTTCCGTAGCTCTGTGGAAAAAGCCCGGTTAAAACTGATCCGTTAAAACTTATTTTTATGGAGAAGAGGATTTTACACGTGCTTGAAGGACGTGAAAAGCATATTACCGATACGGAAGTGGTTAGGCAATCATTGCCTACTATCGAGTTCCGCTTTGCCAATCCCTTTGTAGTGGTGCACCATATGCCTGCTAAATATTTTGCGCCTGGTTCTCCGGAAGACAGGTTGCGCCCGCACCCACACCGCGGTTTTTCCCCCGTTACCTTTATGCTGCAAGGACAAGGCTTTCACCGCGATAATGCCGGTAACGCCATGACTGTAACTGCAGGCGATGTACAGTGGATGTTTGCTGGTAAAGGTATTTTACATAGTGAAGGGCCTTCAGAAGAATTTTTGAAAGAAGGGGGCCACTACGAATTGCTGCAATTGTGGTTTAATGTGCCCGCCGCTCACAAAGGTGAAGATCCATGGTACCAATATGTAGAGGGGAAAGATATGCTTGCTGTGGCAGTGAAAGCTGGAGTGCACCTTACGTTAATAGGCGGTACCTACGAAGGTAAAACCGGCCCGCTGAAAAATTTCACCCCCATTACTGCTATCTGGGGGAGTGTAGATGCCGGCAGCGAGATCACCTTAACGGCTACCTCCGGATATTGGACCTTGTTGTATGTGATAGAGGGAACTGTAAAAGTAAATGGAGTAGCAGTAACTGGTTATCACTTAGTAGTATTTGATAAGGAAGATGAACAGAGCGATGTAAAAGTAGAAGCTCTGGAAAATGCCCGGCTGCTATACCTTTGTGCTGAACCTATTAATGAACCGGTGGTGGCTAAAGATAATTTCGTAATGAATACGCCGGAAGAAATAGAACAGGCAGTCTCCGATTATCAAAACGGGTTGTTTGGTACCCTAGAGCGATAAATCGTAATTTAAAAATAGGCTGTCGGATGATTTCATCCGCCAGCCTATTTTTTAGGGGGCTGCTTACAAAGTATCTGCGTATCGGGTATTTTTTTCCTGGCTTTTTTCGGAGGATACTTGTAAGTAGTAACGTACACGCACATATCGTGCATGGCCGCTAAGCGGCGGAGTTATGAAATAGATAAGATATTGATGATATTTTAGTTACAGGAAACCAGGTATACCGGGCACTGCAAGCGCCTGCAAATATGGCTGTGGATTAAGGCCGACAATCAGGGGAAGCAGGGAAACAAGCTTGATAGGCTGTTTCCCCGGATAAACCGGATAAGTGCCAGCAGCTGACTGGGCATTGCTTTTGTGGCAGACATTATATTCATCAAAATATTATTTTATGAAAGGTACCAGAAACGAAAATACCCGTCAGAGTAAACAACAGGCTTATTCTAATCTCCCCAGGCCTGAAATAAGGGATACCCTGGACAGCCGGAAAAATGAAGAGCAGGAATCCAAGGGAGATGATACGACCCATAATAGTAAAGACCACCACCGGTCGCAGAAACACAAAAAACATTAAGGTAGCCAGGGCTGCGTCTCTATATATTCTTTCATTACTATAAATAGCAATAGATATGACCACACCAGGCATACTTGTGTTGATATTAGTGGCTGTTTTGTTCTCCTGTAACAGCCCTATGCAGAGCAAGCAGGAGCGTGCGGAACACGATTCTGCTAACGCGCCACCGCAAACGTCAACCGAAACTCCGGATAAAAGTGTGAAGGTGGATACTACCTATGGTACTTACCACATTGCCGTCTTTACAAAGGATAAAAGCAACATGCGCGACCTGATATTGGCAATAGGCAGCACAAAAGATACTACAAAGGCAGACAGCATTATTGAAAGGGATGTAAAAGGACAGTTGAGCAATGTAATGATCGCAGACCTGGATGGTAATGGTAAGCCGGAAGTATATTGTTTCCTGTTGTCTGAAGGAACCGGGCAGTATGGAAGGATCTATGGATTTGATCTTACTGGCAAAGTGACCCGTATTGATACTTATGCGCTCGATACATTGCAGATGGCTGGC
Organism: Chitinophaga sp. 30R24; assembly: GCF_049056765.1. Classification (NCBI taxonomy): domain Bacteria; kingdom Pseudomonadati; phylum Bacteroidota; class Chitinophagia; order Chitinophagales; family Chitinophagaceae; genus Chitinophaga; species Chitinophaga sp. 30R24. The sequence continues at coordinate 84,781 of NZ_JBJGXX010000013.1, forward strand.
TACGGTGGCCAGGATACTTTTTACATCAAAGGAAGAGAGCTGGTGCGTAGTTTCCCTATGTACAAGGAAGGCTCGCCTGATGCACTGACTACTGATACCAGGGATATCATTAATTACCGGTTGAAAAAAACAAACGACACTATGCGGTTGATTCCTGTGAAGTAGGCTCTAAGGGATTAGTAACTGTTGGGATTGAATGTAGAGAGATGCTGCCAGTGTTGGCCCTGTCAGCGCTATTGCCTGGAATAATGGCAATAGCGCTGGATATAGAGATTATGGTAAACTCGCTTTGACGCGGGATACTGCAATATCTGTAATAGCCTCGGAATAAAATACTGGCGGCACATTCTTCAATGGCAGCAAGCCATCCTGCGTATCTTCAGCACTACGGAGCCAGCGTTGGGGAGCTTTTGTTTTATCGATGAAATACAGCTTTCCCAGTTTGAGCAGCATGCTATTGTCTTGAAAGGAACTGCTCATTTCTACGATCACTTCCAACTGGTGTTCATCATCCGTTTTATGCCAGGTATATACGTACTTACTATCGCAGCCGTCACTGAGCTTCCAACCTTTTTGCTCCATATGGCGGTTTAGTACTTCACTTTCTAAAGAAATATCTTCGAAATCGTGTACACAGGTACTGTATGCTTGTTGCGGTGGCAATGCTGCTACCGGTCTTTCCAATTGAGGGAAGACCGGTGTTATAGACAATTCATTTAGTTTATGTTTCCATCGCCGAAGGGTATCTGTATCGAGGTATACCGGGTGAAGGATACGTATATGTGAATTGGTTGGTAACGTAATGGAGGTATCAGCCAGCGTAAACAGCTTGCCGTCTTCCTGGCAGCGGAAAGTAGTGATCAACTGATCTTCTTTGTCGAAGAGGCCCCATACTAACCTAGTGGCATATACGAACATGACTGGGTTTTGCAGGAACAGTTGCTGCCATTGGGTGGCATTCCATTTTCTTTGTATTACCAGGAAATGTTCCAACCGCGGAGATTGGAGCTTAACCGTTTCTGTTATCTCTTTTCCGAGGGCTTTCACTACATCTTTTACTGTAGTGGAAGCCCCTGTTGGTATTGCTTTCAGGCGACGGCCTTTTTCATTGAGCCAGGCCGGTTTGAAGTGTTCGTCGAGGTAGATCCGGTATATTTCATTCCTGACCTCCACTTGTTTATATAGCCCATTGAATCCAAAATTTGGGATAATGCGGTCGCCCAGCTCATGTATGCTCACACCCTGTTCTGTAGCGGCCTGTTGCCAGGCCGCCAGCGCAGCAGCGCCGATATTGGCTTTGCGTACCCGGTATTTGCGCGACAGGAGTTCTACTGTCCGCAGGGCTTTGTCGCTGCCATGAAGGGCCAATGCGCCCACGGCTTGTTCGGCCATTTTCATACGTTTGGCGGCTATCCAGTCATAAATACAGGTCACTAGCCTGTCGGCCAGCAATTCATCGCCAATGAGCGCCGATAACGTTAACAGGTATTTTAATTTGGTATCGCCTTCCTGATCATTATATAACCGGAACAGGTGCGCCGCGAATTCCCCGCTGCGGTTTCTGTCTACCAAACGTAATATAGGCTTTGCCTCCATATCGGTGCGGATATCTTTTGCGCGCGACATGCGATATAATAGGAAACGTAACATATCTGTTGGCATGATATCACCATTGAACAGATATAAAGGAGGCAGACTGCTTTCTTCCAGCCATTTTTCCACTGGTTTGGACAGCTTATTTCTTTTTCTGGCATAGGCCACCAGTTGATGAACAATATCCAGTTCACTCTCGCCGGTAATGGTATAGCCCCCCAAGGTTTCCAGCATCAGATCGCGGGTATCATCGTTTATTTCCTTGTGTAGTGCCTGTTGCAGCAGATCGCGCGCAGCCGGATGATTAAGCCTGCACAATATCTGTACAGCGGTAAGGCGTTGATCTGCCTTTTTATGTTGCAGTAGCTCTGCGGCCTTTTCCAGTGCTAACGGGTGTTCGGCAAGTATAACGGCCACCAGTGTACGAACTGATTTCAGTTTGTGAAGGGTAAATGGCCATAGCTGATCTATATAGAGCGCCTTGTCCAGTTGTGTTAATACCGGTAATATCACTTTGGCGTCATAATCGTTGTTCAGCGCTTTCAGCAGTACAGGAACTGCTTTTTCCTGTAGCAGGTCTATTAGCAGTTGGAAAGTGCCCGGATGCAGATAGCGTTTAGCTTCCAGGTAATCTGTGAGCCATAGTAAGCCGGCGCTGCGTTGTTGTTGTAGTATTTCACGAATGGCCATAACACCTGCGGGAAGTAATTCTGCCGGCCATTGGCCGGTAATTACGGATGGTACGTGTTCTCGTTCGTTCCTACCAACGGCAGGCATATCCAGGTAATCATAAGCGGCTTGCAGTAGCAGCGGCTGGTATTTTTCCGGGAAATGAGCAGCCAGCTGATCATAGCCATACAATACAGTTGCATGATCGGTGCGCTTAGAGGCATTGTTGATCGCGCTTTCCAGCAACGGTGTATATTTGATCCCGTTGTTCTGTAACAATACCCTGGCAAGCAGCTGTTGGTCTGCCAGGTTGCCGGCAGTTAGGAGCATACTTTCCAGGTATTCCATTTCGAAGTCTGGATGCCCTTTAATCAGCAGTCGATAAAAGAGGGAGTTCCAGCCTTTTTGCTTCCAGGTACGCAGGTAAGCTTCTACGACATTTTTTTCCGCTCCTTTGATCAGGTCTTGCAGGAATTTCCGCAAGGGAGTAAATTTTAGCGGCGCCAGATCAAAATTGTTGCCATCGCCAGAATAAGAGATCAGCAAAGAACCGATTTCTTCCGGCGTGCTCCCTCTTTGTTGAAGGAAGCTGGTAAAATAGCTAAACCGTGATACAATAGAAGAGGAAGTGCCTGGCATATCCAGCATGGGCACTATGGTGGCAAGGAAGGCATGTTTACATGCCGGCCAGGCTGTTTCGGTAGCAATGAGTTGTAATACCAGCCGGTCGTTTTCGTCCCATTGCTCCGGTAGCTGTAGCAGGGAGGTAAATATTTCCAATCGTTCTGCCGCTTCCACAGAGGCAGGAACTGGTGCATTCGTGGTTTGCCCTGTGAGGAAAGCTATCCCGGACTGTATTGGTTCGATGTTTTCATAGTGTAGTAAGTTCCGTTTTTCAAGCTGAGATAGTATAGTTTCCTTCGTATATGGCATAAGGTATAAATAGATTCATTTATTTTTTCAGCACAATATCTTCTTTTGCGGCCCATTGTGCAATATCCTGTTTGCTCAATGCCATGGCCATCATATCCGGAAATTTATCCGGAGAGCAGGCAAATACCGGTATGCCCAGGTTGGCCAGGAATTGCGCATTTTCATGATCATAGGCGGGAGCGCCATCGTCATTGAGCGCCAGCAGTACGATTACCTGTACGCTTGCTGTGGTTAGTTCTGTAAAACGTTTGCGCATGCTGTCTGGATTACCACCCTCATAGAGGTCCGTCACCAACACAAGTACGGTATCCGTTGGCCGGGTAATGATCTGGCTGCAATATTTCAGGGCAGCCTGTATATCAGTGCCTCCGCCCAATTGCACGCCAAAAAGTAATTCTACCGGGTCTTGCAGGTTTTCCGTGAGGTCTGCCACCGCTGTATCAAATGCTATCATCTGTGTTTTTACAGCTGGTATAGTGGCCATTACGGCGCCAAAGATACCGGAATAAACCACCGATGTGCCCATAGAGCCACTTTGGTCCAAGCAAAGGACTACTTCTTTCAGCGCCGACCTTTTACGGCCGTATCCAATAAGGGTTTCAGGGATAACCGTTTTATAGTCGGGCTGATAATGCTGCAGATTTTTTTGAATGGTCAGGTGCCAGTTTACTTCGTGGTGGCGTGGACGTCTGTTGCGTGCGCTTCTGTTCAGGCTGCCGGTAATAGCTTGCCTGGTAGGCTGCGCTAGTTTCTTCATTAGCTCGTCTACCACTTTTTGCACTACCTGCCTGGCCGTATCTTTGGTTTTCTCCGGAATTACTTCACGTAACGTCATCAAGGTGGCTACCAGGTGTACGTCTGCTTCCACGTTTTCCAGCATCTCTTTTTCAAAGAGCATCTGGGTGAGGTGCAGGCGTTTAAGTGCATCCTGTTGCATTACCTGTACTACGGAAGAAGGGAAGTAGCTCCGGATATCCCCCAGCCACCGGCTTACATTGGGGGAAGAGGGCCCTAAGCCGCCCTGCCGGGTGTTGTCGTACAACGCTTCCAATGTTTTGTCTATTTGCAGGTCTGTTTTGTTCAAGGTCCAGGAGGTACCATCATTTTGTGCACCTCCCAACATAAGCCGCCATCGGCGAACCTGTTCTTCATGCTCCATCTGCTAACAATTTTGCGTCTGACCATCCAAGTATTTGCATAACTACCGGAATCCCTTTTATGCCGCGTTCATCATCAAGATCTCCAGTAGTAGCGGATTTTATACCTACTGTACTACTACCGGATTTCACTTTTTCCCCTAGTTTTTTCCGTTCCGGGGCGGTAAAGTTAGAAAAGGTGCGGCGTAATAACGGCAATACCTGTATGAAAATATCATTTTCCAGTTGAGAAACCCAACCATAAACCATTTTCCATAGGGTTTCGTCCAGCAACAATAAGGTACCGCTGCCTCTCAGGAACCCTTCCAACCAGGCAGCCGCCAGTGCCGGCGGGTGGGCCGGCGACATGGCCACGCTAAAGGTATTCGCCAGCATTGTAGGCTCAATAATCCTGGCGTCGAACAATAAGCGGGTAGCGTAGCCGGCAATCATGGGCGCCGACTGCGAATTTATTGAAATAGCGCTTAAAGTGCCTTGCCAGGCAGTGTCCAGTTCAGGTTGCTGTAAGAGGCTCATGGCGTTGTTCATGGCATAGAAGAGGTCCAGTAGCGGAAGGGCTGCTTCTTCCGCAATATTGGTGCAGGCAGCAGGTAAGCTGATACAAATCCTGCTGATCATGCTTGTTGCAATGCCTTCTACCATGGCGGCATCGGTGTTACGTACATTGCCGTATCGGCTTACATTAACCAGGGAAGGGATCACTTCCATTAATTGCAATACGTCTCCGGAAGCTGCTGCCAGGTTATTGATCCGGTGGATCAGCGCTGCTATAACAACGGGTAAGTTGGCTGGTATGGCCGATTCCAGCATTTTACATACTTGTTGGAGCGTACTGGCGTTCTGTGTGTGTTCCCTTACAAAATGAGTAGCGGCTTCTGCTACCGTATTACCCCAGCTGCCTTTTTCAATGATGTCGATGGAAAAGCCGGGGTCCCATTGTAAGCGCCATTGTTCTTTGAAGGTACCTTTCCCGGATATTTCCGAACGCTTTCCCCAGTAGATTTCCAACAGCTGCAGCCGGTGCAGGAAGATGCTCCTTTCCAGGTCTGTATCCTTGCGTAGATCTAATGTATAATCCTTAAAGTCGGCAGTTTGCGGCAGCCGTAATTTCTTCTGCAGGCGTGCAATATCTGCTTGCAGAGGCGGGGCAGGAACTGTGGTAGGTACCTGTCCGATACGGTTGCGTACAATGAGCTCATCCCGTATCAGTTGCATGAGTATGCTTTCCCCGTTGCACAGTACGCTGAGCGTTGCCTCATTGAGTTCTTCCAAACCGGGTCGGGCATAGTGACGGAGGGAGGCAAGCGCGTTTGCGAGCCTTACAGCTTCCATTACGTGCGCTACAGAAGTATCCTGTTGTTGTTCCCTAAAAAGCTTTGCTACCAGGGCCATCCAGCGGGTGCCATCATCCGCGGGGTATTCCCATATATGCTCATACCATCCCGGAGACGGGATGCCGGCGCCATATCCGCTTTCATAACTCAAGCGGCTATAGGTCCAAGGTATCCAGGTACATTCCACTTTTGCTTTAGGCAATCCTTTCAGCAGGTCATTGTCTTCCTTTGCCTTAGGCATTTGTTGTAAGGCAGGAGCATGCCAGGCTCCGCAGATCACAGCAATGCGCTGGAACATTTCTTTTTCTGCCTGGCGGATGCATTTACGCATCCAGGCTTCCCGCAATCGTTCCAGCCGCTCTTCTTTGCGGGGTAACTCTTCCCGGAGCGCCCGCATAGCATCATTAACCGCGTGGAACACCTGTTCCTGTTGCTGCCGGTATTCAAACATATGTTCCCACCACGTTTCGCCATCCTCATAGCCGGCGGCTTCCGCCAGATGGGAAATAGGGTCGCGTTGGATAGCATAGGTTACTAAGGGAGCCTCAGCGAATCCGCCTTGGCCATGCTGCCGGGCTGTGGCATTGAGGGTAGTGCTATTGCTTTCAGCAGCTGATTCGTTGTTTGCTATAGCGGCCGCTTCATTTTCCAGGCCGAATACATGTGCTAATGGTAAGTCCATGAAGCGCACATGGATGTGGTTCAATTGGGCATATAGCATGGCTTGCCATTCGGGTGAGAAAGTGGCAAAGGGGTAGAAGCAGGCCCGTTGCGGGCGGTCTGGCTGATAAGCCAAAATTGCTACCGGCGGCTGTAATGCTTCATGGCCGGCCCATTGTATTAATGCGTCTGCATCAGGAGGGCCTTCAATCAGCACAATATCTGGTTGCAGTTCTTCCAGAAATGTTTTTACATTTCTGGAAGAACCCGGTCCGTGATGCCGTATGCCTAATATATGTACAGACATTATTAAATGTTATAATAGATAAAGATGGTGCAAGCCGCAAAGGAATTAATGATTGTCAGGCATAGGTATAAACAGGATTCCGAACAAATGGTTGCCTGTTTCAGGTGTGATGTGTTTCAAGTTATTAGAAACCCTACACCAGGTCTCTGCAGGCGCGGTAAACATCTTTCCAGTCTTCCCTTGTTTTCACCACTGTTTCCAGGTATTCCTGCCATATCAGTTTGTCCTGCACCGGGTCTTTTACCACAGCCCCTATAATCCCTGCTGCCAGGTCGGCTGCTTTTAGTGAGCCATCCCCGAAATAGGCTGCCAGGGTTAATCCATTGTTAACCACCGAAATAGCCTCTGCTGTGCTCAGCGTTGCCCCTGGCGATTTCAGTTTGGTTTTGCCATCCAGGGTTACGCCGTTGCGTAGCTCCCGGAAAATGGTAACGATGCGGCGGATTTCTTCCAGGGCGGGCTTTTCGGCCGGCAGCTCCATCACTTTTTCAAAACTTTCTACCCTTCTTCTCACAATATCAATTTCTTCTTCCATAGAATCCGGTACGGGAAGAATAACGGTGTTGAACCTACGTTTTAAGGCGCTGGATAGCTCATTCACTCCTTTGTCGCGGTTATTGGCGGTAGCGATTACGTTGAAACCTTTGCCTGCCTGTATTGCTGTATTTAACTCTGGTACGGGCAATGTTTTTTCGGATAGAATGGTGATCAGTGCATCCTGCACGTCGGCGCCTATACGGGTGAGTTCTTCAATGCGGACGATCTTACCGTTTTGCATCGCCCGCATCACAGGCGTTTCCACCAGGGCATTGCGGGAAGGGCCTTCTGCCAACAGGCGGGCATAGTTCCAGCCATAACGGATGCTTTCTTCGCTGGTGCCGGCAGTGCCTTGTATGATAAGCGTGGAATCGCCGCTAATACCCGCTGCAAGGTGTTCGCTTACCCAGCTCTTAGCAGTGCCGGGTAAGCCATATAGCAATAGTGCCCGGTCGGTGGCCAGCGTAGCTACAGCAATTTCCATGAGACGCTTGCTGCCAATATATTTAGGCGTTACCTCAAAACCGTTTTTCAACCAGCCACCAATCAGGTAGGTAACTACCGCCTGTGGCGACAATAACCAGTTGGTTGGACGTTTTTCCTGGTCCTGTTTTTTCAGCTCTTCCAACTCTTGTGCATAGAGCTGTTCAGCATGATAACGTAAAATGTCTGACATAATATCTTGATTAAATGATGGATGTTAAATTGGTTTTATCCTGCTTTTAGCGGCCAGTAATTTGCCCAGGTGCGCTTTAATATTGTTCCAGTATCCGGTATAATATGGCTCCGACGGAAGGATATCGTCCAGCACGGCGACAGCGGCAATGGGTATTTGCCGGATATTATGATTGATGAAGGATTGATTATAAGTATAAGGTTGTGTAGCCGCATGGCGGAGTATCTTTGTGCATAGCGCTATCGGCCATTCTGCGTTGAAGTGCGCGGCATGCCGGATCACGGTTTCCGGATCGGTATCAAAAAATGCTACACTTAGCTCCTGTTGTTTCACTGTAGGTAATATCGGTAGTATGTCTGGATAGAATACCTTACTGTGTAGCATAAACGCTGTTGCCCGTTCCCGGTCTTCAAACCAGGTAATGGCTTTCACAAAGGCGGAGGTGAAAGGGAGTAAGGCGTTGTCTTCCTGGAATAGCCGTATTACTTCAGCGGAAGTGCACCCGAACTGCTGTTCCCAGAACGCCGGCTGTACCAGGCTAATCAGCTGATAGAGGATATGTGTATCATCGCCTGTCTTTGGATCTGTACTGATTTTTTCTATGCCGCTCTGGAAAATGCCTTGATCTGTTAGCGGGGGCAGGGCTATTGCAACGCTACCGTTTTCCTGTAATACAACAGCGTTGGCGAGTACTTGCTGGTAAGACTGGTTAATAGAAGAGCCCGGTAACTTTTTCAGCAAACGGGTCAGGGTTTCTTTTACCTGTTTTGATTTTTCACCTAGTAAGGATTCCAACCATTCCAGGTCGCGGGTATCGGCTGGGTATTCCAGAACGCCCAGCAGGGCTGTTTTCACAGCGGTGCTTTCTCCGGGCCAGGTTTTTTCCAGCCAGGTACGTGCTTTTACGGGATCGGCAGCACGCAATTCTTTTAAGGCCTCCACGCGCTGGTCGGTGGCGCCATTCTCCCATCTTTCTTCCAGGGTGTCTGCCACTATGGAGAAATGCCAGTCGGGGTTAAATTGGGCTAGCCATTCTGCCCGATGGCCGCCGGCTGCAGCTACCAGGGTACGCAATGGTTTGTTGCGCCAGGCTTTATCAAGTATTACCGGTAATTGGTCTGGCGGCAGTAAAAGATGGGCGCTGGTACATTCTTCTAACCATAACTGTAATAGTTCTACGCTATCTGTTTCCAGTACTTGTTGCAATACGCGTATAGCAGCAGGAGAGCAGTAAGGTTTTGTTTCGGCTGGGCATATGGTGGGTGGTTTTACAGTGGTTGTTACAGGCTGTATGCCACTTTGCCGGTAATTGTACAGTACTGCTGCCAGTTGCAGGAACTGCTCTTCCCGGTTCTGTGCCCGTGCTAAAATAGTATTGGCTGCTTCCTGCAATGGTCCGTTCCAGCCATAGCTGTCTGCCGATTTTTTAGCGGTTCCCAGCAGGGCGGTATTGATGATATTGTTCCAGCGTTCCATTATAATATTTTGTATTCCTGTTCATGCCATACGCCAATAGGCTCATATTGCCTGTTGCGGCCTGTTACGGCCATGTGTAAGGATCTGCCGCCGCTGAGGGCCAGCAGTTTCCAGATATGGGGGAAATCTTTTTTTACCGGCATCAGCTGCTGCCGGCCATCCTGTAGCCACCATCGTTCTTCGTGCCATACGGGTACCAGGGAAGCAACCGTGTAGAGGCGATCGCCATATACCGGCAGCACTTCGCTGAGCGCTGTTTGCGCTTTCATTACTTCCTGCCAGCCCGGATACCCTCCAAAGGCAGGGTTGGGAGGAAGGGTTATTTGTTGCTTTACCAGTGCGCGTAAGGGAGCAGCAGAGGGATAAAATACTAGTTCTGCCTGTATGGTGGAGCCAGGGAAAAGTGCCTGTGAAGGAGGGATACCCTGGCCTCTTACATAGAATTGCAGCACCATGGCGCTACGTTGGGTATGAATGCCGTATAGCCAATACCGTTCTGTTACCAGCCGGTCTTCTTCCGTAGTCTGTTTGCCTAATATTTGCCAGGTATCTTTTACACCAGTTTGTTCTTTGAGTTCTTCCTGCGATTGGGTGAAACCGGCCATGTTACGAATATCTTGTTGTAAGGCCAGCGGGAGTTGGCCCAGGTGTTGGTAGCCCTGTACCACCAGGTAAATGCGGATCAGTTGTTCCAGGAAAAGTGTTTGCCAGCCATCCTGGTAAAAGCTGGTGTTTGCCAGTTCCCGGAGCATGCCCGCTAATCCGGATGCCTGGGCATCTACCATTCGCCGGATCATATTTTCAAAAAAGGAATGGTCCCGTTCCGGCATATCCATTATTCCATTGCGCACCAGGTCTTTCATCCAGCGCAATAGTTCGTCCGCACCGTCGCTTACTTTCTGCTGCCTGGCTTCCAGCCTTTTTGTTGGCACAGTGGGGTCCATCTTTTTTTCCGGAACTGGTATCGCTTTCTTCTCCACCTTTTCTGTTCGTTGGGCCAACCATTCGCTTACCCAGGAAGGAGGTGTTTGTTCCGTAAATACCACTTGTTGCCGGGAATATAATAATAGCAGCCCCAGTCCATGTTTGCAAGGAAACTTACGGCTGGGACAACTGCATTTGAATGCCATGCTGATCCTATCAATCTGCGTCTGATAAGGCTTGCTGCCGCTACCTTGGCATTCGCCCCATAACGCTTGTTCATTGGCCCCCTTACTCACCCATTTAGCGGGATTGGACAGGTCTTTCCCCGATTTACGGGACGATTCATCGGGCGCCATTGCTAGCACTTGTTCGTCGGATAGGTTCAATGGATTAACGATTTAAGGCACAAATTAAAAAATTCCATAAAATAATAAACCAAATATCAAATATCACTACGCAGTGTATTTGGTATTTGGTTTATTATTATTTTTTATCAAAAAAAGTGGAAGCTGCTTACATAAAGCCTAATTCGAGTTTGGCTTCTTCGCTCATCATGTCTTTGGTCCAGGGTGGATCAAAGGTGAGGTGCACATCTACATCGGATACGCCTGCTATATTCCGGATTTTTTCATCTACTTCCCGGATAATATCACCTGCAACCGGGCAACCGGGTGCCGTGAGGGTCATATCTATGCCGATACGGTTATTCTCCTTGATCTTTACGGCGTATACCAATCCCAGTTCCCAGATATTCACTGGAATTTCCGGATCATATACTGTTTTAAGCTGTGCTTCTATCTGTTCTCTTAATGTTGCTTCTTCACTCATTGCTGGTTAAGTTTTGCCTGATAAGCGATGGCGTATAGTTTCATTTGTTTCAGCATACTCAGCAACCCATTGGAGCGGGTAGGGGAGAGATGGCTGCTTAAACCAATGGTATCAATAAAATAGATTTCTGCCGCTGCAATTTCCTGGGGTGTATGACCAGACAGCACGGATATCATCAGGCTTACCAGTCCCTTGGTGATCACTGCATCGCTATCGGCTGTAAAAAATAGTTTCCCATCTTCCAGCGTTGTATGCAGCCACACGCGCGACTGACAACCTTTGATCAGATTATCTGGCGTTTTATATTCTTCTGAGATGAGCGGTAATTCTTTGCCCAGCTGGATAATATATTCGTATTTATCCTCCCAGTTGCCCATCACTGAAAAATCCGAGATGATGTCTTCCTGTATTTCCTGAATCGTCATATTCACCTGTTTACAAAAGCATGGAAGCGGCTCTTTTAACGCCGGCCACCAGTTTGTCTATTTCTTCCATTGTGTTATAAAAAGAGAGCGATGCGCGGACAGTGCCCGGAATCTTGAACAAATCCATTAGCGGCTCTGTGCAATGATGCCCGGTTCTTACTGCGATACCTTGCTGATCCAGCAGCTCGCCCATATCGAATGGATGGATGTTGTGGACCAGGAAGGAGATGGCGCCGCTTCTGTTAGCTGCATCCCCTATAAAACGTATCCCGTCAATTTTACGCAGTTCCTGCATGGCATATTCCACCAGTTCATCTTCCCATTGCTGTATCCTGCTAATACCTGTTTGCTGTAGGTATGCTATGGCAGTGCCCAGGGCGATAACGCCGGCAATATTAGGTGTGCCTGCTTCAAATTTATAAGGCAGTTCGTTGTAAGTGGTTTTGGCAAACGTAACCGTTTTGATCATATCGCCGCCGCCCTGGTAGGGAGGCAGCTTATTAAGCCATTCGGTAGTGCTGTATAGTACACCGGTACCGGTAGGACCATAGATCTTATGCCCGGAAAATGCCAGGAAATCCGGCTGCAGGGCCTGTACATCAATGCTGATATGCTGGATGGCCTGCGCGGCATCTATCAGTACCGGGATGTTTCGTGCATGCGCCAGTGTGATAATGTCCTGTACCGGGTTTACGGTGCCCATGGTATTGGAAACATAAGTAACGGCCACCATTTTCACGGAATCGTCGAGCATGGCTTCGTAGGTATCCATCAATAGTTCTCCGCGTTCGTTGATCGGGATCACCTTCAGGGTAGCACCGGTTTCTTCGCAGGCCATTTGCCAGGGAACAATATTGCTATGGTGTTCCATCGCGGAAATGATCACGCTATCGCCTGCTTTTAGAAAACGGCGGCTCATGGTATTGGCTACCAGGTTGATGCTATCGGTAGTGCCTTTGGTAAAGATCACCTCGTGCGAATGTGCGGCATTGATATAACCTGCCACTATCTGGCGGGCATGCTCATACGCATGGGTGGCTACCTGGCTCAGATGGTGTACGCCCCGGTGCACATTGCTGTTATATTCTTCGTAATAGCGGGCTTCTGCATCTATTACTACCTGTGGCTTCTGCGTGGTAGCTCCGTTGTCGAGATATACCAGCGGTTTGCCATGCACCTGTTGTTGCAGGATGGGAAAATCCTTTCTTACCTGCATTACATCCAGGGTTTCGGTGACTATGTTAGCAATATGTTCCATTGTAATATTAGTTATTCATGATCTCCGCAATCTGCGCTTGCAGAAAATGTTGCAAGGCAGGTACTTTTACTGCATCCGTAATATCGTGGGAGAAAGCGTTTACCATCAGTGCTTTGGCTGCATCTTCACCGATACCGCGGGAGCGCAGGTAGAACATGGACTCTTCACTGAACTGACCAGCTGTAAAACCATGGCTGCACTTTACATCGTCGGCATATATTTCCAGTTGCGGCTGGGAGTTGATATCTGCCTTGTTGCCCAACAACAGGTTGTTGTTCTGCTGGAATGCATTGGTTTTTTGCGCTTCCTGGTGCACCAGGATCTTACCGGTAAATACACCGTTGGCGCTATCCAACAGTACGCCTTTGTACAGTTCGTTACTGTGGCAATCGGGCATGATATGATCCATAAAGGTATGGTTGTCTACATGCTGCGAATCATTGGCGATGTACAAACCGTTCAGGTGTGTTTCGGTATGACTGCCATTCAGGGCCACGCTCAGGTTGTTACGGGTGAACGGGGTACCAGGCAGGGTAAAGTTAAAGTGATAGTAGCGGCTATCTTTATACTGTTGTGCGGCAGTAGTATGCACTTCCCGGAAGCTATTGGCTCCCTGCTGTATATTATAGTGCCACAATTCTGCATTTTCTTGTACCACAGTTTCGAGCACGGTGTTGGAAAAAGCTACGGCAGCTGTTTCCGGGTGCACGGATGTTTCGATTACCGTAGCGGCAGCATTTCTATTCAGCACCCATAGATGACGGGGTTGAATGAAGGCATGTGCAGCGCAGGTGTAAACATGGATAATGTGTACTGGTTTGTCCAATACTGTATTGGCAGCCAGCTCCAGGTACAATCCATCTGCAAAGAGGGCGGTATTGAGCTGTGCGAGCGATTCGCCGGCCAGGTGCTTTTGCTCATTGAAGTAAGATACAAAGCCCGGGGCGCTGGTGTGTGCGCTCATCGCGCCTATTGTGATCCCTTTGCCCTGGGGGAGGGTAGACTGATCTGCTTGCAGATGGCCATTGACCAGCACAATCTGGTAGCAATCCAGTTCAGGAATAGCAACGCTGGCTGCTACATCTCCGGATACCGGAGTAGCAGTGGTTTGCAATTCATATGGAAATTCTTTCAGGTAACGTTGAATATTGGAGTAGCGCCATGCTTCTGTTTTAAGCGTAGGAAGACCTATCGCTGAAAAACGTTCCAGCGCCTGGCGGCGAATGTCGCCCAGTGTATCCATGGCCGTAGCCTGGCACTGCGCAGACAGTGCTTGTACATCTGCTGTTAACGCCTGGTAAAATGGCAATATCATATCACTTGTCATAATGCTCTTTCTTAAACAGATTCTTTCAAATGTAATTCCTCTTTCAGCCAGTCGTATCCTCTTTCTTCCAGTTCCAGTGCCAGTTCTTTGGTACCGGTTTTAATGATACGGCCATTGTACAGTACATGTACAAAGTCAGGAATAATGTATTCCAGCAGGCGTTGATAGTGTGTAATCACAACGAAGGACTTTTCAGCATCGCGCAGTTTGTTCACGCCATTGGAAACAATACGGAGCGCGTCGATATCCAGTCCGGAATCTGTTTCATCCAGGATAGCCAGCTGTGGATCTAACATGGCTAATTGGAAAATTTCGTTACGTTTCTTTTCACCGCCGCTGAATCCTTCGTTGAGGGAACGGTTCATCAGGTTGGAGTGAAAATCTACCAGTTGTTGTTTTTCTTTAGTCAGCTTCAGGAACTCTTTCGCTTCGAGTGCAGGGAGTCCTTTATATGCTCTGATTTCATTCAGCGCAGTTTTCAGGAAGTTGAGGTTAGATACGCCAGGAATTTCTACCGGGTATTGGAATGCCAGGAATACACCTTCACGGGCGCGATCTTCCGGAGATAATTCCAGCAGGTTTTTACCGTTAAACCATACTTCACCTTCAGTAACAGTATAGTTGTCACGGCCTGCTAATACAGAGGCCAGCGAGCTTTTACCGGAACCGTTAGGTCCCATGATAGCATGCATTTCTCCTTTATTTATCTCGAGATTAATGCCTTTCAGAATTTTTTTTCCTTCTACTTCTGCGTGCAGATTTTTAATCGTCAGCATGATTGTTTTATTTCGTTCTGTATGTATTAATTGGATAATGAATTATCCAACGCTTCCTTCAAGTGTAATAGATAATAATTTTTGTGCTTCTACTGCAAACTCCATGGGGAGCTGGTTCAGTACTTCTTTCACATAACCGTTTACGATCAGGGCTACCGCTTTTTCGCTGTCGATACCGCGTTGGTTCAGATAGAAGATCTGATCTTCTCCGATCTTGGAAGTGGTGGCTTCGTGTTCTATCATCGCGGTTTTATTGCGAGACTCGATGTATGGGAAAGTATGCGAGCCGCATTGGTTACCAATCAGCAGGGAATCGCATTGGGTGAAGTTACGGGCGTTTTCGGCGCGTGGTCCTACTGCTACTAAACCGCGGTAGCTATTGTCGCCACGGCCGGCAGAAATACCTTTGGAAATGATGCGGCTTTTAGTGCCTTTCCCGATGTGGTGAATTTTGGTACCTGTATCTGCAATCTGTTTGTTGCGGACTACTGCTACAGAATAGAATTCGCCTTCGGAATAATCGCCCTGCAGGATTACGCTGGGATACTTCCAGGTAATAGCAGAACCGGTTTCTACCTGTGTCCAGGAAATCTTGCTGGCTGTGCCTTTGCAGATACCTCTTTTGGTCACGAAGTTATAGATACCACCTTTACCGTCTTTATCGCCGGGATACCAGTTTTGTACGGTAGAATATTTTATTTCAGCCTGTTCCAGGGCTACCAACTCTACTACGGCCGCATGCAGCTGATTTTCATCACGCATCGGGGCAGTACAGCCTTCCAGGTAGCTTACATAGCTATTGTCGTCTGCAATGATCAGGGTACGTTCAAACTGGCCGGTGTTCTGGGCGTTGATACGGAAGTAGGTGCTCAGTTCCATCGGGCAGCGTACACCTTTAGGAATGTATACGAAAGAACCGTCGGAGAATACAGCGGAGTTGAGGGCGGCAAAGATATTATCGGTATGTGGAACCACGCTGCCCAGGTATTTTTTTACCAGGTCAGGATATTCCTGTACTGCCTCGCCGAAAGAGCAGAAGATCACGCCCATTTCTTTCAGCTTTGTTTTAAAGGTAGTTGCCACGGAAACGCTGTCAAATACAGCATCTACAGCCACACCGCTTAATGCTTTCTGTTCGTTCAGCGGGATACCCAGTTTTTCGAAGGTTGCCAATAGCTCCGGATCTACTTCATCCAGGCTGTTGAGTTGTTTTTTCTTACGGGGGGCCGCGTAATAGGAAACCGCCTGTAGGTCGAGCGCTGGCATCTCAAAGTGCTGCCATTTAGGGAATTCCATCTTTTTAAACGCAGCATAGCCTTTCAGGCGCCATTCAAGCAGCCATTCAGGCTCATTCTTTTTCGCCGAAATAAAACGGATGATATCTTCATTTAGCCCCGGAGGAGCTATATCCATTTCTATATCGGTGCTAAAGCCAAACTCATACTCCTTATTGGCTATATCATCTATTATTTCGTTACTGTTGATCATACAAGTTTAAAATTTTGAGATGTCGGGATGAAAGCCGTCCGTTTGCTGCTAAATTATACTGCAAAGCTTTCTCCGCAGCTGCAGGTTCTGGTAGCATTCGGATTGTTAAAGAAAAGCCCCTTGCCATTAAGTCCATCTGAATAATCCAACTCAGTACCATACAGGTACAACAGGCTTTTCATCTGTACTACTACTTTTATGCCTTTATCTTCAAATATCTGATCTCCTTCTTCTTCTGTTGATTCAAATTTCAACACATATTCAAGACCTGAGCAGCCACCACCTTTTACGCCTACACGAACAAAGGTACCCGGTGTATGATGTTCTCTTTCCATCAATCCTTTGATATATTCTCTTGCTTTTTCTGAAACGGTTATCATACTCAGAATTTTTTATTAGCTATCCGGTTGCCCGGCTTTGGTTTAAAAATTTATCCTTCCATGCCTGCCGCTACGTGCGCTTTTGCAGCACATAACAACTGCACCATCATATCCAGTTTATTTTTATAGAACGCGGTGAAACCACGAGTTTCCGGATCGTACAGATTGTCTTTTAATATAGGCAGGGAGTAAGGCAGTACCCAGGCCCTCAATGCTTTTGCAACTGCGTCCATGGCATTAATGCCCTGCATGGCCTGTGTTCCGTCTGCCCAGGAGAGCAAAGCTACAACCTTTCCGGTTAAATAAGGACGCTGGTTCTTACTCATCATCTCCAGCCAGTCAAGGCTATTCTTCATGGCGCCAGTCATGCTACCGTGATATAATGGTGTCATCCATATCTGAAGATCCGCCTCGGTAAAAGCTTTACACAATGCAGCCACTTCTGCCGGTTTTTTCCCTGCTTCTTCCGGGGAAAAGAAGGGAATCTGCGCAATGCCC
This sequence comes from Chitinophaga sp. 30R24, assembly GCF_049056765.1. Classification (NCBI taxonomy): domain Bacteria; kingdom Pseudomonadati; phylum Bacteroidota; class Chitinophagia; order Chitinophagales; family Chitinophagaceae; genus Chitinophaga; species Chitinophaga sp. 30R24. Next base: position 102,027 of record NZ_JBJGXX010000013.1, read on the forward strand.
GGATTAAATATTTCCGGAGAAAAACCCCTTTCCTTCAATTGCTCCGTTAAATAGGCTGCCAGCTGATTAGAAGTGGCATAAGGACGATCATCGATGGCTCCATTAAATATCAGGACTTTCATTTATATCTAATATTTAGAGATTTACACGATTGTGAGATTAAATTTTGATGAATTCCCCCTCAAAACCGCTTAAATCCCAAAATCTTTTTTTTAGCTCTTACAAAATTACGATATTTGAGAATAAAACAAGTAACAACTTGGAAAATTATCCAATACGAACCAAGAACGCTGCCGACCGGTTTTTGACTTTGCTCAAGACCAAGGGTCCTTTATCTGCAGCAGAACTGGCCGGTGAATTGGGTATTACCGGGGAAGGCGCCCGGCTTCAGCTCCTTAAACTGGCTGAAGAAGGATTGGTACAATCGGAGAGTATTTCAAGAGGAGTAGGACGCCCAGTGCTGATCTGGAGCCTTACCCCAATGGGTAACGCCCGCTTTCCGGATACTCATACCGAGCTCACCCTTCAGTTTATACAAACGATTAAAACGGTGCTCGGACAAGAGGCATTGGAAAGTGTGATCGACGCCCGGGAAAAGAAACAATTGACAAAATACAGTATTGCCCTGGAAGGAGTAACCGGTCTGGAAAACAGGCTCACCTCGTTTGCGGCTATCCGCTCTGGTGAAGGCTACCTGGCAGAATGGAAAAAAGAAGGGGATACCTACTACTTCATCGAAAACCATTGCCCTATCTGCTGTGCTGCCACAGAATGCGATAATATCTGTACCTCTGAAATGAGAACTTTTGTCAGTATCCTGGGCCAGGAAATGAATGTTTCCCGCAAAGAGCACATCATCAATGGCGCCCGCCGTTGCGTATACCGGATCGAGGCCCCTACCGCAAAATAAAGCAACTGCCTAATCAATGAATTGCAGTTGGCCCTGGATGGCCAACCGTCGGCTATTTGCAGCACTCAGCCACACTTAACCTATTTTGATCCCCAATATCTTCAGGCTTCTTTCTACGCCATCCAACACCGCAATTTCCGGTAAGTGCGCCCATTCCTGGAAACCCATATCTGTAAAGAGTTTCAGGCTAGGGTAATTATGTGCGAATATAAACCCGAGCAAGGTTTGTACCCCATAAGCAGGCGCTACTTCAATGGCATAACGTAGTATTTGTTTGCCTAAACCTTTGCCACGCACTGCCTCATCCAGGTAAATGCTTACTTCTGCTGTGCCATTGTAGGCCGGGCGGCCATAAAACGACTGAAAGCTCATCCAGCCTACATTAACACCTTCCTGGTCTATCATCCACAGCGGGCGGTGGGTAGTATTATGCGCGTGAAACCAGGGCAGCCGGCTTTCAGGTGTAACCGGGCTGGTATCTGCTGTTACCATTCTTCCGGCAATGGTACTGTTATATATTTCTACGATCCTTGGCAGATCTTCAATGTTAGCAGGCCTGAATTGCAAATTCATAATAGGTATAATGATTAAAAAATAGACTCCCGGTCGTATTCACGTCTTAGAAGGCTGTATAGTTGTGCATTTACAAATTTTCCCTTCTCAAAAAAAGCATCCCTTAAAAAACCTTCATATTGGAAACCCAGCCTGGACAAGAGTTGGGAAGAAGCCAGGTTTTCCGGGTCTACAAAGGCTTCAATGCGGTTGAACTGCATTTCATTAAAACCGTATTGTAACATATGGCTCACCGCTTCTTTCATGACGCCTTTGCCCCAGTATTCCGGTAGCAGGTCGTAACCTATTTCTGCCTTGAAATGCGTTTTGCTGATGCGGTGATAACCACAGGTACCGATCAGTTCTCCCCTCCAGGCAAAGCTGATCGCCCAGCGTAAGCCTTCTTCCCTTTCCTGGCTTTCCCGGAAAAAACGGATAATATGGGTCGCCTCACTGATATTGGCAAACGAGTCGATGTCCATATATTTTGTTACCGCATCATCAGAAAAAAGTCTGAACAAGGCAGCGGCATCTTTATCCTCTATAGGTCGAAGTACCAGATCGCCAGTATTGATAACAGGTAAATGCATGATACAGTTGCCGGTTTAGGTTGCAGCAAAGCTAATGGTTATTGACAAAATGTCCATGTGATTGTTGATTTTAATCCCGCTTTAATGTCTCGCTGCATAAACAATCTTACTTTTGCATCAGGCATCTATTACCGTGAGCAGCGTTGTAAGGGAAGGAACCACTTTTAATATTTTCTTTCCACCCGTTCACAAATTCTAATTTTGTTTTAACTTCATTCTAATAAGGAGCTAATAGCCTATTGCCATCTTTACAACGAAAAAAAAGTTGTATGATCAATAGATTAGTGTTAAGCATCTGGCTCGTATTGTTTGCTGCTTTATTCCGCATTGCCGCCGTATCTGCGCAGATAAAAGATACCATTGCGCTTACATTGGCGGATGCAGAGCAGCAGCTCCTGCAGAAGAACATTCCCTTGCTTGTTCAGCGTTATAGCATCGATTCGGCGAAAGCAGGCATTATCACCGCCAAGTTATATGATAACCCCCAGGTTACTTACGAGAATGTATTATACAATCATACAGACAACAGATGGTTCGACTTTTCCTATAACGGGGAGAACTCCCTGCAGGTAACCCAATTGATTAAGCTGGCAGGCAAGCGTAATCGAGCTGTGTTGTTGGCACAGAGTGGTGTGAAGCTGAATGAGTATCAATTTTATGACATATTGAGAACCCTCCGTTTTTCCCTGCATGATAATTTCTATGACCTCTATTATAAGCAACGTTCACTGGATACCTACGCCAGCCAGATCGCTTTCCTGCAAACGGTGGTAACGGTATTCACTGAGCAAAGGGATTTGGGCAATATTGCGCCCAAAGAGGTGATCCGCATCAAATCCATGTTATACGACCTGCAGCATGATCAGTTGGAGCTACAACAAGATATTCAGCAGGCGCAATCGGACTTGGCCCTGCTGATACGCATACCTACCGGTATAGCGATTGTGCCACAATTGTCTCCTGGCGACACCGTAGCGCCGGCGACTTTCCAATTCAATTTCGAAGCATTGCTGGACACTGCTAAACAAAACCGCTACGACCTGAAAATAGCACAGGAAACAGTGCGGTATAATCAGCTGAACTTGCGCCTGCAGAAGTCAATAGCAGTGCCAGATCTGCAAGTAGGCTTCTCTTACGACAAGCAGGGTAACTTTGAACGCAATTATAATGGGCTCAACGTATCCATGCCGATACCTTTCTTTAACCGTAACCAGGGTAATATAAAGACCGCCAAAATTTTGGTGGAAAGCAGCAAGCTACAATTGCAAGGTGAGGAAGATGAACTGGCCCATGAAGTGATGAATAGCTTACAACTCGTGTTACGAACCGAGAAACTGTTGAATGAATTTGATCCGGGTTTCGAAAATGACTATACGAAAATGATGAAAGAAGTAGAGAAGAACTTCCGCCTGCATAATATCGGCCTGCTGGAGTTTATAGACCTGTACGATGCTTACCGAAACAACGTGTTAAAAATGAATGAGCTGAAATATGACCGTTTACACGCACTAGAGCTGATCAATTTCAGTACAGGTTCACTCATCTTTCATCCCTGATAAATATTCCTGCATATGCAAAATATCATAAAGTTTTTTTATATACCTGCAATGGTTATTCTCTCTGGTACCATTACTGGTTGCGGTAGTAAGGTGTTGCCCCAACAACCCCAGGCATGGGTACTTTCTGATTCTATGCTCCGTACGCTGGTGGTAGATACCGCTACAGCTAAATTTATTGAAAGCGAGATCTTGTTAACCGGAAAGATCTCGGAGAATGAAGATAAAACAGCCCGTATCTTCCCGATGGTGAGCGGCCTTGTTACTGATGTAAAGGTGCATTCCGGCGATTTTGTGAAAAAAGGACAGGTGCTGGCGGTCCTGAAAAGCCCGGAAATGGCTGGTTATACAGCTGATCAACGTATGAGCGCCAATGATATGCAAACGGCTAAACGTAATCTGGAAGTGGCCGCATCTTTTTATAAAAGCGGTTTGAACTCGCAACGGGATTATGAGGAAGCCAAAAACAATTACAACAAAGCAGTAGCCGCTTATAATAAGTCCAAAGAAATACTGGCGATCAATGGAGGCGGGCATCAAACCAATTATGCTATTACATCGCCGGTACCTGGATTTGTAATCAATAAAAAAGCCGTTGAAAACATGCAATGGCGCCAGGATAATTCAGACCCCATTTTTGTAGTAGCAGACCTCAATAATGTATGGGCAATGATCAATGTTTTTGAATCCGATATTGCCAGCATACACGAAGGCGACCGGGTGCAGATGACCACCTTGTCTTATCCCGATAAAAATTTCTCCGGTACCATCGATAAGATCTACAACGTACTGGACCCAGACAATAAGGTGATGAAAGCCAGGGTGGTAGTAGAGAATCCGGGGTTTTTACTGAAACCGGAAATGTTTGTAGGGGTGAAGGCACACCGGCATATCGATACCAGTCTTGTAAGTATTCCATCCAGGGGGATCATTTTCGATCGTGATAAATATTATGTGCTGGTACGCACCAATACCAAAAGCGGTGTAGTGGTTCGTGAGGTAAAGATTGATAGAACCAGTGAAGGCAGGGCCTATATTAATTCCGGCCTTAGGGAAGGCGATAGAGTGATTGCTTCCCGCCAGGTATTCATCTACGAAACGCTGAAGGATCAACAGTAACACCAAAAGGTATGAACAAATTTATCAAGAAAGTCCTTGCTTTTTCATTAAGCAATAAATATTTCATTTTTTTCGCCACAGGTGTATTGGTGATTGTTGGCTATCTGAGTTTTAAACAGATAGGGGTAGATGCCTTTCCGGATGTGACCAATACTTCTGTGACCATTATTACACAGTGGCAGGGCCGGAGTGCGGAAGAAGTGGAGAAATTCGTAACGCGGCCTATAGAAATTGCCATGAACAGGGCCCAGAAGAAAACGCATATCCGTTCTTCCTCCTTGTTTGGCCTGTCGGTAGTAAAAGTGATCTTCGACGATGATGTAGACGACACTTTTGCCCGTCAACAGATCAATAACAATATTACTTCCGCCGATCTGCCGGATGGAGTATCTCCCGAAATAGAGCCGCCTTACGGACCTACCGGAGAGATATACCGCTATACCCTGGAAAGCAGCAAGCTTTCTGTAGAGGAGCTGAAAACGTTGCAGGATTGGGTAATAGAACGTAACCTGCTGTCGGTGCCAGGGATAGCGGATATTGTAAGCTTTGGGGGAGAAGTGAAGATCTACCAGGTGACTATTGATCCGGATAAGGCGGTACAGTACAACATCACCGCACAGGAAATGTTCCAGGCACTGTCTAAAAGCAATATCAACGTAGGGGGAGATGTGATTGTAAAGAATGAACAAGCTTACGTAGTGCGTGGTATCGGTATCCTCAATAATGTGGATGAGATCAAAAACATCATTGTAGACCATATTAACGGCACGCCTATTTTGGTAAAAGATGTGGCAGATGTGAGTATTTCGGCGTTACCCAGGTTAGGGCAGGTAGGGCGCGACCGCGACGAAGACGTAGTAGAAGGCATTGTAGTGATGCGCAAAGGAGAGAACCCTGCGGTAGTGATCGATGCGCTGAAAGACAAGGTCACGGAATTGAATACATTTATTTTACCTGATGACGTAAAAATAAAGACCTTCTATAACCGTGAAGACCTCATTGACTTCTCTACGCATACCGTATTGCATAACATGCTGGAAGGGATCATTTTTGTCACCGTGATCGTGTTTCTCTTCATGGCCGATTGGAGAACTACCGTTATCGTATCGGTAGTGATTCCGCTGGCACTGCTGTTTGCTTTTATCTGCTTGCGGTTAAAAGGGATGAGCGCCAACTTGCTATCGATGGGAGCGATAGACTTTGGTATCATCATAGATGGCGCGGTGGTAATGGTGGAAGGGATCTTTGTAGTACTAGACCATAAAGCCGATGCGGTGGGCATGCAGCGGTTTAACCGGCTAAGTAAACTGGGGATGATCCGGAAAGCATGCCTGGAAAATGGTAAGAGCATTTTCTTTGCCAAGTTGATCATTATCACTGGCCTGTTGCCTATTTTTACTTTTGAGAAGGTAGAAGGTAAAATGTTTTCTCCCCTTGCCTGGACATTGGGTTTTGCTTTGCTGGGCGCACTGTTGCTAACGTTCACGTTGGTGCCTGCGCTGGCCAGCGTACTATTGCGGAAGAACGTACGGGAAAAACACAATGTATTCCTGGCATTCGTTCACCGTATTACAATAAAGATATTTAACTATTGCTTCCGGCACCGGCATGTGGCTTTTATCGTTTCAATGATCATACTGGCTTTTGGGTTATATTGTTTCCGCTTTCTGGGAACAGAGTTCCTGCCACAACTTAATGAAGGCGCCATTTATATCCGGGCTACGGGGCCATTGAGCACTTCCCTGGAAGAATCGGTGCGGGTGGCTAACGATATCCGTAAAAAACTGCTCACTTTCCCCGAAGTAAAACAGGTGATGTCGCAAACCGGCCGGCCGAATGATGGTACTGATGCTACGGGTTTTTATAATATAGAGTTTCACGTAGACATCTACCCGCAGAAGGAATGGAAGAGCGGTATCTCTAAGGAGGAGCTTATAGATCGCATGAATGCCAGGCTGGATGGCATTCCTGGTATTACACTGAATTTTTCCCAACCTATTATGGACAACGTGGAAGAAGCAGTGTCTGGAGTAAAAGGTTCTATCGTCGTGAAATTGTTCGGAGATGACTTCAAAGAGGTAGAAGATAAAGAAGAGATGATAGAAAAGATCTTGAAAACGGTAAAAGGGATAGATGATTTGGGCATCCTGCGGAATATCGGACAGCCGGAACTGCGCATTAACCTGAACCAGCAGAAGATGGCCTTGTACGGTGTTACTACCGAAGACGCCAACTCCGTGATAGAAATGGCTATTGGTGGTAAAGCGGCTACCCGTATTTATGAAGGGGAGAAAAGCTTTGATCTTCGTATACGTTATCCTGAAAGTTTCCGCGAAAGCGAGGTGTCTATTGGCAATCTTACCATCCCCACCATCCGGGGCAATAAAATACCTCTTAAAGAAATTGCGGATATACAGCATATAATAGGCCCCAGTATGATATATAGGGATAAGCACATGCGGTATGGCGCCATTAAGTTCTCTGTACGCGAGCGGGATATGGGAAGCACCATTGCAGAAGCCCAGCATAAAGTAAATGCGCAGGTAACATTGCCTAAGGGGTATTTCCTGGAATGGGCCGGCGACTTCGAAAACCAGCAACGCGCCACCAAGCGGTTAACGCAAGTGGTACCTATTAGCTTATTGCTAATTTTCCTCATTCTCTTTATTCTCTTTGGTAAGGCGAAAGATGCGTTGCTGGTACTCAATAATGTGCCTTTTGCCATTATCGGAGGTATTTTGTCGCTGTGGCTTACCGGTATGAACTTTAGTATTTCTGCGGGTATTGGTTTTATCGCTTTATTTGGTATCTGTGTGCAGAATGGGGTAATATTGCTATCGAAGTTTAAATCCAATGTGCGCAATATGCCCAATGCTTCCAATTATAGCCTGGCGCATGCTATTTTGGAAGGGGTGGAGGCAAGAATGCGTCCGGTAATCATGACCGCGATGATGGCGGCAATAGGTTTATTGCCTGCTGCCATCAGCAAGGGCATTGGGTCTGAAACAGCCCGGCCCCTGGCAAGGGTAGTGATAGGCGGACTGATTACGGATACTGTTTATATCCTCTTTATATTCCCTATTGTATTTTATTGGGTGTATAAAAAAATGTTGAGAAAAGATAACAGTGATCCTGCGATATAGTATTAAGTACCGGTTATTGAGTTTAAGGCAGGTCTGGTTTTCCGGACCTGCTTTTTATTTATGCTCTGGTGTTTCGTCATTTCCTGTTTTGGCTGCTACCGTTTTCTTAACTTTTGTTTTGGGCATATCTCCCAATAATATTGTCCACGGATGCATTTCCGGGATATTTTCGCAGATGATCTTAATAATGGCAATAGTAGGAATGGCCAGGAACATGCCGGGGATGCTCCATAACATATTGCCTAATACTACGCCAATAATTGTAATCAGGGCATTGATCTTTACCTTGGAACCTACTATGCTGGGGAATAAAATATTGCTATCAAGCAGGTGTACCAGAAAGAGGGCAACGCCGGCCTGTAATACCTGTATAGGCGTTCCTGTAGCCAGGGTAACCAGAATGATCAGGACGGCGCCCGTGAATATGCCTACGTAAGGAATAATATTGAAGATAGCGGCCATCACGCCCAGTAGTATGGCATATTTGATGCCCAGGATAAAAAGCAGGGTAGTGTTCAGGCAGGCTACAATCACCATTTCTATCATTAAGCCGCCTACATAGCTTTTAATAATGTTACGGATACTGCTGATCACGGTCATTACTTTTTCCCGGTGTTCGTCACTAAAGATCTTGATCAGAAAGGCAATCAGTAATCGCCGGTAATACAGTATAAAAAAAGCGTATAAGAACACAAATAAAATAAATATCAGTAGGGAGGAAAGAGACAGGAATGTTTGGCTGATAAAGCTGGTAGCGCTGCCCAGTGTGCCCATCACCGCTTTTTCCAGGTAGGAGATCTGGGTGCTGGAATTGATATGGAATTTCATATTTACCCAATCCTGCATGGAGTTGATCGCTAGTACCAGTTTTTGCTGTAGTTGTGGGAAATCGGAGATAAAAGCTTCCATTTGTTTGGCCAGCAGCAGCATGATGAGCACTATCATAATGATGAACAGCAATACAGCCAGGATGGCCGCTACGCCCCGGGGCAGGTGCCATTTCTCGAATTGGTGCACAACAGGCAGCAACATAACGGCAATAAGGAAAGCAAAAATCATGGGTACGATAATACCGCTGCCAATATGCGCAATATATATAACGAGAACAATCGATAACAGGGCGAAAGTGAGTCGTACATTAAACGGGAGTTTAAGATCATTCATAGAACGGTAGCTTTCTTCAAAGATATTAAAAATAGAAGTTACCGCTGTGGATGGCGAAAAGCTTATAGAAGGGCTGTTTGAGAAAAAGCATTGGCGCCCTCTTCATCTACTTCCATGGTTGGAGCAGGCGCCGTATTATGTTGAGACTATTGGCGGATGATCGCCACTTAGTAATGCTTTTTCAATAACGGGATAAATATTTCCGAGTAGTTATCTGTATTTAGGGAGATAAAGAAGTGGTTACCACTCATTTTAAAAATACCTTCCTTGCAACTCATACTAATAAAGTTGTACATGGGTACGCCAGCTGTTGCAAAATCAATTGGCACCGGTAATTTCAGGTAGTTGCCGCCAGAGATCCTTTTCTTCATGAGATAAGGAAAATGCTGGTCTAACAGCAAGTGCGTAGTAATTTCATTGACAGGTACCAGCAGGCCGGCGAACATGGATAGTTTTTCATAGTCTGTTACCGGAACGGCATCCAAGGTACCGGTGATAATTTTGCTGGGTGGTAGGTTATACAAGGTAAGTACCTTGTTAAACAGGGATTTATATTGGTTCATCCTGGCTATCATTTCGGCCACCGGATCTTGTCCACGGGAAATAAAGGAATAATAGAGGATGCTATCTGGCAGTTTTACCTTTTCACAACGTTCATAATTGAACAGGTCTCCCAGTAAGTTGTTGCCCAGGGCGGCTGTAATAGATTCCGCTATCTGCAAAGTCCTTTTTTCATTAGGAAGGATTTTAATGCGGCGGAATTCCTTCGGATTTTCGTTGAAATGCAATTTGAATGCTTTGCTGAAAGCGGCGGTAGTAGCGTATCCGCAAAGATCGCTGATTTCACCGATGTTGTAACCGCTGTGGCGGAGCAAACCTGCTCCCAGTTCGAGCCGGTGGCGTTTTACATAATGCCAGAAAGGCTCTCCCATGCAGTCGGTAAAGCTGTGGTAAAAATACGAGTAGGAGATACCTAATCTTTCTGAAACGTCTTTAATGTTGAAAGGATCACTCACGTGATCATCTGCGTAGGATAACCCTTGCAATGCAAAGTTTTCGAGTTGTTCTTTCGTTAGGGTGGACATACAATAGGGCGTTTGGCGTTTTTAAATTCACACGGATGTTGGTGTTAGCTATTTATTTCATTAAGGCGATAACTACATAAACATTTTCTCTAATTTAATTTCTTTTATGATCATTTTGATAGGAATTTTTCGTATTAATATTTAATACTGGTTATCAATTTGTTATAAGAATTTAATATTATATATTATGATTATATTAGATAAAATGATCTTTTCAGAGAGGCGGTCGCAAAAAAAAATTGAAAATAGCTAGAATGGACAAATGCGTTTAGAAGGTATTGAATACCTTTAATTCAGTATGTCATGTGGACTATACTAAAGGCGATTTACACGGAATTATAACATACATAACATTTTATTTTGTCCTATCAATCTTGTTATGGGGTTGCATTACCGCAACGCCATTGGGATGGATAATGCCACTTAACTCGCAGTTTATGATAGCCGTCGTTATTATATTGATATTGTTTTTATGTCTTGGATGGGTTTTACTGTTCCGTTATTTCAAGGCCTTACAGGTAGCGCATATCAATCTGGTGAAACAGGCGCAAAAGGAGGCCGCTTTGCTGTATCAGCTTAAAGAGGTGAACGAAAAGTACCATAAGCTGGAAGACAAGCTACAGAAAGTGCAATTTGAGCTATACACCCAGCAACATAAGGAAAGTCATAGTTGAAGATAACATCCACCTTTTTATCATACTTATTGCAATATTCATTAGGTTTGTTCCCATACAGGTAGTTTTTCAGCTCACATCCGGTGAACAGGATGTTCAGTTCTGATAGAGCGGCAATTGGTAGGATGGGCCTATATCAGACGTTAGGCTATTTATTTATGCGTTAATTATTTTACTTTTACATTTTATTCTTTGCTAAGTGCCGGTGTGTGTAGAAAATTTAAGGGGGGAAGGGCACCAAATAAAAAAGAGGATAATAACGTTAAATGGATGCACGAATGATAAGGACTAACCTCTTAAAATTAAATACGTTGAAATTCACAAAATTTACCGGCTTACTGTTCGTATTCATGGCCATTCCCTTTCTCACCTTTGCGCAGGATTGGCATGTAGGCGCTTTTCTTGGTATTTCCAATTATAGTGGAGATCTTACAGAGCAAAGGGTAGACCTGAAGTATACCCGGCCTGCATTGGGGTTGCTGGTAAGAAAAGATATTAACCGCTATTTGTCTATACGGGGTGCTTTTACTTGGGGCATTGTAGCTGCTGCAGATAGCACCAACAGTTCAAAAGCCCTGGTGGCCAGAAATCTTAGTTTTCGTTCCAATGTGTTTGAAGGTAGTTTGATTGGGGAGTTTAATTTCATGGATCTCGATGAAAAAGGATTTACCCCTTATGTTTTTGTAGGTGTGGCTGGTTTCGGATTTGATCCAATGGCTAGAGACCAGTCTGGCAATTGGATAAGACTTCGTCCGTTAGGTACTGAAGGGCAGGCTTTACCGCAATATCCTACCCGTCAGCCGTACGATTTGTTTTCTTTTTCTTTTCCTTTCGGCGCCGGTCTGAAAGCGATCCTTAGCGATAAATGGACACTTGGGTTTGAGATAGGTTTAAGACCTACCACTACCGATTACCTGGATGATGTAAGTACTAATTATGTAGATCAGAATACATTATTGGCTTACCGTGGTCAGAAGTCGGTGGATATGGCTTACCGTGGAGACGAAGTAACGGGTAAGCTCACTCCCGGCACTTACCCGGCAGACGGCACTAAGCGCGGTTCTCCAGATCATAAGGACTGGTACGCCTTTTCAGGTTTTACCATTACTTACCGCTTGGGAGCGAGCAGCGGTTGGGGAAAGGTGAAATCTGCTAGATGCCCTGTACTCCGCCCTTAGCGCAGGTTTTAAGTTATTTTAACACTTTATTTATCTTATAGATCCCGGCGTTTTGCCGGGATTTTTTTGTTGGCATAGTTGTTGAATTTATAGGTTCAAACAGGTAATAACACAGCCACCAGCTTATGGCGGATAGCAGTTATCACAAATCGCGGAGAGAGTAATGGAACAATAGCCGCAAAAATAAGTTGGTGTGCCACTGCCTGTTTTACTTAAAACTAAAGTGCCATGAAAAAGTTTATGTCTCTAGCTTCAATGATGTTGATAGCAGGAAGTATCCAGCTTTTTGCACAAGGACCTCCTGCGGCACCACTGCCACCCAGACCAGCGGTACCGGCTCATGTTCCACATCCGCCAGTTCCGCCTCGTCCACCGGTACCTCCTCGTCCACCGAGGCCACCAAGGCATTATCACCATCATTATCCGAAACGGCATTATTACAGGCATCACCATTATTACCACAGATATGGCTATGTTGAGTTTCCAGGATCTGAATACGTTAGCAATAATGCCACTTTTTAAATAGTACGGATATTTTAATCGCCAACCAATCTTAAATTTTAAAAAACCACACAAAATGAAAAAAGTACTGCTGTTGATGCTGCTGATAGGCGGCACTGCCCTTACCACCTACGCTCAGAGAGGATATTATGGTCACGGTCATGGATGGGATAGAAGGGATTATCGACGTTGTTATGCGCCTCCGGTGAGAAGAGTAGTATATGTTCGCCCGGCTTATTATCCAGTAGTACCTGTTCCAGCAGTGGTACCCGTTGCTGCCGTAGTACCTGTTCCGGTACCTGCCCCAGTTCCCCGTTATTACGGACCAAGGCCAAGAGCGGTATTCCATGCAGGGGTTACTATTGTTAATTGATCATTTCATTTGGAATATATTGCAAGAGGGTGTATCAGAAGTCTGATACACCCTCATTTTTTATTAGGCCCGATGAGGCCGGAGTTTGTTTTAAGCGCCTTTCAGGTGCTTAATTTATTTTGATACCCCTGTTTTTGATGCTCCTACCCGGTTACCTGTAGGTAAACAGGCTACGCATTATTTTTTATTGCGGGATGCGTTGGTTACTTTTGTTAATTGGTAATAAGATTCAAACATGGCATATAAAAATCTCAGGCATTTTATAGATACGCTGGAACAGGCAGGAGAACTGGTACGCATCAAAACTTATGTGGATCCGAAACTGGAAATCGCAGAAATAACAGACCGGGTAAGCAAATCACCTGATGGCGGCAAGGCCCTGTTGTTTGAGAATACCGGCACCGACTTTCCGGTACTGATTAATTCCATGGGCAGTTACAAGCGTATGTGCATGGCGCTTGGCGTGAGTGAACTGGATGATGTGGCCGGCGAAATTGAAAATCTCTTTAAACTATTATCCAAACCTAAAGAAAGTATACTGGACAAATTGTCGCTATTGCCCAAGCTAGGGCAGTTTGCCTCCTGGATGCCCAAAGTAGTGAGTGGCAAGGGCAGTTGTCAGGAGGTAGTGATGACCGATCCGGATCTCAGTAAGCTACCTGTGCTTACCTGCTGGCCAAAAGACGGCGGACCTTTTATAACCCTTCCGGTAATACATACTAAAGACCCGCTCACCGGCACCCGTAATGTAGGAATGTACCGTATGCAGGTGTTTGAGAAAGATATGACTGGTATGCACTGGCATAAGCATAAAGTTTCAGCTAAGCATTTCATGGAATACAAAAAGCTGAACAAACGCATGCCGGTAGCTGTGATCCTAGGTGGAGACCCGGCGTACACCTATTCTGCCACCGCTCCGCTTCCGGAAAATGTGGATGAGTATATGCTGGCTGGTTTTCTCCGTAAAAAGAAAGTAGAGCTGGTAAAATGTATCACCCAACCGGAAATAGAAGTGCCGGCAGATGCAGATTTTGTGATAGAAGGTTATGTAGATCCTTCTGAAGACCTGATATGGGAAGGGCCTTTTGGCGACCATACCGGCTACTATTCATTGGCCGATTGGTACCCGAAGTTCCATGTAACAGCGATAACACACCGTAAAGATGCCGTATATCCATCTACGATAGTGGGCATTCCGCCGCAGGAAGACGCCTGGCTGGGTAAAGCCACCGAGCGTATTTTTCTGGCGCCTATTAAAATGACCCTGGTACCGGAAATCATCAACATGGAAATGCCAATAGAAGGTGTGTTCCATAATTTGGTGATCACCCAGATCAAAAAAGATTACTCCGGACAGGCACAAAAGGTGATGAATGCTATGTGGGGCGCAGGACAAATGATGTTCAATAAAATATTGGTTGTAACAGACGAAGGTGGAAAGATCACTGACTATAAGCAGTTGGCCCAATACGTGTTCCGTCATCTGAATCCGGCTACTGATATTTACTTAAGCCAGGGACCTATGGACGTATTAGATCATTCCTGCTCTAAAATGGGTTTTGGCGGTAAAATGTGTATCGATGGTACCCGGAAATACGAGGAGGAGATAGATACGGCTTATGAGGATATGCCTGGGCCCCGTAGTCTTGATACCGCAGCCATTATGCACCAGTTCCCGGAAATAAAAGGCATCAACAGCCACCTTTTACAACAGGATATCTCCTGTATATTGGTAGCGGTGGAAAAAAGCCGTCCGTTTCATATCCGTGAACTGAATGAGCAATTATATAACTTACCGGCGCTGGCAGGAGTGAAAATGATCCTCTATGTAGAGCATACTGTGGATGTGAGCGACCTGGCGTCTGCTTTATGGCGTTTCTGCAATAACCTGGACCCCCGCCGTGATAGTTTCATTATCCGTAAACCCCAGGCTGGCCAGTATATTGGTGGCATTGGTATGGATGGAACCCTGAAAACCAGGCTGCTGGATAATTTTGAACGTGACTGGCCTAATATTATCGTAGCAGACGACGCTACTATCGGTGCTGTTGATAAGAAATGGGCAGAATTAGGGATTGGCCCCTTTCTCCCTTCTCCTTCACACAAATACAAACAGCAGATCTATGGTGAAGAAGCAGTGGTACAGCAATAAATCTGTACTTCTTTTTATACTATTGCTGGCTGGCAGTTTTACGGCTGCCGGCCAGGCCAATACGGCCGACTTCCACTTTCTGGATAAGTTGCAGGGTACCTGGCGGATGACTACCCATAAAAGCGTGATCGTGGAAAGCTGGAAACGCCTGAACGACTCTACCTGGAGCGGTAAAACCTGGCGTATCACCGGCGCAGACAGCGCCATTCAGCAATCCATGCAGCTCGTCAGAAGAGGAAATGATATTTATTTTATGCCTATATATGAGGGGTATGATTCTCCAACTCCCCTGCGCTTGAAATTACGGGTGCTAAAACCTGTTGGATTTGTTGCCGAAGACCTGGGCAACGATTTTCCCCGGAAGATCACCTACCGCTTTAAAGATGCCCGTCACCTGGATGCCCGGGTAGAGGGTGTTCGTGATGGCACCATCGAAGAATATATTTTTCAGTACGCGATCTCGGAAAATTAAAGATTCCCGATTGCGTAAATTATTTTCCCATATTGCCTATCCCATCCGGATGGAGGTGCCTACTTTTGTACGACACACATGATACACACCTAAATCAAAATATTCTCAATCAAGTAATAATTTGAGTTGGTCGTACAAGCAATGCCGCACTCGTTCACGGGAGGCGGCTTTTAGTTTTTATAGGTTTTAGCTGAAATGTGGTGGAGGAATGTTTTGTTGGCTTTCAGAGAGGTGCCATGCAATTGGATAGCTGTTTTTCAGGCGCTGGCAGCTAATCGCCATCTCCTGAAAAAACAGCTATCGGGCTAGGATTATTTGTGTATTTCTGAAGTGAAATTGAATTTTATATCCGGATTATTGGTACGTTCCGTATTAAGGTACCATTCTGATTGTGCCAGGTATACCAGGTGCCCATCTTTATCTTCTACGATATTGGAAGATTTGAAGCGGATGAATTCTTCGATTTTATCTTTCGGACCGGTAAGCCAGCAGGCTTTATAGAAAGGTAAGGTATTGAATTGGCAGGCCGCTCCATATTCCTGGAGGAGGCGGTATTGGATTACCTCGAACTGCAGATCGCCCACACAGCCAATAATTTTACGGTTGCCGCCATGTTGGGTGAACAGCTGGGCTACCCCTTCATCAGTAAGCTGACGGATACCTTTTTCCAGTTGTTTGGTTTTCAGTGGGTCTTTGTTCACCAATTCCTTAAACAGTTCCGGAGAGAAGCTGGGGATACCGGTGATATAGAAGTTTTCCCCTTCCGTTAAAGTATCGCCGATTTTGAAGTTGCCGGTATCGAATAAGCCTACCACATCGCCAGGAAAGGCATCATCTACGATGTTTTTCTCCCGCGCGAGGAAGCTGTATGGATTGCTGAATCTAACGTCTTTATCTAAACGAACATGGTGATAGAATTTGTTACGTTCAAATTTACCGGAGCATACACGGAGAAAGGCGATACGGTCGCGGTGGCGAGGGTCCAGGTTAGCATGTATCTTAAAAATAAAGCCGCTGAACTTATCTTCACTTACTTCTATTTCACGGGTAGTGGCAGTACGGCTGCGAGGTACTGGTGCGATGTCCACAAAGGTGTCTAGCAGGTCTTTTACCCCAAAATTATTCACGGCGCTACCAAAGAAAACAGGGGCCAGTTTGCCGGCCAGGTATTCTTCGCGGTTAAATTCGTCATAAACGCCTTCTATCAGCTCTATGTCTCCGCGCATCTGTGCAGCATCTTTTTCATTGAAATGCTCATCTACGTAGCTGCTGCTAAGGTCATCCAGCGGTACCACGTCATCATCGGTTGCTTTTTTATTAGGGAGGAAGGCCACCAGGCTTTTATCGTACAGGTTATACACCCCTTTAAAGTCGCTGCCCATATTAATTGGCCAGCTAAGGGGCCTTACCCGGATACTCAGTTTTTCCTCCAATTCGTCCAGCAGGTCGAAGGGGTTTTTACCGTCGCGGTCCATCTTATTAACGAAGATAATCACCGGCGTATCACGCATGCGGCATACTTCCATCAGCCTTTCCGTTTGTTCTTCCACCCCTTTTACGCAGTCGATCACCAATACCACACTGTCTACTGCTGTGAGGGTGCGGTAGGTATCTTCTGCAAAGTCTTTGTGACCGGGGGTATCCAGCAGGTTGATAAGTATATCACGGTATTCAAAGGTCATAACGGAAGTGGCTACCGAGATACCCCTCTGCCTTTCAATTTCCATGAAGTCGGAAGTGGTGTGCTTCTTTATTTTATTGGATTTCACCGCTCCGGCTGTCTGGATAGCGCCGCCAAACAGGAGGAACTTCTCTGTTAACGTGGTTTTACCGGCATCCGGGTGAGCGATGATAGCAAAGGATTTTCTTTTATTGATTTCGTTAGCGTACTTCATAAATGTCCGAAAAATGGCTGCAAAGGTAACTAAATTTTTTATCCGGCTATATTTCGTGTTCACTGGCGGCGCAGTAGACCATAAATCTATTACATTTGAAATATGATAGCCACCCTTAAAATATTATGGAATAGTTTAAAAATGGCGCTGCAGGAGTTGCGTGGCAACCGGCTGCGTACATTTTTATCGCTGTTTGGGATTACCATCGGGATTTTTTGTATCAGCGCAGTATTTACGCTGACAGGCAGTTTGGAACATAACATCAGAAAAGGCCTGGCCGATTTGGGCGAGGATGTCATCTATTTACAGAAATGGCCATGGGGAGGAAATGGAGAATATGCCTGGTGGAAGTATATGAACCGTCCGGAACCCGCCTATAAAGATCTGAAACCTATACAAGATAAGGTGCAGAGTGCCAGCTATGCCTCCTTCAATTTCGAGGTGGGCAACAAAAAAGTGGAGTATGGCGACGACTATATGGATGGGGTGACTTTAATGGCGGTGACCAACGATTTTGACCAGATCCAGAGCCTGCAAATCCTGGACGGCCGTTTTTTTGCCAGTAGTGAGAGCAATAGCGGCGCCAATACTGCCATTTTGGGTTATACTATCTGGGATGGTCTTTTCCCCTCTGCCGAAGCGGCAATGGGCAAGATGGTGAAAATAGCCGGCCGGGATGTGAAAGTGATCGGGTTGCTGAAAAAAAAGGGAGAGAGCATGATAGGGGGGATTGGTTATGACAATGCGATTATATTACCTTACCGCTTTGCCCGGACTATTGTGGATGAGCGCCGGTATGCAGATCCTTATATCCTGGTAAAAGCGAGGCCCAACGTATCGTTGGTGCAGCTTAAAGATGAGCTGAGGGGGGTAATGCGTGCCTCGCACCGGCTTAAACCCCGGCAAGATGACGATTTTGCTTTGAATGAGATCAGCAGCGCGAATGATAATCTGAATGCTATGTTTGCCGCTATCAATGCCGGTGGGTTCTTGATAGCAGTATTTGCCCTGATTGTAGGTGCTTTCGGTATTGCCAATATTATGTTTGTGACCGTAAAGGAACGGACGAACATTATAGGATTGAAAAAGGCCATTGGTGCGCGCCGCAATATAATATTAATGGAATTTTTATTGGAAGCGGTATGCCTCTGTTTGTTTGGTGGGCTGTTGGGACTGTTGCTGGTATACCTATTAACGGTGGTTATTAATCTGCTATCCACTTTTGAGATGGTGTTATCAGTAGGATCTATCATTTTTTCGCTTTGTGTTTCCATTGGGGTGGGCATTCTGGCAGGTTTTATCCCTGCCTATACGGCCAGTAAGTTAGACCCAGTGGTAGCGATCCGTAGTAACTAGGGTCAGGTAACGGTATACCTCTTTTACAGGCGGGGTTTTCCCGCCTTTTTTGTTTATTTTTGCGGCTTATGTCAGTGAAAATATTAGCGATAGAGTCGTCCTGTGATGATACAGGAGCCGCCGTGTTAGTAGATGGAAAAGTATTATCCAATCATATTGCCAACCAGCAGGTACATGAGCAGTATGGCGGAGTAGTGCCGGAGCTGGCCTCCCGCGCGCATCAGGAGAATATAGTGCCGGTAGTGGATATTGCCATGAAAGCAGCAGGCATAAAGCGGGAAGAGTTGAGCGCTATTGCCTTTACCCAGTCGCCAGGATTAATAGGCTCACTGTTGGTAGGTAGCTGTTTTGCGAAGTCGATGGCCATGGCCCTGAATATTCCATTAATCGGGGTGCATCATATGCAGGCGCACGTATTGGCTAATTTCATTGAAGATCCCAAGCCTGATTTCCCTTTCTTATGCTTAACCGTTTCCGGTGGCCATACACAGATTGTTTTATGTGAAAGCCCATTACAGATGAGGGTGATCGGTGAAACGCTGGATGATGCTGCAGGAGAAGCTTTTGATAAAAGCGCCAAACTCCTGGGACTTCCTTATCCGGGGGGACCGTTAATCGATAAATATGCTGCAACTGGTAATCCTAACCGGTTTAAATTTCCGGAGCCTCGTATTCCAGGGTTGAACTTTAGTTTTAGCGGGCTTAAAACAGCCATCCTTTATTTCTTACAAGAGCAGCAGCAACAAGATCCGGCATTTATTGCCAATAATTTGCCGGATATCTGTGCTTCCATACAACAACGGATCGTCACTATTTTGCTGAATAAGGTGGCAAAAGCTGCTTCCGAAACAGGTATCCGCGACATTGCCATTGCTGGTGGCGTAAGCGCCAATAGCGGATTACGTAATGCGCTGACGGTATATGGTCAGCAGCATCGTTGGCGTACCTTTATTCCAAAATTTGAATACTGTACCGATAATGCCGGTATGATTGCTATTACTGCCTATTACAAATACCTGGCAGGAGATTTTGCGGATCTAGCAGTGGTGCCTACTGCCAGGGCCGCATTTTAATAGCAGCTGGCTCTTGAAAGCTCATCATATATGGGGAATAATTTTTTCAAGTTTAAACAGTTTACCGTTCATCAGGAGCATTGCGCCATGAAGGTGTGTACAGATGCCTGTATACAAGGGGCTTTCACGGCACAGTACCTGGCTGCCAGGGAAACTACGGCGCCGGCTATACTGGATATAGGCGCAGGTACCGGTTTACTCAGCCTGATGTTGGCGCAGCGTGTGGATGCTGCTATTACTGCGGTAGAATTAGATGCAGCAGCAGCAGCACAGGCCGCACAGAATTTTACGGCTTCTCCCTGGGGGAACAGGATTACTTTAACGCAACAGGACATACGAAAAATGGAGGATGAGGTTAAATATGATTTCATTATCACCAATCCCCCGTTTTATGAAAGTGCCCTAAAGAGCGGGCATGTACAGAAAGACCAGGCCATGCATGCCACCAATCTTAGTTATCGTGAGCTGATAGCGGCTATTGGCCGGCAATTGTTGCCCGCAGGAGAGGTGTCTGTGTTGTTGCCCTATACTGCTTTTGATACGTTTCAGGTATTGGCAGCCGCTGCAGGTTATCATTTAAAGGAAACATTGTATATCCGTCAAAGTATACAACATGGCTTTTTTCGTACCGTAGGTATTTTTAGCCGTATACCATCTATTACCAAAGTAAATGAGCTTTCCGTATACGATGCTAATCGCGTATATACTTCTGCGTTTGTAGAATTGTTGCAGCCCTATTATTTATATCTGTAAAGTAGTTTTAGTGTATACGGTCATCCTATTTGATTGACGGTTCCTCTAATCCTTTTGCATAATCTTCCAGGTAAGCGAATTTTTCTGTGAGCCTTCCGGCGGTAGTAATAGTGGCATTACGGATTATCTCACTCTCTGGCTTTAATAATTCTTCAAAAATATACTTCATCAACTGGTCGCCGAAGTATTGGGAGGCATCACGAGGCAGTTCATTGGGGAGGTTGCTCACGCACATCATGTCGATGGTGTCTGGTAGATAGGGGGCTGTCATATCCAGGGTGTTTTTGGTAACACCATATACCGGATCGGCGATAGTGCTGTCGCCAAGATTGCAGGGAACAGATCCTTGGGTGTCGTCAGTAATATCTGCGATCACCTGTATCCTGAAATTCTCCTTTTGTATATCGGCTGCCTGGAAGAGTGGGGGGATGTTATGATCCCAGTAAATGCCGTTCATGAGTATGTCGCTTGCTGTAACATACGGGAGGAAACGGCATTCATAATCTTCCGGATGGGCATGGAAATCTGCCCTGCTATACGTTTTATCTTGTTTGCGCAAATATAATTCCCCGGCTTTTAGTTGAGTATACACTGGATAAGTATACTGGTTGATCAGGTATTCTTCGGGTGGCAGGTATTTGATACCGAGCAGCCCCATAATTTCCAGGGCGCCGGCGGCTACCCGTCCGGAGCCAGTAATCACTATTTTCATGGGAGGTAGTTTGATCCCGAAGTAATGATTGATCAATTCCTGAAAATCGTGGCAGGTATGTACCCGTTTGAAATGGAAAGTACTGGTTTTTTCGCCGTAGGCCATCAGACCGTTGTGGGCGCCCACAACGCCTGCAAAGAAACCGAAACCGAGGATACGTTGCCCGTCGGCATGAACCAGGCATTCGTAATCTATCAGGGTGATTTTCTTTTCCAGTATAGTTTGCAGCATATGTTGGTTATGCGGCTGTTTCTTTTTGGTATGACTGAAGAACAGATAGGTTTTACCAGCGATCAGTTTACCTGATGGAACTTCTTTGATCCCCATCAGGATGGAGCAATGAGAGAGATCTTCCTGTAACAGCGCGCCAGCCTTTTCATATTCCTCATCCTTAAAACAGCGGCCAGCGGATGGTTGTACGTATAGCCGTACCTGTGGAAAATGGTGTAAGATCCACTGGCATTGTTTTGGGGTGAATGCCACCCGGTTGTCTTGCGGCTGTTTTTCTTCCCGGATCAGTCCTATGTGTATCATGTTTTCCATCTTTGAATTTACTGTATTTTAGCGAAGATGAGCAGTAGCCGGGTGGCAGGGGATGATTTTTGAGGGAAACAGAAAACCCGGCGGGTTCCTGTAATGGCTTATGGCAGAAATTTTTTTAAGCAGTTAAAAAAAACTTGTTGATTAAGAAATAGTTTATATATTTGCAACCCGCAATTGACGCGGAGAGGTTCTTAGAAAGATTGCCCAGATGGCGGAATTGGTAGACGCGCTAGACTCAAAATCTTGTTTTCGAAAGGGAGTGCAGGTTCGATTCCTGTTCTGGGCACCACAAAGGCTTGTAAGTAATTGACTTACAAGCTTTTTTTGTTTGTGTGATTGTCAAATTTTACCGGTTTTTCCCGCTTTCAACCACTATTGTTGACAAGCAAAATGACAAGCAGAAATTCTCTTCTATCATGGCTACTACAAAGCATTCCATTCGTAGCCGTTTCACAAAAAAAACAAGCTGGTTATTAGACATTATTGGCTGACAATTCCGATTGTCAAAATGTTTCTGACATTTTTTCAATTAACAATCTTTGAAGAAAATTCTTTTTATCGCTTTTCCTCACTTCTTTCCGCAGCCTGCCGGAGTGGCAGGATACACGAGGTCAGGGCATTCTGTTTGCCCTCTCTGATTCTATCACTTAAATCTATGTGCGTATGAATTTCATTGGGTTGAAAAATAGAAAAGGTGACAAAATCCATTATCACTATGATTTAGGTCGTGGTAAAGGGCAACGTCCTTCAATGGGGATTTTTATTTATGTCAAACCTAAAACACAGGAAGAGCGAAATCACAACATTGAAACAAAGAAGTTACTGGACGTGAAGAAAGGCCAGGCTATTCTTGAAAAACAGGCGATAGGTACTCCGTTTATTCCTAAACATAAGCTACAAGAAAATTTTCTGGATTATTATTCGGCATATGTATCTAAGAATAAAAAGGATAATAATAAACATCTCTATTATAGTTTGTATCATTTCAAGAAATTTATCAATAAGGATCATCTTTCACCTATTGACGTAACTGAGGAGCTATGTATAGAATACAGGCAATATTTACTGGATCGGCTAAACGGAGAATGCCCTGCTAATTATTACAGGCCATTTCGTCGCATGCTCAAAGCCGCCACAAAAGCCGGATATTTTGTTGATCATCCGGCGGAAGATGTTTTAAGTAAAGAGAAGAAAAATAAAAGGAGAAAAGCTAACCTGGAAGCAGAGGATTATATTAAATTACTCAAAACACCACATTTTAACGAGGAAATTAGAGAAGGCTTTATCACTTCCTGTTACCAGGGTTATAGGTATTGTGATGTGTAGAAGTCAAAACTTAATCTGACAGTTATTGTTAAACAGATAACACAAAAAGATTAAGATCATGACAACAAGAGAAAAGTTAATACAGCCGAAATTAGGGCTGTTGAAATTAGCAGAGAAGCTGGGGAATGTATCAGAGGCATGTAAAGTGTTGGGTTACAGCCGAGATAGTTTCTATCGTTTTGAGAAATTGTATGCAGAAGGAGGCGAATTAGCCTTGAAGGAAATCAGCCGTAGTAAGCCACTATTAAAGAACAGGATACCCGAAGCTGATGAAAAATCGGTAGTTTCCTATGCTATTGAAAACCCTGGCCATGGCCAGCAGAGAGCCTGCAATGAACTAAAAAAGCGAGGTGTTATAGTTTCTGCCGGAGGCATAAGAAGTGTATGGTTAAGACATGATTTGGAAACATTACAGAAGCGTTTAAAGGCATTGGAGGCAAAGGTTGCACAAGATGGCTTGATCCTGACAGAGGCACAGGTTGTAGCATTGGAACGCAAAAAAGAGGAGGATCAAAGTCGTGGAGAAATAGACTCAGCACCCAGGTTATCTGGGAGCCCAGGATACCTACTATGTGGGTTATATTAAAGGGGTAGGTAAAATTTACCAGCAAACCTTTATTGACACCTATTCCAAGGTAGCCTTTACAAAGC
>NZ_JBJGXX010000014.1:0-99276 GCF_049056765.1 Chitinophaga sp. 30R24
TTCCATTTCCTTGAGACACATAGGGCAAATATTTGAATTGCTCTCTTCCAAATGCATCATATACAACAGGGGCCACGAGGTCGTTACCTCCGGGACTGGCCCCTTTTGTTACCGATTGAATCAGTCTTCCCAGCCCGTCAAAATATTGGGTCGCTTGCTTTACCTCAGCTACCTGGCGGCCAGGAGCAGTAACTACAGAGGCATCGCTGGTTTTCATCGATGGCGTCCAGGTACGTATATAATTAATATTTGTATAGGTATAAGGGCCAGGTACCGGCACCCCAACCGCTGGAACAGGCGAACTCCCTCCAGGAATATTCTGGCCATTTACCAGACCTGCTGCCAGGCTACAAATAAAAAAAAGGCATACGGATAAATAACGGCGGTATAACATGCTACTTACTTTTCTCTTCTGTTGATGATGAATCTCTGATATAGGTTGCTCTTTACTATTATTATAGTTGAAACTTATTGGGCGTATGCACAGGTTTAAAAATTATATCCCAACCTCACCTTGACCGGATCGGTTCTCGGTACATGCTGATTATATAAAAAGTCGAACAACACCATCATATTTCCCTTCATCTTACTGTTGATCTTATACTTCTTACTCAACCCTATCAATCCGCTCTGCGTCCACTGCTGGCCAAGGCCTGTTGCCACGCCGGCATACCCGGGCTGGTAGTTTTGTTCATAGCCACCATTGAGGAAGAAAGTGCCTTTCAACTTCCAGTCGATAAAGGAACGGATACCCATACCCTGACTGGTAAACCGAATATCATTAAAACCGGTGCCCATACCTAACTTATAGGCCAGTCCTACACCGGCGCTGCCACTCTTATGAAATTTATAGGCTACCTGTCCGGCGAAATCTCCAGTAGTCGGGAAGAATTTAGTACTGCGTTGAAATTGTAAATTACTGCCAAACTCCAACCGTTGCAGGAAACTTTTAGTTTTCATCTCCTTAGGTTTGAAATCCGGCATATCTGCCGCATTGTCGAGATCAGGGAATTTACTTTTCAGTTCATCAAATTTGCTGCGCGCTTCGGCCATCTGCTGACTTACCGCTGCACTGGCATTGGGACCGCTTCCGATACGCTGCTGTATCAATTGCTCCACCTGGCTGCGGGTTTGCAATCCTTCCAGGCTTTGGGCGGTAGCCGCCGATCCCTGTATATTAAAGAGGCTGGCCAGTTGGGAATGTTGCCGCATGAAATCATTGAAAGCCGGTATTTTCCTGATCACTTCCATTGCTTTCTGCTCCGCCTTCTTTTTATCTTTAAAGACTTCTTTGTATTCTTTAAGCTGTTGTGAATAATAATAAGCTTCCTTGTTCATTTTCTGCAGATCCTTAGTAAATCCGGTATACTGGGCCAACTGCTCTTTCAATTGCTGTTTACGTTCCCGGATATATGCTTTGATCTGTTCCGCTTGTTGTAATTTGTCTTTCAGGTTATCTACCGACTTCAAAGAGCCATTCAACTTATCAGTGATACCCTTTGATTGATCCAATAACCCTTTGGAATCTTTTAGAAAGGCCAGGGAATTGCTGAGGCTATCGAGGTATGCACCGCCTGACTGATTCAATACACCGGCGTATTTACCAGCCTTGCTGCTCAAGTGGGATTTTAAGCTTCCAAGAGAATCAATAGAATGGGAAAATAAATTTGCTGCTTTGAGGGAGTCAATCTTACCTAAACGTTTCTTCATTTTCTCCTCCTGCTTCATGAAACGGGTAAGCGCCTGCTCACTGCGGCGGGTTACTTCATGATCCAGCTTATTTGTCTTTTGTTTCACCTGGGAAAGATATTTTCCAGGTATCTGTGTTGCCTTTCGCTGCAGGCTATCTTTCAATGCCACAATAGTATCTGGCTTATGTTGATCCTGCCCCTTCATTTGCAGGCCCACAGATAATAAAAACAATACAAAAATATATTTCATCGATAAGGGGTATATAGTAATAATTTAACAAAATAGATCAATGCTTACAAAACAGCTTAACATCAGTGGGTTTATACTACAGCCAATGTCTCTAAAAATCCGGGTAACAATTATGCTAAATAAGTACTTTTTTACAATTATTCATTCCCGTTTTTGTACTTGGGTAAAATATTCCCTAGCAAGCTTCCGCAAGCAAAGATAAGAAACCTCTTCAAAAGTTTCCTTTCCATAATATACCAGTTCATTAATTTTCAGCTATTTTTAAACCCCCCTACAAACAATAACGTCCACCTACTTCGTAGCATCATGCCCGGTATACATCTTTTCTCACCCAGTTTAAAATACTACTTTGCCTGCTTCCGAAAAAGGCATAGTAAGTTTTACCAGCCAATTGCGATCAATAAACATCAATAGAAAAGCGTTTACCATAAATGCGTTGAGAAACATTTACGGTAAACGCCTAAAAAGTAATAACGTAATAATATTAAGCTTCCTCGAGTTCGTGCCACAAGCTGGCTGCGCCGATTAAGGCAGCTGCTTCGCCCAGGGAAGCAGTTATAATAGGAAGGTCTATATGTTGTTTTTTCAATTCTTCTTTTAACAGCGGGAAGAAGAGTGAAGATGCGTTAGCAATATTGCCGCCTATTACGATGGCTTCCGGTTGTTCTGCCTGTACAAAGCCTGTCAGGAAGCCGGCCAGGTTAATGGCAAATTCATCAAACAAATGCTGTACACTAGCATCAACGGATATACGTGTTACCAAGGCCTTCACGTCTGCCACAGTTTCGCCGGTGCTTTCCTGATAACGTTTTACAAACCAGCGGGTAGAAATATAGTCTTCTGCCATACCGTCTTTAAATGGCTCGCACCAACGGTTAGCGTCGTGGGCAATACCATCATAATAAGCAGCAGAACCCAAACCGGTGCCCAGGGTAACCCCGATTACACGCTGGTATCCTTTGCCGGCGCCACTGAACACTTCTCCCTGGAGAAAACAGCCGGCATCATTAATAAAACGGATCTGTTCTGGAGCAATGCCTAGTTTGGCAGCCAGCAGCGTTTTCACATTCAAGTTGTACAACGCGTCGTATTTATGTTGCCCTTTCATGAGGCTGATGCCCGCTTGATAATCGAATGGACCAGGCATACCAATACCAATATGTTGGATACCTGCCGGCGCTTTTGAAAACACTTCACTGATCACCGCCGCCCACGCGTCTATGATATCCGCTACTGTCCCCTGTGAATTAATACGGGTACGGTTCCAGGAACCTTCAATAATAGATCTGCTATTGAGATCCACCAATGCAGCGGTAATATGAGAACCGCCGATATCAATTCCTAACGCCGTGGAATTCTTCATAATATTATAAAATAGACTTTTTGCTAAATCGTTTAAGCAGACAAATATAAGAAAATATCCAGTTAGATTTGCTTTAGTAAATCGTTTTAGCAAGTAAAAAACTTGTTAAATGCCTACCAAGATAGGTTGTTTTTCCAGAAATCAAAAAAAATTAGATGTTTAACTATTCCCTTTCCCCTTTACTTATTTCTAAAAAAGTGGGAAAAGATTAAAGAAAACGATAGTGTTTAAGTTAAACCCTATAAAATGGTTAACCCGTAAAATTATCCTTCCATAAAATATTTTTGATAGTTGAGAAATATTTATCACTTTTATGCCGTAATTCATTCTTACGATGGAATCCGATAGTTGCTCCGGCAAAACCCAACTGACAGCTTTTATAGCCACTAACTTCAATACTTCACCCCCCACTTCCTAATACCAGAACGGCGTTTTACTCCCATGATCTGACCTATACGTCAGCAGCATTGTTGCGCCATACCAACACGTTTACCTAAACAACATATAAACACATCCTTCAATGGACAACTCACTTCTCAAATGGGCATTGCTCATTGGCATGCCCATTCTATGCCTCGCACTCTACAAAGCTATTCTTCGTATATGCTTTGGCGTAGTAATTGTACCGGAAGACCGCATTGGCCTGGTCACCAAAAAATTTGTACTCTTCGGCAAACAAGAACTCCCGAAGGCCGCATCCTGGCCACCAGCGGAGAAGCTGGTTTCCAAGCCCCAACACTGGCCCCAGGCATCTATTTCTGGAAATGGATCTGGCAGTACAGCATTACCTTTCAACCCTTTACGATCATTCCTACCGGAAAAATCGGACTGGTACTGGCTAAAGATGGCGGAGAGCTGGAAACCGGCGCCATACTGGCACGGAAAGTAACCTGCGATTCGTTCCAGGACGCCGTCGCATTCCTTCAAAACGGCGGCCGCAAAGGCCGGCAAACCGCCATCATCACTCCCGGATCTTACCGTATCAACACCTTCCTGTTTGAGGTAGAAGCCACTGGCGATGCGAACAGCGTATGCCTGCAAGCCAACGCGGAAAGTGACCGTATGAAGCTCATAGCAGCCGGTGA
Organism: Chitinophaga sp. 30R24; assembly: GCF_049056765.1. Taxonomy (NCBI): domain Bacteria; kingdom Pseudomonadati; phylum Bacteroidota; class Chitinophagia; order Chitinophagales; family Chitinophagaceae; genus Chitinophaga; species Chitinophaga sp. 30R24. Next base: position 4,390 of record NZ_JBJGXX010000014.1, read on the forward strand.
GGCGGAAAAAGTAAGACTGCTGGCGAAAGCGGAAGCAGAACGCACCGAATGGACCGCCAAAGCAGATGCAGAAAAAATTGCCCTTACCGGTAAAGCGGAAGCAGAAAAAATCCTCGCTATCGGCCAGTCCAGTGCAGCGTCTTACAAACTGGCGGTGGAAGCAATGGGCGGCGATAACTTCACCCAACTAAAAGTAATGGAGGCAATCGGCGCACAACAGATCCGCATAATGCCCGATGTACTTATCAACGGCGGCGAAGGCAGCAACGGACCTATCAGCGGATTGCTCGGCCTGAAACTGCTGGAAGAAATAGCCAGAAAGCTGCTAACGAACCCCAGGCATAAACGTGCACATGCCCGTTCATCAACGGATCGACATGCCCGCCGATCCCAAACCAGACGAAACAAACGGCCTAAGTATATCCCTTGTCCTTGTACCCACCGTTGCAAAAAAATTACGGATAGTCAGCGCCGGACTACAGCTACGTATAGCTGCTACCGGTAGCTGGCTCCCGTAATGGCTATTGCAAAAATGCAGGGAACCCCTGCCAGTATTATTTGGCCTTATTATTATCAATACTATAAGGTCCTCCACCAAAATAAGCCAGCAGCAAAGCACCACCCAGCATCGCCACATTTTTCATAAACATCGCCATTTGAAGTTGCGCCTGCATAGGATCAGCTACGCCCCAAAATTTGTGTAAAGCCAATGTAACAGGAATCAGAAAAATGACAATCAGCCAGGCGCCATACTTAGTTTTATAGCCCAGCAGGATGCTCACCCCACCCACTAAAGCCAGTAAACCAGCTATCGGTACCAGAACATGGGCAGCAGGCACCCCGGCAGCAGCCGTCATATCTGCGCCAGCGCCCGAGATATGGTTTAAACCAGACATAACAAAGATCAGGGCGAATAAAATTCTACCCAATAGCGGAACAATTTTCATAGTTAATAAATTTAAGCAATACAACAAACGTAATGCTATTTAGGTTGTATGCACATAGAGTTACCCAAAGGAAAGCGCTTTCCTTCACTATAGCAGGGCGATATATACCTTTATGCTGAAAAAAAAGAGAACTTTTCAAATAGTGCCAGTACCATACCTTGGTGAAGTATGGAATACACAGGGCAACAGATATCTGACCAGGGCAGGCAACACCGTATCAGATACCATACCCCAGTCAATGAAATAGATAAAGGTTAACGGCCGGCGTCTTCGAAGGCGCCACTGGCCAAAGCCAGCCAATCTGGATCTTTGCTTCCTTTAGCCATCACGGTTGTTAACCTGGCATGCACCAGGTTAGCCATCGGCATCGGCGTATACGATTTATTGGCGGTTTGCAATACAAGGTTCATATCTTTTAATCCCAACGCTGCCTTGAAATAAGGCTGGCCCGCAAATTCCCGGTCCAATATCATAGCGCCATAATTGCGGAAAATAGGACTGGCAAACAGCGTAGTGGTGAGCATTTCATAAGCCGCTCTTGGGTCCAGGTTATTCTTTTCCGCCAATACAAAGGCTTCCGCCATTAGCTCCATGGCAGCAGCAATCATAAAATTACCGATCAACTTCAATACATTGGCGCTTCCCACATCTTCTCCCATATCAAACACCTTCCTTGCAAAACCTGCCTCCATTAATGGCTTCACCCTTTCTTTAGCCGCTGCAGGACCGGAGATAACGCCATTGCCGGCTTTGGCGGCCGCTGCATCGGGGCGTGCAAATACCGGCGCAGTTACATAAGTTACTCCCAGCGCCGCATGTTGTGCCGCCAACGCTTTGGAGGTATCCGGCGAAATAGTACTCATAGAAGCGTGGATACCACCTTCTCCCAGGGCGTTCAACAAAGCATCGGTGGCAATCGCCTCCACCGCCTTATCATCAGCCACCAGGCTCATCACAATTCCGCCCTTCTCGGCCACTTCTTCCGGACTATTGACCACTATGGCCCCTAGTTGTTCCAAAGGCAATGCCTTTTCACGGGTCCGGTTATATACTTTTACTTTATAACCTGCTTTCAGCAGATTAACTGCAATGGGGTAGCCCAGATTGCCGGTGCCTATAAATCCAATGGTTTCCATAGCATTTAATATTTATCCAAAGCTATTATTTTAACTGCACTTTAAAAATACCGCTCTAAAATCCATTAGCACGGTGATTTCGTATATCCTTAAACGCTATTTCGAACCATTATCCGATGTTAAAACCTCAACCGGGTACATCCTTGCCCTGTCATAAAGCTGGCAGGGTTTTTTAATTCCCCGAAAGCCTGCCTGGCAAAGGCCAACTTTACCTACTGCTTACCTGAAAAATAAAATCGGTAAACCCCTGAAAATGATGTATATTAAAAGGAGTAGTTAAATCCGGAGAAGATGAAAAATATACATCAATGGCTGGATGACTATGGCAGCAGCCACCGTAATCCAACCAATAAGCTGATCCACTGGATATGTGTGCCTACTATATTTTTCAGCATAGTAGGTTTCCTTTATGCTATTCCTTTGCCCTTCCAACCTTCAGGGATGTATTTAACTGTGGCGCATGTAGCCTTGCTATTGCTGATCATTTACTATTTACGCCTCTCCCCTTCCCTGGCGGTAGGCATGCTGGTGATCGGCCTTATCTGCCTGTGGTTATGGCGGCTATTGGCAGATGCTGGATTGGTAATATGGCAGGTGGCATTGCTATTGTTCGTATTAGCCTGGATAGGGCAATTTATCGGGCATAAAATTGAAGGAGCCAAACCTTCTTTCTTCAAAGACCTTCAGTTCCTGCTGATAGGCCCCGCCTGGCTCCTGAGCTTCATTTACCGGAAAACCGGTATCCCTTTATAAATCATAAGCAGGAAAGAAAATTTCCAAAAAAGAAAGCCCCGATTAAAATCGGGGCTTATTTACCTAAACCTACAACTGTTACACTGTTATTGCAACAATAATTTTATACTGTAAACTGGTAACATCAATGCATCGCCGATGCGTCCAGTTTGCCTGATTTTTTTGCTTTTACCATGAGTACAAACGGTATACAAACCAGGAAGAGCAAACCGAGGTAGAGGAATACGTCCATATAAGACAATACCGCCGCCTGTTTGTTAATGCTCAGGTCTAATATCTTGTAACCGCTACCCAACGCCGTTTGAGGGTCCATTCCTTTTGCCACAAAATTACGCGCCAGGCCGTTGGCACGATTCATTACGTCCGGGTTATTGATATCCAGTTTAGCTACCAGATCGTTACGATGGCTCATGTTAGCACGGGCCATAAAAGTAGTGATCAGGGCCACACCGAAGGAACCGCCCAACTGACGCATCATACCGGTGAAAGCCGCTCCCTGGCCGATCTGTTGCCCTTTCAGGGACGACAGCGCCAAAGTGGTAATTGGAATAAAGAGCAGTCCCAAGCCTACCCCACGCACGATCAGCATCCAGAAGAAAGCATCCGCACCGGTATCAGCAGGAGTCAGGATCTTATACCCCCAGAAACTATATACAAAGAACAGGAACATACCGGCAGCTACCATGTATTGCTGTGGTATACCTTTCTCCAGCATCTTACCGATAATAGGCATCATGAAAGCCGTGGTAAGCGACGCCGGAATCATTAACAGCCCGGATTGTGTGGCTGTCCAGCCCAACAATCCCTGTGTATATTGCGGCACTACAAACGTAGACCCATATAACCCAAAACCCATAATAAACGAGAGGATGGTACCCATTCTCAGGTTACCATTTTTGAGCACCCTCAGTTCCACGATCGGGTTCTTATAGGTGAGCTCCCGCCAGATAAACAAGAACAGGCTCATCACACAGGTAATGGCCAATGTGGTGATGATCGGATCGGAGAACCAGTCATCTTCCTGCCCGCGTTCCAACACATATTGCAGGGAACCCACTGTTAAAGCCAATAATATGATACCGATAAAATCAATTTCGCTGGCGGATTTCTTTTCAGCATACTTAGGACTGCGTACAAACTGCAGTGTGAGCAGGGCAGCAATCACACCAATAGGTATGTTAATGTAAAAGATATATGGCCAGGAGAAATTATCGGTAATATAACCTCCCAACGGCGGACCTAAAGTAGGGCCTACGATCACCCCTAAACCATAAATGGCCTGGGCAATACCGCGTTTTTCGGGCGGATAACTTTCTGTGATAATTGTTTGTGAGGTTACCAGCAAAGCACCGCCACCTAAACCCTGAATAAAGCGGAATAAGATCAATTCCAACATCGTAGTGGCATTACCACAAAGAAAGGAGGAAACGGTGAAGATGATAATAGACGCTGCAAAGTAGTTACGCCGGCCAAACTGCTGGGATAACCAACTGGTCATGGGCACCACGATCACGTTACCGATCGCATAGGCTGTTACCACCCAGCCGATCTCACTCAAGGTAGCTCCCATATTACCACGCATGTCATTCAACGCCACATTCACGATAGTGGTATCCACTATCTCCAGCAAGGCGCAGAATATAGCAGTGATGGTGATAATCACCCTGCGCGAGCCGTATTCTATCAATGATTCTTGTTGCATGCAGCTTTTATTTTGAATGAGAACAACTGATCCTGAGTTAATAATTAATGACGAATATGACCTGTCTGATGATGATGATTACTAACTATTGATATATGCCTGTCGTATTTGTTAATGATTACCTGTATTCCATGGTTTTTCATTAATTATTAACTCCGGATCTGTTGTACTGTTCATTTATAAGATTAGTCAAGATGCACGTCTACCACTACGTTCATACCCGGGCGTAACTGTTTTACCAGTTCGTCGTTAGGATTGGTGAACTCGATTTTCACTGGTAAACGCTGTACCACTTTTACGAAGTTACCAGAAGCATTGTCTGGAGGCAGGAGCGCAAATTTAGCACCTGTAGCCGGAGCGAAGGAAGTTACTTTTGCTTCCAGTGATTTCTCAGGATAAGCATCTACATGCACAATCACTTTCTGGCCCAGTTTCATTTTATCCAGCTGTGTTTCTTTGAAATTGGCCACTACCCATGGTGTAGTGCTCAGCACTACACTGAATAAAGACTGACCGGCCGTAACATACTGTCCTGGCTGTACGTAGATCTTAGACAATACACCATCTTCCGGAGCGATGATCACTGCGTAAGACAGGTTCAGTTCAGCATTTGCCACCTCTGTTTCACGTTGTTTGATACCTGCATCGGCTACAGAGATCTGTTTGGAAGTAGCGCCGCTCTGGGTAGTTACCACGTGTGTTTGACGATTAGCAGCAGCTTTTTGTTGGGCGAGCACATCTAGTTGACGCTCAGCGCTTTGTTTGGCAGCCAGCGCTTGCTCATATTCTTGTTGGGTAATAGAATGATCTTTGATCAGGTTGCTATAGCGTTGGTAATCCTGGGTAGTCCTCCAGAGATTAACTTTTGCAGCTTCGATCTGTGCGTCGATAGTGCCCACCTGCGCCTGAGCGGTGCTGATACCTGCTTCTGCTGCTACTGTAGAAGCTTCTGCTGCGCCGCGGTTAGCCCGTGCAGCTAACAGCACATCCTGCGCCTGTTGTACTTTCAGTACCAGATCGCGGTCGTCGAGCACCACCAGGGTGTCTCCTTTTTTCACGAACTGGTTATCTTTTACTCTCACTTCTTTTACGTAACCAGACACGCGGGGAATTACCGGGCTTACATTTGCATCAATCTGCGCATTATCTGTTTCCTCATGATGCAGACTATGAAGATATTTAGTGAGACCAAATGCGCCGCCGCCAAGTACCAGTGCAGCCAGTACTATAACGAACCCTTTACTTTTCTTTTTAGGCGCGGATGTTTCCTGCATGTTTATATTGTTAGTAGGTTTTGTTTGAGTTTGCGTTTCCACAGCTTTGATATTTATTGGTTTGGTATTATTTGTTGTTGGAATCCAGTATACCTGCAGCCTGTAACAGTTTGTTATAAGCTACGAGGGCATCAGCTTTTGCATAAGCATAATTAAGGTGCGCCTGCAGATTAGCTACGTCGGCATCCAACAGATCTGTTGTAGTAGCCAGGTTGTTATCGTGCTTGTTCTTAGTAATCCGGTAGTTTTCTTCCGACTGTTCTATGGCCTTAATATATGTATCCATTTTTTTGTGGCTCAATACATAGTTTTCATATGATTGAAATACATCCAGGTGGATACCGTCTCTCAGCTTTGCTTCATTTGCCTGCACCTCTGCTAATTGGGCTTTAGCGCCGTTTATTTTAGAACCTGTTTTCCAGAGGGAAGACAAATTATATTTCAGTCCTACACCACCAGTGATAGCGTTGGTGATAGTAAGCAGATTGGGAATATAAGCTGCTATATAACCACCGGTAACAGCGATAGAAGGATAATATTCACCTTTAACGCTTTTTATACCTGCATTAGCTGCTTTTTCGCGGGCACCGAGTGCGGCGGCATCTTTACGGTTCTCGTAAGCGAGTTGTTCAAATTCGGTTACACCGCGGCTGTCTATGTTATTGTTTACCTTAAAGATGGCGCTGTCTATTTCGATAAGGGTATTATCCGGCAAGCCCAGCATAACATTCATATTCAGGTTAGCGATTTTCAGGCTATTCTGTGCATCCATCAGGGCGAGTTCGTAATTAGACTCCTGCAATTCCGCCTTTAAGAGATCGTTGCGGGCGAGCAGGCCATTTTGCTCCTTGTTGGTGAATTCCCTTACTCTTTCACTGGATTGTTTAATGTTTTCCTGTACCAGATATACCGCCTGTTTAGCCTTGTAAAGGTTACTGTAGGCCGCGATCGTGTTTTGGATCACTTCTTCTTTATCCTGGTCAACATCCAGTTTGGCGGCTGCTGCGAGATAACGGGCAGATTCCTTACCAGCCTGGATCATCATACCGGAAAAAACGGGGATGGATAGGTTGGCAATACCGTAAGCAGCCTGGTTTACCTTGGGGGTTTCATTTTTAGTGCCTCCGCCATTACCATTGCCATTGTTGTCATTTCCCAGTTGGAGCTTCAGGTCTATATTCGGCTGGGTAAGACGAAGATAGGAGCCTGTTATACTAAAGTCTGGTAACTGACGCTCGTTCGCCGTTTTCAGTGAGGCAACTGCTTCATCTACTTTAGCATTGCCTACTTTTAATTGTTTGCTGTTTTGTATACTCAGCGATATGGCTTCATTTAACGAAAGCGGTTTAACGCTTTGTTGTGCGGATGCTGTCTGAAAGAAAAAAGTCAGCAGGATTCCCGATGCAAGCGCATATAATCGTGTGTATATGCTTTTAGAACTCATGTGTTAGGATTGCTTTGAACAATTTTTTTAAATGTATACTTACCCTTTTTTTCAAATATTCGGTATATTCTTCTTCATTCATTTCCTTGAGCGAATCATTGCTACGGATAATACGCTGTGCAGGGATCACCTGGTGAATGGTGCCGAACAAGGTAATCATCAGCATTTCCACATCTATATCCTTAGGGAAGATGCCTGCCTCCTGTGCATGTGTAACGATGGGCTGCATCAACCCCAGCATTTCCCTTTTCAATTCCCAGATCAATTCCCTAACCGGAGTTTGTTGACGGTTGAGCTGCTCGCGGCTTATAATACATTGAAAGTATTGCTCTCCCAACATTTTATTCACAAACCGGTCGATCAGACTATTGATTTTTTCCAGGGGCTCCATAGTGTCATTTTCCACCAGCTCGTGGATAAATTTCTTGGAAGCCTCCATTCTATATCTGAAAATAGTCTCCAGTAATTTGTCTTTCGACCCGAAGTAATAGGAAATCATAGCAATATTCACATCCGCCACCTGTGCTATGTCTCTTACCGATGTGCCATGAAAGCCCTGATCGGCAAATAGCTGCTCCGCAACCTTTAAAATTGAGAGCTGTTTTTCACTATATTCTTCCATGTTCCCTTTTTTGAATTTGACGCAGCAAAGTTAAACAAACGTTTAATTTAAACAATCGTTTATTTAATCGTTTGTTTAAATTTATTTTCATCAAATACTTAAACTCATGTAAGTCAATTGATAGTGAAAAAAATTTAAGCTATTTTTAATATTTTTAAATAATAGTGCTACAAAACAGGGAAAAACAACCTTCATATAATTAAATTCTAACATTTAAAATAAATAGTCGATTTCCGGGAAATTGAACATATTATATATCAACGATTACAATGCCCCAATGGTTGTTTCCGTAGGTGAAAGACGATTGAGCAGGGCATATATTTTAAAGGAAAAGATTTTTTAGCCATTTTTTAGTGTGTACATAATACCCTATCTATTTATACGTATAAGCAATACAGTTAGATTGATAATACTGGCAATAAATTTATCCATTCAATGGATCTGATAAAAAATCTGCTCCTGGCTACTGCCAATCGCTTAAAAAAGACTGCTCATTTAATGATGAAACAGCCTGTAAATAATTAGGAGCAACAGCGCTGCAACGAAAATTATTGTGAGCACGCTATGTGGAAGAATGGAACAGCCTATATCTATTTGATTAGATAATAAGCAGTACAAAAACAGGGGCTAACCCAAAGGCTTTGCCAATCGCATAAACAATAATAAGTCGCTATCAGGTACCCGAATAAAAAGGGGCCGACCATTACTTTTGGTCAGCCCCCACAGGATAAATTTTGCCTTAACAACCCAATCTTCCCTGAAAAATAAAAGTGCTGTTTGGGATAAAACAGTAGTTCTTTTACAATCCCTATAATCAGGAAATGTTTAACGTCCTTTATACTTCACACCAGGAAAATCCTGTTGTGCCTTTTTGAACTGCGCTTCCCATTCATCCGGCCAGCCAAAGGCCAGGGTGGCTTGCTGCTTGAGATTTACCCCTGCTGCGCCGCTCCAGAAATGAATAAATTCGCCCCAGTTCATATCACGTGTATACGCATTGCCATTGCGAGGGAAATTAGCGGCCAGCACAGTGAAGAAGTTACCCAACACCTTAGCTTCCCCATACTTTGTATAGATAGGATAAAACCAGTTCTTAAACCATTGGGTACCGGCGCGGGGGAAATCGTCTGTTTGTTGCAATTGCATTTGCAGCCAACGGTTGGCTTCTGCTTCCCAACCCAGAGAATGGTAAACATCGTACTGGTAAATTTCCATCCACTTACTGTCGTGCCAAAGTGGAAAAGCCGGTGAACGATGCACGCCCCTGGCAGCTCCTTCTACAATGTGCCCGATCTCATGTACGCTGGCATCAAGATTCCAGCCGGTACTGCTTTCCCAATCGCCTATATGTCCTACGTCTATTACATTGCGATTGTCGTGGCTCTGATCGAAATATGTAGCCGGATGACCGCCGGCATACTTGTCGGTATGCAGCAATACATACAAACGGCCATCTCCAAATACGCCATAAATCTTTTGAGTATAATCCCATACCTGTGTAAGCATGCTATTGGGCCAGGTAATAGCATCGGCCGTTTCCGGATCATAATACACCGCTATTGACTGATTGTAAAAAGTGCGGTGCATTAGCTGTGCATGTTCAAACCAATGCTCTTTCCAGGTTAAAGGTGGTTCCGGTATGCCCAAACTGTCCTGCTGCAGAGAACTGCCTGCTGCCGATAAGGAAATAAGACAAGTGCCTGCCATAATGCCATCTCTCAAAAATCTATTCATATCCTACGCTGATTAAAAATGCTAAATCGATTTTCTATTTTAAAAAATATGCTATCTTACGGGTAAAAGTAGCCAACATACATTAATTTAATCTTAAACAATATTAAATAGATTGTTAACGGAGCATAAAAGCGTTAACAATAGGGGCAACTGTTACTAACTATTCGAAGAAAGGATCAACCAAATATCAATCAGCAGGACATGAGGCATTCTATTAAGCTGTATATATTAACAGCTGTGATCTGTATACTGGCGTTAGCAGTAGTGCAGTTCTTTCTGGTTTATAATACTTACCAACTGCTCGACAGCCGTTTCAATTATGTGGAAAGAGGCCGCATAGGAGAATCTTATAACCTGGCCGTTGCCAATGATAAGTTATTCCCTGGCGGACAACCCCTAATAGACAGCATCATTGTTCCACAGTATGCCTACCTGGAAAATCTCTATAAAACCAATCACCATCACTTTGATACAGCAGCACAACACCTGGTGAACCGCATCATTCTGGAATTGGTGCGCCATGAGAACACCGACAGTATGCTCAAAGCCATTAAAGCAAAAAATGGTATCAAAGACTCTCTCCTCTATGCCCTCTGTATCCATCGCCTCGATATAAAATTTGCAGACAACCAGTTCGTCAATGTATATAACCGGTTCAAGAAATACCCACTCATTCCCGGCAGCAGGCAGCAGGATATGGGATTATATATTTGTGGCAACCTGCATCAGCTGCGGGAAAACAATGCTGCGTCTTCCCTCGTAGCCAGCTCCCCTTTACCTTACTCCTATTCGCTTTCCTTCTCATTTTATGCTGATCCTTATAACCGCATCACCCAGGTACTGTATCAGATGAAATATACCATCCTCCAAGGTATCCTTACCCTGTTAGCCGTGATCATACTGATCAGCATCACCCTGTATAAATGGATCAGACAAAAACATCTGTCGGATATGAAATCCGATTTCATTAATAATATCACCCATGAGTTCAATACTCCGATCACCGCTATAATTATTGCTAATAAAAACCTGCGCAACGAAAAAACGTTAGACAACAAACAAAGCATCACCACGCTATCTGATATCATCTCCCGGCAGGCGGAACGCCTGAAACTATTAGTAGAAAGGGTGATCAATATTGCTGCCAGCGAAAAGCTGGAACTAAACACAGTGCCTGCAGACCTGAATGAGCTCATTGCAGAAATACTCAACGTATATAGTCTGAATAATGCAAACACCACTGTTAACTTCAGTTTCCATCCCAGCTCCACAGCGGCTCTTATTGATATGGACACTTTTCACTTTACCACCTTGCTGCAAAACCTGTTAGACAATGCAGTAAAGTATAATGACCAGGCGGCAAAAAAAATTTCCATTACCACACAACTACAGAAAGACCAACTGGAACTGATTGTACAAGACAATGGCATAGGCATGAGCCCTTATGCCCTACTCCATATCTTCGAAAAATTCTACCGGCATCAACCGCGGCTATCCAAGCCTACCAAAGGGCTGGGCCTGGGACTATATTATGTGAAGCAATGCGTAGATGCACATAGCTGGAAGATCCGTGTAAACAGTGAACCAGGCAATGGCAGTACTTTTATTATCACCATACCTTTCAAAATATAATACCATGAAACATCACATTCTACTGGTAGAAGACGAAACAGACCTAGGTAATGTTGTGAAGCAATACCTGGAACTGATGGACTTTGCTGTTGACTGGCAGCAAAGTGGGCAATCCGCTTTAGAAGCTTTTGCTGCTACCCCACAAGCCTGGAATATTGTGTTATTGGACATCAACCTGCCTGAAATGGATGGCTTTCAACTGGCTCAACAGCTAGTAAAAATCCAGCCAGGCCTCCCTTTCCTCTTCCTAACAGCAAGAGGTGAAAAAAAAGACAAACTATATGGCCTCAAAATAGGAGCAGACGACTATATCGTAAAACCTTTTGATGTAGACGAACTGGTATTGCGTATCCGGAATATCCTGAAAAGGAACCAGACCCGCCCTCACGCAATAGGTAACCAGGCTACCGGCAATGCAATAGAACTGGGGGATATGCGCTTCTTAAAAGATTCATTGAAACTAGTGTCCTCTAATGGCACGGAAACGATCCTTACCCCATTGGAAAGTGATCTGCTCCTGCATTTTTATCAGAATAGCAATAAAGTAATCCGCAGGGAGGATATACTCCATCAGGTATGGGGAGCTAATGATTATTTTGTGGGGAGAAGTCTGGATGTTTTCGTATCCCGCTTCCGCAAATACTTCCGGGGCAATGATCACATCAGTATACGGAATATTTACGGTATCGGGTTCATGTTCAGTCTTACCTGAAATAAATAAAAAGGGCGGGCGCTACATCGCTCAAGGGCCCGCCCTTGCACATCTCGAACCATTACAAGATGTTGTGCCTGTTTATCAACCGTATCTTAAGTAACCTTATTTTAGCAATAACTTCATGGGAAAAACAATAAAAACAGGGAAAGCACTGCTATAAGTGTTTTTCATAGTGATACATAAGTTAACAGGACCAACGCAAAAAAGTTCACCGCCTCTTCCGGAAAAATTTCTGCCATTTTAAGGCATCTTCATCACCTGCTAAAACAACTCCCACCTGTTGTTGATGTTAACCATGGCACTATCAGGTAAAGCAGGCTGGGTAGCACAAGGCTATTACGATTGCCATCAGGTACCTAAATAAAAATAGGGTGTATCATACTTTTGATACACCCTATTTTATTATTTACAAAACTATTTCAACGAGTTAATCCAGGTAGCAATCTTTACTGCATCTGCTTCCGGTACCTGAGATAATGGAGGCATAGGAGTAGCATAACCAGGCCAGTTTTCCGGCTGAGGATTTTTAATCAGCGACAATATTTTCGCTACTGAATAATTCCTTTTTGCCACCTCACGGAAGCCAGGACCTACTTGTTTCTTGTCGGGATTATGACAAGAAGAGCAAGTGTATTTATTTAATAATGGCTTTACTTCTTCGTAGGTGATTACTTTGGCAACGGGAGTTTTAGGCGTTGCAACAACAGGTTTCACCGGCGCTGTTTTCACAACGGTAGTGGGTTTTGCAGCAGAATTTTTAGTGCTCAGCTCTGCTACCGGCAGTTTGGCGCCATCCGGAATATTATTGAGGGTGTAATATACATCCGGGTGTACCAGAGAATAAGCATTTTCTTCAGTGCGTATGCCATTCAAAGTAAGTTGATGGATGTAATACTTACGCAAACCATCAATCACCAAACGTACTTTCATACCATCCGGAGAAACCTTTACACCTTTAATGGTGAGCTTTTCTGTGTTAACAGTAGGGCTGCCATATACTGGGTGATATTTGTAAGTAAAGCTTTCTACGCTATAGGAGGCAAGGTCTTCTGCAGATTTTTTATCTACCGGTAAAGTAAACGTAATTTCAAAACCATCTGGCATAGCATTCACCGTTCTCATTTCAAATGGAACACGGTTGTTCCAAACCAGTCTTTGCAGACCCTGGTTGGCATCGCCGGCAGAGCCCCATCCGCGGTTGGTTTCTCCAACAAAGAGAGAACCATCTTTAGCCCAGGCCAGGCGCAATACGCCAGACTGGAAACCGCTTCTGAAGTCCCAGGCAGCACCCTGGTATTCGCCGTTCACTTTTTCGAGATATACCCTCATGATCTTACTTTGGCCTTGATCGCCGATGAGCACCTGTTTTTCAAAAGGGCCGAAAGCCCCTTCCGGGATGGTGGTCAGCTGCGAATTGGATACTCCCAAAACACCATGTGGCAGCCATACTGCTGGCAACTGTACTTCCGGGAAGTATTTCTTCATGTCGAACAGGGTTACAAATTGCTCATTTTCCACATTTTCCGGCTTAATGGCACGGCCGTTGGCATCTCTGCGGAAACGGGGATCTACTTTACTATAGAGCGCTTCGGTAGTCAGCTTTACTGGTGAATTAGGCTCGCCGGTCCAGCGTAAACCTGCGGGATGTCCTACAAAGGCGCCTTTTGGCACGTGGGTTAAGCCACCGGAGCCCATCCAGTCGCCCTGGTTATCGGTATAGAACAGTTCCCCATCGATAGTACCGAGTCCGCATGGAGAGCGGAAGCCAGTAGCCCAGGGTTCCATTTTACCGTCTTCAGTGATGTGCATCATCCATCCTCTCCAGGGCACGCGGCTTTCGCCACGCCACCATTCTTCGTCGCCAAAAGCTACGTTGGCGGAAACAAAGAAGGAACCATCAGCGGCTAATACAGGACCAAAGCTATACTCATGATAATGACCGGATAATGGCCAGGAATATACCGTTTCGAACAGGTCCATTTTACCGTCCATATTGGTATCGGTCATTTTGGTCAGCTCCCCGCGCTGTGTGCAGTAAAGCGACCCATTCTTATAGGCCAGTCCGAGTACTTCATGCAGTCCGGAGGCCACTTTTCTGAAGTAAGGTTGTTTGCTGGTAGGATTTTCTACGATGAAGATATCTCCCCGGCGGGTAGCCACACCCAGGTCGCCGTTAGGGAGGGTGCATAGGCCACCTACTTCGAGCAGGGTTCCTTCTGGTGAGCTGATACGTGCAATGCGGAAAAAGTCTTCTTCCTTGGGAGATTCCTGTGCCTTTACCGGAGTGATGGCAAATGTCATCAGGAACATACCCGCGGCTATTCCTGCTGTTATTCTTTTATAGTTCAGTTTCATAATAGTCATTAGTATTGCTGCTTAGAAGATTACCGCATAACCTGTCTGCGCCTGTACGGGCACAATCAGTTCTGCACGGCCGTTCTGGTTGCGGATAATAGGACTGGTTTTCACATCGTCCATCTTCACATAATAAGATTTATCGCCGATCATATATAAACCGGGAGACACCTGTTCGATACTATCGCCTACGGCTATACGCAGATACAGATCGGCAGCAGGTTGTTCTACCTTAATAGTGCGGTGGATACCTTGATTTTCTGGCAGTACGCTGATATCATCTGTTACAGCTGTGCCATAAATATGAAAGCGGAAGCTGGGTTTTCCGTTTTCGTCCAGTGAATATCCATTAGGGCGGTAACCGGTGCCGGTGGTATCGTTAGTCCAGGTAGCTTCTTTGTTAGCTAGCTTTCCGATAGCCAGGGCAGGCTGATTGGTGAGCACCTGTACAGTACCCATAGGACGGGAAGAACCATCGCCACGGTCGTGCCACATAGGAGTGGTGTTCAGAAATTCGCCACGCCATACCTGGATGGGCAGAGCGTTATCCAGATCGTAGGTATAATGTACTTTAGCAGGACTGCCTACAGATACGGCATGCACTACCCTTTTACCGCCACGCACATCCATAAAGCTGCGCAGTACCGTGTTTTCATTAGCTGTCACCAGAATAGGATCAGTAGGATCATCTACTGGTACATTGGCATCGCTCAGTACAAATTCACGGATATTCGCTTCACTTACAGACAAAGCGATAGACGCCTTGGCCCAGTCGGTGTTTTTGCCATACAGCACCTCTACCGGATATTCGCCGGGTTGCAGGGCAATAGTGCCGCTACCATCCCATCCACGGGGAGTGGTCACGGTTTGTTGGTTGATTTTTAATATACCTGGGCCACCGGAAGTATGCAGGTTAAAGCGATAATTACCGGCTACCTTTACAGAGAGCACGGCATTATAACGTACCAGGAAATCATTGTCCGGCAAGCCGTTCAGATTAGAAGTAAGTTGAGCGGAGGTACCGGAAGCGATGGGCTTCAGGGTATTAAAGTCGGGTTCTTTGTTGAGGGCACCTTTATAGATGCTATACTTTACTGCTTGCAGGGCAGGCCTGGGTGCAGTATAGTTGTTGACAACGATGTTCCTGAAAGCAACGGCTCCATGATCGCCTTGTAAACGGAGCGGTCCGGAGGCCACTTCATTATTTTGAATAGCGCCGCGGGTAGGTCCGGAGAGCACTACATTTTCCTGGATCGCCACACCATTCAGTTCCAGTTTCAGTATAACGGCATCGGCTATTTTATGGCCAGCGGCGTCGAAACGGGGCGCCTGGAAAGCAATTTTCATATGTTGCCATAAACCGGGTGCGCGGCTTACATTCTGGCGGGGCGCATGACCATCGTATCCTTGCTGGCCTTCTGGCTTACTATCGTTCCAGCGTTCATAAATACCCCCATTATCTGAAGCGCGAGGGGCGGTAATACCCCAACTGTCGAGCAGCTGAACCTCATATCTTCCCTGTAAATAAATACCGGAATTAGCGCCTTTGGCCATCATATAATCCAGCTCCAGATCCAGGTCGCCGTGTTGCAAGGTGCTGATAAGATCCTGACTATGAATCTTCTTATCTACCACATTTACCAGGATACCACTGCCTACGCCGGTTTCCAACGCATTTACCTGTTGCAGGTCGGCTTTCACGTTACCGGCTATACGCCAGTTAGCAGATGGCTGCTGAAAGGCAGATAAATCTGTTAAAGGTAATTTACTCTGGGCCATCATCTGCTGACAACTGCCAATACTTAAAATCAATACCAAAGTTCTCCGGTCATACACAGGAAACTGTTTCAACTTTGGACGGAACTTGTTCCATCTAAGCATAAATCTGGATTTTTTAGAAAGTTTACATGGATTGCTAAAAGCATTTAGCAACACGTCTACTACATTAGTTTTTATATAGGCAACCTCAATTGTTAATGAAATTAAAAGTCTCAACTATCGCTAAACGTAGAACTGTGCTAAATTTGAATCAAGCGACAAAATAGAAATTAATTATAAATAAATGGAAGCAAAGATTAAAAAATTACACCAACGGTAAGACGGCCTTGGGGCATCATCCTTTCGCGCTCTTTGACTGCCTTGATTCTGGAGCGCGCGCATAGAACACAATTTCCTTAATTTCGGGTTGTGGGGGAAAAACAAAAAAATAAAATATACACCGGGTAACCATGTTAGCTAAACGAAGAAGGAATATGCCTCATAACAATATTACAGGGATACAAAACCGGCTAGCCCCAGCGAAACAGATGGATACTGATACCCATACTTCGCAGATGGATGTATATTACCATAATAAACTAACATGGATGTGATGAATGGTTAGCTGTTGATAACGTAAATGCCCCTATGCCCCTCTCCTGATCACCAAGGCAATAGCCTGCAATCGGTTGCTGGATTGGTATTTGGTGTGACCTTATAACTTTTCAATTGAGCTGTTAACTTAAATAATTTGATTGATGCTGAAAAAAGTGTAGTCATAGTCATCACCCTTTCAAATTAAACCGGGCCAGCTTTTCAACCGTATCCGCATAACTCGCATGGCAGATACCATTAATACCCAACCCATTGGCAATATCAACAAACATGGACCGGTCTTCCAGGTACACTACCTGGGAAGGCTTCACTTGGGCAATATCCAATGCGATCCGATAGATATCCGCGTCCGGCTTGCGGAAATGCACAAAGCAGGAAGAAATATAAAAATCGACGAAACTACTGAGGTTAAAGTGTTGAATACGGTATTCGTTCAATTCCCGGCCTTCATTATTTACAATAGCGATTTTTAGCTTGTACTTGGCTTTCAGTTGGGCAACCAACTCCAGCATTTCCGGATAGGGAGCTGACTGGGCATACATGAAATCACGGAACTGTGCCCTTGAGAATGTTCGCTTTTCATAAAATACTACGCGGTCGAGGTACTCATCAAGCGTGAGCTTCCCTTCTTCGTAAGTATCAAAAGTAAGATGATGGCGTTCTTCTGTTTCTAAAACATCCAGTCCAAACGTTGCTATCGCCAGTTTGCGGGCTGCCCTGTCCCATCCGTTTGTCAGCAATACACCGCCGATGTCCAGGAATAAGGCAGTGATTTGTGTATTCTTATCCATCATTACAAAAAATTTATGCTATACTAATTTAACACTATCCTTGCAGTATGCGAACTTCACTTTTAACGGCCATCAACTGCTGCTGATGGTCACCCAATTCTACCATTATACAAGTGGCCACCACAGCCGATATTTCACTTTGTCTTTAGTCAGCCCCGTAGATAAATTATTTACTGCTTCTTTTCTTTCACCTTTCTTTCAGTGATATAACCACTAAAACTAATCGGCGAACGGTCGTTGCTCGTTACCTGCACTGTTGTGTTCCCTTCACTGGAGATCAGAAGGGTCATACTTTGTACGGATTTAATGTCTTTAGGTTTAATGGTCACCGTCCAACCATCTTTTTTACCCGGACTAATATTATACGTGAAAGACTTGGTTTTATAATCCAGCGGCGATTTAGTGATGCCATAATCGGCGGTATAAGCGCGGCCAAAGAAAGGCAGATAGCTTACCACCGAATCTTTAGTAACGATTACATCATAATCGGGGGTGATACTGCGCATGCGCCCATTCATGGGAAATGCGTTCTGGGCGATGAATATGTAGTGCTGCGATTCTACCAAGGATTTGATCTGGGCGGTTCTTTCCGCTTTCTTCTGTGCTTTGGTGTCTTGTGCGAAAAGAGCAACAGAAATAGTAAGTCCCAACAACAGGAATGGAATGGATCTGAATACAAAAAACCTTTTCATATGGTAAGATTTTACGTATAAGAAAGAGCTAATATCGTACCATAATAGCAAGGGTAATTGTTGTTCAGCTGGGTATCCTGCAAAGGGGCCGCTTTACTCGGCCGGGGGCGCACAGCCCGTTGTTTCAAGTGTCAACATGCTTTGAGGGATTTTTAGCAGGTAAATCGATTAAAGTAACAGGAAAATTGTGACGAACATAAGCGCCTTTCTCAGCTGTATTATCAGAATAAGCCTGTAGTGTATTATTAATATTTATTATCTTTGAAAACTTTGCCACAGCAACCAGGTGGATGCTCATCCCTGCAACTGCGTTTTCATCCGATGGAATGGTTCTCTCCCAGCAGATATTATTATACCATGAAAGGCATATGCACAAAATTTCTCTGTACGACTTAAAGCGCAAACTGAGAACCAGCCAAGACCCGGATGAAATTATCACCTATCTTGGATATAATCTTGTATACTTTACCCGGGAAGAACGGTCTGAATTGCTTTGCGATTTACTCGAATACCAGGAAATATTTTTTGAAGCAGCAGAGTTGTTGATAGAAGAAGGCGGAGCAGACATACATTATAAAAAAGAAGGAATTATTCCCATCATTTTTTGTGCAGTAGGCGCTAACAAGCCCATGGCAGTGCAATATGCCTTGAAAAAAGGGGCTAGTTTGCAAATAGACAACCCAGATTACTTATTTGCTATTGCATACATCTTTAAGCATCACCGGCTCTCAGCGATTACGGATATACTGCTCATTCTGATTGAGCACAATATCGATTTCAACTTTGTGCTGGCCAGTCAGGATACCCCGTTGCTACTGGCTACCAGGCATAACAACAACCGAGAAGTAGTACAATTTTTACTGGGAGAAGAAGTGGATAAGTACGTATATGATGAAGACGGCTTTACCGCCATCCATTATGTACCTTTTGCCAAAGCGCCTAACCTTTATAAAGACATGATCACCTCTTTGGAAGACATACAGGTAAGGACCAAGTTTGCGACCAGTATGGAACCGGTGTTTGAATGCGTGATCAAGGTAAGTGAGCAGAGTACTTTTGAGGAGTTTATTTATGAAGCGCTGAATGCTTTTCTGGAAAACCGGCATCGCATGTATGATGATATTTTTGAAAAGTATTATTACCGGCTGCACCTCATTGCCGAGCACATTTCCCTTATCCGGGCCAACGCAGGGTATCCGGTATAGCGCCCAGCACGTAAAAGTATAAAAAACAGGCTGGTTATTGGCTTATTCCCAGTCATTAAATAAATATGCGTTACTATTATTGAAAAGAGCATCCTAATCCGCTGACTCACAGGGTTATAGCCAGCAGATAATTACCATATCGGACCGGGGCTATTGTATATATGAATTTTTTTTTATATTTAGGTACTATTTTACCGTCACCTAAATTAACCGCAATGCTCATTACCCTGACTGTTTTGGCCGCCCTGTTTTTTCTGGCACATGTTTTTTTATTGTTTACTTCCTTTGGTAAAAAAGGTTTTCAAAAACAAAAGTACCTGTGGTCGCATATTACCCTTTGGATTACAGGGGCATTGGCCTTTCTGATTGCCCTATTATTTGCTGGTAAAGAAGAAGCCGGTGTAATCAACGTATTTAACACCCCTGGCAAAGCTGCTTTGTTGATTGTAATTGCCCTTGTTCTCTCCGGCGCTGCCCACAGCGTGGTAAGCCTGTTGGTATTGCCTAAATATCAGGAAAAGGCGGCCTAACTAACCTGAAAGATTATACGAAAAGTCCTCTGGTTGTGGCCGGAGGACTTTTTAGTTGTATCTTGCAGGCGCATTTGTTTTAAAAAGAATTTGCACATGAAATGTTAAAGATGGAATTTTTTGTTTGTGCATCAACAATATTACCTATATTTATACTTGTTGATCCTGATTTCTTATCGCCGCCGGTCAAACCGGCTACTGCATCACCTGCAATACTCCGCAGGATCTGTTAGATGATCACCATCAAAAGAAGGATTGCGCGTTGAAATCATCTTCATAAGTCATTTAATTTATCAGCAAGAAATAGAGACACACTTTATGAATAAGAAAGATATCTGGAGATATAAATCTTTAGAGCAGTTGGAGAATAAGAGTTGGGGACCAGCCACAGCAGAGGATTCAGGAATTGTTCAAAAATGTCTTGCCTTAGTAAAAGTACCGGTAGTAAAATTATCCGCGAGTGAACTGCGGGTGTTAATAGGACAATCTTTTAATCCAACCTACCTGGTGCCATTGGCCTTAGAATTTTTACAACATGACGTATTGGTAACAGCCGGCATGTATCCTGGAGACCTGTTAAAAAATGTACTGGACGTACCCGTTCAATTTTGGGAAGAACATCCCGACCTTCACACAAACCTTTCTAATATTATGCGGGAAAGAAGTGAAGAAATTGAAGCAGAGTTGGACCTACCTGAATTCTGGCGCCGCAAAGCGGAAGCTTAACTGCCCTTTCATAAGCTCCTAAACCACCGGACCCGAAAAAATCTTCGGCCAACAAAATGCTTTACTGTAGTAGCAAACATTATAGTCGTACAACCTGACTATTTCTTCACAGTAAGAATTTTGTAACATATTTATATTGCTTGAACAATACTCCCTTGCAATGGGGATCGGCGGAGCTTTGCCCACATAGCAGGTTTTTATGCCCACAAATACCATTTCCAACAATGGACAGGTGGAGTAGTTACCCGTTTTTGCTCAAATATCCTCGTCAAACAACGATAATTGTCCGGGTATCAGGGGCCTTTCCTGCTGCCCGGGCGCCTCATTGAAATTAGACAGGGTAATGCCCAGTAAGCGTATACGCTTATCTTCCGGCCCGGTGGCAGCCAGTAATTTCTTGGCAGTATTTACAATCGTATCATAATCACCTACAGGAAATGGGAATGACTGATTCCGGGTAATCTGCCTGAAATCACTGTATTTTATCTTAAGCGTTATCGTACGGCCTTTGAGCTGATAACGCTGTAACCGGTTGTATACAGTTTGCCCGATCTTCATCAATTCGGCCTCCATTGCCGAAATATCAGTAAGGTCGTGCGGGAAAGTATCCTCTGCGCCTAAAGACTTGGTTTCCCGATGGGGCTGTACCTCGCGGTCGTCTATTCCACGCACAATCCGGTAATAAAAGCTACCTACTTTGCCAAAATGATTTTTCAGCTCTTGTTCAGATAGTTTTTTCAGATCGGCACCGGTAAAAAGCCCCATTCGCTTCATTTTATCGGCTGTTACTTTACCCACTCCATGAAATTTTTCTACTGGCAACTGCTCCATAAATGATGCTACCGAAGAAGGTCCGATAAAAGTAAGACCATCTGGTTTATTGAGGTCGGAAGCTATTTTAGCCACAAATTTATTAACAGAAACCCCGGCTGATGCCGTTAATCGCAGCTCATCACGGATAGCCTGTTTGATCAATCCGGCTATTTCAATGGCAGAACCAATGTTTTGTTTATCGTGGGTAACATCCAGGTAAGCTTCATCAAGCGATAATGGCTCAATAAGATCTGTATAGCGGGAAAATATCTCCCGGATATGCCGGGAAGCCTCTTTGTAGGCATCAAAACGGGGACGGATAAAAATCAGCTCCGGGCACAGCTGCTGCGCTCTTTTAGAAGACATTGCAGAACGTACCCCGAACTTACGCGCTTCGTAGCTAGCCGTGGCTACCACGCCACCACGGCCCTCCGGCGAACCACCCACCGCAATAGCTTTACCACGATAAACCGGATTATCGCGCTGCTCCACAGATGCATAAAACGCATCCATATCAATATGAATAATTTTTCTTTTTATACTGTTCTCCATTTCTCCTCCGGAAGCACTGTAAAGATATTCAGTAATCACGAGAATCCCTGCTTACCCTGATCCGTATCTCTTTCCAAGGCCTAACATATCTATTACCATCAGGCACCTTTATGGCCTTCCATCTGTTTAATGATGTTGTTAACCTCCGTTTCTGTAGCCCGCAATTTCTGCTGGCAAAATTCGATCAACACAGCTGCACGCTTTACTTTATCTGCCAATAGATCTACAGATACCGCTTCATTTTCTATTTCCGCTGCGATCAGTTGTAATTCGCTATAAGCAGCTTCATATGTCAGTTGCTCGCTCATATGTATTGTTTTTTTCTGTAATAATAGTTTCCAGGGATGCATCTTTCAACACCACCTGCACCTGATCACCGGGCTGCAGCGCAGCGGCGCTGCTAATGATCTTTCCTTCGTAGTATACCAGGGCAAAGCCACGTTTTAACATTACAGCCGGGTCCATCATCTTAAATAAGGCCTCATAATGCGCTACCTGCCCACGCTTGCTTTGTACGAACATCCGGCCGAAAGAGCGGAACCTCCCCACGAGGTTATGCATATCATTCAGGCGGTTGGCTACCACAATCCTGGGGCGGGCCAACACCGCATTGGATAATGACAATAATTCCCGGTGGCGGTGCAGCAGTACCGACCTCGAAGTATGTAATACTGTATTACGTTGAAGATGTAATGCTTCCTGATGCGCAGACAATAGTCCGCGGGTAGTATGGATAATAACGCGATGTAAATAAGACAGTGACTGGAAATGTGCTGAAAATATTTGCTGAGACCGGATCAAAATATACTGTTGCAGCCCCTGCACCTTTTCTTCAAAAGCCCGGTTGTGCGCAATAATCAACTCCGCTGCTTTGGTGGGCGTTTTGGTGGCGGTATGCGCCATCATATCAGCAATCGTTTCATTTTTCTGATGCCCGATACCTGTGATCACTGGAATAGGAAACCGGGCCACTGCCCTGCCCAATACAAAAGTATCGAAAATGAGGAAATCTGTTTGTGCACCACCACCGCGGATAATGACCACCGCATCGTAAGGCACGGCGCTATTATAAACATCCACCAGGCGCTGCACCAGCAGCTCTGCTTTTGCTTCGCCCTGCACTACCGTAAAATAATTATCTATCTTGAAGGTATAGCCAAAATGATTATGATCAAGCGTATGGCGGAAGTCCTGGTACCCTGCCGAATTACCCGAAGTGATCACTGCCAGCCTTTGTATCACTGCACGCAACGGTAACTGATTGTTACGGGTAATATACCGGTTACCCAACTTACGGATATAATCCGCACATTCAGTGGTAAGCCGCACCAACGTTTGCTGTTTTTGCTGCTCCAGCATGCCAATGGTAAAACTAGTATCTATGTCCAGCAACGTTATCTGCAATCCATGTATCTGGTGGTAGCCTACCGCTACTTTTACCAGTACATGAATATCATTTTTAAAAGGCTGCCCGGTTACGTATTCAAACTCCTTTATCCGGATGGCCCCATTTCCCCAGGCTACTGTCGCCACTTTGGCCACAATCCCCCCTGCATGTTCTTCTTTTTCCACCAGGTCGAAGTAGTGATACCCTTTTTGCTGATAAAAAGAATGGTTGGTAACATCTGCCACTACCCAATACGTTTGTTCAGCAAATACACTTTGGAGCGCCTGCTGTATCTTTCCGGTGAGTGTGGACAGTTTTATAAATGGAAATGCATTCATGCCGGGGTAAAGATAAGGAAAACTTACAGCGCCTGGCAATCACCCTATATGGTATAAACATAATCAAAAAAATTATTTGAACCCTGGTTGCACAACAAATCCCTCTTCAATTACCGCTAAACATGCGCCATTTCCGTGCTTCATTCCCTGATCAAAAAAATCAAAAGAAATCACATCTGAAAAAACCTGTTAACTTTGGCGGATGTCGCTATTTATTACATCATTGAATTCGGGGAGCAACGGTAATTGTTATTACATTGGTAACGACCGGGAAGCAGTGCTGATAGACGCGGGTATTTCCTGCCGGGAAACGGAAAAGCGGCTGTTGCAGTTAGGACTCAGCATGAGTAAAGTAAAAGCGATCTTCATCTCTCATGAGCATACCGATCATATACGGGGTATAACAGTACTGGCAAAAAAATACCAGTTACCGGTATACATCACCCAGCCTACGCTGGTTCATGGTGGGCTTACATTAGACGACCGGCAGGTAATGTCTTTTACTCCTTATGAACCCGTATCAGTAGGCACACTAACGATAACCGCCTTTCCTAAACACCACGATGCCGCCGAGCCGCATAGCTTTATTGTAACCGGCAATGCTGTTACCATTGGCATTTTCACTGATATTGGCGCGCCCTGCGAACATGTGATCCGCCATTTTCAACAATGCCATGCCGCTTTTCTGGAAGCCAACTATGATGATGACCTGCTGGAACAAGGTAGATACCCTTACTTTCTGAAAAAGCGTATCCGTGGCGGCAAAGGGCATTTATCTAATCAACAGGCACTGGAAATCTTCACGAACTACCGCCCCTCTTTCATGAGCCATCTATTACTGGCGCATCTTTCCAAAGATAATAACAACCCCTCGCTGGTACAAGCACTCTTTGATCAACATGCCAATGGCATACAAATCGTAGTAGCCTCCAGATATGAAGCAACTGCCGTATACCAGATCACAGCCACCCCAGTTGTATTGGTTGAAGTGCTGCCACAGAATGCCTAAAGGCTTCTACACCAATAGGGGCCGTTTTTCCACCAGCAGCAACATTATCCTGTTAGCCGGCAGCCGGTTTCCGGCCACCACTCCATAAGCCCTACTGCTGCGCTCCTATACCTGGTGCTATTGGCATATTTTATGGCACTTGCAGGTACACTTTAAAATTTTAACCATGGAAACAATAACAGCAAAGGCCGCCAACGAGATCCTCAACGATCTGATAGCGATTAATAATGACCGCATTACCGGCTATGAGAAAGCCTTGAAAGAAACACAGGGCACAGATGCCGACCTGAAAGCATTGTTTACAGATATGATTGCAGAAAGCCATCAATTCAGGAATGCACTGGGCAACGAAGTACAGGCTGCTGGCGGCACCATGGAAACAGGTAGTACCACCAGCGGTAAAATTTACCGTGCCTGGATGGATGTAAAAGCGGTATTCACTGGTCACGACCGCCATACTGTTTTAGCCAATTGCGAAGCAGGCGAGGATGCTACGCAGAAAGCTTACAAATCAGCACTGGAGCAACAAGGTCTCCCGGCTTTTATACATGAGCTGATCAGTCAGCAGCAAATTACGCTGAAACGTGCGCATGATAAGATAAAAGCATTGCGTGATCAGGCCAAATAGCCAGCAATTATCCATATAACTATAAAAGCAGCAGTGTATGACTGCTGCTTTTATAGTTGCTGCCAGACATATAACGGGAAAATTTTCCTGTTTCAGGAAAAAACAGGGAAAAAATATTATTAAAAGCCCCCACTCGAATATTTCGTACTTTTATTGTTCATTTATAGATTACTATGCCCGTACTTCCTCAAAAGTATCAAACCAGGAAAGCTGAAATCACAGCAACCTTTATTGCTGCTGTAGATGAACATATCCAACAAATAATGAATGGTGCAGTAGACCAAATGTACCATATCAAAGATTTTGCAGCACTGCTACATATTCATCCGGTACACCTGAGCAACACTATTAAACTGCACAGCGGCCATTCGCCTTGTTATTTCTTTGAAATCCGGCTCATGGAAGAAGCCAGGAAACTGCTGTTACAATCTTCCCTTACCATCAGGGATATAGCAGAGAAACTGACCTTCGACAATTCCAACTTTACGAAGTTCTTTAAACGGTTTGAGGGTGTTACGCCTTCTCAATTCCGGCAGCAACATGCCATTACTTCTCCCTCAATATCGTTGTAGATAAATGAACGTTCTGTGGGCTATCAAAATTGCTGCATCAGAAATAACGTTGTAGATAAATGGGTTTCAGGAAATAATAATTGTTCAACGACTTGTTATCGAACAGATCGCCATCATCAAAATAAAACCCATTGGTAAATTCTGTTTTTGAATTGAGCTGTATCTTACCTGTAGTGTGCTCCACAATAAAATAAACGGGTATCACTATATAATATTTCCCACTCTTTCCGGTAATTTTATTCCACTTAATATCCAGTTCCGGCAACCGGTTAAAGCGGGGCTTCAGCGTGCTGGCAAGATTGGTAGAACAATCCACTTTTACAATATTTCCGTGATCTATTTCTGCTTTAAGGGAAAATGCAAGACTGGTACTACCAGTTTTCATAGGGATCAACGCGGTGTCTATAAAGCGGTTTAGTAACTGCCAGGTGTCATTAAAAGAAGAGGTTTGTTGCGCCTGGACCTTTATACTAAAAAAAGCAATGCCTATGCTAAGGATACTTATATTAAAGCCGTTATATCTCATAATACTTCTTTTCATATAACATGAAATAACGTTAATGCCTATCCCGGTTACGCGGATAGTTAAGTTACGATTTCTTCCGGCTAAAAAGATCGCAGGAATAAAAAAATACGCAGGGGTTTATTAATATTCAGTAATCGTCCTGAGTGGCAAATAATTTCATATAAGTGGAAATAATATTTATGCCAAGGTAAAGGGTATGGGGGGTAATGGGAATGCAGTGGGCAACAAAAACAGAGGCTACCCTGCCGGGTATCTCATCATTGCTGATAAATACCACCGGCAGGGCAGGGCCGTCATTATCACTAAAAATAAACCGTTTTACCGGTACGAACGGATTCTCTTGCAGCATCCAGTATACGCACCACAATCACGTTGTTGGCAGGAGCATATAAGCCATAAGCGGGCATTTTTATTTTCCCATTTAAAACGTCAATTAGATAATTGAAAGGATCTTCGTATACGGGCACATCAGCTGCGGTAATATGGCGCACCATCGCCGGCCTACGTTCACTGTCGCGCTGTATAAGCGTATTCTTATCCGCCGCAATCAGGTAGGCTTTGTCGCCATACACTTCCATGTCTTTCCGGTTAAAAGTCCAATTCCAGGAGGCCTGAATAGTACATTGCACATCACCATAATCTACCAGGATGGAGGCATCATCTTCTACCTTCGGATATACCTGTGGTTTAAAGTGACGGGCCACAGCAGTAACGGAAATGGGCAAACGATTTTTAACCATTTGCGTCATTAGATTGGCGCCGTAACAACCGAAGTCCATCAGCGCGCCGCCGCCGTTGAGTACCGGGTCGGTAAGCCAGGCCAGGAACTCCGGGCCACAGCCAATCTCTTTAGGACCTTTATGCCCATCATTGATAGCAACTTTCCTAACCTTTCCGGCGTAGCTGCTATCTTCCAGTAACTGAAACGTTTTAGCTACCGTAGGATACCAACTGGTTTCATAGTCGGTAAGCAGCTGCACCTGGTAGCGGCGGGCCAGCGAATCCATGTATACAGCATCCGCCACCGTTGTTGCCAGGGGCTTTTCCACCATTACATGAATATGCCGGGGCGCGGCAGCTTCCACCACCTCGCGATGGGCTTTAATAGCACCGAAGGCTAGCACAACGGTGGGTTTAACCGCATCCAGCATTTTTTCCAGGTCGGTATAAAAAAGATTTTCAGGCAAATGGTATTGCCGGGCTCTCAATTTGGCGACTGCCACATCCGGCTCATAGATGCCTACTATCTGCATATCCCCTTTATCCGGGCGGCCCAATATAAACGCGGCATGTCCGTGCGACACACCCGCAACAGCCACCCGCAGGGGCTGTGCCATCATGCTGTTCATAGTCAGCATCAGTATCAGAGTAATAAAAACATAACGCATCCCTAAATCTAGGAAATATGTTTTGTTTCTAATAGCCCCCAGGACGCTGTTGTGACGAGCGGTAAATCTGTCGATCAGCCAACGGCTATTTTTATCACTATTTTTCTTACCGGCATGGGTGTACTAACCTGGATATTTGGCATATGTAGGTCGGTGGGAAAGAAGATGGCAAACATACCTTTTTCCAGGCGGGAGAAAAACATTGGTTGCTCAGCAAACAACTGAAAGTCGGCAACTTCATCGTACGCCCTGGAAGGCACCTGTTCCAGCAAGAAATCGTGTCCTACCAGTTCAGATCCGGACACCATGTATTGCACGTCGATGTATTTTTTATGTGACTCCATCTGCTCTGTGGAAGCATCTACCGTATCATATTCGTTCACCATTGCAAAGATGTTGGTGCCATCTATTTCATATTTGCCTTTTTCCAAAGCAGTCAGGTCTGTTTGCGCCAGGAATTCAAAGGCTTTGATAAACTTCACACCAAGACGATAGTAAAGATGGGCATTCTGCAAAGTATCGAGTATCATACGTAATAAAGCGGTATTAATCCAATGGCAAGTTACTTTTTTTTCCACTCTTCCAACCACAGCAGGCCTGCTGCCTTACCAGTATGGCGCACTAATATGATTAGTGCTGTACTTTTAACAGGTAAGGACGTACGGCGTTTTCCCAAATAGCATACCCTTGTTTGTTCATATGTAACATATCGTCGAGAAAAAGTTCCTTGCGCGGCTGACCGCTTTTATCCAGCATTTTAGGATAAATATCTACAAATACTGTATTTTTTTTGTCCGATAAAAAATTCCTGATCAGGGCATTGCTTTGTTTAGCTTTTTCAAAGAAAGCAGCCCTGGAAGGACTAGGCTTCATAGAAATGTACACCAATGGCACCTCAGGCAGTTTACTTCTGATAGTGGCATACAACACTTTAAAGCGATGCAGTAAACTGTCTGCATTCGACTGCTGGTCTGGCAAGTCGTTTTCCCCTACATAAATCACGATCTGGCGCGGCTGATAAGGGAAAATGAGCTCATTTGCAAAATAGGTAATATCGTTGGTAACGGCGCCACCTATACCTCTGTTCAATACCACATAACTACTAAAATTGCGTTCCAGGTCATCCCATTTACGGATAGAAGAGCTACCTATAAACAGGATAGGGTGTACCGGTGGCGCATATATTTTGTCATACTCCTGAATGGTGTGAATATCATTGGCATATGGGTGTGGGGACTGTGCAAACAGTTTTCCGGGGAAACCCAATACAACAACCGCTAACAATAGCATCCATTTTTTCATAACTTATTTATTATACTATACAGAAATTAGCGTAAAAGTATTTTATTTTACACAAACAAAACGATGAACGCACATCCACTGAATTTAACGATTCGCTTTCTATTGGAATTGATGATGATAGGAGTATTAGGGGCCTGGGGCTGGCAACTGGGATCATCCTCGCCGCTCCGCTTTGTACTAGCCATAGCCTTTCCTCTGGCTGCCGCCATACTATGGGGCTATTTCCGTATACCCAACGACCCTAAACCCGCGCCAGTGGAAGTACCAGGAATTGTAAGACTACTCCTGGAATGGATTTTATTTGGCCTCACAGTTGCCGGGTTACATCAGCTGGGATATCCCAAGGCTGCCAAATGGCTAATCATCGTCCTTATACTGCATTATGCCGTTTCTTACGACAGAACCAGCGCAATGTTACGTAATAAACCATATCGTGGTTTTACTAATACTCCTTAGAGATACCATACTGCTTCCGGCGCTATTGTTATATTCACTTTCGCACCTTTTCTAAGCTTGCCATCGGCTACTTTTACTGTAAGCGCCGCGCCAGCCAGCATTATCTCTGCTTCCCAATAGCTACCATAGTAGTCTACACTGAGCACTTTGCCTGGAATAGCGTCTTTTTTGGTACGGGCAATTTTAATGGCTTCCGGCCGTATAAAAATACTTTTTTCATTGAAGACGATTCCTGGCAATCCTGCCAGGATTGCAACGTTGGCGGGCGTAATGAGGTTATATTTACCAAAAAGACCTGCTACATATTCATTGACCGGCTGGTTATAAATCTGTGCAGGCGAACCTTGCTGCACTATTTCTCCGTCTTTCATCACCAGTATTTCATCTGCCCAGGGTAAAATATCCAATGGATCATGTGAAATCAGCATACAGGTAATGCCCAATCTTTCGCCAATATCATTGATCACTTTCTTTAAAATACTTTTATGGATCATGTCCAGATTGGAATACGGCTCATCCAGCAAAAACAAACGGGGAGAGGAGATCAGCAACCTGGCCATAGCAATACGTTGTTTTTCTCCGCCAGACAGCTGGTCTGTTTTACGTTTCAGCAAATGTGAAATTCTGCAGATGGCATATATTTCGGCCGCTTCTTCATCGGTGAGTTTATTGGCATAAGAAAGTATTTCTTCTACGCGGTAGTTATTTCTCAGTTCAAAATGCTGCGATAAGTAGGCGGTTCCCGGATGGCCAGGTATCAACACTTCCAGCGCCCCGGGCACTCTTTTTCCTTCAAACATCACCGTACCGGAATCGGCTTGCCCCATTCCTCCTACGATCTTCATCAGGCTACTCTTACCTGATCCTGTTTCACCTGCAATCACAATCTTCTGAAACTGCTGCTGTGTAAAGCTAACCTCCTTTAGTATATAAGCGCCATGCTGTTGTTTACTGATATTAGAAACTTCGAGAAACATATAATGTGTTTGATGTGATTGTTGCGATCGTCCTGGTTTTCGAAGACCGGTGCGAAGATATTTTAACTTTTGTTGTTTTTTCGCACAAATCCATCAATCCCATCAAATCACATTACTATCCCCGGCAGTCAGCCCCCTTCCCTTCTACAGCACGTTGCGCAGAAAGCGCAACCAATTGCCATACATTACATTTTCTATATCCGTGGCGCTATAACCTCTCCGCAACAACATTGCCGGCAAGTTTTGCAGGTCGGCGATAGTTTCCAGGTCGTAGGGGCATTGTTCTTTTCCAAAGGCGCCATCGAGATCGGTACCCAATCCTACATGCAGGGAGTTACCCGCTATTTGGCAGATATGATCTATATGATCGATCACTTTTTCCAGATTGCAACCCATGGCCTGGGGAATAGACTGGCCTCTTACCCATCCGGGCACCATCATCCAGGCGTCGAGGGCACCACCGATAACCGCACCTTTTTGGATCAGCGCTTTGATCATGTCGTCGCTGAACTGGCGGTTATGGTTAACAAGCGCGCGGCAGTTATTATGGCTGGCCCATACCGGGCCATCAAAAAGGTTCATCGCATCCCAGAAAGCATCATCACAAAGATGGGTAGCATCCAGGATCATGTGCAGTTGCTCCATCGCTTTGAGCAACTGGCGGCCCTGTTCATTCAGATGCCCAGTGGCATCTGTACCATTGGCATAACGCCCTGGCCCATAATGAGCAGGGCCAATTGCACGTAAGCCTTTATTGTATGCTTCTTCCAGATATTTGAGATGGATAATAGAATCTGCCCCCTCCAGGCTGAGAATATACCCAATGGGTTTATTATCGTTGGGCATGCCATTGTTCCAAAGTTGCCAATGCTTATCCAGGCTCTCTTTATTCCGGATCATCACCAATTCTCCGGCCTCTTCCATCGCTTTGTACCAGGCCAGTTGCCCCTGTGTTTGCGCCCAGGCCTGCGCAGGCGAATGCCATCCCGGCAGGGGATTATCCGGTGCTACATAACGGGCTATTTGTGTAGCTACTACAAGACCAATATTTCCTCTCCTTAATTCAGGAAATGACACCACGCCTTTTCCCCTGTCCGGTTTATCATTCATGCCCGCCTCCCTGGCGCGGATGGCGCTAACAGGCTGGCGCAGGTCCCTGTTCCACTCCATAGCATTCATGCTGAGGTCCAGGTGTGCATCTATCGTAAACATAATTTAATCGTTGTTAGCCATTATAATATGTCTGGCATGCCCTGCTGCTTATCAAATTACATGTTACCCGGGCTACCTCTTTAATACCAATCAGTATAGTTCAAACAAAGCTTCTATTTCCACCGGAATATTGTCTGGCAAGGAGCCAAAGCCTACCGCACTCCTTACTCCTACTCCATTTTCCTCTCCCCATATAGCGGCAAACAATTCGCTGCAGCCATTAATAATATAAGGATGGCGTTCAAAGTCGGGTGTACAGTTCACCATTCCCAATACCTTGATCACCCGTTTTACTTTATCAAGGCTGCCTACATGTGTTTTGATAGTAGACAACATCGTTAAGCCTACTTGTTTAGCCGCCTGTTTACCCTGTTCCATATCCAAGGCATCACCTATGCGCCCGATGATCAACGAGCGATCGCTTTGCACAGGGCCATGACCAGACAGGTAAAGGTATTTACCATCTATCAGGCAAGGCTTGTACACGCCGAGGGGAGCAGGTGCAGGAGGCAATACCAATCCAAGCGCCGCTAATTTTTCTTCTGCAAGATTATTTTCCATGGATATAGTTGTTTTATTTTTAGGTATACCCTGCTATATTTTATCATCAGTCGTTTCCCGTAAATACAGTGCTAAAAATAGGGATTCCCTCATTTTATGCAATTAATAAAAACAAGAAATGGTACAAGCCTCTAATAATCAATTTAAAACAATTACATAAATCATTCCCATAAACGCTTTCTACCTATGTAAAACCGAGACTGGTAATCATCCTGGTAAAAGGATCAAGACTGCCGGGCAATCGCTATGCTGATCCTTCCCCGAAAGCTGAATATTTCCTTGAAAATGGAATTGCCAGTTTTGAAAAATATTTATTATCTAATTAGTGCATCACCGGCTAAAAATCTGGCATTGCAAGCCTACAAAGCAAAGCACCTAACTTCACTGTAACAGCAGCGCAGTGGGCGATGTTTATTTTTATCCAGTTCATGAACATATCTGACGAGTGGTTAAACTTATTCCATATGATACCGTCATACTATAGGATTAGTTTTAATACAGACATGAAGAAGACACTTATCACTTTAGCATTGTTCGCAAGTGCCCTGGCTACCCGTTCCGCACAAGCGCAGGTAAGTGTGGGTGTTTCCATCAACATAGCTCCACCCGTATTACCCGTATATACGCAGCCGGTTTGCCCTGTAGAAGGTTATATCTGGACGCCGGGTTATTGGGCATATGGCCCTGCAGGTTATTACTGGATACCAGGCGTGTGGGTAAGTCCGCCCCGGCCAGGGTTACTCTGGACCCCAGGATATTGGGGATTTACAGGAGGCGTGTATAGCTGGCATGCCGGTTACTGGGGACCTCACGTAGGCTTTTACGGAGGCATTAACTATGGTTTCGGATATAGCGGTGTAGGCTTTAGCAGCGGTATATGGGAAGGTAATGTTTACCGCTATAATACAGCAGTTACCAATGTTAATACTACCATTGTACACAATACATATATTAACAATACAGTGGTGAACAACACCACCATAGTGAATAATAACAGGACCAGTTTTAATGGTACAGGAGGTATAACGGCCAGGCCTATACGCACGGAAGAAGTGGCCGACCGGGAACAACATGTTCCCGCAACAACAGAACAGGTATCGCACGAAAGGAATATACGTCCGGAAAGAAGTCAGTTCATCGCCAACAGTGATGGCCAGGTAGTACGCAGATCAGAGAATGGGGCGGGGAACAGACCAGAAAGGATAGCAGACAACAGCGCAGGCAATCGGATCAACAGGGCGGAAACCTCCGCTCCGGCTAATGGCGGACGTCAAAATAATGAATCGATGGCTGTACACCAACAGCATTTCCCTCAACAACATGCCGGGTCTCATACAGGCCGCGGAAGACACCACCGGTAACATTCTTTCCATTGTTGTTTTCACTAAAAAGGAATAGCCGGGCCCATACCGGCTATTCTTCTATTATCTGGATTGTCTTTCACCAATTAAATCCAGGGTATTCACCCAATAACGCCGAAAAGCCCACCTCTGAATCAAATTGCAGGTCATATCAACTTCTTTTTGCGCTCTGAACTAATCTGGCACAATTTTAGTTAACTGGCGGCGATAATAAACCTTTAACCATGAAACAAATACTTGTAGCCTTAGCAGCAGTCGTTATTTTCTTTTCCTGTAAGAGTAATCCCGATAATGCAGCCGCTATTGAAAAAGCTCAAAAAGCGACTATTGATTCCTTGAATACCGTAAATGCCGTAAAACAACAGATCGCCGACTCTATTAATGCACAGAAAGCCCATACTACCGAAACAGCTGGTGCACAACAACTTAGCAACGACGCCACCACACCGGCTCCTGTCCCTGCAGCTAAAAAGAAAGGATGGAAATCCTGGAGTCATACTGCTAAAGGCGCTGTAGTTGGCGCAGGTGCGGGCGCTGTTACCGGCGCTATTGTAAACAAAGACCATGTGAAAGGCGCCGCTATCGGCACTATTATTGGCGCTGGCGTAGGTGCTGGAACCGGAGCCATTGTGGATCATTCCAAGAAAAAGAAACAAGGACAGTAATATATAGTATAAGCTTTGCAGAAGAGGGTGTATCAAAAAGCCGCCTAAATCAATAAAATTTTGTCTAAGTTTTGGGGTGCACTTCAGGACGGAGCGCACCCCCTGCGGCGCTCTCATCTTACAATCTTAATTATCTCTAAGGGTGTCCTGCTTAATATATGACGCCTTACTTAGACTATCTTTTTCCAGATATCCCTTTACTCTTCTATTGTAAGTATCAATCTGTCTTCTTAGCCTTTCCTCTTTAGAGTTACGGAAACAAAAAAATACCACAGCAATCAAAAACAAAAATAAAACGATATATTTTGCTACTTTCATAAAACTACTTATTAGACACTGCAGATGTCCTAAACCCCATTTGATAAAACCATCCAACTATAATAGCCCTAATATCAGCATCAGAATCTTTAGAATTAAACTTGGTAGCTAATTGTTTGGCTTTAAAAACACTGTTCCCTAATCTATTATTTACATTACCCCACAGCCAATTCCCAGCATCCATATGATTATAAGCATTACTACTGCTGCCTGGAATAAAAAACGGGCCTTTATCAAGGTAAAGAATATCATCTCCATCAAGTGGATAATTTTTTCCTGCCTGCTTAGCTATTTCTACAGAAAGGTGATATGCAGAAAAATCAAGCTTCCCTCCATTTGACTCCAAGGCAAGATAAAGCATCCTAAATAAAGGGTTCATATAGCTAGCACCTGATTCTTTCATCATTTCTTCAATACGCTGATCTGGCAGTATGAACACAAATTGTATTTGTTTGAACCAATCCAACCCAAAATAATCTATGCTACTTTTAATGTTTGCTACATCTTTTTATCATAACGCTCCGCATCTTCTCCAGACCATCCAAATGCGGATAAATTGATAAGTAGGGGAAGTTGTAACGATCTCTATTTTGATATTATCTTGTGGGGAAAGTAATACTGCCTTATTGTTTTTGATAATAAAATTGCCGGTAAGGCCAAAAAGATTATACGAAAATTCATCATACTGCCCATCTAATGAAGTGTTATGGGCAGACATCCTGATAATTTTATCCCTCGCAGTGGCAGTATAGGCGGGATCATCAGGCTCTCCGAACTCATTTCTGCCATCACCTACCCTGCCTTGGGCCCTTTCATCTGCCGCACCTTTTACCGTTCGTGTAATCACTGCCGTTATATTATCTATCCAGCCCGTTCCTATCCTGCTCCCCCAATCATCTACCCGGATACCAGTAGAAAAATAGTTAATCGCAGGGCTATATACCAGATTGCCTTGTTTAACATCCAACAAACTGATAGACTTACCAATGCCGCCGGTGTTCTTTTTTACATCAATACCCCCATAAGTGCCCAATGCACTCACCATTGGGGAAGGGGTTAAATCCTGATTGAAATGCCGTAAAAAATCCTGTTGCGCTTTAGCGCTCTGGGCAAACAACAAACAACCTATTAAAACGTTCTTTAAAATTTTAGCTACGCTCATTACCGGTTGGGATATTTATTATATAGGGTTAAATAATGCTACATACAAACACACACAAGGTTATCAGCACCATTGATAATAATGGCCTTCGGCAAACAATATATCCTTAAACGTTATAACTGAAACATTTCACTGACACGGGAATACTACTTCTTCATACAGATTAACCAACATAAGGGATAACGCTCAGTACTTACACGGCGTAAATATATATTTTATTTATTACTGCAATGTTAAATATGATGCAATGACCGGTGTGATAAGAGGATTTAAAATAAGTCTTCTTCCGTAAACGCTGCTGCTATATACAGGCATCATCTTTGTGGCATAGGCGCACATGTGGAATCAATTAACAGAACAAGCAGACCACCTGCCCAACTTCCTATGGAACCTGATACTGGCAGGTATAGCTATCCTTTCCGGATGGCTGATCAAATTTTTAGTGGCTTTCTTTTTGCGCAAATCGGCCGGTAACGCCAACGAGTATTCCCTCGTACACAGTATACTGCTACGTTTAGGCAAGCCCGTTAATTACTTTCTTCCCTTGCTCCTGCTCAATATGGTATTGCCCATAATGCGCTTCAAACCCAAGTTTGCTCCTATCCTGGACAAAGCCCTGGAAATTGCGCTCACCCTTGCCTTTGCAACAGTAATCATTGGCATTGTGAAAGTATTGGAAGACTATGTATACCATACCTACGACCTGAAGAGATCCAACAACCTGAAAGAACGGAAAATACGCACACAATTACAGTTTATCCGCAAACTGGTGATCTCCATTATCCTGATATTAACCGTGTGTGCCATTTTACTCAGCTTCGACGGATTACGGAAGATCGGAGCCGGCCTCCTCACCGGTGTGGGTGTAAGCGGTATTATCATCGGATTTGCCGCCCAAAAATCACTCAGTAACCTGCTGGCCGGTTTCCAGATTGCCTTTACACAACCTATCCGTATAGACGATGTGCTGGTGGTAGAAGGAGAATGGGGACGGGTAGAAGAAATTACGCTCACCTATGTAGTACTAAATATCTGGGATCAACGGAAACTGATCCTACCTATTAACTATTTTATAGAGAAGCCCTTCCAGAACTGGACCCGGACAGGATCAGAAATATTAGGTACTGCCTTCTTTTACCTCGACTATACCATACCAGTTGCCGAGCTGAGAACGGTTTACGAAAACCTGCTGGCACAATCACCTTTGTGGGACAAACGGGTAAAAGGACTACAGGTAACCAATACGAGTGAACGCACCATTGAAATAAGAGCCCTGATGAGCGCCAATAATTCGGGAGATGCTTTTGACCTGCGTTGCTATATACGGGAACACCTTATTAAATACATACAGGAACACTACCCAGATAGTTTACCTAAAACAAGAACCCATATCGAAAAAGCAGATTGGCCGGCATCAGTTTAATAATTTTTCCAGCAGAATCATATGCTTACACTGGATGCCATTTTCATAGATTGGTTCGGCATAATGAAGGGTAAAATAATTTCTGATGATGGCAGCAATCTCGAAGCCCTGTCGTTGGTACAAGGACAACTGCGCAATACTGGAATTCCCAGTGCCTATGCAAATACGCCTGTACCCACTGATGCGCGCCCTCAGAGAAGCATCCTGGAGCAGCAATTTGCCTATCCCCTTTCCTTGCCAAACAGGATTCACAGCAATGTTTTTGATCTCTACTGTATCTCCGTTCTTCGCCAATACATATACGGCGATAATCTGCTCCTGCTTTTCCAGGACATATACTTCTGCCGAAGGCAAATAAGTATTGATAACAGCTACAGAAGGGTCGGCAAGTAATAAGAGGTCGTAGGGGATTTTTTCATTAGGACTTAATTTGCGGATCGTCTTAACTTCCAGCATTGAGGTCATTGCTTAATAGTTTTGTTGCATTTAATGAAATTTTCTCTTTTCAAAAACCAGGTCCCGGGCAAAAACAGCTACAAACAGGGTCATAGGGGAACAGATTAACGAAATGAAAATACAAAAAATACAATCACTTGTACCTACAAGTGATTGTATTTTTCATGAAACTACTATTGCACCGTAATATATAGGCGTTTTACATTATGACCGTATACTTCTATCAAGGCAGCACCAGCACGGTTTACCATCGCGCCGCTGATGGTCACGGTTTTCTTTTCCCCCGGCAATACGGTGATATAATTATCGCTGTAAAATACTGGTAAAATGCGCTTTTTGCTGCTGGCATTCACTAACGACAAGCGGTTAAAGAAAGCCAAAGGAGCGCCGGCAGGATTACTGAGAGTAACCGTAATGCTATCGGCAGCCGATTGATGAGCGGTCAGTGTAATATTGTTAGCTGCAGGCATTTGCTGCAGGCCGGAATAATTACCCGCCGCATCAGGCAGCCAGTACAGGTTTTCATCTACCACTTCCTGACTGGCGTTAAACAAGCGCAGAGAGAAGAACACCCCCTGCTTTGCCCGGAGCTGGTCTATAGCCTCTTTCACAGAGAGATAAGGCTGTACCATAGATGGACCTACTTCTACAAACACCTGTGTTAATAGCGTATCATGACCTTGCATATCATATGCTTTCAGCTCCAGCATGAGGTTACGGGCGTAATTAAAGGTATTGTTTACTGCCATTACCATACCATCTACCGGATTATACATCACATGCAGCGGAGTAGCGCCTTTACGGGTGCCGTACAGGCAAGCGTTAGGGTCCAGGTAGTAATCATACATCTGGCCTCTCAGCGCCGTCCATGGATTCTGTGTTTTCCAGATGATCACCCCTGTATACCAATCCCACATATGGGCGCTGAAACCTTCCATTAAAGCCCGGTACTGGTCGTAGTTCGCCAACTGGGCTTTATTCGCCCATTCTTTCAGGTCGGTTGTTTTACCGTAAGGATCTATTGCGTTATTGTATGCAATATACTTATGGTAATTCCATACCGCCTCTGTTTTACCAGTAGCATCGGGCGTTACCAGGCTTTCGGCAGGCAGGAACCTTTCGAGGGATTCATAATCTCCGGCACCTACCGAGCCCACTTCTGAGTTAAACGGGAAAGTGCGCTCATTCCAAAAATGCGCAATAGTCTGGATACCATAAGGACCATCACCATTGCCGCCCAGTGAATTATATGACATACTGTCGGAGTTGGAATAATCGAAGAAATAACGGGTACCATCCAACGCAGGAAGAAGCGTATCTTTCATCGCATTGAAAATATCTGCTGGTGGCGTTATTTCATTACCGCCGCACCAGAAGGCCAGAGAAGGATAGTTCCGTAACATTTTCACCTGGTCGGCAACGCTTTCCAGGAACAGCGAATGGTCATCAGGATATTGGCGACGGGACCACTGGTCTTCTTTCTTCAGCGGGTCCTGCCAACGGCCATTACAATCACCCGACATCCAGAAATCCTGGAATACCAGCAGCCCATACTTATCACAGGCCTCGTAGAATTCCGGCCTTTCGGTAAGGCTCCCGCCCCAGATGCGGATCAGGTTGAGGTGCATATCGCGGTGAAAGCGCACTTCAGCGTCGTACCTTTCCTGACTGAAACGGAACATAGCATCGGAGGTGATCCAGTTACCACCTTTAATAAAGATCCGCTGACCGTTGACCGCCACTTCCCGGCTACGCGTGTGTGCGTTCCAGTAAGTCTGTATTTCCCTGATCCCGAATTCCACATTTTCGGTATCGTCCCGGCGGCCATTGTCCAGGAACTGCAATTGTAACTGGTATAACTGCTGTGGGCCATAACCAGCGGGCCACCAGAGCAAGGGCTGTTTCAGCATGAGATCTGGCAACTGTACAACAATAGTGGCATGCGGGGCCAGTGTAACTTTTTTATCGATGGTATTACCTTGCAGGGTATAACGCAGAACACCCGTAACGCTGGCAGCAGTAGCATTCTCCAATGTAGCACCTACCTGAATGATGGCCGGTGCCTGGGGCTCTTCCGGTTTACGGACGCCGGGCACCCGGGTAATCACCTGCGGATCTTTGATACGTACAGCACCGGTTCTTTCAATGGTTACTTTATCCCAGATCCCGGTATTACGGTCGCGCATAGGCTGTATCCAGTCCCATCCTGCCGTATATTGAGGAGCTACGTTTTTGGCAATAGTACCATCCCCTCCTTGCCCGCCGTTAGGATTACCCGGATACGCCGACGGATATACAATAACGGCCAGCCTGTTTTTACCGTTTTTAGCCAGCCAAGGAGTAATATTATAGGTTTGACGCAGATATGCGCCATAGTGAGTAGTAGCAGTAAGACGATGCCCATTCAGGTAAATATCGCAGCCATCGTTCACTCCTCTGAAATGCAGCCATACCTGCCCATTGCCAGTAGCTGGTTTTTCGTTGAAATCGTTTACAAACCAATAGGTATAATGATTACGGCCTATATGATAGATATCCGGGATCTTTTCATTGTTCATGCCATACATCGGGTCTGGTACCTGTTTGTTATTCAGGAGGGTAGTAAGCACGGTACCGGGTATTGTGGCCGCCAGCCAGCCGGATAAATGGTAATTGGGGTCCGATAGCTCCTGTCCTGTTGTTTTCACCATTGCAACGTTCATACATTGCCATCCACTGTTGAGTTCATCGTTTTCCTGCGCTGATAATTTCAAAAAAGACAATAGGAGCAGGCAGAAGACCATTGATTTCCGAAGCATATTGCGTTAGATTGCTGTGCGCACAAATATAGGCATCGGAAGAATAGCTTTAACTATTAATGGCGGGCTCTCCATAATAAGCTTTCTCCAATGCGGCAATATCCAGCTTTACCATTTTCAGCATGGCTTTCATTGCCCTGGCTGCCTTTTCGGCATCGGCACTGCCGATCAGTTTTTTAAGTACTACCGGTACAATCTGCCACGATAAACCATATTTGTCTTTCAGCCAACCGCATCGCACCTCCTTACCACCTCCTTCCAGCAACTTTGCCCAGTAATAGTCCACTTCTTCCTGGTTCTCGCAATTCACTACAAAAGAAACGGCCTCTGTGAAAGGAAAAGCGGGGCCACCGTTAATAGCTGTAAATGTCTGGCCGTCCAACTCGAAAGTGGCCGCCAGCAAAGTTCCCTTTAACATAGGAGCATTTTCATCATAGTAAGAAGTGTCTAATATCCTCGAATTCTTAAAGATGGAGGAATAAAAGGCAATTGCCTCTTCTGCATTATCATCGAACCAGAGCGATGGGGATATTTTTTGCATCATTGTAATGTTTATATACATTACAAATGTACCCCACTGCTGGTTCTGGCAAGCGATGCATAAGGGCTACTCGCGACATTCCTGTACAAACTATTTAACAAACAGCACTTTCTGCTTCAAAAGCAAGGTCTAAAACGGTCATCAGAAATAAAAAAATTTTAACTCCAAAACTATTATTTTGTTCCGCATACATTCATCATTTTATGAAGTGCTTCTTCCATAAAAGCATCCTGTTACTATGCCTGATGCTTACAGGCAATTACATAGCCTGGTGCCGGCAGGAAAAGCCCAGGTTCCACGTCATTGCTTTTTATACCGGCAAAAACGACCAAGCGCATATCAGCTTTGTTTACGAGGCTAACAAATGGTTTCCTGCTATGGCAGCAAAATACCATTTCACCTACGATACTACCAGCAACTGGGCAAACCTTAACTCCAGCTTCCTGTCGAAATACCAGGTAGTGCTCTTCTTGGATACACGGCCAGATGATCCGGCCCAACGTGCAGCTTTCCAGCAATATATGGAGCATGGAGGCGCCTGGATAGGTTTTCACTTTTCTGCCTTTGCGCTTACTCCTTCTGCCTTTCCACAAAACTGGGATTGGTACCATAATACCTTCCTGGGCGCCGGATCTTATGTCAGTAATACCTGGCCGCCTACTTCCGCCGTTGTGCGTGTAGAAAACCGCCAGCATCCGGCTACCCGGAACCTGCCAGATACGTTCTCCACTGCTCCCAACGAGTGGTACCGGTGGAGCAATGACCTACGTCAGAACCCAGACATCAGTATCCTGCTTTCTATAGATCCGGTGAGCTTTCCGCTTGGTACCGGCCCTAAAGCGCACGAGATATGGCATAACGGCTACTATCCTGTGGTATGGAGCAACAAAAGATACAGAATGCTATACATAAATATGGGACATAACGATATTGACTATGAACATCATAGCCACCGGGAACTGTCTTCTACATTTGCCAATGAAACACAAAACAAATTGATCCTGAATGCGCTGCAGTGGCTGGGCACAGGATCTAACATTCCATAAAAGCGCCTATACGAAAGTAGCCATTTTTCGTATAGGCATTAAAGTATATAGGCTAATTCATAAATGCTTCCAGTTTTCTCTTTTCATCCACTTTTACAAATTGGCCATATTTATCCAGGTATTCTTTTGCCACGGGTACAAAAGCAGTTTTATCCTGCTTATTTAAGAAATAGATGGTCTTAGCACGCAGTAATATTTCTTCTCCGGCGGCGCCATAAGGCTTTACTGCATCTGAAATAACAGACCAATTGGGGCTACCCATATCCGGTACCGATGGAGCGATCAGATCATGATAAATGAGGTTCATCATTTTAATGGCGGCTTGCCGGTCGCCCATCACTTTATCGATGGCCTGGCTATTGTTGCGGATAATCGCATAACCAGTATCGTTCACGCTGCCGGTTACCTGCATAATATATTGGAAATCCTCTTCTGTATAAGGTTGTTTTAAGGCGGCAATATAATCATTGCCTATTTTAGCGGCGCCCTCTTTATCCCCGGCTTGTGAAGCCAGGATAGCGAGTTTACGTAAGAAGCCTGTCTCCCGGTTACCATCTATATATTCCTGAAACCCTGCGCTGTAAGTAGCGGAAGGATCGGTAAGGTCTGCGTCTTTCGCTGTAATATCCGGCATGGCACCCATATCGGGGTTTAAAGGGGCATGTATTTTCCGGATCTCAGTAAAAGGAATCTTTACTACTTCACGGTCGTAGGTAAGCAATCCGTTTTGTTCTCCTTCCACATCGAAGGGCTGTGTGTAGATACTGGCGGATAGGCCTTGCTGTTGTAACAATTGCAGGTGTTGGTTCATGATCGCATACTTGGCTTTAAGGGCAGCCGGCTTTTCCAGAATATACCCCCAAGCACTATTAATATTCCATTGATGATCAGGAATAAAAACACCTATACCGCCAAACTCGCCCAGTACCTGCGCTTTACCAGGAATGCGGATCGCGTTCATGGGGTTGGGGTAACTGTGTACATCAGTAAGATCGGCACCGATATATGCGTTGGGGCTGGGACTGCGCAATCTTTCGTTCACATAGAGGTATTCGCCGGAGTGACCGTTTACCAAGCGGGAAGGATCGGTACCTTTTATCCATTCCGTAAGACGTTGCTGGTCAAACTGCCCCCATTTTTCGTTGAACAACACCCAGGTAGTAATAGCAGGATGATCACGCAACTGTTCCAGTGTTTCGCGGCATTGCTGCTCAAAGGCGGCTTTAGCGCCTTCAGGCAGTTGGTAGTTAGGACTTACCATATCCTGCCAAACGAGGATGCCCAGCTTATCTGCCCAATAGTACCATCTTTCCGGTTCTACTTTAATATGCTTACGGATGGTATTAAAGCCCATTGCTTTAATCACTTTAATATCAAAGGCCAACGCTTCATCAGTAGGTGCCGTATATAACCCGTCTGGCCAGAAGCCTTGGTCGAGTGTGCCCAGGTTAAAATAAGGTTGATTATTCAGCATAATGCGGTCAACACCTTTATCATCTTTTCCAACAGCGATCTTACGCATACCAAAATAGCTCTTCACTTCATCTATTGTTTTACCGCCTTTGCGCAGCCGGATAGCAAGATCATATAAAAAAGGGCTGCCGGGCGACCAAAGCACCGGGTCTTTTACTGGTAGCTGCAGGTATTCGCCGCTCTTCCCTTTTACTGTACCAACAGGAGTGCCGTCTTTCAGTGCAGTGGCTTCCACTGTGTATCCTACCGGCGCATTTACACGGAGCTTAAGCAGGGCGTTATCTATATCCGGCGTCATATCCAGGGAAGCAATATAATCGTGGGAAACCTGTTCCAGCCAAACGGTTTGCCAAATACCGGAGCTGGAAGTATAATAAATATCGGCAGGATTTAGCACCTGTTTACCATGTGGACCTATTCCACGATCAGAGGGGTCGTATACTTTCAGGAGCAGGGTGTTAACACCTGGCTTCACTGCATCGGTAATATCAATGGTAAAAGCCGTATAGCCGCCGGTGTGACTGCCTACTTCTTTTCCGTTCAGGAATACAGTGGTTTGCCAATCGACCGCCCCAAAGTGCAGCAAGGTTCTTTTGCCACTGGCCGGTGTGATCGTCAGTTCACGACGGTACCATAAACGTTGTTGTGGCAACAGGCTTTTCTTTACGCCGGAAAGGGCAGATTCCAGGGGAAAAGGTACGAGGATCTCTCCATCGAAGGAAGCCGGTGCTGCAGCATCTGCTGCTGTAATGGTATAGTCCCAAAGACCGTTAAGATTTTGCCAGCTGGCGCGTTCCAGCTGCGGACGGGGATAAGCAGGTAAAACATTTTCGGGCGTTACTGCTTTAGCCCACCTGGATTGTACCGGCACCGGCTGCATTTGCCAACGCTGTTGTCCACATAAAG
The DNA here is from genome assembly GCF_049056765.1 of Chitinophaga sp. 30R24. Taxonomy (NCBI): domain Bacteria; kingdom Pseudomonadati; phylum Bacteroidota; class Chitinophagia; order Chitinophagales; family Chitinophagaceae; genus Chitinophaga; species Chitinophaga sp. 30R24. The sequence continues at coordinate 48,891 of NZ_JBJGXX010000014.1, forward strand.
AATAGCCGGAGCAACTAAAGAACGCGGCAAGGCACCATAGCAATTTTCCTGGTTGTTGTAACATAACAGACACTGTACTTTACTTTATTGGTTAATTGAGTAATGAGGCTATTAAAAAAGACAGGGTGATCAACAAGCTACTGATTACAAGATCCTCCGGAAAATTCTCCGGGCGTTAAATCAAACATTACTAAAAGATACATAATTATCACAGATTAAATGAATATATCCCGGCAGGTGCACTTCTTTTCTGGCTTCCGTTACACAGATTAAAGCATGATATCTGCCAAAAACAGCTATCAACGCTACCTGGAAGAGATCCTGATGATGATCTCTTGCGTAGATGCTGCCGTTATTTTTATTTAAATTTGTTGATTCCCAAAAAAATTTCCAAATTTGTTTAAACAATAACATTCACCTAATACTCATTAACCTAGACAGGTAACCCGTTTCTGCTAACCGCCTATTACTGTTCCATTAGTTTTGTCCGCTTTCCCACGAGGAAAGGGTTGAAAAATTATTTTTTAAGCCTGGCAACAAATTTAAAATGGATGTTCGTATAGCATTAGCGCCTCAATATGAGTTTTTAAGAGGCTATATTCAAGAAATCCCCATCAGTTTTAATTTGATGGGCAACGTGATCCATGACTCCCGTAACGTGATACGGGTAGATACACAGCATAACATAAAATTGGTCATTAAATCCTACCAGCATATCTACCTGTTCAATAGGTTTTGTTATGCTACACTAAGGCCTTCTAAAGCCAAAAGGGCTTTCATACATGCCAAGCGTCTCATCGACAACGGCTTTATGACACCCGAACCGATCGCCTATATTGAATGTATTGAAGGCTACCAATTGCGGGATAGCTATTTCATTTGCGCTTACACCGACTATCATCAGTTACAGGATATGTTTGGCTTACCGGCTACTGAGCAGCAGCATATATTAAACCGGCTGGCAGGCTTTACTTACCGGTTACACCAGCGGAATATTTACCATAAGGATTATTCTGTGAGCAATATCCTCTATAAAAAGAATGGGGATGAATATGATTTTGAACTGGTAGATAATAACCGGATCAAGTTCAGCCGCGAGTCTTTCGACTACCGTATGAAAAATCTGCGCCGCCTGGATCTCCCTTTATCCCTGCTCTCCTTTTTTTGCTTGCAATATGCAGAGGTAAGCGGAGAAAATGACCTGCTGGCACTTGCCACCCTATTATCCTACCGGAAAAACCGGTTGATTAATGTTTACCGGAAAACCAAAATGAAACAATTGCTCCGGCAGTTACCTGTTTTATCCGGCCCGGCGAAATTAAGGCCCAATGAAATGTAAACAAACCTTAAAAGAGGAGGAGACAAAATAAGTTAAGCGCCCGAGAAGCGCTTAAACACCATCGGTGTATCTAAAAGAAGAGGGTGTATCAAAGTATGATACACCCTCTTCTTTTATGCTTTATAAGCCATTTATTACAACTGGCGGATCTTGATATTTCTCCACTGGCTGGAACCGGGATGCTCCTGCAACGCGATCTTTCCTTTAGCCACTTTAGCAAAATGCTCAAATCCTTTATTCTTAAATTTGCTATTCTCCACCATGTTATTCCATTCCTCACTTCCTATTTGTCCTTCAAAAGTTTTAATGCCATTAAGCCAGAAAGTAAGGTGGCCTTTATCCTGGATAATTTTTACCTGATTCCATTCGCCAACTGGTTTAGGTTTGGAAACAGTAGCATCACCGGCCATATCATACAGGCAACCTGCAAGGTGGTTTTCTTTTTTATTATCGTCGGCATCAATATTGTCCAATACCTGCATTTCAGGACCGGTCAGATAAGTAGCACGATAAGCCGGATCTTCCTGGATATCGAAAATAATACCACTATTGCCGCCTTTGGAGATTTTCCATTCCAGGTTCAATTCGTAGTTCTCATATTCATCGTTGGTAACAATATCACCACCACCGGATTTGGGCTGCGTAGGATCAAATACCAATGCACCATCTTTCACCTGCCATTTAGCGCCTACTGTATCTCTCAGATAGGTATGCCAACCCTTGGTAGTTTTACCATCGAATAATAATTTCCAACCTTCCTTTTTTTCTTTTTTGCTCAGGGTGTTGGGCGCTTGCGCCATAGCTGTGCTGCCAAACAAGGCGGAAGCTACTAAAACGGCGAGAGTTTTCTTCATGCGTACATAATTTGAATGCGTCAAGATAGTAATACTCTGCTATTTTTGCAATGATTAACAAGATATTTGGTAATATGGAGTTACAAGAGGCGATTTCAATGATATCAGGTAAAGACCTGGCTCCGCTCCCCGCGGGGAAATGGGCAGACCTTGGCTGCGGTTCCGGCCTGTTTACTTTTGCCCTGGCCCATCTTCTGCCAGCTGGCAGTACCATTTATGCGCTGGATAAAAGTAACATTATCTTACAAGAGCAACCCAACCCACATCAGGTTACCATCCTTCCCAGGCAAATAGATTTCGTGAAAGCAGATATCCGGCTAAGTGAACTGAATGGGATACTAATGGCCAACTCCCTGCATTACGTAGCCGACAAACCCACATTGATCCATACACTGCAACATAGCATGAAGAAGGATAGCGCTTTTCTGATTGTAGAATACGACACTGCTATTCCCAATCCATGGGTACCTTACCCCGTGAAATTTGAGGCATTAAAACGCTTGTTTACAACACTGGGTTACAGCAAAATAGTAAAGCTGGGCGAGCGGACCTCCCTATATAGATCTGGGCAGTTATATGCGGCATGGATAGAAAGATGATCCTGGGCTATACCTCCATCATACTAGGCAGCACACCGCAGCCTTGTAAATCATCATTAAACAACATCTGGGTTTTCCCGATCATTTGTCCGTTACCACCTGCATGGCTAAGGTATACCTCATGGTTCAAAGCATTGCGGAGCACCATGGTTCCCTGCAGGAATTCATGTTGATGCCCACCAATAATGCTATCAATATGAGAAGAATGGGTAGCGATATGATAATTATTGACATCGGTTCCGCTTTGCTGATAGCCAAGATGGGAAAGACAGATCACTACTTGGCAGCCTTGCTGCTTTTTAAGATTGGCAGCCACTTTGTTCACCGCCTCTACCGGCGACAAGTAAGTAACGCCTGAACTGGCAGGTAATTGAGGACCTACGCCGGTAATACCAATTTTTAACCTGCCTGCATATACGATTTTATAAGGCTGCACCTGTTGGGCTAATGCCTTATCTGAAAAGCGGTAGTTACAGTTAACCAGGGCAAACTGCATGTCTGGGATCAATGCAGACAGGGCCGCTTGCCCGTTTGCCAGCTCACGGTTGCCAATGGTGGCAGCATGATAACCCGCATGGTTCATCGCAGCAATCATTTCCCTATGTGCAGCTACGTTAGTACTGCCATCTGTAAAATCACCTGCATCTACCAATAGGCCCTGTTCGCCAGGTTGCAGGCGGAGTGGCTGCCCATGCAGGTCGTTTGAATGCCGGACAAACAGCTCTCTGTTGTTGCCAGGAATATAAGTAGCATTGTTACTCACGGCAGCCAGCATACGAAATGGCTGTTGCAAAAACAACAATCCTGTTGCCATGGAAGTGTTACGGAGAAAAGCGCGACGTGCTATATGCATAAAGGGAATATGTAAGGTAAGTACAATAAAGGTAAATACTTTCAAATGAATTCTGGCAAACAAAATTTAATTATCTTGATAAAAAATATCCTACATTTACGCAACAATTCTTGTCGAGAAAAGATTATTATTTCATAGGATTTTTTATTGCATAAACACATAAGCTTATTGGCAGATGTCTACCCCCTTTCTTGGAGAGATCGTGATGGTTTCTTTTAATTTCGCACCCAGAGGCTACTCCATGTGTAATGGCGCCTTATTACCAATCAATCAAAACCAGGTGTTATTTTCCCTGCTAGGCACCACCTATGGCGGCAATGGGACGGTAAATTTCGCCCTACCTGATATGCGTGGGCGCGTATTGATGCATCAAAACGGCACGTATCCTATGGGAGCCGTCACCGGTGAGGCTAATCATACACTTACGGTGGCAGAAATGCCTGCTCATACACATCAGATAACGGGTACGCTACAACTACCCACAGGTGGTACAGCAAATGATAACAGCCCTGCAAATGCCTACCCGGCCCCTGGCACTACTGCCAGGTTCAGCGCCAGGGCAGACGATCAGATGGCGCCTGTATCAGGAGCTACACTACCGTCCGATCCTGCAAACGGGCCATTTGTTACTGCACCAAACATGCCAGCAGGTACCCCTTTTAACAACATGATGCCTTACCGGGCTCTCAATTTTATCATAGCACTACAAGGTGTTTTCCCTTCAAGAAATTAACATATTATCACTATGGCCGCAGATGATCCTTTCGTTGGCGAAATTTGCATGTTCGCATTTAATTTTCCTCCTAGAGGATGGAGTGAATGTAATGGGCAGCTACTACCTATTAGTAGCAATACCGCCCTGTTTTCCTTATTAGGCACCACCTATGGCGGCGATGGCAGAGCCTCATTTGCACTGCCCAACCTGGCAGGCCAGGTATTGATAGGCGCCGGTCAGGGACCTGGACTCACCGATTGGTACTTGGGCGCCACCGGGGGTACAGATACCGTTACATTAACATCTGCGCAACTACCAACGCATACGCATACCATCGCTAACCGGCCGTTATCGCTGCCGGCAGGAGATGTTAATAATACCTATAATCCGGTAGGAAGCTTCCTGGGAACAGGAGCGGCTTCAGATGCTTTGTATAACAACACTTCCGGCGCCGGTACCATGGCCCCCATCAATCACTCGCTGGTGGCAGGCACTGTAGGTAATGCTGTACCACTAAACAATATGCAGCCTTCTGTGACCATGATATATGCCATTGCGATGCAGGGCGTATTTCCACCAAGAAGCTAATTCACTATATAGATTATACGCTATTTCTGGATTGGTAACCCACCCGATAGCAGCAGAGATCACTGCCGGGATGGGAATCAATAACTACTAAATATGTTTACGAATGCCTTTTATAGGAGAAATAAGAATATTCGCAGGCAACTTTGCACCGGCGGGATGGATGTTTTGTCAGGGACAAATCCTTTCTATTGCTGAGAATGACACCCTATTTAACCTGATCGGCACCACTTATGGCGGCGATGGCCAAACAACTTTTATGCTACCTGACCTCCGCGGCAGGGTACCGTTACATATAAATCCTTCTTATCCATTAGGGAGTTTCGGTGGGGCGGAATCATTAGCACTCGTTGCCGCAAATTTGCCCGCACACACCCATAACATTACCGGGACTGTGGCTGTTACCACCCTGGGAGAAAACCCCGGCACCCTTTCCCAGGCCGATAACAATTATCCTGCTATTACCAGCGGCCCGCTGATTTATAGTACCAACCAGCATGCCACCAACCGTTTGGGACCACTCAAGGTCGCCTCTTTTGCGCCAGGCACCATGTTACAGGTACAACCTACCGGAAACAATCAACCTAAAAACAATATGCAGCCTTTTACTGCCATTAATTTCATTATTTCCTTATACGGTATATATCCGTCAGCAACGTGATCAAAGATCCAATGTCCATGAAGATAGGCGCACTTTTACCCAGATCTACTTTCCATCCTTTGCTGCACCACGACTTTCTGCAAGGGATACAGGCCTACCTGCAATACCAGCAGATAAAGGCAGATATGCTTACCGGGAATATCGGCTACGGAACAGATGCAGACCTGATAGCAGCTGAAGCGGAAAAAATGTTACTGGAAAATCGTGTAGATCTATTGATCATTTATGCAGACCAGGATACAGTAAAAAAAACTGCCGATCTGGCCAAAGCGTTAAACCGCCTCATTATATTAGTACATAGCGGCGCTAAATATATACACGATTGGGAACCACATCCCGCCGTATTATCACATACGCTTAACCATACCATACAATGCCGGTTAACCGGCTTGTATGCAGGCAAACTGGCCCCCCAGGCAGCAGTTTGTACTTCGTACTATGATGGGGGGTATTCCCACTCCCATACTATGACAGAGGCGTATATAAAACATGGAGGCGCTATCGCCTACAATTATGTAAGCCAATATAAAGTAAAAGACTTTGACACTACCCCACTGCGGCAATTCCTTCAAACAAACAGTGACGTACAAACGTTATTAGCCTTGTTTAATGGCGACCTGGCGCATTGCTTCCTGCAACAACTGCAGGAAAGTGAGGCAGCGCAACACCTGCAGATTTTCGGTAGCCCCATGCTGCTGGATGAAACCCTGACTACCACATATGGCACTTTACAGTTGCCCTTCCGGATCATCGGTTATGTACCGTGGGTGTCTACACTAAACAACCACCAAAATCAATTACTAAAAACACAATTTCAACAATATACAGGCCGTGATGCTAATTTACCCGGTATGCATGGATGGAGCACCGGCATTATGCTCGGGCACATCTACCATACTACAGATACGCATCAATTCCGGGCTAAAGACATACTAACCGCCTTCTATGATGTTACACTCGACAGTCCCCGCGGCCATTTACGCATGGACCCAGATACGCATCATATGATAGCCCCAGCTTACCTGGTACAAACAAATGAGGCGCATGAACCTGAGGTAACCGGGAGCACAGCACTTACGTTACAGATCTGGCAGGAAATTGTGCAGGAGCAATCAAACATGGCGCCGTCGTCTGGCTGGATCAACACTTATCTCTGCGCCTAAACTGGCCGGATCGCTTTCATCAAATTAGTACCCCCTGACAAACAGGGGCATACGTATACATTTACTATACTAAAGACTTCTTTACTATGAAGTTAGCTCTACTCAGAACAGCCATTTCGCTGCTGTTACTTATGTGCATATCAACGGCAGCACGGTCACAGGTACTTCCCGGCGATCTGTTATTTACCGGGATCAATATCTTTGATGATAACGTTAACGGCAATACGCAAAACGATGCGTTCTCCTTTGTAATATTGCATAGTATTCCTCCGAATACCAACATTTACTTTACAGACCTTGGCTGGACAGGTAGCGGCTTCCAGTCGCTTTCCTGCGGTACAGGCAATGGGTCGCAAACAGATGGTATTATCCAATGGTCTTCCGGCGCTAACACGATTCCTGCCGGCCAGCAAATAACCATCTTCTGTAAATATGCGCCCAGCGCTTCCGTAGGTACGGTGACCACTATAGCTAATACTGCGAGCACTGCTTCCACCTCCCCCAAAACTTATCTTAGTTTAGGCCTGGGAGGCGATGAGCTGTTTGCTTTTACCGGTACTGTGGCCTCTCCTACCATTGTAGCAGGCATTAACGTAAACAGGAAAGCCTGGCAAGCTGCACTCGGTAGTTGCGATTTTACTTCTTCCCAGTCGGCAATGCCTGCTACCAGCGCAGTACTCAGCTTTCCTAGCATCTATGCTGTTAATGGCAGATATAATTGCAGCATACTGGCAGGCTCTGTAAGCAACCTGCGTAAACTGCTGACGGATACTACCCAGTGGATCAAAGACTATACACTGGCTGTTCCTCCCCCAATTGCCTTTGACTTGAAAAAAACTCCTCCCTGCAATTTAGTTATTGTAAACCCGAGTAACCAAGGTATTGTATACGTAAATATACACAGCGCCACTCCCGGTGACGGCAGTAGCTGGAGCAGCCCCCTGCTGGAATTGCGCGATGCCCTTATGGCAGCAGCTGATCCCACCAGTGGGATTACCCAAATATGGGTAGCACAAGGCACTTATAAACCCACTGCCTCCACCACAGACCGCAAAGCCTCCTTTGCCATTCCTTCCAACGTAGCTGTTTATGGCGGTTTTGCAGGCAACGAGGCTTCTTTAGATGCACGTAACGCTCCTGCCAACAGAGTAATACTCAGCGGAGACCTGAACGACAACGATAAGCTTACCAACGGCATTGTGCTTACTGCCGAGGATATCGTTGGCAATAACAGTCTCCAGGTAGTAACTACCCTTGGCAATACCGGCGCTCAAATATTATTGGATAATGTAATTATTACCGGTGGAAAGGCTGATAGCGTTTCTGTTACCCAGGGTTACGGCGGAGGCCTGTATAACGCCAGCGGTAAGATCACGGTATCGAATACACAATTTTATGGCAATTATGCTAACTATGGTGGAGGAGCCGTGTTAAATGGCGGACAAATACAACTGATTAACAGCATCTGCTACGGCAATAATGCCTTGCAAGGCGGTGCTATCTACAATAGTCCAACTGCCCAGGTTCAACTCACCAATGTTACTATTAGCAAAAATGGTGCGCTTAACAACTTGGGAGGCGGTATCCAATTACCACTCGGCGGAGGCATCTTCTACAATACCATCATCACTCAAAATATAGGTAATGATGTTACGATTACCAACAATGCCCCCAGCTATAATTACAGCATTATTGGCAGCCAATACTATATAACCACTGCTACTCCGCAATCAACACCGGCAGTACAGTTTGTGGATATCAACACTGGTAATCTGCGGCTCACTTCGAGCAACTTTGCTATTAACCATGGCGATCCGGAAACCAACAAAAGCGGCTATGCTGCACAGGCAGGCCCCCTTGATCTGGCTGGCCAACCGCGCATCAACAATACAATCATTGATCTGGGTGCATATGAGTTCCAGGCACAGGCGCAAGCCCTTACACTCTCTCCACTGCCTACATTAACTTATGGAGATCAAGATATCACCCCAACGGCTACTACTACAGGCGATGGTACGATCACCTTCTCGTCTGGCGATACCGCGGTGGCACAGATTGTAAATGGTAAAATAAAAACAACCGGCGTAGGCACTACCACCATTACCGCAAATGCATCGGCTACCAGTAGCTACCTCCCGGCCGGTCCTGTATCACAGACATTAACGGTTATACCAAAAATACTGACCATCACGGCCAACGATTTAAGCCGCCCGTATGGCACACCTAATCCAGCACCTACTTTCAAGTATACCAGCTTTGCTTATAACGACGATTCTAGTGTGATCATTGGCACTATCACCGCTACTTTCAGCAGCGACATCAACAGCCCTGTAGGTACCTACGATATTACTCCTGTTCTTAGCGGGGCCAGTGCAGCTAATTACACGTTAACAGGCGAAGAAGGCACCCTAACCATTACTCCGGCAGACCAAACCATTACCTTCCCGGCTATTGCTGATAAAACATATGGCGATCTGCCATTCGCCCTGAGCACTACTAGCAACAGCGGGTTACCAGTCACTTACACTGTAGTTAGCGGGCCTGCCAGCATTACCGGCAACACCGTTACCATTACCGGTGCAGGTGCCGTAACCATTGCCGCTAATCAGGCGGGCAACAGCAACTACAATGCAGCACCGGAGGTTACCCAGTCGTTTACTATCGCACCTGCCGTACTCACGGTAACGGCCAACGATAAAACCAAAACATATGGGCAGGCAAACCCGGCATTTGATTATACGATCAGTGGATTTGTATATGAAGAGACCAGCAGCATAGTAAGCGGCGCGCCAGATATCAGTACCGCTGCAGACGAAAACAGCGATGCCGGCGACTATACCATTACCATTACCGCTGGCAGCCTGCAAGCCCCTAACTATACATTCAACCCGGTAAATGGCACCCTGCATATTACGCAAGCCGGCCAAACTATTACCTTTGATGCGGTAACAGATAAAACCTATGGTGATGCGGTAACACTCAATGCCAGCAGCAATGTGGGATTACCTATCACCTTCACCGTTACTGCCGGACCGGCTACTGTAAGCGGTAACCAACTTACGATCACAGGTATAGGTAGTATCACTGTAACGGCTACACAGCCTGGCAATAACGATTACCTGGCCGCTACTCCAGTGAGCCGCACCTTCCAGGTAAACCCAGCCACGCTCACCGTAACAGCGGATGATAAACAGAAAGCATACGGTGAAGCTAATCCACCGCTTACCTATACTATTACCGGATTTGTAAACAATGAAGATAACAGTGTCGTATCAGGCGCAGCAGTGCTCAATACTAACGCGGATGCCAGCAGTACACCGGGTACTTATACCATCACGGTTGCTGTGGGCACTTTAAGTGCGGCAAACTACCTCTTCACTACCGCAGGGGGTTCCTTAACAGTGAACCTCGCCGCACAAACCATTACATTCCCGGTTATCACCGATAAAACATATGGCGATGCAACGTTTACCCTGAGCGCTACCAGCAGCAGCAGTTTACCGGTCACTTATACTGTGATAAGCGGACCTGCTACCATTACTGGCAATACCGTTACCATTACCGGTGCAGGCAGTGTAACCATCGCCGCCGACCAGGCAGGTAACAGTAATTATCAACCGGCAACACAGGTAACCCAGTCCTTTACCGTTGGCAAAGCCGTGCTCCTGGTTACAGCCAATGATAAAACCAAAACGTATAAACAGCCAAATCCAACGCTCGACTATAGCATTACCGGATTTGTAAACGATGAGAACAGCAGTGTGGTAAGCGGTAACGCAAACATCAGCACTATGGCGGATGACAATAGTAGTGTAGGTGATTATACGATCACCGTTACTACCGGCAATCTGCAAGCCGCCAATTACTCATTCGATTTTGTAAATGGTACCCTTCATACTACACAAGCCGGTCAAACCATTACCTTCGATGCGATCACGGATAAAACCTACGGAGATGCACCGGTAACATTGAACGCCAGCAGTGATGCAGGACTACCGGTTACCTTTATAGTTACTTCCGGCCCGGCAACTATCAGCGGCAATATGCTCACCATTACCGGTGTGGGCAGTATCACTGTAACGGCTACACAGCCTGGCGACAACAATTACCTGGCGGCCACGCCAGTGAGCCGTACCTTCCAGGTAAACCCTGCTACGCTCACTGTAACGGCAGATGATAAACAGAAAGCGTATGGTGAAGCCAATCCTCCGCTCACCTATACTATCTCCGGATTTGTAAATGGTGAAGGCAACAGCGTAGTAACAGGCGCGCCGGTACTTAATACCAACGCAGATGCCAGCAGTATCGCCGGCTCCTACCCGATTACCGTGGCCATTGGCTCTTTAACGGCGGTTAATTATACCTTTAGCCTGGTAAATGGTACATTAACCATCAATGCGGCTTCACAAACCATTACATTCCCGGCTATCACTGATAAAACATATGGCGATGCACCGTTTACCCTGAGCGCTACCAGCAGCAGCGGTTTACCAATCACTTATACCGTAATAAGCGGACCTGCTACCATCAATGGCAACACTGTTACGATTACCGGTGCAGGTGCCGTAACCATTGCCGCCGACCAGGCAGGTAATGATAACCACCAGCCGGCAGTTCAGGTAACGCAAACATTTAACATAGGAAAAGCAACCCTGAACATTATAGCCAGGAATGATACACGCAGCTATACCGGCACCCCTTATACTGGTGGCAACGGGGTAGACTATATCTCTTTTGTGAATGGTGACGACGCTACCAAGCTGAGTGGCACGCTCACTTACAGCGGCACCGCACAGGGAGCTATCAACACAGGCACCTATACGATAACGCCTGGAGGCCTTACCAGCAACGATTACAACCTGGTATTCACAGACGGACAATTGACCATCACACCTGCATCCCAGCAGATCACCTTCAATGCGCCGGGTGATAAAAACCAAGGCGATCCGGATTTCACACTGGTGGCTACAGCCAGCTCCGGATTACCAGTAACGTTTACCAGCGATAATCCACAGGTGATCAGCATCACTGGCAGCACAGCCCATGTAGGTATAGCAGGGGTTGCCCATATTACCGCTTCGCAGGCTGGCGACAACAACTATACAGCGGCGCAACCGGTAGTACAAACCATTACTGTTACGGCCTATCCGCCTCCAGTAATCAGTAGCCAGGGCAACACTATTTTCTGTGAAGGCAATAGCGTTACCTTACAATCTACCGAAGCACCTGCCTACGCATGGTACCGCAATAATGTCCAGATACCGGGCGCCAACAGCAGATCACTTGTTGTTACTGAAAGTGGCAGCTATACCGTGAATGCCATTTACCCTAATAGTTACACTACCATGTCTGATGCAGTGGAGGTAACTGTAAATCCGCTGCCAACCGGCAGTTTACAGGTGGTGGGCAATACTACCCTCAGTAAAGGGGAAAGCGTAAGCCTGATTGCTTCCGGTGGAGACACCTATATGTGGGAACCAGCAGCCGGGCTCAGTAGCACCAACATTTCCGATCCGCTGGCCCGTCCTTCTGTTACCACTACTTACCAGGTAACCATCGCCAACCATGCAGGTTGCAGCGTTACCGAATCGGTTACTATTACGGTAAAAGAAGACTATAAACTGGAAGCTACCAATATCCTTACTCCTAATGGCGACGGTAAGAACGACCTATGGGTAGTAAAGAACATAGACATGTATCCGCAGAATGAAGTAAAAATATTTGACCGCGCCGGCCGTATAGTATACTACCAGCGTAGTTACAACAATACCTGGAATGGTATGGTAAATGGTCAGCCGCTAGCAGAAGGCACCTACTACTACGTCATAGACCTGGGCGCGAACAAACCACAATTCAAAGGATTCATTACTATCATCCATGACAAATACAAATAAGCAAACGATCATGAAAGCATTTGTAAAATATATACTACTGCTGGGAGCTTTCGCTCTCAGCAGCCACCAGGCAGGTGCGCAGAGCGCTGGCAATCCCGCGATGCTGAATGAACCGCTGGCAGCACAATACTTTTTGGATCAATACATGGCCAATGCAGCAATGGCTGGGATAGACACGGGATTGCACGTGTATCTCGCCTGGCAACGCCAGTGGACCAACTTACCCGGTTCTCCGGAAGCCAAAGCCCTCACTGCAGATTATAAGCTCTTTGAACGGGTAGGCATAGGCATGAATATCTACAACGATAAAGCCGGACTGCTCAATAATACCAAGGTGGCTTTCACTTATGCTTACCACCTTCCCCTGAGCCAGAGCGGCAATAGTGTACTCCACTTCGGTATATCCGCGGCCTTTATTAACCGCCGGCTCGATACCAAAGAAGTAGATGGCGATATCACCGATCCTTCTATTTACGCATTTAACAGAAGGGATAACTATTTTGAAGCGGATTACGGTATGGCCTATACGTATAAAGGACTCACTGTACAGGGAGCTATACCCAATCTGGTAAGCTTCATCAGAAATTCCGGCGACTTAGGCATAGACCGGCCACAGTACTTTGCAGCCGCTGGCTACAAATTTGAAACAGGGGAGCAACTCACCTCCATTGAGCCCAAAGTTACCCTCCGCGGAATAAAAGGATATAGCGATATCGTAGATGCCGGCGCCAATTTTGTATTTTTCCGGAACCTGCTGAACGTTTTTGGCCTGTATCATACCTCCAAAAGCTTTAGCGCAGGCGCAGGCATCAACTACAGATCTATCGCTGGCTTTCAGTTTACCTACAGCTCACAAACAGGAGGACTGAGCAATTATACCAACGGAACATTTGAATTGAATTTAGTGGTGCACCTGTTTCAATAAAAACAAGTGCATCATTCAAAAAATCATCATACTCCTCTCAGCCCCGCTATCGTTACCCGGCGGGGCATACCACTCCCCTACCATGTTATGGATATTCACATAACATGACTACAGAATTGCTCCAGAAAGCATTGATAACTTGTGTGTTATTGTACAACAGTACCGTTTACATACATGCCGGATATCAATTTAACATATACCACCACGTTTGACCGGATATTTAATGACGCCGCCAGGAAATTGACGGAATTAGTGTCTGGCAGTAATAAACTCACCAGGAAGGGCTACTGGAACCGGTTAAAAATTAACCGGCTGATAAAAGTATTCGATACCTGTTTACAAGTAAATCCAAGGCATTGGGAAAGCATGTTTTCCCTGGGGAAAGCCCACCAATATCTCGGCGCACATACCCTTGCACTCACCTGGCTGGCAAAAGCCCTGAATATCCAACCCAACAATCCCTATCTCTTACTGGAGATCTCCATACAGCAGGTATATTTAAATGATATTTCCCAAGCTATTCTTTATACAGAAAAAGCATTGCAGGAATTGCCTGGCGACCCGGTGATCCTCGGCAATCTCGCGATGAACTATTTAGTAGCAGGTAAAGACCAGGAAGCTATCGCTACTATTGCTACTGCACTCTCCATCCTTCCGGAAAACCAGATTAACCTGGATATCCAGGCCATCATCACAGCTGTTATAGCCGGAAAACGCCACCGACCTATTTGCCAGGAATTAATAGATAGATAAACAATGCCTGGTTATACTTCTCTTGTCAAAGAAAGACAAAGAACAAATCTTTTCATTCCCGATTTTATCAGAATTTGTATATTAGCTTAATTTTCACTACGCTTGGTGTTACTTTTATAAGGATGCTTAGCCCATAAGTTCTATTATCTGAAACCTTATCTACTATACCAAAATCTATAATGAAGCCATTCTACGCTAATACCACGATGTTGCAGACATACCTTTCGAGCTTGCCCAAAAGCTTATTTTCAATGAAAGGAATATTACTTTGCTTTATTTTATTTTTCTCTTTGGCACCATTCAGCTACGGGCAAAATAATGACTCCACAGACAATTATTCCAATAGTAAAAAAATTATCCGTGACCTTAGTAAAATATTAAACCCTAAAGGTATTCAGGAAAATTACGAAGCTAACATAGGCGGTGTTAAACAATGGGTTTTCGCACGCGGGCAAAACAAGGATAATCCGGTAATCCTGTTTGTACATGGAGGCCCAGCATCTCCAATGTCTCCTGTAATGTGGATGTTTCAACGCCCCATCGAAGAATATTTTACAGTTGTTAATTATGACCAACGGGCTTCAGGGAAAACTTATCTGGCCAATGATACCGCCGCATTAAGCGAAACCATCAATATAGACCGTTATGCGGATGATGCTATTGAGCTGACTGAATTAATTAAAAAAAGATATCAAAAAAAGAAAGTTATTTTGATCGGGCACAGCTGGGGAACAATTGTTGCTATGAAAGCGGCATTAAAACGGCCAGATTTGTTTTATGCCTACGTAGGAATAGGCCAGGTAATAAATACAATGGATAATGAGCGCTTAAGCTATGAGTATGGTGTAAAAGAAGCAACCAGGCTAAATAATGAAGCCGCCCTGAAAGAGTTAAAATCCATTGCTCCCTACCCAGGAGATAAACCTGTTACAAGAGAACGGATTATTATTGCCCGGAAATGGCCACAATATTATGGCGGGTTAAGCGCTTTTAGAGATGAACCGATATATTATTTCGACGCCCCACTATTGTCTCCGGAATATAATAAGCAAGAGGTAGCAGCCATAGACCAGGGAAGCCTGTTTACTTTGTCACGTATATTGCCTGAATTTCTTAAAGTTGACTTTAAAAACATTAAGGAATTTCCAATTCCGGTACTCATGTTCATGGGACGGTATGATTATACCACACCTTCAGCACCAACTGATTTATGGCTTAAAAAAGTAAAAGCCTCCTATAAAAAAGGAATTTGGTTTGAAAACTCGGCCCATCTGATTCCGTTAGAAGAACCCGGCAAAATGTTTCTTACATTAGTGGAATATGTACGGCCACTTGCTTTACAATAAGAAACCTGCATTTGTACAATGCACCAATACTATTTTATTAACTGTATAAATCACTTACCTCAGGTTCTTGCTGCATGCTGATTTAAGTGATTTATACAGTTAATGTGATCCTGTCCAGAATGGGTCTTCCCCTATATCAACTGGCAAGGTATTTATTTTATAATTAATATGTTTACTCTAAGCACCTTGCTTACGCACATATATCGTCTTAATCATAATACTTTGCCCTTCTATTTTCCCCTCGACATAGTTGGTATCGTTAGTATCAAGACGTATATTTTTCACTACAGTACCTAAACGCGCATTTACTGTTGAACCTTTTACATCCAGTGATTTTGTAAGCACAACCGTATCGCCGTTTTCCAATATATTACCATTGGCATCTTTGTGTAAATCTACACTCATGTCATTTTCATGGTCGCCAGTTGCTTTTGCCCATTCCATCGTAGCATCGTCAAAGTACATCATCTCGATATTATCCGCAGCCCAACTTTCATTGCGCAACCTGTTGAGCATCCTCCACGAAACGACCTGAACTGCCGGGATTTCGCTCCACATAGAAGTGGTTAGGCATTGCCAATGGGTGCTGTCAAGTTCTTCTTTCTTCTCTATTTGTGCAAGGCATTTGTTGCAAATGTAAATTTCCCTGTCTGGAATATTATTTACAACGGGCGGCACTTCATAAATATTCAGTGCTCCTGTTGCGGCGCAAAGTTCACATGCATTGCTACTTCTTTCCTGTAATTGAGCAAGATTCATATCATTTCAAATATTGTTGAGGCCACAAATGTGTTAATTATTTGGGTTTATACAAAAAATAATAGCCGAAAATGGGCTTTGTGCAGAAGGATACGGCTTATGGACTCATCGCCACAGGCGCTAAAAACAGATAATAAGCAATCATTGTATGCTATTTTGATCTAATGTGGAGAATATGGCACCTCAAAAGTTAACAAAAAATTAAATATTGAAGGGCGTTTAATAGCGCTAACTCAATATACCTACTGCCAGAAAAAACCCTTGCAGAATCAGATTCTACAAGGGTTTTTTTCAGGATTGAAAGCGGTACTTGTATGAATACCTCCTCATCATCCTGCATCAATCAATAACTTAACTGATTTTTTCCAGGCGGCAATCCAGGCGTTTATCTTTTTTGAAATATTCCAGGATCATCACAGAACCTGGTTTAGCCGGGAAAACTTTTAGTTTACTGGCTTTGGATTTCAGATTTATTTTATCCTGTGTAAATTTAGTACCGTTAAAACGGATTGTATTAAAAGTTTGGCCTTTATAATCCGCATCTTTTACATAATCACTGAAACAGATGGAGAAATTAGCATTATCCTCATCCCCGGTAGTGAAGTCATAATCAAAAGCACCAATACTTTTCAAGTACATAGCAAGCAGATGTTGACTGTTAAAATCACTGATCGCACTGTTCGTGGCAGTATTGTTGGTTTTATCATAGATTTTGGCGTTTGTAACGTGGTATCCCTCATCAAATGTCATGACTACCATATCCGTGATCACTATTTTGGTTGCGCCTACGCTATTTGCAGCGCCAGCAGCTGTGCTCAATACTTTCAAAGCAATACCACCAGCACTGGCCTGTCTTTTATAACCTTCTCCCACAACATATAAATTGCCGTTAGCTCCCTGGATCATTTTATGAATGTACAAGTATCCTACATTGTCTATTTTACCTTTACTGCTGGTTCTGAGATATTTGGTAAAATCCTTCTCCCAGCTATTGTAAGCTTTAGAAAGTACTTTACCCTCAGAATTCACTACATAAAAGGCCATGCCCTTACTTGCATCTTTCACCACATTAGCGTCTTTATCGAAATAAGTACCCGCTATAATAAAGTTACCACTGCTTTTCTGCATACTGATGCTGGCCGGCACTAAAAGAAATTCGTCCTCCTCTCCATCGAGGTCAAATATTTTCTTCTTAGTAATGAAGTTGATGCCCACAATATGTGAAGAAATTCTCTGGCTCATCAGTCGTTTTCTTTTAAACACCTGCAAAATGATTAAGCTATCAGTGTTACCCAGGTACTCGGCAAAAGCAAAACGTTCCTCATCATCTGATGGAATATATTTCCAGAAGGCTTTTTTCTCAGAACCATAAAAGTTTACTTCGTAGGTACGTTCTTTTCCATCTCTCACGGGCATTACAGAAACGAATCCTTTGGTGCCTACATCAAATACATTCTGGTTAGTACCATCATCTGTATGTTGTGTCAAGTAGGTTTCCATCAGTTGTTCCGTTTTACGGGTATACTCATTTTCGTAGGTGTGTAACAGTTTGCCTTCAATTGAGTACACTTTCATAGTGAGCTTTCTTTCTTTTTCGTCCTGAAAGAGGAAAGACAAGCTACCACCATTATAGGCAGCTTCCAGCAAGTTTACATTTTTTCCATCCTGTAATTTAATATCCTTCACTTTATTCAGATTCTCATCCAATATCTGCAAAGTATATTCATTGGTTTTTCTATCTACCTTATCACTCTGATAAAAGAAGAAATAACCTTTGATCTGGCCGTTCTCCATAATGGTACCACTATTACGGAGATACGTTGAATACACATTATCTATAGATAATTTGTTTTGGGCTTGTGCAAAGACCACACACATGCAAAAGAACAGCGAGGCTGTAAACATTTTTCTGGACATCTTCAAAGGTTTTTGAATTAGGGGGACAATTTTGATTATTGAATTAATTGTTTAGCTTTATTATATTCCTTTATAAAAGCGTTGTAGGCATTAAATTGCGGACAGAATGATGCGAGATAATGAAAACTAATCGCCGGAAAATCTTCCAGGTAAAGGTTTTGGATCATCTGCAGTAATACATTATAATTAGCCGGATAATCGGGAGAAGGCAGTTCCGTAAGCTTTCCTAGTATATGCAATTTCTGGGCATCATAACAGCTGTTTAATATCTTTCCTATCTGTGTTACCAAATAAGGATCGCGAGGCGATTCCTGGAGCATTGTAATGGTGTAGTACAAACTTCTTGAATAGTTATCGTTCTCGTAAGCATACACAATCACTTCGTACTTGAAATCATGTTGCAGGGAATCGAATTTCACTTTGTCTATCAGATATAATACCCTGTTATTATTTTCGTTGGCTTTTACATAAGGTTCGAGCAATTTAATACGCAGTTTACAATCCGGATGCGTTTTAAGTGAATCTTCCAGTTCCTCGTTATTCTCTAATTTCGCATGTCCTCCCAAAAGTCCTTCTCTTTTGGTGATCCACCTTTTACGGAATGGGTAATCTTTAGCATCGAAAAGCTGCTCCAGTTGCACAGCTGTATTCGTGGTGTCTACATCAATGTTGTCGAGCAAGGTAAGCGCCGTAATGGCGCCATCCAGGCTGAAACGAGTGTTTTGCATAAACACCAGCCCCATAGAATCTGCTTCCGACTCATGATCCCTGCTATGTCTGCGGCTATTAAAGGTAATTCCCTTTACTAAGTTTTCTAGTTGTTCCCGCTTTTGATACTCCAATGCTTTAATTTTCCGCAACTCCTGTTGCATGTCCTTTCCATTCATCGTAGTAACATACCGGGCAATGCTATTTTCACTATGTTGCAGGTAGTAGTGGGCCAGTTCATGGCAAAGCACAAAGGCAACCTGGCTCTCATTCTCCAACCTCTTAAACAATCCCATATTAAAAAGAATGATCCCCTCCCCTACGTAACTGGCGTTAGGTACACCCGATCTGGAGAAGTAACAATGCAGGTTCTTTTGTTGCAGCAAAGGATTGGCTTTCAAAATCACATGTACCAATTCATCCAGGTATTGCTGGGCAAAAGCAGTGGTATAAATTTCTTTTTTGTCGAACCTGGATTTTATATTCTCCCAACGCCGGTTATATAAGGAAACATATTCCTTTTTATCTTTAGAGGGCAATTGATCCAGCGTGGCCTTATAATTGGCTTCAAACTGCTGCTCCAGGCTTTTAAGCTTACTTTCGCTTTGGGGAGCCGGGTTAAACATCTGTAATTGTGCATTTGATTGAAAGGGCAACAAAAAACTACAGATTACAGCAATAATACAAATCCGGGCTAATAATGATAGCCTGGTAAAATGCGTATTCATGTGAACATTAGGTTATAGGGAGCACGAAATTAATACATTTTATTTCATAGGAAGAAAAAAATTGTGGAGGAAGACATGAAATTCAAGGATCTATTAAGGAACCATTCCACCATTCACAGCATTTGAAGAATGTAAACTACTTATCGACTACCTGTTTTTTAATATCAAATTTCATTTGGTAGACCCTAAATACACCTAAACACAACTGCACCAAGTATAGGTTCCAAGATTATCCAGTAATCCCTATGATACAGAAATCGAACTATTTATACAAAAATTATCATCCCTGAATAATTGTTATCAATTGGTTAATCCCAATTCCATAAAAGCTGGGTACACAAGATAAAATTTTGTTCTGCCGTTATTTGCGCATTGATTAATCAATAGCCAAGAATATGGAAATTTATCAAAATTTAGGTGGCGATTCCAGCGTCTATGCATTTCTTATTGACGATAGTTCTATAATAGTTGAATTCAGTACAGGGGCCAGGTATCTTTATAATAACAGTCAACCAGGTCGTGGTTATGTAGAGCAAATGAAATCACTAGCGCTAAGTGGAAGAGGGCTAAATTGTTTTATTAGTAGGTATATCAAAAAAAATTATGCTGCCAGATTAAGATAATTCTGCCAGGATTTCCGGAGAACAAAAAAGTGGAACGGCCAGGTGCTATTTTAGATCTTCCCGTCAAATACCCCAAAAGCAGAAAAGCCGCGTAAATCCTATGATTTATACGGCTTCGCATCGGCTTATTTTCTTTGATCTGGATGCATGCAATCCCATAGAGCTAAGCACTGCAACTATTTTAGGGCTGCCATATCGGCTTTTGCTTTTGTGGTAGATATCTTCCACTTCTTTACAAAGGACTTGTTTGTCCATAGAACGTTTTGATGGCTTTCTTCTAACCCAGGCATAATAACCACTACGGCTTACTTTGAGCACCTTGCACATCTTCTCAACATCAAATTCTGCCTGA
The DNA here is from genome assembly GCF_049056765.1 of Chitinophaga sp. 30R24. Taxonomy (NCBI): domain Bacteria; kingdom Pseudomonadati; phylum Bacteroidota; class Chitinophagia; order Chitinophagales; family Chitinophagaceae; genus Chitinophaga; species Chitinophaga sp. 30R24. The sequence goes on from NZ_JBJGXX010000014.1 coordinate 69,665, forward strand.
TGGTCCTTTACGAACCTGAATATTTGTTGTCTTCCCTGGAGAAGATGCTCACCATCTTTTTTAGTATCCGATTTTCCATTGCTGATTCCTGCAGGGCTTTCTTAAGGGCCTGAATTTCCTTCTGTTCTCGTGTCAGATCCTGTTTCCAATTCCTTGGAAAACTACGGGTATCATGCTCTCTGTGCTCTCTGGTCCAGCGACGAACCATATCAACGCCTATACCAAAGTTCTTTTGCAACAGTTGATGAAATTTTTGAAAGATACCTATCTGGCATAGAAAGGTCTTTAATGTTGATTTTAATACTGGATAGAAGGAGGAGGTCAGCACATTTTGTAGATCAAAAAAATCCGCTACACTCTTTTGTGATAAAGAGTTATAGCAGATTGGACATTATTTTACCTGGACAGTAATGAAAAAAAATTATAAAAATTAGAAGGTGGATAAGTAGCATTCTCATAAACTTTTCCAGAAGGATCAATTAGGACATGATGGGGCCATGCCTGCATTTTATACTTCAACCGTATTTCATCACCAACTTTCTTTTCCGCAAACAAATTTATGCCAGCTATCTTTTTATCAGACAACATTTGCTTCCAGTCAGCATATTTGCAGTCAATACAAACGCTTATAATCTGCAACAGACCATCTCCAGATACCGACTCCAGGTGATTCTTGGCTGGTATATCTTTCAAACACGGTGTACACCAAGTAGCCCATAAATCAAGATATACCCACTTCCCCTTAAACTGTTCGAGTATCACTTGCTTTCCCGCCTCGTCAGGCAGTGCGAATGAAGGCGCTAGCATGCCACTGTCCAGTGATAAAGGTCCGGATAAATATTTTTCTCTGGAAACCAGGCTTTCAGATATTACTGTATGCAGGTATGGACTGGTGATGTCACGTCGGCAGTTTTCATAGAGGTTTTTGTATGTCTTCAACATCCGCCTGTTCTCAATTATTTTCGTATTAAAAGTAATCCAGTAGGTATGAAACAGCTGGAGGGAAGTAGAATCTCTTAGCGCTGCTCTTAGGATAGGAATCACTTTTTCATAAGCATCCGGGAATGATAAATCGTTCTTTCCGGGAATCTTCCCCCAGAAAAGATATTGCAGGAATAAATAATAAACCGGATCAGTTGCCGTATATTTTGATACAGACATCAGAAAAGCATTGTCGGCACCTATGGCAGTATATGACGATGACTCCGGGGGAATATTTCGCCAGGACGCGGCACGGAGCTTCATCCATTTATTCCTCAACACATAAATAGCAAGCTCCCGCTGGTATAAAACCGGCAGGAGTTTTTTCCCGTGCTCACGAAGAAAATCTTGTTCCACTTGATAATAATGGTCAAAAGCAAGGAAGCAAGAATCTAACGGTATAACTGTTTCTACCAGCTTCCAACTCACATCACTACTGTAACGGTATCCGAGAAATTTGGCTTTATGCTGTAGCAATTCATTCAGTGCCGCCGCTTTTCCTGAAAAGGCAAGGTCCTCATTGTCCTTTCCAAAATATATATGCAATGTATCCCCCGGCAATACGGTTACTTCATAACCATCATCATTATCCAGCTCTAGATAAATATCAGTAAAATGATCCACCTGCAAGGCAATGAGTGTATCAGGGGAGTTTCCCGGCATCACTTGTTGTCTGCTATTACCTGGCAACAACATATACCAGGAAATTTCCTTTACTTTAATATTACTGCCGGAAGGAAAATGACAATACAGCCATGAGGAAGAGGGCTGTACATTTTTACCTGCTGCATAACCAGGAAGATCAGGAACCGGTTGACCCGTAGTATTGAATCCTACACACACAGCAAGGATAACAGCAATTAATGAAGCAGGAAATCTCATAAGCTACAATAAAAGATATACTCAAGATAAGGTTATTTTCTTTTCTATTTTAATCAAATAATTCACAGCTAAGTGATTCCAGTGAATTATGTATTTTGTACATGGAAATACGTTATCCTATGTCACTCTATTCTCCTTTCCGGATCATCATATTGTTTACAACACTTACCATCATTGGCATCTGCCTGATTCTGTATCTCCATAGAGACCTTACACCGGAACAATCTTCCTAGAGGCTGACAATCAATTTCCAAATGGAAAATACCACACTGGAAATGACAGAAGAGAAAGTTACTGCTGTATTGGAGAATGCGGTATCTCAATTAGGGCAACTACGCAAGATAACTTCCCGTTCTACTCACTCAAGTGGCAATATAAATTTGGAATTTAATACCAGAACAAATATGCAAGTGAAACACTTCGAAGTTGCTTCCATTATCAGAAAGGTATTTCCATCTCTGCCCCAAAGTGTAACCTTTCCTGTTATTAAAGAAGTACATGACAACTACCTCGGACTGGAAGAAATGTTAATGACTTATACAGTATCAGCAGATAAGGCGTCATATGACATTTTACAGTTTACTGAAGAAAAAATTGTAAAGAAATTATCAAACCTACTAGGCATAGAAGAAACCAACCTGTCTGGAGCCTCACCTCTTAAGATCGCGATAAGCCTTAACCCATATAAATGCGAGGCTCTTCAAATCAGTATGGAATCTGTCCAAACCTCCCTGAAAGAACAACAGGAACAACGCTACCCGGATATGAGGTAATTTATTGTCAATCGGCTAAATGGGAGCAAGACTATCAGATTTTTAACCCCAATGGCGGCTGCTACCCTGGCAGATGTGGCAAAAGAGCCTATAAAGCAAAGGTCAGTAACAAAATCCGGGATGTGTTTTGTTTAAAGGTTTAAAATTTTTTCTGACAGAGCGATTAGTTCATTTTGAGTGTCCTCGCCTACTTCATTTGAGAGCAGGACAATACCTGAATTCAAATCGGGATAAAATACCATATAACTGCTAAATCCTAAACTGCCGCCTGTATGAGAGATGCTCCTGTTACCTCTCTCTGTTTTTCGTACTTTCCAGTTAAAGGCAATCGCACCATCCTCAACCCTTCCAAAAGTTGGCCGATGACTTAACTTTACAATGGGGTTTGCTTCATTCATCTGAAATGCCATGTACTTTAACATGTCTGAGGTTGAGGAGGCGATACTTGCAGCCACTTTTAAGTCTTCCCAGTCAATAACCGGCATTAAACGCCCCTTGCCATCATAACCTTTTGCCATTAGGGCAGGTTGTTTCCCAGGTTTAATCAGGAATGTATTTTTCATTTTAAGCGGATCGGTGAAATATATTTTTAAGAGATTCTCGTAAGTGTTGTTATAAACGCCTTCCATAATATAACCGAGCAATTGAGCTGCAGTGTTACAGTGACGAGCAACAGTGCCTGGTAAAACTTTTAGCTTTACATCGTGCAGGTCATGATAAAAATCTTGCCTGCTGTATTTTTGGTGAACCAAATCCAAAATATAAGGAATAGAGTCTGGATCTGCTTTTCCAAAAATATCTTTATCTGGCATCCAATTAGGCAACCCGGAGGTGAGATTTGCTAAATTAAGTAAGATAACAGGCGTTCCATTGTAATTCAAATTAGGATAATCTTCTTTTAGGTAATTGCGTATGTCATCTTTGAGGTCAACCTTTTTATCTAGTACGGCCCTGGCAAGCAAAGTGGCCCCAAAGGTTTTTGTAATGGATGCAAGTTCGTAAACAGTATTGTTTGTTGGTAATTCAGATTTCTCTCTTTGAGTTGAACCATAATTATAGGTATATGGCTTTCCGTTTTTAATGATTCCTATTGAAATGCCAACCCTAGAACTATTTTTCATAAATGCAGAAACGGATTGATCTACCAGTGAATCTAAGTCAGTTTTCAATCTGTTGTCTGTGGCTACTTTTATTTGATTTGTTTGGGCAGTGCATATAAATGTATACGCTAAAAATGTTAAAAAGAAGGATACCTTTTTCATATGTTTTTAGGTTGTTTTTAATAAGACGATAAAATATTTTAAAAGTTGCACCATTTAACATAACGGGCTAGCAGATAGAACAAAGATCAAAAGCAAGTTATTGATAATTTCATTAATCTCCTGCGACCTTCGCCCATCCTCCAGTAAGCAGCTGCCAGATACCTAGATCACAATAATCTTTATTGAATTAACACACCTCTAAAAATTGTTTATTATCCTAACCATCATCACAATTTATTAAATAGTAAACATATCTATATTTCATTTATTTAAAGGCAACAAAATATTTATTGATACCTACTTTTAGAATTAATACAAAATATCTTCATTCAATAAACTATTTAATCAAAGTATTGTTATACTGTCTGTAATTCCATAATCTATAATAATATCCCTTTTCGTCGATTTATTTTAAGGAAATTTTAATGGTAATTTTTTTTAAAGAAACGAGTGTATTATGTTTTAAAAAAGGTATATATATTCCTATATACAAACAGTCATAACAAGGAAAATATTTACAATGGCCAAATCAGCAAAAGCTAGTGAGACTTATTTAGTGAAACTAATCTCCGATTTATTTAAGGATGATGTTGACATAGATTATGCGGCATTGCCAAATATCCTATTATCAAATGTAATAATCCACGACAAGCATTTAAAAAATAACCAAATAAAAGTTGATGCTACAATTAAGTTTGATGATAGATACTCTGGAAAATTTCTTCTGGTAGGTAAAAAGTCAACTACCTGGCAATTTGTTGCCTATGCTGGATTCAACCCTAAAAAACCTTTAGATATTGGCAGCCAGATTCCACTTGTTGGGGGTGAACTAGAAGGTGATTTAATATTGAAAGATGCCTATCTTATTATCACCACAAAAGAACCAGATGATATAACTATAGATACTGGAAATGCTCCTACATTCGATCCTGGAATCTCTTTCGGATATGATATTTCATTAGTAGAGGAAGATCAACAGATAACATTACCCGTATTAAAATATAAAAAAAAAGCAGAAGCAGAAAATTTTGCAACTATAATGGAGGAGAGTGATGAAGAGGATAAACCATCTATCTACACCATTAGTATTCAAAAACAAATTGGTCCTATCCTCATTGATAGTATTAGCTTGAGTTATTCCGAACAAGTTATTTCCTGTTCTCTTGATGCTTCTATGACAATTGGTCCGTTAAGCATATCATTGAATGGATTATCATTTGGTACCTCTGTAAAAGTCTTCAAACCTAAATTTAATTTAGATGGACTTGGAATTGGATATACTACAACTGCATTAACCATTGAAGGTGCAGTTATACGGGTTCCTGAAGCAGATCTGGAGAAGGATATATTAATACAGTTTGATGGTGAATTAATTATACAAACAGCAAAATTTGGTATGGCAGCCCTGGCTTCTTATGCGCAAGCGAAAAGCGGTTTACCTTCCTTCTTTGCTTTCGTAAATGTAAATATTCCGCTTGGAGGCCCACCATTTTTTATAGTAACCGGATTAATGGGGGGCATGGGTTTTAACAGAAACTTAGTAATGCCTTCTTTCAAACAGGTACAAGACTTCCCATTGATGGCTATTAGTCGCCCACAAACAGGAAGTGCTAAAGAGCATGCAATGGAAACATTGCAGATCCTGGAAGGTCAAAAAGCCGGTGCAGACGGAGAAAAAGTAAAATGGATCACTCCAAAAGCAGGTGACTACTGGTTAGCAACAGGACTAAAATTTTCCTCATTTGAAATAATTGAAGGGAAACTATTATTAGTTGCCGAATTTGGCCATGATTTACAATTTGCAGTACTGGGGTTGGCATGGCTTAGCTTCCCGCTGGGAGTTGATATGAGCAAAAGATTTATTTTTATTGAACTGCAAATTGAAGCTGTTTTAAAACCGATAGATGGATATTTCAGCGCTTCCACCAGTCTTACCGATAATTCATTTTTACTTACTCAGGATAGCCATTTAACAGGAGATTGTTCCTTCAATTTATGGTTTAGTAATAATAAAAATGCTGGTCAATTTGTATTTACAGCAGGCGGTTATCATCCCGCTTTTAAAATTCCTTCCCATTATCCAAAAGTTGCACGATTAGGTTTTAACTGGAAAATATCAACCGATGTATCAATTAAAGGCAATTCCTACTTCGCCATTACACCTTCATGTTGTATGGCAGGTAATGCTATGGAATTGGTCTTTCAACATGGCAGCATAAAAGCATGGTTTACAACAGAGGCTAATTTCCTTGTTACCTGGCACCCATTTTCATTCTTAGCAGCTTTACACATTGAAGTCGGAGTCTCCAAAAGTTTTGATCTGCTTTTATGCCATAAAACAGTATCAGTTTCGGCAGGTGCAACCCTTAATCTTTGGGGACCACCACTCGGAGGTAAAGTAGTTATACATGTTGCCTTTGTTACAATCCCAATATATTTCGGCTCCTCAGAAGCGCTCGACAAAAACAAAACAAAACTGGATTGGAAGTCATTCAGTGAGTTATTACCAAAACCAACTGATACCTGTAAAATCATTGCTAAAAGGGGGCTAATAAAGGAACTGCTAAAAGACAAGCGTACCAAAAAAATTCTTTATACCAATCAATCAACCTCTGATCAAACTACCAAAATTTGGATTGTACGCCCAGGTAGTTTTCAGTTTAGTACACAAAGTGTTATTCCGGCAAGCCGTTTAACATATGGTACGACTAATGATTATGGTAAAAATGTCATTGGTCAAGATATCACCATACGGCCAATGAACCTCTCAAAAGCCACATCTATCCATAATATAAAAATTAATAGAAGTGCCGGCAGTAGTACTCCTATTGATGTAAAAGCCTGGATATTTAGCCCAAATTATGACAATTTAGCTGCAACTTTATGGGGCCCTCCATTAAAAGATAAGGATGGCAATTTTGTTCAAAGTCCACTAAAGCCAAGCGCTGATACCATTGATCATCAGCTCACCGGCTATACAGTTCAGGTTCCACCACCTACTCCCGGTAGCACATTTGGGATTATTCCAATTGCGCGGGTATTTAAAGAATATATCTCACAAAGCAAAAATCCGCTGAACATAAAGATGCCTATATCCAGTGAATATTGGCCAGCAGATAGCAATACAACAATTACTAATATCGGTAAAATTGGTACAACTCTCTCCAAAAACAGAAATGCCCTTTTTGAAGTACTAAACGCAAATAGTATTTATACTGGAAAAAACGACCCTATGACTGGTATGGCCTCCAATGCAAATAATTTATTCACCGATTCTCCAATGGAACAATCTTAAACAGTATGAGATCTCAAAAAGATATTAATGCAGACATTCCTATAGGAGATCTGCAATTTTTCGACAATTATATTCCTGCGTTAGAAGCAGGCAGTTATTACATTTCAGTTAATCACGAACTAACAGTTGATCAAACTAAAATAAATTTCGATACCAAACAGGAAATTCTTGTCACTGGCCCACAATTCACCCTTGATTCCGCACAAATAATTAATAAATATCCTCCTTCAGGGAGTACCGGAAAATATGGTGAGGTATTACCTCATATAGTATTAAAAGACCCGATACTACCCTGGGAACGCTTCTTAAGCACAAAAGGTACCCCATGGCTCGCCCTTATGGTTTTTGTTGAGAATGAATTAACGGATGGACAAAGTCACTCAGACAAATCATCTGAAATTACAATCAATAATTTTCTCAAGCCAGCAGCAACTACGCTTATTGGCAATATCAAAAAAGAAGAAGATATTGATGGAACAACTACCTGTAGGTATATCAATATGTCTACAAGCGTATTTAAGGCCCTTGCGCCAACATTGGAAGAACTACCTTATCTATCACATATTCGTAAAATTAATACCGGTAACAGGCCTATTATGGGTTTACATGAAAAAGGGCTGCTTTCCGTTGTTACCGCTAATAGATTTGCCACGGCACCTGCACCTGATGCCAATCCTCAAGCGATAAAAAACATTGTACATTTAGTATCCCTGGAAGGCCTGGAGCCATATTTGAAGGCGAATGCCGACTTAAGCAAGTACAAAAGCGTATCCTTGATTACACTGGCTAGCTGGACATTCCTCTCTGTACCAGATAACGTACAAGACTTCAAAACCTTAGCTACCAACCTTGTACCGCGAGATAAAAATGGTACTCTTTTAGATCCTTCATTGCTATGGCTTCGATTACCTTTACCAACAAGAGGTAGTGGTACCAGTAAAACCGAAGTCACAAAACGGGTTACAAACGGGTTTGTGCCACTAGCCTATCACGCGCGCAGTGGAGAAAATACATTTGCCTGGTATCGTGGTCCACTAACCCCGGTACTACCCAAAAGTGTAAAACCAGACAAACCATTTCCTACCGCTGATGCTGCACTAATATTTGATAAAACAAATGGTGTATTTGATGCATCCCTTGCTGCCGCCTGGGAAACTGGCAGGGAGGCGGCCTTAGCAGATGGTGATTTCATAAAGAAGTTAAGTGATTTTAGAAAGCAAAACAGTAATACTGCAGCCAGGTTATTTAATCACTTATATTCAGGTCATTTCCCCAATAAGAGTAAAGCTTCAATAAAAATCGATACAACGATACAGGAGAATTTCATGAAATTGCTAACTCCTCACGTCATTAGGGAAGTTGGGAACATTGCCGATCACCGGGTCATTGAAAACACCTCCCAATCAACTACTGCTACGGTCAGGGAATCCCCATCAATACATGCATTTCTGGAAGAACAAGATGTTCAAAATAAATTGAAAAAGAGCATTCACGAGAATATATCTCCAATTGCCGACTGGTTAGCACATTTCGCCCTTTTATATCCAATACCATTTGATAAATTGGTTGCTGATGAAAGAATGTTACCTACCGAATCAATTCGTTTCTTTTATATAGACATGAACTGGATTAATGCAGGTATTGAAGGTGCTTTGAGTTTAGGAGTAGATTCCAGCAAACAATTATTGTTTAATAAGCTTACGAAAGAAGTAGTACCTGATGCAACAATGAGTGCCGTTTCTATGATAAGAAAAAGGTTGCAGGGAAATGAAAAAACTGTTACACCTACTACTGTAAAAACGATGAGTGGATTTTTGTTACGTTCTGCTTTAGTTGCTGGCTGGCCAAATTTATCTATCCAAGCAAAAGACACCAGTGATAAAAGTTTAAAAATAATACGTTTAGATCATCTGTCGCCCACCGTTTTATTATGCATTTTTGATGGTGTTCCTAAGAGTATCGAATTGTGTGAACCAGAGGAAACATTGAGTTTTGGTGTAACTCCTACCGGCTATATTGTTTTGCGAAATATTCAGCATAACAGTTCTATCGGCAGTAAAATAAAAACTATAAAGATCCGGGACCTAAGTAATAAGCAAAAACTTTGCATGCGATCTGCCGGGAGTAACGTATTGAATATTGCTCCATCAGATTCCACCGGATTAATTCAAACCATCACCAACAATTTAAAACAAAGTAGCAATTTACCATCTGGTGGCAAACTTACGGCTGCAACTTTTGCTATCCAGATGATAAAATCAGCTGAAGCAATTGAATTTAAAAGTCAAAACACCTAAAACTCCAACCATGAGGAATCCCTTAATTGTGCCTATGGCACTAGATATATTGATGGCCCCAGATGTACTTTTAAAAAGAGATGAACTTAGATGGTGGCGGTTTACCTATAAAAGTCTGAACGATTTTCAAAGTCCAGAGCCAGGTGGCTTTTCAGCACAAATTAGAAACAATAAACCAGGAACATATTTACACTGGACCTTGCCACGCTCATTACGTGCAAGTAAAGCGTCTGACAACGCCGAATTTCCTCTTGTGCCTAATAGATGGCTTATTGTAAGAATTCACCGGGATGCAAGTGGTAATAATGTGCAACGCTCCTGGGTATTGGAAAGTGATTGTCCTTCTAAAACTCTCGATAACGCTAGTTTATTTTTAGTACCCAAGAACGTTGTAAAAAATTGGAGTGAAAGTAGTGATCCTAATCGCAAAGGTATAACCCCTGGAAAGATTAGTTTAGGCTATAATACTGGTACAGGTACTGGCTCCGATTCGGGTGTTTATACTGTTAATATTGGCGTACCTATAGCACTGAAAGACTGGCACGAGAAATCGCCAAACAATATGTTTCTGACTTCTGTGGCACCTGGAAACATTGAATATACTGGATATGTTCCTCATAATTTGGGCATTTTTTCCTTTTATGATGATTTAAGTGATGTACCTGCTCAAACTACTTTAAGCTATTTAGTAACTGGCTGGTATGCAGATTTGACCTGCGATATTTTAACCAATGGGTTTACAGGCGAAAATACTATAGCTGACGTTTTGAAAAAGTTGAATTGGACAATTGCGCAAGGTAAAAATCCAGGTAATGCAAATATGAGTTTATATAATGGTATGGCCTTTGGATTACCCTGGAATAAAACATCTGTACCAAACCCTGATCAGTTAGAAGATATACGCAATTCTGCAAATGTAACGGTTGGTATTGGTAATACAGGAGTAGATGCTTTTACAACCCTGGTAGCTTCACAGTTAAAAAAGCTTCTTGGTTATTCGGATATGGATAAGGTGATTGAACTGATGCGAGCATTTCAATATGATTTATTACCTGCACTTAATAATATTAATGGAGATACAATTGTAGCTAACCGTGTCAGAAGGGAATGGTTTAACGTAAGGTCTGGTGGCACCCAATGGAAAATTACAGCAAAAAATAATGAAGGTGCTGAATTTTCCGGCAATCGTAGTATTTCAGCAAGAGATGCTGCATGGCTATTACAACTGAATGTTGATCAAAAAGCTTTGGATGACGCGATACTAATATTAAATAACTTACAATGGGATCTTAATGCTGCATGGTGGAAAGAAGGGTATCTTGGAAAACTGGATCCCGATGAAAATCGCACCGGAGTTACTCAAAAAGATATGGCATTAAATCTCGATCCAACTCAATCTCAAAAATCCTTACACAAGGTTTTACAGCAATTAAAAACAATCCACATCTTACAGGGAAAGGTACCACAACCTGTTAATTCCGACAAAAATAATGTACAGGATGCATTCCTCAAAGGTATTGAGGCATTCGCAAAACAAAAAGGCATTGCCAGTGGTTTTGAATTAAAAGCTGTATCATTATCTCGTTTCTGGAAACCAGCCAACCCCAGCGTTCTCATTTCCGGGGTACAATCAGATGCCATCACAAATCCAAATAACAATTTGGAAATTAGACTACCATCCCAAGTTATCTCTTCATTCAAGGTAAACAATACTACTATTAGTGCAAGCGCTTTGGGAAATATCATTCCTACATTACCTAATAACACGGTTCTCCCAAAAGAAATACTAAATATTTACAAAGAGTTCTTTTTATTAGATCCAGCTAATGCCAAACAAATTGCCACGAAAACAGGTTTGACTGTCAAGGTTGTGGAATCTGCTATGTTAAATCCTAAACCTGCAAATTATTTACCTGGTGTTCTTCCTGCCTGTTCACTTAGTATATGGTCACAAAAATGGAATCCATTATATATTGAATGGGAAATTACTCCATTAACGGTACCATATGAATGGAAAACCACCCCTTCGAGTAGCAAAGCTATAAAAAACTGGAATTTCAACGGCTTCGATTATGATTTAAAATCATCTCTGCACGGAACATCAGAATCAGCTCCCTTAAGTGGCAGATCGATCTTAAGTCCACATACCCAGTTTACATTTGGCGCCAAATTAAAAGCCTTTGTTGATCAATACGGACCGGAAAACGAGGATTTAACCGCTATTTATAATCAAATAAAAGATATTGATAACTGGCGTTTTCTAAGCCAGGAATTAATGAACTTTAATGAATACCTGTCACAGCACGACGCTCGCGCTTACAGGCGCCCCACTATTGAAACATTTACAGTGGATAAGAAAACCATTCGGTTTGCCAAAGTAATAGGGTTTCCGGATGATACAAGCTTACCTCCCTATGATACACCGACATATGCTCAAGGCTTTGTAAACTCAGTACCAGCGGTTCGTGGGCTTGGCAAAAGTCAATTTCCATTTCATGGTATCAGAAGCGGACAATTTTATATCAAAAGGCTTAGTTTGTATGATAAATTTGGCAGGAAGCTGGATCTGATCGTAAATGGAAGTGGGGCTATAAATAATGCTTCTCACTTTCCTTTGGTACGTGACAAAGCAGTGTTAATATCCAAAAATTTAATTCCACATATTAAAGCACCTTTTCAGTTACCACCAAGACTTCTACAACATGCTAAATTAGATATTACGTTTATAGACCACCGCAAAAACAACACAGATCCTGAGGTAAACCCCATATGCGGCTGGTTGGTCAATAACTATCTGGATCATTCTATTTTATTATTTCTATCAGATGGCTACAGTGCAGGTGAGCTATTACTGATACAATCAGGTACGAATAAAACAGTACAATGGGTAGCACCTCCAAACGATAACAGAATCACTATCGACGATCTAAAAGCGAAATCGGAACAGCTTTATGCTTTAATAATAGCACTGAGAGGAAAACCAGAAAAGGACTTCAAGGCACTGTTGAGCATTATTGATATTACCTTATCTAAAATTGATCTACTAGGTAACAGAACCGATTTAAATTTATCTACTCTGATCGGCAGACCTTTAGCACTGGTAAGAACAAAATTACAATTCTTGCTAAGAGAATCACCTCTACAAAGTAGCGAATGGCCTGTATTTACAGAAGCGAATTCACAAATTCCTCCATTTACCTCTTCTAATTTTAGCATTCGCCTGGGAGACATGAGCTCAAGTGAAGATGGTGTTATAGGTTATTTTGATGCAGACAATTATAAAGTTTTCAACAGTGTAATTGCACCCGAAAAGGGGCAGAGCTATGTGCAACAAATTGGTCCAATTGGTAGCGAAGATGGTAATTACATCAACCTGCCTTTCGATAGCGTTACAAGTAAAATAATCACCTTATTGGTAGATCCGAGAGGTTCTATACATGCTACAACAGGTATTTTACCCGTGAAATCAATCCAATTACCAACACAATTTGTAAATGGGCCATTAACAGCAATGGAAATTACTTTCAGAGTTGGACCAATACTATCCAGAGTGCTGGATGCTGCTGCTGAAGGAGGCGTAACTCCCCCATTTGCCCAAACAATACATTACCTGCCTATTTCCGAAAAAAATGGTAGCTGGTCGTGGTGGCAAAATACCAGCCCTAATTCCACTAACAAATGGCAAGGCTATAGTTTAGCAAATGCACCGAATAAGGCTGTCCTCAACAAATCAGCAGCAACGTTACATGACGGATATCTACGATTTATTACAGATTTAGAAACTGGAAATCAACAATAATGTAAATCTTGATTATGAAAAAAGAAAAAGAACCAAAGTTGGGCAACCAAATTAAAACGGATCTGCCGATACTACTAAATTATGATAATACCCGTACGGTTCCATCTCCATTGCAATGCAGTACAGAAACACCTGAAACCGGAAAAATTATTATTAATGTTGATCACAAGGGTAAGAAAATTTATTGTGAGAAAATTAAGATATACATTCCTTTTGACGATAAAAATACTAACGGTGCTGCTGATACTATATTTCATTTAGATGCCGATGGAGAAATAAGTGGTGATAGTAACTGGGGAATCTCTAAAACTTATAAAAGAGCCGGTAGTACTTTGGGCCTTAATCCCAAATTAGACTACATCGAATTTGACATCATTAACCATACAGATAATTCGGTAGTTTTAAACCCATTCGATATTACCATTACCGGTACTGTAAATCGTGTTGCAGGTTTACCAAAGGTGGTAATACGTGAACTCTCCAATAATATTGATAATGGAGAGTTCCTAAAAAGAAATCATGCTATCACGGTTTCCAAAAGCACAACTCCTATTTTCTATTTACGGAATCTGATGACCAGTAATCCCCAAAACCCACTTATTCCATGTACCGAGTTTTCTGCTGATAGTAAGATACAGGTAAGTTGGGATACTAATGCATCTTCAATCAAGCTTTATCATAACGTCGATTCTACACCGTTCTATCAAGGATCAGATTCAAGCACAATAATTGATAAGAAAATAAAAAAAGATATCACATTATTGCTGATAGCAACACTAGATAAAGCTACACTCATCGATACTATTCATATTACCATTGCCTCATCTGCTTTGTTAGCTAATTCACTCGAGAATTCCGGCAATCATTTAGTGAAGAAAAATTTAAACGTTAATAAAAAAACAACTGCCAATAAAATGGTGATAAATGATGCCTTAACTGTTTCCGGAATGACCACCTTCAAATCCCATTTACATATACAAGGTGACCTGAAAGTAGATTGACAGTAACCAATTTGGTAATACTGAGATTAATGAATTATCTATCGAAATAAATTTCAAAATTCAATACCCTTATAATCAAGGGTATTTCAGCAACAATCAGGTATTTTATCAGATAGCTTATTGAAAAAGTAAGTCTATTAAAAGGTTATAAATTAATTACAACTAATACTAAAAGCAGGGGGGGGGGTGACAACTTGTGTAAACAAAATAGAAACATTAAATTAATTACTCATTATGAATACTAAAAAGACAACAACAACTGAATTGTTCATTAAGAATTTACAAAGTTATCGTCTTGGAATGACTAGCATTCCAGTAACAGAATTTCCGGGAGGCAGTCAAATTGGCTTAAAATGGGAAAGTAATGGTACATTCTTCAAAGTTTATAATAAAAATAATGCTACCCCAATCTATGAAGGTACTGCTAAATCTATGACGATTAATCGTATTTTATTTACGAATTCTACATTGGTAGTAATGGCAATGTTAAATGATCAGGTAATGTACGCAAGTATTACTTTAACCATTAGTTATCCCAGACTTACACCTGAAAGTGTGGAAACTGCCAATGATGAAACGATAAATGGAAACCTTACAATTAATGGTAGCAGTACTCTGAACAGTACTTCCGTAAATGGAACCTTAGATGTGAATGGGAACTCTAAGTTTAATAATGTTTCTGCTCCATCCATTAAGGTGGATGGGAAATTTTCAACCTATGGAATCGTTTCAACATTTAATAATAGTAAGTCACCTATTGCCAAAGGTGAATACATTCGGCAATCAAGGTTAGAGCCCGAATCCGATGGCATTCTTGTGATGACCATAGAACCTCCAGAAAATGTGAAAGACACTTCCATTGCTGTTGGCGGAATCTATTATGCTGGACGATGGTTTGAAGCAGGCAGTAATTTTAGTACTATTATAGCTGACCACCACCCACTGGGGGTCTGGACTCCAAACACACTTTCTCTACCTATTGCTGCTAATACTAAATGCTGGATTCGTGGTAGTAACTTCACTGAGAGTCATTCCACTATATATTTTTACTGGTTTCCATTAGGCAATCCCTACTTAATTCCAACGCCAATCGAAGACCTAAAAACGCAGCTTGGTGAGATCCGGCATCCAAAAATAGATCCACAGGTTATGATGGCTAAGCGTAAGAATAAAGCAATTGAAATTGTATCACTTTTAGAACAGGCAACCGATAAAATTTTTGATGTCGAAGTTAAAGAGGAATTGGCTACACGATTGTTAAAATTGTAGTAATAAAAAGGGCTGACCCAAAACATCTTTAGGTTAGCCCTCTAATACTTTATCATTCCTTAGTAAAGGCTCGTTAACTTGTATAAAATAGTTTCTATTAATTAACATAGGAATATCCACTTTTTTATTTAATTTTAACCTAACCTGTTTCAGGTTATTCGTTTTTTATCCCTAAAAAATCTATAATTCCCAGGGCTCATTTCCTAAAAATTAAACACCATCATTCTTAAACCCTTCTTAACCGATATCGGAATGAAAAAAATTATCTTGTTGACCTTTGCTTGTATCTCCTGCTTCAGTGCTTATTCCCAAAGATTTATGCACGGAGTTGGTATTATCATTTTTGCAGACAACGTCACCAGTTCAAATACCAGTACAATAGGTGGCCTTACTTATTCTACACGTTTTAATTTTCTTGAGAAAGATAATATGTCTATATCTGTTGGAGTGCCACTAAATATTGGATTGGGAGGTCGCTTCAGTGGCGACTATAACTCTTCATCTGACAACAGTGAAAGCAACAACCTCCGTTTTATGTTTAATTTACCTGTGGTATTCAACCTGAACTTCGGTCGTGGTTCCACCAGGTCTGCTCATAACCGTTTTGGCTTCTTTGCAGGTGCCGGATATGGCTATTACTATGGCAGCAGGAATGAGAATTATAAAGACAGTCAACTACGTGAATATAATACCAGTTATAAGTATAACACCACAGGACCTGTTGCCAACGCCGGCTTTCGTATAGGCGTCGGCAAAACCCATAATCTGGAGGTGAAACTAAGCTATATGAAGGGCTTGAATAACAATATGCCAAATATTTTTAGTTCAGGTGTAATTTTTAATTTCTAAATCATTACTGCTTCTTACTGCTTTCAAATATTGTTGCCTGATAATGCCTGCCACTTTCTCCGGATGCTCGAATATAAAAAAATGATTGCCTGTTACTATTTCCCCATGGAAATCAGCATGGGTAAATTGCCGCCAGTTGAATAGTTTTTCGGCATTTTCTTCTTCGCTGCCCATAATTCCATAGATAGGTGATTGTACGACTGCGCTGAGTTCTTCTTTCTCAGCGATCTCAAAATCGGCTCTTAAAATAGGTTCAATAAACGCCAATAACTCCGGGGTATTCAGCACTTCTTCAGAAAGTCCTCCCAATTTTTTAACTTCCTCAAAAAAGTCATCATCGCTGAGGAGGTAAGTTGTTCTGTCACCCTTACTGGCGGGGCCTGCATTTCCACCCACCATCAATAACCTCGGGAATTTCCCTTCCGCTTCCAGCAACTGTGTTACCCGCAGCGATAGAGCAGCGCCCATGCTATGGCCATAGATCATGAATCCTCCGCCGGCCACCCGGGCCGAGATTTGCCGGTAAAAGTCTCTGGCGGCGGCTTCTGCATCTCGTAGTAAAGTTTCACCTATGCGGTCGCCTCTTCCTGGTAACTCCGGTAATATCACTTCAAAGTCCTTCAGGAGATGCTCCAATGGTTTGAACGAATAGCGGTTTCCACCCGCAAAGTGCAATAAAAACAACTGTGGCTTTTGCATTTGCATTGTTTAGACTAAGAAGCTGGCCAATTGACCAGCCTCTTAGGTAATTAAAAAACGGTTAACAATTTCCGATTAGAAATCGTAATCCCATGTAACGAATTCCAGTCTCTCTTCCAGTTCTTCCACTTCAAAGTGGTCTGCCAGTACAACTATTTCTTCTACATGTGTGGTGATCTGAGTGTTCATGTTAATTGATTTTAATGAAGTTTAACATTTAGGACAGAAAGGTTTATTCCCGGTCTTAACCTGCCCTTTTGCCAAGAAACCGGGAAGCTAGCAGCTTTAATATTTTCAGGATATAGTATATTAATACCAGGTAATAGATGATGATAAACACATTCCCGGGTTGCCAGCCAGGCCATTCAAAACGACTGGTAAGAGCACTTTTCAAGAATATAAGCAGCGCAGCCGGGAATTGCAGCAATGCCACACCGTAATGCGCCGTTACGTATAAAAAATATATGACCATAGCTGTTGTATTACTGATAACATACCCCAGCATCCATCTTTCTTTGGATGACAATTCCCATTGATAACGCCACTTGCCAGACAGCGATTTCTTCTCCCCGATTTTTTTTAATAAGCGCCTAGATTCTGGTAACAAATTAGGGATTTGCAACAGATCAGAAAGTATCCAGTAGCCGTCTGACCGAAAGAAAGGACGTAGTTGCATACATGTTCTTATCAGGATTACAGCAAATGCCAACTGCACAGTGGCGTTCTTACTGTACCACCAGTATATACCAAGAATGGCTGTCAGCAGCAATTCCACATAGACGCCTGCGCAATTGATAATAATCCTTTTCCAACGTGACACCGACCAGATATCAGAAATATCCGCGTACATCACTGGCATGATGAAATAAAAACCAATACCGATACCGCCCGTTTTCACGCCAAATTTCCGCGCAGCTGCAATATGACCCACCTCATGCAGGATCATGGCCCCACCTGCAAGGGCAAAAAAGCTCCACCAGTTTACCCCTTTTAATGCCCACCATTCTTTCATCACAAAAAACAAAAAGTAAAGATTATACAACAACAACAGGCTAAAACAGACAAAGAACAAATTCCGGAAGAATAGTATCTTCAATGGTGCTGCCATCACAGTTACCAATTCTGCCCTCAGCAACGAAAAACGCATGGGCAGGTAGTCTTTCATGCCTGATGGTGACTCAGCGACATCCGTCAATAGCCCCAGTGGGCCAATTTTAGTTGTTACAAGCGTATTGAATTCATCAAATGAGAGCTTTACCTTAAAAGCTTCCTGGAAGCCGGCATATGCCTGCTCCCAGCTACAGGCCTCTTGTAGCAGCTGTATCAGCTGATAGGTTGAATCGTTGATCAGCACATTCTTACCTGTTCCAGTATGCACCACCCAACGGGTAGTACTATAGGGGGCGATATGTAGCGTTGTTATCAACACCTGTTATTGTTGCCGGATTTTAGTTAACAGATACTCCAGGGTATTTACCACAGTGACTGTTGTAAACACGCGAGAATGATCATCAACAATAGTATTTACACCGAAGGATCCCTTCTTCCAACGTGATACCTCCCGGATATCATGTATCTCGGGAGATGGCACCAGCAAGGCATAAGTACTTTGCCAGCTGCCATCCGATGTTTGATGGTGCAGAAGCCAGTTCTGTGCGGCGGTCAGGTTAGGAGCATTTTGAAGTGCATCGGCATGTAACAGTGCCTTCATAGCCATCGCTGTGTACAACGGGCTTTCACTGAAAATAATATCACTGTTCCAACATCCACCGGAAGATTGGCTGGCGCATAGCCAATCAACGGCCTTCATACAGCTGTTCCCGTACCGGCCCGAGGCTGATAAAGCCTGTATGGCATATGCTGTAGCATAAACAGGACTGGACCACCAATAGGAGTCCCAGCTGCCATTTTCCTTCTGCATGTCTGCCAGGTAATCAGCACTGCGTTGATATCCCTCACCATATTGTGCTTTCCTGGAGAGCACATACAAGGCAGCGGCGCTTACACAGGTTTTGGGCGATAACCATCCGGAAACATCTGCTTCCGCTTTCAGCCCCATAATAGACCTTAGTATGGCAGGATTGTGATAGGTACTCCATCCGCCGCCACTGCTGCAGAAAGCTGTCCATTCTTCCAGCAGGGAGGGTTCTATCTGATATTCCCGGTTATGGAGGAACCCGATCAGAAAATTAAGCGAGTCTGCATCACTGCTTATCTGCGGATTATAGGCGCCGCTGAATTTTTCAGAAAACAGCAACGCAGCTGCTTTGTCCGGCAATGCATTATCGCAGCTTACTTCGGTAAGGTTCATCGCTACATATGCCGTAATCCAATTACGTCCCAGGCCCGCATTGGTAAGAAAGTCTGTCCAACTGCCATCATCCTCCATGGCCGCCCATAAAAAGGCTTTTGCATTAGCAATCGCCTGTTCAATATCTGCAACAGAAAACTGTGTCTTTGCCACATGTTGATGTTGACTACTATGAGAAGCTTTTACCTTTGCTTTATCTACCAGCAGGCTGATAGCTTTTATCTGTTCCTGTGCCTTATGGATATTTCGGGAGATGTAATGCTCCAGTTGTGCTAACCCTGTACCGGCAATGGACGCCAAACTCTTTTCAAAGTTCAGGATAGCATGTTCCAGGCAGTGGGTAGCTACGCCGGTCAGGAACAACAGTTTATACCGCTCTTGCCCTTCCGGTAAAGGGGACTGAAGCTTCATCGCTGCCAGCTTTTCTGCTAACAGGCAGGCAGCGAAGTTAGGCTGCCCTTCCTGTATATCCTTTTGGTAATCATCAATATCATCCAGGTATTGAAACCCGATGTGCAGGTACTCCAGGCATTGCTGCAGGGGCCGCAGCTGTGCCGAGTCTGCACCAGGCAATAAACCCATCGCTACAGGTACCGCGTAACACAAAGCCGACTTACCGGCAGCCAGCTGTTCAAAGCGTTCCCGCGTTAACGTTACAGATTGTTTGGCCAATTGCTTCTCCGCCAGGATAGCACTCAAATACTGCTCTCTGCTTTTTTCAAACTGCGGCCAGAAGTCATGTCCTGCAGGGAAAAACGCAGAGAGCTCCCTGACAGCAGCCTCCAGCAATCGGATGTGCACAAAGAATCCTTTAATACCAGCGCCGTCCAATGACTTTTTATCATCGATGAGACGGTCGCATGATAAAGCGAACCTGAAGTACAAGTATACGGCAACGCCTAAACGCTGCTGTGCTGCTTCCGGCACTGCAGGATAAACCGGCGCCAGGTACTTCACCAAGTGCAGATAAAAATGATGCTCCTGCAATACCTTCGGGTCCAGTAACACCTGTTCTGTATGCGGATCAAATGACAGTGATCCGATTAATGCATTATAAGCTGCTATCATATTAAAACGGAAGACTAATCCCTGCTTACATAATTTCCTTTCAATGCCTTCTGCAAGGCATTCACACCTGCTCTGAGGCCAGTGTCATAGTCGCCTTTCTTAAGCGATGGCACTATTTCAGATTTAATCAGCTGTGTACACAGATCATTGGTCAGCCGGCCTTCCAGCTCATCACTGACAACAATCTTTATCTTTTTACTTCCAGGAGAAGCTACCAGCAATACCGAACCACCTTTCTTTCCTTTAGAGATCGGGATTTTGCCTGCCCCTTCTACCAATTGATCAATCTCTTTCTGGTCGAACGTTTTCACTGTAAGAACATAAATTTTAACACCTGATTCCTTTTCTTCCTGCTGCAATTGTTTAAGCAGTGTTTCTTCTGTTGCTGGTTTAAGCACGTCCGCCCTGTCTGTTACCAGACTTTGCAAACCACCTGTTTGTGCTGCTGCAGCCAGGGAACTTATCATCATCCCGGATACAAATGCTGCGAAAATTGTTTTTCTGATGTGCATAATGCTGTTTTATGATGTTGAAGAAATAACGATTGATTATTGTTTGGTCTTCACCCGCTCTACTTCTTGTGGCTTCTCTTTTTCTTTTTCTGCTTTGCCCGTACTGTTTATCCGGTATGTAAACCCAAGCCTTATCATTCTTGTCTGGAAACGATTATCTGCATATACATCCACATGCTGATAACGGCTGCTGGCCACAAATTGATCCCAGTAAAATATATCCGCTCCGCTAAGACGTATAGCACCTTTTTTTTGCAATACACTTTTGGATACCCCAATACTGATAGTACCATAAGGGCGGCGTATAAACGTTTCATCAATGCTGGAAGACGCGTACTGTCCATACAATTCGGCAGACCATCCGGTACCGAATTTATACTGGTTCAGCATGGTACCATAAAATTGCAGCTTGCTCAACGTATAGGGTAGCCCGTTAACTTCTCCTTTGATATCCCGGTTATTCAGATCCAGGTTCAAGGTAGAAGTAAACCCGGTGAATACAGGAATGGTGGAACTAACGTTCAAACCTACTACACTGCTACTGTTCATGTTCTGTGGTATCAGGAAGGTTTCATTCCTGTCTATATCCTGCAGCACTACTGATAAAATAGGTTTGTCTATCCTGCTGTACGACAGCGTAGCTGAAAGGAAACCATTGAACAAAAGATAATTCAGTTCAATATTATTGCTGATTTGCGGACGCAGGTATGGATTTCCCTGCTCGTACGTATACTTGTCTATATAATATTTAAATGGATTCAGATTCTGGTACTCAGGTCTTTCAATCCTCCTGCTGTAGCTGATTCCCAGGGAATGGTCTTCATTCAGCTTATATTCAAGGGATAATGACGGGAACAACGGTGTATAATCCAGGTTATTCACCTGCCCGGTAGTAAGCTGGCTGCTGCTGGAAGATGTTTTTTCTATCCGCAACCCTGCCTGCATATTGAATTTATCCAGTTGTTTTTTATAAGTCAGGTAGGCGGCAACAATACGTTCCCGGTAAACGAAATGGTTGCTGTTAACACTGTCTTCATGCAGCAATCCGCTAACTTCATTATAATACAAGGCATTGTTATCCGAACGCACTTCGCTATACCTGACACCCATTTCAAGCTTGTCTTTCGTGGTAATCGGCAGTTCGTAATCCGCTTTGGCAGAACCTATTTTGATGGTTCGTGGAAACTTCGCCCTGAAATATTCTACTGTATCAGGCTCTTCTTTCAACTCCTTATAAAAATAGTTATCAAAAACCTGTGAGTCATGCGTATTATAGTGGAGGTAGTTAGCATCCAGTGACAGATTTTGTCCTTTATTTCCTATCGCACGACGAAGGTTAAGATTGTAGCCCGGATTATGCCAGGTACCGTTGGTACCTGTATTGGAAGCTACCCGCTGCAAGGTAGCCAGGTCCGGTGATTTCAGCAATGTGGTACTGTAACCGGAGCTGCGCGTAGGATTATCGAAGTATGTTACACTGGCGCCAATGACTGTTTTCACGTTCAGGTAATAATCCATATTGATCCGGGCATTCATGCTGATATTTCTTGTTTTCTGGTAGCTGTTCTGGTCAAAAACCGTTTCGATATTATCGAGATGCATATCACGCAGATTGCGCAACACATAATAATCCTGAAAACCGTTAGCTTGCTGGTAGTTGAAGGTGGCACCCAGGTTAAATTTTTCCGCCCGGTAATGTAACATAACATTATCTGCTGTGTTGGCGTATTTGCCTTGTCTGTAGCTGAGGGCGAACGCAGCTCCCCAGCCTTTTTTTGCTTCTGTTTGGGTAATGATATTAATAATGCCATTGCCTGCAGCATCGTATCGGGCAGAAGGATTGCTGATAATTTCCACCTTCTCTATCTGGTTTGCCTGTAAACTACGGAGATAGTTGGTAAGGTCTGCACCAGTAAGATAAGTTTGCCGTCCATCGATAAGCACTACGGTGCCCTCTTTACCTTTGATAGCGATACGGCCATTTGTTGTGATAGTCACACCTGGTGATTGCGCCAACACTTCCAGTCCGGTACCTCCCGACATGGTAACTGAGCTAGACACATTCACAATAGTACGGTCCATTCGCCGCTCAATAATCGGCTTTACTGCAGTTATTGTTACGTCTTTAAGATCCTTAACATCGGGCGCCATCACTACCGGCTCCAGGTTATGTTGTGTGGAATTTAACCCAAATGATTCGGTTACAAACCGTTCAAATCCAACACAGGTAATGGATACAACATATTCTCCATAAGGAATCTGATCAAAATCAAATACACCGCTGCTGTCGGTAGCCGCAAATTTCACCGTTGTTTTATCTGTATTCTTACGCAGGGCAATAGTAGCAGAAAAAATACCCCGTTGATCCGGCGACACTACTTTTCCATGAATAGACCCGGTTCTTACCTGCCCTATTACAAAATTCGCTGCCAGAAGGCTTGTCATCAACAGTAAAACAATCTTATGATTCATATGCATTTCAATATGGTATTATCTGTGCCTGCCACCCGCAGGTGGCCTCACATAAGGGTTATTAGGTGAATAAATTCAAGGGTAACGCAAAGGTTTCAGGATAGCCAGGTTAACCTTTGATGGCATCAGAAATTAGCATCCCATACCATCTTTCTCTTTTTACGGAAATAAAAATGTTTCACTTCCCACTTATCCCCTGTCTTGTTCAGCTTCACAATTAGCTTTCCATTGGCAGTATAAGCGTATAGGCGGGCATTCTTTTTACCGATGTGCAGCGTTTGTACATCCAGACAGGATACTTTGTTTTCTGCAACGGGAGCCGGTATAACGGTTACCCTGGCGCCATCCCACGTCAACTGCTGCTGCACATCAAACAGCCCGTTTGCTGCAATGGTCAGATGCGCGGGTTTTGCGCCGGTGGCATCCTGCAATGTTTCATCAAAATGTTCAGCACTGATAACAGCCTGCAGCACCTGCTGTGTATCGGCGGATTGGGACGGGGTTGTAAAAAACATAAGTACGGACAATAAAAGAGTCATAAAAAATTTTTAGCCGATGAGTAATGTTACATCTGTACCTCCAGCAAAGGTTGATTGATATTTATATCCACGATAGTGCCGTAATCAAACTTTACCACTTTTTCCGCGCAATGGAAATACTGATCATCATGAGTAACGGCTATCACCGTTTTACCTTTACGCTTCAATTCCGGTATAATTTCTTTGTAAAAAATGGCCCGGAAAGACGGGTCCTGTTCTGCCGCCCACTCATCCAGTACAATCACATCTTTGTCTTCCAGCAACAGGCAGATCAAAGCCAGTCGTTTTTGTTGTCCTTTGGATAAGTTGGTGGAAATCCTGTTTTTTTCTTCATCTATCTTTATCACATCCTTCAGCTGCATCTCATTAATGAGGAACTTAAGCTGCTCATTATCTTGCAGTGCAAACCGGTCATAGTTCTCCGAAAACAGGTGACAGTCTGTAAATATGGCGGATAGCTGGTTGCGGTAATAAGGGTAATTGGATTGATCGATCAATACATCATTCAGATAAATACGACCACTGCAGGGTACATACAACCCCGTGAGCAGGTGGATGAAAGTGCTTTTACCACTACCATTCCCGCCGGTCACAAAAATACAGTCGCCTTTTCTGATGTCTATATTCAGCGGCTGCAAACGGAATGTTTCCTTTTTCTTTTCATCAAAATATTCATACACCACATCCTCAAAACGGATACTTTCAAAAGTGGTATTGATAGGTGTCATATCGCCATGCCCCATTTCGATCAGTTCAGCAGCCTTCAGCAGCTCATTAAATTGATTGATACGGGCAATCGCAATCTGCATCATCGTAAATTCCTTGATCTCTGTGATAACAATACTTACAGGTCCCATGAGAAACAGCAGGGTGATCACAAAGCTGCTGCTGTCATGAATACTGGTATGCAACAACACAGGGATAGCGAAGAGTACCATGCCTAGCATCATGTACCAGGAATAGTTGCCGATCAGCTCATTACCCATCAGTTTCAGGATACTTTTTACGGTAAGCTCCTTTACCTTATTTCTATTGGTTACCAGGAAGTCATGGTAAATATTATCACTGCGTTTGGTACTCATTTTTACTTCCCTGAATCCACGCAGGAAGTCATTTACATTTTGCTGATACACGTTGGCGAGATCCCTTGCCTTGTTCAAGTCACGCTGGATAACCATGTTACGGAGATAATACAGTGTGCCCAGAATAATCAGTACCGCAAATACAACCAGTGCACTGATAGTGTTTACCCAGAAGAGATAGCCCAAACCAATCAGTACCATCACTGCAGCGTTGAATGTTTCGATAAAAGCCTGCGGGAAACGTTGCAGTACCACCACATCCGCCATAGCGGTTCTTACTTTATCTTCTCCCAGTTCCGTATATTCTTCATAGTTAGAAAAGCGCAATTTCTGAAAAATAGAAAGGGCAAGATCATTACCAAGATCATAGGTAAGGCGGATCATATACACCTGGAAAAAGCGGGAGGTGATGAATGACGATACAATCAGCGCTACATAAATACGCCAGTCATAGTTATTCATAAACGGTGTTTGCTCACCTGCGATTTTTCCGTTGATAAACAACAGCAATACACTGGACCACACGGCGTTTATCAGTCCCAGAAAAAGCAGTGACAGATAAAACAGTTTCGATCTCTTTTGAAATAATTTGAAGATATCCACTTTGATGTAGTTTAAAATACAGGAAATTTTTAGCTCAACATAAATCGTGCAATATTGTCCGCCAGCACAGGCGTGTTTTCTTCCCGGATGATACTGAAGTGATCTCCTTCACAGAAGAGATGTTCAAATTTTCCCTCCGTATACGTTTCCCATTTCAGCATCTTATTTTTCTTTGTAGTGCCTGCCGCTTCTATGGCCAGTATATCAGACCGCAACTGTTTATCAGGCAGATAATTTTCCAGCAGCGATAAGTTATGCGCCAGCAGTTTTTGTATTCTTTCCATATCTTTCAGCAGGATTTCATGTGCTACATGTTTGAAATGCAATTCGAATAATTTCTCCAGGTATTGTTTGCCGGTATTTACTTTTTTCCCTTTGATGCGGAGGTCTCCCAGGCCTGCCAGCGGATCTTTATCCAACAGAATAACGTTTACGTGGTGGCCCGCTGCTTCCAGCAGCCAGGCGGTTTCCATAGCCAGTAAAGCGCCCATGGAGTAACCCAGTATATATTTCTTTTCTGTTGTGCCGGCCGCCACTTTCAATATTTCCCTTGCAAAGGACTCCGCCATGGAATCAATGCTAACGTCGAAATTATCTTCATAATCAAAGCCGCGGTATTGTAACCCGTAGCAATTGATGCCAACTTCTTCGAGCTGGGCCGACAAGTGTTTGAATACAGTAGCAGATCCCACTACAGGTGGTATCATAAATAGTTTACGATTGCCGCCGATAGCCCGGCTCAGTGGCAGCAACAGGCCCTTGTCTACCGCATCATGGCTGATAAAGGCCGCCAATCCCCGGATGGTGGGATATTTCACCAGGTCACGGATGCTGATGTTTTTACCGGTGCGGTCCCATATTTTTGACATCAGTTGCATAGCCAGTATAGACTGTCCGCCGATGCTAAAGAAATCATCTTCCACACTAATCACTTCCATTCCAAGCACCGCCTTCCATATGTCCAGCAGCGTTTCTTCCAGCTCATTCTGCGGGGCTATCGCTTTATACAGCAGCTCCCCTTCTTTTGACGGCACAGGCAACAGCGAATAGTTGATCTTTCCATTAGATGTTAAAGGAATGACTTCCAGGAAGCAGATGTAACCAGGGATCATGTAGTGCGGCAGCTTTTGGGCAAGCCATGCTTTTATTTCCCGGGGGTCTGGTGGGTTATCTGCTACCATATAGGCATTCAGGGCATCTCGTTCATTTGCTTCTTTTTTGTAGGTCACAACAGCTATTTTAACGGCTGGATGTGTTAACAAAACCTGTTCTATTTCCGCCAGCTCCACCCGGTATCCTCTTATCTTCACCAGGCTGTCTTTTCTGCCGGCAAATACAATCGTTCCATCCGGGTTCCATCTTCCAATATCACCTGTTCTGTAAAGTTTCTGACCGGGTTTAAAAGGATGATCTATAAATTTTTCGTTCGTTAATCCGGGTCTGTTGAGATACCCGCGGGCAATACCTTCTCCTGACACAGTAATCTCTCCCAGGAAACCTACAGGCAACAATTGCTGGTTATCATCCAGGATGTACAGTTGCGTATTGGATAACGGCCTGCCTGCAGGAATTTCCCCTTCATCGCCCCTCACCTGGTGAACAGTGGTGCAAACACTGTATTCGGTGGGGCCGTAAGCATTATAATACTTCAGGTACTGGTTGTAATAAAAAGCATAATCTGCATGAGGTGCTTCACCAGCGGTAATCAATATCCTGATATTTTTCAGATGACGCTTTCCGAGGCTAACAAGATATGCAGGAGGTAGTGTAGCAATGGTTACACCACATTGCTCAATATACTGCAAAAATGCATTAGGTTGATTAATAATTTCCTGTTTTAATACAACGATAGCACTGCCTGCAAAAAGAGCCATAAATATTTCGTACACCGCGGCATCAAATGAGATAGTGGCGAATTGCAGACTTCTGTCGGCGGGTGTAAGTTCAAAGCGGATAGACTGGTCCAGCGCCATATTGATGGTGCCACGATGTGGTATCATTACGCCTTTGGGGGTACCCGTAGATCCTGATGTATAGATGAGATACGCCAGGTCTTCTGATGTATTCATCAATCCCGGATCTGATTCTTCAAAATCCCCAAGGCCCACCTGAATGGCTGCCAGCGTTTTTACCGGGAACGTAGTATCATTATCCCAGGCGATTGCTGTTGTATCTGTAATCACCAACACGGGTGCCGCATCTTCCAGCATAAAGGCAATGCGCTCTGGAGGATTTGACGGATCAATCGGTAAAAAGGCAGCACCTGATTTCAAAATTCCTAACATCATGATCAACTGCCATGGCGAACGGTCTGCCACAAATGCAATCACACGGTCACGCAGCTCCGGGCATTCACTCCTGATCCAATGCGCCAGCTGGTTCGCTGCCCCGTTAACATCCGCATAGCTCCATTCTTCTTCTTCAAAGAAGATGGCAGGACGATCCGGCTGTTGCATTACCTGGTATTCAAAGTAGGACTGAATAGCGGGCAACGATAACGGATGTGTATACGCTGTTTGATTAAAGCTATGCAGCTGTTTCAACTCTTCCTGCGAAAGGTAAGACAGGTGCGCCAATGGCTGGTCAGTGTAGATGACAATGCTTTCCAGCAGCTGTGAAAAATGCTGCATGAACCGCAGGATAAATGCCTTATCATATACATCCGTATTATATTCTATGTAGAAGTTCAGCTTTTCCTGTCTCTCACTTGCTACGAAAGAAATATCAAACTTACTGCCTTCGGGCTGTCCCGTTGTTTCTTCCATCACAATTCCATCGATCGATAATGTTTCATCTGTCAGTTCATCATTGTTCTGGTAAACAAACATTATATCGAACAGGCTGGAACGGCTGGCATCGGCAGGTAATCCCAGGTCACTGATCACTTTATCGAAAGGATAATACTGATGCTCAGATAGTTTGAACATATTTTCACGGACTCTTTCCACTAGTTTACGGAAACTGTCTTCTCCGGAAACCTTTGTACGTATAGCCAGCGTATTTACATAAAACCCAACCTGGCCGGACAGCTCAGCTTTCTCACGACCTGCCACCACAGTACCAATCACCACATCTTCTATACCAAGATACCGGTAAAAGAGGGTATTAAAGGCAGACATCAGCAACATGAACATACTGGCATTTGTTTTTTCAGACAATACCTTCAGTTGTTGTGTAAGATCACTGCTTAGCTGGTAATAACAAGCATCTCCGCGATAGCTTTTCTTTGCAGGGCGCGCAAATGTTTCCGGTAAGGAGATGCGTGGTATGTCTCCCGCCAGGTTTTCCAGCCAGAAATTTTTATGCCTGGTTCCCCGTTCTCCTGTGAGATACTGTTGCTCCCAGCAGGCATAGTCCTTATACTGTATCGGCAGTTCTGGCCGTTGCACTGGAATAATTGTTCCTTCGTGATTATAATTTTCTATCAGCTCCGCTAATAAAATGGTGGCCGACCAGCCATCGGAGATAATATGATGCATATTCATCAGGAAAATAAACCGATCCGGCCCCGACTGCACCAACCATGTTTGCAGCAATGGCCCATGTTCCAGGTGGAAAGTATAATTGATATGATCCCGGATAAATTGATCTGCACTGATATTATCTGTCTCCAGCTGCTCTGCACTGATGAAATGAAATACCCGCGGCAGCTCGTTTTCAGACAATACCACCTGCCGTACTTCCCCGTTTATCGGCCTGAAAACAGTACGCAGTATTTCATGGCGGCGGATCAGCTGCTGCAAACTACGTTGCAGCTTTGCCACATCCGGCCTTCCATTCATATAATAAACACGTGGAATGTTATATGCCTGTTGTTCTTCGCTCATCTGCTGTAATATCCACAGGCGTTGTTGTGCGTGCGACAACGGATAATGTTCCTGCAACGGTGCAGGCAAAATACGTTCGTAAGCAGTGCGT
>NZ_JBJGXX010000015.1:0-80726 GCF_049056765.1 Chitinophaga sp. 30R24
AGATACGCCTGATAGTTGCTTGTAAATAGCAGACTGCGATAGCTTCGAGATAAATGAATCAACGTTAACAGCACAAAAATTATTCAGTTGCGACTGGAGCGTATCATTTAACACCTGCTTTAACGCTACCGTATCTGTTGAGGTAATATCAGGATAATAGTAGTTGCCTAAACGGGATTTTTTGTTAGCATACAAGGAAGAACATGGCGCACTAAATATTGGATCTCCTTCACAAGAAACATATAATTCCACCTGTGGTACAGGACCATTTGATGGCCAATTAGGAAATACTGATTTAGGGCCATTATCTCCATGTTCAAACTGTACTGTTTCTCTATATTCGTAACCCCATGTTCCAAGATATACTCTAACTATTGCATGTACGCCTGTTGCAATTTCAAAGTCTTCATTCTTATAAATATCAATCCTAAATTCACCTGCAACGCGCGGATATTCATAACGAAAAAGAGTTGATCCAAAATCATTTATCTTATCACAATCATAACCATCTGCTACCGGAAGCGTCGCCGGCAAACCTACTTTACAAACATCCTTACAATATCCTTTAGTCTCTCTTACCAGCTCATAATAATGTTCCTTCAGCTTCAAATATAATTGCAGATACAACTGCCACTCCCGGTCCACAATTCTGCAATCTGCGTTGGGCACACACGCAGACCATTGCACCAATCCATCTTCACTTACAGTGGTATTCGTGCTGGCGTTAGGGTTAGCACAATAAAGCAGATAATCCACATAAGCAGATAATCCTTTAATCGGCATCCGGTTATCTTTCATGCCCATCACATGATAGGAAAAACCATCCAGGTCCGTTCTGAATGAATTATAGAAATCTTTGCCAGCTCCATTCGATGCAAAGAACGGGTCGGCTGCCAGCAACCAGGTGTTATTGGTGCTGCTGTATTGCAAACCGCCTAATACAGCCGGTAAATCTCCGGCACTGGTATATATCTCTTCTAACCGCTGGTCCCAGGCTTTATAGCTGCTAACCGACTGGCAGAATTGCCAACCACAATATTCTGGATGATAAGGGATAAACAGCTCCGCCCATTCACTTCGCCAATATCCTACCAACTGTGCAAGGGTAAAGCTGGCACTGTTGGGGGATAGTACGGTACCGTCTTCCAACTCAAATTTATTGGATTCATACACCGTACTGCCTGGCACCGCCACCGGAAAAACCTTTCTCCATTGCCAGTATAAAATATTGATCTCCGTCTCCTGTGGCTTGCCGGCATCATCGAACAAAGCATATTGCCCTCCCGGTTTAACATCCAGCATCAGCTGCTGCTTCAACTTATCGCAAGGGGAGCCTAAACAGCTAGACCGTAAGGCCTGGCAATTGCTAGATAAAATATCATACAACCCTTGGGCCCAGGCTTCTATCGTTGCTGTATTTGTAGCCACGTCTACTCCATTAAATGCAATGCGTGCCACCAGGGCGGCCACAAAGTCGGCTTTCTCCCCTAAGGTTTGCTTGCAGGTAATACATTCTGAAAAACACCCCGAGAAATCTTCTTTCTTCAACTGGGCGATCACAAAATCAAATTGGGTCCTTAGGTTCGTATTCTTCTTTATGAAGTCGTCTGTATAAGCATCAATCACCCTGGTGTTTAAGGCCAACTCAATTGTAACATAATATTCTCCTACCTTATTCACCGGTATGGTTACCAGCTGGCTATAATTACCCGTAACGCTGCAATCAGAAAAAGCATTGCCTACCTGCGTATTGTTAACGCTGGCCAAAGTGTTATTACAATCGTCACTCACTTTGATCTTCAGATCATAATAACAATTACTGCATATGGTAACATTATTCTGCTCATATCTTTTAATCAGATAGGGTAAGCTTACCTCCAGCGAGTCGGTAATATTGGGAACACTGGCCAGGTAAGTAGCAGTGGCCGTAAGCTTTAGCGTTTGCTGGTCAAATACAAAACGGTCTGGCTGTAACAAGGTAACATGGCTATGCACCGGCGCCGGTCTTGAAGACAGGGCCAATAGCGAGGTATCCGGATTAGTACCCGTTAAGGCCGTAGCTACTGTTTTACCTTCATCGTTAACATACGAAATACTAACTTCTCCATTGGGATCTACTACCATATTCTTCAGGTAGTGGTCTGCATAACCCGCGTCGTTACCAAAAATACGATCCAGCTCCCATTGTGCAGGCTTACCATAATAGTAACGCGTAGCATGGTTATCAGCCAGCACCTGGTCTGGTTGCAATACCGGACCTACCCCGCTTTTCATACTTATACGACCTGTATTATCTGCCGTATAGGTAGTAATTGCCAGCGGAAGACCATCGGCGGCTGGAATATATTTGCGGAAGGGATCTGTGAGGATATCATTATTGGAGGAATAATACCTGGCAGTACCGCTACTGCTGTCCAATAGGTCTGGACGGCCAATACAGCTGCCCGTTTCGTCCTTTACAATATTACGCCAGGAATAAGCCTGCCCCTGGGCATTTAAATTTACATCTTTATAAAACTGCAGTGTAGGTGAATTTAATGGCGCCGGCAATATATTGCCCACTACACGGCCATAGGCATCATACACGTTTTCCTGTACCACGGCCTTCTGATCGGAGTTATTGACTGTAACGCTTTGCCGGTTCCTTAAAGTACCATCAAAAAAATTAATCACTTCTTTGCGGTTGCCATCCTCGGTATACACAGCGTTATATTGCCAGTTTAACCCCGGCTCAAACCACTTTACACCCTCCGTTGCACCTATTACACCCGGCACTATGTTCCCGTTTACCTTCGC
Source organism: Chitinophaga sp. 30R24 (assembly GCF_049056765.1). NCBI lineage: Bacteria > Pseudomonadati > Bacteroidota > Chitinophagia > Chitinophagales > Chitinophagaceae > Chitinophaga > Chitinophaga sp. 30R24. The sequence continues at coordinate 2,797 of NZ_JBJGXX010000015.1, forward strand.
CTGGTATATCCACGGACCTTCCTTGCGGTAATCGCCACTTTCATCTACAGTACGTATCCTGATCAGCAGGTACTCGTGCTCCTGTATCATCGGCACCTCGTAACTATTAACATGAACCGTAACACGGCTGGAATTATTACGGAACATAGGAGCCAGCATGCTGGCCATTACATTAGATCCTGCGGTTTGTAATGTTGTTCCGTTATCTGAATCTTCATCAATAAAAGTCCACTCCAGGTCATATTGCTGCGCGCCGGTGATAGCATCCCAGCTAATCGGCAATTTATCTAACACAACACCTGTAATAGCGCCACCATCCCGCTGCATCACGCCTTTACCTTTTGCGGAGGTTAGCATAGGCATCAGCGTTTGGTCGCCGGTAGGCAGGTAGTCCCTGTTCACCACCACAGTGGCATTCAAATAAAAAATAGGCGGCAGCTTTCCCAGTTCCTTACTACTAATGTCGTTGACAGTAATCTTTACCTTGTACGCATTTTTAAAACTATACAATGCAAACGCCTGGTAAATTGCACCGGTGGCTGTATCATATTTTATTTCCAACGGTACGTGCTCAATAATAATGGGCTGGTCCTGACCAGGACCACTCCAATACGCCACTTTAAGATCTGCCTTGCAAGAGAAAGATGAGGGTAACTTGAACAGAGTATCTGTGCGAAGCCCAAAAGTGATCACGTTTTGAACACCATAATTACGGATAGCATTCCAGTTATAGGATGGGTTTTCAAACTTCTCATCTTTTACCAGGAGCGTATCTCCTTTCTTAATTGCGCCTTGCAGCTGCTGCTGATAAGGCTCAATGGCGGCATGGGCAGTTACGGCATGCAGCAATAGCAGCATTAACGCGCATACAGTTGCTCTAAGGTATCCAGAGTATAGAAACATCTTCTAAACAATATTAAGTGGGTTAACCTAAAAAGAGGTGATTAGTTGATAATCGTGATAACTGCGCTTGTATAGGGACGCCAATCACCAATCCTAATGGGACAAAACAAAGTTTTCTAATCATACAATATGAATAGTAATATATGCCGATTATAAAAAGCCGCTTAGCGCTTTTCAAAAGGGTGAACAATAATGATATTACACAGTTTCCAAAATAGGTACAATAAATTATTCAGGTTTAGGAATACATTCTCATGACTACAGTAATAAACAACACTAATGCAACGCGGTTACAAACTATAGGTATAACAGAAATAGGCATCCTTCAGGGCAAATGTAAGAAAACACCTCTTACACTTGCATAACATCTTAATGTAATTATTTTATCTCTACAGCTTCCACCTGCGGCTTTCTTTTCGGCAATACCATCTGTAACAATCCTGCCAGCAGCAATACTAACATACACCCAATGGCATTGAGCCACAGAAAAGAAACCTTGCCCATCCAATAAACGGTGAGCACGATTATTTCAGCAACAATCGCTGCCCAAAAAGTAGCGGTGCCTCCTACCGGCTTCATATAAAAAGCTACCAGAAAAATACCTAGTGTTACGCCATAAAACCAGGAGCCTAATACATTTACTACTTCAATTAAACTACCCAGACTACCGGCAAACTGCGCTACTGCAATACAAAATATACCCCAGATTAGGGTCCATAGCTTAGAGATATTCAGGTAATGACCAGGAGAAGCATTGGCATTGTACAAACGTTTATACACATCTATTACAGTGGTAGACGCCAGCGAATTGAGGGCCGCAGCAATACTTCCCCAGGCTGCCAGGAAAATAATGGCGATGAGCAAACCTACTAATCCTTTCGGCAAACTGTTGACTACAAAATGCAAAAAAATATAGTTGGTATCATTCGTATCTGCGGTAGGATCTGCCTTACGGATTAATGTTAGCGCTTCGGTGCGCACTTGCTGGGATTTTTCGTCGGTTTGCTGCAATGCTTTTTTAGCAGCCGCTATCTGTGTAGCATTATCCGTTTCCAAGGCGGCGGCCAGCAGTTTTACCTGGCGCTGTTTCAACTGTCCTAAAATACTGTATTTATCTTCCAACTGTACCAACGCAGGCCCTGCTGCAGTTTGATGCACTTTGGCCAATTGCGCTTCATTAAAGAAAATAGGTGCCCGAAAATACAGGTAAAACACAAATACAAGCGCGCCGAGCAACAAGATCAGGAATTGCATCGGCACCTTTACCAATCCATTCATCAACAATCCTAAACGGCTTTCCTTAATGGATTTAGCGGTCAGATAACGCCCTACCTGCGACTGGTCTGTCCCGAAATAAGACAGGGCCAGAAAAAAGCCACCTATTAATCCGCTCCAAATATTGTATTTATCCTGCCAATCGAATTTGGTAACGATCACATTCAATTTATCCATTTTGCCGGATACTTGTAAGGCTTGTTTGATACCAATACCAGTAGGCAACAGATGTACTACCATCCAACCGGCCAGGAACATTCCACTAAAAATAATGGCCAACTGAAAGGTTTGCGTATAGGCTACCGCACGGGTGCCGCCTGCTACCGTATATATAATGAGCAGGCCACCCATGATCACGTTCGTCCAATACAGGTTCCAACCCAATAAAGACGAAAGGATAATAGAGGGCGCACAAATACTGATCCCTGTAGAGAGCCCTCGTTGCAAGAGAAACAACGATGAAGTAAGGGTACGCGTTTTCAGGTCGAACCGCTGCTCCAGGAACTCATAGGCCGTATATACTTTTAATTTATGGAAGATGGGTACAAAAGTGATGCAAAGCACCACCATAGCCAGCGGTAGCCCAAAATAGTACTGTACAAAGCGCATCCCGTCTGTATAAGCCTGCCCGGGAGCTGAAATAAAGGTAACGGCGCTGGCTTGCGTACCGATAATGGATAACAGGATAATATACCAGGGCATCGACTGATTGCCCAGGAAATAACTTTCCATATTATACTGGCCCCGGCTTTTCCAAACGCCATATAATATAATTATTGCGAGTGTACCTACCAGTACAATCCAATCTAAAAAACTCATGAAAATGTTTTGGTGAATAAGTAGAAAAGCACGATCAATAAGGCCAACCAGGCTATTATTAGTACATACCAATATATCCAGGATGGAAATATTGGCGGCTTTTCTTCCTCCAGATCGGTATCTATCACGTCTTAGTCGTTTGAATTACTTTTACTCCACATGCTACCTGACAACAAACCCAATATCCCCCCTATCACCAGCCCCACCTGCACTTTTTTGATAGAGATACCCAGCAACAACCCTATGATGATGCATAAGGCGGCTGTAATGCGCAGGCGGGGCCGGTTTTGTTCGTGCTTCTTCTTACTCATTTTCGTTCAAATCCCTATTTAACTGAAATTAGATTTACAAATAAACGGTATGCGCCAGGTACACCGGCAGGCAACTGCCGGAAAAATGACAACCCGGTATACACGTAGGCGCCTTTACCATAGTGCGCTACCAGCGTAGAACCATCCAGAGACGCTTCTCCCTGGTCGTTCATGGTAAACAGCTTATCATACGCTTTGTCGGCATCTACAGTATAATATAAACCTCTTTCCTGGACCCAGCCTGCAAAATCCGCTGCTGTAATTTCGTTAGGATAATGCAATACAGGATTATCCGGGTGGATAAAATGCACCACTGCATTTTCATCTGTAACCCTGTCACGGGAAAGACTAAACGGATACGGACCCAGGTCGTTAATCACCAACGGGCTGTTTACATTGTATTGTACAATGAGCTTACCACCATTCTTCACGTACTCCATTAGCTTAGGCTGCCAGTATTTCATACGGGCGTTTACGTTATAAGCACGTACACCGGTAATAATGGCATCATATTGTTGCAGGTTACCATTCATAATATCTTTCTCTCCCAGCTCTGTTACTTCATAACCAACCTGACGCAGGGAAGCGGCTACCATATCACCGGCACCAGGAATATATCCCAAACGGTTGCCATTGTGTTTCAGGTTCACCGATACCAGCCTGGCTTGGGCTGGCGGGAACAATGTAATTAAAGGAATATGGTCGTATCGTATCTGCTGCAGACTTTGTGTATATTCTTTTCCGTTACAATCCATTACTACGGTAAAAGTATCTGCATAATTACGGGTAATGCCGGCAACAGGACTGATAGTAAAATTAACGGTAACCTCATCCCCTTTATGGGCCAGCGTCCAGTTCAGATTACCTTCGGCAACCTTAAAGCCCGCTGGCAATTTCAGGTGAACCGTACCTTTCAGGTTGTCTGCAACAGCGGTTAGTTTCACCGGTACGGTTTGCGGCAGAACATCTTTAAAAATATATACACGGCTGCTCAGGTCGGCCACTACAGGCGGCGCAATTACCAGGGGCTGATAAATCTCCCCTTTTACCGGATCGGTATATTTATATTGTATAGGCCGGGAAAGGGTAAATGATTGATCACCGATAGTTAAGCGGATGCGGGCTTGTAAAGCGGATATATTTTCTGGGTTGCCCACCAACAAAGGATCTTTAATAACATACATCCCCACCGGATGTACATCTTCCAGCCAATAAGGCTGCGATTCCTGTGTGGTGGCTGGCACCGGTAGCGTCTGGGATATGCTGGTGAACTTATTGTAAGCTAATATTTGTTTTTCTGCAATATTGGATTTACCGGGAAGATCTATCTGATCTAAGGTTACTTTTACATTGCCACGGTTAATGAGTTGCACGGTAGCCTCCATATTATTACCAGGTACCACGGTAGGCGAAGCGCTATAAGCCTCTGCCCAGATACCTGCGCAAGCATAGATCAGTTGTTCTGTTTCCTTGAGCTTAAGATCCCGCCAATAGCCATCAGGCAATGCTTGTACCGACTTCCGTATTTCAAGGAGCGCAGGTATGGAAGCAGAAGGATCATCCATATTATAAGCTGCCAGTGCGGCGTCTATCAACTTTCCAATCTTGGCTCCTCCCGGTACTCTCAACCAACTGGTATTTACATCGTCGAGCAACCCATTTTTAGGGGTGCTGCCCTTAATCGTCTGAAAATATTCCAGGGCACTACCCCTGGAAGGAGCTACGCCAAACCCCTGGCTTTTATGCTGAGAGCGGCTTTCTGCTGCTATTTCACCAAAACCTTTGCCTAATAAGTAATTGTAGGCACCCACATCCATTTTAAACTGGTCTTCCGAAGTTGTATTTACAGTTCCAAAGTTAAAGGTATTCCAAAGCAACCTTTTCGCTTGCCAGGGCTTTACCAGCTTTAATTGTTCCGGGAAACGGGTAGGATCTGCAGCAGCAGTATATGCTTCTTCAGCTAATATAGCAGAGGCAGTGTGATGCCCGTGACCGGCACGGCCGTCTGCCGGAAAACGGCAGATAATCACATCTGGCTGAAACTTACGGATGATATATACAACATCTCCCAAAATCCGCTCTTTATCCCAAATGGTAAAGGTTTCCTGGGGATTCTTGGAAAAACCAAAGTCCTGGGCGCGGGTAAAAAACTGCTCGGCCCCATCTATCCGGCGGGCAGCCAACAGCTCTTGTGTACGGATTAGTCCTAACAATTCGGACTGTTCGTCACCAATCAGATTTTGCCCGCCATCACCGCGGGTAAGCGATAGATAACCGGTACGGTATAACTTTTCTTTTGCCAGATAGCCAAGCAAACGGGTGTTCTCATCATCAGGATGAGCAGCAATATACAATACACTTCCAAGCGTATCCAGCTTTTTCATTTGCAGTCTGATATCGGCAGCATTCCAAACAGGTGATGGCTGCGCCAGTGCGGGTAAGCTCATTGTGGCGAGTAATAATAAAGCCAGGGTAATAAAACGTCTTATAAACATTTGGTAGTACGTGAATTTACAGATGGCCAAAAGTAATCATTAATCTGTGGGGAGAGAAGATAAATATGATGAGTGAATAGAGGAAGACATAAAAAGTCCCGGTGTAGGATTTTACCGGGACTTTATTTTTCATAAGCAAAACCAACCAGCTAAGCAAAAACCAATTATTAACAAAGGCGGTTTAGATTTAATTATAACCTTCGTTCTGCTGGTTGCGGATATTGGGGTTAGCATCCAGTTCTCTTTGTGGTATAGGCAGTATCACTTTAGTACTGGGATATACCACAGATATGTTTTTTTCACTCGCTAAATATTTGGTGAATGAACGTTTTGTTCTCGTAAGATCAAATAATCGATGTCCTTCAAAGGCCAGCTCTTTACACCGTTCGAGCAGGATGGCATCCAGGAGCGCTTGTCCGGAAGCTGTTACCGGAAGTGCGCTACTATCAGACCGCATGGCAATGGTGTTCACATCTGCTCTGGCTTCCTCTTCCCGGTTAAGATGGGCCAGCGCCTCAGCGCGAATCAGGTACAACTCAGATAGCCGCATTACCTTTATACTTTCTGTAAAGGTGGTCACATCACTATATTTCGTAATAATATTCGCAGGATCTTCCCCTCCATTACCACTACGCTTGCCCTTCTTGAGGAAATTTTGCCGCACGTCGCCCGGGGCATAAATATTATACAGATTATCAGTAGCCAGTATATCACCGTATCCATCCTGGCTGAACATATAACTCAGGGCATCTGTATTCCTGTTATCCACTGTAGTATTAATCACTTCAAAAACCGTTTCACCATTGCCGGTGATCTTAAAATTGCTCACCAATTTATCATTAGGTAGCAAAGCATACACATTAGACCGGATCACATCATCTGCAAAGGCGGCGGCGCCCGCCCAATCTTCTTTATACAATAATACCCTTGCCAGTAAGGCTTTGGTAGCATATAGGTTGAAGTGTCCAGAAGAAAAAACGGTGTTTCTACTAGCCTGGAACCGTTCAATAGCCATAGTAAGATCACGGGTGATCTGTGTGTAGGTATCTTTCATATTACTCCTGGAAGGCGACTGCACAGCATTTATGTCAGTAACCGTAACTATTGGAATCCCCATATGCGTAGCTGTTACCGTATAATTGTAGGGCTGGGCATATAGCCTGGCCAGGTCAAAAAACGCCAACGCCCTCACTGCATAGGCCTCTGCCACTATCCGCACAGCTTCCAGGCTATCTGTTAGCGAAGGTAGCAGGGAAACGTATGGCCCCTTCATAATAACCATATTAGCATTGGCCACCACACGGAACAATTGATTCCAGGTATCAGCAGTATAGGTATCGTTGGCAGTAACGATGTACTGATCCTGATTGCGATAGCGGTTACTGTTGATCACACTGATAAAACTGTTGTCTGACTCCAGGTCCGGCAGCAGCGACATGGTACGTCCGTAATAGCTTTCACTCTGCATCAGGGAATATACACCATTGATGGCCGCACGCAAACCGGGCAAATCACGTATAGCGCGATTGGTTTCGGTAGACTGATCTGGTTGCTGCTTCAAAAAACCTTTGCCGCAAGCGCCCAGCAAAACTGCCAACAGCATCATTACACTATATTTACCTTTTAGCTGCATGACTACCTTAAAAGTTTATATCCAATCCTATCAATAATGTTTTAAATACTGGCGGCCGTTGATCGTAATCTCCTGTTACCGGCACTTCCGGGTCCATGGTAAGACGTTTATCCTTTACATATGTCCATAAATTATTCCCACGCACGTATATTTTCACCTCGTTGATATCTGCTTGTTTAAGCCATATAGCAGGCAGGTTGTAAGAGAGTGATACATCCCTCAGCCTGATAAAACTACCGTCGTACAGGAACCTGGACGATGTTTGATTGCTGAGTCCCGATTGGGTACCGCCAAAAACTACCTTCGGCACACTTGTAATATCGCCAGGATGTTGCCAGCGGTTTTCATAAGTAAGCCTCGACATTTTGGAACTGCCACCGAATCCACCACTTCCGTCGGATTCAGTAAAAGCGCCCCAGTTGTCATATACTTTATTCCCCCAGTTGTAAAAGAACTGGAAGCTCAGCTCAAATCCTTTATAGCTGAAAGAGTTGGTAATGCCGCCATAAAATGCAGGTAGGGCGCTACCCTGGTTGTAACGTTGCGCTTCCCCATATACGTTGGTGGTAGCTTTTTTAGTAGCGTCCCTATACCAGCGCGCTTCCCCGGTTTGCGGGTCGGCACCGGCAAATCCCACTAAATAAAACTGGTAGAAATCAATGCCCACTTGCCGTTTATACACACTAGTCATAGGATTATCCAACCGGGTAATAACGTTTTTTAGTGTAGAGAAATTAGCATCGGTACGCCAGGACAATGCTTGTTCATTTTTTGCAATGACATTACGGGAAGTCAGTGTAATCTCTACCCCGCTGTTCCTCATTTCCCCGTTATTCTTAAACACATTGGTGATACCATTAGAAGAAGACACCGGCACATTAAGAAGCAACCGGGAAGTAACCCGGCTATAATATTCTACAGTACCGGATAAACGGTTATGCAACGTAGCGAAATCAATACCTGCATTAAAAGGCCGGTTCTGTTCCCAGGTAAGATAGGGATTGGGGTATTGCGTAAGCACATACCCCGGCTTCCCATCATAATCATTTGCCGGACTATACAGCGACAATGAAGCATAATTATCAATAGCTTGGTTTCCGTTGCTGCCGTAGCTAGCTCTAATCTTTAATTCGTTGATAGCGCTGAAGTCTTGCAAGAAGCTTTCCCGGTAAATATTCCAGGTGGTTCCTACCGACCAGAAAGTAGCGCTTCTCCGCTGACTGCCAAATCGAGAAGAAGCATCCCTGCGGATGGAGGCAGTCAGGTAATATTTTTGTTTGTAGTCGTAACTGTTATTCCAGAAAAGGCCGGTGAGTGTGTTGGCGCTGGAAACCGAAGAAACACTTTCCGGTTTAGAAGCATCCGCCAGTTGCTGCAGACCAGGCAACAGGTTAGAAGCCGCAGAAGAATTCCCCGTATTCATGGTTTTTTGTGCTTCATATCCTACAAATGTGCTGATACCATGGTATCCCCAACGCCGGTTGAAACGGAGCATATTGGTGGTTACCCAATTAGTCCAGAGGGTATTATTCACCGATACCCAGCCATTGGTATTCTTCCCATCGCCAAAGCCCGGGGCAAAAAAAGTATTGCTACGGGCATAGTTGAGATCGAGGCTCACCTTTGTTTCAAAAAACAGGAAATCGGCGAGCCTGTATTTGGCGCCGGCGCCTCCGAGCATACCGTAAATAGCGCCGGTACGGGTATTTTCATTTAGCACGGCTACCGGATTAAAGGTGTTATTATAGCTGAAATCGTAGCTGCCGTTGGGATTATACACCTTCAACCAAGGCTGCAAACGTACCAGTGAGCGCACCGGATTGGCCATCAGCCCTACATCTCCAACCGCATCAGTGCGCTGATAGCTCAAAGAGAGGTTCACATCAACCGACAACCTGATGGTAGCCTGGTTATTGAGATTAAGTTTGCCAGTCATACGTTTATAGCCTACGCCACGCAGGGCCGATTGGGAATCATAATAGCCACCCGATACATAAAAGCGGGTTTTATCACTGCCTCCGGCGGCCGACAAATTTGCCTGCGTGTAGGCACCATGGCGCGTAAGCACATCCATCCAATCGGTATTAATGGTAGTGTCTACACCACGGGCCTTTAGCTCCTGTTGAAAGCCGGCTTCTCCGCTGCCATCCTTTTTATTGGCCCAGCCTTCCCGCAGCAATGTTATCATCTCTTTGGTATTAAGTGGATAATAGACCTTGGGAATAGTAAGCTGGTTGCTGCCACGCTGCACCGAAGCATTGATGCCGGTTTTGCCGGGGCGGCCGGTTTTGGTAGTGATCAATATCACCCCGTTAGCGGCGCGGGAGCCATAGATCGAAGATGCTGCCGCATCTTTTAATATAGAAATGGAGGCAATATCAGTACTGTTGATACCTGCCAGGGAATTTACATTATAATCGGTGAGATTGTCTGTTACCACCGGAACACCGTCTACTACATAGAGAGGGGCGCTGCCGGCAGTAATGGAACCTATACCGCGTATGCGCACACTGGGAACGGAACCTGGTTGTCCGGAACCATTGGTAGATTGTAAGCCGGCTACATTGCCTTGTAAGCTTTCCTGAAAGCTGCTATAGGGCGCCTTATCGTATAAAGACGTATTCACCACAGTAGCTGATCCTGTCAAAGAACTTTTTGTTTGCACGCCATATGCCACCACCACTATTTCATTTAACCCTTGCGCATTATCCTTCATCACTACACGAAGGGAAGCATTACCATTTACTAACACCTGCTGTTCTTCATAACCTATAAGAGAACAAACCAATGTGGCCATGGCGGTTGTTTTCAAATAAAATACACCACTGGTATCTGTAGTAGCGCCCCTGTTTAAACCTACTACCCGTATACTCACTCCCGGCAAAGGCTGTTCATTGATGTCTGTTACCTGTCCGGATATCTGAATACCCCCACTTTCCTTCTCTTCTGGCGCAATCGCCACCAGGTTAGTGGAAAGCAGCTTAAAAGTAAGCCCTGAATTAGTCAGGATCTTTTTTAAAATATCCTCAGGTAAAGCATCGGTCATGTTTACAGATACTTTACTGTTCGCAGGTATCAGATCATTGCGATATACAAACCGGTAACCGCTTTCTTTCTCTAACAGCTTCAACAACCTGGTTAATGGCAATGATGCTGTTTTAAGAGAGATGCGTTTGTTTTGCTGGCCAAACACCTCTCCTGTTATTTGCAAACAGGTAATAAGAATAATAAAGGACACCAGTTTCATTATCAGTACAACTTTTCCCAATGTTTTAATAAGCAAAAGGGTTACCTCATGTATGATTTTTTCCATACATTTAGGTTGTAAAAGGTCATAAAACTACGACAGCACTACATTGCCAAGTGAAGCTAACTGCCGTTTGATCTCATTAAAGGGGTAAATGTTTGCAGCATTTACCCTTCTTTATAAGACGGTATCGATTTTAGTTGTTTTTACCAACCCTATTGGGTAATAAATACTTCATTGCTCACTATTCTGCAACGAAATGATGTTGTAACCTTCAGCGCTTCCAACACTTCTGCAAATGATTCATTTTTGAAAGTGCCGGTGAAATGATAATTTTTCAGTTTGTATCCGTCGAGATGCATCTTAATGCCATACCAACGTTCCATTTTGCTGGCAATTGTTTCAAAATTTTCATTGTCAAATACAAGGTAATTATCACACCAGGCTGTTTCCATTACCAAGCTGTCTGGCTGATTGCCATGAATGGTTGTTACCTTATAGCCTTCTATCAGCTTTGGCTGCACTAATTGCCTGCTTTCTTTTGCATGCTGCAGGATGATCTTTTGGTTGGGCAGGAGTTTAATATTACGTTCCTCGCCATCGTTAAGGGTTACCTCCACTGCTCCAGAAATAAGGGTAGCCTCTGTTATTTTGTCCTGCGTATACGCTTTTACGTTGAAAGAGGTGCCTAGCACCCGGATATCCATTTTAGCAGTATGGATATAAAATGGTTTCGTTGCATTTTTTTCTATGTCAAAAAAAGCCTCTCCTTCCAGGGTTACTTCCCTGACGTCCAGGTTGTTCATTTCAGGATCATAGGTTAAACGGCTACCGCCATTGAGCCATACAGCAGTGCCATCCGGAAGCTGAGCCCGCGAACGTGACCCATCCCTTGTAAAAATAGCCGCTACCGCGGCTGCAGGGGAAGCAGACGGATATTTATGTAACAGCAGATATGCACAGTAACTTCCCAGCGCCAATACCAATAAAGATAGTACAGACACGATTTTAAGGATGCTCCTGCCTCCCTTTTTCACTGGTAATTCCTCCCTGGGAAATACCGATCCCATTTTTAACAAATGCTTTTCCAACGCGGCAGCTGTTTTAGCGGCCCACTCCATATTATCAGCAGCTGAAGGCCAGTTGCTTAATACGGCAAGCTTATACCTCATATCCGGGTCTTTTTGCAACAGTTCCTCCAGCTCGCGCAACTCCGCCATCGTGGCTTCGCCAGATACCTTTCGTCCCATCAAAAGCCATATTCTTTCCTGTTCCATGTGTTGTTACAAAAGCATGATTGTATAGAAGGACAAGCAGATTTGAAAAATCTACTACTCCAATAAAAAAAATTTAAATTATTTTATCTTAACAAAGGAAAGGTTAATGACTTCACTGATTTTTTTAAGCGCCTGGGCCATATGCACATCAATGGTATTCACGGAAATATCAAGGATCTGGGCCACCTCTTTATATTTAAGCCCGTCTTCCCTGATCAGTTTAAAGATGATCTTGCGTTTGGGGGACAGGCTATTCACGGCAGCCTCTATACGTTTTACCATTTCCCCGGAAATAAAGATCTGTTCCGGAGTGGCGTAGCTAACACTAATGTCTACTGCCAGCTCGTCCAAGCTAAAATGCTGGGTTCTGAGCTCTTTATTCAGATAATTCAGGGCAATATTCTTGGCTGATACATACAGGTATACTTTGAGGTTCTCTACCTGGAGCAGCCGCTCCCGGTGCTTCCATACGTTCATAAATACATCGGAAGCAATTTCTTCTGCCAACTCCCAGGATTTGATGATAGAATAAGCAAACTGACTCAATGGCTTGTAAAACAACCGGAATAAGGCCTTATATGCCTGCTCATCTCCCAAAGATGCCACTCGTTCCACCAGTAGCTGTATATTGGCTTCTTCCCTCAATGAAATATTTTTTGGTTGAAAAGTTGATTCCGAAAGATAATACGGAATAATTTTAATTTAAAATTGTTTTATATATTTTTTAACCTAATGTATTATGTTATTCAAATTTTTCTCAATATAAAAACACCCACTGCATTTCCACCGCACTATTTTTTAAACATAAAATAAACCGCACCTATCAGCATACAAAAAGCCACCAGGTAATTCCAGCGGAGTGACTCCCTGAGATACGTTACTGCAAATATGGTAAAAACGGTTAAACTGATCACCTCCTGGATGGTTTTCAGCTGAAACCCGTTGAACCCCTCCTGTACTCCATACCTGTTGGCGGGCACCATAAAACAATACTCAAAAAAAGCAATTCCCCAACTGATGAGAATCATTTTCCAGAGTGCAGTACCCTGCTGTTTAAGATGGCCATACCAGGCAAAGGTCATGAACGTATTGGAAATAAAAAGAAAAATGACAGTACGCATGAATTTAAATAATTGAAGCAGGCAAAATACATCGCTTTCCTTAAAAAGAAAAGGGGACCGTTATTGGTCCCCCTGTACCCAGCTAACTGATTTAATTCATTTAGCTTGGCAGATGTTGTTGGTTGCTATTTCAATTTTCAGACTATTCTATTATTGTTCTAATTTAATTTCGCCCAGATCTGTAGCTTTACCTTCTTCTACTTTTACATCTTTGATCACTGCATTTTTATAAGGGCTTTTGCCGAGAATAGTGATGGTATAAGCGCCTGCTTTTGCCACAGGAACAGTGAATGTACCCTCTGCTATTGCGCCTTTCAGCTTGTCGTCTCCATTTGCCACCTCTACTTCTGTAGCTCCGTCGGCAGGAGTGATTTTACCGGTAATGCTACCAGCTTCCAAAACCTGCAGGGAATCCAGGTGCTGTAATGAATCAGGTCCCTGTAACGAATCGAGCACCAGTACCTGTAAAGAGTCCAGTCCTTTCAGAGAATCCACTGCGTACGTCCCCCGCAGTGAGTCTACATGGCTCATCACATTCACCATTGCGGTGCTGTCAAAAGATCTTACTGTCGCTAAGTCAGCACTTTTAAATGCGGACATGCTTACTACCGTTGCTGCTAATGCGAGCATTCCTACAATTGATTTTTTCATGTCATTCAATTTTTATAGTTAAGAAATAACGGTGATCTCCGGCCGCAATGAATGTGCATGATTTTTGTTATATGCCCTCATCGTTGGCTGCCGTATACTAACAATACATCCAACAATTGACTTACCATTAGTCAAAGAAATGTTAAAGTGATTTTTTTTCTCCCAACAGGTAGAAACAGGCCAAACCCATATAAGTGCTGCTAAAAATCAGTTACCAGGTCACTTTATGGTCTATAAACTTTTTTGATGATGCCCATATGGGGGTAATTAGTAATTTTAAAAATTATCTTCGCACTACGGAAATGAAATGAATTCAAATGATCAAAGCATGTTGCAACTGAGTAATGAAGAAATAGTTAAAGGCATCCGGAGCAGGAATAAAGACATATTTGAGGCTGTTTTTAAACAGTTCGCCCCTTCTATGTATAATATTGCAGTACGGTATGTAAAAGATGTGGATGATGCAAATGACATGGTACAAGATGTTTTCCTCAACTTGTGGAAAGGCGCAGAAAACCTGGACGAAAGGGCGCCTATCAATCATTACCTTGCCAGGGCCACGGTAAACACCTGCCTGAACCGCATCAAGAAGGAACAACGACAGGAAGTATATACGAAAGAACAATTGCTGCAAGCTCCTCCTATTGAAAATACCCATTCCCTGCTGGAACATAAAGAACTGGAAGCGCTATACCGCTCTGCATTGGAAAAATTACCCGAACAATGCCGGCGTGTATTCGAAATGAGTAGACTGAAAGGCTTATCACCAGCAGAAATATCGTCCCAACTGAATATATCTATTAATACCGTATACGCCCACTTAACCACCGCATTAAAACGATTACGGGTAGACCTTATTAATAAATCCTGAGCTCCGTTAATTTTTTTTGACACCGCTTAATGGTATAACGTTATCTGGTTGTATTACTAATAAGTAACCATGAATCATCAAACAGACATAGATATAGTAATCCGTTACCTGGAAGATCCGGACAATGAGCAGTGTAAAGCCTTGCTCAACGAATGGATACAACAGGAGCCTGGTAACCTGGACATTTTCCTGGATATGAAAGCCATGTGGCAAGGAGATCCACTTCCCGCTGCCTCTGCTTTCGATAGTGAGGAACAATGGGAACAATTAACCGGCAAACTGGATGAAGCGCCCCCGGCTGTGGCCCCTGTGGCTCCTCAAAAAAGCGTCCGCGTGGTGAAAATGAACCGGAAATACTGGTGGGCCGCAGCAGCAGTGCTACTGATGATTGCCGGCACCTGGACCTTCCTGGCACCTTCCAGTTATACCACCTACGCTACCAACCAGCAACAAGACAGCTTGCGGCTGTCCGACGGCTCTATGCTATACCTGAACGCACATACGCAGGTACGCTATGCCAAAGGATTTGGTCAACAAAACCGGCTGATAAAAATAGATAAGGGAGAAGCCTTCTTCGATGTCAACAAAAATGATGCGCTTCCTTTTATCGTAAACGCTCCCGATGTAGAAGTACAAGTGCTGGGCACAGCCTTCAATGTAAAAGCCGGTAGCAATGGGGTAAAAGTTTTTGTACAGTCCGGGAAAGTGAGCGCTGCCTATAAAGGCACCGAGCAAAAAGTCATCCTTACTCCCGGCGAGGAAGCCTCACTCAAACATAAGGGCACTCCTATAAACACCCGTTTCCATAGCAAGAATAATAACATCCTGGCCTGGAAAACCCGGACCCTTACTTTCGATGCTACTCCGCTGAATGAAGTAGCAGAAGCATTGGAAGATTTTTATAATGTACAGGTAAAAATCAGCAACGCGCAACTGGCTGATAAAAAACTACTGGCCACCTTTCCCAACATGTCGCTGGATGAAGTGCTGGACATTATGAGGAAAACCCTTCAAATTAATATCACGCATAAAGACAACCTGGTAGAAATCTACTAATACCCGCCTGACATTATATATGCAGCAATTTTTGCTACGGGCGCGTAACTCCGGTTCCAGGTTAGGGCGCGTGCCTGTTTTTATTATCCTTGTTATCCTGGTATTGGCCAATGCATTTGCAATGGCCCAAATTCCTGTGCCTACTCCTAAAAGAATATCCCTGCAGTTGAGTAATGCCAGCCTTAAAACGGTGATCCGTGAAATAGAAAAACAAACCCGTTATACTTTCGCGATTTCTTCTGATGAATTGGAAAACCGCCATGGCGTTAGTTTACATGTACATAATGCTTTATTGGAGGAGGTACTCCCCCGCATTTTCCCACCCGCAAAATATCAGGTAGAAATCAAAGATGGCCAGATCATCGTTATTCCCCTAAGCGAGGAAACCTCCGGCAGGCTACCTTCCCGCCCTGCCAACACGCCTGGCAACAAGTGGGTGGTTACCGGTATAGTAACCGATAATACACAGCCACTGAGCGGTGTTTCTATCCGGGAACTAGGTAGTACCAACGGCACTGCCACGCTGGAAAATGGCAGCTTCAAACTGGAAGTAGCCAACGGCCAGGCCGTGTTGCAGGTTTCTCTGATCGGCTATGAAACAAGGGAAATAGCCGTGAGGGAGCGGAGAAATATTTCCATACTATTGGAACAAGACTTACGTAAGCTGAACGAACTGGTTGTATTGGGTTATGGCCTGCAAAAACGCGCCAATATCACCGGCGCTATCGCACAAGTAGATGGAGTACGCCTGAGAAGCCGGCCCGTGGCTAATGTAATGGCCGCCCTCCAAGGTACCGCTACCGGTCTTGTAGTAACCCGCAGCAATGGCCAGCCTGGCCGTGAAGGCTTTAATATACAGGTAAGAGGCGTTAGCTCAGCTTCTGGCAATACGCCCGTCATTATAGACGGCGTACCGGGTTCGCTGGCAGTACTTAATCCCGACGATATTGAGTCGGTATCCATCCTGAAAGATGCCGCAGCAGCCTCTATTTACGGCGCCCGCGGAGCCGGCGGCGTAGTACTGGTAACCACCCGTACCGGTAAGCCTGGCAAACTAAAAGTTGACTTTAACACATTAGGAGGCTTTGAGCAACCTATCCGCCTGCCCAAGCGGGTACCCTCCTGGCAAGCCGCTGCTATGCAAAATGAAGCAGCCCTTAATGCGGGCCTGCCCGCTCCCTGGAGCCCCGTAGAAATAGACCTGATGGAATCTGGTAATCACTATGCAACCGACTACGAACATCCCGGCTACTACCGCTATTACTATAATTTCAATCCGCTCACCACGCTCACGCAAAACCGGTCTGGCGTGGAAAACTATAATATCTCCGTGAAAGGAGGCGACAGTGCCAACCAATTCTCAGCCTCCTTAGGATATTTCGGTAGAAAAGGCTTACTGGCAGCAGGTCCCGACAGAACCCACCGTGTAAATGCCCGTGTGAACCTCAATAACCAATTCAGTCGGCATATCAGCCTGGAAACACGCCTGTCTTACGCGCAAACCAACACTTTTTCCCCGGCCCAGGCAGTAGAAGGTCCCAATGGCTTGCTGACAGGGTTATACCGGGGACCAGGCAATGTGCCGGTATATGTGCCCAACACCCTTCATTACGCCTATGGCAGCGCACCAGTGTATGCAATACTGGAAGACGGTGGAGAGCGTGATGAAAAAAATAATTATATCGATGCCGTTTTTACCCTGAAAGCAGACAGCCTGGTAAATGGCCTTACACTCCGGTTGATCTATAGTCCACAGCAACATACGCTGCAGGATAATTTAGGCCGTCAAACCATTGCCCTATGGAACAGTATTGAACCGGTGAAACTAATACAGCCCGACAACATGTTGCAGAAAAGCCGGTTGAAGGCCCAAGGGGGCAACCTGCAGGCGCTGGCCGATTATGACGCCAGAATAGATAAACACAGTTTTCACCTGTTGGGTGGCTATACCCAGGAAACGTATAATACTACTCAAAATACGGCTGCTTCTTATGATATCAGCCCACAGGAAATTAACAGCAGCCACTTCTATCACCCTCCCGAATACACGCAGTTGTTAGCCACCAGCGGCACGTTGATGTCTTTCTTTGGCAAACTCAACTATAACTACGATAACCGCTACCTAATAGAGGCCAATCTAATAAGCGCCGGACTGTCGCAATACAGTTCACTATTCAACGCCTGGAAACAATGGCAGGCATTCCCTTCCTTTTCTGCCGGATGGCGGCTTAATAACGAAACCTGGTTTAACCATGCGTTGCCCTTCTTCAACGAATTTAAGCTCAGATGGTCTTGGGGACGGCTGGGCAATGTGAATAGCTGGAATAGTATTCCTAATGATGAGCGGCTATCGACGTTTACTTTCAACGACGATCGGCGTTTCCTGCCCTTTGTATATAAGAATCCAATACCGCAGGCCCATGGCTGGGAGAATATTGCCACCAATAACTTCGGCTGGGATGCTGCACTTTTTCGCGGCCGGCTTACCCTCGCGGCAGATTACTTTATTAAGAGGAACAGCGATATACAAATCCCCCAGCTCACTGCTTCTACAGCAGGCGCATGGCCAGTAGCCTTCCATAGCGGAGAAATGAAAACATGGGGTTGGGAAATCAACTTAGGCTGGAGAAGCGACCGGGGACCTTTTACCTGGTATGTGAATGCCAACCTCTTTAACAGCCAGAACAAAGTGCTCCGCAACGATAACATTGCCCCTCAGGCAGGATGGAACCAGGGCATTGCCGGGTATCCTTATTCTTCCCTGTTCGGCTACCTGGCAGAAGGCTATTTCAACTCTACTGCAGAGGTAAACCAACATGCCTATCAGCAGCCTGATACCGGCCCTGGCGACCTCCGTTATAAAGATATTAACGGCGATCATAAAATAGATGAGTCAGACCTGGTATATCTGGGAAGTACTGATCCGCAGCTCGCTTATGGCATCGACGCCGGTTTTTTCTGGCAGGGCTTCGACGTATCCGTTTTCTTCCAGGGGGTGGCCAACCGGAAAGTAATGCCAGACCCTCGCTATAACATGCCCTTTACCAATGCCTGGCAACAACCCTGGGATATCAACCAGGACTATTGGACGCCGCAACATACAGATGCCCTCTTTCCCCGCCTTTACCTGAACGATTACCAGAATACTGTACCCTCTTCCCACTGGGTGATGAATGGCGCCTACATCCGGCTAAAAAACTTACAAATAGGCTATACACTGCCTGCTGATTGGCTTAAAAAAGCATGGGTCAGCAATCTGCGTATCTATTTCTCGGGGCAAGACCTATGGGAAACGACCAAAATGAAGATTAAATACTACGATCCCGAACAGGCCGGAGGATATAACGGAAATGTATACCCGTTTTTCAGGTCGTATACAGTGGGGGCAGCGATTAGCTTTTAGGCATAAGAAAAATCCGATACCGGATCTAAGAATTTAGTCACCTTTAGCGGCAAACAGTTGCTGCTAAAGGTGAACAGCTATTAATTATTTTCCGCTTTCTTTCCAGACAACAGGTATAAGGCAGCCATACGAACCGCTACCCCATTTTCTACCTGGTCGAGGATAATCGACTGGCCGGAGTCGGCCACATCTGAGTTGATTTCTACCCCACGGTTAATAGGTCCCGGGTGCATAATCACAATATCTTTATGAAGACTGTCTAGCAGCTCACGGTTAATACCATAAGCGAGCGAATACTCCCTAAGTGAAGAGAATAAAGGCGTATTTTGTCTTTCGAGTTGTATACGGAGTACATTTGCCACATCGCACCATTGCAGGGCTTCGCGGATATTATAACTCACATTTACACCGAGGGCGGCCGCCATATACTTAGGAATCAGGGTAGGCGGGCCTACTACAGTTACCTCAGCACCAAGTTTACGCAGGCAGTAAATATTCGAGAGCGCCACACGGGAGTGCATCACATCTCCACAAATCGCTACTTTTTTACCTTCCACGCTACCGAGCTTTTCTCGGATAGAAAAAGCATCCAGCAATGCCTGGGTGGGATGTTCATTAATACCGTCGCCCGCATTAAGGATAGGCACTTGGATATGCTTAGCCAGGAAATGCGGCGCACCGCTGGCAGAATGACGCATCACCACCACGTCTACCTTCATAGACAAAATGTTGTTGACGGTATCTATCAACGTTTCTCCCTTAGAAACAGAAGAACCGGAAGCAGAGAAGTTGATGGTGTCTGCCCCGAGGCGTTTTTCCGCGAGCTCAAAAGAGATGCGTGTACGGGTTGAATTCTCAAAAAATAAATTGACAATTGTTGTATCGCGAAGCGTAGGAACCTTTTTAATAGGCCTTTGTAAAACCTCCTTAAACTGGTCGGCTGTTTGAAAAATAAGCTCTATATCCTGACGCTGCAGATCGCGAATTCCGAGTAAGTGTTTTACAGAAAGTGACATTAATGTGCAAATATAAAGGGTGAAATCTGAATTCTGAAATCCGGATTCATTTTAGTCAATCAGAACTACTTCGTCTTTACCATCTCTTTCGTTCCACAACACCCTTACTTTCTGGGAAATAAGGGCATCAATAGTACGTCCGGTATAGTCGGGCTGAATAGGCAGTTGTCTACTGAAACGCCGGTCTATCAACGTTAACAGCTCCACTGCCGCCGGCCGGCCAAAATCCAGCATTGCATCCAGGGCCGAACGGATAGTACGGCCGGTATACAACACGTCATCTATCAGCACTACCTTTTTATTTTCTATGGAAAAATCAATACTTGTTTCGTTGGGCACATGCAAAGTCTTGCTCTGAGAGAAGTCGTCGCGGTAAAAAGTAATATCCAGCTTACCATAATCTATATGCGCTCCCGGCACTAACTTTTGCAACGTTTCATAGATCCTGCCAGATAAATAAATCCCTCTGGGCTGCAACCCGATCAGTACGGTCTGCTCAAATTTTAAATGATTTTCTATCAACTGATGACAAAGCCTGTCTATGGTAATAGCCATTTGCTTGCCGGTAAGTATGGTTTTCAAAACACGATGTTTTAGGCGCCAAAAATAACGATTAATGCAACAGATAAAAAGGTGAAAATGAGAAAAAACAGGTAAAATCCGGTAAGGACGCAGCATGAACGCAGTATTACCGTTTATGAAGCAAACGCCCGGAACTTCTCCGTGGCCAGAAAAGCGGGAGCATGAGCCTGTAATTAGGATTAAATGATAAAATTATGAGGCGGTAATCGAATAGCTCTTCGTACTTTTAGTTCCTGAAAAAGTGCGTATGAAAACCTTTAAGCTCATTATGATTATGACTGCATTCTTACAGTTTTGGAGTCCCTCTGCGGATGCCCAGATAAAAACAGGCGATAAAGTACCCGTCTTCAGCCTGCAAGACCAGGATGGAAAAACCTTCGACATTACCACCGTATTAGGCAAGCAACCTCTAGTCATTTATTTTTACCCCAAAGATGAAACATCTGTTTGTACGAAAGAAGCATGCTCTTTCCGGGATGCCTACCAGGATTTTCAGCGATATGGCGCCATGGTGATTGGTATCAGCTCCGATAATGTAGCTTCCCATAAGCACTTCGCCACACATCACAACCTTCCCTTTACCCTGCTCAGCGATCCCAAAAATGAAGTCCGCAAACTATTTGGCGTACCTAAAACCTTTGTTATTCCGGGGCGTGTAACTTACATAGTAGATAAAAACGGCGTAGTGGTGCATACTTTTAATTCTATGCGGGATGGGGAAAAACACGTTACAGAATCGTTGGAAGCGCTGAAAAAGATGCAATAGCTCAGTTGCATTTCTTCGATAATTGTATCAGTTTACCTGCTGCATTGATCCTTTAGGTAATCGTAAAGAAACTATCAAGGGGACCATTCATAGGGAAATAAAATATTATAATTTCCTCAGATCTCTGAAAGACGTAATTTCTTCTTTAAGGGCAAACAATTGTATTCCCCAGATCACTCCCAGGAGCAAAGCGAAAGCTACTAATCCGAGTGATAAAGACACCTGCATGAAACTACCTTCTTCCCGGTTGCTGAGGGTAATAATGCGGAGCAGGCACACTAAGGCCACGAAGAGGCATATACCGGCTTTAATGCCTTTTTTGCGCAGCTGTTTCCCAAAATAGGCATTAAACCCTTTAACCGCCGCTACACTGGCTTCCGGAGCAGGAATTCCATCAGCTATCAGCCGCTGTTCGAGATCTACTACCCGGAGTTGTGAATGGTACTCTGAAAAATACTTAGTGATAATATCTGCCTGCATAATTGCCTGGATTCTGGATAAGGGCGCAAGGTACAAAAAAGGCGATGGAAATACCTCCATCGCCTTTTATATAAATCATGAACATTTACTATGCTTCATTCAGGAATGGATACCTGTAATCAGTAGCGGGCACAAAAGTTTCCTTGATACTTCTGGCACTCAACCAACGGTAGAGGTTCAGCATAGAACCTGCTTTGTCATTGGTACCGGAAGCACGGGCGCCACCGAAAGGCTGTTGACCTACCACTGCGCCGGTTGGCTTGTCGTTTACGTAGAAATTACCAGCACTATTCACCAGGGTGCGGGTGGCCAGTTCTACAGCATAGCGGTCTTGAGCGATGATAGAACCGGTTAAAGCATATTCGGAAGTAGAGTCTATTACCTGCATGATGTCTTCGAACTGTTCAGCATCATATACATAAATTGTTAATACAGGCCCGAAGATTTCTTCGCGCATAGTAACATAGTTATGATCGGTAGTTTCGATAATGGTAGGCTCAATAAAGTAACCTTTTGATTTATCGAAAGTACCGCCGGCAATCACTTTCGCAGCAGGATCGTTTTGTGCATTGGTAATATACCTGGTGATCTTATCGAAAGCGCGTTCGTCGATTACGGCATTGATAAAGTTGCTAAAATCCTCTGTAGTACCCATTTTCATGGTTTTCAGCTCGGCCAGCAACTTTGTTTTTATCTCGTCAGCAAGATTGTTTGGTATATATGCGCGGGAGGCAGCAGAGCATTTCTGGCCTTGGTATTCGAAAGCGCCACGGGCTAACGCAGTAACGGTAATATCAACATCAGCAGATTTATGCACCAGCACAAAATCCTTACCGCCTGTTTCACCTACGATACGTGGATAAGCTTTGTATTTATGAATGTTTTCACCGATGGTTTTCCACATGGTTTGGAATACGCCGGTAGAGCCAGTGAAATGAATACCTGCAAAATGAGGATCTGCAAAACAGATATCACCGATCATGGAACCATTGGCATATACCAAGTTGATCACACCAGCTGGCAAACCAGCTTCAATCATCACCTTCATAAATACCTGCGCAGCGAAAATTTGTGTATTAGCAGGTTTCCACACCACTACGTTGCCGCACATAGCAGCAGAAGTTGGCAGGTTGCCGGCAATAGCGGTAAAGTTAAATGGCGTAATGGCCAGTACAAAACCTTCCAGTGGACGGTATTCTACGCGGTTATGGATACCAGGGGCACATACCGGCTGTTGGCGGTAAATTTCGCTCAGGAAGTGTACATTATAACGAAGGAAGTCGATTAGTTCACAGGCGCTATCTATTTCGGCCTGGTAGGCATTCTTGCTCTGCCCAAGCATAGTAGCGGCATTGATGTGAGAACGGTATTTAGTGGCCAGGAGGTCTGCGGCACGCAAAAATATGCCGGCGCGCTGTTCCCAATCCATATTGGCCCATCTTTCACGGGCTTCCAGGGCTGCTGTAATGGCAGACTTCACGTGGGAAGCTTCACCCAAATGGAAATGACCTAATTTGTGGCTGATTTCGTGTGGGGGGCGGAGATCTATGGTATTGTCCGTACGCACCTCTTTACCACCGATATACATGGGGATATCAGCTACCTCTGCTTTAAATGCGGCTAATTGTTTCTTTAATGCAATCCTCTCAGCGGAACCGGGGGCATAAGACAACACAGGCTCGTTAGCAGGCGCTGCGTATTCAAAGTATCCTGTATTCATTGTGACCTGATTTAATATTTATTTACCTGGCTATCTTGCTATTAGACATTCTAATTATCTAAATAACAAAATAAGCAGGTAAATAAACAACTACATGATTTGTTTCTGTTGCAAAGTTAACAGAAACGCCTCCATCAGGCTTATTAATAATTAGTAGATACTTATTAATTATTGTCCTCTTCCTTCTGCATCATGAGGTATGCTTTGATGAATCCATCGAGGTCGCCATCCATTACCGGACCTACGTTACCTACTTCATAATCGGTACGGTGGTCTTTGATCATTTTATACGGATGGAATACGTATGATCTGATCTGTGATCCCCATTCGATCTTGCGTTTGTTGGCGTTGGCAGCATTTTTAAGCGCTTCTCTCTTACGCAGTTCCTCTTCATACAGTTGGGACTTCAGCATGGTGAGGGCTTTTTCACGGTTCTCACCTTGTGTACGGGCCTGTTGGCATTCAACGATAATTCCGGATGGGATGTGTTTTAAGCGCACAGCCGTTTCCACCTTGTTTACGTTTTGTCCTCCCTTACCACCGGAACGGTAAAACTCCCATTCCAGGTCTGCCGGGTTTACTGCAATTTCGATCGTATCGTCTACCAACGGGTATACATATACGGAAGCAAAAGAAGTATGCCGGCGTGCATTGGAATCGAACGGAGAAATACGTACCAGGCGATGTACACCGCTTTCTGCTTTCAGATGGCCGTAGGCAAAGTCGCCGTCAAATTCCAGCGTTGCGGATTTGATGCCGGCGCCATCTCCATACTGTGTATCAATTTCCGATACTTTCCAGCCTTGCTTTTCTCCATACATGCGGTACATACGTAGCAGCATTTCAGCCCAATCCTGGCTTTCGGTGCCGCCAGCACCAGAGTTGATAGTGAGTACTGCAGGCATTTCATCTTCCGGCTGGTTTAGCGTGGATTTAAACTCCAGGTCATCTAACGCGGCTACAGCAGCGTTATAAGCTAATTCTACTTCCTCTTCGGAAGCTTCACCTTCTTTGAAAAAATCATTCAGTACTGCGCTATCATCTATAGCAGCATTTACCTGATCATAAAGGTCAACCCAATATTTGTTTACCTTAATTTCCTTCAGAATAGAAGTAGCTCTGACGTTATCGTCCCAAAATCCGGGCGCCAGGCTTAATTGTTTGTCGTTTTCTATTTTAGCTAATCGGTCAGGGACGTTAAAGAAAACCTCCCAGGACGTATAAACGGTCCCTCATAGCTTTTAATTGCTCAGATGTCATAGCCGGCAAATGTAGGCAAAAATGCAGATATCTACTAATGTATGCCCACAATGTTTTTTGTCCATTTTAGCACAATTTTTGTGTTACAACACTGTAAATATGTCACTAATATTACAAAAAGCTGCCATTTGATATGATGAGCCATGATACCCTGCATTTCAAAAACAGCGCTATATTTAACACGCTTGGCTTTATTATGATGGTTGTAATCAACCTGATGGCCCTGTTGTTGCCCATTAACGAAAAAACCACCGCGCAGGTAGCGAATGAATATCCTCATTTATTTGCACCGGCTGGCATTACCTTTTCTATATGGATCATTATTTACCTTTCTATGCTGGCATTTGTGATCTATCAACTTTGGCTGGCATTTTCTGATCAACACCCCAACGAACTATCGCAGGTGATGCGGCAAATGAAAGGATGGTTCATGGTATCTTCTATCGCCAACGCCTGCTGGCTATTTACCTGGCACTATTACCTGATACCTGTAAGTGTAGCAATGATGCTGGTATTATTGATTTCCCTGCTGGCAATTCATTATAACTTCGGCATTGGCGTAAGGCCAGCTCCCCTGGCAGAAAAAATATTTATACACCTGCCTTTTAGCATATACCTGGGATGGATCGCCATTACCACCATCGCCAACATCACTATACTAATAGTATACGCCGGATGGGGAAGCAGTTTATATAGTCAGATCGGCTGGACTAACATCATGATCGGTTTCGCTACATTACTGAGTATAGCCATGATACTACTACGCAACAATATCGTATATGCGCTTGTTAATGTATGGGCATTTTATGGTATTCTGCTTAAAAGAAGAATAGCTGATGTGCCAGGCGAAAATTCCATTATTCCAACCTGTGTGATCGCCATCGGCATCATTGCTATCACCATTTCCTGGCAATTATACCGGAAACAAAAATCATGAATCTAAAAGAGTATTTTTGGAGCGCATTTTAATATAAACAATACTATGTTTCCATCTATCAATCCAACAACCACCAAATCGTGGGAATCATTGAGAAAGCATGCCGAGGAGATGAAAAAGGTGCACATGCGCGCCCTATTCATGGAAAACAAAGAACGTTTCAGCCAGTTCTCCCTTCAGTTTGAAGACATTCTCTTTGATTATTCCAAGAACCTGATCACTGAAGATACCCGTAGCCTGCTGTTAAGCCTTGCGGAAGAATGCAATGTGTCTGAAGCGATTAAGGCCATGTTTAATGCAGAAAAGATCAATGTCACGGAGAACCGCGCAGTACTGCACACCGCACTGCGTAACACCAGCGACAAGCCCGTATTACTGGATGGACGTGATGTGATGCCAGATGTGAAAGCCGTATTAAATAAAATGGATCATATATGCCGCCAAATTCACTCCGGCGAATGGAAAGGATATACCGGCAAGCCTATACGCTATATCGTAAATATAGGTATCGGCGGTTCCGACCTGGGTCCGGTAATGGTAACAGAAGCATTGAAACCTTACTGGAAACCAAACATACATCCATACTTTGTTTCTAACGTAGACGGCACCCATATTGCTGAAACGCTGAAAGAAATTACCCCCGACGAAACCTTGTTCCTCATTGCGTCTAAAACATTTACTACACAGGAAACAATGACCAATGCGCATACTGCCAGGAGCTGGTTCCTGGAACACGCAAAGGATGAACAATTCGTCGCCAAACATTTTGTGGCGCTTTCTACCAACGAGAAAGCCGTTACTGCTTTCGGTATCGATCCCAACAACATGTTTGAATTCTGGGATTGGGTAGGCGGCCGCTATTCCCTGTGGTCTGCTATTGGCTTATCTATTGCCCTCTCCATTGGTTTCGAGCACTTCACCGAATTACTGGAAGGCGCCCACGCAGTAGACAGGCACTTTACTGAAACACCGTTAGAACAAAATATTCCGGCTATTATGGCCCTCATCGGTTTATGGTATGGTAACTTCTTTGGTAGCTCCACGGAAGCGATCCTTCCCTACGACCAATACATGCACCGCTTCCCGGCCTACTTCCAGCAAGGCAACATGGAAAGCAATGGTAAATCCGCAGATCGTACAGGCCATCCCGTTAGCTACGAAACCGGTCCGATCGTTTGGGGTGAACCCGGTACCAACGGTCAGCATGCTTTCTATCAACTCATCCATCAGGGTACCAAACTGATCCCCTGCGATTTCATCGCACCGGCCATCAGCCACAATCCTATTGGCGACCATCACGTAAAACTGCTGTCTAACTTCTTCGCACAAACGGAGGCCTTAATGAATGGTAAAACAGAGGCGGAAGTACGTGCAGAACTGGAAAAAACCAATACCCCCAAAGAAGAGATCGACAAACTGGTGCCTTTCAAAGTATTTACCGGCAACAGACCTACGAACTCTTTCCTGGTAAAGGAAATCACCCCCCGCTCCCTGGGCTCCCTGATTGCATTATACGAACATAAAATCTTTGTACAAGGCGTTATCTGGAACATCTACTCCTTCGACCAATGGGGGGTGGAACTGGGTAAACAACTGGCCAGCAAAATCCTGCCGGAACTGGAAAACGATGATACCATCATTAACCACGACGCCAGTACAAATGGGTTAATTAACGCCTGGAAAAGAATGAAAATGTAATGTGTCTCACATATAATATAACACAGGAAACCCCCGGAAAAATCCGGGGGTTATTATTTTCGAATGTCGAAATAAATTAATTAAGTAAAAATCTTACCATTTGTCTACATCTTCAGTACTATGAGAAGCCTGCGCTGTAATAGTTGCTTCTACAGGTACAACTGCTTCCACTGTGGATGAACTACGAACTTCCGCTCCATCTGCATCCAGCTCGTCTTGCTCTTCCTGCACATAATCGTGGTTGTAGGCATCAAAGTCGAAATCGGGCATCAACTCTGTCTTTACATAGTTGATAGTTTCGGTCAGTGCGTTCAGAAACTTGTTAAAGTCTTCCTTATACAGGAATACTTTATGCCTGTCATAACCGTTGTCATTAAAACGTTTTTTACTTTCTGTTATAGTTAGAAAGTAGTCGTTTCCCCGAGTGGTCTTTACATCAAAGAAGTACGTTCTTCTTTTACCCGCTTTCAATCGTTTAGAAAAGATGCTATCATTGTTTCTTTCCTGTTGATTGTTGTTTTCGTACGCCACAGTTGATAGATTTAAGTGTTAACGAATCAAATCCTGTTACAATAAGAGACAAATATACTATTGTTTTACAAATATCAAAATATTTTTAAATGATTTTGAAAAATCATAGAACGCTCATGTAAACGGCCGCGGTGGGGCTTATCCAAGCATATGATTGTTACCCAGTTACACCATCATCTTCACCTGATTGCTGCCTGGCATACAACTCCGCGTAGTATCCCTTCAATGATAATAAATTTTCATGTGTTCCGGCTTCCACAATCCTTCCTTCATCCAACACAATGATCTTATCGAATTCAAACAGTGCAAAAATGCGGTGGGTGATAATGATAGCGGTTCTATTCTTAAGATAGGCATATAAGTTACCGATGATCTCCTTTTCCGTACGTGCATCTACGGCAGAAAGGCAGTCGTCGAAGATGAGGATATCCGGATCTTTGATGAGTCCACGGGCAATAGAAATACGCTGTTTCTGCCCTCCGCTCAAGGTAACGCCACGCTCACCTATGGCGGTTTCAAATCCTTCATTGAAACCGAGTATGTCTTTTTCTACAGAAGCCTGTCTGGCCGCGGTTTGTACCGCTTGCAGGTTAGCCATGGGGTCGCCAAAACGAATATTATTGGCAATCGTGTCAGAAAACAGGAATACATCCTGTGGCACATAGCTGATCTGGCCGCGTAAACTGGCGAGCTGCAAAGTGCTAATGTCGTGGCCATCCAACATGACTTTCCCTTCCTGGGGGTCGTACATGCGGATCAGTAACTGGGCCAACGTACTCTTACCGGAGCCTGTTCTACCAATCACCGCTACCTTCTGACCAGGTGCTATCTGCAAATTAAAATTACGGATGGCGGTAATACCGGTATGCGGATAGGTAAAGCTTACATTCTCCAGGGCTATTCCTCCTTGCAGCTTAACAATCCTGGCATCCGGCGCGTCCTGAATAGTTGGCTGTATCTGCAAAAATTCGTTGAGCCGTTGTTGCGAGGCCGCTGCACGCTGTATCATAGACGCTACCATACCAATAGAGAAAAACGGGAACATAAGCATGTTCACATAAATCACAAACTCTGCGAGGTTACCAACGGTAATATTGCCATGTATTACCTGGATACCTCCGATAAAAATAGTGAGTATCACGCTCAAACCAATCATCAACGCCATAGTGGGCTGAAAGAGGGCATCCGTTTTAGCCAGGCTGATAGAACTGTCTTTATACACTTCACTGGCGTCTTCAAAATGACGCGTACTGGCATCTTCCTGGATATAGGATTTTATCACCCGGATACCAGAGTAAGATTCCTGTGCAATAGAAGTAATAGTAGATAACTGCGCTTGTATCTTTTCACTTTTACGGTGAATGATCCGGTTCACATAATAGATCGTAAGCGCCAGGAAAGGCAATGGCGACAAGGTATACAACGTAAGCAAAGGGTTTACTTTCAACATCAGGTATACAACCATCACAATCAGAAAAAGGGTACGCGATGCATACATAATGGCAGGCCCTACGTACATGCGCACCCGTGATACATCTTCTGTAATACGGCTCATTAGATCGCCAGTGCGATGCATCTTAAAAAAGTTCAGATCCAGCTGCTGATAGTGCCGGTAAATTTCATTTTTCAGATCATACTCTATATGCCGGCTCATAACGATGAACGTTTGCCGTTGCAGGAAAAGAAAAAATCCGCTCAGCAAGGCGAAGATCAGGATACTGATGCCATAAAAGGCTAATACATGCGTAAAATCAGCCCGGAAAGGCATTTTCAGTGAAGTATGGTCCAGTAAACGGTATTCATCAATATTATGCGACAGCAGGTCAAAGATCTGCCTGACCATAATAGGCTGAAATACACTGAATACAATGGAGATGGCGGTAAACAATAATCCCAGGATCAGGCGCCATTTATTCGCCAGAAAATATTTATTAAGTGCAGCAAGGTGTTTCAAGCTTCATCGATTTGCACACAAAAATAAGGCATTGGCGGCAGAAAGCTGCTACGTGAAATACAGGCGGGCACCTCCAGCTACGCGATAGCGATTACTTAGCGTTGAAAGAACCTAAGACCTCTTCCAATGCGGGAGCATATTGTTCCAACTCATCGGCCAACGTGGTTAATGTAATAGCATAGGCTATATTGTTCTTTACCAGAATGGTAATTTCCCCATTCAGTACAGTACCGCTTTCCCTATGTATATACTGACATTTCATCCACTTGGCTTTTACATCGGTCACCGTGCGCTCCCCTTCTGCCAGCTTTTTGTAGCTGCTGAAAAAAGTTTGCATTTCCTTTTGGGTGGTTGCCATGTATTTATCTACTGTAAAACCTTCCTTTAGCTCCTGGGTGATAATGTTTACGTTTGCCTGAAATGGGCTGCCTGCGGCCGCAGGCGCTGTCATGAAGATATATGCTATCCGGCTGATGACTGTATCTTTGGTAGACCAGCCCGCTGGAGTTTTTACGGTGAAATTACCGTTACCGGCATTCATTCCGGGAGATTGCCCGGCCAATTCCAATATCTCTGCGCTACTTAATGCTTTGGAGGGTTTGGTTGCATGGTTACACGCACTAAAACTTAACAAACAAACTATAGCAGCAATCACTTGTATTTTCATTGTGCACAAAAGGATAAAGCCGCTCTGGTATTGCCAGAGCGGCTATAATATTATAAACTTTTCAGTTCAGCTATAACTTTGGCTACTGCATCCGCAGCTGCAACGTCTTCTTTCACAAATTGCTGACCGGTGATGTTTTCGAACAGCTCAATGTAACGTTCACTCACACTGTTGATAAACTCATCTGTCATTTCAGGTACCACCTGGCCTTCTTTACCCTGGAAACCGTTTTCCATCAACCATTCACGTACAAACTCTTTACTCAGCTGTTTCTGCTGCACACCATTCTGCTGGTTTTCTTCATAGCCTGCTGCATAGAAATAACGGGAAGAATCTGGCGTATGGATTTCGTCGATCACGTAAATGGTATCACCGATCTTTCCAAACTCATATTTAGTATCTACCAATATCAATCCACGTTGAGCTGCCAATTCCTTTCCTCTTTCAAACAAGGCCAGGGTATATTTTTCCAGTTGCTCATAATCCTCTTTGCTTACCAGCCCCTGAGCAATGATCTCTTCACGGGAAATATCCTCATCGTGTCCTTCATGCGCTTTGGTAGTAGGCGTGATGATTGGCGTAGGGAAAAAATCATTTTCTTTCAGTCCCTCTGGCATGGTAACGCCGCAAAGCACACGCTGACCGGATTTATATGTTCTCCACGCATGACCGGTAAGGTTACCGCGAACCACCATTTCAACGGGGAATGTTTCGCATTTCAAACCAATAGTAACATTAGGCAGCGGAGTGGACTTTACCCAGTTAGGAACAATATCCTTGGTAGCTTCCAGCATAATAGCCGCTACCTGGTTTAAAACCTGGCCTTTATAAGGAATAGGGCGTGGCAACACCACATCAAATGCAGAGATACGATCACTTACTACCATTACCATCAGTCTATCGTCAATGGTGTATACATCGCGTACTTTCCCTTTATAAAAGGCTGTCTGGCCTGGTAATTTGAAACTTGACTCCAACATGAGTAAAAAAATATTAATATTTAAAGATGAAATTCATATATAGTTTGCAAAAGTAAATAGGATTGAGGGATTTATTGTAATTAATGTAATTTTTTAAATATGATGGAATGTATTAAGTAAGAATAGTACAGCGGTAACTTTCCCGATCAGCTATTTCCATTCCCGGCCGGTATAACTGGTTTCAGGGTGTTGCGCGTTAATATTACTCGCGTATGGCTTAAGTAAACTAATGATGACCTCGTTTTCTGCATAAGGGGTTAGGTATTCCCGGAAATGACCGGGATCTGAGGTACTTACCTCTACAGGCAGGTAGCCCATGCCATAAAACCGGCCCTTCTCCATCAGGATACAGCTTTTTTCACTGCTATTACGGCCCTTGTCTATTATTACCATAGAAGGCTGTTGTGCTTGCAGGAAAGCTACTGCCGCCGTAATACGGGTGTTATAAATTACCGGCGGCTCTGCATTTTCACAGGCGCCCTTACAGGTAGCTGCCGTAATGCCGGCACAAGTGCCGCTCCCCTTCTGAAGGAAGCAAAGCTTAGGACAAAGGGCAAACTCCCGGATAAGCGCACGTAGCAACTGATGTCCGTCTGCCAGCAGGTTAAAGCTATGAACTGGTTGGGAATACTTCCTTTTCTTTTCAATAGCCAGGCGCAAGTACCCTTGCTGATCCTCAAACAGGTAAAGGCCATAACGAAATGTTACCTGTTTCTGGGCTTTATTAAAGATAGGCCACAACCGCTTTATCTCCACCGATTCCAGGATGCTGGCCATTAGTTCTGTAGCCGTTTCTTGATAGCTGATACGATGCACCGTACGCAAGAAGTGCTGTCGTTGCCGACTGATGCTATGACCGGTAAAATGGCTGTTGACCCGTTTGCGTAAATCTTTGGCCTTGCCCACATACACCACCTTATCTTTCTGATCGTGGAAGTAATAAACACCGGGATATTCAGGTAAGGTTTTCACCTGCTCAGGCGCCAGGTTAGGCGGCAGGAACTGTTCTTTAGATCCTTGTCTGAGGGCAGCTGCAATCACCTGATCCTTATCATTGGCCAATAGCAAGCTAAAGAGCCGGGCTGTGGCTTCCGCATCACCACCCGCCCGATGGCGCCCGTTAATGCCTATCCCAAAGTGCCTGCAAATATTACCCAGGCTATAAGAAGGCAAACCAGGAAATACTTTTCGCCCCAGCCGTACCGTGCAAAGCTTTTTGCACTGGAGTACCAACCCCGCCTGGCCCAGTTGATGCTTCATGAAAGCATAATCAAAATTGACGTTATGGGCCACAAAAATGCGGTCTTTGAGCAATTCATACAATAAGGGCGCTACAGCTTCAAAAGGAGGTGCATTGGCCACCATCTCATTGCTGATTCCAGTGAGCGACTCAATGTAATATGGAATAGGAATGCCGGGATTTACCAGCGTCTGGTAATGCTGGGTAACTTCCCTCCCATCATGAAGAAAAACGGCTACTTCCGTAATACCGTTGGCACTGGCATGGCCACCTGTCGTCTCAATATCTACAATTGCATACATCCGTTACAAATATATGGATTATTGCCACTTATACAAACGCCGCCGTCCTAACCAAACCCGCTATTCATGAATCATATTTAAAGTAATTTAAATAAAATATCATAAGGGACTAGCATTAAAATCCCTATCTTTAAGAGTACTCTTAAAAGTACCCCATTGCTATATCTGATCAGGCTTTTGAGGACCTCATAAAAAGTACACCAATATCTTTCATTGATCCATTTTTAAGGGGATGCTTCCGCCCGATATTTGTGAAACAATCAGTTTGAACAATAAGCTTTACCACTTGTTAAGATATAGTCCTGCAGCGGCTTTCGTTACATTCTTAAACAATCATTGATTCATTCTAAAACCACATTTACCCATGGCAAAACATCAATGGACAGCAGATTCCAATCACAGTGAAATAACATTTAAGATCCGTCACCTGATGATCACTAACGTTACTGGTAAATTCAATTCCTTCACGGTGGATGCAGAAACAGAAGAAGAAGATTTTATGACGGCGAAAGCGAATGTAACTATCGATGTAGATTCAATTGCTACCGGAACCAACGACCGGGACCAACATCTCCGCTCTCCAGACTTCTTTGATGTAAATAAATACCGGAACATCACCTTTACGGCCACTAAATATGTGAGCATCGACAACGACGGTTCCTACGAGCTATATGGCGATCTTACTATCCGTGATATTACCAAAAATATTAAGCTGTCTGTTGAATTCGGTGGTGTGGTAAAAGACCCGTGGGGCAATACCAAGGCTGGTTTTACCATTAATGGCAAAATTAACCGTAAAGATTTTGGTCTTACCTGGAATGCAGCCACCGAAAGCGGCGGTGTAATGGTAAGCGACGAAGTAAAGATCAACTGTGAGATACAATTGATCAAGAAATAGTGATCGTTCCGGGATATCCGGATGTTGATATACTTGTATAAAGAGGATATCTGCCTCTGGAAATCCCGGAAATAAAACTGGGATTATGAATGAGATAACCGGCCTACATCATATTACGGCCATTTCCGGCAATGCTAAAAAGAATTTTAACTTCTATACCCGCGTAATGGGGTTGCGTTTTGTAAAGAAAACTGTCAACTTTGATGATCCGCTCACTTACCATTTTTATTATGGGGATGAAACCGGTACGCCAGGCACTATCCTGACTTTCTTTCCTTGGGAAGATATCATGGCCGGGCGTCGGGGCAGCCACATGGTTACCGAAATCGGCTATTCCATTCCTGAAGGGAGCATTGATTTCTGGCTTAAACGTTTTGAAAAGGAAAATGTAATCTACAACAAGCCGTCTTCCAAGTTTGGAGAAATATACCTCACCTTCATTGATCCTGACGGCCTTAAAGTGGAATTAACAGTACCGGAAACACCCGACGACCGCATACCATGGGTAACCCATGAAGTAGCTGAAAACAATGCTACCCGAGGGTTTCATCATGTTACCTTAACGCTCGAAGATATACAGCCTACAGCCGACCTGCTGGTATCGGTGTTTGGTTACCAGTTGGCTAAGCAACATACGAACCGTTACCGCTTTGTGAGCCCGGCTGGTGATACCGCTAATTACATAGACCTGGTAGAAGCTAAGGGAGAGCCCCGCGGACATGTAGCCGGCGGCAGTGTACACCATATTGCTTTCCGTATGAAAGACGATGCCATGCAGATGCATTACCGGCAGTTGCTGGAAGACAGGGGACTGAACGCCACTCCGCAACTAGACCGTAAGTATTTCCGCTCTGTGTATTTCCGTGAGCCCGGCGGCGTTCTGTTTGAGCTGGCCACCGACGTTCCGGGCTTCACCATAGACGAACAGGTAGAGGAATTAGGCACTCATTTGATGCTGCCTGCACAATATGAGCCCATGCGTCACGAAATTGAGAAAAAACTGATTAAACTGGATTAATATGGATTTTAAACCAATGAAGTATGTGTTCCAACCAATAGGTAACGATAATGCCTATACGCTATTGTTATTACATGGTACCGGCGGTGATGAGCGCGACCTGCTACCGCTGGCTGGCACACTGGGGCAAGGCTTTAATGTATTGAGCTTGCGGGGAAACGTGGAAGAACATGGCATGCCCCGCTTCTTTCACCGTTTAGCCATGGGTGTATTTGATGAAGAAGATGTGCATTTCAGGACACATGAAATGGTGCACTTCCTGAAAGAGCTGGCTGCTATTGAAAGTTTCGACATTAATAAACTGATCGCTACCGGATATTCCAATGGCGCCAACATTGCCGGCGCCGCACTAATGTTATATCCTGAATTATTGGCCGGCACTGTATTATTCCGTCCTATGCAACCGCTGAGCGGCATAGAAGATAGTTTTGAAACACAAAGGCAACAACCTGTATTTATGAGTTCCGGCATACAAGACGGCACCGTAGATCCGGCTGCCACAACTGCCTATGCTTCGTTATTAAGTGCTAATGGCTTCCAGGTGAGCGCACATCAGATTAATGCAGGCCATAACCTGGTACAACAAGACATTACATTGGCCACACAATGGATAAAAGATCATTTTTAATAAATCATATACTGTAAAACATACACATGGACCAGGAAGCAAAAGTAACTTTAACAGGTAATACTTACCAGGTATCAATAGCCGCCAGGGGACACCGCTGGCTGTCGGATGAACCGAAAGATTTTGGCGGTACCGATACTGCCCCCCAGCCGGGAGAACTGTTATTGAGCAGCTTAGGCGCCTGCACAGCCATCACAATAAAAATGTATGCTAACAGAAAAAAATGGCCTGTCGATAATATTGAGGTGGAGGTACGCTTCAATAGCGCCGCCAGGCCAGATCCGCTCACCACAGTAATAGATATGGACATTCATCTTACCGGAAACCTTAGCCAGGAACAACGGGACCGCTTGTTACAAATCGCCCGCTCCTGCCCTGTTCATAAGATGTTAAGTAATCCTATCATTATGAATACAAAAGCTATTTAAGCTGTGGCGCCTCTCCCAATAAACCTTATTGCGATGGCTCCCATATTAAAAATTAATTTTTCCAATAACTTCTAGCCCCCTTTTATATGGAACTCACTATCAGGAATAATACGGCCAAACATCAGTTTGAAACAGAAGTAGACGGTCATACTGCCATGATCGCTTACTCCCTTTCTCCTGGCGGCATCGCTTTTTTACATACCGAAGTGTCGCCCGAATTGGAAGGCAAAGGCGTTGCCGGACAACTGGCGCAATATGTATTGAATTACGCCCGGGAAAACCATCTGAAAGTAAAAGCATATTGTCCTTACGTAAACGCCTATATGAAAAGACATCCGGAGTATAATGATCTGTTATAAACACATACCTTTAACATAAGGGCCACAGCAATGCGGTATTGCTGTGGCCCTTACAACTTCTGTTGAAATCTATTACATTATTTTCTGTCGTTCATAGCATCTTTAATAGCCCTGGCAGAGTCTTGGTGGACTTTTAAAGTTGGTAAGGTATTCCTGGCCCAGGATTTCAATTCATCGTCGGCTACATTATCGGATGCTGCTTCAAATTCTTTTACCACTTTATCGTGGTCTTCTACCATCATGTTTATATAAGATTTATCGAAATCTCTACCAGACTTCTTACTGAGATCATCTATATGTTTTTTATCTTCTGTAGATAATTCTGCCGGCAGTGCAATATTTCTCTTTTGTGCTAACGCCTTTAGTTCATCCCCGGCTTTAGTATGATCATTTACCATCATAGTAGCAAAAGCCCTTACCCTTTCATTCTGGGATTTATCTTGCACCAACTTGCTCGCAGCTATTTCCATCATGCCTCCGTCGGCAGCGTCTACTGCAAAACTAGAGGACTTTTCATCAACAGGTTTTACAGAGGCATTAACGTCCTGGGCACTGTCTACTGGTGTTTCAGACTGTGGATTTTTAGTGTTGTTCGCACAGGATTGGGCCATCCAGATAGTTAAACAGGTAGCTGATAAAAAAAGTAATTTCCTCATTGTTTATTGTTTTGGGTTTATAATAGGAGTATAGTATACAGGAGAGTTTTTACAAAAAAAGTACCTATATAAAACCAATTGCTACAACTAGCTACAGTAAGGAGTTCGATAACCAATTACGGGTAACGTCTGCCGTTAGTGATTGTAGATGCTTTTCCCCATAACGTAAAAAAACCTGATCATTTATTTTCCTGCAACGGAAAATAAATGATCAGGTCGTTAGGTGTAAAAGCCCCCAATTATTTATATCAATGCGAAGATTGTGCTACCTGGTAAATAAGCACAATAGCGATAATGATACCGATAATAAGGCTTACAATCTTGATCCAGCTGTAAGGCCTGTCGCCGGTAACTTCGCCGGTGCAAGCATTTACAACAAAATGGTACAATTTACCATTATAACGGTAGGCGCTGATCCATACGGGCAGGAGTAAATATTTCAACCCAAGGCGGTTGTATGCCACCTGGTAGTTGTTGATCACCTGTTCATCCCCTCCGATATCATCCAATATATTTTCCCTGATGGCGGGGTCCATTCTCTTCTTGGCAATCACCAGCGCCTGTTCAGCATTCGTTTGGAAAAGCTCAGCCCGGAAGCCACTCAGGTAACGGCCATCATATTTCTTCAACTCATCGAGTCGCCAGGGCTCTAGTATCTGGGCCATTTTCAGTGGCAAAGACGGGCTGGCAGATACCAATACATCACGGAAGCTATTATTAACTGCGCCTGAAGCTGGGTACCAGGCCGTATGGTGTACTTGCCGGGTACGGGTTTCCGTTTTGCCGTTCACTTCCTCTGTATAGGTTTCTGTGGTATAATAATATTCGCCACGTTCACCGGCATAAACGGTGTACGTGTCTGTATCATAGCTCCAATGGGGAATATACACTCCTTTCAATTGCTGGGAGGAACCGTCCTTTACTTTCTTTACCAGATCAGAAGGGGCAAACCATAGTTTGCTCATCCAGGTCCGGAAATACTGCAAGGCTTCACTATCTTTTACCATAAAAGGCAATACATAGTGGGGTTGTAATATAGCAGTAGTTTGGGTGGTATCAACTACTAACGGGGAAGCACAAAAAGGGCATGCGTCTGCCGTTACATTTGGCAACATGGTAGTAGTAGCACCACAACCCACACATTTTACGACTACAGCTTCCTGTGTGGCTCCGGTATGATTTTGTTGCGCTGCAATGAAATCATCGTAATCAATCGCATGGATCGTATCGGGAACCGTACTATCCGTAATCTGGTTAACGGTTCCGCAGTATTCGCACCGGAGGCTGTTGGTGCCCGGCGCATAATGGAGGATAGCTCCACAATTCTGGCATTTTAACGAATTGACCGTTTCACTGGTTTTTTCCTCAAAAGACATAGGAATATTTTAGGGTCTGGTGATGCAATCATCACCAGATCATTAATTTTTTAAGGTAATGGCGGTGGCACAGTAGCCAATACAGGAGCCAGGTCCGGCACAGTAGCCGCAGCTGCCCAGGCGGGCATACCGGTTTTCCATACCAGCGTTTGTGCATTGAGGTTACCGGCAGCAGCCAGTTGTTTCAATTGCTCCATATCAAACGGGCCACTTTGCTGACCATTCACCGCCACATAAAAAGGAGTGGCAGCAGGTAATGGCGGTGGCGTTTGCCCGCCAGCGTTAGCCGGTTGATTATTATTCTGGAAGATATTACCAACCTGCCCCATCATAGCTGCACCCATACCTGCACCCAGGCCAGCTGCTGCTAAACCGCCTCCGGATGGATTTTCCGCAGCTTTCTCCAGGGAGTTGGCCGCCTGGAACTGCGCGTAGGCGCTCAGATTACCAACAATGCCCATGCTACTGCGTTTATCAAGAGCTGCTTCCACTTCTGGTGGCAAGGAAATATTTTCTATCAGGAACTTAGTGAGTTCCAGTCCCAGTTCATTGAACTCTGAGCCTATTTTACCGGTAATCAGACCAGATACTTCTTCATAGTTAGCAGCGAGGTCGAGCACCGGAATCTTAGCTTCTGCAATAGCTTCCATACCACGGGATACAGCGAGGTTACGTAACTGCTCGTTGATACCTTCTACTGTATATTCCGGATTAGTGGCCGCTACTTCCTTAAGGAACTGGGCAGCGTCTTTCACGCGGAAAGCATAACTACCAAAAGCACGGAGCCTGATCGGACCAAATTCTGCGTCACGCAGCATCACAGGGTTTTTAGTGCCCCATTTCTGGTTAGTGAACTGCCGCATGCTCACAAAGAAAACGTCTGCTTTAAAAGGGCTGTTAAAGCCATATTTCCATCCCTGTAAAGTACTCAATACAGGCATATTCTGTGTAGTTAACGTATACATGCCGGGGGTAAATACATCGGCAATTTTACCTTCATTCATAAAAACGGCCACCTGCGATTCCCGCACAGTGAGTTTCGCGTTCATTTTTATTTCATTCTGGTAACGGGGAAACTTCCACACAATTGTATCGGCAGACGGGTCAGTCCACTCGATAATGTCAACAAATTCATTTCTGAGTTTATCAAAAATTCCCATAGTAACAGGTTTTATAGTCCGCCAAATTTATAGAATAATTTATTTGAATAACTGATAATGAAAAGTTATAATTTTTGTGGAACCTGCTTCCCCGCCGTTTTCAGCCAGGTTTCCAGGAGGGCCGGCCATGTTTTTCCGGCAGGATTGCCTGTTCTTAGTCCATAACCATGGCCACCATGCGCGTAAAAATGCAGCTCTACGGGTACTTTAGCATCTCTCAAGGCTCCCACCATAACCAGGGCGCTGTTACTATATGGATCGTCGGCGGTAGCGAAAAGAAACATCGGAGGCGTTTGGGCGTCTATCTTCAGTTCCGGGGTCAGGGACCTATTATTGCCCTTATCAAGGTAAGCGGGATAGATCAGAATACCGAAAGCCGGGCGAGCAGACAATTCATCAGACTTATCTACTGGCGTATAAGTATGTTCGTTATATAAGGTGGCTGTCCTGGCGGTGAGGCTTCCTCCAGCCGAAAAGCCCATCATACCTATCTTTTCCGGTTGCAATTGCCATTCAGCAGCGCGGCTGCGCACTATGCGCATGGCCCGTTGTGCATCTTGTAAAGCGCCCATTTCTTTTTTGGGCACCCGGTACTGCAATACAAAAGCGGTATACCCCAATTGATTGAGCCAGGCCGCTATTTCATATCCTTCCAGATTTACGGCCAGGATACTATATCCTCCTCCGGGACATACGATCACGCCAATGCCTGTATTACCTTCAGCTGGCGCAGGAAATACTTCCAGGATCGGATCTGTTATATCTGTGAGCCGCTTTACATGGTTACTGCTATCTCCCGTTACTACAGCCGGTTGTTTAG
The DNA here is from genome assembly GCF_049056765.1 of Chitinophaga sp. 30R24. Lineage (NCBI taxonomy): Bacteria > Pseudomonadati > Bacteroidota > Chitinophagia > Chitinophagales > Chitinophagaceae > Chitinophaga > Chitinophaga sp. 30R24. The sequence goes on from NZ_JBJGXX010000015.1 coordinate 43,335, forward strand.
CGACTGTTTCCCCTGGCACTGCCTGGGGCCAAAGATGGATCACCTGCTGCTGTGCATGTATGGTGGTATTAAGTCCCAACATTGTCAATAAGATTACTAATTGTTTCATCACTGGAATTTCAAGGTAATAAAACAAATGTAGTAAATGTAAGGACAGATAAAAAGACAGCCTTCCAAAAGGGAAGCTGTGATATCAACCCAACCGGTAAAATACTTGCAAAGCTAGTTGGTACAAAGGATGTAAAGTACTTAAATGCAGCATTCAGAAGCAGCATAGGGGAAGTAATCATTACAACAAAAGGTTACTCACTGCAATGAATATATGATTTTATTGCTTATACAAAAGCGCTAACGCCGGTAATAGCCCTGCCCACAATAAGGGAATTAATTTCTTTCGTTCCTTCATATGAATAAATAGCCTCTGCATCCGCCACAAAGCGGGCTACATTGTATTCCAACAGAATGCCATTGCCGCCCATCACTTCACGGGCACGGCTCACTACATCCCGGGTACGAAGCGTACAGAATACCTTCGCCAGGGAAGCATGTTCATCTTTCAGCTGGCCGGCATCCTGTATTTCAGACAAACGGTACACCATGGTTTGCATTGCCGTCAGATTGGAAAGCATTTCCACCAGGTGGCCTTGTATCAATTGGAAAGAAGAAATAGTTTTTCCGAACTGATTACGGGAACGGGTATACGCTAATGCATTTTCGTAGGCGCCCCTGGCGCAACCAACGGCTTCCCATGCCACGCCAGCGCGGGTCATGCGCAATACACGGGCTGTATCTTTAAAAGAATTGGCTTGCTGCAGGCGGTCTGCCTCTTTAATGCGGCAATCTTTTAGTGTAATCAGTCCGTTCTGTACAATACGCAAGGCCATTTTATCATGGATCTTTTCCACACTGAAACCAGGGGTGCCTTTTCTCAAAAGAAAACCTTTCACCTGGTTATCATCCACATCTTTAGCCCAAATCACTATTACGTCGGCAAATGTAGCATTGCCTATCCATTTTTTCTGGCCGTTTAACACCCAGGCGTCCCCTTCCCGTTTCGCCGTGGTCGTTAAACCGCCGGCCGCACCAGACCCCACTTCCGGTTCTGTAAGCCCGAAAGCGCCAATAATATTTAATTGTTGCATACCTGGCAACCACTCTTGTTTTTGGGCATCGGATCCAAGCAGGTATACCGACCCCATGGCCAGCCCGCTCTGCACACCAAAAAAAGTGGCAATGGAAGCATCTATCCTGGCCATTTCCATGGCAATGATCCCTTCCATAAGGAAAGAGCGGTTGGGGCAACCATATCCTTCATAGGTCACCCCACAGATATTCAGTTCCTTGAATTTGGGAATAATTTCAAATGGAAATTCCGCTTTCAACCAGTATTCATTAACCAACGGCTGTATTTCCTTTTCCATAAACGCCCGCACTTTCAGTTGCAAAGCCCTATCTTCTTCATTCAACTTCCCTCCCAAATTGTAGAAATCGCCATCTATAGGCGGCAATGCTTTTTTGCCCTGGCTGCCACCCAACATTTTCAACAATCCATTGAGCTGGTTATCGTTCATCTGCGCCACAGATGCGATCACTTTAGGTAGATCTACTTTTTCAGAAAGTTTAGCGAGCATATTGAAGTCGATATGCTGCAGCAAGCGGTAAGCGTTCTTCAGTTTTGAGAATGTTCCGGACATCTTGCAGGATTTTATATAAATGTACGGAATCGGGTCAACTTAATACGGCCCCCAGCCAAACGCTTACAGCGGAATGGCTGGGGGCCGGTATTTGCACGGAGTGGTGGTCCCGTTAGCTTTATTCTATTACAAAACTTTTCTTCAACCGGATATCTTCTGAGGAAGCGCCTACCAGCACCTCAAACTCACCAGGCTCTACGGTCCAGTTCATATTACGGTCTAGTAATGCCAGATCGTCTGGATGCAGTACAAATTGCAAGGTCTTTTTCTCTCCAGGTTCCAGGGTTACTCTTTCAAAACCGCGCAGCTGCATCACATAAGTAGTTACACTGCTCACCTTATCCTTGATATAGAGCTGTACCACCTCATCTCCTTTTCGTTTACCCGTATTAGTTATATCCACATTGATTTTAATATCCCCTTGGGAGGCTTGCTTTTCAGGTGTTACCGCCAGATTACTATACTTAAATTCAGTATAGCTCAAACCGAAGCCAAAAGGATATAGGGCGCCATTTACACTTGTATTGCCGTAACCGTTATTACCAGAGGAGGGCTGACCCGCATGGGAGCCAGGTTTGAAAGGGAAATTCAGCTCAATCTGCCCCATTGTTTTAGGGAAAGTAACGGAAAGGCGGCCACCGGGGTTGTAATCGCCAAACAGGGCTTCTGCAATAGCAGTACCGCCCTGCGGGCCAGGAAACCAGGCTTCCATAATAGCAGGCAGGTTTTGTTGTTCCCAATTGATGGTAAGTGGCTGTCCGTTGATAAGTACCGCAATAACCGGTTTACCGGTAGCATGCAGTGCCTGTAATAATTGTAACTGGCGGCCAGGGAGCGCCAGGTCTGTACGTGAAAGACTTTCCCCTACTCTCTTTTCATCTTCCCCTACCACTGCTACAATTACATCGGCCTGTTGCGCCTTACTAACGGCGTCGTCTATACCGGCTTTTTCTGCTGCGCTGAGTGGCGTAGGTACCAGTTCTGTGCCAGGCCATCCTGGGTTCACTACATCACAGCCTTGGGTATATTGTACATCTATATTTTTACCGGCCAGTTGCATGATCCCATCCAGCACAGCAGTTACTTTATTATTAGCGGGGCCATAACGGCTTACAGCATACGTAGCATGGGTAGCCAGAGGGCCTGTCACCAGGATATGGTGTATCTTTTCCCTATCTAACGGTAATGTTTCCTTTTCATTTTTAAGCAACACCAATGATTCGCGGTTCAATTGCAAAGCAAAGGCTTCATCAGCGGTTGTATGCACACCTTTATCAGCCAGTTTCGCATCTGTATAAGGTTGATCAAAGAGCCCTAAACGGAATTTCACGCGCAGTACATCTGCCACACGGCTATCGATAGTTTTCATAGACAACTTGCCTTCCTGCACTAATTCACGCAGGGGCAGGATGAATTTTTCCGGCGGCGTAAAGTTGGTGCGTACGTTAAGACCCGCTTCTACCACTTGTCTTACTGCATCTTTGTAGTCGGCGGCTACATGGTGTTTGGTGAAGAGGTATTCTACCGCTTCACTATCGGACACCACATACCCGGTAAAACCATATACTTCACGCAGTAACTGAGTGAGAAAATAGTAGCTGCCGGTAACAGGCACTCCATCGTAATCGTTATAGCTGCTCATCACACCCATAGGATGGGCTTCTGTGATCACGCGGCGAAAAGGGTACAAGAATATCTGGTGCATTTCACGGGGCGCCACATGCGGGTCTGTGCGGGCATCTCCATCGCGGCCACCTTTAGGCATGCTGTAAACAGCAAAATGTTTCAAGGTAGCAGCTACACCTTCCTCCTGTACGCCCAGTGTCATTTGTTTACCTAATTCCGCTATCAGGAAAGGGTCTTCCCCATAGCATTCCACCACCCTGCCCCAGCGTGGGTCACGGGCGGGGTCCAGTATTGGCACATATACATTCGTATAGCCAAGCAGTTTAGCTTCACGGCCTACGATATGACCAGCCTGGCTTACCAGTTGTCGATTCCAGGTACTGCCAATTCCAATAGGCGCGCAGAGTGGCGTAGCCCGGTCGTGGCAAAGGCCGTGAATACCTTCATTGGTAAAATCAACAGGAACCCCCAGGCGTGTTTCCTCAATAAACCATTTCTGTATGGTGTTTATGGCGTTAGCATGTTTGCTGAAGGGATAGGAATATTCGGATTGCGCCTTTTTATTGTAGGGCAAGCTGTTAAGCTCCTCATCTATATTAGCGATACCATCTTTCCATACCTCTTGTTTCCAATTAGGGGTAGGCATTTCATCTTTCAGTACGCGGCCATATCCATATAGGGTGGCCATCTGACAAGTTTTTTCTTCCAGGGTCATCTGGGAAAGCAGGTCTCGTACCCGTTTCTCCACTGGCTGGCGGGGGTCTTCAAAAATATCCTTCCGGCCGTTTTTGTTGAAATCGATCCAACCTTCGTGGTAAATGGAGGTTGTTTTCTGAGCGTTGGCGATAGTGGCAATGAAGGCTGCCAATATCATACCCGTGGAAATTTTTTTGGTCCAGTATATATACATTCCAGGCATATTTTTATATCGTCTAACCAATTTACGCGTCATTGCAATGGATTGCAAAAAATCATCAAAATAACATTATATTAAATTAATATACTATCAGTGCTGTATTTAGCATAGATGGCAGTAACTACGCTAGTGGCTAACAGAGCGGGTTTAACGCAAAAAGGGGTTGCTGAGTAATTCAGGCAACCCCGGTTTTAAAAATAACACAACTAAGAAAACTATTAAAAGAGATGTAGCTGCTTACGCCAAAATATAGTCATAGCAGTTAATGCTATGACGCGATAATTTTCAAATCCCTCTATTTATTTTAAAAAAAATTTCCGGCGGCAATTGCCCTCCAATAGCGGCTTATTTCATGTTTATTAACAAAAAGATAGTTACATTCGCAGCGAACCGTTTTCATATTTTTATATAAAATATCCTGAAGGTTAAATGATTACATCGCCTTCTTACCAGGCATATAAAGAGTTGTTTTATTCGCAATACAATGACTTATGCAACTATGCCTATAGTTTCCTGAAAGATGATGCTGCTGCAGAAGATGTAGTACAGGAAACCTTCATCAAGCTCTGGGAGAAGCACCGCGAGCAAATTGGTATTCCCAATATAAAGGCTTATCTGTTCCGGGCAGTTCGTAATAATTCTATTTCAGCGCTACGGAAACAATATACGGAAAACGCGAGCCAGAAAGGATTTGAATCATTTGTGGAGATAGCAGAAAATCCGGATACCCTGGAGATAGAGAACGCCAAGCCGTATTTTGAGCAACTGGTATATGAAGCGATTGCCAATCTGCCGCCACAGTGCCGGGAAGTGTTTACCTGTTGCAGGATACAGGGCATGACCCACCTGCAAACGGCACAGAAATTGGGGCTTTCTGCCAAAACTGTTGAAAATTACATGGGACGTGCATTAAAGTTGTTACGCAAATACCTGCAACAGTATGGTTTACCCATGAGCATTATTTTTTTATTGAAATTAATCCTCCCTTAAATAGAGGGTGATGACAATTAAGCGCGTTAATAAATTAGAGCATACACTGTATTATGGAGCCTTCAGATACCTACCTGCATGAACTCATAGCTAAAAAGCTATCCGGTCAATGTACTGAGCCAGAATCCGCTGTACTACAGCAATGGCTAGATGCTTCCCCTGAAAACAAGGCGGAGTATGAGCTACTGTCAAAAATCTGGCAGCATAGCGATCACTCCTCTCCTTCCTTGCGCCAATACAATATTGACGCAGCCTGGGATAAAACTAACCGGTATATATCACCTGTTATCAGCATCCGGACTATCACAAAATACCGTCAATACGCCGCAGCAGCGGTAGTAGTACTTGCATTAGTAACCGGCACCTGGTGGCTGCTCCATTCCGGCGGCAAAAAACATGAGCTGGCAGCCAACGACGGCAAAATTAAAAGCCTGGAGCTACCCGACAAATCTATCGTTACCCTCCGTCAGGGCGCCCGGATCCGATATATCAACGGCTACCACCACGATCAACGAATCGTAGAAGTGGAAGGAGAGGCCTTCTTTGAAATTGCCAATGATCCGGCGCATCCCTTTTTCGTTAAAACGCCCAATCAATCTGTCATAGAAGTATTGGGCACTTCCTTTACCGTACAAACCGGCACAGACAGCACCGCAGTTACCGTTGCTTCCGGGAAAGTAAAACTGAGCATAGAAGGCGATACCACCGCCATCATCCTGGGCAGCGGACAAAGGGGCGTATGGGGCAATGGACAGTTGTACGCACGTGATAACAATAATCCTAATTTTATCGCCTGGAAAACCGGTATTTTGCAATTTAATGACCAGACATTACTTGAAATATTGCCACAATTAGCCGACTTTTACGCAAAAGATATCAGGGTTGATGATCAATACCTGGAAACAGCATCGCAGCAGAAAGCTACGATCTCCTTCCGGAATCAATCCTGTGATGATGTTTTGCATGAATTACAACTATTGCTTGGATTCAACTACAAACAAGAAGGTGACACTATCGTCATCAGCCAGTAGCTTTAGAAAACGACTCCTTTATATACTTACTTATTTCCTGCTGTTCTGGGCGCAATCGTTGCGGGCACAGAGCAGCAGTGATAATTTGCTGCAGTATAGCTACATTCCCTTCAACAAACAGGGCACTATCCTCTTTTACATACAGGATATCCAAAAAACTACCGGGATCAATATCTCCTATAGTTCCAGCTTCCTGCACCTCAACAAGAAGGTACAACTTACCGGAAAAGAACATACTACCGGAGAAGTACTCAATATCATCTTACAGGGCACCGGTATACAGGCTGCTGCCCTCAACGGAAAAATATTCCTGCTCCGGGAAAGCTCTCAAACCCAATATTATACGGTTAGCGGGTTTGTGAAAGAAGGCTACAGCAATGAGGTGATCATCGGCGCCTCTGTATTCGACCCGGTTACGCACAAGGGTACTGAAACAAACGCCTATGGCTTCTATAGCCTGCAGGTGCCGGATACCTGCCAGGGTATTATATTTTCCCATGTAGCCTATAAACCGGTATACCAACATCTGCCACCTCAGGACGAAGGCCAACTCAATATTCATATGGATATTCGCAGCTCCCTGCAAACAGTAGTGGTAAATGGCGAAATGGAAAGCACTAACTCCCAGGCAGGCTACCTCAACATGCCTATCGGGTATGTATCCAACTTCCCGGCCCTATTGGGAGAAAAGGACGTATTAAAATCTTTACAGCTATACCCTGGCGCCAGCAGCTCACTGGAAAGCAGTAGCAACCTGCTGATCAGAGGTGGCGGCGCAGACCAGAACCTTTATCTGCTCGACGGCGTTCCGCTATATCATACCGGCCATCTCTTCGGGCTGTTTTCCATCTTCAACGGAGATGCGGTAAAAGACGTATCCCTCTATAAAGATGCTTTTCCGGCACGCTATGGCGGACGCTTGTCTTCCGTAGTAGATATCCGTACCCGTGATGGTAACATGAAAGAGTGGCATGGCAGCGCCACCGTAAGCCCGGTATCAGGCAGCTTTCTGCTGGAAGGGCCTATTATAAAAGATAAAAGTTCCGCCTCCCTCTCTATCCGCAGATCGTTGGTAGATGCTTTATATGCCCACAACCTGATGAAGGATTATGGCGATTATTACCTGTATGATATCAATTTCAAACTAAACCAAATCATTAACGATAAGAACAGGATCTTCGTCAGCTTTTACAAGGGGCAGGATAAAATGCATATTAAAAGCGAGAACCCGGTAATACAGCTATTCGACGACTATAATTTTGCCTGGAGCAATATTACAGCTGCCGTAAAGTGGACCCGCGTAGTCAATCCCCGGATGTTTACCAATACCTCCGCTACCTATAGCCGCTTTTATAATTTATTCTCCCAGAATGCTATCATTCCAATCTCCTTCTATGACTCCCTTTTTGTAAGAGGCTACGGTTTCTCCAGGATACGGGACATTGCGGTGAGAAATGAAACAGAATATGCGGTGAACAACAGCCAGCATATTTCTTTCGGCGGAGGATATACCTATCATAATTTCGCTCCTACGGCCTATCATACCAATATTTCTGCTGGTGAAGCCACGCCGCGCAGGGCACCCATTTACTACATGTCGGAATTAACCGCTTATGCAGAAGATGAGTTCAGCCTGCTGAACGACCGGCTCATTGTCCGTCCCGGACTACATTTCGGGGCACTGGTACAACACTCTTCTTTTTATATGAGCGCACAACCACGCATGATGCTGCGGTGGCAGTTCCCGCAGTCGCAATATATCCAGGTGTCTTTCGCTAAAATGACGCAGTTTGTGCACCAGCTTACCACGCCAGTGATCAACCTACCAACAGACCTCTGGGTACCAAGTACTGAAAATATCAAACCAGAACAAGCTTTTTCTTACAGCGCATCTTACCAGCGCCAATGGAACAATCAATGGCGGTTCAACGTAAACCTGTATTATAAGCAACTAAAAGATATTGTAACCACAAACACAGTACTGAACATTTTCGATAACTCAGACCTTTGGGAGAAAAAAGTGATTGCTGGTAACGGTTATAACTATGGAAGCGAATTGTTGCTGGAAAAAACACAAGGCAGGCTAACCGGTATTTTTTCCTATACACTGTCATGGGCCTGGCGGCAGTTCGACAAGTTGAATGGTGGCAAGCAGTTTCCTTATAAGGAAGACCGGCGCCACAACCTTTCTATGGCCCTCAAATATAAGATCAACCAGAAATGGAACCTGGCCGCTTCCTGGAAATTTGCCAGTGGCACACCTTTCACCCTACCATTGCAAATATTCCCGGATTTCGACTGGAGCCATAATATTAAAGGCTACCTGGATGAACGCTATTCACCATTTTCCACCTACCAGGTGAACTACCTGCCTTACATTGCCAGACTGAATAATTACCGCCTGCATGCGATACATCATCTGGACCTGGGCGCTACCCTGCAACTTGGCGGAGAAACACACTGCAAGCATATTATTTCCGGCGGCCTGTATAATATATACAACAGGAGCAATCCTTTCATCGTGAGCTTCGACCAGTTCTCTTATTTTGCCTATGATGAAATTTATCCATTACAATTATACCAATATAGTTTATTCAGAACATTACCTTATCTAAGTTATACTTTCAAGTTTTAATCATGAAGTACCTGTTTATTTTTTTGCCGTTGCTGGGAATGACGCTGCTGAATGGATGTGAGCAGGAATTACCGGTACCTTCCAATAATATTTCTCCCCGGGAAGTAGTGTATAGCGAACTCGTCGCCAACAACGTAGCAGAAGTGCGCGTAGGGAAAAGTAAACCGATAGTTCCTGGTGTAGATAATAATTTCGACCTGGTAAACAATGCCCAGGTACAGTTGATGGATAAAAATGGTCAGCTGCTAGAAACACTATTATATGTAAATGATTCCAGCAATGCCATGAGCCTTTACCGGGGAAAAATGACGCTGGACGCCGGCAAGGCCTATAAAGTGCAGGTAGATGTACCTGGCCTGAAAACGGTAACGGCTACCGCTCCTATTCCCCCTCCCTTTAGGGTGGAACTGCTAGATACCCTGCGAACCTTACTCAATGGCCGGCCGGTACTGCGCTTCCACTTTACCGTAAGCCCTATACCAGGCGTACGGCAATATGTAGTCATGGAAGCCCTTAAACAAAGCATCATACTGGATACCTTATTTACCTGGCAGGGCATCCGTTACCGCAAAAGCGAACACCCTGCGCTGTACGACCAGGTGAAAGACCAACCGGAAGTGGATATAACAAAAGATAGTATCTACCAGAACGATTACCTCCGCATCCCTTGCTATACGCAAGATGAAGATGCCGACAATAACCAGATAGGCGGATTAAACGAAAACTACAACAGCATCCTATTCACCCAACAGGGTAAACCACTAACCACCTACTTCTATATCAACGCCACTGCGCTTAGCTCAAGTCCTGCCGAGGCAATTGCGCCTGTAGGCAGGGTATTGGTATATGTCAAATCAGTGTCGGTAGACTACTACAATTTCCTGCTTACTTATGAAAAAGTAAAACGCAATCCTGGCCTGAACAGCCTGATACAGGCTATTCAAATCCGGAGCAATACCCAGGGAGGCCTGGGCATTGTAGGCGGTAGTTTCCAGAAAGTATATTCTTTGTATTACGATACGCTCTAAACGGGTTATTTTAGCTCGTAGATATTGTTACTTTTATCAATATCTGCTATCCAGGTACTGCCCAGGGTTACTTTTTTAATTTTATGCGCAGCGGGAAAACGTAACGATACCGTTTTATTGCCTTTCTCCCAACAGTCGATACTACGGTGTAACCGTATAGTGGTGTTATCATCAAATAAAACCACCAGGTCTATCGGTACCAGTTTACTGCCTTTGGACGTAATTTCTATAGCGGCTGTTTTACCGGTTTGTGATACCTGTGTAATAGCCAGGTCTGGATAACCATTATCAAAAAACCAGTTTTTCCAGAACCAGTCCATATTCCTGCCAGCGCCGGTGTTCATACAATAAAAGAAATCATAGGGCTGCGGATGTTTCCCATTCCATTGGGCAATATAGTAGTGCAATGCTTTCAGGAAAAGACTATCGCCCAACATATCTTTCACATAAAGGTAGCCCAAAGCCGGTTTAGGATAGGAATTAGTGATATAGGCATCTGTTGTTTGATTGGAAGGCGTCATAATAGGAAGATCCTGTACCTTGCCCGCAATAAAATTATAGGAAAGCATACCATAATCATCTATAATAGCGCTATCTATCTGCGGAGAAATGATCCATTCCCCCATGGTAGCCCAGCCCTCGTCCATCCAGGCATATTGGGTTTCATTAATGCCCATGTAAAAGGGAAACATCGTATGAAAAATTTCGTGGTCGGTAAGCTCTACTGCCTGCGCTCTGTCTGACAAGGGATTATCGTTGACCATCATTGGATACTCCATCTGATCCAGTCCGTCGAACACGGTTTCATGGTTATACGGGTAAGGCCATTTAGGAAAGTAATGACTCATTTTGTCTACCGTAATACGGGCATAATGCACTACATCGAAAAAATCGGCATGGGCAGGGTTAAAAACCACGTCTACCCGTGTACGTCTTTGGGTAAGGTCGTCTACTTCCACGCTGGTAGCCTGCCATAAGTAGTGGTTACTGAGGGCAAAAGCAAAATCTGTTACATTGTTGGCTTCAAAGCGCCAGGTATTACTGCGGCTGTTGCGGGTAATATTCCCATTACGTATATCTGTGCTATCTATAATATACCTAATATCATCGCTTTTTTCAGCAGCGGTTATACGCTGTACAAATTTATCGTTGTATACCCCGGCGGCATTTTTCAGGTCGCCGGTAGCCCATACCTCATAGCCACCAGGTGCAGTGATCGCCACACGAAAGTCGCTAAAATCATTATAAAACTCCTGAATACCCATGTAAGGGATCTGGTCCCAGCCATTGATATCGTCGTATACGGCAATGCGGGGGAAAAAGTAGGCGATAAAATAGGCGCCGGTATCTACTGAACCAGTTCGGATATGCGTATTTTCATTGAGGATATAGGAGAAATTAAGCTCAAACTTCACCGTTTGGCCCGGGTATAATTCCGGTATACCAAGCAGCAAGTTGGTACCTCTGATACTGGGGGGCAACGGTTTATCAATCCCATTGACTTTCATATGCTTAATTGCGATACCCTCTGTAAGGTCATCGGGTAAAACGGGCATATTCCTGATGCCTCCCTTCTGGAAAAGATTGGGAAACAGTTTAAAATTAATCGTTCTCAGCGTATCCGGGCTATTATTGATATAACTGATCTGCTCTGTGCCAGATACCTTATTGGTAACGGGATCGAAAGCCACCTGTATATCATATCCGGCTTTGTTTTGCCAGTACTTGCTACCGGGTGCGCCTGTATAATTACGTACCTGGTTGTTGTACGACTGTTTAATACTCAGGGGCATATACAACTGTGCCTGTGCAATGGCCTGCTGTACTGTAAAGAGCAGCAAACCGAAAATGAACTTTCTCATAAGTTGTTAAAAGCGGTCACTTCAAATGTAGGGAATTACCGGGAAAATTAGCGATGGGATCTGTGGGCAGGCCCCAACAAACGGAAGATAGGTAGCCTGCTGTTGTACCAGGCACTTATGGCACTACAGAAATGGATATACGAATGATACTTTACCACCAAGAGAACAACTATGCAGCAAAGAACGGCTATCAAAAGAGATGATCGCTTGAGGGGTATTGTATTATGCAGGATTACGGGGTATAACACGCGCCGTATCTGCTGGTGGAACCGTGCTAATAGTATCTGGCTTGCTTTTCAGTGAATCTGCCGCCGCAGCGCTGTTATTCTTCTTTACAGGCGCCGTTGGGGCGGTATTATGGCGCGTAGCAGTGTATGTAGATACCACACCTTGTTGTTGAAGACCTTGCATTGTTTTTCTATCGAACAGATATTGGGGCCGTTTTTCTGGCCTTAATCCTTTATCAAATTCCGCTTCCGCCCCCATAGCAGGCGTCTGGTAAACTTTTTGGGAAGACTGGCAGGCGAATAGCCCCAACAACATGACAAACAACAAGTATTTCATGTAATAAATAAATAAAAGATGAGTATAGGCAAGGGAGATGGGGACTTGTGGTAAACGGTAAAACCGGCTTTTTATTGTTATTTTGAAAATTAAGCACCCTGTATTATTTTTAACGTAAATTCACTGGTTGTCATCCCCTTATTTATAATATTTTATACCTTTAACTACTATTTCAATCCCGATGAAAACCCTCCTAAAGGAGAGTCACGGCTTTAACTGTATTATTAACAAAGCACTATGAAAGTATCTACAACCAGCTTTCCGAGCGTATTTGAAACCGCTTTCGGAAACACCGAAAATTCAAGTAAGGACCTTCTCAATGGATTAAAAATTAAAAAAGACGATACATGGTATCTCGTGGGTAACCTTGCTAAAAGGGGAGGCATCAATCCGGGCCGCGTTACCAACGCAGCGCCTACAGAAGAAGATTATGAAATATTATTCAAAGCCGCTTTGTTAAATACCATCGATAAAGTACAGCAACCTATCTGCCTGACACTGGGTTTTCCTTTTTCAACCTACAATATCTACAAAACCGCAGCAGAGCATTTTTTAAGTAAAAGGCATTTCCTGATCGATTACGATACACAAACTTACAATACCAAAGGCTCTTTTAAGAAAGCCATGTTTGATATTGAAAAATATGAAGTGATTCCTGAAATTGTGGGCGGCATCATTGGCTTAAAAAAAACCATCAATGAGCCCCAATTGGATAATTTCATCGCCATCAGTTTTGGCTTTGGCACCATCGAAGGCGGTATGGCTACCGGCGACGGGTTAATCCACCGCACCTGCTTCAGCTCTCACGGTATCCGTTATGCAATTAATAACCTGACCCGTGAGCTGAACCAAAAACATTACCTGGAAATGAAAAATGAGCACCAGGTAGATGATGCCTTTATGAAAGGTTCTATCTTCACCAACCGCAAACGTATAGACCTGCGTGATATGCGGAAAGGTGTACTTACCCAATATTACAAAGAAGTAGTATCTCCCCTCATGCGCAGCTATTTCACAGACCTGGATTTTGAAACTTGTGAAAAAATTTACCTGATGGGCGGAGGGGCGCATTACCGCGAGCTTACAGATGCTTTTGCAGAAGAATTCCGTGACTTTATTCCAGTAGAAGTGGCACCAGAACCTGAGAATCTCATGAGTATTGGTTATCTTTATAATTCATTAAGAATATCTGATAATAAACCTCAAAGAAGTGTAGGCCTGGACCTTGGCAATTCCAGCTCCATTGTCTCCACATTTGAGGATCAGTTACAACATACACCAACAATTACACCTAATCCCATCACCCTCTAATCTATTAGTGTGATCAATGTCAGGCATTTTTTCCGCAATATCATAGTTCCCGGAGCTTTTCGTATTCCCAGAACTGTGTCCGTGAATGGTAGTATTGACGCCTCCGTGTCCGGCCGTATAGATGGCAACGTAAGAGGCGATGTAAAAACCAGCGGCAAGCTGGTAGTCAGTGAAACTGCGAATATACGTGGCCATATTTACGCTACCGACCTGGTGGTACAAGGAAAAGTGTATGGCGATGTATACATCACTAATAAAGCCCATATCAGCAACAAAGCCCTGGTTAAGGGCGATGTAAATGCGATGGTGCTGGAAATTGAGGAAGGTGCCAAAGTAGAGGGAGCGATCCGCAAAAATGTGCAACCACAGCAACCCTCCACTACTGTGTCCGACACTATCGTGGTACCAGTTCCTTCCGCTAATGCCACAGCAGCTAACGGAGAAGAAGAACAACAAACCAGTTGGTTCTGATGCTGTTCAACATAATGAAAGCGGCTGTAACCTTTGTGGGTAACAGCCGCTTTTTTATACGCCCATAGCGGGCCTATCGCTTCTTTTTTAACGGATCGAGCAATGCTGTGAGCCCATTCATTTTTATGACCAACATAGTTTCCAGCAGCATGCCTAATTTACCTTTAGGAAAACCATTCCGTTGGAACCATTCCAGGTAGCTTACCGGCAGATCGCATAAAACTACGTCTTTGTACTTGCCAAAAGGCATTTTCATATTGACCAATTGTTGCAGCATTTCCGGATCGGGGGTGGCCATCTCCATATCATTAAAAGATTTATAACCTGGTAAAGTTAAATTATAAATCTGTTTCCCATGGCCTTGGTAGTAAAGGTAGCGGCTTATTGGCCGGCAGCAGGCGTCCGGCGGGTATAAGCTACCCGGTAAAATTCATATCCCTGTTCCATATGGTAGGGCCAATACCGTTCCCGGTATGCCGCAGCACCCAGGTCTTCCAGCAATTGGAACTGATATTGTTGAAGATACACCGGCAACGCAACGGGATCAAAACCAAAAGTCCATTTTTCTTCCAATGCTGCTACCTCCTGTAACAGCTTTTCCCCACCATAAAAAGCGGCAGGATGATACAAGATATCCTCGTGTACATACGTGAAAATAACGGTTGTACCAGGAGCAAAACGCTGTAAAAAAGCGAAGGTATTATCGATCGCTTCTTTATTGAGATAATTAGTAACTCCTTCCCAAATAATCACCGAAGGCAATGAAAAATCAAAATTATTTTGCGCCCCTAACTGATCTAAACTTTGTTTATTAAAGTCAATCTGGTAATAAAATACTTTAGAAGGAATCTTATATGCGCGTAACCGGGAGAGCTTAAACGCTGCTGTATCAGGATGATCTATTTCCACTACTTTCATCCGTTCCAGGAATGGCAAACGTAAACCACGGGTATCAAAACCAGCGCCTAGAATAAACACTTGCTGAGCGCCCTGCGCTATAGATTGTTGCAACAGGTCGTCTATATATTTGGTACGTGCGATCCCGGAGGATAATGCACCGGGAATTTTTTTCCGGATGATATATTCTACCAACAGGCGCCAGCCAGGTATCCAGCATAACCACACTCCTAGCCGCAGGCTATTATCCAGGAAACAAGCGGCAAACTTATCAGTAAAAAGCCGTTGTTTTTTTGGGCGGGTGGTTTCTAATGCCCGGAACAGGGCCATATATTGGGCGGTTCTACTCGTGACACCTTCTTTCATAGATCATATACTCTTTACAGAGAAATAAACGTATGCCAATTTAATCAAAAAAAGGATACAGCAATATACGCCGGTTGATGCGTAGCGATAGGGATGTTATCACGCAAGCGAATATACGTTGGCTGGTACCGGCACCTGCCAAAGAATAATGGGAGCATGTTCCTGACGCCTGGTGGGCACTACATAAAGGCTGCGCTCCTTTCTGCTTGAACAATAGTATTAGGTATTATTCTATCTAACTGAAAATCAGTCAAATAAAAACACAACCAAGTAATTCACAGCATAAAATACCGGGTAAAAGGCTTGCAAACGCCATTAATTTTGCAATAATTTCAAAAAAAAATCTATTTTTAGAAAATATTCTAAATTGAGTTGCTAAAATGAGCCAACATTTAAATATTGACAAATTAGATTTACAGATCATTTCAGAAATGTCAACCGACGCCAGCATTTCTTATGCGGAGTTGGGGAAAAAGCTGTTTGTATCTGGGGGCACTATTCATGTACGCATCAAAAAGCTGCATGAAATGGGAGTGATCAGGGGCACCCGTTTACAGGTGAACCTGCGTGCCATTGGCTTTGATGTATTGGCTTTTATTGGCATCTACCTGGAAAAAAGTTCCTTGTATGAAAATGTGGCCAAACAATTATTAAAGATCCCACAGATTGTCCGGTTAAACTATACCACCGGCGCTTACAGCATGTTTGCTGAAATCATTTGCCGCGACAGCAGCGAGCTGCGTAAAATTTTGCAAGATGATCTGCAACATATCAAAGGCATTGAGCGCACAGAAACCATCATTTCACTGGAAGAGAGTTTCTCCCGCCCCATTAATGTAAGTGAAGCACTCTGATAAAAGTTATGTATAGCGGTTGGCTGCCAGCCAGCTGCTGTCACTTCTTGCACATGGCTCAAGATAAATAGCCCGGATAAAGAACAGTTAAAACATTCCCCTGTTCCCCTACTGCAGTAATGTATAATAGCTTCACGGACAAATATTTCCGCATATGAAGCACCTGATACTTCCTGTAGCAGTGATATTGCTGTTTTCTTGTAAACCACTGCGCCCCGCCACCTACTATACCGGCCTCTATACCCTGCATGTTTACGATAGCACCAGAAAATTCGACAAAAATTTCCGCCCTGTAAAAATAGACCTGTTCTTTCCTGCTGCTAAAACGATCAGTAAATATCCGCTCAGCTATGAAGAGATACTGGATATGGCTGCCTTACGGCTGAATTACAGTTTACCGAAAGACAGTTGCCATATAACTACCCACCACATTGCCCAGGCCATAGCACAGGAATTTAAACTAGACAGTGCTAACAGTATCTTCTACTATAACACAGAAGTATATACGGCAGAACTACCTGCAAAGACTACACGAAAATTACCTGTTATCATATACGCCGCCAGCATGAATGGCAGCAGTTGGGAAAACATTATCCTCTTTCACCGCCTCGTGCAACAGGGTTATCTGGTAGCCGCCATCAGTTCTGTAGGCAGGTATCCTGGCGATATGGGCGCTACCGCAGACCTGGAAGAACAGGTAAAAGACCTGCTGTTTACCCAACGTTACCTCAGCGCCCTTTCCATGGCCGATACGGCCCATATCGGCTTGTTAGGCTGGGGGCTGGGCGGAAGTGCCATTACTAAAGCGGCCATGCAATCTAGCGCCTCCAAATGCCTGCTTTCTTTAGATGGTACGGAAATACACTGGTATGGCAATGAAGCAGAGTGGGACCGCGAGTGTAATAAAATGATGCGGGGTCCACAGGTATATCCGCAGCAAATTAGGGTGCCTTATTGTTACCTGGGTAGTGAGCATCCTGATATGCAGCAGCACAGTGCCACCACCTCCCACTATTACCTGAAACTGAACAATGCCCGGCATGAAGACTTCTCTTCCCTTATCTCTATTGCAGAACATGTACAACCTTCACTTGGAAGTTCCCACAGTAAGCGGCAGCAACTGGTCGGCTATCTTGCCGGTGCATTCTTTGATACTTATCTAAAACAACAACCTACCGGATTCGATAAAATAATAGACTCTCTGCTGACGGGCTATCCGGCCGAATACAGCAAAGCATATTAATAAAACAGCCGGGTGCTACGTTTGCAGCACCCGGCCGAAAGATGTATAGTGATTGTTTATGGCTGTTCTGCTGCCAGTTTGCGGACATCGCGGGTACCCGCATACAGTTCATATTCCAGCAAGCGGCAATCGATAGTACTGTTATAAAACTCAATACGGCGTTTGGCTTTCAGCCCTATCTTCTTGGCCAATTCGAGATTGCCGGTGAAGATATAGCCATAATAACCGCCACATTTTTGTTTCAGGAAATCACCGATGCGGCCATAAGTGTCTTCCAGGGCTTCTATTTCGCCCAAACGCAAACCATATTCAGGGTTCATATATACTACGCCTGTAGCTCCGGTTGGTATTTCTGTGCTGGCAAAATCGCATATCTGGAATTCGATGATATCTTCTACGCCCGCGGCACGCGCATTTTTACGTGCATTCACAATGGCTTGTTCACTCAGGTCTGTAGCAATGATCCGGAGGCCAGGTACTTCCACGATCTGGTTTTCCAGGCGCCCTCTCTCATTGAGGTATACTGCTTCTTCATAACCTAGCAAATGCATAAAAGCGTAATTGTTTCGGAAAAGTCCCGGGCGGGTATTGGTAGCGATCAAGGCAGCTTCAATGGCTACAGTGCCGGAGCCACACATGGGATTGATAAACGGTGACCGACGGTCCCACCGTGTAGCCAGGATGGTGGAAGCAGCCAGGGCTTCCAGCATAGGCGCACGACCAGGAATTTTCCGATAGCCATGGCGGGCAATGGAATCGCCGGTAGTATCCACAAATATTTCTGCTTCCTCATTTTTCCAGAACAGGTGAATTACCGCCCCGCTAAGCTCTGCGCCTGTAGAAGGCCTTTTACCGGTCTTTTCCCGTAAGCGGTCTACTACGGCGTCCTTTACACGAAGATTAGCAAACATGCCGTTATTGATAGTATCGTTCTGCACATTGCTGGTAATGGAAAAATATCCTTCTTCGGGCAAAATGGTTTCCCAGGGAAAATGACGTAACTCCTGGTAAATACCGTCTGCATCTGCCGCTTTAAACTGCTTGAGGCTATACAGCACCTGGCTGGCACAGCGCAGGTTCAGGTTCAAACGGATACATTCATTTAACGTGGCATGCAAGCGCACTCCCGTAATGAATGTGTCTTCTATCTGGAATCCCAGTTCTTTTACTTCCTGCTCCAGGAATGGAGTCAAGCGTTTGTTACAGGTAATGGTAACGGTTCCCTTTGTAGTATATAATGACATAAGGCGGCAAATTTACCGATCCTTTACGACATTAGCTAATAGCTAATCGGCCCATATTTCATTGGCAGCCGTGAGGATCAAAGGGGCCTGTTCTGTTACCACAATAGTATGTTCGTGTTGCGCTACAAAACCTCCCCTGTTGCCTATTAATGTCCAGCCATCTTGGGCTTGGGTGGCGTAAGAAGACTTGGTAGCAATAAATGTTTCTATGGCCACAACCGAATCTTTCCGGAAGCAGGATTTATTGAAGCGTACATAACAATTCAGGATATCATCCGGCTCCTCGTGTAAGCCGCGTCCTACACCGTGGCCAGCCAGGTTACGGATCACCGTAAAACCTAATTTTCCAGCTGAGGTTTCAATGAAACGCCCAATTTCTGCAATACGGATATGATCTTTTATTTGCTGAATAGCATTGAAGAGGATGGTCCGGGAAGCATCTACTAATGGCTGATGCTGGTGAATATCTTCTCCTAACACAAAAGAGCCTCCATTATCCGACCAAAAGCCATCCAGTTCTGCAGATACATCTATGTTCACCAGGTCGCCTTCCTGTAATATTTTGTTAGCTGAAGGTATCCCATGCGCAATTTCATTGTTTACACTGATACAAGTCCAGCCAGGAAAGCCATAAGTGAGTTTAGGTGCGGATTTAGCGCCCAGTGCCTGTAGTATTTCCCCGCCATAATCATCTACTTCTTTAGCCGTCATACCCGGCCTGGCATAATTTCTCATTTCTCTAAGGGTAACGGCCACTGCTTCGCTAACCTTTTTCATACCGTTGAGTTCTGCTTCTGTAGTTATCGACATAAAAGATATGGTTGATGTGATGAATATAAGTTGGTGTGATAGCGTTAATCACCAGCTTAGAGCTGATGCCACCGCGGGGATTGCAGATCAGCGTGATCCTTAAACGGTCGGCCTCATATACCTCCATCAGGTGATCATATACGATATTGATCAATCGCTCATAAGAAACAATGATATCACGCAGGTGATAGACATAATGCTTGAGTGATTTAAGCTCAATGAGCTTTTGTTTCGGATAAAAGGTGATATAAAGTTTAGCAAAATCCGGTTGTTCCTCCACCCCTAAAAAAGTAAATTCAGGCACTTTGATCTTCATCTCATACTTTTCCTTAGATGGATTAGGTAAGGCTTTCAGCAACGTTTTATCAATCTGTTGATAGCGCTTTTTAATCATAAGTAGTATATAGATAATCTATCGCAATGTAACATATTTACTCCATATACCCTGCCGGCACAAATCAGTAAGCAAGAGCATCATGCAGATAATATGCTATCTGGCACTATGCATGCAATACCTCCCTGGCAAAAACACCAAGCCTCTTTTTTTGTTACCTATAATCAGCCGATAAAATAAATTTGGAATTAGATTGTGTACAATCTAATTTTACAAAATAAAATATATTCTATCATGACAAGCATTGAAGCTTTATACACTGCACATGCCACTGCCACTGGCGGCAGAAACGGCCACGTTACTTCTTCCGATGGCGTATTAGACCTCGACGTAAGAATGCCCAAAGAACTGGGTGGAAGCGGCGGCGCCTACAGTAACCCGGAGCAGTTATTTGCCGCGGGTTATGCTGCTTGTTTCGACAGCGCACTGAATCATGTGATCAGAATACAGCAGGTAAAAACCGGTACTACCCAGGTTACCGCTAATGTAAGCATCGGAAAAACTGACAATGGCGGTTTTGGATTGGCAGTAAAGCTGCAGGTATCCATACCAGATACAGATCCGCAACTGGCAAAAGAACTATTGGAAAAAGCGCACCAGGTATGTCCGTATTCCAATGCTACCCGCGGCAATGTTGCAGTAGAACTGGAACTGATCTAAACTACCTCCCATGAAAGTTTTAATTGTATTGACATCGCATAACGAACTAGGCAATACCGGTCATAAAACCGGTTTCTGGCTGGAAGAATTTGCTGCCCCTTATTACACGCTGGCAGACGCAGGAGCCGAAATAACGATTGCCACCCCTAAAGGAGGGCAACCGCCAATTGATCCTAAAAGCGAATTACAAGAATTCCAGACAGCCGCCACAAACAGGTATATCCGGGATGAGGCACTACAACGCAAGCTTGCTAATACAGTAAAACTAAATGAGGTGGCAGCAGATGATTACGATGCCGTATTCTATCCCGGTGGCCATGGACCGCTATGGGACCTGGTAAATAATCCCTGTTCCATAGCGCTCATCGAAACATTTTACCGGCAACATAAGCCCATTGCTTTTGTATGCCACGCCACCGCAGCACTGATCAAAGTAATGGATTCTACCTCCGGCGAACCACTGGTAAAAGGCAAGGAAGTAACCGGCTTTAGCAATAGCGAGGAGGAAGCTATACAATATACTAACGTAGTACCGTTCCTGTTAGAAAACGAATTGAAAAAACTTGGCGGTTTTTATAGCAAAGCAGCGAACTGGCATTCTTATGCCCTGAAAGACGGCTTACTCATTACCGGACAGAACCCGGCCTCTTCTAAAGAAGTAGCTAAGATATTAATTGAAACATTGGCTTAGTTTTGCCCGGCTAAAATCACTCGGTTTGAAACAATTAAAATTATCGGATCAACTTTGTTTTTCTTTTTATGCCGTGTCAAGGCTGGTAACTTCCCATTACCAGCCTTTACTCCAAGCATTAGACCTTACCTACCCCCAATACCTCGTCATGCTCTCTCTCTGGGAACATGAAACCCTTTCTGTAAAAGCGTTAGGCAAGCTACTGATGTTAGACTCCGGCACGCTCACCCCCTTGTTGAAAAGACTGGAAAACAAAAAATTAATCCGGCGTACCCGCAGTAAAACGGATGAACGCATCGTAGATATACAACTCACAGAACAAGGGTCACTGCTGCGGGAAGCCGCCGCCGACATCCCGGAAAAATTGGCCTGCAGCATGGGATTTACAGCGGAAGAATATAAAACGCTCAAACCTGCCATAGACACTATCTTAAAGAGACATCTCCCCCTATCATAACAGCTAATCTCACAATAGACAGAAAATATCTTATTCCCAACAACCCATAAAAAAGGCATCCTGGATATACCAGGATGCCCCAACGCTTATGCGTTAACAGATGCTCTCAGGAGCCCCCTGTGTTAAACTAAATTAACCTCAGGTGTCCATGAATATTCTGTAGATAACATGAATACCTCCTTTTCTTTGATGAGCTATCAATTTACAGGAAAATATCTGGATCTGTCGGCACAACAACAAAAAAATAACATATCTCAGCAGTGAAATTATATAACTATTTGACATTGTTTCCCTTTACCAAAGGCAACAGTATTTCCCGGATGAGGCTCCTACCAACCACCGGTGGTTTCTAATATCGCCAAGCTGGTGAATAATGAGCCAGGGGCTCAATTAACAACATTATCTTCCTATATTTATTTCTTCTTTAATGCTGCTGCAATCGCTTTTTCTGCCAGTGGCCCCATTACCAGGTAGCCTGCTTTATTAGGATGCACACCATCGTAGGTGAGTTCAGATTTCAAGCCTTTCCTATCATCTGCCATCGCCGTATAATAATCCAGGTACACACAGTTATTTTTAGCAGCGTAATTTTTGAGGCGTTGGTTGAGGTCCGCAATTTTTTCTACCGGCTCTAATCCTTTCCGCCAGGGATAATCGAAGGCTGGCAACACAGAAGACAATACCACCTTGATCCCATTTGCCTTTGCCAGCTCCACCATAGATACAATATTGCCAAAAATGGTTTCCACCGGCGTATAGCCCGTATTACCGGCAATATCATTGGTACCGGCCAGGATCACCACTACCCTGGGTTTAAGGTTAATAACATCCGGGCGGAAGCGGATCAGCATCTGTGGGGTAGTTTGACCGCTAATACCCCTATTGATATAAGGCTTACCATCAAAGAACTCGGGGTTCAACTTACTCCAGCCAATGGTAATGGAGTTACCCATAAATACCACCCGTTGTTCACCCGGTTTAGGCGCCGCTACTTTTTCATTGTCAGCAGCAAAACATTTCAGGCAGGCCCAGTCCTGCTTCATCAGTTCATCATATGGCTTCACTTGCCGCAGGACAATAGAATCCTGTGCCATTGCAGTAGTTGCCCCCATCATGGAAAAGGCTATCAAGGACAGTTTCAGTTTTTTCATTTTCATGTATCAGTTTTATTACGTGCAATTTTCGACGGTTAAAATACTCAAAAACTGTTACATACTCCTTAAATACCTAAAAAGGCCCCTCCTATAAGGCAAGCCGGATGATTTCAATCAGGATAATGGTTGATAAAAAAAGTTAAAAAACGGAAAAACGTTTGCTATATTACTCTAGCTATAGTGAATCAACCATGTTTCAAGTATCAAGAAACCTAATACAAGTGTATATCATGACCACGTTTAGAAAAACACCTATCCGGTTGCTGTTGCTTATTTCCTTTGCTTTAACAACGGCAATAGCCTGCTCTAACGAAAACGAATCAACGCAAAAAGCCCACGGGAGCGCCAATCCTAAAATTGATGCGCTGAAACTACCTGATAACTTTAAGGCAGAGCGGTTGTACAGCCCTGGCGATAACAAACAAGGGTCGTGGGTATCTATGACCTTCGACAACAAAGGGCGCATGATTGTTTCTGATCAATATGGCTTTTTATACCGCCTGCAATTACCTGCGGTAGGAGAAGATTCATCCAGGCTGAAAATAGAACAGCTGCACATTGGTAACGACACCTCTACCCAACATATTACCATGGGCTATGCCCAGGGATTACTGTATGCGTTCAACAGTTTGTACGTAATGGTAAACCATAACAGCGACGAGCGTTTTTCCAAAGGCAGTGGCTTATACCGCCTCCAGGATACAGATGGCGACGATCAATTCGACAAGATCACCTTGCTCAAAGCACTAGATGGAGAAGGAGAACATGGGCCGCACAGCATTGTGCTTTCTCCCGACAAAAAATCCATTTATGTGATCGCCGGTAATTTTACCAAGATACCGGAGATGAACAACTACAAGGCGCCGCCTTCCTGGAATATAGACAATATATTACCTTTTATCAAAGACCCTAACGGTCACGATAATACGGTGAATATCCATGGCGGATGGATTGCGCACATCGACTCTACCGGCGCCAATTGGGAGCTGGTCAGCTCCGGGTTCCGCAATCCTTTTGACCTTACATTCAATGATGCAGGGGATATGTTTACCTATGATTCCGACATGGAATGGGACTTTGGCACCCCCTGGTACCGTCCTACCCGTATTTGCCAGGTAACCAGTGGCAGCGAATTCGGATGGCGCCCAGGCACCGCAAAATGGTCGCCTTCCTACCCCGATAACCTGCCGGCAGTGCTGAATATTGGCCAGGGCTCTCCTACCAACCTGATATATGGAGGTCAGGCACATTTCCCGGAGAAATACCGCCGGTCATTATTTGCCTTCGACTGGAGCTTCGGCATTATCTATGCCATTCACTTAGAGCCCGATGGAGCCTCCTATAAAGCCAGTGCAGAAGAATTTCTTTCCGGTTCTCCCCTACCGCTAACCGATGGCGCTATTGGCCCAGACGGCGCACTGTATTTCCTGACCGGTGGACGCCGGCTCGAATCAGATCTGTACCGGGTCTATTATAAAAACAATCAATCCGGTAATGCTCCCTTGCCCGCAACGCCTCCTACTGCAGCTGCCAATATCCGCCGGCAACTGGAAGCATACCATGGCGGCGCCAAACCTGGCGCCATAGCATTTGCGTGGCCTTACCTAAAACATGAAGACCGCTTTATCCGTTTCGCGGCGCGGGTGGCGATAGAGAACCAGCCAGTGAGTCAGTGGCAAAATAAAGTATTACAAGAAAAAGACCCCGAAACCCTGATACAGGGTAGCATTGCATTAGCCCGTCAGGGAAAGGAAGACGTAAAGGAATTATTGCTTCCGCAACTAATGACCATCCATTACACACAACTCACTCCTGCGCAACAGATAGACCTGTTGCGTGCCTTTGAACTCATATTGGTGCGCATGGGTAAACCAGATGCGCCACTGGCCGCGCAGGTAGCCGCTTACCTGGATCCATATTATCCGGGGGGCAGCAATGATATTAACCGCTCTTTAAGCAAAATACTGGTATACCTGGATGCTCCTAAAGCAGTGGAAAAAACAATGGCTTTGCTAACCGCCGCCAAAGACGATACCGCCACCAACAAAACCGCCATGCAGTCGGCCGACCTGATCCTGCGCAACCCGCAATATGGGTTAGACATTGCCGGCATGCTATCTAAAATGCCTCCGCTGCAACAAACCTGGTACGCCACCGTGCTATGCCAGGCCCAAAATGGATGGACACCTGCCCTGCAGGACCAATACTTCCAATGGTTCTACCATGCCTTTACCTTTAAAGGCGGACATAGTTTTATTGGCTTCATCAACAATGCACGTATGAAGGCGCTGGCCAATGTGCCTAAAAAAGATTTCGCCCGTTTCAACCGGCTTTCCGGCGACTCCCTGGTTAACAGCAATGGTAACCTGGCCCAAGGCTTCCCGCAGCCCCAAGGACCTGGCAGACAGTGGACCGTGGATGATGCTGTAAAAATAATAGACAGCGGCCTTGTGCACCGCAACTTCGACCAGGGCCGCGCCATGTTCGCCACCTCATTATGTAGCTCCTGCCACACCATTCGCGGAGAAGGTGGCGTAGCCGGACCCGATCTAACGCAACTGGGTACACGCTTTTCTACCAAAGATATCCTGGAAGCAATTATTGACCCCAGCAAAACTATTTCCGACCAATACGCCGCCACCGTATTTTCCCTGAAGAACGGAGGCTCCATACTTGGCCGGTTAGTAAGCCAGGACAATGAAAAATATATTATTTCCCAGAATCCGTTTGCACCACAGGAACACCGGGAATTACTGAAAAAAGAAGTAGCCGGCATCAAAACATCTACCGTTTCCGTAATGCTGCCTGGCCTTATTAACCGGTTAAATCCGGATGAACTAAAGGACCTGGTAGCTTATCTGAAATCCGGCGGCAACCGGCAGGATACTGTTTTCCTGGGAGCCAGGCAGCTGGGCAGCCGGTAATTTTTTGTCTCTGACAGCAGCATTGGAAAGGAACCTTACTCCTGCTGCTACCGGAAAAGTACAGCCACCGAGAAATAACTTTCTGCATCTAAATACTATTTTATGTTGAAAAAATACAGCGCACTGCTAATACCCTTCACTATAGCTAACTTATGTTTCCACAGCGGTTGCCAGCCAGCTGGCAGCACCCCCAATAGTAACCTTGGTTATGTCCGCATCTTTAACGGTAAAAACCTGCAAGGATGGGAAGGAGATAGTATACATTGGCGCGTGGAAAACGGCAACCTAGTAGGGGAAGTCACACCCGAAACATTACTTAAAACAAATACCTTCCTGATCTGGAAGGGCGGGTTACCCGACAACTTTGAACTAACCTGCGAATTCAGGATCACCCAAAGCGGCAATAGCGGCATCAATTACCGTAGTGTGATGGTGGAAAATGTACCACATGCCCTGAAGGGCTACCAGGCCGACATTGATGGCGCCAACCACTACACCGGCCAAAACTATGAAGAACGCGGACGCACCACGCTGGCCTACCGGGGCCAATGCACCACACTGCCGCCTACCAAAGTATCCCTGCTGGAAGGCGTAAAAAACAATGCCTGGGCTCCCGCCCTGGTAACCGGTACCCTGGGCAGCAGCGATTCACTACAAACATTGATTAAGCGTGAGGACTGGAATAAATGCCACCTAATCATAAAAGGCAATCACCTGCAACACTATATCAATGATGTGCTAATGAGCGATGTAACCGACAATGATAATGCGAACCGGCAACAGAAAGGGTTCCTCGGCGTACAGGTGCATGTAGGACCGCCCATGAAAGTAGCATACCGGAACATTATGCTGAAACAATTATAAAAGCGCAGGGGGAGCCTCACCTCTGCACATAGAATATACTTGATACAATATCCACGACATGAACAAACGCCAGCTATACGTATCCACGGCACTGTTATGCTGCATCCTTATTTTATCGCAATGTATCCACAAAGCGCCTGAAAAAACCGATATACGGGGCGAGCAATTTGCCGGAGCTGAAACCTGCATCAATTGCCATAAAAATGTTTACGATACCTTTCATACTTCCGCACACTACAACACTTCCCGGCCCGCCAATAAGGCCACTGTGTTGGGCAGCTTTTTACCACCGAACAACCTGTTCTCCTTTACTAATGGCATGTTCGTAAAAATGGAAGCGAATGATAGCGGCTTGTTCCAGACTGCATATATACAAGATAGTTTAGCGATACGGCATCGCTTCGATATCGTTATTGGTTCCGGCAGAAAAGCCCAGACCTCTCTGTATTGGCTAAACGATAAATACTACCAGCTACCTATGTCTTATTTTGTACCGGAGCACAGCTGGGCCAATAGTCCCGGCTTCCCGGCAGACTATCCCCGGTTCGACCGGGTGATCCCCAGTACTTGCTTTGGCTGTCATAGTTCAGGAGTGGCGTTTAAAGACGTAAAACTACAGGGGCTGCATGTAGAAGAAACGTTCAAGAAAAACGAAATCATATATGGCATCGACTGTGAACGTTGCCATGGCCCTGCAGCGGCACATGCAGCATTCCATACCACACATCCGGAAGAAAAACAAGCCAGGTATATTACCCGCATCAGCAGCTTAAATAACCAGCAAAAAATGGATATGTGCGGGGTATGCCATTCCGGGCTGCAAACGCCGCAAAGACCCGCATTTGCTTACAAACCGGGCGATCCCCTGTCGGCCTTCTATTTTCCGGATTACGGCAAACCGGTAAAACCTGCTGAAATGGATGTACATGGCACCCAATACCAACTATTCAATGCCAGTAAATGCGCCATGATGAGCCGGGATATGAACTGCCTCTCCTGCCACCATCCACATGCCAGCGAAAGCGGCAATACAGAGATGTTTTCACAGCGATGCATGAATTGCCACAACACTAGCCATAACTGGTGTAAACAACAAGGACTAGCAGACAGCGCGCTCAAGACCAATTGTATCGACTGCCATATGCCAGCCCTACCTTCTGCGAGCATTACCCTGCTCACGAATGGGCAAACCCGGCCAACACCCGATTTCATACGTACTCACCGGATCAGCATTTATCCGGCAGAAACCCAAAAAGTGATCGCAAAAATCCGCTCCCTGCGCATGCACCCTCAATCGGTGCAATAATATTTTTTCATCCCGTTACCGAGCAGTCCACATGATTTCCTGGCTATAACAAAATAAAATCTTCGTTTGTATATATGTAGTCAACTACGTAGTTTTATACTATAATTACAAATGACATGAGCGCACCTATTATTAGCATAATCAACAATGACTATTGCCAGGAGGTCATCAACATTATCCTGCCTATACAGCAACTTGAGTTTAACGTATCCATTACACTAGAAGACCAACCAGACCTACTTAACATTGAAGCCAATTACCACCAGACAGGTGGCGGGTTCTGGGGCGCCAAGGTAAACGGGGAACTGGTAGGCACTATTGCCCTGATTGCCACCGGGCACAATGCGGGCGCTATCCGTAAAATGTTTGTGAAAAAAGATTTCCGGGGCAAGGAATATGGCATTGCCCAACAATTGCTGAAAGCACTGATCGCTTATTGTAATGGCGCAGGCATTAAAGACCTGTACCTTGGCACTGTAGATAAACTGGCAGCAGCACGCCGTTTTTATGAAAAGAATCACTTTCAGGCAATAGCGAAAGCGGATTTACCTCCCTACTTCCCGGTGATGAGTGCAGACAACGTATTCTATCATTTATCTCTTAATGATTGATACGCATGAGCAATGTAATAGATGAATCAGGTATCCTGGCTATTTCTACGCGGCTGCAAAGACTGGCGGATCAGCTCCGCAAAGATGGCCAGCAGATCTATAAAGCCAACGGCATCGACTTTGAGCCTAAATGGTTTCCGGTTATCTATAGCCTGTATCAAAAGCCTGTGCTTAGCGTAATGGAAATTGCCACGGAAATTGGGTACTCACATCCGTCTACTATCAGCCTGCTGAAAGAACTGGAAAAGCAAAAGTTAATACGCTCGAAAAAGGATAAAACAGATGAGCGCAAACGCATGCTGCTACTCACAGAAAAAGGGAAAAACCTGATCACCCAAATGTTGCCGGTATGGAAGAAAATGGAAATAGCCCTCACGGAGCTAACTACTACCAAAAATAACCTCATGAGGGCTATTGAAGAAGTGGAGGCACGCATGGCAGCATACAGTTTTTTTGAAAGGGAAAGGCAACTCTGACCCTACTCCCTACGCTAACAAACCCGCTACCAAGGCCTTCCATTGCAACTTAGATACACCAATGGCGCCTGCGGCGCCCATTACTGCATTCCTGATCTTATCGCCCAGGCCGGCGGCTTTGGTGTTTGGCACTTCATTACGCCCGTATACCGTTGCAGTAATGGTGATATTGTCTCTTACCAGAACAAAGGAACTACTGGCTTCCTTTTGCAGGAAATGCGCCACACCAGCGCTTTTTTGCACAGGATGTTCAGTAGGCCTAGCCCGGATAAAAAAGACTTCTTGGTGCTCGTTCAATACTACGTGTTCCTGCTGTTCAATTTTTACCCAGTCGTACCCCAGGCCGGCGTTGGTACCAGGTCCCGGAATATTGATACGTATATACATACCAGTGGCAGCGTAGCCATCCGTAGGACGGCCAGTCAGATCAATCAATTGAAAATCGGATGACATGGCGCCACTTAATTTCGCCCAATGGTTCACATCTATCAAACGTTCCATCGCCGTTTTGAAGAAGCTTACAGCTGCGGCTTCATCTACCAGCTCTTTTGTTTCCGAAGTAGTGGTAGCCTCTCCAATATACTGCGCCGGAATAAACGGGGCTGCAAGATTATCTGCCATAATTAAGCAATTTAATTACAGGGCAAAAGAAAAAGGAATGCCAAATCTCAGGGCAAAAGTTCCACAAAAGTGATATGTATTTCACAATGAGCATTACTGCTATCGTTACCTCTGCAAACAATACACGAAGGCCAATGCATTTTACATTTCCATCTTGTTTTCAGGCAAAACAGCGGCAACGTATAAATTGTAATAAAGATACTCTTTAAAAACCATTCTACCTGTGCTGGCACGGGCATGCTTATCTTAATACTGGCAAAATAATCCCCGAACTGTTCTTCCCATCGTGATAAATACGGACCGCTTCCTTAACAAAATCCTGTTCCCCTGCTTCGTAAATATTCACAAATTGTTGGGGATTACGGTCTGCCAGGGGAAACCAACTACTCTGCACCTGTATCATTAAACGGTGGCCCTTCAGGAAGGTGTGGGCTACATCAGGCAGGGTGAATTTTACCTGGACCACCTGATTAGGTGTAAATGCCTGCGGATGTTCAAAACCGTTGCGGTAACGGCCCCGGAATATATCACCCCTCACCAGCATCTGGTAGCCTCCCAGTGGATAGGGGCCGCCGGCGTCCCTGGTTTTATTAGGTGGAGGAGTATTAGTATAACGGAAATCATCCGGGAAAACATCTATTACCTTCACCACAAAATCGGCGTCGCTACCGCTGATACTTACCTGCAAATCGGCCGTAACCGGACCTGCAATGGTTAGGGCTTCCATTAGCGGACCTGTTTCAAACGTGAGCACATCCGGTCTGCGGGCAGCAAAACGTTGATCGTCTGTCATATAATCGCGGGTACGGATATAATGTACTTCATCCGTATAAGGCACCGGATGCGCAGGGTCGCTCACGTATTCACTATAGCCAGTATTGCCCAGTTGCCACGACAACCGGCCATTAGCCTGAAAAAACAATTCCTTTTCACTCACTGCCGCCGGAGGCCATTTTTCAAATTGACGCCATTTATTTTCGCCACTGAAAAAAATATTAGCTTCTGCAATTGCCGATATAGTTCCTTTATCCTTAAGATAGTAATTGAAAAAGGGTACCTCTATATACTCCTGGTACCAGGCAGCCGTATTTTCATCAAACTGTATATGCCCCAGGTGCGTACCATCAGCAGACGCCCATTGCCCATGATACCAGGGGCCCATCACCAGCCGGTTGAAGTGTTGAGCAGGATTACGCTGTTCGATCGCTTTATAGAGGTTCCAGGCGCCGTAGCAATCTTCCGCATCAAACAAACCACCTACTACCAACACAGCAGGTTGCAGGCTATCCACAAAATTGCGGGGATCGCGCGCCTTCCACCAATCGTCGTAGTTTGGATGGGCCATGATCTCTTTCCAAAAAGCCAGGCTATCCCCTGTTAATGCAGTAAAATTCTTCAGTGGGCCAATCTGCAAAAAGGTATGGTAATTATCTGTATGTGGTAACTGCAACGCCTGTACGGGGGCTACTGATATGGGCTGGGGATGCGGATAGCCAAATCCCTTGGTATAAAAGCCAAAGCAGTCCATCAGAAAAAAAGCGCCATTGTGGTGAAAATCATCTCCGAGGAACCAATTGGTGACCGGTGCCTGCGGGCTTACTGCCTTTAATGCCGGATGCTTGCTCAACGCAGCCATGGTAGCATAAAAACCTGGGTAAGAGATACCGGAGACGCCTACACGTCTGTTGTTGCCTGGTACATGCCCTACCAGCCAATCAATGGTATCATAAGTATCACTAGCCTCATCTATGTCGCTACCCTGCTTATGCGGATTAAACGGGCGTATATCCTGGAACGTACCTTCGCTCATCCAGCGCCCCCGTACATCCTGCACTACAATAATGTATCCCTCCTGCACATAGCGGCTCCAGTAGCCCGTCCACAATATTGATGTAAACGGTTCGCCATAAGGCCCTGCCGAGTAAGGGGTACGCGTCAATAATATGGGGTGCCGTTCGCTGCTGTCTTTAGGTATATAGATAGCCGTAAACAAGTGTACACCATCACGCATCCTGATCTGTTGCTCTTCTTTATAATAATGCGCTTGTACCCAGGCAGCATCAGGAACATGTTGCGCCAGGGCAGGCAACACATATAATGCTGCCAACCATAAAAAAAATAAACGTTTCATGCTTACTTTTTGTGATCCCCTTCTGCCACCAATGATTTTGAGGGAAGTAAAACGGATCGTTATGAATAACTATTCCGCAAAGCGGAATGGGAAAACCCTGTTCATCGTTTGGCTCTACACGAAGGAAGATACCAGGGACCGGTTTATAACTGATTCGGTTGATGATGTGATATAGATATCAGATTTCTACGGGTTAAAAATAACAACTAGTTTTTAGTCTACCAAATTAATAGACTAAGTATATGCAGATATTTATGGCAGTAATGGGAGAATGGATATTTCACCGCAGTAGAATAAATGAGGCGCGGTACTGATTGAAGGTGGCCAGGTCAAAAGCAGCCATGTATAGCCACTTTGCTGCTCATTGATATAATTTAAGGATTGTTAACATCAACGTTTCCTGAACAGGGTAATATCTTCACCTTCAGGCTCTGCATCGATTAATTGCTCTTCCCAACCTTCCGGCAGTTTAAACAACGTAGGTAAAGCGCCCAGCAACTCAAGCCAGCCGCTCATTTCGTCAGATACCTCCAGCATTTCGCCATCGGCCGTTTCAAATACCAGGAAAAGTACTTCTCCGGGATAACCATATACCTTATAACCGGCAATGCGGATCACTTCTTCCCAGGACAGTTGCTCATCTATCCCTTCATCATATTTTACCGATAGCAGTGCTTCATCAAATTGTATATCCATTTTACGAAGATATAAAAATCATCTTCATCCCAAAAATGGTAAAAATAAAACTGATTTTACCCATATCTCATTACATTTGTAACTGAATGGTTACACAAATAATATTTCCATGAGAAGAGATGTATTCCAGGCAATAGCAGATCCTACCAGGCGACAGATTATTGACCTGCTAGCTAATCGTTCTTTACATCTGAATGCCATTGTTGAACACTTTAACATTAGCAGGCCGGCCATTTCCAAACATATCAAAATACTGATCACATGCGGGCTGGTAAATGTGCGGCAGGAAGGACGGGAACGTTATTGCAGCGCAGACTTGCAACCATTAAAAACAGTAGCAGAGTGGACCGCGCAATACCACCAATGCTGGACAGGCAAGCTGGACACACTGGAACATTTACTGGCAAAGCCGAAGCGGGGGCGCAGAAAAAAAACATGATCGGTCTATCTTTCACCATAAAAATAATCCAATCCTGAATACCCTGATCATAGAAAGGCTGCTAAATCCGCCCACGGGCATTGTATGGAAAGCAATCACTGCAAAATTATATCGGTGCCCCACACAGATATCCCACGATCATTTATCATCTCAATTAAAAAAATCACTCCGCAATAACTATATTTGACATGTGTAGCTGATGGTATGCCCTGTTGAAACCTGACCCGAAGAGAAAACCAATTTACTGGAGCGTAACATATGTTAATCATCTAACCAAAAATAAATCCTATTATTCACAACCCAAAAAAAATGAACAACATCCTTATCGTACCTGCCATCACTGCAGAGATAGAGCTATTACAACAGTTAGCCAAACAAACTTTCGAGGAAAGCTTTGCCCAATACAACACTGAAGAAAACATGAAACAATATATCCAGGAAAAATTCAGCATAGCCCAGTTATCTGCCGAAATGAGCAACCCGGATTCTGAATTTTATTTTGCCATGTTAAAAACCGAACCTGTTGGCTATATGAAGCTGAATTTCAGAACAGCCCAAGCCGAATTATTCAATAGCCGGGCAGTAGAACTGGAACGGATATACGTATTACAATCCCACCAGGGAAAACAAATAGGGCAACAACTCTTTAACCAGGCGGTTAACGCATGCCAGGAAGTGCAGGCGCCCTTTTTATGGCTAGGTGTTTGGGAACACAACGCTAAAGCTATTGATTTTTATAAGAAAAACGGATTGGAAGCATTCGAAAAACACGCTTTTAAACTGGGTGCGGAAACACAAACAGATATCTTGATGCGTGTGAGCTTGCCGTTGCATAAGTTGCAATAACCTAGTGCTATACTTTCGGTTCCCCGCACCCGGTCCTACTATTATAAAACAGGAACGGATGCGGGTATTCCAAGACCTTTCTTATCAATTATTCCCAGATGTCCCTAACATGGATCAGGATGGAATAACGGCCTTTGGCCGGATAATCGTCGATATTAAGCCTGGATTCGTCAAAAGGATAAGGCAGTTTGTCTGCGTATTGCAAGTACAACTCCTGTATTACAGCAACCGCTTCTTCTTTGCTTTCTACTACCCAGGATTTAGCCGTTTTGTTGTTATCAAATAATTGGTTAAAAGCCTTTCTAGCAGTTTCTGTTTGTTCAAACGGCACTACCCTTAATGTCCATACTTCTCCTATTTTTTCGGGCGGCGCCGGCACGTCGAGATTAATTTTAAATCTTTCCAGCGCCGCTGGGTCCAGGGCACGCATGATATCCATCGCGACAGACATAAGTGTAATTTTAATTTTGCTGATTTTCAGTCCGCAATATTACAACTTCCTGGAAAAACAGCATACCTTATTCCCCTCCCTTCACGCTCATTTTTAAGGTATATACCGATTTACCAGCTGTAATAAAGAGGATATTATTGTCTTTTCCACCAAAACAGGCATTCCCGGTCCAATGTTCAGGAACAGGAATATATCCGATCTGTTGGCCGTTTTTATTAACCACCGTAATACCATTTCCACAGAGGTAAACATTACCAGCTGCATCGAGGGCCAGTCCATCGCTTGTTACTTTTTCCACGAGCAATTGGCGGTTATGGAGACTGCCGTCTGGAGCAATCTGGTAGCTGTAATTTTTTCCTGTGCCAATATCTACTATGTATAGCAATTTGCCATCCCGGGTACCTAATATACCGTTGGGCTTCTTTAGATCATCGGCGGCTACGATAGCCTCTTTTGCACCTGGCGCCAGGTAATACACCCTTTCTTCTTTGATGTCTGCCGTTTTACGGTTCCAGTAATCGCGCTGATAGTAGGGATCGGTGAAATAGATGCCGCCGTTAGGCGCTACCCATACATCGTTGGGGCCATTTAACCGGTGGCCGCCAAAATTATTGACCAATACCGTCACATTGCCTTTAGGGGAGATGGCCCATAATTCGTCTTTCTCATCCGCACAGGCTATCAGCATTCCTTTACGGTCAAAAAAAAGGCCATTAGCACGTCCTGCCTGGTCCAGGAAAACAGACAACTTCCCGTGGGTATCATATTTCCAGATCTTATTATTAGGCTGGTCAGTAAAGTAAACATTACCTTTTTTATCAGCAGCAGGTCCTTCGGTAAAAACAAACCGGCTGGAAAGCAATGCTAATGTAGCGTTTGAAGCTACTGTAGGTGGCAATGGCAGGGAGTCGTGGCTAACAGCTGCGGCATGCAAGACATACCCCAGCCCCAGCAATAACATGGAATAGAATTTAAAACACATACGTATATATCCTTTTCACAATGGTAATCATTCTACATGAAAATTACATCCACTTTCTATTTATATTGATACAAATACAGTAACAATTTCATTGTTTTGGTCAACCCAAAGCTGTAACCCTAAACTATCTACCTCATAAACATCTTGCTCACTTTCATCAAAAAAATAAACTTTTTCCATCTTAGTATCAGATACAGAGATATTAAAGATAGTCCCAAAATCATAAATATTCACCCTGTCAGCTCCCCCCAATTTCGGCCACAAGAATTAGAGTTATAAATTAATTGATTTATTAACTTTAACTTCTACATATTATTTCATCGATATGGCTATTACTTATAACAAAACTAAAAAAGCATACTCCAGATAGAGATAGCCTTAGCGGACCTACCGCTAAGGCTATCTTTAACTCTAGCAAGATTGTTCATTAGGTAGACAATAAATATCTACATCAAAATCAATATTTAATTCTTTTACCAGCTTGTTATACCTTGAACCTAAATGCAGTCCGGGAATACTCTCTCCATTATCAAAATATATAAATAATCCACAAGAGATCTCACAAGTATATTTTTTGCACAAGACTCTAAAAACATCAATCCTCTCTTCAATAAAATCAACTAACATATCCATCTGTTGCTCAAAAGGAATATGTTTGTCAGAGGCAGCATCCATAAGCCAACCATTTTTCTTCGCTAACATAGAAAAATTAGGATTCTTTCGTTCTCCTTTAATATAAATTTTGGTAGGTACTACACCTAATAACTCTGTAATTTCATTATGTGTGATATCATTAAAATCCCATATGCCAAAACCTAACACTATTTTATTTCTCATTATATTAATATTATCTACGTTAACATTAAGGAAGAATTGCCGCAGCACCTACTGATGCCCCTCCAGTTGGGACTGCTGTTATAATAGCTGTCCCCCACTTCACTAATTCCCAGGCAATTATCCCAACAACAGCAACTGTTGTCACATTCTTTACTTGTTCGCGCGAAGGCGATGAAACGCTGAATGCCAAATCGCCTGATTCTTGATTTCTTAAATCTTTTAAATTCACCCCAATAGGCTCACCAGGGCCTTTATTCCCCTTTGCTTTTTCGTAAACATTACCGTCCCTATCTTTATACAAATCGATTTGCCCCCCATGATCACCCTTATCCCTGTGATCCCATCCATGCCTTTGAAGTAATGATATATCACCAGGGGTTAATGGTTTGTCCTGTTTAGGATTTCTGTCACTCTTTTCACCACCATTCTCAGGCTCTACTTCACTTTTAGAAGCGTGATATCCAATATAAAATGGGTGTTTATCAGGATTAATTTTCGAATCTCTGGCACCATCAAACTCGAAAAAATCTTTTTTAGTTTTAAACTCTTCTTTAAAAGACCCAAAACTACTGCGGTCATTATCTACCTTCCAGGCATCTTTGTAGACGGCATCAGCATTCATCATTCCATCTGGATCAATAAACCTAATAGGATTATTATATGCATAATTATATGGCGACCACCTCCGGGACACTTCACTTAGAGGATCGGGCCTCATCCACCTTCCTATCTGCGCATCATACATCCTCGTTCCATAATCATACAACTCCAGCCCTGAACCATCTCCAAATTCCTTGCTCTGCAACTCCTTCCCGTTATACTTCAATCTATTCTCTGAATAACTAGATCCTTTCAAAGCATTCGAAGATATCCCACTCATCGTGAGCCCAAACGGATAATAATGCGTCTCCTCCAACAAGGGGCCAGAATTAACCCCTAATATTACATCATCAAAAAATACATCCTGCGCACTTTCATTGCTGGTATACACATACAGAAAACCACTTTTCGTAATAGGCATCTTCTCTGTAGCCAATGTCTGTAGCTGATCGGGGATTCCTTTCAACTGTTTCACCCCACTGTTTTCTTCCACCAGGTGGAACTGGTCATCAAACAGTACATAACTAAGATAAGCCTTGGGACGATCGTTTGTTTGCTGATCCGGGTCCTTTTCTTTTAATCGCTGGTAGTCAACATTATAAAATGTGTTATTAAAAGGCGAGGACTGAGCAACAGCAGCGGCAGCATGGGTCTCTTCCTTTAATATATTCCCATTAAATGCCTGCAGCAAGGCTGCCAACATTGTTTCC
>NZ_JBJGXX010000016.1:0-76273 GCF_049056765.1 Chitinophaga sp. 30R24
TTGAACTCAAATAGGCCTGAATAATAAGATGCTTGTCACTTTCCAGATAGTAACCGTTCTTAAGTTTGACGATTTTCTTCATTTTTTACATTTTTTGTGTAAACCTATTTCAGGACAAGACAAGGGGGGAATGGCGGTGGGGGCGGCAGGGCGTCGATTAAGTTCAGAGATTATAGCAACCCGACCTCAGTCCCCTGATGCCCACCTGGTAGATCGGAGGGGAGATTAAGGAGGAGATTAGTGTAGTCAATAGGGTTAGGAGATCACCCTTTAAAAGAAAAAAAGAAAAAGAAGAAAGCAAAGATAGCACCCGGAAGATTATCTCACCAAAAGACTACGGCATAAAGCGACAGAATAAGCCATCAGCCGAGTATCCTGCACCAGCGACATCAATCCATCAGCTGAGGTAATCCACGCATTTATTCCGTTTCCTTTTGGTTCGATAATCACCGGTGGCTGAGGAGATGGCTTTCTTTTTTTCTCTTTTTTCTTTTAAAAGCTGCTACCCGGCAGGCGTTTTTTTAACCATCAAAATTTTAAGAGTTATGAATTACTACATTATTAAAACAGAAGAAGAACCAATGAAGATTATGAGTGTAAGCACAGCTGATGACGCTGCGTTTTTACGGGATTATGAGGAAAATATTTTATGTAGTGGGAGTAGCATACAGGAGGTGCTAATCCGCTATGGATCGCTATCTAATTAAAATTGTTACCGGGGTGGTAGCCCCGGTTTTTTAAAAAGCTGCTTTGGCAGGCATTTTTTTTACCCCTTTAATATTTTTATCATGGAATTATTATTATGGTTTACTGATCCCTCATTGGTAATGGATTACGGAACATTTACGTGTCAGGAGTGTGGAAGTGTGTTCCATTATTCTCCTCGTCTGGAATGTCATTGCAACAGTTGTGCTATCATAGAGCTGGAAGAAAAGAAACGAGTAGAAGATCGCTGGTTCACGCGTATGGAATACGCCCGTGCACTGGAACAGTTGCGGGATTTATGAAAGGTCAATAGTTATCCGGGGCATGTCCCGGGATACATTTAAATAGAAAAGAACAGTGTTCAGTTACAGTCAAAGGCTGGTGGCCTCGTAACGGCAACAACCCCAACGGAAAACGATGCTCGCGCGTTTATTTTTTTTCAATTGAAAAAAAACAGATGAAATAAAAAGTAATATATTTATGGGAGTTCTTTGAGTAGACGCCAGGTTGCGGATGGCAGGTGAGGCCGCGGAGATGGATGCGTGGGGGTAATTATCGTTATGGGTTTAATGGGAAGGAGAATGACAATGAGGTGAAGGGGGAAGGGAATCAGCAGGATTATGGGATGAGGATTTATGATCCGAGGATAGGAAGGTTCTTGAGTATAGATCCTTTAAGTGCTTCATATCCCTATTATTCTCCTTATTTATTTGCAGGAAATAATCCAATATTGAATTTGGATTTGGAAGGTATGGGACCCATAGATGGACGATTTGTATTTGTTGGGAACACATCTAAACCTCAGGTTTTGTCTCAAAATGCAGTAGATGTTCTTAATAATATTATGCAATATATGAACGTCAAACAAATGACAATTACAAGTACAGGGAGAACACCAATGGAACAGGCAACGGTAATGTTTAACAATCTTGAAAACGGTAAGTCGTCTTCTTATGGTGCTGGAGGACGTGCTGTTATTGCAGTTTATAGACAAATGAAAAAGAAAGGCGCATCTGATGAGCAAATAAAAACAGCTATGTATGATAAAGTTATGGAAGTTGGTCCTGACAAAGTTTCTACCCATACACGAGACCCTAAAGAAATGAATGCAGTAGATTTTGGGATAAATTCTTTGCATTCAAATTTAACGTCGGGAGAGGTTTTAAAACTAAAATCATACATTGAAAAATTGGAGAAGGAGGGGGTAGTTTCAAAATTTTTGAATCCTCAGAACAATAGCGGGGAGGCTGCTTTTCATCTAGAGATTAAGAGTAAAGGAACTGGGCCATCAGGTGACGATTCATCAAATGAGACAACTCCTGTTACTCCGTTTATGTTGCCTAATAATGATATTAGGCCCTTGCAGATTTTCCCTAAAAGAATGATTGATAGTCCTATCCCTGAATCAAAGCAGCCAGCAGCTAAAGATAGCAAACCCGAAGTGACATAATAAAATTGGTTCAGAGTTATAAGTTGAATTTATACAAAAAAAAGATAAACGTTTTTATTAAAAGATTAATCATGAAGAATTTTTTGTTTTTTTGTTTACTGTTTTTCATTGCACATAATTGTATATCTCAGGATTTATCAGATGAAAAGCAAATTAAGAGTTTGAAAAATGTAAAATTTAAGAGTGGGAATATTAAGAGCAAAATTTATTCTATTCTTTTAAATGACGAAACGTATTTAAATATTAAGTATAAGGTTGTTCATGATGGGGAGCTAAATGGTTCCTATTCGTTTGTTAAAATGCCATCTGATTTTTATTTTTCTACAGATAGAGACTTTAATTATAAGTTTGTTCTGGGTAATATTGGTTATTGGGGTGAAACTATTGGTTTGAATCCGGATGACATAAGATTATTAAAGAAAAAGATAGAGAATTCTAAAATTGAATTCAGCAAAAGGAAAGTTTTAATTATGATAGATTTTTTGAAAGATTATGATGAATGTAATTTAGTGTTTAATAATAATGAAAACTCAATTGTTTGTACACTTTTTTTTAGGCGATTACTTTGATTTTTGGGCATACAGTAAATCTCTTTCATAAATAGTAAAACCAGCCAACATGGCTGGTTTTACTATTTATAAGCTACTCTTGCTTTAGCATCACGCAGCAAGCCATCTAAAGCATATAGGATGTGTTGTTTGTCTGTATCGGGCAACGCATCAATATCATTAAGTCTTTTAAGCATAGCAGGATCTTTGAGTATATTAACCTGCTTAGTCTCCCCTAAAAGAAATCCCACAGTAGTCTCCAGCTCATCGGCTAAGCGCTACCACATCGATAGTAGGCTTTACTTCATCCCGCTCATATTTACCGATAATAGAATGGTTGGTATTAAGAAGCTTGGCAAGATCGCTCTGTGAAAGCTCTTTGGCTTCTCTACACTCTCTTAATTTTTTACCAAAGCTGTTCATTTTTGGGTTATTTATGGCTCAAAAAGCCTGTTATTTAACTGTTATTGCAAAAACACCGTTCATATTTGAATGTAAAAAGTCAAATAAATTTGTTTAAAAAAGTCAGATGTTGTATTGTCGGCTTCCCCTAAAACTAGGCCACTAGGGAGTCGAGATTTGTCACTTTTGATCAAAGTGCTGAAATAAATGATAAGCATACTGCTAGTGATTATTTTCATACCCGAGGATCAATAGAGCAAGGGATTAAACTATGAATCCATACACTGGTCATCTAGCAAAGGTAATAGCAAAAAGTATCCAAGTTTGGCCAAAATAATACCTGCATCACAAAGAACTTCCGGCGCCTTTAAGCAAACCAAACTGCATCAGGCTTTCTGCGGTAGAGATGATCGCATCTTCTTTTGAGCGCGGTATCCAGCCGAGCAGGTGTTGTGCTTTTTCGTTGCTGGCATGTTTTATTTTACCTAATTCCGGTACTATGCCTTTGAGTGCTGGCTTAAATAAGGAAGAGGCGCGCACCAGCCAGTTGGGTAGTACTTTAGTGGGAACGTGGGAGGCGGCAGTTCCCATTCCTGTTTTCAATATCATTGCCAGATCGTGCATGGTGATACAATCTCCGGTAATAGCCAACAGTCGTTCGCCATTGGCGGCAGAGTGGGTCATGGCAAGAAGGTGTAGGGAAGCTACATCCCGAACATCTACTACGCCAAAAGATAACTGTGGGCAGGCTGGCATGCTGCCGGTCAGCATGTTTCTGACAAGCTGAATAGAGGCAGAATAATCAGCTCCCAATATAGGACCGAATATACCTACAGGGTTTACCACTGATAGCTCCAGGCCATCGCCTTCTTGCGCAATAAAATCCCAGGCTGCGCGCTCCGCCAGTGTTTTGGATTTTACGTAGGCGCTGATGTTTTTACTAGTAGGGTCGGTCCAATCCTGCTCGTTGAAAGGCCGGCCGGTGGGGATGGCGCCGTAGCCG
Organism: Chitinophaga sp. 30R24; assembly: GCF_049056765.1. Taxonomy (NCBI): domain Bacteria; kingdom Pseudomonadati; phylum Bacteroidota; class Chitinophagia; order Chitinophagales; family Chitinophagaceae; genus Chitinophaga; species Chitinophaga sp. 30R24. Next base: position 4,109 of record NZ_JBJGXX010000016.1, read on the forward strand.
ATAGCTGCAAAAGAGGAGGTCATTACTACGCGCTTTGCGCCTGCCTGACGGGCGGCCCGCAGTACGCGTAAGGTGCCCTCGCGGGCAGGATTAATTAGCTCCTCTTCATGCTTAGGGGCATCTGTGGGAAAGGGCGAGGCAACGTGTAATACAAAATTGCATTGGTCAACGGCTGCTGCCCAGCCGGTATCCGATAGGAGGTCTGCAGCTACAAATGAGAGATTATTCCCTGCTTCAGTGCCCGCGGCCCGCAGCATAGCGCGCACGGCAGCCTCGCGTTTAAGCGAACGTACGCTGGTCCGCACGCGATAGCCTGCATGAAGTAGCTGAAGGATACAATGTGAGCCAACAAATCCCGAACCGCCTGTAACGAGTACTAATTGTTTGTTTGCATTATTAGTTGCCATATAATTAAAATTGATAATTTAATTCAATAGGTATTTTTCAGCATGAGGGCTGATAATACTTAAAGCTTTTTGAGTGCACAAAGTTCATTGGTATATTAGAAAAATACTTTGTTTAAAAGACGGAATTACTTTGCTGGGAAGTTCAATATTGTGTCAGAGGTAGGAACGGCAGCCCTGGAATAAAATATGGGCTATTGTAATACAGGGAAACTTCACTTATTCATTATAGAAGATAAGGAATCGAAATAAACTGATCAAAAGTTTTTTTTGTAATACAATATAATTTTACGATGTTTGTTTGTAAATTAGCAACTTCATAAGTTATACCCAATAAGTCGATATAAGCTTGTTGTATAACACATTAAAAGAAGTACACAACCTCATAGCCTCCCCAACACATTAGAGTGCATTTTTGCATAAATAATTTACGTTCACAATTTAGGTATAAATGAGCTAAAAAGAAATTTACGCCAATGGAAGAGTGATGTAGTGTGAATTTCAAATAATAGCCATTATTATAAACCTTAGAGGCAAGGTATCCGCTATACTGGATACACCCAACGTAACCCGCGACTATGCATTAATAAATCTTACAAATTAATAATAAAATGCACCGTTTCTGTTATTAGAGATGGTAAGCATGATACTACCGGCGTACTGTTTCTCTGTATACGAAATGAATGCAATCATTGCAATAATGATGTCCCCATTTTGTGTAGGCAACGTGGTAATGTGAAGATACAGCGCGTATGTATATTAACCTCAAAAATACAGCATGAATGTTGAATGGAATAAATAGTATGTCAATTGATTATGATACTGGAATATTGAAATTTGAAACATTGTATATGCTTCCCCTGGAGTGTATGCATTTTAATAAGGTTATCCGTATTCACTATGACTAACAAAAGGAATAAGCAACCAAAGATTTGTGATCGCATCTGTATCTACCCGATTGCTGTATCCCTCGTCTATACAGCCGCTTACAGGAGTGCAACATCTTGTACAGGGTAAATTTACAGGAAACCATTTTGGTGCATCTCAATATGGACCTTAATCTTAGGTGAGTATAGCGAATTTACTGCGTTAATTACTAGTTACATTTTTTACGATTAAAACAGGCTGAAAGGCCTGGAGGGAAAGTATTGCCATCGTCTTTCCGGGATCGCCCTGCTCACTTTTATGATCGACAAGATGTAATGTAACTGAAGTAGTCAATGTTGCCTGCTTCGAATCTCTAAAGTTGTATAACTATGCGGAGAGTCTTACGCCTACTTAGTTGGGTAAATATTAGCCTGGACATACTTACAATGAATATGTCCTTGTTATTGTCTTATTATGTTCTTTTAGGCAATAATCCAGCATTGTTTAAACAAATTTTACCTTACCTGATCATCGTAAATTTATGGTGGTTGTTTGCTGTGTCATATTTTAAAATATATGATGGCTATCAACACCGTAATTCTATCGCCATTTTTGGCCATACTTTTAAGGCCTTCCTGGTATATACATGCTGTTTAGGGGTGGTGTTCATGATCTCATTGCAGAATGATTACTTTAGTGAGATACGTGTCCGGTTATTTTATTTTTATGCTATTGCTGCATTGCTTTTTGCAACAGCATTACTTGTTAACCGTCTGGCTTTACTTAGCGGCAGGAAAATAGTCCGCCAGCGTATTGGTCATAATAAACGGAACATTGTGATTGTGATCGGCAAAAATCCCCATTCCAGGGCACTGTCCAGATTATTACCTGCAAATGCTGCCGCCGATTACCAAATTACGGGGGTTTTCCATGATTATCATTCGGCAGCCTTGCATAGGGAAGAAGACACGTTGTATAAAGGGCTCACCAGCGACTGCATACCTTTTATCCGTAGTAACCGGGTAGACGAAATTTATTGCGCCATGCCGGGGGTGAGTAAGGAAAATGTAACGATGCTGATGCATGAAGCAGACCGTAATCTGATCCGCGTAAAAATAGTGCCAGACTATTATGAATATTTTCAGGGGTCTATGAATGTGGAAATGATAGATGATATACCGGTGATGACCAGCCGTAAAGAGCCTCTGGAAAACATGCAGAATGCCGCTATTAAACGCTTGTTCGATATTATATTTTCCATATTAGTGATTGTATTGGTGCTGAGTTGGCTTACGCCTATTCTCGCATTGTTGATAAAGCTGGAGTCTAAAGGTCCGGTGTTCTTTAAACAACTTAGGTCTGGAAGAAGCAATCGACCCTTTTATTGTTTGAAGTTCCGGAGTATGACGATCAATGAACTTGCGGATGTTAGCCAGGCAGTACGGGGAGATGCCCGCATTACCCGCATTGGCGCCTTTATGCGCAAAAACAGCATGGATGAATTCCCCCAGTTTTTTAATGTGCTGGTAGGTAATATGTCGGTGATAGGACCCCGCCCCCATATGTTGAGGCATACCGAAGAGTATGCTGCTTTAATTGAAAAATTTATGGTACGCCATTTCCTGAAACCGGGTATTACCGGGTGGGCGCAGGTAAACGGCCTGCGCGGAGAAACCCGTAATACGGAAGACATGAAAAACCGCCTGGAGGCAGATGTTTATTATCTCGAACATTGGTCCCTTTTGTTTGATTTGAAAATTGTTTTTCTCACGATATGGAATATTATAAGAGGAGATAATAAAGCGTTCTAAGTATCAGATGCTAACATATATGTATATGGGAAATGCCCCTTCATTATGAATATAATTGTTTAAAAAGCCACATATTGATGAATGTAATTAAGATGCCGTCTATATTTTTGTTGTCCTTTTTGTGCCTGTTGTTATTATGCAGTTCATGTGCCAGTTATAAGTCCATTCCCTATTTCAAGAACCTTACTGATAGTAGTTATGTCTATAAGAAAGGTGTGCCAGTGCCGCTGGTGCCCTATGAAGAAATCAGGATACAGCCAGACGATATACTAAAAATTACTATTCAGACGATAGACCCGGATATGGGTAATTTGATTTATACAGGAAATGAAAATAGCGTTGTTGCCGGTTCGCCAATGAATACTTCGCCAGATAGGCGCTACGAAGAGGAACCGGGTTATCTGGTAGATCATGACGGCATGGTGGAATTGCCAGTGGCAGGTAAAATCAAAGTGGGAGGCCTCACTACTGCAGAGGCGAGGGAGGAAATCAGACGACACGCTTTGAAATATTATAAAGAACCAGTGGTAAATGTGAGAATTGTCAACTTTAAGATTACAGTACTTGGAGAAGTGGCCAGGCCAGGCGCTTACTATATCAGTGGAGAAAAAGTTACTGTGCTGGATGGATTAGGATTGGCGGGAGATATGACTGTTTTTGGTATGCGAAAAAATGTGGTATTGGTCCGGCAGGAAAATGGCCAACAAAAAATGGTGCGCTTCGACCTGAATGATACAGAAATGTTCACTTCTCCTTATTTCTATCTGCGTCAGGGAGATGTAATATATGTGCAGCCAGGAAAAGGAAAAGCAGCAGCCAACGACGCTGGTATGGCCCGAACGTATGCCATTATAACATCTGTACTATCATTATTGGTAATTATCGTAACCAGGATTAAGTAAGCATAATTTATTGAACAAATATGCAACAGAATATAACCCCTTTAACCGAATGGGATTTGAATGGAAGTGAGCGTGAAATGGATATCAGTAAAGTTGTTAGAAAGGCCTATAGCCTTTGGCCTTGGATTATCCTTTGTGTATTGATGTCAGGAGTACTGGCATTTATCTACTTTTATTTTGCTATACCGGTATATAAAATCAACGCCAAAATTCTTATTAAAGATGATGATTCTAAAACAGGGAATGGATCAGGGGATATGTCTATGTTAAAGAACATAGGGTTACTATCAGGTACCAGTAATGTAGATAATGAACTGGAAATTGTTAAGAGTTATACCCTTATGAATAAGGTAGTGCAAGACCTGCAACTAAACGTAGTTTATGAGGTTAGAAAACCGTTGAAGGCGGTAGAGATATATGGCAAACAGGTGCCATTCAAACTGCATTTTCTTTCGTTTAATGATTCATTATTGAATAGCGGTACTTTTTCCTGTGAGGTGAGTATTCATAAAACGGGGATCACTTTAAAAGAAAAGAATCATGTCTATGATGCAAAATGGCAGGATACAGTGCTGCTATCGGTGGGGAAAGCTTTGTTGGAGCTCAACCATGATTTTAAAGGAGCATATGAAAAGTTATACGGGGTTGCTGTTTTTACACCTGCCGCTGTTACCAGGAATTATATGAATATGCTGGATGCAGCGATTCCTAATAAGCAGGTAAGTACAATTAATCTGAGTTTACCTGCTTCCATTCCGGAAAAAGGAGTAGTGGTTGTTAACAGGCTGATTAAAGAATATATGCAGGCTAATGTAGATGATAATAACCGCATTGCAGATAGTACAATGGCATTTATTGATACGCGCCTGGTGGTGGTGGGAGACCAGTTACAGGATATAGAAAAGCAAATACAGGATTTTAAACAACGTAATGAACTGGCTGATTTGGGTGAACAGGCAAAAGCACTGATCATTAACACCGGAGACTATACTAAACAAATGGCAGACCAGGAAGTGCAGTTGAATGTGATCGAATCACTCGAAAATTATTTACAGGATAATATCGATAATCCCAGAGTAGTGCCGGCTTCCCTGATAGTGCAGGATGCTACGCTTTCGGCGGTTATTTCACAATATAACCTGTTGCTGATGCAAAGGACCCGGTTATTATTGAGTTCTACGGAAAGTAACCCGGTGGTGATAAATATCGACGAGCAATTGAAAGTACTCCGTGGAAATATGTTACATGGTATTGCTTCTGTAAAACGTAGCGCCCAAACAGCGTTAGCCTCCCTCAGGGGGAATGCCGGACACCTCCAGGCAGAGATCCGGCGGGTACCTGCTAAAGAAAGGGTCTATCTCGATTATAGCCGGCAGCAAGCTATCCGCCAGGAGCTATATCTCTTCTTGCTGCAGAAACGGGAAGAAGCAGCGATCTCCAGGTCTTCTACTGTGGCGAATATACGTATCATCGATGCGGCCCAGTCAGACCCCTTACCATTTCAGCCGCAAAAACGGTTAATACTGGCACTGGCTGTATTGGGAGGGATGATACTTCCCTTTCTGATAGTATATGCCAAGGATAAACTCAATACGCGTTTATCCGAGAAAAAAGATATTGAGGCCATTACTAGTGTACCCATTATTGGAGAAATTGGCCATAGCGACGGATCAGAATTTGTTGTGGTTGCGGCAAGGTCCAGGGCATCAATATCTGAACAATTTAGGGCACTACGTACCAGTTTACAATTCTTATTGACCAAAAAGAATGATAATGTGGTGATGGTTACTTCCAGTATTAGCGGAGAGGGAAAGTCTTTTATTTCCACTAATCTGGCCACCATACTGGCAATAGCTGGCAAACGGGTGGTGCTCATGGAGCTGGATCTACGTAAACCAAAGATATTCACATCTTTAGGAATCAAGCCAGATAAAGGCTTTAGTCAGTATGCTGTGGGTTTGGCTACTGCAGAAGAAATTATACAACCATCAGGGATACATCGTAACTTATATCTTATCTCGTCGGGTCCTATTCCTCCTAACCCCGCAGAATTGTTATTACAGGAAAGCACATCTCAACTGCTAGATAAACTGAAGGAAGATTTTGATTATGTGATTATAGATACTACTCCTAATCTGGTTACAGATGCGCAGTTGTTGAGTGCCTATGCGCATACTACGCTATACATTGTACGGATGAATTATACACGTAAGCAACAGGTAGGCCTGGTAAATGCTTTATATAAAGCAGGTAAAATGCCGCGTCTGAACCTGGTAGTTAACGATATCCGGCAAGGGAAATACAGCGGCGGATATTATGGCTATGGTTACGGTAATGAATATGGTTATGGTGATTATGTTGAGGATGAGCATATAAAGAAAAGAAGCATGAAGCATTTCTTTGGAAGCAAATCGTAATAGCCTGCTATTGGTCATTGTCAATATTTAAATAATGGAAAATATTTTACAAAGAGGTTTCCGGTTGCTAAGGTCTTTACCCAAGACCATATATTTTAATTTTTATTACTTCCCTTTTAAAACAGCACTGAGACTACCGGTATTTATTGATCATCATGTACGTTTGATGAAGATGGGAGGCAAAGTGGCGCTTAATTATACGCCAAAGCGGTTTGATATAAAATTGGCGCCCAGTTTAATGAAAGCAGAAGGGTATTACCTGAATTATAAATAAACTTGCGAGCAACATGTCTTCTGCAAAACGTATTATATCAGGTAGCGCTGCTTCCTGGATAAATATACTGGTTACTTTGGTATTCCAGATTGCCCTGGTACCGGTATTTTTAAAATATTGGACCGTAAATACTTATGGCGCCTGGATTTTAATTTCGTCTGTTATAAATATACTGACTACGTTAGACCGTGGACATATTGATTATTTGACGTATGAATTCCTGAGAACCGATAACCGTAAAAAACGTTTTTTATCTAAGTTATTATGGTCGGGCATATTAATGAATACCATCCTTTGCATAACGGAGTTGTTGGTGATTGGCGTGCTGGTAAAGAGCAACTTGGTTGATGCACTATTTGGAGAATACAGACATGTTTCCTGGCAATTGCTCCGCCAGGCTAAATTGTCTTTAGTTATTCAGATGCTGCTATGGTCGGTTTTTAACAGTAATGTAGCATTGTTGTACAGGTTTTTATTTAATTATGGATATTTTCCCCGTTATATCTGGTTAAATATTATCTCTACCTGTATAAATATTCTCGTATCAATCGTTGCTGTAATGATGGGGTGTGATTTGTTGCAAACGGTTATTTATTCTTCTGTTGCAGTCGCATTGTTTAGCCTCTTTCAACTGGCCAATATTTTCCTGCTGCTAAGAAAAGTGAAAGTGGCGTTAACGGCAGCGAACCTGAAATTGGGCTTCCGGAATTTTATAACGTCTTTGTTTTTCTCATTAAATACTTTTTTGGAAACCTTCCGGCAACAGGGCGTTAGATTGGTGATAACACCATTTGTAGGCACCTCTGGTTTGGCTGCATTCTCTACTATGCGTACAGGAGCTAATATTGCCTTGCAGGGTTTATCCACTATTTCCAATCCATTGTTGCCTGAATTAATGCGTTTCATGAAACAAAAAGAACAGGAGAAAATAGATGCTTCATTGGGATTGGTTTGGTTTATATTAACCGCCTTGCTTGCACCTGGCATTGTTTTACTACAGTATGCTGCACCTGGGTTGTTTCATTTATGGACAAAAGGGCAGATCACTTTTAATCCTTTATTATTTGCCTTTTTATCTATGGGAGTATTAGTTTATGCCATAGCCCAACCAGGAATGACGGTGATAAAAGGCAATAATTTATTAAAAATACAGATAGTCGTCGGATTTTTATCTACTGCAACATTGATGGGGAGCCTGCTTTTGCTAATGCCTTTTTTGAACATATTAGGGGTTGGTATTGCCCTATTTCTGGCAGAAGTGGTGGCGGCTATCGGTTATTTCAAAAATGCAAAAAAATGGATGATAGCTAACCATCTAACATTCCCGGATTACCTTCATCAGATTTGTATCGTCTCTTTACTGATTACTGCGTTTTCCTGTGTAGGGTTTGTATATTTCGATAATGCTAAATTATATGTACTGGCAATAGCTGAATTATTTCTTTTTATAAATATGATTCGCTTCTGGAACAAAATGCCGTCTGTTGCTATTCAGAAAATAAGTTTTTTTATAAAGAGATATAAATTGACATATTAATCATCCAGAAAGAAATTAACTCAATGTGACTAGGAAACAGGTTTACTATATCATTGCTTTTCTCTATCCGATTCTTTCTTATTTTAGGATCAATCTGATAGGCCAATTTGCAGTAGGTGATTTTGTTGTGCTATTCAGCTTTCTTGATTTTAAGAAAACAACAAGATTGTTTGTTACTATTGCTGATATAAAAAAGATAGCTATTGCCTATCTGGTATTTTTATTGGCGCAGATGATGAGCGACTGGATAAATCACTCAGACTTTGTCGATATGGCACGTGGTTGGGCAAATATTTTAATGGCCATATTAGTGACGGTTTTTTTTATAGGCCTCTTTAACCGGAACCCAAAGTATTTTATACTTTTTTTATTAGGAAGCGTACTTCGGTATGTTCTGTTGGGAGACACTAATAATTTATCTAATTCCGCTGCCGATTTATATGAGGTGTCGGATATGGGAATTTTTAAATTTCGTATCGCTCCCATGCTCAATGCCTTGTTACTTATTTTTTCATGGTATTTATTGCAAAAATCACAAAAGCAATACTTCAATGTAATCATCTTATTTATATTGTATGGCTTGTTTTGCATGGCATTTGATTTCAGGTCAAATGGCATTACATTCATGCTGAGCGCGCTTATCCTTTATTGCCGGCCATATGTGCGGAATACTTCCCTCCGGAAAATGTTACCCTATCTGTTCTTATCCTTGCTTGTTTTCCAGGGATTATACGCCTTATATGTTTCAAGTGTTATAAAGGGAGAGATGGGAGGAGAACATTCTGTTAAGCAGATTAAAATGGCTGATAATTCGTACAATCCACTGAATCTGATACTGGTAGGCAGATCCGAGTTTTTTGTGGGCCTGAAAGCAGCATTGGATAAACCCATTTTTGGACAAGGGTCTTGGGCAAAGGATCCACTTGGCTATTATACTTTTATGATGCTTAAACTACATGGAGAGGATGAGCGGTTTCTAGCTCTGGAAAAGAATATGAACGGACAGTTTATTATACCTTCTCATTCTGTGCTGATCGGTGCATGGATGAATGCTGGCGTCATGGGTCTCTTGTCGGTTTTGTACATCTTTGTTTTGTTTATTAATCGCAGTATCAGGCTATTGAGGAATGCATATTTTCAAAAAAGCGCTTATTATCCCATTCTTGTTTACAGCTTATTAAATGGTATTTGGGTTTTCTTTTTTTCTCCGTTGCCAGAAATAAAAACTGATTTGGCGGTTATTATCGCATTTGTGGTAGCAGGACACCAGGCAGTGGCTAAAACAATTCAACTACAACATCAGGAACAGCATAAATTATCATTAATTAAACTTGTTTGAGGTGTCTTATAGAAAAAAAATCACTTTTCTGACTATCGGCGATATTTCGCAGATTGCTACGATGAAACGGGCCTTGGGTATGGCTAATCCATTGCATAAACTGGGGTGGGATGTATCGATTATTGCGATGGAGTGTGAGGAAAATCGCACCAGAATTGCATTGGAATGCGATCCCGCCATTCATATCGAATATTATAAGGCATGTTCTTTTATGGAGGAACCAGCTGTAAAAACAGCGTTGGTGAATAAGATCAACCCCGACTTCGTTTATTTTTGCTCCTTTAGTATCAGGAATAGGCTGTTAAAGTCGAAGTTGATGAAAAAGCCTAAGTTATTGATTGAACATGCTGAACTGCAATCTGCTATTAAATCGGTGCCATTAAAAAGAAGGATTTGGTTTTATTTACTGGAAATCTATAGCATTCTTTATGCTGATGGTTTACTTTGCGCCAGTAAATACCTGGATAAACATTTTAAGCAGCTGGCTAAAAAAATGTTTAAGCGCATACCTGTACTTTATTCTCCTTATGCGTTTAATAATGACATTATATCCTCATACAAGCTGATAGAGGATCAACTGATAGAACGGTATCAGGGAAGGAAATTGTTGCTTTATATGGGCACTATGACCCAGAACTATGGCTTGTTTGCGATGTTAGAGGCGATGAAGGCGCTTTCTGCAACGAATCCTGAATTGTTATTATTGTTAATGGGGAGAGGAAGGCATCTGGAAGAAGCCAAACAATATGTTGCCGCCCACCGTTTGGAAAACTATGTTGTATTCCTGGGATATATTCCGGAGATTGAACTTAGCTCCTATTTCAGCGTTGCTAAGTATTTTATATCCCCGTTAAATAATACGGTACAGGACAAGGCCAGATGCCCCAGTAAAATATATATGTATCTCCCTTTTGATAAGCCCATATTAACCTCTGCTATTGGCGAACCCCAAGAGATTTTTAAGGAAAATGGGTACTACTTTGAAACTGAAAAGCCTCAAACATTAGTCGATTTGATTCAACACCTGGAAAATACCCCTCTTACCAGAGAGGTATATCCTGTGAAGGAACAACATAGTTGGGAAAAGAGAGCACTGGATTTTAATTACTGGGTAACAAAATGTTTTTCAGCAAAAGATATGAAAAATACATTTCGGTATGAAGAAATACACTATGAATAAGGAAATAAACTTGTTAAACCGTACTGAGGATTATAACTATTTCTTCGGTTTTCATGATATCAGTTGCTGGAACAGAAATGAAGATAAGATGGCCGCATTGCGTATAAGAGATATTACTACTCCACCAGTCAGTAACATGAGTTGTGATGTTGGGTTTATAAACTTGAATAGAACGTTTATTAAACTTGGTGAAACGCTTGCCTACAATTATCCGCAAGGAGCGCGTCAGCAGTTTATCGGCGATAGCAATCTCTTAATAGTAAACGATGTTGTAGACGGACAATGGGGGTCAAAAATTTATGATACAGACCGGTTACAACTGAAATCGTCCCATCGGTTTTCTACACACGTTATTACAAAGGAAGGAGAGGCATTTGGTATTGATTATGCCCGGCTTTTCAGACTGGGTGCATATGGCTATAATGGTGGTATAAAAGATCTGTATGCCGGGTTTCCTGCTCCTGATAATACTGGTATATTTAAACATAACGTTTTCACTGGAGCAGGCAAGCTGATGTTATCCATCAAAGAAGTGGCCAATTTTTGCTTAAAGGAGAGCATCTCCCCAAACCATTATATCACCCACCTGCTACTGAGCCCAAATGAACGGAGAATTGCCTTTTTGCATAGATATAAACTTAAAGATGGAGGAGAAACCACAAGGCTAATGACAATAAGCGTAGATGGGGAAGGGCTCCGTTGTATTGCAACCGGTTTTTTAAGCCATTTCGATTGGAAATCAGATCATGAAATAACCATCTATGGCAGGTTCGGTACAAAGGTAGAAGGATTAAGGAACTCGTTATTGTATAAATTGCTCCCTTCCGGACCGCTTGCTGTCAGCAAGAAATTGATTAAACGCCTTATTCGGCATAATAGCCTGGCACGAACAAATATGCATGACGCATTAGCCTGGCATGTTTTTACAGATGAAGATGAACCCCGTCATTCTTTCCTGGCCAAGGGTATTATAACGGAAGATGGCCATCCGATGTTTTGCCCGGTTAACCGGGATTGGATGATCTGTGATACTTACCCGGATAAGCAGGGGATAAGGACACTATTTTTATTTCAACATAGCACACAAACAAGAATAAACCTTGGTACTTATGAAATGCTGCATATGAAGCCAGATATGAACAAGGTGATGAATACAATTGAATTATTGGATAAATCAGTATTGAAGAAATCTTCAATAGAAGACCTTATTTTCACAAGAAGTGGGTTGCATTGCGACTTACATCCCAGATGGATGCCTGCTTCAAAAATGGTAAACTTTGATTCTATACATGAAGGTTATCGATCGGTATACGCTTATGATGTTTCTCAGTTTGTTACCGCATAATCCCCTTAGCTTATTTATTTACAATTATAGGCCTTAAAAGTAGGAGTAATGATAGCTATTCTACAACCATTAATACCACATTACAGGACCGCTTTCTTTGAGCGGCTGGGTGATGAATTGGATATGGATATATATTGTTATCTGCCTGAATCAGCACATAGTAAAAGTGGACTTGGGAAGTCTGATATAAATTACAGTATTGTCCGCAATGTTAGAGGTGCTGGTGTTGTTATTTATAATCCATTTGTTTTTTTAAATAAAAAATACAGCGTACTGGTATTGATGTTACACGTTGGACATTTGTCTACCTGGCTGCTGTTATTAACAAGGCCTTTCCACAGGAAAAGGATTATTCTATGGGGGCATGGAATTTCTATTAAAAGATACTTGAAGGAAACAGAGAAACCGAACAGATTATTAAAATGGATGATCGCACTTTCTTCCGGAGCGATGTTTTATACTACAAATGAATTGAACATTTGGAAGAAGAAATTTGAAAAGAAAAAAATGGTTGCTATTAATAATACAGTAGCGATCAAAGATCCGGTTTTACTTGATAATAGTAAGGCGCAATTAAGAGACCAGTTAGCTGTAAAGCAAGAAATCGTACTAATACTATGTGCGAGGTTTAATACTTTGGATAGAAGAATGGACCTGTTTTTAGAAGTTGTTAAGGGCCTGGATAAAGAAAAGTTCGGTTTTATTATAATAGGCAGCGGAGATTTTAAGCCAGACTTCTCCACATTTGATAATGTGTATGATTTTGGAGCGGTTTACGACGCTGGAACAAAGGCGGCGTTGTTCAATGCAGCAGATATTTATTTTCAACCTGCATGGCTGGGCCTATCTGTTGTAGAAGCAATGAGCTATGGAAAACCGGTTTTTACCTTCAAAAGATCATCTACAGTTTTACAATGTGTTGAATATGGTTATGTGAGGGATGGAGAGAATGGACTGATTTTTAATCATCCCAATGATTTAGTCAATAAATTGAATCAACTTACTTCAGAAGAAATTACCAGAATGGGGCGAAATGCTTATTTATATGTAAAGCAGCATTTGCAGATGAATAATATGGTTAATAATACTTTAACGTTAATGAACAGTTGATAATAAGGAATAAGTTATTAATGCTCACCTTTGAATGATGTGGTAATAAACAATGAGAGTACTTCATATTATATCATCCATGAAACCGGAATCTGGCGGCGTTTGCCAGACTATACGTAATATTATTCAGGCATCTCATAAGCATGCGTATGTTCATCATGAGGTATTATGTTTTGATCTGTCGTCTGATGATTATCTGGGAGATGATGAATTCGTTGTTCACGCTATTGGACCAGCTATGAGTCCATACGCCTATTGTAAAAGATTGGCGCCATGGTTGGAGAAGAATATGTTTCGTTTTGAGGTAGTAATTGTACATGGTTTGTGGCTTTATAATAATTATGGTTCCTTTCGTGTATGGAATAAATACCGGAAGAAGAAAGGTGTTCCGAAGCTTTTTATAATGCCGCATGGCATGTTAGCCCCTTATTTCCAAAAGGCAAAGGAAAGAAAATGGAAGGCATGGAGGAATGAAATTGTTTGGCGGCTTATTGAAAACAGGTCTGTTAACAATGTAGATGCTTTATTATTTACCTGCGAAGAAGAAATGTTACAAGCCCGTACTACATTTAAAGGATATAAACCCGAAAGGGAAATCAATATTGGAAATGGTATTGCTCATCCTCCTGTTTACACTGCAGCCATGAAAACAGCTTTTAAGCAGCTTTGCGGGCATTTGAATAATAGACCATACTGGCTATTTATGAGTCGTATTCATCCTGTAAAGGGAATGGCCCAGTTAGTAACGGCTTATAAAGATTTGTGCGGCGTATATCCGGATCTTCCTGACTTGGTAATTGCCGGGCCAACTGATACCGCATATGCGGAGAGTATCATGTCTCTCGTGGGTAATAATGAAAAAGTGCATTTCCCGGGTATGTTATCCGGACATAGTAAATGGGGTGCGCTTTATGGTTGCAAAGCGTTTATTCAACCGAGTTACCATGAGAACTTTGGGGTGGCAGTAGTGGAAGCAATGGCCTGTAAAAAGCCTGTGATGCTTACTAAACAAGTCAATATTTGGCGAGAAATTGAACAGGGTGGCGGAGGGATAGTGATCACAGACAATGCGCCTGTGAATATTGGTGACGCGTTAGTCAGGATGAATGCAATTACTGAAACTGCATATGCAGTCATGTCGGATAACGCTTATGAAACATTTATGCGGGCATTCCATATTACGGATACAGTGAACCATTTTTTAACAGAGATCCAAAAGTTAGTATGATGCAACAAATTCCTACATATATAGATGATATTCCTATGTCCGATAAGTTGAGAAGACTGGTCTGGCACATTGTATCCCTGTTTTTATTCATCCCTTTTTCATTACCTGTTTTTAATGGATGGCGCATTTTGTTGTTAAGGCTCTTTGGTGCGCAGTTAGACAAATGTACCACCGTGTATGCCAGCGCCTACATTCCGGCGCCCTGGAACCTTAGGATGGGAGAGCAATCTACATTGGGCCCCGGGGTTAAACTGCATATTGGTAAAACCATTATTGGTAAAAAAGTAACTGTTTCCCAAAGAACTTATTTGTGTAGCGCTACCCATAAAACGGATTCTATCAATGTGCCTTTTGTGGCAGGTACCATCGTTATAAAGGATTTTGTTTGGGTTGCTGCAGAAGCATTTGTTATGAGTAACGTAACGATTGGAGAGGGAGCTATAGTAGGTGCTAAAGCCGCAGTGTTTAAAGATGTGGAACCATGGACTATTGTAGGAGGAAATCCGGCGAAATATATAAAGAAACGGGTGGTGATGGATTATCCGGGGTAAAAATTTTTGAAAAGCAATCAAGGTTTAATGTTCGATAGAAGTTACTTTATTTAACCAATAATATATGGTTTCTGTATTGATACTCACTAAAAACGAAGAACAGGATTTGCCGGGTTGTCTGGAGTCGGTAAGTTGGTGTGATGATATCCATGTGCTGGATTCCTATAGCTCGGATGCTACCGTCAGCATCGCTGAAGAGAAAGGTGTTTTTATCACACAAAGGATGTTTGATGGGTATGCCTCTCAAAGAAATGCCGGCCTGGCGTTGGATTTTAAGTATAACTGGATTTTTATATTAGATGCGGATGAACGCATCCCCATAGCATTGCATAGGATAATTATTGAGGGGATTAAAAGGGCTGGAGATAATGTTGCCGGCTTCAGGATCAGAAGGCGGGATTTTTTGGGACATTCCTGGTTAAAATATGCGCAGTTATCTCCTTTCTTCATCCGCTTAGTAAAAAAGGGGAAGGTATATTACCATAGGGAAATTAACGAAGTGATTGAAGCAGATGGCCTGATTGAAGAACTGGATGGCTATTTTGATCATTATCCATTTTCTAAGGGATACAGGCATTGGTTGGAAAAGCATAATACATATTCTACGATGGAGGCAGAGAGGTGGGTGGAAGAACAACGCGGTTGTTTTTATTTTTCCTGGCGAAAAGCATTGTTTGCAAAAGATTTTACGGAAAGAAGATTTCATCAGAAAGGTTTGTTTTATAAGATGCCCTGCAGGCCTTTGATTAAATGGATATATATGGTATTTGTAAGAAAAGCATTTTTAGATGGCAAGGCTGGCCTTACCTATGCTGCCCTGCAATTCGCTTATGAATATTTTATCGTATTAAAAACCAGAGAGATCCTTTCATATAAGAAGAGCGCTGAAATAACTACATCAGAAAGCGCCTTGATGATCAATAGAAAAAAGGAAGAACAATCAATAGTTAATCGATGAGAATTTTAGTTTATGGTATCAACTATGCTCCCGAGCTCACCGGCATAGGAAAGTATACTGCTGAAATGTGTGCCTGGCTGGCTGCGCGTGGGCATAAGGTGCAAGTTATTACTGCATTGCCGTACTATCCCGAATGGAGGATACACCCCGCCTATAAAGGGAAAAAGTGGTATAAGGAGAATATTGACGGTGTATGGGTATACCGTTGCCCTTTATATGTGCCTGCAGCTATTGATACAAAAAAACGTATACTACATGAATTTTCTTTTCTGGCAAGTGCTTTTCCGCTGTGGTGTAAGACATTTTTTCAAAAAAAATTTGATATTGTATTTTGTATTGCCCCACCTTTTCATCTGGGATTTCTGCCTTTGCTGTATGCCCGGCTTAAAAGATCTATTATGATCAGCCATATCCAGGACTTGCAGATAGATGCAGCCAAAGACCTGGGTATGATACGTAATCAATCATTCCTGAACCTATTGTTAGGAGGGGAAAAGTTTATCCTGCAAAGAACTATTGTATCCACCATTAGTTTGGGTATGCAACAGAAGATAATAAGAAAGGATATTCCTCCTGCGCGTATGATGATGTTACCCAATTGGGTAGATGAGAAGGTGGTTAAGCCGCTGGACAAGGCAGCATCCTTGCGTACTGCGTTTAATCTGAGTGTTACAGACAAAGTGATACTATATGCTGGTAACCTGGGAGAAAAACAAGGACTGGAAAGCATTGTCGAGGTGGCCAGGGAGTTCAGTCATCGTCCGGAAGTACAATTTGTTATTTGTGGGGCCGGTGGTGGCAAAGGAAAGTTGATGAAGTTAGTAGCACAATCAGGATTGGATAACATCCGTTTTTTTCCATTACAACCTCAGGAAAAATTACCAGCCCTGCTGGCCACTGCAGACATCCACCTGGTATTGCAAAAGAAATCAGCCTCCGATCTGGTAATGCCTTCTAAGTTAACGGGCATACTTTCTGCAGGGGGCTGCCCGATTGTAACTGCCTCTCCTGGTACCACCTTGTATGAAGTGGTAAAAGAGCATCAGGTAGGTATTATCGTGGAGCCGGAATCTGTTTCGGCACTTAAAAAAGGCATTGAAGAAGCGTTGGGCGCCGACCTGGAAAAATATCGTAAAAATGCCAGACAATATGCAGTGGAATATTTGAGCAAGGAAAAGATTATGGCCCGATTGGAAACAGATCTTTTGCGTTTAGTGCGTGACGATGAATCTGTTGCCTTACGGTGATGCATAAATCATTTTAAGCCCTTTTGTAATTAGTTTTATTGGTAACGCGGATTGTCGGCATACCAGGCCAGGTTGCCACTGATCATATACTCCAGGAGGGAAATATAGGTTTCCACCCGTGCATGAAAATCTCCGAAGTTTGGCCAGCTGGCTCGCAGCGTTATATATGCTGCTAATACCTGATTGTGCATACTAATTGCCGTATTATAAGCCTCCTCCCAGGAGCAGCCGTGTTCATTTTGTATTACCGCCACCAGGTTCATGGCTTCATTATTTTCCCTTTCTTTATTCACTGAAAATAGATCATTTGTCCAGGTAACCAGCTTGCTTACGGTTAGCCGTGCCTGTTGTATAGCCGGGTGCCTGAATATTTCAGGTGGCAAGATAAAACCAGCAATAATTTCTGAGAGGGTGATAAAGGGATAAATGCCACCTACTTTTTCCCTTAAGATCATATATTCTTCGATGGAAGGATAGATAATTGTTGATTGATAGCTATATTGTTTGTCCAGTATCATGCCTTCAAAGAAATACTGCCAGTCGGCAATATAGCGTTCCAACCATAGAGGGGTAATATAGGGAGATAGTTCCTGGTGTGATAAAGCAAAATGTTGGAGCATGATATGTTCGTTGGCATAAGTAAGGTCGCCATTTAATATCGCGGTTAATTTTCCATGCACTTGTATAAGGTCAGACACAGGTAAGGGGCCATATAGGTCGTCAAAAATAAATATCCATAGCACCAACCTGCCACAGGGTAGCAGCAGCTCAGGGGCTGCATGCGGATAAATAAAAGCTACCAGTTTGCCAAAAGAGGCTGCTTTTAAAGCTGCCCTCACCGGTAATGGAATAAAAGTATACGTGTCAATACAGCTGTTTACGTTATCAACGATAGCAGTAAGATCTTTATTGACCTGGTGGGGGAATGCATAGTGGATAGTTGGCTTTGTCATGATTGGCTATGATTAAAGGGTCATTAAATCAGGAGCATTGCGGTCTGGTGGCGCTAACGCTTTAGGGGCTGGTGGAAGTATAAAGACAATAACTACCTGGGTGGCAGTGATAACGGGCCTTATATGCGGTCGTCATCAAAATTAAACGTAAAGGGTTATTCTAGGTAAAATTAGCAATATTTTCTGCGATAGTGTTGCGTTAACCTAACCTATTATTAAACGCTAAAAAGCCCTTAGAAACCATAAATAGTTCCTAAGGGCTTTTTAGCGTTTAATTAGCTGCTAATTATTTCAGCTGAGTGGCGCCTTCTCCTTCAATCTCAGAGAGGGCGGAAGTTTTTGTTAATAATACGTTGGTTTGTGTTCTGGCTTTAGACCATTTGCCTAATGCCGGATTATACTCTCCACCCAGCATGTTGAAGTAACCCAAGTCGGCCGTGTTATAGATCATGGCGATTGTGTTGGAGCCACATCTGTAAAAAGGCTGGCTTTGCAGGGTGATAGGATTGATAATGTCGTACCAGTCGTTGTTAGCGATGCGGTAACCTTTTTCTGGTGGCCCTGCAGTATACAAGCTACCACCGGTAGAAATAAAGATTACGTCTACAGGCTTAGAGGCTTCTGTTACAGCGGAGTCGCTGAATACGGCCATCCCGAAGGCATTACCGCTGTTGGCCATCAAACCACTGGTAGCAGCGCCGAAGCCATCGCCACCGGTTTTGGTATAGTCAAATGCCCGTGCCCAAACAGAGGAAGTCATGCTGGTAGAGCTGGCGCCATTGATCATTTTACCAGCGCCCCCTGCATAGAAGAACTGGCCTTTGGTAACCTTACCCTGGATCAGGCTCAGTTTAAAGGTGCGCATATCACCGGTAGCCCATCCTTTGGCAGGATAGCCGGTTGGCGTAGATGCGTTGGCGTTATTGCAGATAACTACAGCATATGGTGTTACGGTGAAGTCGATGTCTTTGGTGGCCATCATCTGTACGTATTCATAGTTACCATCGCCGCCTTTTACATCGCTCATAAAGCCGGTGATCAATACAGGCGCAATTTCAATAACAGAGCTAAGCACTACAAAGTCTTTGCTGGTACGCATACGGAACTGTGGTACCAGTTTGTCGCCGGCAGTGGTATTGAAGGTAATGCCATAATAGTTCGCGCTTACCGGAGAAAGGCTGTCTGCAAAAGGAGCTACTGCTTCAGTATGCAGATCAATGTTACCAAATCCGTCGTTGAGTGTTTTGTCGCCTCCCAATTTTTCTCCGGGAGCTGGCAAAGGATCAAATCCGCCTTTTACAATAACACCCAAGGTGCTTTCATATGCATCAGGATTAGCCAATATCTGGCCGGCATTGATGCGGTTTACCGGGATAGTTACGTTAGCAGCTACTTTGGTAATCCCTTCTTTTTTCACACCAGTGATTTCCAGGATACCGTTTACTCTTTTTAATACGCCGCCTTCTATATTGATAAGGAGGGAGTCGCCTGGTACGTATTGTGCCGCTGCATCACCTAATGGAATGGAGATACCGCGGAGTGTAGACAAACGACGGGCATCCTGTACTACCAGCAATCCGGCTGGCAGGTTACCGTCGGAATGATCAGATACTACTACGGCTGCCAGGCTGTGGGAACCAAGCATATTGTCTTTATTGAGCGTAACATCGTTACCCTTATAGAGATTTTTAACGTCGTATATAGAGATATATGGACTGACTACGCCACCTGGATAGCTATCTTTTTCGCATCCCCACAAAAACGCCAGCAACGGCAGGAAGAGGGAAGCTATAATTAATTTTTTCATCAGATTATTTTTCATGATTAGCATCTATTCTCAAAGAAAGTGACAAAATGTTTAAGGTTTTTGCCACCATACCTGTGTGGAAATGACATCAGGACCCTGGGCAGCTACGGCCGCTTTGTAATTGGTAGGGTTGGTAGATTGTACATACACCGGATAGTTCATCCTGGCAGGCATAATACCATTGTTCTTTAAACCGGGTCCTTTCGGTAATATCGGGTGACCTGTACGGCGGTATTCAAACCATTGCTGCATATCGGTCAGGAACAATGCATAATATTTCTGCAGGTGGATCAGTTCCATTTTGTCGTCCTGTGCAGCAGTATCATCCCATTGAATATCTGCGTCAGAAAGGAATTGTTTAATGGGCACAGACCATTGTGGCAGCCATTGTGTAATGCTGGCTTGTGCACCGTTTTCATAGTAGGTTTGTGCAGATCCGGTGATCCATCCTTTCACAGCGGCTTCGGCGAGAATGAAGTTCAGCTCGGCATAGTTCATGATCATACCGGCCATTGGCTCATTCATCAGCGTTACAGCAGAAGTAGTAGAGTAGAAGTAGCATTTTTTCACCGGGCTTTGTCCGGGAATATAACCGCTTGGCACACCCTGGTATGAACCGGAGTAAGGAGCAATACCCCACCTGTTGATGCTGTTGGAGCCATAAGTAGGAATGTCTACACGGGGATCGTTCCAGATGGCCAGGTGCTCTATAAAGAAGCTACCGATGGCTGGTGATCTGAAATCCTGTTCCCTTACGCTCATAAATGGCGATACATAAGGTCCTGCGCCTGTCCAACGGAGAATGGCTGATTCATCGTTGCTGGTCATAATAGGGTAGGTACCTGGATTGGTATTTACTATTTGTTTGATCTTGGCAATGCAGAGGTCAGCTACTTCTGCTTTTCCGGATAATCTCAACAGGAGCCTCAGGTAAAGAGAGTTACCAAATTTGCGCCATTTGCTGATATTACCGCCGAACACTGGGTCGCTGGAGGCGGTGATAGCGGTGTTGGAACTCAGCAAGGTGTTGGCTGTTTCCAGTTGTTGGAAAATATCCGCATAGATATCCTTCTGTTTGTCGAAAGGTGGCTCATAGATCATACTGTCTTTGGCCAGGTTCGATTTGAAGTAAGGAATATCTCCATAGGTGTCCGTTAGCATAGAGTAAATCCATGATTGGCAGATCAATGAAATACCCATATAGGATTTATTGTAGTTCGGATCTTTACTGGCAATTTTATAGAGATCTTTAAAATTGGTCAGTTCAAGGTACCAGCCGTTATAAGCATAATCGGCAGTACTGGCCCGGATATCATAACGGAAAATTTTTCCGTCGCCATCACCCATATCTACCGTTACCTGCATTAATTCATTATTGAAACTGCGGTTCCTGTTCATGTTGTAACCCACAACGCTTACCAGTGCAGGCGCCAGCAACTGTTGGGGAAGTGCATTGGTGGTAGTATTCGGGTTAGTATTTATTGTGGTGAAATCTTTTGTGCAGGAGGTGAGCCACATACTAAACACCAACACCGCATATGTAATCTTCTTCATGTTTAAATAAGTTAAAGTCCAACAACCAGGTTAAATCCAACTGTTCTGGTAGACGGGAACTGCCCGATCTCAAATCCTTTTGCAATGTCTGCTCCGTCG
Organism: Chitinophaga sp. 30R24; assembly: GCF_049056765.1. Lineage (NCBI taxonomy): Bacteria > Pseudomonadati > Bacteroidota > Chitinophagia > Chitinophagales > Chitinophagaceae > Chitinophaga > Chitinophaga sp. 30R24. Next base: position 25,692 of record NZ_JBJGXX010000016.1, read on the forward strand.
AGGGTACCAAATTCCGGATCAAATGTTGGCCATTTGCTCCAGATATAAAGGTTACGGCCATATACGCCCAAGCTGGCACGTTGCAGCCCCAGTTTCTTGGTTAATTTAGGAGAAAGGGTGTAGTCCAGGCGAGCTTCTCTGAATTTGATGAAGTCGGTACCGAAAGTGCTTCCTTCTGCATTGTCCTGTCCGAAATGGGAGCGGTAGTATTCATCGATATCTTTGGCGATCACGTCGTTCTTCCTGTATTTTCCTTCTCCATCCATTACTACACCATTACCGATAATGCCATTATATCTTCCAGGCAGGGTATTGGTAGTTTTACCTTGTTCTGCCAGTTTATAGTGGGTCAGGGAATAGGCTACACCACCATGTTGTCCGTCGAACAACATGCCTAAGTGGAATTGTTTGAACTGGAAGTCGTTGTTCAGGCCCATTCTGAATTTAGGGGAAGTATTGCCCAGGTATTTAACGTTGTCGGTGATAAGGGCTACACCACTTTGTGCATCATATACTACTTGTCCGTCTGGAGAGCGTACATAACCTCTTCCATACAGGTCGCCCATGCTGCCGCCAACTTTGGCAACAATCTGTCCGCCGCCTACAGGGCCGGTTTGTAATACCAGTGAAGAGTCGCTTAAAGACTCAATTCTGTTTCTATTGGTAGAGAAAGTCAGGTTGGTATTCCATATAAATCCTTTTTTACTGGATATAGGGCTACCGTTTACTGCCAGTTCTATTCCTTTGTTGCTGATAACGCCTGCGTTAATAATAGCGTCTGCATACCCGGATGAACGGTCCAATTGACGGTGCAAGATCTGGTTCTTTGTTCTGCTGGTATATAAGGCCAGGTCAAATCCCAAACGGTTATTGAACATTTTCATATTAGCGCCTGCCTCGTAACTGATAGTCAATAATGAGCTCAGGTTAGGGTTGGTGAGCGTGTTCGGATTTTCCAAAGAGCCGTTCCATACAGGTCCAGGAAGAGGATAGCTATATGAGGTCATATAAGGATTGGTGCTTCCGCTACCTACACCGGAAATAGAAAATCTCAGTTTAGCGAAATTGATGTCCTTAGGCAATTTCATTACTTCTGATGGAATAAAGCTGAAGTTGGCAGAAGGGTAGAAGAATCCGGCATTACTGGTACGTTCCGGTGTAGCCAATACGCTGTTCCAGTCCTGGCGTGCGGTCAGGTCGGCAAAGAGGTAATTCTTATAGCTACCGGTAATCATGCCATAAAAGCTGTTGATATTAAACTGGCTCTTATAAGGTATCGTTAATAAAGGACCTGCAGAATTCACCAGTGTATATATACCTGGATAGATCAGGGAATCTGCACGGTTTTCATCTTTATTGTAATTGTTTTTCAGCATGCTTCCACCGCCGGTAACGGAAAGTTCAATATCCTTGTTGATCTTCTTGCTGTATTTCAGCAGGAAGTCGCTACTAGCTTCCATGGTATAGATATTCTGGGTACGGTAGCTTCCTTTAGGCAACTTGGCGCCGGCATCATATGGGCGTTTCTGTGCACGTTGATCATAGGCGAAGTCCAGGCTGGTTCTTACCTGCAGGCTTAACTCCTTGGTAATGTTGTAAGTGGCCTGCACGTTGCCGGTAACGCCATTGCGGTTGGTGCTATTCAGGAATTCATAGGAAACAGCATATGGGTTTTCTGGATAAGAACTGAATGGAAATTTAATCTGACGGCCTTCCTGTCCTTTGGTCCAGTAATTTCTTAACCAATTTGCATCTGCACTGGGCTGCCAGAAAATATACCAGTACATGATAGACTGGTTGCCATATCCGGAACCTGGTAAGTTATCGCTCCATTTGTTGGTATAATTTACTTTTGAAGAGATCTGCAGTTTGTCGTTAATTTTTGAATTAACAGACATAGATACCGTATTACGTTTATACCCGGTGTTAGGAATAATCCACTTATTCTGTACGTTAGTAATAGAGAAACGTGCAGTCGTTTTATCAGTTCCACCATCTACGCTTATCGTGTTGGTGGCAGTTTGACCACTCTGGAAGAAATCGCGGGTAGCGTTAGGGTAGGCTTGCCACGGTGTTTTGGTAGCTCCTTGCGCCTGTGTTACCGGATCGTATTGATAGAACATTTGTCCATTGAACTTAGGACCATAAGCAGAACTGGTACCGCTGGTGCTGGCCCCATCTGGAGAGGCGCCGTAAGAGTAATAAGCAGCACCGCCTAAGCCTTGTCCGTATTCATATTGAAGGGATGGCCAACGGTTAACCGACTCCATAGATTCGTTGGAGTTGAAGGTAACGCCCCATCCTTTTTTCTTTCTGGAACCAGATTTGGTAGTGATCAGGATAGCGCCGTTAGCACCCCGCTGGCCGTATAATGCGGCAGCGCCAGGGCCTTTCAGTACAGTTACTGATTCTATATCTTCCGGATTAATATCATTCATGCTGCTACCATAATCGGCAGGCATATTATCGCTGCCAGTACCATAGGCAGATTCTCCACTGATACCGGTACGGCGTCCGCTACCCTGGTTAATTACCACTCCGTCCACTACGATCAGCGATTCGTTGTCTGCTCCGTTCAGGTTATTCTCACCACGCAAAATAACCTTAATGGAACCGGTAGGACCAGCACCTGATCTTACCAGATTAAGGCCCGCCACTTTACCGGACAAGGCGTCTGTCCAGTTGCTGGAGATCGCATCTGTGAGCTGCTCTCCTTTTACAACGGTAGTGGCATAACCTAACGCTTTTTCTTCACGTTTGATACCGAGTGCAGTAACTACTACTTCATTCAGCCCTTTTTCATCAGGCGTCATTTGTATGTTCAGTACCTGTGTTTTTTCTACTTTGAACTCCTGGTTGGTATAGCCCAAAAAAGAAAATACCAATACAGTGCCTTTTGCAGGAACAGTAAAGGTATAATTACCATTAAAATCAGTAATGGCCCCTCTGGTAGCACCACTTTTAGGTTTGATGGTGACACCTGGTAATGGCTCACCTTTTTCATCAGTCACTTTTCCTCGAACTACAATGTCTTCCTCCGGATTGACCAGTCTTTTTAGACCATGGTCTGTGTTTCGGTAATTAATGGCATGGTTTAACTCGGACCTGTCATTTGCATAGCTATAAGCACACAAATGCAAGCCGGCGATAAACATGATAAAATGTTTCATCAGCAGAATGTTTGTTTAAAAGAGTTATTCGTTGTGACAGCTAGAGTCAGATCATGGTTACTGTTTCCGTATTCTGTATGTCGTATTTTTCGGCCGCTAAAGTACTAATGTAATGTTAATAAGGTGTTAAGGTCGTGTTAAGTTTAATATAATGTGTTTAGCATGTAGCCGTACAAGTGATTGTTTACTAACATGAATGGCTAAACGATCAAAGTGGCTACCGTTATTTGTATGGTATATCATACAATAATATGGTATGGGTGATCGTTGCCGGGCTAAAATTGGCATATTCAGACATAATATATAAGAAGCGATGTTAGTCATAAAGGATAGTGGGAATATAACGGTAGCAGGTAGTAGTAAAGTGGATACGTATCACGGTAATGGCTCAACGACACATTAAATTGCTGTTATCTTTCCATAGAAGCTTTAACAGCAGCGGCCCAATATGTAGTTTAGAGAAAGAAATGCATGGCTAATTACATCATAAATGATATCCAGCGCTAATTATTCGCAAGAGAGTGACCAGGATCTGTGGGCGCGGCTTTGCGAAGGAGACCGGGAAGCCTTTGGTGAGTTGTACCGGTACTACTTTCCACTGCTGTTCAGATATTGTATCCGGTTTACAGCAGACCGTGGGCTGGTAACAGATATGTTACAGGATTTCTTTTCTCAGTTATTTCTTCAGCGCTCCGGACTTTCACAACCTGTTAGTGTAAAGAGTTATCTGATGGTAGCTGCCAGAAGGAAATTGTTCCGCTATATAGAAAAGGCGTCTAGGCTGCCGGTTAGCCTGGATGAGGGAATGGCAGTGGCCTTTGCCCTGGAATTGTCTCCTGAAAGTATATTAATTAAACGCCAACACGAAGAACAAACCCGCCAACTGTTACAACAGAAGTTAGACGCACTCACCCTCCGGCAAAAGGAAGCCATTTATCTCCGGTTTTATGAAAACCTTTCCTATGAAGAAATTGCAGACATCATGTTGCTCAAAGAAGTAAAGTATGCCCGTACACTTATTTACCGGGCACTCGATGCTTTAAAAGAGCTGCTGGCGCAGGATGAAGCGGCATTGTTATTCCGCTAGAAAAAAAATTAAAAATTTTGTCACTTTCCTGAGGGCATTCTATCATTTTTTGACTCTTCTTAATTACAAGGGATTATTTTATGGACTATGGTGAATTCGATGCAGCGGACCTGGCTGCGGATACCTCTTTTAGGGCATGGGTGCTACGGAAGGATATGGAGGCAACAGCTTTCTGGACCAACTGGTTAACAACCCATCCTGATAAAGGACAAGTAGTACAGGAAGCAAAAAATCTGGTGCTGGCGCTCCGTTTCCAAACCAATGAGGTGAGTGAATCGGAAATGGCAGCGGTTAAGTATCAGATAGACTTGCTATTGAATGAAGCCGAAGTAACAACAATGCATCGCCTCCCGCACAGGCGCTTGCGCTATGCCCTTGTAGCTGCCGCCGCCACAGTGTTATTATTGATAGGTGGATGGTATTACCTGGCCTCCTCTGCACCCGGCAAGATATTAGTGCAGACTGGCTTTGGGGAAACTAAAAGTCTGCGGTTGCCCGACGGCTCGCTGGTGCAACTCAACGCCAATTCTTCCGTTACCTATCCCCGTGTGTGGTCGAAAGAAAAGGTAAGAACTGTGGCCCTTACCGGTGAGGCTTACTTCAACGTGTCTAAGGCGCCTGCCGGGTTGCATCCCAAATTCCGTGTACAGATGCCCGGAGTCGCTATTGAAGTAAAGGGCACGGCCTTTAATGTATATAGTCGGCACCACCAGGTAAAAGTATTATTGGAAGAAGGGAAAATTGTAGTGAACGATAGTTTGCACATGCTACCCGGCGATATCATGTTCTTTGCTCCCGGTGTACATCGCCGCCTGCAGGCAGATCCATCACAGCTCACCGCCTGGAAGCAACACCGGTTAGTTTTCCGGGATGAGCCGCTTATCAGTATTGCACAGCAATTGGAGGATACCTACGGCTATCATATTCAGTTTGGAAAGAAGCGCATGGAGAACCTGCTGTTTACAGGTGCGGGTCCTGCCGATGATCCGGCGCTGCTGTTGTCCGCTATTGCAACGGTACACCAGCTAACCATGAAACAAAAGCATTCACTCATCATTTTTGAATAAGGTTTTTTAAATTTTACAGTTATGCAAGTGAGCTTTACGAAGCTTTCCGCTCTATGGAGAGCGGTGCTACTGCTATTGCTATTGCCGGCCACTTATACTTCGGCGCAGCAGATGATGGTACGGGGCGGAAACGCTTCACGGGACGCTGGAACTACTTCGCTCCAGCAAATATTAACCAACCTGGAAACCAGGTTTAACGTTAGTTTCAATTACTCTCCTTCACAGATTGCCGGTAAATCGGCGTCCGACCGTTTTGCCCGTCTTACAGATGACGCAGTGTTGGAAACCACTTTGCCGAAGCTATTGAGCCCATTGGGCCTGCAGGCTGTGAAGTTGAGTGAACATGATTACGCTATCCGCACAGCGGAAGTAGCTGCTGGAAAAATAGTGGAACTGCAAGTACGCGGTACCGTTGTTGATGATAACAATACGCCTTTACCAGGCATCAGCGTAAATGAAAAAGGTACATCCAACGGTACTGCTACCGACAAGGAGGGCCACTTCTCTATTAAAGTAGCCAGCAGCCAATCGGTATTGGTGTTTCGTGCTGTAGGTTATCAAACCGGGGAACAGAAAGCCGGCAACGGTCAATTGCTGGTGAAATTGACGCCCGATGTGCGTAGCCTCGATGGCGTGGTGGTAACCGCCCTGGGTATCAAACGTCAGGAGAAAGCCCTGGGTTATTCCATCGCCACCCTCAAAGCAGAACAGATCAGTACAGTGAAAGAGGTGAGCGTGGTAAGCTCCTTGTCCGGCAAGGTAACAGGCGTAAATGTACGGAGCGCCAGTTCAGATCCGGGTGGCACTACGCTGGTAACCATCCGTGGGCAAAGCGGGCTTACCGGCTATAATCAACCGCTGTATGTAGTAGACGGTGTGCCCATCGCTTCCGGTATACGCAATCCCCGCCAGCCGGTAGGGCAGGCGGTAGTAGATTATGGTAATACCATTTCCGATATTAACCCGGATGATGTTGCCAGCATAACGGTGCTGAAAGGCGCCAGTGCTTCTGCTTTGTATGGCTCCCGCGCTATCAATGGCGTGATCCTCATCACCACCAAGTCTGGCTCAGGCGCTAAAAAAGGACTCGGCGTAACTGTCAACTCCAGCGCTATGTTCGACCAACCCTGGTTGTTCCCTAAGTTTCAGAATGAATTCGGCGCCGGTGACCGCGAAGGCTCCGATGAAACCATTTCCGAAGCTTCCTGGGGCCCCCGGCTCGATAATGGTACCAAACATGTGCAGTGGGACAGTCCTCTCGATGCTAATGGTAATCCTATAGCTACTGATTGGCAATCTTATCCTAACCGTATCAAAGATTTCTTCAAAACAGGCAGTACTCTTACCAATAATATAGCTGTTACGGGTAGTAATAACGAAGGAAATTTCCGCCTTTCATATACTAACCTTAGCAATGAAGGCATTATTCCGAATACAGACCTGAAAAGGAATACTATTAACCTGGGCGCCGGATATAATTTAAGTCCTAAGGTAAAAATCAGTACTAATATCGGATATGCTAAAAACCTCAGTAACAACCGGCCTACTTTTAACCGGGGTAGTGTTACCAGCATTGTATATACCACTACGCCGAATGTAGACATCCGGAAACTACGCAACTATTGGTTGCCCGGTAAAGAAAGACTGCAACAGTTTTCTCATGTGCCAGGTTCTTCAGACAATCCTTACCTGGTGGCTTACGAATTTATCAACGGCTATAGCAGGGATAGGATGACCGGTAACGTGGAACTGAATATTCAGCTTACCAAAGACCTTACCCTTATGGGCCGCTCCGGTATGGACCTTTACTCAGAGAACCGGGAAAGTAAACGGCCCTTTAGTGCAGTGCGTAATCCTACCGGCGCTTATGCAATTGAAACGGAGTTTTTCCGGGAACAGAATACCGACTTTCTGTTGAGCTACAAAAAGAACCTGAATAAAGATTTCTTTATCTCCGTGTCTGGTGGTGCTAACCGGATGAACCAGACTTTGCAGAATACTGGTCAAAGTACGGAAAGCCTGGTAATGCCTAATTTGTATACCATCAATAACGCTAAGGCAGGTACGGTAAAGAATAATTCTACCAGTCAGGCCAAACGTATCAATAGTGTGTATGGAATGGGGCAGGTAAGCTATCGTAATTATGCTTTCCTTGATCTCACCGCACGTAACGATTGGTCCAGTACTTTACCGGAAACCAATAATTCTTATTTCTATCCTTCCGCCTCACTCAGCTTTATCATCACAGATATGCTGGGTATTACTTCCGGCCCACTTTCCTTTGCAAAGATACGCGCCAATTGGGCGCAGGTAGGAGGAGATACTGACCCTTACCAATTGTATAATACTTTTGCTTTCGGCGACGACTGGGGCACAGTGAAACAGGCTACTATCAGCAATACGCTGAAAAATAACCACCTGAAACCACTGATTGCTACTTCTCACGAACTCGGAGCAGATCTACGCTTCCTGAAAGGAAGGTTGGGACTGGATGTTACTTACTATAATACGGTAAACCGCAACCAGATTATCCCTATTCCTACTACTATGGCTTCGGGTTACAATATGATGATCACTAACGCCGGTAAAATTCAGAACAAAGGTGTGGAGATCAGCCTGAATGGTACACCCGTAGCCGGTCCGCTTCGTTGGGACGCGCAGGTGAACTTTACCCGCAATCGCAATAAGGTGCTGAAATTGATCGATGGTATCAACAGTTACCTGGTAGGTAGTGCTGAGGGTATTCGTTTCCAGGTAAGCGAAGGTTCAGAAATGGGCGATATGTATGCGCAAACCTGGGCTACTGTGCCAGATGGAGAACATAAAGGCGCGCCATTGCTGGCCAGTGATGGCAGCTATCAGAAGCTCAATGATTACGTTAAAATCGGTAACTACAACCCCGACTTTATGGTGGGCTTCTCCAATACGATTACGTATAAAAACTTTGCACTGAATTTCCTCATCGACTGGCGCCAGGGCGGAAAATTTTTCTCCTATGTGGCAAAAAACCTGTTGAGCGATGGCCGTACCGAAACCACGATACAGGGTCGTGATGCCAAAACAGGCGGTTTGCCTTGGGTAGATGCCTCCGGTAATAAACGTAACGACGGTATGATCCTCGATGGCTATATCGAAGTAAGTCCAGGTAATTATAAGAAGAATGATATCGTTACCGATCCGGAAAATTATTATGGGGAATATTACTGGAGCTTTAACGGCCGCTCTACTTTTGATGCCAGCTATGTGAAATTGAGGGAGGCCGCTTTAACCTATACTTTCCCTAAGAAAACGTTGGGTAAACTACCACTGGGTAATTTATCGGTATCCCTGATTGCCCGTAACCTCTTTACCTGGACCGCCGCAGAGCAGGGATATGATCCGGAAACCGCTATGACCATTGCCAATGGTAGTATTTCGCCTGGGGTGGCCAGCTGGGGACTGCCTTATACCCGCTCCTACGGCTGTAAGATTGGATTCAATTTCTAAACCAATAATTATTACGGTGATGCAACGCATACCTATCAGATATATCATATTACTGTTCGGCGTGGCACTGGCTTCCTGTAAAAAAGGGCTGGTAGACATTAATAAAAACCCGAACGAATCAGAGAACATCAATCCGGAATTCCTCCTGTCTACAGCTGTGATCAGCACAGCTTATGATTACCAGCGCGACGCTTATTGGGATAAACCGGCATCCGCAGGACGCTACATTACCCTAGTCCGTAATGAGGGTAACGACAAGTTTGATTGGGGCCCTGTTAGCTGGGATGGTATCTATGCTAAGCTTTCTGTGAACCACGAAATGATGGATATGGCGCAACAGCAGCATGTGCCGCAATATGTTGCAGTTGGCAAAATTCTGGAAGCGTTCAACTTTGCTTATCTCTCAGACCTGTATGGAGATATCCCTTACAGTGAAGCTTTATTGTTGAAAGGGCAGGCGGTCACCCATCCGAAGTACGACCGGCAGCAGGATGTTTATCCTGCTTTGTTGCAGTCGCTGAAAGATGCCAACGACCAGCTGGCAGTATTGCCCAATAAAATAGATGCGGATGCAGATGTTATGTATCATGGTGATGCCATGAAATGGCGCAAGCTCGCTAATTCCTTGCGCTTACGCATGTTGCTGCGTATTGCTAAAAATTATGCGCCAGCGTTTACCGAAATGCAGAATATCCTGAACGATCAGAAAGGGTATCCCATTTTTCAAAGCAATGCAGACAACGCCGAGGTAATATACCAGGGTAGCCTGGCCGGCAACAGTTGGCCTGGCGGCCCTCAGGCCAATTCCTTCTCGGAATTTGATAAGCGTAAACCTAGTAAGGAAATTGTGGATGCCCTGCTGCAACGTAATGATCCCCGCCTTCAGGTATGGATTGCTCCTGTAGATTCTGTGAACGGTGGTACCATAGATCAGCACTTGTATGTGGGCGTACCCAATGCCATCCCTGCACCATACGACTACAATGGGGGAGCTACACATATTTCCCGCCTTGCTGCCATCTTTAAAAGCAATACCAACCCTCTGGTAAAAGCTTCCTTACTCACTTATCCGGAAGTTTGCTTCATACTGGCGGAGTCAGTACAGGCAGGTAAGGTCACAGTAACGGGCAAAACAGCAGAAAGCCTGTATTACGAAGGGATAGACGCCAGTATGAAATATTATGGGGTAGATAAAGTGGCGAATGATGCTTATTACTACGACCAGGCTATGGTGAAATATAATGGAACGCTGGAGCAGTTGATCGGGCAGAAATGGATAGCCGGCTTCCTCAAAGGGGCAGAGGCCTGGTTCGATAACCGTCGTACCGGCTTCCCAAAATTTGTATTGGGTCCGCTGTCATCATCTCCGGCATTGCCTAAACGCTATATTTATCCGAGTGGAGAACGTGATACCAATGAAGATCAGTACCAAAAGGCTTTAGTGGTTTTCGGGGAAGATAAGCAAACTACGTTGATGTGGTATTTGAAGCAAGAATAGGAAACGCTTTGGTCAGCAGGCAGCAGAAAGCTGCCTGCTACTGCTAAATAATTATCCTACCCTATGATCAAGGGCCATCCGGAAAGCAGGATTAATAGCGCCGGATGTGCGCCTGGTCATTTATTCTCACGTGGTATGGCAGCCCCATTGCTGATTTTGAAAGTACGTTGATGAGCACGCCAATAATTAAAGGTCAAACAATAAAATAGCTGGCATGAAAAAATTTACCCACCTGTCGGTAGGCCTGTTATTGGCAGGCGCTGTAACTGCCTCACCCTGTTTGTCTGGTCTTCGTGGCGCTGTGCCCGATTTGCCATACACTCAGGCGGTTGCCGTAAAATTCAATGTCCCTGCCGGACTAAAAATGCAAAAGGTCATTATTGATTATAACGATAATGTGCAGGTACTTGCCACCGATGGCTTTTATCGCCTTTCTGGGAACGACCTGGTAAAAGACCTGCGCTTTCGGCCGTTGGCGCAAAAAATACCTGTGGATGTTACTACACAAGAGGGGAGTGGCCATTTGTATTATCTCTACGAAGATCAATGCCTGACCAACGGTTATGCTGGCGTTCCCTATGTGCACCTTCCAAAGGGTAGATATAATCGGTTGGCAGTAGATACTATAGGCCGTATACTGCTTGCAGGACCCCGGGGGCTCGCGATAGCCGGCAATGGCGTTGTAGAGGAGCTTCCGCCCATCTCCGAAGGGATACAAGCCATGGCTGCTTATGGCGGGGAATTTTTTATCCTGAGCAGCGAGGCGGTATATCGCCTGAACGGCCAGCGGCTGGTTCGCCTGCATGCCGTGAAAGAAGTGCACGACATGGCTTTCCGTGGTAATGACATTATACTTGGCGCTGTAAGTGGATACTATGCAGTAAACCGCCACACCGGCGATACCAGTATGCCTTTACAAACGAAACTACCGGTACAGGTTATACGAAAAATAATCGTGGCAGATCATCATATCTGGGCAGGAACTTTGCAAGGAGCCTTCATGCAAACAGACACAGGCACTTACCGCTATTTTGCCTCCCAGCGCTGGCTAGACCAAGACGTAGTGAAAAGCATGGCGGCAGACAGCTACGGTAACATATATATCTTAACGGCAACCGGTTTGAATAAGATCGCTTTCCCTCAACAAACCCTTGCGCAGAAAGCCGCCTATTTCGAGCGTAAGATACGCGAACGGCATATCCGTTATGGCTTTATCGCTAACCTGCATCTGAACCCGCCGGGGGATGTGCGCTCTGCAGCAATGGCCGATACCGATAACGATGGGCTTTGGAGTAGTTTTTATCTCGGTAGTCAGGCTTTCCGTTATGCCGTTACCCACGAAGCAGTGGCCAAACGCTATGCCTGGGAAGCGTTCGAAGCTTTCGAAAGGATTTTGTCGGTTAATCAGCTGAAAGGGTTCCCGGCCCGCACCTTTGAGCGTAAAGGATATAAAAACTCCGATCCGGAAAGATGGCGTAACTCCCCCGATACTGGTTGGGAATGGAAAGGCCATACCAGTAGCGACGAATTTGTTGCCTATATCTGGATTACTGCTGTACTGCATGAAATGGTGGCGGAAACACCCGAAGAAAAGCAACGGGTAGCTGCTTTTATCGATAAAATAATGACCCATATCCTGGATCATCATTATACACTGGTAGATATTGATAATAAACCTACACTTTGGGCCCGCTGGAACCCGGAGTACATCAACTGGTACCCGCCTACCATCGGCGACCGCAGGTTAGGCAGTACTACCATTATTGCTGGCCTGGAAATCGCTTATGCCCTCACTGGCAAACAACGCTATAAAACCGAAGCCGGTAAGTTGCTGTATCAATATGGTTACCTGGAAAATATCTGCATCGATTATCGCACCATTAGGCCTACTCCGGGCTATGTGCACGAAGGTATAGAAATGGGGGATGGGGATTGGAATCACTCTGATGATGAAATGGCTTTCCTGACCTATTGGGTATTGGACCGGTATGCTTTCACCGATTCTCTGCAACGGCAGTACAGGGATGCTATTCTTAACCACTGGGAAATAGAACGTCCGGAAAAAAATGCATTATGGAACCTGGTCACGTTGGCCGCAACAGGGCGCTATGATGCTTCGGATACTAACTGGTGGTTGCAAACTTTTCCTATGGACCTGGTGAATTGGAAGATCCAAAATTCCCACCGTAAGGATATTACCCTGCTGCCATCCAATTTCCGCCACCAAACCACCGTGGCCTTGTTGCCATTGGATGAGCTGCCGGTACATCGTCATAACGCTAATGCATATACGCTAGATAGCGACGGTAATGGCGATTCGGAGCTGGCAGGTGATGAATACCTATTGCCTTATTGGATGGCCCGCTACCTGAAAGTATTGGAATAGCGGTCTTTATTTTACCGATTAAGCATCTTTTAGGAAAAAATCGTTTGCCTGTTAACCTTTTTGCTTTTCGCGTTGTTATATTCTTACTTTTATCCCTTCCGAGACATTCTCAAAAGCATCATATCCGTGCTGCATTTAGTAAGATAAGACCCGTTTTAATGTAAAAATGGTTATGAAACATCTATTTCTACTATTGTTTGTTTGTACCTCCGGAGCAATTCTGGCACAAGTTGTCTATGATGATGGGACAACACTTCAATTAGTATTTGGAAAACTAATACAGAAGGTAGTAACGCAACAACGTACAAACTTCGATAGTAATAATATAGGTAAGGCTGGTAATGTTTTCTGGCCTTATACATTCCATCAACATTATTTCAAAAGGTTTGCAAACATTACAGGGGGGAGAAAAATAAGCTTTTTCCAACTGCAACTATATGCAATCTGCTCAGCTATACTGGATAATATACCCTTTATAGATGAATGGAAAAAGCCCCGTACAATCCGTACAGTTAGTACTTCAGTGAATGTGCATTGACCGGTACCTGCAAAGATATGCTAAAGAGAACAGGCAGAACCGGTCCGGAAAATCACTGATGATTATGTGGCTGTAGGAATCGTACAGGACTCTGGGCCGATATTCTGCCCCATTTTGGAAAACAATTAGTCTGATAATAATCATATACACATGGTATGGTAAGAGATTGATGAATATACACAGCCACCATCGTGATTTCATTCCTGTATGATTCCTGTTAAGAGTTTCCTAGCGTGGAATCTACAGGCGATGAAGATTGCGGGGTGTTCTCACCCTGCATTATTTTTTTTCACAAATCTATCAGCCTGGTCTACTTATGTTGGGTAGCCACATTGTTTAAAAATAGGTCTGTATGAAAACGAAAATTCCTGAGCCTGTTGTGTTTTATGGCCACTGTGTTGCCCCTATACATGCAAACAGGCTGTTTTCAGAACAATACCGCATTCATCAGGTTTTTATTTTATTGCTTCCAATTAGTTGTTTAAACGCAGTGAACTTAATGTATTGCTTCCGGTGGAAGCGTCTTTTTACAATAGTTGGCAAAACAATCCTATGTAACCGGCAGGAAGCTCTCTTCCTGCCCTTATTAAATTTAAATAAGACAGGGTCAGCCGGCTTATCAGGTATTTTTGGCATGAATTTGCAATGGGCTAAAAAGATAAAGTAGTATGAAAATTTTTTACGTCACTATCACATAAAATATATCATATGAAACAACTGCTTATCCTCGTAATCCCCTTACTGATCATGTCGGCTTGTGGTCCCACTTTAAAGGTCAGCTCGGATGTAGACAAACAGGCTAATTTTAATGCTTATCAAACTTTTGCATTGTATAACCCTGCTGGAGAACAAAGCCCGCTCAGTCAGCTGAACCGGAACCGGATTAACAATGCTATTGTTGCTGCCATGATTGCGAAGGGGTATACCCAGAGCCAGGATACCACTACTGCCGATCTGTTGGTAAATCCTGTTACCATTGCTAAACCAGGCCAGAACGTAACAGCTTACACCAACTATTATGGCTATGGTGGATTTTACCGGCCCTATTTCTGGGGCGGCGGTATGGGAATGGCTTCCAGTAATACCACTTTTACGGTAGATAAATATATTGACGGTTCCCTGATTATCGACGTGGTAGATAGGGTGAGACGGCAATTATTGTGGCAGGGAGTAGGTAATAGCCAGATTGATGGACCTGTAAAAGATCCGGATATCAAGATACCGGAAGCGGTGAATAAGATCATGGCCAGTCTTCCCAGAAGAATGTAAGGATAACGCTTAAACTAAAACAGGTGCTATATCTCCGGATATAGCACCTGTTTTAGTTTAACGAAGTGGCGTGGAAAGACCTTAAATAAAAGGCTGCATCTTAGACAAGACGCAGCCGTTCCTAAGCATAAACAAATTAGCAATCATCAATTCTTAGATATCATCGAGTATTTGGTAGAAAAAGACCTATTATTTAGAAAATAACGTTTTGCCGGATAGTGTCTATCAGTTATCTGCAGATAAGTTAATTACAGGTTGTGGTGAGTGACAAAAATAACGTGACAACAATTATTGTTATGCTTAAGAAACAGACCGGGTGAGGGCCGGGCCTATGGTACCATTGATTGTGTTATGCTAATCGACGGTGTTTTCGTTTATCAGTTTTTATATAAACATTCAAACAGCTTTTTTTGCAAAAGGTTTAATCGAAAATTATTTTTCTCTAACCAAATTATTTTTGTTCTGTAAAACTATTTTACAGTTCCTACTGTTTTTTAAAACACGCTCCTCGGCATAGCAACAAATCATCATCATCAAATCGCTTATAGCTACGGTTTACGTAGTGTCCTATCCGATACCTATTATGCGTATCTCTTTAGCATTATTCCCCTAAAAGGAAACTAATAACTGTATGATGATGATGACGAAAACCGCTTGCGCTTTTCAGGCATTGGTATCGCTGGCAGTAGCCAACGGCCATACGAGACTACACCCAGTTACCCCACTGGCAGGAAGCGCCCTGATATATCAGTCCCAACCTCAGGTTGTTCCCCATAATAAAATCACCCATCCGCCAGCCATGGTCAGCAGCGAACCAGGCCACGAATAGCCGTTTTTCCGCGGTTTCCCAGCACCCGCAGAGAGGTAGCAGCAAAGGCGGATCTCTAAATCAGCACACAACTATCTAACAATTAAATCTAAAACCACAATCAATGAGAAGAGTTTTCAGTTTATGGGTAATGCTGTGCATATCCACCAAACTCCTGGCGCAGCAGGATGTTACTGCAGATGATGACCCCGTAAGGGCCATGTTTGGTAAAGACAAAACAACGCTGATGAATGGCTACTTACAGATCTCCCTGATGGAGGAAAAATCCTTCCTAGACGTAATGTCAGAATATGAATCTGAAAAGGCGCCATTGCTGGCTGAGCGCCTGGCTTTACTGAGCATGTACAACCAAGAATATACATCTGTAGATGAAAAGAAAATGAATACACTCACTAAACAGCTCATCAGCAACGACCTTGAATTCAGCCGTTTGCAGATGCGCTATTTCCGCCGAATGAACAGGCTGTTGGGCGCTAACAGGGCTGCCCGGTTTTTCCAACTGGACAACTATTTTGAACAGGCATCACGGGTATATATACAGTATAAGCTCCCCTTTATCAGTGAACTGGAATCAGAGAAACGGGGGCAGATCCGAAATAAGACGGTTACTATGCGATAGTTATTCGTTCGGAAAAATGGTCATGATGCTAAAAATTATCTTATGAACCGGATCATCTTCCATTGCATTGTACTGTTGTTCGTTCCCTGGTGCTTGCATGCGCAGCCAGATCCTTTACCTTCCTGGCAGGAAGGGCCATTGAAGCAAACGATTGTGAGCTTTGTACAACATGTTACACAGAAGGGCGCCATTACTTATGTGCCACCGGAAGACCGTATTGCTACCTTCGATAACGATGGTACACTGTGGGCGGAGAGGCCGGTGGTACAGGAACTATTTGCCATGTACCGCATAGCGGAGATGATTAGGGAAAACCCTGTACTGAAAGAACAGCAGCCTTATAAAGCTGTAGTAAACCAAGACGAAAGCTACTTTACGAACGGAGGTGAGAAAAGCTTGGTGGAGTTGGTATTGCTTACCCACACCGGTATGACGCAGGAAGCATTTCATGCCACCGCCGTTCATTTTTTTGAAACCATAACCCACCCGGTGTTGAAAGTGCCTTTATCGAAAACGGTATATCAACCGCAGCTAGAATTGTTGACATATCTGCGTGCCAATGGATTTAAAACATTTATTTGCTCCGGAGGTACAGCAGAGCTGATTCGGGCGGTTTCCGATCAATATTATGGTATACCGGCCGAACAAGTGATTGGTACAGAGTTTCAGTACCAGTACGAGGATAGTACGGGGTTGAATGATATTGTGCGCTTGCCGGGATTGCGCACCCTCAACGATAAACAAACTAAGCCTGTGAATATCCTGTACCATATTGGGAAACGGCCTATATTGGCCTGTGGCAACGAGGGCGCCGCCGGCGATATATACATGTTACGCTATTCGCAGGGCAGCAATAAATATCCTTCGTTGCAACTCCTCGTGAACCACGACGACCCACAACGGGAATTTTATTATCAGGAAGCCAATAACCAGTCGCTTAATTGGGCGGGGCGTTACCATTGGAATGTGATCAGTATGAAAAATGATTGGAAGACCGTGTTTGTAAAATGATAGTTTTATGAAGCCATTAAATTGTTTACTGTCCGTTATAGGGCTCCTTTCCATTCCGGTGCGGCTTATGCAGGCTTGCTGTTGTGAAAGGTATTTGTCATTCATCCACCAATACTAATTATAAGGACTATTCCGATTAATCATTAAGGCCTATTATCCATTGTTGCTCCATCTGCCGGAAGATAAAAACCGATTGGTTTTTTATCTCCGGCAGTTTTGTAAATGCCTAACTATTTTATCTCTGTTGTTTCAGATGTACATTGTTTATTTTTCCTTGCGTGCCTGCCAGGAGATAGCAGGGTAAAAACCAACTTTATGTTGGTTCATTGCTTAACAAATTGTTTCATAACACCTGATTTATATGAAATAAAATAGTTTGAATTCAAACTAATAATTACGTAGATTTGTTTTCTCAACTTTTAGGTAAACACCATGGAACAACAGGCTTCGTTGGTAGAATATGGATCCCGGAGGATTATTATAACGATTACCGCAGTGGTATGCGCGCTGTTGGAAATTATTGATACAACTATTGTGAACGTTGCATTGCCGGATATGCGGGGCAGCTTGGGCGCTACATTGAATGAAGTAAGCTGGGTGATCACTGCTTACTCCCTGGCTAACGTGATTATTGTGCCCCTAACCAGTTGGTTATCGCAACAGTTTGGGCGGCGCAATTATTTTGCAGTGTCTGTCATATTATTTACTTGCTGTTCTTTTTTATGCGGTAATTCCAGCAGTATTTGGGAGCTGGTGATATTCCGGTTCCTGCAGGGATTAGGGGGCGGTGCTTTGTTGGTGACCTCCCAAACGATTATTACAGAAAGCTGGCCTACAGAAAAACGGGCAACGGCCCAGGCGATCTATACATTGGGCGTTATTGTAGGACCTACCTTAGGACCGCCCTTAGGGGGCTATATCATCGACAATTACAGCTGGCCTTATATTTTTTACATCAATATACCTATTGGTGTGATCGCCACGTTGCTTACCCTGCAATATGTGCGTAGCCCGCAGTATGAAAAGAAACGGGCTGTCAACCAGGTAGATTGGTTGGGTATCCTCCTGCTGGCAGTAGGGGTAGGCTCTATGCAGTTTGTATTGGAAAAAGGACAGGAAGAAGACTGGTATAGCAGTACACTGATCATTGTGCTCACGGTAACAGCCATACTGGGACTGTTTTTCTTTGTTTGGCGACAGTGGGTATATAAATACCCTGTAGTGGAACTGCGGGTATTGAGGAACGGGAATTTACGTATAGGGGTGATCCTTTCCTTTATCATGGGATTCGGCCTTTTTGGCTCTACGTTTGTAATTCCGCTGTACACACAATCGTTATTAGGGTGGACAGCCCAGCAATCGGGTATGTTGCAGCTGCCTAGCACCTTGTTTGTGGCGGTAATGATGCCGGTGGTGGCTATCCTGATCCAGCGGGGAGTTCCTCAGAAATACCTAATTGCCATTGGTATGTCGATCTTCTTTATCTACAGTTACCTTTCCTACAAAGTGATTACACCAGATACCGGTGCACAGGATTTCTTCTGGGTGCTGATCATCCGTGGATTTGGGTTGGGGTTGCTGTCTGTGCCAGTAAGCACAATGTCGTTGTCTACGCTTAAAGGGCAGGAGATCGGGCAAGGGGCCGCGTTTTCGGGGATGATGCGGCAGTTGGGCGGCGCTTTCGGTGTAGCGCTGATCTCTACTTTTGTAACCCGTCAAACAGATTTACACCGCAGCACATTGGTAGATCACCTGGATGTGAATAATCCTGATGTGCAAAACCGGATTGCCCAAATGGCGGCAAGTATGCGCAACAAGGGATTTGATATTATGGCGGCTCAACAGAAAGCTTATGCCATGATGGAGGGAAGTGTAATGAAACAGGCTACGGTATTGTCTTATATGGATGTATTTCTTTGGGTAGGCTTGATGTTCCTGGTTTGTGTGCCTTTTGTATTGATCATGGTAAAAACATCCAAACAAAAAGTTAGTATGGCTGAGGCGGCACATTAATAAATTGTAACATCATGATGAAAACGATAATTTTGTTTACATGACGACTACAATACAAAACACAGTTAGCCTGGCGCGTGACTTAACCCGTGCCATGAACGAAACGCGTAACTATCTTCGCCAGTACTTGCAGGTAAAGATCAAGGAACATGAGGTGGACATTACATTTGAGCTGCTGGAAATACTGGGGTATTTGTATTGGAAAGATGGTGCAAATCAACAGGAAATTGCGGATAGACTGATAAAGGATAAATCGAGCATGACCTATCTGATAGATGGTCTGGAAAAACGGGAAATGGTGGAGCGGATAGAAGATCCGAACGATCGCAGAAGTAAGTTGATCTATCTCACAGAAAAAGCAAAAGGCCTCGAGGAAATGCTCAGTCCCTGGATAACGGAAATATATGAAAAAGCAACTGAAGGCGTAAAAGCAAGTGATATTAAAAAAGCACTTCAATTAGTGCAAAAAATGAATGAAAATCTCAGGAAATAAATATGAAAACGCTACTGATACCTGTCGATTTTACTGCAACTTCTGATGAAACAGTAAAATTCGCTGCCGCCTGGTGCCAACAATACGCGTATAAAAGGGTCATTTTGCTGAAAACATTTTACAACAATGTATTCAGTGATATTGTCGTTTCTGCCGAATATGGCGCAGTACATCCCGACTTCATGAAGGAACAGCGGGAAGAGGCCCAACAACACCTGGAAATGCTGATGCAGCAGATCCATGCGGTAGACAGCCAGCTACAGGTTACTTTTGTAGTGAGCGAATCTCCTTTGTTAAGGGCGGTGATGGAGTTAGTGGAGGAGGCATCGCCTGATATGATCCTACTCGGCAGTGATCCTACTGGCGACAGCCTTATTTCCCGTCATATTATTGGCATTACCAAAATCAGTCCGGTAAGGGTAATGGTGGTGCCGGCAGGATATACCTACCAACCAGTAAAAGAAGCGTTGGTACCCATTGATTTTAAGGCCCTGGAAGCAGTAGATAAACTGAATAAAATAGAGTTGTCTCCCGTTTGGGAAGGTATTCGTTTAGTGGTGTTGAACATAGATGCGGAAGAACATTATAAACATCCGGATGAGCAGTTCAATATGCATGTGCATTACCTGCAAAGCTACCTGGAGCAGTTTAATTACGATATCTATTTCAAAAACGACACAGACGTTATCAATGGGATTATCGGTTTCACCAGGGAAAATAACGTACAATTGATCGTTGCATTGCCTGGTAAGCATAGTTTTCTGTATTTACTAACCCATAAAAGTATCTCAGAGGCGATTACCCGTGTTGCACATGTGCCGGTAATGGTTCTCAAGTAAGTGGTGTTGCCTGTTTTTTACTGGCTGAAAGTAGTGATATAATAATAAATACGAGCACTTCCCCAATCAGTATTGCCAAATAAGGGAGGGAGCTGGTGAGATATCTGCCGGTAAGCCAGAAATACAGTAATGCTGATACGCCACTTACCATCCCCAGGAGGGAAAGTCCCCATTTAAATTTTTCGAGCCATTGCCAGGCTTTGAGGCCTATTGGGGTAAACGCTTTTACCGATGGATGTAAACTATTGAGCAAGTAAATATTTTCGATAACGTCTAGTATCCAGGGAATAGCCTGCGCCCAGGCCAGCGCTACATAAAAAGTTTGTCCGCTGCAGTTTAGCTTTCCGGCTACATTCATACAAACCAGGAAATTGCTGCCATAGGCTGCAGGCATAAACAGGAAATCCACCCATAAATGTTTTCGTAATGCCCATAGCGTGCGTTGGCTTTCTGCTGGGTCTAACCGGTAAATATCTTTTACCATTTCTTTTATCTCTCCTTTAAATGCCGGGAATTCCAGATCTATGATGCTGAACCTGCGCAGCACGATGTGCATGGTATAAAATTGTTTGCTGAGCTGTCCCATGATAAACGTAGTGAGCAGCAAAACAGCTATGGCCAGGCAAAACCAGGACCAGGTAGTGGTGATATATATCATAATTCTGGGGGAATGTTTTTGATGGATTTCTGCCAATTAGTCCTTTCATTTTTATAGCTATCCCATTTGAATTGCATCAGGAATTGTTCCGCAGCCTCGGCGCCGAGCGCAAACATATCTATCTTATCGTTATTTGTCAGGAAGAAGTTGAGCCAATTAAACTGGTCGGATGATAAGTCTACTTTACCGATCCCTTTCCGGTATATTTCATTTTTGATCAGGAAATCCTTATCATAATAATTCCGGATGGTGTTGAACATGCGGCCCAGGTAGCCGGTAAGGGACCAGGCGAAGGGGTTTTGCTGTTGTTTGTCGGCAGGTTTGCTGTCGTCCAGATCAATGCCGAATGTAGGTATACGTGTAATGGTTACATTGGGATTATAGAAGATGCTGATCGGGAAATTAGAGAGTATACCTCCGTCTACAAACCGCGCTGAAGGGGCGGGTTTAATATCCGTGTCGTTGCCAAAGTGGTTTTCCCAGGCTGTTAGTATTGCAGGGTCTTTTACCGGAATATTATTGATCAGATAAGATTCAAAGAATACAGGAATAGACATAGAGGCCCTGACAAAGCCTGCCGGGTGTAAGCTGTCGACATGGGGGGTAAAGAGATCGGTCATCTCTGGAAATTGTATCTTGTTTTGGGTCACTAGTTCGGAGGCAATGAAGGCAACTTCGCCTTTCAGGTCGGTTAGTTTATAATCATTGTCTACCCGTAGTTTTAATGGAGGGCATTTCGCTGCTTGAGCTTTGAGCTGGCTAACCGTTTGCACGCCGTTAGTGTCCATAACAGTTTTGATCCAGTCATAGAAAGTATTGCCCGGGTTGATCCCAAAGCCGGAATTTTTGAGCCGCCGTAGCAGATTAATGACATAGGCGAGGCTTAACCCGCCTATCAGCGATACAAAGCCGCTGAGGATAAAGCAACCGCCTGCCCAGCCGGAATAGGCATGGAACTTTGTGCTAAGGCCCAGCAGCAGGATGTCGGCGATGGCCAGCAGCAAGCAAATGCCCAGGAAGCCTAGCAGCCAGTTCGTGGCTTTGGTTACAAAATCTTTTTTAGTGATGATCTTTTTGATGAGCCAGCGTGCTGCCGGATGCCCATCAACAAAAGAGAAGAAGTCTAGCGGGCAGAGTATTTTCAATACATCGTCTGTTTTTTTATCTTCTTTCTTCCCGATAACGGTTAGCAATGCGGTATTGATGGCCCCGGCGCTGGTGCCGGCCAATTTCAGGAATCGGATGCCCATTTCTTCCAATATATAGGTATAACCCACTAGTGCAATCCCTAATACACCACCACCTTTTTGTACCAGGTTCACAAATTGCAGCTGCCCTGTTTCATCCAGTACGTCGGATACTACAAGGGGATTCTTTTCAGGATCAAAATGTTGCTTTAATCGCTCCAGTACTTTCTGTACGCGGGGATCTTTTGTAAAATCGTCTGGGTGTAACGTTTGTTTAGGGGGCATATACTATCTATATAGGGATATAGGTCTAAATTAATCAATTTTTTTGATGTTGTATTCCTGGTATAACGTTTATATATATGTATTTTACTGGAGTATTACCGGGGGCAGATCATGCCGGTAATGAATAGGCGGCCCTTTTCTTGCCTAGATCATGCTGAATGATCCCCAATCCCCAGGAGAGTAATGTAATGTTAGGGATCTTGATCTCTCAGTTTCATCTGATAAGGTTTGCATCAGGTGGTATATTCCGTAGTGGCGGCGAATGCCGGTAAGATCATCAGCATTTGGTTTATCCGGGTTTATCGTTCATCGGTTTACTGTTGCGCCGAGTCCCGAATAAGCGATACAGTTATTTTTTAATAAAAACAATGAGACTACACCTATCTTTGTTGCATCTATGGGGAAAGGTGTCAGTCAACTGTTACTCAATTACGCCGAACGGAGCTGGAATAATGTCGTGTGTCTGGGGGTGCACCCGGCCATGCCTTTCATGGAGGCTAGGCGTACCCGGCTGCTCAACTTGTTGTCCCTTCCCTGTATTCCTTTCATGTTGTTCTATTGCCTCTTGAATGCCATACAGGGAAGGTACCTGTTATCCGCTTTAAACCTGCTCACCACCCTGGTGTCTTTAACAGTACTGTGGCTGCACAAATACCGGAAATATCTCAGCGCCCGAGTTGTGCTCATTTTCTTTAGTACAGTGATCTATACCTTTACGGGTATTTATTTTCATAACGGCGCCGAATATTTCCTGTTAAACATACTGGTGATAACCATATTAGTATATGATAACGTATGGTTGGTAGGAGGCCTCAGCATATTGATCACCGGGTCATTCCTGACCATCCTTTTTATGCCGCAATCGTGGTATCTGGCGCCTCCGGTGCCTCCCTTGCGTGTATGGGCAAACGTAGGCGTGTCGCTTACCTTCCTGATCATAGCACTTAGTTATTTCAAGCGGATACAGTCCGACTACCAATCGGCAATTGAAAAGCAACGGCAGGCGTTATTAACCATGAATAAAGACAAGGAAAAGCTATTTTCTATTGTGGCTCATGATATCCGTAGCCCGTTGGCAACGTTGGAAACGTTGTTAGACATGTTCCAGAAAGGGCATTATACCCGCAACGATATGGATGAAGCCATCGCGATCCTGCATAATAAAATATCGCAATTGGGCGGTACGTTGGATAATGTGCTGCGTTGGAGCACCCGTAGTATGAAGGGAATACAGACCCGCCCCCGTCATTTCCTGTTGCAGCCATTGCTGGTAGAAGTATTGCAGTTCTTTGAAATGGTGATCCAACAGAAAAATATTGCAATAGTGCTGGAAATACCTACTACTATTGCCTTGCATGCCGACAGGGACCAGGTATCTGTGATTTTGCGTAACCTGGTGAGCAATGCCCTGAAGTTCAGCTATCCCGGAGGGAATATTTTGATCAACACTCAACTGGTGGCCGACCAGGTGGCGATCGGGATCACTGATTACGGGAAAGGTATTACAGAGAGGCAGATGGAGGAACTGTTCACTTCCCAGCAGCATCCTGGCTATGGCACCAGCGGAGAAAGAGGATCGGGGCTGGGGTTAATATTATGCCGCGAATTTGTGGAGCTAAATAAGGGATTTATTCAGGTGGAAAGTAGCCCCGGCGCCGGAACAGTATTCACAGTACTACTTTCCAAAGGAAATTATAGCGATGGAGATCTATCCATTGCTAACTGATAGTTTAAATTTACGCCTCACATCATTCCCCCAATGAATAAACGAAGTTTTCCCCAGCTATAAGCTAGTGCTCATTAACTGTCTAGTTTCGTTTCTATTGCCAGGCCGATCTGGCTGGTTTGTGTGGTTTCATTGTCTTTGCCTTCTTCGAACCAGTGACTGGCGCCTTCATTGTCTTGACGCCTTTCCAGGTGGATGGTTTTTTCAGGAAGCCTGACTATAAATATATTTTCAGAAGCCTGCGACACGGCGATTTCCTGTTGGTTCAATTGTATGTTAAAGGTAGCCATAGCATTGGTTTTCCTGATAAGTACAATCATTATGCCTTTCATCGGAAAGGCTAAAGACGGGTTGGTCCTTTTTTGCTTCTTCTCAGCAGAGCTCTCTTTATACTGCCCGCCGGGCTGAGGTTCCCTTATGACTTCGGTTTTATCCTGGGAACCCCGGTTTATTTTGACATGATTCTTGTAATAATGATGGGTAATCTCATCGTAGGGATATCACCGTTCGGAGATGGCTATTACCGCTATAATAGCTGTGGGAGGATAACGACGACGGGCATATGTAGTACAGGCCAGTATGAAATAGAGGAAGTATTTGTAGTAGCAGGGGAACAAACAATACCATATTTTCCTGTGTAATTTTTTACCCGGTTTTTATAGGTAGTGTGGAATTTAATGGTAACCAACACTTATAACAAACCATATAATTATTTCAGCATGATAAATGCCTCAGTAATGGCAACTTTAAGTGAACCTGTTGCAGCCGAAGATGGATGGATTTCTGGTAAAGTGAGAACGGATGAGGCTATCCGCACTTTTGATCTGGAAAAGTTCCCCCTAGGATTAAAAACCTGTATCCATATTATCATGACCACTCCACAGCCTGCATTTGTATGGTGGAGAAGTAACGAGTTTTATTTTCAGAATGATGCCTGCAAAGCTTTGTGGGGAAACCGGCACCCTTTGTCTGTTGGGCAACCTATAGCAGCGGCCTGGGCCGCTGCCTGGAAAGCATTGGAAGCCAGCGCTAACAATATATCTACCCTTGCGGGTACTAGTTTGGAAGTACCATTATTACAGATGGTCCAACAGGAAGGCCTGTATTATCAATTCCATGGTAGCCCCATACCTGGCGATGATGGAGATATTGGCGGAGTATTGTTTTTGGGGGCTCCGGTAATCGCTCCGCTTCCTGCTTCTTTTACGGGTACGGATATAGGTAAAAAGACCCGGGAACTCCTGGCCCACTTTGAACCGGTGATCAACAAAGCCGGGCTTTCCCTAGTCATTAACTTTGAAACAGTTGATCGTGAAGTATATATCAATCACGACAGCTGGGAACAAATCCTGCTGATTTTGCTCACTAACGCCCTTAAATATACGCTGAAAGGCGGTATAGCCGTTAGGGTTAGCCAACAGGCAGAAAATGTTCAACTCTCTATAACGGACACGGGCATAGGTATGGCGGCGGCTTTATTGCAGGAAATTACTGCAGGTTTTGCCCGGCCCGGCACCAGGGGACTAAACCTTGTGTACGCCCTGGTAACAGCGCACGGCGGCACTTTGGCTGTTAGCAGTAAAGTGGGGATGGGAAGTACTTTCACCATTACTTTGCCTTTAGGGGTAGAACATTTATCAGCAGATCAGGTGTTGCCTCCCAGGCCACAGGCAGTACTGAAAGATTACAGTGAATACCTGGAAAGGGTAACCGCTTCCGTTAGTATCTCCAGAGAAAAAATGCGGCAGAGCCAGGGTGATTATTATTATCGCCAGATCCTGGAAAGATTGCCAGCTGCGGTATATACCTGTGATGAATCTGGACATATATTATTATATAACCAGGCGGCTGTTAAATTATGGGGCCGTGAGCCTGAAGCGGGAGTAGATCTGTGGTGTGGCTCCTGGAAGATTTATCAATCGAATGGCATTACTCCAATACAGCCAGGCGCTTGCCCCATGGCACAGGCAATCAGCGGAAAAATGCCGGTTCACGGGGAGATCATCATAATAGAACGGCCCGATGGCTCCCGGCGTATTATAGCGCCTTACCCAGCGCCCCTTTTTGGAGAAGATGGAACACTGGAGGGTGCTGTTAATATGCTGGTAGATATCACCGACCAAAAAACAGTTGAAGAATATGCGTCCAAGATGGCTGCTATTGTGGAATGCTCAGATGATGCGATTATCAGTAAAACGCTCGACGGCCTGATTACCAGCTGGAATCCTGGTGCTGAAAAACTATTTGGGTATACGGTCGAAGAAATGATAGGGGAATCCATTACCCGCATCATCCCGGAAGATAAACTCGAAGAAGAAAATAATATTGTAGAACAACTGAAGACAGGGATCAAAGTAGATCATTTTCAGACCAAGCGGATGACTAAAGACGGACAATTGCTGGACATCTCCCTGACTATTTCCCCGGTAAAAGACTTGCAGGGAAATATTGTGGGCGCCTCCAAAATAGCGCGGGATGTTACCCAGCAACAGCGATTGTTCCTGGCGTTGCAAGAAAGCGAAGCCCAATACATGCAACTGGCTTTTAAGCTGGAGGCCATGGTAGAGCAGCGTACACAAGAACTCCTGGATGCTAATTTCTATCTCGAAAAATCCAACCGGGAGCTGGAACAGTTTGCCTATGTAACCAGCCATGATCTACAGGAGCCATTACGGAAAATCCATACGTTTGCCGGCATGTTGTATAATGTTAATAAAGACATCCTCTCTGATACTTCCCGCATGTATATAGAGAAGGTGATGTTAAGCGCCAGGCGTATGTCGCAGTTGATCAGCGAGTTATTGGATTACTCGCGGTTGGTACACATGAAAGATCCCTTCGAAGAAACGGATTTGAACGAGATATTGAAAAATGTGCTCACCGATTTTGAAGTACTGATCCAACAACACGATGTACAGTTTCACATTGATGTACTACCTCATTTGCAGGTAAGTCCTTTGCAAATGAACCAGCTTTTTCATAATCTATTGAGCAACGCGCTTAAGTTTGTGTCGCCCACCCGTTCTCCTGTTATCCATATCCGGGCATACCCGTTAATGTTTGCAGAAGTGCAGGCGCTTGTAGAGTTAGACCCCTGCCAGGATTATTACGTGATTGAAATAAAAGATAATGGGATCGGTTTCGACCAGGTTTATGCAGATAAAATCTTCCAGATCTTCCAACGTTTAAATGACCGTTCTTCTTTTGAGGGAACAGGTATAGGTTTAGCGCTTTGTAATAAAATTGTATTGAACCACAAAGGGTTTATATATGCAAATGGCGTATTGGGGGAAGGCGCCACTTTTAAAGTGGTATTGCCCACCGGGCAAGCACAGTAGCTTGTTGCAGTTTTGTTAATTATGATACGATTTTGAAAGAAGGATACCACAGATAAACATTTCGTGGTGTAATATTGCAGGGGGGATACAACAAAATATTTATGTGCTTGTTTATTTATTGTAGATAAGCCACCGTTACTATTATTTCCGGCCATTAAATTATCCTGCGATGAGAGAAAAATTAACCAGCCTACTGATTGACCCGGATCGCGACCGGCGTAATCAGTTCTATTTAGCACTGGACCTTTTGAGTATCAGTAAGGCATGTATTTCCCAAGACAACATCAGTAACGCGTTAGACTATCTGAAAAAAAATCCGGACTTTAAGCCGGATTATATTTTTCTGGATAGTTTACAGCCAGCTGATGAAGCCTCCTCCTTTTTAAAGGAGATCAGAAAGATGAAACGATTGAAGCTGGTCCCCTTGATCTGGTATGCCGCTTCTTGGGAGCCAGAACACATGCAGGCCATTCATGAGTCGGGATTTGCCGCCGGCCTGGCCAAACAGGATAGTTTACACGCATTGAAAGAGCATCTCAGTGCGTTATTACAAAATGAACTTGCGGAAAATGAACATGTTGTGTTGGATGAAGTGTCTGCTACTGCCCGTTTTAAACTGAAAGTGAAAGAAGTGTTGCTCCAAACTCAGTCCCTGCTGGAGGTGCCGGAAAAGTTACTTACCCATTCCTGATCTGCCGTAGATTAGCGTAAAAATAGCCTTGGCAATCTATCATTGCCAGGGCTATTTTTATGGTATAGTGTATTATAGTCTCGGTTTTACGGCCGTCCATACGAATCCGCAGGCTACCAGGATCAGTAGTACCCAGGAAGAAATGGAAGATATTTTGCGGCCCAGGAAAAAAGTGGTGGGCGCAAACTTAAATATAATAGCATGGTTGCCAGCTGGCACCTTTAATCCGCGCAATGCGTAGTTAACCCGTAGGATCGGCGTTTCTTTACCGTCTATGAGGGCTTTCCAGCCGGCGGGATAGTAAATATCGGAGAACACTGCCAATCCTGTTGCTGTGTTAGCCGATTTGAATTCGAGTTGATTGAGGCCATATTTTGTTAACGTAATATGCGCATTGCTATCGGCTATGGGTTGGAAATTGCCCACCAGTGGCTGGAAGCGCTGGTCTATTATTACGGTGTCTTTGGGACTGAAATGGTTGAGCGCCTGCATTTCGCTATTGGCATCCGGCGCCCATTGGATGTATTTCACAAACCAGGCGTTGCCCAATGCACTTTGGTTGCGTTGTGCTGCCGGTTGTCCTGATGTTGGATCAGGAACGATGAAATATTTGGTATTGAGCATATTAAGTACGGCCTTATTGTTTTTTGTGAGCTGGTATGTTATCAAATCTTCGTATAGCCACAGTTTCGCGGGGCTTTGGCCGCCGATAGATTGATGGAAATAGGAGCAATTGGCATCCAGAAATGGGTTGGTAGTAACATTGAGTACCCGGTAATACGGATCTTTGTCCTGCAGGATTTGCTGGTCGGCAGCAGAGGGAGCGATATAGTTTTCCAACTGGGCAGCTTCCGAGAAATTATCTTCATTCAAATAACTTTTATCCAACTGAAAAAGATCGAAAAGTACGGTTACTCCAATAATGGCTATTGCGTATGGGGCCTTCAATTTACTTTTCAGGAAATACCAGCCTGCGGCAAAAACAACGGTGATCAGCAGGAGGGCGCGGATGCCATCTGTTTGTAGGAGACTGCTGCGGTCTTGTTTCAACGCGCTGAGCAGCTGTGCAGCAGGAATATCCCCTCCAAGCATTTGCGCATAGCGTTCCAGTAAGGCATTATCGCCCGGACCATTGAAAGGATAAAGGAAACTGCCGCCGATGGCCATCAGGAGGACCAGGCCACCGGTAACGAACAATGTCACTTTGAGGTGTTGCTCACGTGATGTTTTGTCTGTATTGCCATACAGAAGCTCCTGCAGGCCCCAACAAGCCAATACTATCATGGTTACCTGTGCAATCACGAGGGCCATAGTGGGCGTACGGAATTTATTATATAAAGGAAGATGATAGAAGAGAAAGTTATTCAGCTCCGGAAAATTACCACCCCAGCTCAACACGATGCTCATAAGCGTAGCTGCCAGTAACCACCATTTATGCCAGCTGTTTACCATAAACAGGGCCAGTATAAAAAAGAAGCAAATGATCACACCTATATATACCGGTCCGCCTGTAAAAGGTTGTCCGCCCCAATACAACGGCCAGCTTGATGTGCTCATCACCTGTTTTGCAGCATCGGGCTTTATGCCAATCTTGAGCAGGGTTTTGTAGGTATGGGAGGAGGTAGACAATTTTTCATCTGAAGAGCCACCTACCAGGTGCGGTAATAATAAAGTAAATGTTTCTCCCTTGCCATAACTCCATTGGAAGGCGTAATTAATAGCAAGGCCGTTGGATTTGGGTTGGTCTTTTTTATTGAGCGTTAATTCCGACTGGCTACCCCGTATAGTGTAAGGCGTGTATTCCCTCATGATCAGCAGGTTATCCATGGCCGGTAGTATCGCCAGGATGCCGGCCATTACCAACAGGGCAGATGCCTTAAAGAAAAGTGGCAGCTGTCTGCTGCGGCAGGCATGTATAAACGCTGCTACCACCGTGCACAAGGCAATGAGGAAAGTGTAGTAGGTGATTTGGGGATGGTTGTTATAGATTTGTACTGCCGCCGCTAATGCAGTGAGGCAGGCTCCGGCCACATAGCGTCCGCGGTAAGTAAGTATCATGCCGGCTAATACGGGCGCCATATATGCCATGCTCATTACCTTGGTAATATGTCCGGCTACTATGCTTACTACTGTAAAAGTGGCCAGCCCATAGGCTACTGCCCCTATGATCCGGATCCAATAGCGGAAGTCGAGTACGCAAAGCAGTACGTACATGCCCAACATCAATACAAAAAATAGGTTAACAGGGTTAGGAAGGTATAGTGTGAGCAATTGGTTAATGACCGTAATTTTATTGGAAGAGGGGCCGGTAAATATTACATAGGTAGGCATTCCACCGAACATGCTATTGGTCCACAGGGGGATGTCGCCCGTTTTATTGTAATAGTCGTGGGCTTCTTTTTCCATTCCTTTGAAGTGCATCATATCCGACTGGAATAATTGTTTCCCTTGCATTACCGGACTACAAAATACAAAGGCTATTGCTATAAAAAGGAGAATAGCGCCGAGGTGTGGGATTAAAGCTCTAAACCAAATAGGTTTCATATATTGTTGATTTTCTTTTATTTGTATTTTCTATTTAAAGTAAAATTGCGCCTGGTAACCATGGCGTTGTTGGCTCATTTTTAAAAGGTGGGTAAATATAAGGAGATAAAGTGCGTTCCTCATAATTAGCGTGGTGGTTAATGGAAATATTTATATCTTAACCTGTTGTAGATAAAAGGCCGTTGTTGAATGCGGTACAAGAACCAATATACATGCGAACCAGAATTTTGGCGGCAGCTATTTTATGCGCCCTGCTATCCATGACCAACCACCTGCAGGCACAGCAGGATACCTTGCAACAATTGCCGGAGGTAGAAGTACAGTCTTATTTTTCCAAAGCGTCGCTACAGCGTGTGCCCACTGCCGTGAGCATATTGTCGCCGGCAGATATGCGGCTGCAGCAAGGAACTATACTGCTACCTGCTTTTAATACGGTGCCGGGAGTACGGATGGAAGAGCGTTCGCCAGGCAGTTATCGTTTATCCATCAGGGGTAGCTTACTTCGCTCGCCCTTTGGTATCCGGAATATTAAAATTTATGTAGATGATATTCCGCTTACAGATGCGGGGGGCAATACCTACCTGAACCTGGTAGACCCGGATGCCGTAAGCGGTGCCGAAATACTGAAAGGGCCGGATGGCAGTTTGTTTGGCGCCAATTCCGGAGGTGTGGTACGGCTGGGCCTCTCGATACCGCCGGCAGATACCCAGCACCTGCAGCTGAACCTGCAGGGAGGCAGTTATGGCCTTTTTCATGGTAATATTGCCTGGCAGCAGCGATGGAAGAATTATCAGCTCCAGGTATTCCAGGGCTATCAGCGTTCGGATGGTTACCGTCAAAATACCGCTCTTAAACGATCTTACACCCAAACTACCCAGCGTTGGGAATATAAGCCAGGATATGTATGGAAGTTGCTGGCATTTTATTCAGATTTGTCGTATCTCACGCCCGGAGGATTAACCCTGGCCCAGGCAACAGCTAATCCCCGTGCAGCCCGCCCGGCTACGCCGGCAACTCCCGGTGCTATAGCGCAGAAAGCCGGTATTTATAACCGTACTTTCCTGGGAGGGCTGGTACATGAAGCGCAGTTTACCCCCCGGTGGCAACATGTATTGGCGGTATTTGGCTACAATACCCATTTTGAAAACCCTTTTATCACCAATTATGAGGCCCGGGATGAGAATACCTTCGGTTTCCGTACCTATTTGCAGTGGGTGAACAATCCGGTCCGTTATTCTCTGATACAATGGAAGTGGCTTAATGGGGTGGAATGGCAGCAAACCAATACAGACGTTATTAACTATGGTAATAACCACGGTAAAAGGGATACTGTACAGGCAGCCGATAAGCTGGATGCCAGCCAGCATTTCTTTTTCAGTCGCTTTGAGGCCGCCACTAACCGTTTCACATTTGAAGTGGCTGCCAGTTTAAACTATTATGGTTATAGCTATAACAGCGACGGGCATACGCAAGTGAAGTTTACACCACAACTGATGCCGCGGTTGTCGCTATCTTATTTATTCGCCCCCCTTATTACTGGCCGTGCTACCGTTAGCCGTGGTTATTCCCCTCCGGCCACTGCGGAAGTACGTGCGTCCGATAACGTTATCAATACCTCGCTGGAGCCGGAAACTGGTTGGAATTATGAAGCTGGCGCCCGTGCAGCCGTCCCTAAAGGCCGTGCTATGCTGGACCTTGCCTTTTTTTACTACCGTATGAAAAATGCTATTGTACGCAGGCTGCACAACAACGGCGAAGAATTTTATACCAACGCTGGTGGCGAAAATCAGAAGGGTATAGAGCTGCAGGGTATGTGGTGGTTGATAACGCCCCGGCAACAAGGAGTATTGAGAGGGCTTAAATGGCAGGAAGGCTACACTTTCAGCGATTTTAAATTCCGGGACTACGTGAGTGCAGGTAAAAGCTACTCAGGCAACCGCCTTACCGGCGCTCCGCAGCATGTATTGGTAAATAGTATCTTGTTGCAATTGCCGGCCGCCATCTCTCTGTATACCCAGCATACCTTCACCAGCCGTATTCCCCTAGACGATGCTAACAGCGTATATGCCGGTAGTTATCATCTGTTACAGGCCAATATTACCTGGAAGGCGCCCTTGCATACACGCTATGGCCTGTCTGTACGTGCAGGCGTAGATAACCTGTTGAATGTTAGGTATAGCCTGGGCAACGACCTTAATGCCATGGGCAACCGGTTTTATAATCCGGCTCCAGGAAGGAATTATTTTGGCGGAGTGGCTATCCGCTACTAGTTGTTTGGGGAAGTATTTTACCGTAGTGGGAACCGGTGTCAACAAGTCTGATCCAGCCCGCATCCCGGTATATGCTATAAACCTACGTTTACTACAGGTTTTTCTTTATACGGCGTGATTTAACAAAAGCGGCATAGAATTGTAATTAGTGTAAGCATTTACATTAAGATGAATTCTACCAACGAAAACCAGGATAAGCCGGTATTTACCGAAAGAATAGATGGATTTTTCCTCACGTTCTATGATATTTCCGTTTTTATAGCGCGTTTTTTTCGGGAGGCAGTAAGACCGCCTGTTGAATGGGGAGAGTTTGTACGTCAATGTTATCAAGTGGGGTATAAATCCCTGGCATTGGTAACAGTAACCGGATTTATTACAGGAGTGGTATTCACAGAACAGTCGCGCCCTACGCTGTCGGAATTTGGCGTTACTGCCTGGTTGCCTTCCCTGGTGGCGATTGCGGTGGTAAGGGCATTGGCGCCGCTTATCGCAGCACTGATTTGCGCTGGTAAAGTAGGGTCAAGCATAGGTGCTGAATTAGGTTCTATGAAGGTAACGGAACAGATAGACGCCATGGAGGTTTCTGCTATTAACCCTTTCCGCTACCTTATTGTAACCCGGGTAACGGCTATGACCATATGTTTACCATTATTGATGTTTTATAATGCCCTCATCGGTTGTTTAGGGTCTTATTTTGATGTACATGCCCATGAGCAAACCAGCCTGGTCGCTTTTTTTGATAACGCGTTTACCCAGATTACCTTCCTCGACTATACGACAGCGCTTACCAAATCTATCGCTTATGGCTTTACCATCGGTATTGTGAGTTGTTACCAGGGCTTTCATGCTACTCAGGGTACCATGGGAGTAGGTAAGGCGGCCAACGTATCTGTAATTGTGTCGATGTTCCTCATTTTCATAGAAGAAGTCATTATTGTTCACGTATTTAATTCTATCCGGTAACGTATGGGAGAAAGCGCGCAATATATTAATTCAGATGAAACCGTGATCCGGATAAGGGATCTCTATAAATCGTTTGGCGACAAACAGGTATTGGAGGGAATTGACCTCGACGTGCATAAAGGTGAAAACGTAGTGGTACTGGGCCGTTCGGGTACTGGTAAATCGGTATTGATCCGGATCATTATTGGGTTGCTTACCCAGGATACAGGCACGGTAACGGTATTGGGGGAGGAAGTAAACCAGTTGAAAGAAGTAGACCTGCGCGCCCTGCGGTTGAAGGTAGGTTTTTCCTTCCAGAGCAATGCCTTGTATGATAGTATGACAGTAGGGGAGAATCTTGCTTTTCCCCTGAAAAGGAATAAACGTCATCTCGGCAAAGAAGAGATCCGGAAAACAGTAGATAACGTATTGGAGGCCATTGGCCTGCCCGATACCATTAACCAGTACCCGGCCGAATTGTCGGGCGGACAAAAAAAACGCATTGGTATTGGACGTACCCTGATCCTGCGGCCGCAGATTATGCTGTATGATGAGCCTACCGCCGGGTTAGATCCTATTACCAGTATGGAACTGAACAAATTAATTATCTCTGTAAAGGAACGCTTTAGCACCAGTTCCATCATTATTACCCATGATCTCACCTGTGCAAAAGCAGTGGGCGATAAGATAGCCGTAATGGATGAAGGGAAATTTATCAGGATGGGAACCTTTGAGAAAGTGTTCAGTACTAAAGAGGGGCTGATTAAAAGTTTTTATGATTATAACTTTATACAATAAGCTATGGAATCCGGAAAAAGACGTTCTGTCATTGTAGGAATATTTGTTATTATAGGGTTGGTAATCTTCGTATCTGCAGTGTTGTTTTTGGGCAAACAACAAAAGCTGTTCAATAAATCCATACAGGTAAAAGCTATATTTAAGGATGTGAATGGTTTGGCTGCTGGCCGTAATATCCTATATTCCGGGGTGAAAGTAGGTACAGTGAAGAAGATCCGTTTTGTTCGGGCTAATGAGATCCTGGTGATCATGAACATAGACGTGAGCGCCCAGGAGTTCCTGCATAAAGACGTGGTGGCGCGGATCACCACAGAGGGGTTGATGGGTAACAAGGTGGTAATGTTGTCTGGCGGTACACCGGATATGCCGATGATAGAAGACGGGGACCAGCTGATGGTAGGCAGTGGCCTGAGTACCGAAGAAATTATGACCACATTGCAAACCAATAACAAGAGCCTTGTAGAGATCACCAACAATTTGAAAGTGATCACCAGAAATATTGTGGATGGGAAAGGTACTTTAGGTAAGCTGTTGACAGAAGATGTTGTTTATAAGAACCTGGATGCCACTATGGCCGGTTTGAATGAAGCAGTGATCAATACCCGTCGCCTTACCAGCGCGTTATCTGACTACACCGCCAAACTGCAAACTAAGGGGGTGCTGGCTAACGACCTGGTAACGGATACCATCGTATTTGCCCGCTTGCGGTCTACCCTTATGGAAATGAATGCGGTGGCAGAAAATGCCAACCAGGCAGTGCTTGCGTTGCAGCAGGCCAGTGAAGGTGTAAAGACGGGGCTTGCCAATACAAATGCACCAGCCGGTATGTTGTTGCAGGATACTGCTTTTGCCAATGCGCTGCGGGCTACTATTATTAATCTGGAGTCGAGTAGCAGTAAGCTGGATACTAATATGCTGGCACTGCGCAACAATTTCTTTTTCCGGGGGTATTTCCGGAAAAAGGCCAAACAGGAGATGGCCGCGCAGAAGGAAAAGGAAAAACAGGCAAAGCGTGCGCGCAAACAATAATGTCATATGCTGGCGGCAGGCTTCATCATGATCACTTTTAGCGGATAGAAATGTCAGTAAAAAGTAAACAACTAGAGGAGAAGGCTATTAGGGGCTTAAAGATAGACTGCTTCCGGAGGGTAGCTAAGGGTAGCATGCTGAAAAGTATTAATTTAGCATTTTAATGGCACCCAAGTGAAACGGACTTAATTAATGATCAACGAACCAACATATCAGGCTGCTGTTAAGGTAGCCGACACCATAGAAGCACATTTTCGCAAGCATCTTTCCGCTGCCGCAGAAAATGGAGAAGATAACCTGGCGATAGTACCGGAAGCCCATCAGGTGGAAAAAATTATTGATGTTGCTTTCTGGGCCAGTTTACGTAAAGAAGAAGGAAACCCTATCCGTATTTCCCTGGCTTTCCTGCCACCATCACAGGCTGGCAAGCCGCTGCTGTTTGAAACGCCACAGCTGCTTACGCCGCAGTTGCTCACCAAACTGGCGCCAGGAGTAGAACGTGCGGGTATACACGTGGGCGTTTGGAACGAGGGGAATGAATTATACGTATGGGGTACTACCATCCGGTTACCTAATCTCTGTTTTGTGCTCGATGTATCCGAGCCAGGGTTGCTGGTGGTAAAACACCGCCGGGCCGCCGGCTTGGGTAAATTTACCAATGTCGCCGTATTGCGGGGCGATCAGGTAAAAGTAGTAAATGAAGATAGTGGGGAATTGCCTGATAGTCCGCCTATTCTTAAATCTTTGCTGGGACTTACGCCTACCTGCCTATGGAATAATAATGTTAATGTACTGATACAGATCGCTGTGTCTATGCGTGCGCATAAACGGGGAGGAATATTACTGGTAACGCCTTCCAATAGCGAGGCCTGGCGGGAGTCTATTATTCATCCCTTGCAGTATCCTATTTCCCCGGCATTTTCCGGAGTAGCAGATCTGATGAACTATGATGGGAAGAGTGTAACAGAGATTTATTGGCAGAATGCCCTGCGCAGGGAAGTAGAAAACATTACCGGGCTTACGGCTGTAGATGGCGCTACTATCGTAAATGACCGCCAGGAATTGCTGGCCTTCGGCGCTAAAATTGCCCGTGCCAAAGATGCCTGGCCTATTGATAAAGTTTTGCTGACAGAGCCGATAGAAGATGGTATTCCTACGCTTATACATCCTTCTGCTATTGGCGGCACCCGCCACCTCTCTGCTGCACAGTTTGTGCACGACCAGCACGACTCACAAGCCCTTGTCGCTTCCCAGGATGGTTATTTTACCGTATTCTCCTGGTCGCCTCAGCAGCAGTTAGTGCAGGCGCACAGAATAGATGTGTTGTTACTCTAAAAATGTGGTGATTAATCGTGTGACTACGATCATAAAATCAAATTCATCATATCTGAACTTTTATTTATTTAATAGCTAATGCAATTGCAATCTCACCGGTATTTCATTATCAATAAGCCTTATAAAATGGTATCTCAGTTTGTGAGCTCCCATCCGGTGCGCCTGCTGGGAGAACTGGCATTCGATTTTCCGGAGGGTACGCATGCCATTGGCCGGCTGGACAATGATTCGGAAGGCTTGCTGTTATTGACCACCAATAAAAAAGTAACCCGTTTATTGTTTCAGGGAGATATGCCGCATGAGCGCACTTACCTGGTAAGGGCAAAAGGGGAGATGAGCGAGCAGGCCTTGCGGCGACTTCAGGAAGGAGTGCCTATCCGTATTACGGGGGAAGAAGAATATATAACAACCCCTTGCCGCGTAGCTATCGTAGATCCGCCAACGGGGTTGTATAAACGAAATAATGAATTGCCTGATCAGGCCCCGCATACCTGGTTAACCATCACGTTAACCGAAGGGAAGTTCCACCAGGTAAGAAAAATGATGCTCGCCGTAAAGCACCGTTGCCAACGGTTGATCCGTATTTCCATAGAGGATCTGCTTCTAGGTGATCTGCAGCCGGGAGAAGTAAAAGAGCTGCCAGAAGCAGAGTTTTTCTCATTGTTGAAAATAGCGTATCGTTCATAGCTTCCAGTAGATCTTAATTAGGTAAACGGGACAATTCTTATTACGTTTGTCTTCCTGAATTTTGTTTGAATGTTTATGAGAAAATTTTTATGGCTTGCCGCAGTGATGTGCACCGGATGGCAGGCAATGGCGGCGCAATCACCACGCTATCCCATTATTCCATATCCCTGGCACTTACAGCCCCGGAGCGGATCATTTGTTATTACACCTGCTACCGGCTTGCTGCCTGCTGCATTTCCCAATGAGACTGCTCAGCTGCAACAGTTATTTACGCAGGCTTTTGGTAAACCATTGCAGGTGGTAAAAACAGCCGGTAAAGGCACGGTTGTAATGCGTCTAAACCCTGCACTGAAGGGAGACGAAGACTATACACTGGACATCAGCCAGCAACAATTGCTGATCACCGCAGCTACAGCTACCGGTTTTTTCAGGGCTATTGAAACATTACGGCAGCTGATGCCTGCTTCCATAGCGCGCGCCTCGTCTAATAAATTATCGCAGGTAAGTATTCCTGCTGCTTTGGTAGAAGACCATCCGGCTTATTCCTGGCGAGGTATGCATCTGGATGTGGCCCGTCATTTTTTTTCTATCAGTTACCTGAAAAGATTTATTGACCTGCTGGCATTATATAAGATGAATACGCTGCACCTCCACCTGACAGATGATCAGGGCTGGCGTATAGAAATAAAGAAGTATCCATTGCTTACTTCACAAGGCGCCTGGCGTGAGTTGAATAACCAGGACTCCGTTTGCATGAAGAAAGCGGTGGATAATCCAGATATGGCGATCGATACCATGCATATCGTTCACCGCGATGGTAAAACGTTGTATGGTGGCTTTTATACCCAGGAGCAAATGAAAGACCTTATCCATTATGCGGCGGCCCGGCATGTGGATATTATTCCCGAAATAGATATGCCTGGTCATATGATGGCGGCCATCAAGGCATACCCTTTCCTCACCTGCAGCGGTGAGCTAGGATGGGGTAAGAACTTTTCTACGCCCATATGTCCTTGTAATGAATCCACTTTCACTTTTGCTGAAGAGGTATTCACAGAGATCGCTGCTTTATTTCCTTCCAAATATATACACCTGGGGGCCGATGAAGTAGAGAAAACCAGTTGGGTCGCATCTCCGG
Organism: Chitinophaga sp. 30R24; assembly: GCF_049056765.1. NCBI lineage: Bacteria > Pseudomonadati > Bacteroidota > Chitinophagia > Chitinophagales > Chitinophagaceae > Chitinophaga > Chitinophaga sp. 30R24. Next base: position 64,625 of record NZ_JBJGXX010000016.1, read on the forward strand.
CTTGTGAAGCCGTGATGAAAGCCCACCAATTACACAGTGTAGAAGAATTGCAAAGCTATTTTGTGAAGCGCATGGAAGCGTTTTTCCGGTTGAAAGGGAAAACCCTGATTGGCTGGGACGAAATACTTGAAGGAGGGATCAGTTCTACCGCGGTATTGATGTATTGGCGTTCCTGGGTGCCTGATGCTCCGGTGAACGCGGCCCGTCATGGTAACCAGGTGATCATGACGCCAGGTAATCCGCTTTATTTTGATGGTGCACCGGATCGTAATTCCATTTATAACGTATACCATTTTAATCCGGTACCTAAGGGATTAACTGCTGCCGAAGCTACTTATATCATGGGGGCACAGGCTAATATCTGGACAGAATATATTCCTTCTGAAAAGCGGGCAGACTACATGTTTATGCCTCGTATGACCGCGCTGGCGGAGGTATTATGGACACATCGCAACGACTATGAAGGCTATCTTCAACGGCTGAACGAACATTACCATCGTTTAGACCTATTGGGTGTACATTACCATTTGCCAGACCTGGATGGGTTTACAGAGGATAATGTTTTTGTAGATAAAGTGAGCTTACAGGTGAAGCCACCGCTAACGGACATGACTATCCGTTATACAACAGATGGTAGTATTCCGGATATACATGCCCGCAAATTGTCTGGCGCCTATGTTATCAATACCCCTCAGAACATTAAGCTGGCCGCTTTTAGCCCGGCTGGTAACCGGGGGGATATCTACACGCTGCATTACCGCCAGGAAGCCTGGCGCAAGCCTACCGTAGTGAAAGATGCCCGGCCGGGATTACTGCTGGAGCATTATGCCGGCACCTTTAAAAGTGCTGCGGGCATTGCCAGAGATGGTCATATGCCAGATAGTACTATCCGTATAGTTAATGCTGTGATACCGGATGGAATGGGTAATGGTGGTAAGCCTTTTGGCGCTATTCTCCGTGCCTATCTGCAAGTGCCTGAAACGGGTATTTATAGTTTTTATCTGACCGTAGACGATGGTGGTATTTTGTATATTGATGACCAGGAAGTGGTGAATAATGATGGCTGGCACGCTCCTTTGCAGAAAAGTGGGCAGATAGCATTAGAAAAAGGTTGGCACCCGGTAAAACTAGCCTTCGTAGAGGGCGGCGGTGGATATACGTTAAAGTTGGAATACAGTGTGAACGGTAGTCTGCTACAATCCATACCAGATGCCTGGTGGGGAGCAGGGCTATAATTATTTTTTATAAGCCTTTGTATTTTTTCTAACTATTTGCGTATAGCCGATTACGTAAGCCCGGTATGAGGCCTAAATGGCCTGGGAGTAAATTGGACCTGGGGGAGCTATTGAAAAAATAATAAAGCGCTTCTAAAGAATTTGTGGTAAATGTGTATTTTTGCGCTCCCTGCAAGTGTGAATACTCAATTGATTAAAGATACGCGCAGATCCGGAACGTACTGAAAAGGCTTCTCAGGGCCTCCAAGGCGTTTGCAGGGTCTGCGCTTTTTTTGCCATTGTTTTTTATGAACGGTTATCTATTACAGAAAAAATGTAATATTTTTATTAGCTGTATTTCATACGCTTAATCGTTTAAATCCCGTTATGAGCAAACCATTTATCTTCCTCGCGCTATTGGTTATTAGTTGTGGTACTGCTGCTGCACAGCAGCAAGCGCCGGCTTACCCATTGATCACACATGATCCTTATTTCAGCATCTGGTCTGATACAGACGAGCTGGGTAGCAGTACTACCACTCATTGGACCGGTGCTGCCCAATCGTTGATGGGGCTCATAAAAGTAGATGGCGTAGCCTATCGTGTATTGGGAAAGGATGAAATGAGTTATCAGTCTGTTTTACCTGCTTCAGATGAAATGCCATACACAGTAAAGTATACAGAGACGACCCCGTCTTCTGATTGGATGCAGGTGGACTTTAACGATAATGACTGGCATACTGCCGCCGCACCTTTTAGTAACCACCCTGCCACCGGCGGCACTGCCTGGACCAGCCCAGACCTCTGGACCCGCAGGACCTTCGATGCAAAGGGGCTGGGAGAGGCGCCCCTGTTTCTGAAAATATCCCATGATGATAATATTGCCGTTTACCTGAATGGGGTGCAGATCTATGAATATACCGGCTGGCTGAATAAATATATTTATCTCCCTATCCCGGAAGCTGCCAGGAAACAGCTAAAAAGAAAAGGCAACGTGTTAGCTATTCATATACGGAATACCTCCGGCGGCGCTTTCTTGGATGCCGGGATCTCCAGAGTGGCGCCTTCAAAAGATAATAAAACCATAGAGAAAGGAATACAAACAGCTATCCATATTAACGCTACACAAACCAGCTATCAATTTACCTGCGGTAAGGTAAATCTTGCGCTCACTTTTACCTCTCCATTACTAATGGATGATCTGGCACTGCTTTCAAGGCCCGTATCCTATATTTCCTACCAGGTAGCCGCTAATGATGGAGCTGATCACCAAGTACAGGTTTATTTCGGAGCCTCCTCCAACATCTGCGTTAATATGCCTTCCCAGCCAGTTATTGCTACGGTCTATACAGCCGATCAGCTGTCTGTGCTCAAAGCCGGCACACAGGAGCAGCCGGTATTAGCAAAGAAGGGCGACGATCTGCGCATAGACTGGGGGTATATGTATGTAGCTGCGTCCTCCGCCGCCCACCCTGTACAATACATCAGCTCTGCAGGCGATGCCGTTGCTGCTTTTGTAAAAGGCCGTACTGCCGGTACCCAACAAGATAAAGATATCGTATTCAGTACGGCTGTAGACCTGGGCAGGGTAGGCAGTACTCCCAAAGAACAGCTTTTTCTATTGGGGTACGACGATCTGTATGCCATACAATATTTTTCCACCAATCTGAAAGCCTGGTGGAAAAATGATGACACCCAAACCATCGAAAAACAATTGAACGTTGCTTACACAGACTATGCTGCCATCTTAACAAAGTGTCGCCAGTTCAATGAGCAATTGCATAAAGATGCTGTATTGGCTGGTGGTGAAACTTATGCCCGGCTCTGCGAGCTTGCTTATAGGCAAGCAATAGCAGCGCATAAGCTGGTTAAAAGTCCGCAGGGTGATTTGCTCTTCCTTTCTAAAGAAAACTACAGTAACGGTTGTATTAATACCGTAGATGTAACCTATCCTTCTGCGCCGCTGTTCCTACTTTATAATCCTGATCTGTTAAAAGGCATGCTGAATGGTATATTTTATTTTTCGGAGAGTGGTAAATACACACAGCCATATGCTGCGCACGACCTGGGTACTTATCCGCTTGCTAACGGTCAGGTATATGGGGAAGGAATGCCAGTAGAGGAGTCGGGAAATATGCTGATACTTACCGCCGCTATTGCCCGTGCAGAAGGTAATGCGGCCTATGCCCAAAAACATTGGTCTACTTTAACTACCTGGGCGGCATACCTGATGCAGGAAGGTTTTGATCCGGCTAACCAACTCTGTACAGACGATTTCGCTGGTCACCTTGCGCGCAATACCAATCTTTCTCTGAAAGCCATTGCTGGTATCCGTGCTTATGCTATGTTGGCCCGGCAATTGGGTTACACAGCAATCGCTGACGAATATGAAAACAGCGCCAAAGCAATGGCGGCTAACTGGATAAAGCTGGCAGATGATGGTGATCATTTCAGTCTTGCTTTCGAAAGTAAAAATACCTGGAGCCAGAAATACAACCTGGTATGGGATAAAGTGCTCAACTTCGATCTCTTTCCCACTAGTGTATATAAAAAGGAAACAGACTTTTACCTGGCCCACCAGCAGCGCTATGGTTTGCCGTTAGACAGCCGGAAAACTTACACCAAATCGGATTGGATTTTATGGACCGCTACATTAACGGACAATGTAAGTGATTTTAATGCATTGATCCAACCGGTATATACCTATGTAACAGGAACGGATACACGTGTTCCTTTGAGTGACTGGCATGAAACTATCAACGGTAAGATGGTTGGGTTCCAAGCTAGGAGCGTAGTTGGGGGGTATTTTATGAAAATGCTGGAAGCGAAGTTTTCTACTGTCTTAGATAGCGGTGCAGAAAAATAATTGAAAATCAATTTGGAAATAAAATAGAAATTACTATCTTTGCACTCCGTTAAACAAAACGGGGTGAATGATTCCCTAGCTCAGTTGGTAGAGCAATACACTTTTAATGTATGGGTCTTGGGTTCGAGTCCCAAGGGGATCACAACAAGAATATCAAAGGTTATTAAAGCCGCTTAAATCCTGTGATTTAAGCGGCTTTTTTGATTTTATCATTAAAAGGTAAATCATACCAAACGAATCTGAAAGGATACACAAAACAGTTTTACTTTTAGTGTATCCTTTTACTGGCAAATACTTACCAGTAAAGGGTTTAAGGGTTTACAAACCGATGTAAACCAAACAAAACAAAAACCAAAACCTAACATCGGAACTTAAACTTTATGGACTATGAAAGTAAGTCAACAGCTTTTTTATATACGAATGCGCGGCGGGTGTATTAGTCAAGAATTGGAAGAGGTGTATAGGAATAGATCGAGAAGTGGGATAAGAGCGACCTTTAATCTGGGACCATTTGAGGTTATGACATCGGCTAAAACGTATTAATGGATGTGGCTTTTTCCGAAAGCGCATTATATTGGATAATATACAGAAAGTTGTAATCTAGTTTCTTCATTTTTCCGTATATTGGATATTGCTAGTAATTAGATATCTTTGATCTGTAATTAGTTATGGCTGCATCTGAACAAATAAAGAGTTTAATCAAGTCTTTCGGTCAAGGTGACGCGGATCGTTTCTTTGCTTCTGCAATGCAGATCGCTGCTTCAGAGGCAAGGCAAGGGCATGCTTTATTTGCTCAAGAATTGAAATCCCTGATCGAAGATGCAAGAAAAAATAGATCTCTTTCTCAATTAGACAGAGGTAAGATCGTTAACATTTCCACGCAGAAAAGAGAACTGAGCGAATTGCTAGATGTTTTTCAGCCTAGAGTAACATTGGCCGATATGGTCTTGAGCGAGGATATCGGAGCTAGGTTGGGAAAGCTAATTAATGAACAGCAAAAACTAGAATTACTTTTACAGCATAATTTATCCCCACGTCGAAAGCTTTTGCTTGCCGGTCCCCCAGGAACGGGAAAAACAATGGCCGCACAGGCAATTGCAGGTGAGCTCGGTATTCCTGTATTTATTATACGACTAGATGGAATATTGTCAAAATTCATGGGTGAATCTATTGCAAAGCTTCGAATGATTTTCGACCTAATGCCTCAGCAGCGGGCCGTTTACTTATTTGATGAATTTGATTCTATAGGTTCGAAGAGACACCAGGGCCATGATGTCGGAGAAATTAAACGGATATTAAATTCTTTTTTAATTAATATCGATAGGGACAATAGCAATAGTATTATTATTGCCGCAACTAATCTGCCTGAAGTATTGGATACAGCGCTTTTTAGACGCTTTGATGATATCCTTAACTTTCTATTGCCTGATATTGAGGATACAACTTTGGCAGTAAGTAAATATACAGCAAACTTCTCCTTTGATCGGAAGGCATCTCAGAATGAATTGATGGAAGCAGCTCAAGGTTTAAACTTTTCGGAAATAGCTAAAGCATGTGAAGAAACGATCAAGGAGATGATTTTATCTAACGGAAAAAAACTTCGTAAAGATATTCTTCTTGAAAGTCTTAAAAAGAGAAAGCAAAAATGCCTATAATTCCTCGTTTACCTCATCTGAAAGTAGATCGATTTTTTCAGCTTAAAGATTACAGTTATCCTAAAGATATAGTCATAGACTTCCCCATAGCCCCTCAGAACCGATCTGTCCATGGTACCGCTTTACTGGAACAATTAAATCAAATTCGACAACAGTTCCAAATTACTAAAGAAGAGCCATTGCCTCCGAATATTGTTAGGGACGATGCTTTGTATGTTGAGTTTATTTCGGAGTTTAATTTCCCCTTGAAATTTGAAAGCCTAAATCAGGATAATAATGATCCCAAATTTCAAGTTCTGAATATCAAGGAAGAAGCTGTATCGGATAACATTGGAGAAGATCAGAAGAGATTTCGAGTTGTAGTAATGATGAGCGAAGGAGGAGTTAGTGCATTTATAAGAAAAGTGACTCAATATATAAATGAAAATTATATTGATCGAAAGGGGATTTTAACAGACAGACCTAAGTATCAAAAGCTATTTGCTAATATAGCTAGTATACAATTAGCATCTTTAAAATCGTTTTGGAGTGATACACCAGAAATCCCATTTCCAGACGAGGAATTTGTTGTTTGGTGGGAAGTCTGGTTCCGGCGAACAGTGAATGATGGTGTCAGACTCGATAAGGTTTTAAATAATCTACGCGAAATCGGAGCTCAAATAAGCACGCAGGTTTTGGAATTTCCGGAACATCGGGTACGTTTAGTGAGGGCTTCGGCTACTCAGCTTTCTTCTTCGTTGCTATTGCTGGATAATTTGGCCGAACTAAGGAAGCCCCAAGAAATAAGTGATTTTGTCATGGGCAGAAATGTTGACTTCGCTGAAAAGCAAGAGTGGTTGAATGATTTACTTGATCGTACCGATCATCAGTTGAATGACGAGTCAGTGCTTGTTTGTTTGCTAGACAGTGGTGTAAATAATCAGCATCCACTTCTAATCCCTTTTTTGCCCAATGAACGACTGTTTACATATAAACCCTCTTGGGGAACAAATGACACCTACCCGGATGGAGGGCATGGAACTGCTACAGCGGGCCTCGCTCTTTATGGGGACTTGGTAAATGTTATGAGTACTACTGAGCGGGTTCGGGTATTTCATGGGCTTGAGTCTTTTAAGATTTTTCATCCTAATGATCCCAATGACCCCGTTTTCTATGGGGCCTTAACTGAATATGCCTGTAGTGTTCCAATTGCAAGTTTTCCCAATAACAAGAGGATATTTTGCTTGACTGTTACAGATAACACTACTTCTTGTCTGGGGCGCCCTTCTTCATGGTCGTCTGCCATTGACAAAATTGCAAATGGCAACGTCTTCGACCCACAATATCAGCAATTAATTATTGTGAGTGCTGGGAATGTAGACTATCTTAATTCCGGAGCAACGGCAGCCAATTATCCACAGATGAATGAATTGGCTTCAATTCATGATCCTAGTCAGGCATATAATGCATTGGTAGTTGGCTCTTATACGCGAATGGATCGAATTGATCAAAATCAATTTAATGGATATAGACCTCTGGCACCTCATGGTGGTATGTCTCCATCTAATTCAACATCTTTACTTTGGCATAGTCAATGGCCCAATAAACCAGATATCGTTTTAGAGGGAGGGAATCTTGCGCACAATAACCTGGGATTTAGAGACGACGTTCATTCACTAAAACCACTGTCGCTCGATAAAGATTTTAATAGGTATATTTTTATGCCTTATGGAGACACAAGCGGTGCCGCTGCCCTTGCCGCAAAAATGGCTGCAGAAATAATGAATCACTACCCTAATCTATGGGTAGAAACAATAAGGGCGTTGATAGTTCATTCGGCGGAATGGACAGATACAATGCTGGGTGGAAGTTCAGTCGTTAACATGAGCAGGGCAGAGAAAAGGACTCTTTTACGCAAGTATGGTTATGGTGTTCCTTTGCTTGAAAAAGCATTGTACAGTGCATCTAACGTGCTTACAATGGTAGCTGAAAATACCCTTCAGCCATATGCATTAGATAATAGCATTAAGTACCATGAATATCACCTGTATACAATTCCTTGGCCGGAAGATATTTTGCGTGATTTTTTGGGAGATGCAAATGTCACACTAAAGGTAACCTTGTCGTATTTTATAGATCCTAATCCGGGAAATAGAAGATATACCAACACTTTTCATTATCACTCACATTCGTTAGATTTTAAAGTTATTAAGCCAGCGGAGGATCTAGCTGTATTTCAGAGAAGGATATCTTCTGCAACAGCGGGAGATAATGATCCTGGTTACGAAGGGACCGATGAACCTTGGTCTTTGAAAGAGTTTGCAAGGAGTAAAGGTTCAATAAAGAAAGATTTTATTGTGTCTTCTGGAGCAGATCTCTCAACTAGAAATATCCTGGCCGTCTACCCTAAGAATGGTTGGTATAAAACACGAAAGAAGCTTCAAATGTTTAATACTAAAGTCCGGTATAGTTTAGTTGTGAGTATTGAAACAGATAATATTAAGGCTGATATTTACAACCCAGTTTTACTTCAAATTCCAATTGAAATTCCTAACGAGTGATTGTTCCTTTTTTAAGATGTTTAAAAATAGCGTTATGAAATATTGCCCTGTTTTTTCTTAATTGTTCTTTAATTGCTGGCTCCTTAAGTATTTTACTTGCCCTTAATATGTAAGAAAAGTAGTTGGTTTTGTGTTTTCTAGGAATATCTTTTATATGTACGGAGAAGTTACCATCTTGATTTCTTACAAGTTTTTTCCTTTTAGTAAATAGATCGTCTGAATTTAAATCTAACTGGCTATACTTTCTTTTGAGGTCGCCCTTGAATATAATAGGCAGGGACATCGTGCTTTCGCTGATTTTTCGTGCTCTATGTGCTTTCTTCTTTACTGCGTATATTAATCGGCGATAGAACTTGGCGATATTACTTGATTTAATAAGCGTTTTATATCCATAAAATTCAAACCCTAGGTAGGTTAGAGGTTTTCCAATGACGGATCTGTCTTTCTGCAGTAGTATAGATGTAAGCCTTTTTTTATTTGGACTAATTTGAAAATTTTTAAAATAGTATTTCTCAGTTTTAGATTCGCTAATCGTTACATGGCTTTTTTTTATGCGGGTGTTCATGAAAGTCTCAATTTCATCTGCATTTATCGGATCGCATATAACAAGTATGTCGTCAGAATAGCGTCTGTAAAAACCATTCAGCTTATTTACAACTGTTTCTATTACTTCAATATCGAATTCTAACAAATATAGATTGGCCAGGACAGAACTTATTGGCAGCCCCTGTGGAATACCAACCGGTTGTTTATCCTTTACAAAAGGACGTCTGTATACCCTAAATTCTCTGTTTTTTATTGCGTACCTAAATGCTTGTACTGATTCAAAGAATGCTTCTACACCATGCTCTTTTCTGTTATGAGCTAATTTCTTCTCATTAAATCCGTACCTTTTACCGTTGGTATTTCGCTTTACTCGTAGTTCATCTAAAAGTATATATCTGAAATTTGTAGTGGCATTAAATACGTTGTAGTCAGCTGGACCGAGTTTTTCAGTACCTATTAATTTACACCAGGCTTGCTTGAGTTTATTATGATTTAATTCGTTGAAAAAACTTTTTATGTCAAACAGTAGGACTATACATCCATCGCTAGCTCGTTTCTTAATTTCTTCAAATGCTTCGGACGCAAAATGGATTGTGCTTTTTCCCGGAGTGTCAGATTCCTCAAATCCATCGATGGCAATTTTTCGGTAGGCTGTAATACAAGAGGTCAGTCCAGAATGTTTTTCTAATTCAGCTTCGTAGCGTTCTAATAATTTCTGCGCATAAAAACCAAATATAATTGAATCAATGTGAGTAGAATAATGCAATGGGCGTAACTTCGCAGTTTTTTCTACTTTACCACCTACTTTATGTGAGTGCCCTCTTTTTTTTGGGCAACTGGGTGATTTCTTATATTTCCTTTCTTTTATTACAGAATGAATAAGAGGAAAGAAAGCGTGCCTTTCGACAAATTTTTCAGCATGGACTTTTATGATAAGCTCATTTCGTCTTCTTGCAACATCAATTTTAGGAGTAATATGGAGATAGCCTCTCCCTTTTAGCCATTTGGGTTCTTGTTGTGGATTAGTCATAAAAAAAGCCTCACAGTTTTGGTGTAGTGGATATTAAACAGACATTACCTCAAAATGAGCAGGGTCAGTACCCAGTAACTGAGTCACACATGTAAATTTCAATGTAAGATATAGAATGCTTACCAAATACGCTATAACAATGCTGCTATTGACGATTTCAATAATATTACATACCTTAGAGGCTATCAGCACAAGCTTTCTTGCTCAGGGTACCTGCCTTACCGGGATTCTGGCACTGCGCGCAGTGGTAGAATTGGTGAAGACCTTACCTGGACAATTCAGGCTCATTCATGACAATCTCTTACCTGTTATCCTTTTCATATAACAGTAGATCTTTGTTGTATAGCGAATCTTTTATTCGATACTTCGGAAGATTTATGACCTATAACTAGTTGTCTGTAGTCCTCGAACTGTAAGGCTAAGCTACAAATGTACGAAATATAACCATTTAAGATAGATGATTAATAATTTTTTTGAAATCGGAGATATTGTCGCTGTGAAGACGCACCCATATTTCAATGAATTGACCAATCTCGTGATCAGTGGAGATCCAGGCATGATCCCTCCGGTAATGATAGTCACAGAAATTTTTAAAAGCCAACGGACTGCTTTCGGAAAAGACTCTGTAAAAGAGGAAACTGTTAAATATCGTTGCCATTGGTTCTCATCTAATTCTCTAGGTTTTCTATCTATCGAGGTATTTGAAGCAGATTTGAAGCTTATTGAGAAAAATACGCGCAATATTTGCCCCGCTGCTTTAAGGAGGGGTGATATAGTAAGACTAAAGAGCACATCACTCGAACTAGGAAAGTTAAAATCATTTCAACACTTTGAAGATAATTCTCTGGCTACCTTAAATGGAACAACGGCGATTGCCTCTCAGCTTCTTTTCCTACCTCCTATTATGCAGGTGTTCGATGTTCAATATTTCAAGACAGATAAGCCACTTCTTAACAAGAAAACAGGAGAGATATTACGAACAATTCCTGTATGGGAAGTTAAGTGTTACTTTTTTAACTCCAAATTGGATAAACTTTCTGAAATCACTCTGCCGCTAGATGCGCTAGAGTTATTAGAAGAGATTGATCGCAATAAACTCGAAATTATTAATAGTGTAGTCGGTAAATCCGGTTATTTAATTGCCAGTCGGGATAATGTGAAAACAATTGTTAAACCTCGTAGTATCACAGTCAGGGTAGGAAGTTATTATCTACGAGGTTATGATGTTTTACTTAATGAAATGAACGAAATTTTAATTGATAAGACTGTTGATTTTATGGCCATCGAAAATCCCTATGAAAAGGAAGTGCCTAGTTTCAATATTGAATCAAATCCCAGTGAAGCAACACCTGGTTTTATTTACGATGAGATAACTGAAAGCTCTCTATATGCTATTAGTAAGCGTTTTTATGTCAGGATTAAATATAAGAATAGAAATGATCAAATTTCAGTTCGGACGATTAAAATTTTTAATGTTGTTGAGGTTAATGAAAATGGTACTTTATTAAAGTATCTGATGGGATTTTGCTTGCTAAGACAGGAAAAGCGACATTTTCGAATAGATCGAATTCAAAGTCTCAAAGTTATTATACTATCTTACTCTGATGATCATATCTGACGTCTTTTTTGGAATTAATATGTATGGTTCTACCGGGACTAATCCCAACATAGTGTGGAAAATAGATATGAAACAGCTTGCGAGCTGCTCTATTCTCAATGATAGTAATCAGCCTGAAAGTTGTAGCATGGTTGAAAAAAGCATCAACCTTGCAACTGCTATCTAGGGTTCCTGTAATGCT
>NZ_JBJGXX010000017.1:0-60721 GCF_049056765.1 Chitinophaga sp. 30R24
CTTCCGGATAGATAATTTTACGTTGAATGGGTATGTGACGCCAATTGATAGTAGTGTTTATAATAGTGTGCCAGGTAGGTATAGGTATGGGTTTAATGGGAAGGAGAATGATAATGAGGTGAAAGGTGAAGGGAATCAGCAGGATTATGGGATGAGGGTGTATGACCCGCGGATAGGGAAGTTCTTAAGTGTGGATCCGTTATCCCCGGAGTATCCTGAATTAACGCCCTATCAGTTTGCAAGTAATAGACCTATTGACGCAGTTGATATCGATGGAGCAGAGGCAGGGCATTGGGATCCAGTCAGGGGTGTTTGGATGGCACCGTCAGATGCTATCCGACATCCGCTTCCACCAGGTGCTTATATGCCATCGGCGGGTGCAGCTGAAGGAGGTGTTAAAAGGAATTGGGCATTAGAAGCAGCTGCGCCGTTTGCAGCTGCTGGAGCTGTTATAGCTGATGGTTCTGCAGGTTTTCCTGTTATGAGGACAGTAGGAACAGTATTAACGGTTGCAACAGTTGCTGATTTATATTCCAGTATGCATATTGCAGGTAATGCAAAAGATCCAATTGTTAAGGAAGAAAATGAAGCAAAGGCAAAGCAGGATGCAATTGAACTTGCTGTAGTTTGGGGTGCTGGAAAAGCCATGAACGAAGCTGGGAATATGCTTAAATCAACTTCGGTGATATTAAGTAAATCAGAGCGTTTAGGTATTTTCATAAATAGATTGAAATCTGCATCAGCAGCAAAAAATCAGGAAGAAGCACTTAAATTAATAAATTCAACTTTAGATAAAGTAGAAGATGCTTATAGTGGTGTGCCCAAAGCTCCAGGGATTCCTAATAGAGATGATGGAAGAATGTATGGTATCTTAGACAAAAAGTATGTTATAACTCAGGAGGATGGTACCATGATTGCGAATACAAAAGGGAATAGAATCATTTTGGAGAAAGATGGAGGATTTAAAATACAAAGTAAGGATGGGACCAAAACCTTTTTAGATAAGCCAGGAACACCTCCAAAATAAAAATATTTGAATGGTTAATAAAATAGAATTTACATCCTTTGTTGAATCTCTATTTAAAGAGAAAAAAGTACATGTACAGAATTTTGATTCTGGCTGTGTAATGCTTGATGTATATATTAATGAGATGGATATGCTAGTTTTGCAAATAGAGGATACCTTAATAGGGGTCTCCTTAATTAAAGATTATATTAATCATATAGATCTTAGTACTATTAGCGATATAACATTTTCTTCAAATGAAGAAGCGGAAAACTATCTAATTAATTTAGGAATAGATTAAATATTTCTCATTTTAATAAGTGAAAGGCCCAGTGTTAGCTGGGCCTTTCACTTATTAAAATGAGAAATATTTAATGGGTATATGTTTGTTTAGTTTTAACATCCCTGATAAAGGCAGCGATAACCCGCAGTAATGCCGCTTTATCTTCCCCTGGTAGCGTCTCAATCTCTTTAAAATATCTGATTACTTCTGCATCATGGAGTGCAGCGCTGGCTTTGTCAGTAGAGCTACCGAAAATTAAATAATCCACAGAGGTATCCAGCGCCTCGGCAATCTTCCTTATTACTTCCGCGGGAGGTTGCGCACCTTTAGTCTCATAGCGTCCTATCTGGACGTATGAAATATCTACTTTATCAGCAAGTGTCTTGTCCTAAAATAGGGTTACACAAAAAACCTAAAGAATGAAAAAATTATCAGACGAGAATCAGGTTATTATGCTGAGGTGAACATTTGAAACTTAATCCTTAATCACTGTGACACACTTTATGTAATACTACCAAAGACTTCAATATCAATATAGCCCCAACAGAAAATAGATTACTTTGTTAGCCTCCATAAGTTTCCTTAACTTTAAGAACCTTGTTTTAACCTGCCCATTAAATATAGTAACCATGAGCGCAGAAAACCCTTTAGCAAAGAAAGAAAAATCAGTAGCCGTAATTGTTGCACATCCTGACGATGAAATGTTATGGGCCGGCGGTACTATTTTGTATCATTCTGCCTGGGAATGGACCATTGTAAGCCTTTGTAGAGGCAAAGATTCCGACCGTGCCCCCAAGTTCTTCAAAGTTTTACAGGCGTTAAACGCAGAAGGGGTGATGGGTAATATGGATGATGGTCCGGAGCAGGCCCCTTTACCTGACTCAACGGTAGAGCATGAAGTGTTATCGTTGCTGCCGGCCCAGCATTACGACCTCATTATTACGCACCATCCTCAAGGGGAATATACCCGGCATCGTCGTCATGAGGAAACGAGCCGGGCCGTGATACACTTATGGCAACAAGGAAGGATAAAGGCGGCCGAACTGTGGGTATTTGCTTATGAAGATGGTGGCAAGGCTTATTATCCGGAAGCTGTGCCGGAGGCAACTATTTATCATGTGCTCAATAAGGAAATATGGGAACGCAAGTATGCTTTAATGACTAATACATATGGATTTAAGGAAGACAGCTGGGAAGCAGCTACTACACCAATAGCGGAGTCGTTCTGGCGTTTTACTGACGCAGCAGAGGCCCTTCAATGGCTAAACAGTTTATTACCTGAAATATGAAAGTATTATTGTTGTATGATTACCCGCCGGCACCTGGAGGCCTGGCCACGCAAGGAGATTTATTATGTCAGGGCTTAAGGTCTGTAGGCGTGGAAGTATATTCTGCGCATTATGATTCTCCATTGGAAAAGGAATGGTACTACCGGCATTTTCAGCCGGATATTGTGGTAGGAGTGGGCTACTGGGGGTATACGCCCCAGTTGGTGCTTCATCCGCAAAAATACGGGGTACAGCCAGTACCATGGTTGGTAGCCAATGGATACATTGCCAATTACCAGGAGGTATTGAATAAGTTGCCGCTCATACTTGTTACTTCCAATTGGGTAAAGGAGATGTATGTAAGGGATGGTATTAAGGGTGATAACATTGTAGTATTGCCTGTAGGATGTAATACCGGTAGTTTTACCCCCCTCTCCAAAGATCATCCGCAGGTAAAAGCCGTGCGTGATTCGTTGGGAATAGCGCCGGATGAATTGATGTTACTGACCGTGGGCGGCGATGCCTGTTCTAAAGGCGCCAGGGAAGTGATGCAGGCGCTGGCGCAATTGGAAGGTAAGGTGCCCAAATGGAAATATATCTGTAAAGTATGGCCCCAAACCCGTACGCAGATCCAGAATGCGGCCGATCAGGAGCTGGCAGAACAGTTGGGTATACAAGACAGAGTACATTATGTAACCAGTATTGTGTCAAGAAATTATATGCCCTATCTTATCAATGCTTGCGATATTTACCTGGGGCCTTCCCGCCTGGAAGGTTTCGGTATGCCACAGGTGGAAGCCGGTGCTTGCGAAAAGGCGGTGGTAGGCATTAACGCGATGGGCATGCTCGACACCCTGGTACATGAAGAAACAGCATTGCTGGCCGGAGTGGCAGAAAAGATCGTGATAGGAGAGGTTACGCTGGGTCGCGAATCCGGTTATGCCGATAACCATAAAGTTATATTTGAAACACCCCGGACGGTCGACTATCGCGCTGATGTAAACGATATCAGGGAATATCTGTTAAAATTAATGAACGACGAAGCATATCGGGAGAAACTGGGCAAAGCTGCCCGGCTGCGGGTAACCGAAAAGTTTGATTACCGCGCAGTGGCCCGGCAGTTTGTACAGTTGGTGAATGAAAAATTAAATCTTCATTAAACATGGACACTTCCACCTGGTTAACCATCACTGAAGCGAAAGCAGCAGCTTTACGCGTATTGCTGCATAATGTTAAGGGGCCTTTTCAAGGTCTTCCCCGTACTGCCGGTTGGGGATACCCGGAACCTTACACAAGGGACCTGTTATTGTCTTTTTTTGGCGTGGCAGTAACGGGAAATGAGGTATTGCTCCGCAGTATTAAAAAAGTGTTGTCAACGCTGGCCAAAAATCAAACTCCACACGGACATATCTCTTCATTGGTACATGATAAGGAAGACCTGGGTTCCAGTGATAGTACGCCTTTGTTCTTGCTCGTCACAGGAATGTACCGGCAATTGACAGGTAATCATCAATTTCTTCAAAAGGCGGTCAATAAGTCGTTGCTGTGGATGGAGTACCAAAGCCCGTCCGGCCGCTACCTGGTAGCCCAACAGCCTACAAGCGACTGGCGGGATGAACAATGGGTATTGGGCTATGGCCTTTTTGTGAATACATTGGTGTATAGTTATTTGCGCGTGCTCGGGCAGCATGAACGGGCCGACCTCTTAAAAGAGGATATGTGCCGCTTTACTATTACTGGAGGAGTACAACACCACCATGTGCATGAAGGACTCAAAGTAAAATATAAGCCCTATTATGCCATGTGGTCTTATAAAGTGATGTGTAGTGAGCGCTTTGACCTCCTGGGCAATAGCCTGGCCATCCTGTCGGGACTGGCCTCGCCTTCAAGGGCAGCAGAAATGGTGGCCTGGATAGAAGAAGAATGCCAGGCACTTAGAAAAAAAGGCTTGCTGGCGGTAAATCTGCCACCTAACTTCTTCCCCTATACGAACCCGGGGGATAACGATTGGCACGAACGGTATGCTATTTATAATAATCCGGGCGACTACCACAACGGAGGGATCTGGCCTTTTGTTTGTGGCTTCTATGTGGCAGCCCTGGTGGCAGCTAAGAAATATAAACTGGCAGAAGAAAAGCTTGTTGAGTTAACCCGCATTATTAAAATTTCTAATACTGGTAAGGTAGATTATGGCTTTAACGAATGGTTGAAAGCCCAGGATGGTTCTGCAAAGGGGCAGGAATGGCAAACCTGGAGCGCTGCCCTGTACTTGTATGCTGTAAAATGTGTAGAAGAAAGAAGAACACCATTTTTTGAAGAGATGCGTACCAATATATACGCCTCCTGAATTAATTAACTTAACTTAAACGGCTATATTTATTCATAGATAGATGTTAACTTGCAGCGTGTTTTTCATCCCTAAATCTATGAATATGAAAATGGTTGTATCCCTTTTATTGTTAACCACCTTATCCTTATCTCTTGTTTCCTGTAGCAAATTGTTGGAAATGTCTGCACCCGACCCTGGAGCTATCCGGCCTGGAATTCCTTCCCCGGTTTCCGATAGTAGCGCTGGCGGTGGCAATGCCCATAGTATGGAAGGCGTTTGGACGTTCGTTGGCGTGGTTGTG
The DNA here is from genome assembly GCF_049056765.1 of Chitinophaga sp. 30R24. Taxonomy (NCBI): domain Bacteria; kingdom Pseudomonadati; phylum Bacteroidota; class Chitinophagia; order Chitinophagales; family Chitinophagaceae; genus Chitinophaga; species Chitinophaga sp. 30R24. The sequence continues at coordinate 5,188 of NZ_JBJGXX010000017.1, forward strand.
AACAGCAGTACCAGCAGTGAGCAGATAGGAATGAAATTGGTTTCTTCTTCCGTATACACAACTACTAATAATGGTGGTGTTTTTACCATCGATAGTAAAAACATTTCTTTTAAAGCATTAACCTACACCATGAACGGGATATCCAGAATGAGTTTGTATAATTCCAATGGTTCCTTGTTCCAGGAAAGTATCTTGCCCATCGCTGGCGCAATGCCGCCTTACGATGGCGCTGCAACTTATCATAAACTTACTGCAGATTCCATTGCTATGGAAAATAGTTTTGTACAGTTGCCGGATAACAGTGGTATATCTACACAGGCTATGCCTGCGAAAGCTTTATGGAATGGAGATACGCTGATATTAAAAATATATATAAGTGCTGGTAGGAGCAGTGATAATACGCTTATAACAGGTACCGAAGTACTAAAGTTGGTACCTAAAAAATAATATGGGCCGTATTACTTTTTCTCCGCATCAGCCATTGACCATATAGCTTTGATGGTGGCTTCATTGTTCATCCCATCCGGGCAATTTTCTGAGTGGGTGTTGGCCCGGTATTTTAGCCGGGGTTTATCCCATCCCAGCGTTACTACCCGGGTAACGGGCATTTGTAAATGTCCGTTGCTATCGTGGGCAGCTATCCATTCATGCGCATATTGTAACCAACTGTTGCGGTAACCTTCCGGTTGCTGGTAAAACCAACTGATTTCATCATAACCCCAGGGATAAATGGTGGTGGTATCAGGTACGCCCGGGTGCCGGCTGATCCCGAAATTATCCAGTTCTACCAGGTAGGGCATCGCAATGGCTGGCCAGCCGCTAGGACTCACGGCACCTTGGCTTCTGCCAAAAAGGGCGTCGGTGAAGCCTACCTCCAGTACACCCTGTTGCGGATGTGCCGGCACTGATTTAATGCGTAGCGGGAATGAGTTGAAGTCGAGCAGGCTTTTACCTTTGGCTACCATGCCGCCGGAAGGCGTGTGGGCGTCCAGTAACACCCAGTGGTGCCGGGTATGTGTGGTAGCGTAGGCGCGTACTTTATCCAGGAAGATGGCCCAGTGGCTGAGGTCTGGGTCTTCCATGCCAATAAGGGCGATCTGACCGAGGTGCAAGGCTTCGCATCCTACGTTCATATAGGTGCCGGCGAGAAACATAAACCATAATTGCGTTTCCTGACGGGTAATATCTGGTACACTGTTGCCTTTGCCCCAATGGTCTATCAGCTTGCCTTTCAGGTTCAACATATCATTATAACGGAAATGCCTCTCCGCTGGTGGCAGCCCCAGCGCCTCGAACGTCCAGGCAGGAATAGGAAGCGTATTTACCTGTTCACTGATTTGTTCGAACAGGGCCGCCTGGAAAACTACTTCGGGGTCGCGTTGCTGTACTTCCTGCACTAGGCGGCGGGCATTATCCAGGTAGTCTTTGTTGTTGAGTACAGACTCGCTTCCCCAGCGGTAGATGGCCCTGCCTATAAATTTGGCGCCTATATGCAGGATCAGCCGTATATCATCTTCCTTATAAGGGTAAGGGGCATCTGAAGCGTAAGGGTCTACCGCCAGGAATTCCGTCATGGTAACGGCATGGTTAAGATAATATTCCAGCGTAGCCCGGGAAATGCCCTTTTCATTGAAGGTTTGCGTTTGCCCGTGGGTAGAAAGAGTGCTGATCAAAATGGATGCTGCCAGCAATAAGGCTGCCGGATGTTGAGTATTGAATAACATGTCGTGGAAAATATTATTTTAAGGTACTGCTTTTTGAACCGGCGCCGCAATATTTTGGATATACGGTATGTCACTTTTTAAGCTATATTTAGTTTAATAAAAGCCTTTTATAGCTTATGAAGCTTTTACCTGATAAATTCCCCGTATTGCCTACCCAACGATTGCAATTGATAGAGATTAAACATACTCACCAGCCAGACCTTTTTTATTTGTTGACCGATAAGCGGGTCACTGCCTATTTTCCTGTAGTGCCATTGGGCGAAGTAGCGGAAGTGCGGAAGGTGGTAGACCTTTTCAGGCAACGGTTTAAAGATAAGCAAGGTATCCGCTGGGGTATTGCATTAAAAGGGAGCCAGGAGCTGATCGGAATGATCGGCTTTAATAATATTATACCAGAACATAAGGCTACAATGGTATATGCGTTGGTGCAGGAGTATTGGGGGAAAGGGTTTATATCGGAGGCGCTAACGGCTGTCGTGGATTTTGGGTTCAATGATTTAGGTTTGGTACGCGTAGATGCCGAAGTGCTGCCAGGTAATCAGGCATCGCAAAAAGTATTGGAGAAAAATGGTTTCCTGCATGAAGGATTGCTGCAACAGTGGATGTGGTGGGATGGTAAAGCTTTTGACATCCATATGTATGCGAGGAGCCGTAAAGGTTGGGAAAGTGGCCTGGTTCCGGAAATAGCATAAAAGAATCAGGGCGTACTGGCGGCTAATTTGCTTTCAGCACACCCCGTATCTGTTTATGATATGGCATAATTGGCCATACCGGCGCTTAACAAGGTAAGGACGAATCAGTAAATATAACGGGAATCTATAAACGGGATGACTTAGGCTTTGGTAGCTATGGCTTTTTTAGCCGCGACTTTCTTGCGGGAATGGGCTTTGGCAGGAGCTTTTGCGGGGCTGCTTTTAGTAGTGGCTGTTTTAGAGGATGCAGTTTTGGAAGGCCGGGTAGCATTCAGGCCGTTTTTATGAGCCTCATCTTTTTTATGTGTTCCTCTTTTTACGGGGCTTTTGTCTGTGGCGGCTTTCTGCACGTGATGTTGGTCTGCGCCGTTTGCAGCAGCATGTACTTTGTCTGCTTTTGCAGTGGCAACAGTAGTGTGGCCTTTAGCGCCTGCAGCAGCTTTCTTCCCATTGGTGGTGGGTTTGGTTTCCTTGTCGGAAAGTCCCGCAATCATAGCCTTGCTGGCCTTTTTAATATTCCGGAAGAATTTCTTCTCACCCAGGTTCTCTTTTAAGTCACCCAGGGCAGCGGTCAGTAATTCAGCTACTTTTAAACTAGCTTCCTTTTTAAGATGTTTGCCGTGTGGCTTTTTGGAATCGGTCATGGATACAAATTTTTAACAATTTCATACAAAATTAACAATTAAATAATATTGTCGATGTTAAGTTTTTTAATTTGTTGATTTTAAAATAGATGTATAAATGGAAAAAGAAGAATGCCTAAAATAGGCAGACTTAAATTTATCAGCTGTTAACAAGGATAAATTCGTTATCTTAGAAAGAGTTACCGGCAGATGGCTGGAGCTTGTTATTATTTTTAACCATATGGGGTATGGGCGCAAGAGATGTCATTATTATCGGAGGAGGCCTTTCGGGGCTCACCAGCGCTATTCATTTATCGAAAGCGGGGTTACAGGTAACCGTAATAGAAAAAAATCAATACCCCGCCCATAAGGTGTGCGGAGAGTATGTTTCCAACGAAGTATTGCCTTACCTGCAATCGTTGGGGGCAGATCCGGCTGTTTTACAGCCTGCCCGGATCAGTCGCCTCATTGTGTCGGGGCATAGTGGCAAAACATTGGAAACAGCGTTACCGCTGGGAGGTTTTGGTATCAGCCGTTATGCTTTTGATGAATACCTGATGCAGCAAGCATTAAAAAATGGGGTAGTCCTGATCACCGATACGGTCACGAATATCTTTTTTGAGAACAACCGTTTTTTTATTGATACCAGCGAGCAAGGCGTACTTTCGGCCCCGGTAGTATTAGGGGCTTATGGGAAAAGGGCGGCACTCGATCTGAAGCTCTCCAGGGGCTTCATTCAGGAGCAATCGCCCTGGTTGGCGGTAAAAGGGCACTACAGGGGGGATTTCCCGGCAGATACCGTTGCCCTGCATAATTTTGATGGCGGATATTGTGGCGTATCCAAAGTAGAGAACGGCATCCTGAATATCTGTTATCTTGTAAGTGTTGAGAGTTTTAAACACTATAAAGATATTACTGCACACCAGGAGCAGGTGCTATACCGCAACCAGCATCTGAAGGAGATTTTTGAAAGCAGCAGCGCCCTGTTCGTAAAGCCGGCAACCATCAGCCAGATTTCATTTGCTGAAAAAGAAAAGGTGTGGAACCATGTGCTGATGACTGGCGATACCGCCGGGCTTATTCATCCCCTTTGCGGTAATGGTATGGCTATGGCTATACAAAGTGCACAAATAGCCGCAGAAAGGGTATTGGAATATTTTAATAATGGTTTGCAACACCGCGCGGCTATGGAACAAAGCTATGTGAAGGCCTGGAACAAAATGTTCAGCGGACGTATGAGAACCGGCCGCATTTTATCCGCGTTATTCCGTAATGAAAAACTCTCGGCCACCATGATGAAAGGACTGATCCTGTTTCCCGGTCTGTTGCCGGGCATTATCAGGCGTACCCATGGAAAACCCTTAAAAGCAGTACCTGAATGCGTATAGATACCCGGCAAAGAAGCCTGGCGCCTGAAGTTATGGACGATTTTAATATGGAAGGTGAACAATTGAAAGTTACCCTCAATAAAATTGCACAGATCAATAAGCTATTGGGCGGCAACCGGATTACGTTGAATGGTGTGAATACCCTTATAAAATCGCTTCCATTAGAAAGGGAGATTTCCATACTCGATGTAGGCTGCGGTAATGGCGATATGTTGCGGTTGTTGGCAGATGTTGGTAAGCGTAGCCACAGGCGTTTTCGTCTCACGGGTATAGATGCTAATCCGGCTACGGTGACGTACGCGCGGGAATTGTCCCGGGCATATCCACAAATTCAGTATTATTGTCAGAATATAATGGACCCCGATTTCCAGGAGCAACACTTTGATATTATTTTGTGTACACTCACCTTACACCATTTTCAGGAAGAGGAGGTCCGCCTGCTGGTAACTGTTTTCCACCGTCAGGCAGGCATTGGGATTGTCATTAACGACCTTCAGCGGAGCGCTTTGGCTTACCGGCTGTTCCAACTCATTGGCGTCGTGTTTAATCTGAACCATATGGCGCGCAACGACGGACAGATATCCATACTCCGGGGATTCAGAAAAAAAGAGTTACATCAACTGGCAGCAGAACTACATATTGGCGCTTATTCCTTACAATGGAAATGGGCCTTCCGATATCAATGGATAATCAATACTATATGAGCGTTAAAATACAGACTGTCGCGAAAGCCCTACCTGCTTATACCAGGTCTACAGCGGAGATACTCCCTTTTTTAGATATTTGGTTAAACGGACAGGAAGAACGCTTTATCCGTAAGGTAAAAAAGATCTTCGAAAACGCTGGCGTAGATAACCGTTATGCAATTATGGGGCCCCAAGAGGTGTTCACCAGAACGTCTTTCGAGGAAAAGAATAATATCTATATGCGCGAGGCCATTGCGTTGGGCCGTACCTGCCTGCAAGGCGCGCTGCAAAAAGTGGGCTTGCAGGGTACAGATATCGATTATATTATAACGGTAAGTTGCACGGGTATCATGATTCCTTCCCTGGATGCTTACCTGATCAATGAACTGCAACTCCGGCAAGACATCGTAAGATTGCCGGTTACAGAAATGGGCTGTGCTGCCGGTGTATCGGGGATCATTTACGCCAGGCGTATGCTGCAGGCCAACCCGGGTAAGCGCGCCGCCGTTATCGCCGTAGAGTCGCCTACCGCTACTTTTCAACTGGATGATTTTTCTATGGCGAATATTGTCAGCGCCGCCATCTTCGGGGATGGGGCGGCTTGTGTAATTTTATCTTCCTATGAAAATGATTCCGGCCCGGAAATTATTGCTGATGAGATGTACCATTTTTATGATGCTGATTACCTGATGGGATTTCAACTCTCTAATACCGGTCTTAAAATGGTATTGGATATTGAAGTGCCGGAAAAAATTGAAGCACATTTTGGCGATATTGTACACCCCTTTTTGGAGAAACATCACCTCACTATTGCAGACATCAACCATTTGATCTTTCATCCCGGTGGAAAAAAAATTATTAGCCTTGTAGAAGAATTATTCCGGAATATGGGCAAGAAACTGGACGATACTAAGGAAGTATTGCGTATGTATGGGAACATGTCTAGTGCCACCGTGTTATACGTGTTGGAAAGATTTCTGGAACAATCGTTGCCCAAGGGGGATAAAGGGCTGATGCTGAGTTTTGGGCCAGGATTTTCTGCACAGCGAATTTTGTTACAATGGTAAAAGAGTTTGACGCTTACTGGGCTTTGGTGCTAGGCGGCAGTAGCGGGCTGGGATTGGCTGCTGCCCGCAAACTGGCGGCGCATGGCATGCATCTTTGTATTGTGCACCGCAATACCCGGGTAGAACTGGAAGCTGTGCAACAGGCTTTTGCTACGATCCAGGGTGTGCAGTTGCTGTCTTTCAATATAGATGTCATGAACAGCGAAAAACGCACGGAAGTATTGCAACAGCTGCAAAATGCCATGGGGCAACAGGGAAAAGTACGCTGCCTGCTGCACAGCATTGCCCGTGGTAACCTCAAAACTTTGCCTGCTTTGCAGGGCGACGACCTTAATACCACCTTGCAGCATATGGCGGTGAGCTTATACGATTGGTCGGCGGAGGTATTGCAGCGGCAATTGTTTGCAGCGGATGCCCGCATCCTTTCCTTTACCAGTGATGGCAGTTATAAAGCGATGCCGCATTATGCAGCTGTATCTGCTGCGAAAGCTGCACTGGAAGCAATTACAAGAAGTATGGCGCTGGAGTTTGCCCCCTACGGTATCCGGGCCAACTGTATTCGTGCAGGTGTTACCGATACCGCGTCTTTGCAAAGGATTCCCGGTAATCAGCAGTTGATGGCTTATAGTCAGGAAAGAAATCCATTTCAACGCCTCACCACCCCGGAAGATGTGGCCAATGTGGTATACCTGCTCTGTAAAGAGGAGGCTGCCTGGATTAATGGCGCTATTATACCGGTAGATGGGGGAGCACATATTCATTAGGCTATGACAAAAGAAGCCGTACTCCATTACTTGCCTTATGCCCCACCTTTTCTGTTTGTAGATGAATTAGAGTCGATAGATGAAGAAAAGGTAAGCGGCATTTACACGTTTAAAGCTGATATGCCTTGCTACCAGGGGCACTTTAAAGGGCGCCCTATTACTCCCGGTGTACTGCTTACAGAAGTAATGGCGCAAACCGGCGTGGCTTGTCTCGGTATTTACTTGTTAAGGGAACAGTTGGGCCAGCAGTTACCCGCTGTAGCAATGACCTCCACACAGATCGATTTTTACTTGCCAGTGCTGCCGGGAGAAACGGTAAAAGTGCAGGCAGAGAAAATATATTTCAGGTTTGGTAAACTAAAGTGCCGTGTCGCGCTGCGCAATGCTGCAGGTGAACTGGCCTGTGAAGGCATTATTGCCGGTATGATCATAAATAATGCGCATGAATAACAGGGTCGTGATAACAGGTTTAGGCGTAGTAGCTCCCAATGGCGTAGGGGTGCCCGCTTTCGGCGATGCTATCAAAAAAGGTATATCCGGTATCCGTTACAGTGATCAGCTGGCAGCCCTGAATTTTTCTTGCCAGATAGCCGGAAAACCAGAAGTGCCGGAAGCCTTGCAACAACAATATTTTGAAGAGCTGGAGCTAAAGCACCTGAATAGCTCTGGTATATTGTATGGTGTAATAGCTGGCATGCAAGCATGGGCAGATGCAGGCTTGCCCTTGCCTCAGGCAGATTCGCCCGACTGGAATAGCGGTACCGTTTTTGGCGCCGGAACTTCCGGCGTCGATAAGTACAGAGAGGCTATTTATAAAGTAGATGAACTGCAGGTACGTCGTTTAGGCAGCACCGTAGTGCCACAAACTATGGCCAGTGGCATCAGCGCTTTTTTAAGCGGTAAGTTAGGACTGGGTAACCAGGTCACCACTAATTCCTCTGCTTGCGCTACTGGTGCAGAGAGCTTGCTATTGGCTTACGACCGTATCCGCCAGGGATATGCCACACGCATGCTGGCAGGCAGTACCAGTGATGGAGGACCCTACGTATGGGGCGGTTTTGATGCCATGAAAGTATGCACCTTTAAATACAACAACCTGCCGGCTGCAGGGTCGCGACCCATGAGCGCTTCTGCCAGCGGCATAGTACCTGGCAGCGGCGCCGGCGCTTTGTTAGTGGAGTCGCTTCACAGCGCCTTGCAACGGAAAGCTACCATCTACGCAGAGGTGCTGGGAGGAAATGTTAATTCCGGCGGCCATCGCAATGGTGGCACTATGACAGCACCTAACCCCGCCGCCGTACAACGTTGCATTGAGGATGCCTTGCGGTATGCTGGTATACAAGGGGCGGATATTGACCTGATCAATGGACATCTTACTGCTACAGGGAAAGACGCGGAGGAAGTGAGAAATTGGTGCATAGCCCTTGGTCGCAGGGGTATGGATTTCCCTTATCTCAATGCTTTAAAGTCAATGATAGGCCACTGTCTTAGCGCTTCAGGCAGCATTGAGCTGGTGGCTACTGCACTGCAGCTTAAAGAAGGGTTTATATTTCCTAATGTGAACTGCGAAGACCTTCACCCGGAAATATCTGCCCTGGTAGACGTCTCCCGCATTCCACAACAGCTAATTTATAAAGACATCAATATAGCAGCTAAAGCAAGCTTCGGTTTCGGAGATGTGAACGCCTGTGTGATATTAAAAAAATACCTGCCATCATAAATAAGATAACATGGATCAAGTAACATTTATAGCGCAATTAAGAGAAATCGTAAAACCATACGCCAAAAATCAGGAGGCGTTGGCAGAGATCAATGCTTCCACCGATTTTATCAATGACCTGAAAATTAATTCGGCTAACCTGGTAGACGTGGTATTGGACGTTGAGGAAAAATATGATATCGTTATACAGAACGAAGAAATGGAGCGCATGTTGAATGTACAGGCAGCTATGGATATTGTGGAAGCGAAGTTACAAGAAAAATGATCGGCAATGATATAGTAGACCTTCAGGTGGCGGAAAGAGAGAGCCGCATCCATCGCCGCGGTTTCCTGGACAAACTTTTTTTGCGCGATGAACAGGCATTGATCTTCCAGGCAGCGCAGCCCGCCGTAATGGTATGGATGCTCTGGAGTTGCAAGGAGGCCGTTTATAAAATTGTGCACCGGCGCACCCGGGAAAGGAAGTATGCGCCTCTCCAGTTTAATTGCCGCTTACAGCAGGAGGCCAATACGGCAGCAGGTACCGTGCATTACCAGCAAGAGCTTTATTATTTCCAGAGTTGCTTTAACGCAGCAAGGATACATACTTATGCTGCCGGTAGCCAGGAATGCCTACAGCGCCTACAAGTATTTACCATCGTTAATCAACAGGAGGAAGATGTTTCCGGGCTGGCCCGCCAGGCGATATTGCCTGACGGGTATTTTTTTTATAAAGATGAAGATGGTATTCCATATATCCATTGCAGTGGTAACGGAAGTATGGAGCCTGTATCGGTGAGCCACCATGGAAGGTACCTGGGAATAGTTAAATTATCAGGGTATGGAATATAAAATGGATGTATTAATTTAACGTTCACATTATTCCACGCATAATTTTTAAATATGACATTCAGGTACCTAACGCTGCTATTAGCGTTCATCTACACCATTCCCGTTTTTGCAGACCAGGGTAAACCCGTAAAAATTGCTTGCCTGGGCGCCAGCATCTGTTATGGATATGGACTGGAACATCCGGAAACCCAATCTTATCCCGCTCAGTTAGGGCAGCTGCTGGGAGCAGGCTATCAGGTAGTTAACTATGGCGTGAGCGCTACCACTTTACTGAAAAGTGGGGACCATCCTTACCGGGAAACGCCGCAATATAAAGCAGCATTGGCTACTAACCCTGATATTGTGCTCATCGACCTGGGAGGCAACGATAGTAAACTTGTGAACCGGGTGCACCTGGATCAATATGAACAGGATTATAAGGAAATGATCAGCGCTTTCAGGGAGCTGCCTTCCCATCCCCGTATTATCCTGTTACAGCCCATTGTTTCTTTCGAAAAAGATACTAGCGGTATCTGGGACCCGGTGATCTCCATGCAGATTTTACCTAAAGTAAGACAGGTTGCTTACGACGAAAACCTTGAACTGGTGAATATGAACGCCCTGTTTATCGGTAAACCAACACTTATGCCAGATGGTATCCATCCTAAACTAGACGGCACTACGCGGATGGCTAAGGCCTTGTATGAAGTAATCCATCCGGCCAGAGACACTGGGTATAGTATCATTCCACGGTTACCCGGAGATCCTGTTATTAGTTCTTTTTATGGCTACCGTTGTGCCGACTTTACTTACAAGGGCCGCAACTGTAAAGTAGTAGCGCCTAAATTTGCCACTGTTGGTCACCCCTGGATATGGCGTGCACGTTTCTGGGGCACTGAGCCCCAAACTGATATCGCTCTACTGGAGCGGGGGTTTTATGTTGTGTATTGTGATGTGGTAGAATTGTTTGGTAATAAAGAAGCCATAGCTGCCTGGAATAACTATTACGCCCTGCTCCATAAATTGGGCCTGGCGTCTAAAGCCGTGATGGAAGGCATGAGCCGTGGTGCAGTATATCTGTATAATTGGGGTATACAAAATCCCGATAAAATCGCTGTTGTATATGCAGATAATCCGGTAATGGACCTAACCAGCTGGCCTGGTAGCGAATACAAAAAGAATATGGCAGATAAAAGTGATTGGGAAATTTTTAAAAGAGATTATGGGTTTACCGGCGACAGTGCGGCCCTGGCTTTTAAAGGCAGTCCATTATACCATGTAAAGGAAATTGTAAAAGGCAACTACCCTATGTTGCATGTACTTGCAGATGCAGATATTGACCTGCCGCCAGTAGAAAACACCCTTCCTTTTGAAGAAAAAGTAAAAGCGTTGAATGGTAATATCACGGTGATGCATAAACCGGGTTTTGGGCATCATCCCCACAGTTTTCCCGATCCTACGCCGATAGTGGATTTTATTTTGAAAGCGATGGGGCGGTTGGACTAACTGTAAACTATTCTAATGAATTTGAGCAGATGACGGAAATTGTATGGAGGGCGGTTATATGCCCTCCATACAAAAACAATTACCGCACACTATATTTTATATTTTCTGTAATCCCTTTCCAGCTATCTGTGCGGAAAGGGCCTGCAGGAAATCCTTCTTTATTGAATAGGTTATCTTCGATGTTGTCATCTGCCCAGCCATAGCGCACGGCCACTGGCGCATCCACTGCCATTGAAAATACGATTACCTGATCTCCGTCTACATACGCCTGGGCGTAGTGGAATTGTTGATCAGCGCCAGCTACTTCAAAGCCCCGGATATAACCATATTTGTCGTGCACAACAAGGCCGCTGCCGATGTTGCTGAAGTGGATGGTTACCTTATTGCCGTTTACCTGCATCGATTGATATACCGGGCCAGCATATACGTTGTTTTGCCCATAGGTATCGTGCAATGCTATTGCTGCCAACCTTTTCCCCACCTCTTGTTTGTTTTTGGGGTGTATATCATTCGTTTCACCGATGTCTGTAATAACGGCCATACCGGTATTGGGTATACGGAGAGTTTGCGTTTGCGCTTCTCTCAGTTCAGCCCAGCTGCTCCCGTTTTTACTGTTGCCATTGGTGGCATTGTAGCTGGCCAATTGTACAAAATAAAAAGGGAAATCGCCTTGCTGCCACAGTTTGCGCCAGTCGTTGATCAGCAAGGGGAATGTTTGCCGGTATTGATAAGCCCTGCTGGCGTTGCTTTCTCCCTGGTACCAGAGCACGCCTTTAATAGCCAATGGCAGGATAGGGTGTATCATCGCGTTATACAACAGGGAGGAGCTGCTATTAGGGCCTACATTAGCGGTAGGTTTAATAATTGCTACCTGGAAAGCCCAATCACCGCTCAGGGGTACCTGGTGGTTGTTTACCAGCAATTGCAATTGGTCTTCCGGCCCAGAAAATCCGCCATTGCCGCCGGTATCTTCTATGCTCACCGCAATTACATTTTTACCTGTTTTGAGCACGCCTGCGGGAATTTGATATACCCGTGGAGTATTGTATGCGTGTGTGCTGCCTACCTTTGTTCCATTCACATAGGTAATATCGTTATCGTCTATATGACCTAGGTACAGGGTGGCCGCTTTGCCGGCATCAGCTTCGCTGAGTTGGATATTTTTGCGGAACCATACGATGCCATCGATGTCTGGTAGCTGTTGCTGTTCCCAGGCGCCGGGTACTTTCAGCTGTGGCCAGGATTGGTCTGTCGTATTTTCGGTGTACCAGCTGGCGGCCATAGCGCTATCCGGCAAGCCATTTTGCAGGGATTGCACTGTTTTAAACTGTTGGTTCCTGCTGGCAGTAACAAGAGAATCCAGGTTCAATACCGGTGTGTTTTTAATCAGTTCTCCAAAAGTTTCGCTGCCGGCTAATCCTTCACGGCTGATCCATGTTTCCGCAATTGTGCCTCCCCAGGAGGTATGTATGAGTCCTATGGGCACATGTAGTTGTTCATTCAGTGCTTTGGCAAAGAAATAGCCTACTGCGGTGAAATCGCCGGTAGTTTCCGGATTGGCTGCCATCCAGGCGCTTTTCAGAACGTCTGTTTTGGGGATGTTGGAGATATCTTTCGGCAAATAAAAATGTCGTATAGCTGGGTTGGCAGATTGTGCTTTTTCTTTTTCAGCGTTGATAACCCCGTTTACATGGAATTCCATATTGGATTGTCCGCTACAGATCCATACATCTCCCATCAATATCTCTTGTAAAGTGATGATATTACTGCCTTTAACGGTAAGGGTGTATGGGCCGCCCGCTTTTTCAGGGTCCAGCGATGTTTTCCATTGTCCATTTTTATCTGCCCTTATGGTTTTTATCTGCTGATGGAATTGTATGGTGATTTTTTCATTTTTATCTGCCCAGCCCCATATTGGGATGGGTTTGTCGCGTTGTAAAACCATGTTGTTCCCAAAGATATTGGGCAAACGGACCGTTGCAAAGCTAAATGTACTCATCAGGCTGGCTACCAGTAGTAGCGCTGTTTTTTTCATCATTGTGGATATTTTTATTGCTGTAACAGTGGAATCGTTATGCTCCTATAAATGTAAGGAAGGCATCTATTATTTTTTTAAATATTTGTGAAGAGGCTTCCCTTAAAATTATATACAATTTATACTGAATAATGTAACAAATCCCCCCGGCGCTGGTGGTAGCTTTGCATAAAATCAGTTATTATGTTTACGGCGCTGTCAGTACAACCCACTGTTGTACGTAGCAACAAAAAAATAAAAGAATCTTTCCCAGTACTAGAAATGACCTGTGCAGCCTGTGCAGTAAGCGTAGAGTCGATGCTCAGGTCTGTCCCGGCGTATCTGATGCCGGTGTTAATTTTGCTAATCAAAGCGCCTGGGTGCAGTATGATTCCGCCAGGGTAGCCCCCGAAGTACTGCAACAAAGTGTACGGAGTATCGGCTACGACCTGTTGATCAATAAAGAAAACCAGGAAGAAGAACACGCAGCTGCTCTTCAACGGCATTATCAACAGATAAAACAACGGACCATTTGGTCGACCACCCTGTCTTTGCCTGTGGTGGTTATTGGTATGTTCTTTATGAACATGCCTTATGGTAATTATATCATGATGGCGTTGGCTACCCCTGTAGTGTTTGTATTGGGCGGGCAATTTTATATTAATGCCTGGAAACAAGCCCGCCACGGCAAAGCCAATATGGATACGCTGGTAGCTTTAAGCACTGGCATAGCCTGGCTGTTCAGCGTTTTCAATACTTTATATCCGGAATTTTGGCACCAGCGCGGATTACATGCACATGTATATTTTGAGGCCGCTGCAGTGGTGATTGCATTTATTTCTCTCGGAAAATTACTGGAAGAAAAAGCGAAATCCAACACCTCTTCTGCAATCAAAAAATTGATGGGCCTGCAGCCTAAAACAGTATTGAGGGTAGAAGCATCCGGGCAAATAGAGGAAATACCGGTTGCCCAGGTACAGGTAAACGATCTGCTGTTGGTAAAGCCGGGAGAAAAGGTGCCTGTTGATGGTAAAGTAACAGATGGCGGTTCTTATGTGGATGAAAGCATGATCACCGGAGAGCCTTTGCCAGCAAACAAACAACCCGGTGATAAGGTATTTGCCGGTACCATTAATCAGAAAGGTAGTTTCCGTTTCCGGGCAGAAAAAGTGGGGGCGGATACCTTGCTGGCACAGATCATCCGGATGGTGCAGGAGGCGCAAGGTAGTAAAGCACCTGTACAAAAACTGGTAGATAAAATTGCCGGTATCTTCGTGCCGGTAGTAATAGGCATTGCGGTGATCACCTTTACCGCCTGGATGATATTCGGCGATGAAAATGCATTTACACATGCTTTGCTAACCTCTGTTACGGTATTAGTGATTGCTTGTCCCTGTGCATTGGGATTGGCTACGCCTACCGCTATCATGGTAGGCGTTGGTAAGGGGGCGGAAAATAACATCCTTATCCGGGATGCGGAAAGTTTGGAACTGGCTCATCAGGTAAATGTGCTGGTATTGGATAAAACAGGTACTGTTACTGTAGGTAAACCAGCGGTAACCGACCTGATCTGGTTTACCAGCGATGAAACGGCACATGCGCTTTTGTATACGCTGGAGCGCCAATCCGAGCATCCTTTAGCTGATGCAGTGGTAACTTATCTACAAGATAAAAACGTACCCGCGGTTCCGTTAGAGCACTTTGAAAGTATTACTGGACAAGGCGTAAGTGGCTACTATAATGGTCGTGCTTATTATGTAGGTAATATACAATTAATGATATCCAGGAATGTAATGATCAGCAAAGAGATTGCGGCTAAAGCAGCCGCCTTGCAGGCAGCCGCTCAAACGGTGGTGTTTTTTGCGGCAGATACTTTGCTGGTAGCTGTCATCGCCATTTCGGATGCGATAAAGCCCAGTTCCAGGGAGGCAGTAGCTACCCTGCAGCAAAATGGTATAGAAGTATATATGCTTACCGGTGATAATGCGCATACGGCTGCTGCGGTGGCGCAACAGGCAGGTATCCGCCATTACCGTGCAGAAGTGCTCCCTGCTGATAAAGCGGCTTTTGTAAAAGCATTGCAGCAAGCCGGAAAAGTGGTGGCCATGGCCGGCGATGGTATCAACGATTCCCAGGCACTGGCTCAGGCAGATGTGAGTATTGCCATGGGCAAAGGTTCAGATATTGCAATGGATGTGGCCAAAATGACCCTTATTACTTCTGATCTGAATAGCATACCCAAAGCGTTGAAGTTATCTGGTAAAACAGTGCATGCGATTAAACAAAATCTCTTCTGGGCTTTTATATATAATGTGATCGGTATTCCCCTGGCTGCTGGTGTTCTTTATCCTTTCAACGGATTTTTGTTGGACCCAATGATTGCCGGCGCTGCAATGGCCCTCAGTTCTGTGAGCGTGGTAAGTAATAGTTTGCGGTTGAAGGCTACTAAACTATAATTATATAAAAAGTTGCATGAATTGTATAACAGTTGGTTGTTGGCACTCCTGTAATTTTACATGATCAAATTAAACGGATAAAAAACATACATATGGAAACAGTACAATTTAAAACAAATATCAAATGCTCCGGATGCATTACTACAGTAACGCCTATATTAAATGAAGTGGTAGGAGCAGATAATTGGCATGTAGATCTCGCCAGTCCCAATAAAGTATTGACCGTGTCTCTTGCCAACACGGATGAAAACAGTATTAAAAAGGCCATTGAGAAAGTAGGTTATAAAGCAGAAGTATTGGTGTAAATAATAGGCAGTACATACACGTAAAAAAATACCATTATGAAAAAGATATTATTGATAGGAGTGATATTGTTGATTGCATTCTTGCAAACAGGATGGGCGCAGGAAAAAACAGTGTCTCCACAGCTGTCTTCCTTATTGTCTGGTTATTATGGTGTCAAAGACGCCTTGATTAGTGGCAACGCTGCTGTGGTGGTAACTAAAGCCAATGAATTTATAACAGCAGCTACTACTGTGAACGCGAAGTCTTTGCCTAAAGCGGCACAACAAGCTTATACGCCATTGGCGGATAAACTAGTGGCGGAAGCCACCGCTATTGCCAGCGTAAAGGATATTGCACAACAGCGGGAACATTTTAAGGGCTTCTCCAATGATTTTTATCAGCTGGCAAAAGCTGTCCCGCTCAGCAATGTGCCTATCTACCAGGAATATTGCCCGATGCAAAAGGCCTATTGGTTAAGCAGCAGCAATGCGGTTAAAAATCCTTACTATGGTAAGCAAATGCTCTCCTGCGGAAAAGTAACCGATATCATTCAGTAGCCCTTTAACTTTAATTATGAAAGCAGTATGGCTGTATATCGTATTAATGAGCCTATGTAGCATTGTTGCTGCACAGGCTTCTTTTATTTCTCCGCCTAAAGTAGTACGGTACGATCTGTATGTAGGCGATACCATGGTGAACTATTCTGGTAAAACCAGGCATGCATTGGCGATCAACGGCACTATTCCCGGTCCTACGCTGCATTTTACTGAAGGCGATACTGCTGAAATTTATGTACATAATACTTTAAAAAAAGAAACGTCTATCCATTGGCATGGTATTATCCTGCCCAATCAATACGATGGTGTTTCCTATCTTACTACCCGGCCTGTAAAGGCAGGACAAACACATTTGTACCGCTTCCCGGTAGTGCAACATGGCACTTATTGGTACCACAGCCACACGATGTTCCAGGAACAAAGCGGTATGTATGGCGCTATTGTTATACATAAAAGGGCGCCTGATAACGAGAAGGAATATACGTTGTTGCTGAGCGATTGGACAGATCTGCATCCGCATACGGTAAACAGGTACCTGCATAACGCCAATGATTGGTTTGCTATTAAAAAAAGATCGGTGCAAAGCTATGCGGAAGCTGCTCATCAAGGGCATTTGGGAACTAAGCTTACAAATGAATGGAAGCGTATGAATGCTATGGATGTAAGCGATGTATATTATAATCGTTTTCTGGTCAACGGTAAGCCTTCGAGTGAGCAACCGCAGTTTAAGGCGGGTAATAAAGTGAGGTTGCGTATTGTAAATGGTAGCTCCTCTACTTATTTTTGGCTGCACTATGCCGGAGGCAAAATAACGGTAGTAGCCAGCGATGGAGCAGATATGGAACCGGTAGAAGTAGACCGCCTGATAATAGGGGTGTCTGAAACCTACGACGTAATAGTGGCCATACCGGATAATATGCAGTACGAATTTATGGCTACAGCAGAAGATCGTACCGGTTCTGCTTCGCTGTGGCTGGGACAAGGGATGAAGATGCCGGCAACGCCGCTGCCCCGTCTCAGATACTTTGAAGGGATGAAGATGATGAACGGTATGATGAAGATGAATGGTAACCTGGATACCAGCGGCGGTATGCAGATGTCGAATCAAGAAATGGACATGAACACGGTGATGTATCCTGAAATAACCGGTGGAGATCAACCAGCTATGCACGATATGCACAACATGCCAGGTATGCGTATGGACAGCGCCGCAGCAGATATTGTTACCCTCAACTATGGCATGTTGAAAGCGCCTGAGAAAACCACTTTGCCGGAGGGTCCGGTTAGACTCCTGCATTTTGAACTAACAGGGAATATGAACCGTTATGTATGGAGTATCAATAATAAAACGGTGTCTGAAACCGACAAGATCTTAATTAAAAAAGGAGAAATTGTTAGGATCATACTCTTTAACAATACCATGATGCGGCATCCGATGCACTTGCACGGCCATTTCTTCCGGATACTCAATGGCCAGGGAGCATATTCGCCATTGAAAACAGTGTTGGATATTATGCCCATGGAAATTGACACTATTGAATTTGCCGCTTCAGCAAGCGGGAATTGGTTCTTTCACTGTCACATCTTGTATCATATGATGAGTGGTATGGGCAGGGTGTTTAGCTATGAAGACTCTCCGCCTAATCCGGAAGTACCAGACCCGGCGATGGCTTACCGCATGCTGAAAAAAGATGACCGCATGCTGCATACGATGGCGAGAGTAGGACTGGAAAGCAATGGCAGCGATGGCATAATTATGGTGGCTAACACCCGCTACCGTTTGTCTACCGAATGGAGGGTAGGTTTGAACGCCAAACATGGGTATGAAACGGAAAGCCATTTTGGAAGATACTTTGGTCAACTGCAAGTGCTGTTCCCTTATCTGGGTTGGGATATTCGTTACCGTAGGATGGGAGAGCCGGATAAAAATCTCTTCGGGCAAAAGAACACCAAAGATTACCGGCAGGTATTGCATCTGGGCCTGGAGTATACTTTGCCCATGCTATTGGTGGCAGATGCTTCCCTGGATACAGAAGGTAAACTGCGTATCCAGTTGATGCGCGACGATGTGCCGGTTACCAGGAGGTTGCGTTTTAATTTTAAGGTAAACACCGATAAGGAATATATGGCCGGTCTCAGGTACATCGTTACCCGTAACCTCGGTATTTCTACACATTATGATAGTGATATGGGATTTGGGGCAGGGATTACATTAAGCTATTAAACACTATAATAGATGGAACATCCGCATTCCGATATGCACCAGGGGCATGATATGTCCGGGCACAACCATGATCAGGCAGATATGGGGAATGGTAGTCATCATGATCACCATGTTATGATGATCGCCGATTTCAGGAAGCGGTTTTATGTGGTATTGGTGCTCACCATTCCGGTGATGTTATTATCGAAGATGATACAGCATTGGTTAGGTATTGTCATTCACTTTCCGGGAGATGCTTATGTGTTGTTGTTATTGTCGACCGTCGTGTTTGTGTATGGCGGGTGGCCTTTTCTGAAAGGTTGGTGGGAGGAAATGAGAACCTGGGAGCCAGGTATGATGACGTTGATCGGGTTCGCGATTACGGTGGCTTATATTTATAGTGTGGCTACTGTATTTGGTTTGAGGGGAATGGATTTTTTCTGGGAGTTAACTACATTGATCCTCATTATGTTGCTGGGGCACTGGATAGAAATGAAATCTATTATGGGTGCCTCGCGGGAGCTGGAATTGCTGGTGCAGCTGATGCCGGATAATGCGCATTTGGTGCAGGGAGACCAGGTATTGGAAGTGAAAACAGGCACTTTAAAGGTGGGGGATACCGTCTTGGTAAAACCAGGCGAAAAGGTAGCCGCAGATGGTGGTATTGTGGAGGGCGCCACTTCCCTGGATGAGAGTATGTTAACAGGAGAATCTATACCTGTGCAGAAACAGGTAAATGATAAGGTGATTGCAGGGGCTATTAATGGTAATGGGGCTATTAAAGTGACTGTCACACACGGGGCGGCAGATTCTTACTTGTCGCAGGTAGTTAAACTGGTACAGGATGCCCAGCAATCAAAATCCAGAACGCAGTTGTTAGCAGATAAGGCGGCGCGTTGGCTTACCCTTATTGCCATTCTCTCCGGTATTATCACATTGGTATATTGGTGGGGGAGTGGTCATGGTTTATCTTTCGCTATTGAGCGTATGGTAACGGTGATTGTTATTTGTTGCCCACATGCCTTAGGATTGGCAGTACCGCTGGTCATTGCAAAATCTACTGCTCTCTCAGCTAGGCATGGCCTGTTAATAAAAAACCGCACTGATTTTGAAAATTCCCGCAGGGTTACTACCCTTATTTTCGATAAAACAGGCACCTTAACGATAGGGCGTTTTGAGGTGGTAAGATTTGAATCCCTCCAATCGGGCATTTCCAAAGAAGAGATGCTGCAAACAGCTGCTGCCCTGGAAGGTAGCTCTGAGCATCCCATTGCTACCGGCATTATCCGCAAGGTAAAAGCATTGCGGTTGAGTGTGCCGGAAGCGACACAGGTAACCGCTATGACAGGTGAAGGTATCAGTGGTGTTGTTAATGGAAAGGATATTAAAGTAGTAAGTCCAGGATATCTGTCGGCTAATTTTAAGGGGCAAGCGCCTGGTAATACCATACAACCTGGAGAAACGGTGGTGTATGTGGTGACTAATAACGTGGTGGCCGGATATATTGCCCTGGCAGATGAGATACGCCCCGAATCGGCGGGGGCAATCGCCACTTTAAAGGCGAATCATATCAAAACCATATTGCTTACAGGCGATAATAGTGTAGTAGCGGAAAGCGTCTGTAAAAAGCTGGGTATGAATAGCTATATCGCAGGAGTATTGCCACATCAAAAACTGGAAAAGGTGAAGGAGCTACAGCAACAAGGTGAGTTTGTAGGGATGACCGGCGATGGCATCAATGATGCACCAGCGCTGGCCCAGGCAGATGTGGGTATCGCCATTGGCAGTGGTAGTGATGTGGCAGCGGCAACTGCCGGCATTGTACTGGTAAACAGTAATCCGCAGGATGTGGTAAGCCTTATATTATTTGGACGGGCTACCTGGCGTAAAATGATACAGAATCTGGCATGGGCCACTGGCTATAATGTAATTGCTCTGCCATTGGCAGCGGGCGTGTTATACAACCAGGGTATCCTGCTGAGCCCCGCGGCAGGTGCGGTGTTAATGACGGTAAGCACTGTAGTGGTAGCCATTAATGCCAGCATGTTGAAAGTAAAGATGGGTAAAGGTTAGCGGGCTTTTTCTATCGCTTTTATCACCAGCTTTATTCTCGTACTGGTGCTCAGGTCGCCACCGAGTTCTACCACTGGTGATGTTTGGCGCCGGAGCCATTGTTGATGTGTTTGGATATTGCGGCTGGCTATACCGGTATTACGGTCGTAATCTGCCGCCCAGGTCATAAAAGCATCATGTAGTTTGCTGCGGTATGGATCGGTGATGATAAGGTCTCCATAGCGTTCCCGTTCCCGCTTGTATAATCTTTCCATCCGTATTTGTGGGGGAATCCACAGAAAAACGATCAGGTCAAAACAAGGGAAAACGTCTTCACCCCAATTGGTCACGGAACCGCCCAGTATCCAGCTCTTTTGTTCATCCAGATGTGAACGTATCATTTCATTTCTTTCTGCCGGTAATCTCTGTTGTGAAAACGGAGGGTCTATATTTTCCCAGAAATAATGATCACTATCGAAATAGGGGATTTGCAGGTGTATGGACAGCGCTTGTCCGAGGGTAGTTACCCCACTTCCTGATGCTCCCAGAATATGAAGTTTCATGTATGCAACAATACAAAAAAAGTGAGAATTTCCTGTATGGTTGCAGGAGCAACAGGATGCCCGCATCAGCCACGCGTTTTACATTTTTCAGCGCCGTTTCAAAAATATGCTGGTTGCGTTGATAGATTGAAGCATTTTTAAGGCGGCCCTGATAGGCATTTGAGGTATTAAGAAAAATTCAACTGTTTCCAGTGTTTATTTAGTATGTATTGTTTTCAGCGAAAATACCATTATAACAGGTGATGGAAGTTGCTAATTTTGGTCAATGTAAAATATGTTAAATTTCCTGTATGATAAAACGAAGTTTGGGGATGTTATGGTTGTTATTAAGCACATCCTTTGTTTTTGCCCAACATTATGAGGCCAATTGGGCTTCCTTGAATAAACGTGGTATTCCGGCTTGGTTTAATAATGCCAAGTTTGGTATTTTCATACACTGGGGCGTATATGCCGTGCCTTCTTATGCAGTAGTAGGCCCCGGAGGTTATTCCGAATGGTATTGGTACAATTTGCAGGGAACTAAAGAGGGCTCACATCAACAGGTACAGGCATTTCACGATAAGAATTATGGTAAGGATTTTTCTTATGAACGGTTTGAAAACCAATTTACAGCGGCACTATTTAATCCGGAGCAGTGGGCGCAGCTTTTCCGCCGCTCCGGGGCTAAATATGTAGTGCTTACTTCCAAGCATCACGAAGGGTATTGTTTGTGGGATAACCAGCAGGCTAATACTTCCTGGGGACATTCGTGGAATGCTGTAACTGGGACGCCTAAACGTGATTTGCTGGGGGATCTTACTACGGCTGTACGAAAGGAAGGGTTAAAAATGGGGTATTATTATTCGCTCTATGAATGGTTTAATCCATTGTGGCTCAAAAACAGGCAGCAATATGTAAAAGAGGTGATGACGCCACAGTTCAAAGACCTGATAACGCGTTATAAGCCCTCGGTTATTTTTGCTGATGGAGAATGGGAGATGAGTGATACGGCTTGGCAAAGTCCATCGTTGTTAGCCTGGTTGTTCAACGAGTCGCCGGTAAAAGGCGAAGTGGTGGTAGACGACCGTTGGGGAAGCAATACCCGGGGAAAGAATAATGGGGCTACCTACCTGACTTCTGAATATGGGAGTGGTATGCAGCCTGGTGTTATTTGGGAGGAGAGCCAGGGGATTGGACAATCATATGGATATAACCGTATGGAAAATGCCGACGATTATAAAAAGAGCAGTGACCTGATCCTGATGTTGGTAGATATTGTGGCCAGAGGCGGAAATCTGTTGCTGGATATTGGTCCTACTGCGGATGGCCGCATTCCGGTGATTATGCAGCAGAAATTGCTCGACATGGGCAAATGGCTGGATATCAATGGAGAAGCGATCTATGATACTAAACCCTGGAAAGCAGACCGGCAATGGAGCAACGGTAAGCGGCCAGAAGTGAAAGAAGCGAATTATATGGCCAATTACAGCGTTGCGCAATTGATCAGGCCATCGCAGGAGCGGGCGCATATTGAATTGTTTTTTACCGCCAAGGCCGGCGCGGTATATTGCTTCCTGCCAGGTTGGCAACCGCAGGTGGTGATACGGAATTATACACCTCCCAGGGGAGCCACTTTTAGTATATTAGGATGTGATAAACCCATCCAATGGCGTCAACAAGGAAACGACTGTGTGGCAGACCTCTCTGCTCTGCATCCCGGAGATGTGCCTAATGATATGCTTGTCCTCAAAATAAAAACATAGTTACAAACAGGGAGACCCGGGTTTCCCTGTTTGTAACTAAACACCAGGGAATACTACCTACGTATTGAAAAGCTGATTATCTTTGCGGCCTGCACTAAATATACTGACTATGCCTTATCAGAAAATCACCCGGTTGATCGCCGAGCTGGTCCGCATAGATAAATTTGACCAGCATCTTATCAAGGAAGTATTTGAACCTGTGAGTTACAGAAAGTCACATGTAATTGTGAGTAGCGGCGATATTGCACGCTACATGTATTTCATCAATACCGGTTATTTAAGACTTTACCATATTGATGGAGATGGAGAGGAAGTGACCAACCATATTAATTGTCCTATGGGTTTTATGACTGCTTTCAACAGTTATATTACACAAACGCGCTCTCATGAAATATTTGAGTGCATCACCGACTGTGAATTGCTGCGGATAACCCGCGGTAACCTGGATGAGTTGCTGAAGCATAACCAGCGCTGGGCCGAGTTGGGAAAAATCTTATATGAAGAAATAATCAGGTATAATGAGCAGAAAGTAAAAGACCAGGTAAGCCTTACTACCAAACAGCGTTATTTCAATCTGGTTGAGCAGTTGCCTGATATTATGCAACAGGTCCCCTTATCCTACATTGCCTCTTTTATGGGTATAAAGCCGGATTCCCTGAGTCGTATCCACAGGGAAGTAACGACTTAAAAAAAGCCGTTATACCGGTAACGGCTATATGCGGGGATAATATTTTCGTAAAAAATCAGTTTTAAAATTATATTTTTAAAGGAATAGCGTACACATATCTTTTTTAGCTGTGTGTACCTATTCCCGGCTATACATTATAACCACGTTATTACCTGCCCGTACTTCCCCAATAGTGCCGGCTATGTGCTGTATCCGGTTTTTCCAGCATCTATCAACTTTAAAATAGTTTTACTATGGGCATTTCAAGAAGGGATTTTCTATTTAAAGGTACCCTGGCGATTGCAGGGACCACGCTTTTCTCTAAAGAACTGTTAGCCGCCAATATTGCTAAGCCACAGTTGGGGCTGCAACTGTATTCCGTGCGAGATGACATGAAGAAAGACCCCGCCGGTACACTCAGGCAGCTGGCTGCTATGGGTTATAAACAGGTAGAGCATGCCGGTTATAGTCAGCGGAAGTTTTATGGTTATTCCCCTAAGGATTTCAAGAAATTCCTGGGCGACTTAGGAATGATAATGCCGAGCGGTCACACAGTGATGGGAAAACAACACTGGGATGCAGTGAAACAGGACTTTACTGATGAGTGGAAATACACCGTGGAAGATGCAGCGGTAGTGGGACAGCGTTATGTGATCAGTCCCTGGTTGGATGAAAGTCTGCGTAAAAATTATGATGATTTTAAATCGTATATGGATGTTTTCAATAAAAATGGGGAGCTATGTAAGCAATTGGGGATGAAATTTGGTTACCACAACCACGATTTTGAATTCAGTCAACAGTTGAATGGTGAAAAATTGTTTGATCTGATTTTACAGCATACAGATCCTACACTGGTAGTGCAGCAATTAGACATAGGTAATATGTATCATGCCGGTGGTGTTGCGTTAGATATCCTTAAACAGTATCCTGACCGTTTTGAGCTGATGCATGTGAAGGATGAAATAAAAACGGGAAGCCAGTACGAAAGTACAGTGCTGGGCAAAGGTATTATCCCGGTAAAAGAAATTATTGAGCTGGGAAAACAATCAGGTACCAGGTACTTTATTGTTGAACAGGAGTCGTACCAGGGGCAGGCACCGGTGGCCGCTGCCAAAGATGATTTGCGGGTAATGCAGCAATGGGGATTTTAGTAGAAATTTCATAGGCGCGTTGCTGTTAGTTTCCGGGGTATGGTGGTATGGCGGGATATGCTGATTAAATTTAAATTTGTCGGTTTTGTTCTATTATCAGCTGGGCAGCGGTGGTAATATTGCGATGGGATACAAACCTTCCTATAGTAGATCATGAAACAATTCATATTGGCTTCGACCGTTATTACCACCGCCCTGGTTACCGGGGTATTTTATGCTTTTGCCATTGCAGTGAACCTTGCTTTTCAACAATTACCCGATGCCGCTTACATTGAGGCGATGCAAGCAATTAACCGGGCAATTGTAAATCCAGGTTTCGCCATTAGTTTTTTTGGTGCGCCAGTATTACTTCCCCTGGCCACTTATATGTATGCGAAGCCGGTATTTTCGCAGCGGGCCGGATATCTGTTGGTAGCTACACTGTTGTTTCTTATTGGTTCATTCGGTGTAACAGTATTGGCAAATATTCCATTGAATGACCAGCTTGCTGTTGTTACCCTTACCGGTAAAACCAATGCTCAATTATTTACTGCCAGGCACGCCTTTGCCGATGCATGGAATAATTGGCACCTGGTACGGACATTGTGCAGTATAGGGGCGTTGATACTGTTAGTGGTTGCCTGTTTTAAAAAAGTTTAATAATTATCCCTGCTATTATTGCAGATACCATCTCCACTAATATCTCATCTTACACATACTATTGCCAACCTGATCTGTGTTAAATACAATATGCACAAGCCGGAAATTTTTTGCCATTAACATTGGATTTACAGTTTCGTTAAAAATATTTATTTGCTTGCAGGAGAATTTAAACAGCATTCAGATGTGTGAATTTAGTGATGAAGTAATATTGGAAAAGATAAAAGCCGGCGATGTTGAAGTATTTTCTGATTTGGTAAAAAATTATTGGTCCCGTCTTTATGAGGCCGCTTACCGGCGGTTACACTGTAAAGAAGAAGCTAGAGATGCGGTACAGGAAGTATTTTTCTGGTTATGGAAGAATAAAGCCAATGTAAAGCTGCAATCTTCACTGTATAATTATTTGCTAGGGGCTATAAAGAACTATTGCTTCAACAGTTTCAGGTATCAGGAAAGAAGCAAGGTACGTAAGCGGCAATATGCCGGCCTACGGGAAGAGGTGATCATACCTAAAGAACTGGAAAACGAAGAGTTGGGCATAGGATTGCGGCGGGCCATTAATAACATGCCGTCTGCTCGCCGTGAAGTGTTCAAGATGCAATATTTGGGAGGGTTGAGTCAGAAGGAGATTGCGGCCAGGAGAGGGATTGGACTTCAAACTGTAAAAAACCAGGTGTCTTCTGCGCTTAAGGAGCTTCGGCAATGCTTGAAAGAGGCTTAATCATTTATAGTACCTATAGCTATTTACTGTTCCTTATAGTTACATCTGGCTATGAAAACAGATAAAGCATACTTTATCAGGGTGGGCCTTTTAGATTTCAGGTAAACTCCAGAAAGATGAAAGAGCCCTATTTAGTTGATTGATTGCCTGTCTCACCCGTTTATAAAGGGCATATTACCTTCCATTTGCTAATGGAAGGTAATAGCCTTTAAAGGAGATAAATAAATGTGAGCTATTGATCCGTATCAACCGCTATAACTTTCATGGCAGTATTTACGGTTGGAGTGAGCTGTAAGTGTTTAAGATGCCGGGGCTGTGCTGGGCATTAATGCTTCCAGTTTTCCTATCATAGTTATCGTAAAGGAAAAACACAATAGCATAGGGAAAATCTGGTACCGAAATACAATGGGTGATGCCAGTATACTAAAGCCGGCATTAACCGTTAATAAGAGGATTAATATAAGTAATGCCTGCTTAAATGGAATTTCTTGTGGCCTTATGCGTTTGAACTGTATCCATCGTAAAAGGGTCCAGATAAAGAACAGGTTAATAATTAAGAATAAAGATGGAAAAATCAAGAGAATAACTCCCTGGATTTTAATAGAGACAGCGCTAACCTGTGTGTCTGGATAGTGAAACCATTGTGCGGCTATAGGAGCAACTTTATCCTGTCCGAGGTTATATATTTCTAGTTTTTCCAGTGGCGGTAAGGCGTAGTTTAAGGTATTGGGTAACAGGAAGTACCTTGCAAAAGCAATGGGATGCTGTAATATCAGTGCTTTGCCATAGCTGCCATAAATGGGCGCTACCGTGCCCCATGATTGTACACCTCCGGAGCTATCGTTGTCTGTATTTACTCTATCAGTTAAAAATTTTTTTAGAGGAGCTTCAGGTAGCTTTATATAAACAGCTCCCTGCCTGGGAGAAATTGATTTGGCTTGCTGACCATACTTTTCGAAGAAACGCTTCACCTCCTGATCAAATTCCCTGCATGTTGCAGGAGCCTGGTCACCAGCGGTATTGATGTATGGATACATGTATAATGCATTGTTGGCCAACTGCCAACCGCCGAAAATAGAAAACTGTTTGGCGCCGGTTATTTTATAGGCGGAATTTTGGGTATGGTTTACAAATAGTGTTATCAGCAACAAAGGCAAGGCAATCCCGGTAACTTTCCAGGCTAGCTTGTGTTGGGAAAAGAGTAATACAATAGCGCTGACTAACGGATAGTACATAGCGTTGTACCGTAGTGTGAACGTTATTGCTATTAACAGGCCATGCAGTATCACCTGGTAGGGGCGTGGGCGATGAATGATCCACAGTAGCTGTGTAGCCCACCATAAGCTCAGACCAAGGAACAAGGCGTCGCTGGAAATATAATTGCTGAGGTATAATATCAGGGGATTAAAAAATAAGCAGAAAAAAATAATATTGGTAGACTCGCTTTTAGGAGCGTAAAAATATAGCAACGTAAAAAAGAAGTATAAAGTAATACCCTGTACGAAAAGGTATTGAAAGGCTACCACGGCTGTATCTGAAGTAGTGACTTGGTGAAACAGCCACAGGAATTTTGAATAGCCAATAGGCCAGATATTTACATCCAGGTGATTAGCCGCTGCAAAAATATAGCTGTATGAGTCTGAAAAGAAATCCGCAAAAGGATAACATAATTTAAAAATAATTAACTGTATTATTGCTGCAATAGCAGCAATATATACATATTTGCGATGGAGGTTATCCTTAAAAATAAAGGACCCAAAAGAGGGAAAAGTAGCTGGCATATTATACAGGGTTATAGAGGAATTTACTACTCCTTTTACAAGAAAATTTGTCCATTTTAGCAATTGCACAAATGATAGTATTATTTTAATAATAAGACGCATGAAAACACCCAAAATCCTTCTTTTTTTTGTTTCATTATTGCTTAGTACTGCAGCGGCGGCGCAGGAAACCTGGCCGGTAGATAAAGCCAACGATTGGTACCGGCAACAGCCATGGATGACAGGGGCCAATTTTTCGCCTTCCACTGCTGTTAACCAATTGGAGATGTGGCAGGCTGCCACTTTCGATACCGCTACCATCCGGCGCGAGTTGGGATATGCCGCTGCTATTGGCTTTAATACAATGCGTGTATACCTTCATCATGTTGCCTGGCAAGAAGATGCTATAGGTTTTAAAGAGCGTATCAAAACATACTTATCTATCGCCGGAGAAAACGGTATTAAAACCATTTTCGTTTTTTTTGACGATTGCTGGAGTGATCATTATCGCCCCGGGCCTCAGCCAGCGCCTATTCCCAGTGTACATAACAGCCGTTGGTTAAAAGATCCGGGCAGCGCTATTGATGATAATCCGGCGTTAATGGATACGCTGCAGTGGTATGTGAAAGATATACTTACCACTTTTAAAGACAACATATATGTGTCTATGTGGGATCTGTACAATGAACCCGGACATTTTGGCCATGGCGATAAAAGCTGGCCACTCTTGAAAAATGTAGTTGCCTGGGCAAGGGAGATACGCCCAAGCCAGCCTATTACCATCGGTATCTGGAACGACGGGTTCACCGCTTTTAATCAGTATCAGCTGGAAAATTCAGATGTGATCACCTTCCATAACTACCGTGATACCACTTCTCTGATAACAGCCATCGATACACTGACACACTATGGTAAACCGGTGATCTGTACAGAGTACATGAAACGTCCTAATAACAGCACCTTTGTTACGCATTTGCCTATCTTTAAACGAAACCGGGTGGGCGCCATTAATTGGGGTCTGGTGGCCGGTAAAACACAAACTAACTATCCGCAGGGTAACAAAGGAGGGGAGCCGGAACCTGTTTTATGGTACCACGATATTTTCCGTAATGACGGAACCCCTTTCAGTCCGGAGGAAATTGTATTTATCAGGAAAATGAATCAATAATACCTGAATGATCATACATTGTTTTCTCACGAAAAAAACCGCCAGGGGCTAATAGTTAACTCCTGGCGGTTAATTGTTTTGTAGTGAGTTGGTGGCTGATAGCTTATAGTGTTTCCCCCCTCTTCATTTTGTCCAGTGTGGTTTCATAACTCTTCCTTTCTTCTGCACTGGCTTTGTTCATGGCTTTCTCTTCCCAGGCCACTGCATCCGTTTTTTTACCGGCTTTATACAGCAGGTTAGCGTAAGTGTCCATATAGGAAGGTATTTCCTGGTCTTTGAAGGAACGTTTGCTCCATTCCAGGGCTTGTTCAATACACTGCATGTCATCGCATTTTTCGAAGATAGTCCATGCATATGCGTTCAGCGACTGAGGGTCGGCTTTCTGGCCATATTTTTTCATGTAAGCAACAATGCTGGCTACTGCACTATCTGCGTCTTTAATGTAGCTGTAGTATTGCACCTTACACTTTAGGATCAGTTCATCTGCAAAAGAAGGATATTTGGTAGTGATGTTCTTTTTTATAGCAGTCCAGTCGGGCGCTGCATGGCCATTTTTCGTCAGTTGAGAAAATGTTTCTTCATTGGCTACGATGCCCATGATAATATTTTCTGCTTTTCCAGCTCCAAGCACCTTATCTACTTTAGTGGTGTTATGCAGGAACAGGTCGAAGCCTTTGTCTTTGCTGCTTTGGGTGAATGCTACAAGATAGTTCAGGTTACCAGGCGTAAATAGGTCTTTTTGTTGGTCAATGTATGATTTGGAGATTGCTGCAGCATTTTCTGGGTCGTTGCCGTGCAGGGCGAGGAGTGATAATTTGTGCAGGAAAGCAGTATCTTTCTTGCCTTTTTTGAATTGGTCCAGCAGTGTGTAGTATTGTTGGTCCGGATCCAGGGAACTTTGGCACCTGGCAATAAATTCTTCCGCTTCGGTGCTTCCTATCTGGCGGTCTACTATCTGGCCGTCTGGTGCAAAAACTAAGAAAGTAGGATAGGCGTATACGATATAGTTGTGTTCAATTTGTTTGGCATCAGCGTACCAGCTACGTACGTCTTCGTTGTCTTTGGGGGTTTGGTCCATCTGTACTTTTATGCTGATGAATTTGTCGTTCATGAAGTTGCCTACTTTTTCCTGAGGGAAAATATTAGCAGACATGAACTTGCAAGGGCCGCACCAGGTGGTAAAGCAATCCATGAAGATGTACTTATTTTCTGCTTTGGCTTTAGCTTGCACTGCCGCCCAGCTGAGGCCATGTTCGAAGTGGATGCCTTTGTCCTGGGCCATTGCCAGCATAGGTAACAAAAGGGCCATCAAGAGGATTTTTTTCATAATGTTGGGTTTATTAGGTGATAGTTAATGGTCAACAACAAGTAATCAGGCTGTAACTGTAAATCACTAATTTAAGGTAGTTGGAGACGCCAACTGGCCATTTTCCGGATTTTTTATTACAAGATAAGTTAGGGGATATGCTTAAAGGGATGAAGCAGGCAAGGGCCTAAAAGGATATATATGATATGATGAATAAAAAGTCATCTTCGGTAAGATGACTTTTTATGTAGCACTCAGTGTAAATGAAACTAACCAGGTGGATGGTTAAGATAAGATAAGTATGGTTTCCGTTTCTCTTATGTCCCAAATTGCCAAAGATTCTCCTTTTGCCTGCTAAATATTGTATTTATTTTTAGCACATTTGTACCTGTTTTTCTGTGTTAACTGATTTTTTATTAAATTGTTAGAGGTAAAATATTTGTTATGCCGGTAAAAAATTATCTGCAGAAAATTGCGCTTACGCCTCAGCAACACCTGCAAAAATTGGTAGAGAACCGGCAGGTTTTTAATTTAAATAACTGTGAGCTGAATGTCTTTGAGAGCTATCAGCAGGCCTGGCGGGTGCCGTTGAGCTTTGGAGATTTTAGTATCACCAGTATGGTACGTGGCAAAAAAGTGATGCACCTGTTCGATCAGCCGGCGTTTGATTATCTGCCTGGAGAAACAGTGATATTGCCAGCCAATGAAGCCATGATCATCGATTTCCCTGAAGCTACCCTGGAAGATCCTACGCAGTGCATCGCATTGTCGGTAAATGAAACCTATATACGCGGTACCTTGCAATACCTCAACGAGCATTATAATGGTGCAGAAAGGGAATTGGGTAACTGGCACCTGCAGTTGAACCGGTATCATTTCAGTAACGACGCCGATGTAAGTGCATTGATCAATAAGCTCACCCGCATTTGTCAAAGCCCCGATCCATCACGAGATATTTACGCCGACCTGAATATGAAGGAGCTGCTGATCCGTATCATGCAGCAACAGCAATTGCAATTGGTAACAGATGAGCGGAATGCAAACAGTAATACCACACGGTTGCATTTTGTGTTGCATTACATCCATGAGCATCTTACAGAAAATATCCCTATAGATATCCTTTGTAAGAAGGCTTACCTGAGCAGGAATGTGTTCTTTAAATGGTTTAAGGAACAATTTGGGATCACTCCGTTGCAGTACATCAACCGGGAAAGATTAAAGCTGGCAAGGCAACTGTTGGCAGACCGCAATAATACGGTAAGCCAGGTAAGCCTGCAGTGCGGTTTTAATGATACCAACTACTTTGTGCGGTTATTCAAAAGTTCCGAAGGCATTACGCCAGGTACCTACCAGCTATTGGTGAGCAGCGTCCGGTAATCGTCAAGGGTGAAGAGCGTCTGAAAAAGAGGGTGTACCAGACTTTGGGATACACCCTCCGGGAAACTGTTTATTAATAGAATTTTGGCAGAGGGTTTAAGGTAAGGTTCTGCCTTTGGTGCCAATACGGATAGATGGTAGGTACTTCACTGGCAGCATCCAGCTTTTTTACCTGTTCGGTGGTTAAGTGCCAACCTACTGCTCCCAGGTTCTGGATGAGTTGTTCCTCATTGCGGGCGCCGAAAAGGATACTGGAAACAGTAGGACGTTGCAGTAGCCAGTTCAACGCAACCTGGGCAATAGTTTTACCGGTTTCGGCAGCAATTTCTTCCAAGGCATCCATGGTATTGTAAAACACCTCTTCCTGTACTACTGCATCTGGTATGGGGCTACCACCCTGGGCTATACGGCTATTTTGCGGTATAGGCGTATTGCGGCGGTATTTACCGCCCAGGCGGCCGGCTGCCAGTGGCGACCACACAATAGCGCCTACATGTTGATCGATGCCCAGTGGCATCAATTCCCATTCATATTCACGGTTAGCCAGGGAGTAATATACCTGGTGCGCTACGTACCGGTTCCATCCATACCTGTCGGCAATGGCCTGCGACTTCATCAGGTGCCAGCCGGAGAAGTTGGAACAGGCAATATATCGCACTTTTCCACTTTGTACCAGGTCATCCAGTACCCGCATGGTTTCTTCTACCGGTGTGTTGCCATCAAAACCATGCATGTGGTAAATATCAATATAGTCGGTATTCAGCCGTTTCAAACTGCCTTCAATCTGGCGCAGTATGTGAAAACGGGAAGAGCCCTGGTTATTGGGGCTTTGTCCAAATGGAAAGGTAGACTTAGTGGAAATCAGCAATTGGTTTCTTTTGCCGGCAATGGCTTTGCCCAGGATCTCTTCCGCCAGGCCATCGGAATAGATATCTGCTGTGTCAAATAAATTAACGCCTGCATCCATGCATAAATTTACAAGGCGGGTTGCCTCGTCGGCCAGGGTACTCCCCCAGGCTTTAAAGAAATCATTGCCACCGCCAAAGGTACCAGTGCCTAAACTAAGTACCGGCACCTGTAAGCCAGAGCCGCCTAATTGTCTGTATTCCATAGTGTGTTGATTTTTTATTCGTTTCTAGAGATGTGTCACTGATGGTTGATGGTATTGATACCATGCTCAACAGTGGTTTATAGCGCAAAGTTCGGGAATGCCTGAGGTTAAATGGTATTTATTGTAATTAAATTTATCGACGCTAACCCAGTAGAAAAGTGCAGGGTAGCAGGAGGAGGGTAATTTTAAAAGGGAGTTGTATATTAGTAGCTGGATGTTGACCATATTGTCAAATGTCCTTTATCCACGTTGTGCCTTTACTCATAAAACCAATATCATGATATCATCCGAATCTCTTGAAAAGGAGGCGGCTAAAAATTCCGCGAAAACAATTGCCTTGCCGGTTAAATTTACAGAGAAGAAATACATTGTCACATTTATATTTGTTACCTCATTGTTTTTATGCTGGGGAATTGCGCTTTCTATGGGCGATGTGTTAAATAAGCATTTCCAGAATGTATTGGGTTTAACCAAATCCCAATCGGGACTGGTGCAGTTTTCTATTTTCGGCGCCTATGCCATTATGGGCATTCCTGCTGGGCTGTTTATCAAGAAGATGGGGTATAAGAATGGGGTGTTGCTCGGACTTACCTTATATGCACTAGGGGCGTTCCTGTTTATACCGGCAGCCAACCTGGCTTCTTTTACTTACTTCCGGATGGCACTTTTTGTATTGGCTTGTGGTATGGCTACTCTGGAAACGGTGGCACATCCTTTTGCCGCGGCTTTGGGCGACCAGCAAACCAGTGATCAGCGTATTAATTTTGCACAGTCATTTAATGCGGTGGGCACCATTGTAGGACCACTTATCGGGACCCACTTCCTGTTTAGTGTTGATCAGCAGGCAAGCAATGAGTTATTTTCTGTAAAACAATTGTATATCTGGATCGGTATCATTATCGCCGGTATTGCGGCTGCTTTTGCTTTCGTGAAGGTGCCTGCCCTGGCAGATCCGCATAATGGTCCGGTGGGAGTAGCGCCTGCGGCTGGTACGTCTAAAAAATTGTTCCGGCATAAAAACTTTGTTTGGGCTGTAGTGGCCCAGTTCTTCAATGTGGCTGCACAGGCAGGTACCTGGGCTTTTTTTATCAATTATGGTCATGAAGTAATGCACTATACAGATGTTAAAGCCGGTAATATGATGGCGTTATTTATGGTGATGATGCTGGCAGGCCGTTTTGTGGGTACCGCTTTAATGCGTTTTGTAGCGCCAAATAAGCTACTGGCAGCTTTTGCTATAGGTAATGTGCTGATGTGCCTCCTCGTGGCACAGGGATGGGGTTGGACTTCCTACGCTGCCCTGCTCATGATCAACTTCTTCTTTAGTATCATGTACCCTACTATTTTCAGTCTTGGGCTGAAAGACCTGGGACCACATACGCAACAGGGGTCTTCTTTTATTGTGATGGGAATGTTCGGGGGCGCTGTTTTCCCTTTCATTATGGGTCGTTTGGCAGATACTAGTGTGGCCACTGCCTATTACCTGCCTATTGTTTGCTATCTGGTGGTGTTCCTGTATGGCTACCGGCTATATAAGCTCAGATAAGCCTTGCAATATCTAGTAAAGAGTGCTGAGTAGCCCTTCTGGCTTTTGAGAACAACATCAGAAGAAAGATTGTTAACTTAGCTTGGATGTATTCATTCAACATTCATTAACTGCATATTTTATTATGGAAAAAGATTTCGACCTCGTAGTAATAGGATCTGGCCCCGGAGGGTATGTGGCTGCCATCAGGGCTTCGCAACTCGGTTATAAAACAGCTATCGTTGAAAAATACAATGTATTGGGAGGTACCTGTACCAATGTAGGCTGTATTCCTTCCAAAGCACTGCTGGATAGCAGCGAGAACTACTATGCTATCCTGCACAAAGGCCCCAAACAAGGGATACTGGCCGACAACGTGCGTATCGACTTTGAAAAATTTATCGCCCGCAGCAAAGACGTGGTGAAACAAAATAACGAAGGACTCAACTTCCTGATGAAAAAAAATAAGATACAGGTGTTTACTGGCGCCGGTAGCTTTATAGATAATAGCAAAATAGTGATCCGTAAAGATCAGGAAGAAGATAAAACGATCAGTGCTAAATACTTTATTATTGCCACTGGCTCCAAACCAGCTTCCATCCCGGGGGTAGACATTGATAAAGACAGGATCATTACTTCAACAGAAGCCCTTTCCCTGAAAACGCAGCCTGCTACCATGGTGATTATCGGTGGTGGCGTAATAGGGGTGGAAATGGCTTCTGTATACAGCCGTACCGGTACCAAAGTTACCATTATCGAATATACTGATAGCCTGATACCGACCATGGACCGGGAACTAGGTAAAGAGTTACTGAAAGTGCTCTCAAAACAAGGCATCGAAATTTTACTCAGCAGCAAAGTACAATCAGCGAAGAATCAAGGTAATAGCGCACTTGTTACCTACCTGGATACTGCTGGTAAAGAACAGCAGGTTACCGCCGATTACTGCCTGGTAGCTGTTGGCAGAAAGCCTTATACTACCGGCCTGGGGCTGGAAAATACAAAAGTGAAACTGGACGATAAGGGACGTGTGGTGGTGAACGACCAGTTAAGAACAGAAGAACCTAACATCTACGCCCTGGGAGATGTGATACGTGGCCCTATGCTGGCGCATAAAGCAGAAGATGAAGGAGTGGCTATCGCAGAAACTATTAACGGTCATCCTCATACGATTAACTATCTCCGTATTCCCAGCGTAGTGTATACCTGGCCGGAAGTGGCGGGGTCTGGATATACAGAAGAACAATTGAAAGAAGCCGGCATCGTCTATAATAAAGGTAAATTCCCGTTCTTAGCCAGCGGAAGGGCGCGCGCCTCCGACGATATGGACGGATTTGTAAAAGTGCTTACTGACCCTAAATATGGTGAAGTGTTAGGCGTGCATATTATTGGCGCCCGGGCAGCTGATCTCATTGCCCAAGGAGTAATAGCCATGGAGTGTGAAATTACAGACAGTGAGCTGGGTAAAATATCTTATGCGCATCCTACTTTCTCTGAAGTATTGAAAGACGCTTACCTGATCACTTCCGGTCGCGGCGCGATCAATATATAACCTCCACTAGCGCTCCCGGCCGCCATGGAAAGTCCAGTTTTGGCTATAGGGCCGAGAAGCCATGTGTAACCACTGTATAGAGGTTATCATAAACGATAAAAAAGAAAACACCTGATATAGTCGTATACGTAAGCGGGCAGCCATATGAACAAAGGCTGCCCGTTTATTGTTCCTATTTGAAATAGTAGAAGTGATGCGTATGTTGCAACCCAAAAGCATTGTTACCCGTTTGTTATCATCTGCCGGCATTACCATAAATGGCAATAATCCCTGGGATATTCAGGTGCATAAGGAAGCTTTTTACCCGGAAACATTAGGCAGTGGCTCTCTTGGTTTGGGGGAAACCTATATGAAGCAATACTGGGACTGCGAAAAGCTGGATGATTTTTTTACGAAAGTATTGGTAGCCAATCTCGATGATAATGTGAAACGTAATTTCCGGTTCAAAGCAGAAATCTTAATGGCTAAGATCCTAAATCTGCAGGCGCCTGCCAAAGCCTATATAAATGGCAGTGCACATTATGATACCGGTAATGATCTTTTTGAAGAAATGCTTGATAAACGGATGACCTATACCTGTGGCTTCTGGGAAAATGCAGGGACCCTCGATGAAGCACAGGAATATAAACTGGACCTTTCTTGCAGGAAATTAAAGCTGCGGCCCGGTATGCATGTACTGGATATTGGCTGCGGCTGGGGAAGCTTCGCTAAATATGCGGCAGAAAAATATGATGTGAAAGTAACTGGTATTACTATCTCCAAAGAGCAGGCCGACCTGGCGCAAGAGCGTTGTAAAGGGCTCCCGGTGGAGATCCGGTTGGTCGACTACCGGATGCTTCATGAACAATATGATGCTATCGTTTCCCTCGGTATGTTTGAGCATGTAGGGTACAAGAACTACCGTACTTATATGAAGGTGGTGCATCATTGCCTGAAAGATGATGGATTATTTTTATTGCACACTATTGGTGGCAACAATGCAATGATGTTTACAGACCAGTGGCTGAACAAATACATTTTCCCCAATGCCATGATACCCACGGTACGGCTGATAGGAGAAGCTATTGAAGGCCTTTTTGTAATGGAACACTGGCAAAATTTCAGTGTGCACTACGATAAAACCCTGCTGGCCTGGTATGATAACGTGCACAATAGCTGGCATAAGCTGAAGGATAGCTACGACCAGACTTTTTTCAGGATGTGGAAATATTACCTGTTGTCTTGCGCAGCCTCTTTCCGTGCCCGCAAAAGCCAATTATGGCAGATCGTACTTTCTAAGAACGGAGTACCTGGCGGTTACC
Source organism: Chitinophaga sp. 30R24 (assembly GCF_049056765.1). Lineage (NCBI taxonomy): Bacteria > Pseudomonadati > Bacteroidota > Chitinophagia > Chitinophagales > Chitinophagaceae > Chitinophaga > Chitinophaga sp. 30R24. Next base: position 42,318 of record NZ_JBJGXX010000017.1, read on the forward strand.
AGGTCTGCTAGCTATTGCCAACTTGCAGGATAAAAAGGGGAGATGACAGAAAAGTCTGCTTGCTTCACCAAATATAATTTCATACAGCGTCCCGGCAGTATATTTTTGGTGTAAATCCAATTGATATACATGTCTACATTCGCGCTGGAAACACAACAGCTTACCTATCATTTTTCAGGTAGAGATAACGTGCTGGATAACATCCATTTACAGGTGCCTAAGGGGGCTATTTATGGTTTCCTCGGACCTAATGGAGCGGGTAAAACCACCACTTTGAAACTGATTTTGGGGCTGCTTCGCCTGCAACAAGGTACTATCCTGGTAGAAGGACTAGACTTCCGCCAACATCGCCTGGAAATTTTAAAACGGGTGGGTTCCTTGATAGAAATGCCTGCCATGTATAGCCATCTTACTGCAACGGAAAACCTGCTTTTATTGCAGCAGTTATACCAGTGCCCAAGGAAGCGGGTAGAGGAAGTACTCGACCAGGTAGGGCTATCACAAGCTGGCCGGAAAATGGCCGGCAAGTTTTCACTAGGCATGAAGCAACGCCTGGGAATTGCTATGGCCCTGTTGCATCAACCCTCCTTATTGATACTCGATGAGCCTACCAATGGCCTCGACCCCGCCGGTATCCTCGAAATGAGAGCATTATTGCGTATGTTGAACGAGGAAAACAATACCACCATACTGGTTTCTAGCCATCTGCTGCCTGAAATGGAGAAGCTCGTTTCCCATATAGGCATCATCGACAAAGGTGAGCTCCTTTACCAGGGCGCTTTGTCGGCTCTTACGCAGGATCGCGGCAGTTATAGCCAGGTGTTGATTGATTGCGACCAGGCGTCTGCTGCATTAACCCTGCTCGCCAATTACGGTTTAACAGCCAGTCCATATAACGGAAAAATAAAGCTGGAGGCCGTGTCTAAAGGCCAGGTAGCCGCAGCGAACCGGCAATTGATCCTCGCCGGTATCAACGTATATGGAATACATACTACCGGCAACGACCTGGAAGACATTTTTATCCACCTTACAAATAACTTCTCTTATGATACCCACCTTTTTGCATAGTTTCCGTAGTGAATGGCTGAAACGCCGGCGTACAGCAGCTTTATGGCTTACCCTTATTGGCGGCGGTTTTATTCCGGTAATCATCTTAGGCCAACGTTTTTACAGTATGAATACCCTGCATAGCGATAATGCCAGCGGAAATATCTGGGAAACCCTGTACCACAGCTGCTGGCAGCATATGGCTTTTTTCTTGCTGCCAATGGGTGTGATATTGGCTACCAGCCTTGTTGCCCAATTAGAATACCGGAATAATACCTGGAAGCAGCTGCATACTACGCCTCAGCCTCTCCCGACTATCTTCCTGGCCAAATTAGGGGTGATCCTGGTGATGCTCTCGCAGTTCTTTCTATTATTCAATGTTGGCATATACCTTACCGGGATTATACCGGCATTGTTAGTGAAAGGTGTGCCTTTTCCGCAGGAGCCGTTCCCGTTGGTTCCTTTCTTGTATGGTAATGCTAAATTTTTTCTGGCTTGCCTGCCGGTGGTGGCATTGCAATATTTGTTAAGTTTACAGTTCCGGAATTTCCTGCTGCCAATAGGAGCTGGTTTGGGAATGTATATTGCAGGCATGATAGCGATCCATTGGAAATATGCTATTTTTATTCCTTATGTTTACAGCGCTTATTGCCTGATGGAGACACAATATGGACCACGCATTTATATCTACTCCTGCGCTTATTTCCTGTTATTCAGTATCTTGGGTTATATACTGTTCATCACTAAAAAAACAAGAGGCTAACAGTTAGCCGTTGCATATGAAGAGATCGGTTGTATGGTTGTTGCATATTGGCTATTGGGGGCTGTACCTGTGCCTGATAATAGTATTGTTTGGCGTTGCATTAAAAACGTATAAAGTGCTGCAGGTTCTTTTATTTCCACCGGTATTGCTAACTTGTTTTTTACCAGGGTTGTTGGGCTTTTACACTTTTTATACTTTTTTGTTTGATAACTGGTTGAAGAAAAAACGTTTGCCTGGTTTCCTGGGCCTGGCCGTATCGTTGGCAGGTGGGGTTGGGCTCATTACTTTCCTGTTGCTATTCTTGCTTGCTGGGATGGAGCATGCTACTAATATACAAAAATGGGGAATGTGCTTTTTCCTGGTTGCGCTGGCAGCTATACATGGCGTTATTGGCCTGGTGCTAAAGGGATTTATCAGTTGGTATGGAGATATCCGGTTGAAGGAAGACCTAAACAAACGGAACTACGAAACGGAACTGGCTCTGGTGAAATCGCAGATTAACCCGCACTTCCTGTTTAACACCATCAATAACATTGATGTGCTGATAGAAAAAGATGCGAAAAAGGCGTCTTTATATCTCAATAAATTATCTGGTATTATGCGGTTTATGTTGTATGAAGCTAAACCAGACAGGATACCGTTGGCTAAAGAGATGGTTTATATTGAAGAATATATTGCCCTGCAGCGGATCAGGACTGCCAACCGTGATTATGTGCAGTATACGGTACAGGGAGAGCCAGGTAACCGGATGATTGCCCCTATGCTTTTTATCTCCTACATTGAAAACGCTTTTAAACATGCCGCCCATAAAAAGGATGGCTCAGTGGTAGACATCCGGTTATTTATTGAAAACGATTGTATCCGGTTTTATTGTGAAAATAAATACCAGCGACTATCTGTTATAGACGATACCTGTAAAGGATTGGGCAATGAACTGCTGCAACGCCGCCTGGCATTATTATACCCGGCGCAACATACACTCGATATAGCAGATAAGGATGGCATTTACCAGGTAAGTTTAATCTTGTATGCATATGAAAATTAACTGCATCATCATAGAAGATGAACCGCTGGCCCAGGAACGTATCAGGGGATACTTACAAAAATTACCTTTCCTGCATTTGCAGGCTTGCTTCGATAATGGGATAGATGCTTTGTTGTTCCTGCAGTCTAACCAAACAGACCTGATATTTTTAGATATCAATATTGGCGAAGTATCGGGTATACAGCTTTTGGAAGCAGCTCATCCCGACTGTGAGGTAATTGTGATCACCGCCTACCACGAATATGCCCTCAAAGGATATGAGCTGAATGTAACTGATTACTTGTTGAAGCCATTTACCTTCGACCGTTTTCTACAGGCGGTGGATAAAGTGAAGCGTTGCTTTGACAAGCAAGCGCCTACCCGTACCTTTATCTTCGTAAAAACAGCCTACCGGCTGGAAAAGCTATTGTTGAGCGAAATATTATATATTGAAGGCATGCGCGATTACCGGAAAATATATACGTTTCGCAAACAAATTATGACGCTTAAAACATTCCGGGAATTTGAAGCCGAAATACCGGCTGCCGTAATCTGCCGGGTACATAAATCCTTTATGGTAGCTATAGATAAGATTGATACCGTTGGAAGGGAAGGCATCCAGATACAGCAGACATTGATACCTGTTTCTGATACGTACCGTAAAAGCTTTTACCAATTGATCGCTTACACAGGTACGTGATGCCCGCTTGCTTTTCCTTATCTTTACAATAAATAGCCGGGAATGCATTACTACGTTGAAAAGTTCAGCAGCATCCATTACCTCAAAAACGGCAACAGCCGGCAGCAGTCTGCATTTAACCTGTTACAAGCACATCATGTAATGGATATATTAGCAGACTTTGACCCCTTGCTGGCAGGTACAGTGCCAATTGGTATCGATACCGCAAGTAGTGATCTGGATATTATTTGTTTTGCGCCCGATCTGAAAGCGTTCAGTGTCTTCTTGGAAGAACATTTTGCTGCATATTCAGGTTTCCAGTTAACCGATACAGAGATGAAGGGCGAAAATACGATTATTGCTCATTTTACCATAGATGGCTGGCCCCTGGAAATTTTTGGGCAGAATGTGCCGGCGGTGGAACAGGCTGGTTTCCGGCATATGATTGTAGAATACTCTCTGCTGCACCAATATGGTGAACCCCTGAAACAGCGGATCATTGAGCTGAAGCAACAAGGATATAAAACAGAACCGGCTTTTGCCGTTGCGCTCGGCCTTAAAGGAGATCCTTACCAGGCTTTACTGGATATTGCTTTTTAAAGTACTTACCAATGGATGCAATAAATATCCCGGCAGCAAAACGCCGCCGGGACCACTTTTACAATTATCAACCTTAGGGCCAGCCAAACAATATTTTCATTAGGATCGGTTTCAATAATGATGTATCAAAAGATGATATAAATTGATCTTAGTAAGTAGGAGCTCTCCCACTTTTGTAAACATACCGGGATATACGCTGCCAGCTGGTAGGTTAATACCCGGCAATGGAGCGCTATACCGAATGCTTTTCATATCTGGTGGCAAACATAGCGATCTGATATGAATTTAGTATTAACAGTATGATAAGGTGTGTGGTGAATAATAAAGGAGGCAGAATAAAAATTATTTAACGTTGACGGTTAAACGTATAAGAGCCATTGCTTTGACGTTGTGTTAGGCGGCATGCTATTGTTTCGAAATTGCTGTAGTGCGGCCGGTTTAGGGTTTTTCAAACCGGCCTGTTCTTTCCGTAATCCTGATCCGGTATACTACTGGCCGGATATGTTCCGTATCCTCCTCGTTCGCCATTTCCCGGTGCATATCCAATAGACCGGTGGTTTCACTCACGGTGAGCTGGGCGAGCCGGCTAATGAGAAATTTCATGGCATAGAACCGCTCCTTTGGATCGGTAATTTCTTCGTAGGCTCCCCATATAATAGCGCTGCGCCAATTGGTATTGTCAATAATTTCATCTACCTGGAAGCATACCAACGGATGCGATCTCATCATGGCTACTTTCATTCCTTCTTTGGAATGTGCTATCAGGTAGGTATCGTTAAAGGCGTAGTTAACAGGCACGATATAAGTCTTTTCGCCGTCGGTGCAACCAATGCGCCCGGTAATGTTATGCGCCAGTAATTGATTGATTTCTTCCACGCTGAGTTTTCCTAACATATGAACTTTAATTTTAGATAAATTAACCGGGAACATCCGGTACCTCTAATAATAAACAGGTAACCTCCTGTATTGTTGAGCGCAGCGGGCAGTGGCCTTTCTCTGGCGATATGTTTGCGGGAAATGTTGAGATACCTGAATTGCTTCACTTTTCAAACAGTTATTTTATGCCATTAAGAGATCATACCATAGGCGGCCAGCACAAACAGGGGGGCCCAGACCTTGATAACGATTACAGACAAGATATCCGCCAAGAGGTAACATCAGACGATATACCGGAAGATATGGCGCCTGAAGATGATAGTGCTATTTCCAATGAAGACGCTCCGGAAGGTCTGGATAGCCAGGGCGATGATGATATCCAGGAGGAAAATGATGTAACTGCAAAAGACCCGGAAGAAAAGTAATTCCCTCCCTCTTATCTTCCTTTAATTATTTTTCTGTTATAATGATGAAAATAATTAAAGGAAGATTTTTTTTATTTGAATAAGTATTAACTTTAATACTGACCATATCTTAATCTTAATTTTTCGGAGGTGTGTACTGCTTCCCATCATTAATTGATCAACCAACATGCTTACAAGGATTGAAATCTCCGCAGGTGAAAAACCACTGTGTTATGCTGATTATGTTTCCTATGGGGAAGCGCTAAGCGTTTACCGGGAATTACTGTCTGATCGGCATTTTCATGCGTCTTCCGGTAAATTTTTATTCCGCTTGTTGAAAGAAAGCCAGGGTATACGGCAAGTGGTAGCTACCCACTATATCGATGATGTTACGCCTGAATTGCTGAATATCTTGTCTAATCAATATTAAGGGGGGTGTTGGCGTAATACAGGCTCATTGTGCGATGTTGGGCAGTCCGTATAGTAGTTTCAGTGGTAGAAGAATATCTACCTGGTTAATCCGTTTGGTTAGGAAGAATTAATGGATTAGTAAGCATAAGCGGATTAACGTTGTGAACCACTTTCAGGGGCCCACTTAATGTCATCCGCTTCTTCCTCTGTTACTTCGTTTTCTTCCAGATCGTCTTCTTCTAATTCCGGATCAGGATTTTCAGGTAGTTCATTGTCTTCCTCTTCTTCTAATTCTTCCTGGCCGGTAGAGGGCGATGGTTTTTTTTCTGCCCTTAAACCTTGGGAGGCTTGGTTGTTCCTGCTTTGTTGCCGGGCATTGGATTGTGCTAGGGTTTGTTTTTGCATAAGAATGAATTTTTTAATGTAGGCTCAAAGACTACGCCATGTGCATACATAGCAGTGGCATTTATTTTTTTGTGAAGAAGTGCGGAACTCTGTACTCATCCGTCGGGCAAATCGGGCACAGAGTGGGATAAAATTTCAGCTTGCAGTTGCTGTAGCATTTGCTGTTATAACGGAAATATATGCACGAAATGCCGAGTTGCTGTATATCCTTTTACAGAAGCAAATTCTTCCAATGCCCTGAAATTATTGATCAGCTAAAAATTGTTTTGCATGTATTGAGATACACCAATTGCAGAGATCATAATAATTCCTGTAATTGGGTGAGCACTTGTTTCATATTAATACCTTTTCCCAACAAACCTTTTAGCAGATCGCCCTGAGTGGCTATACGGTGGGCCATGTTGTAGATGTTGAATTGCTGCATTTTTAAGCCTTTTTTTACTTCTTTCCAGTGCAGGGGGGCGGAGGCAGTAGCGCCAGGTTTGGGGCGGAGCGAATACGGTGCGGCCATGGTTTGGATTTGCCGGTTCTGTAGAAAATCCAGGTATATTTTTCCTTTGCGTTTGGCAGGAGTTCTGATTATACTGGTGATTTCCGGTAATCGTTTGTTGACGATACTTACGATGAGTTCTGCCAGCATGCGGGATTGCTCGAAACTGTATTTGGCTCCTAAGGGAATTAGTATATGCATGCCAGTAGAACCGGATGTTTTTACGAAGGATTCGGCGCCAATTTCATCTAATACGTTTTTTACCACCAATGCAGTTTCAATTACCTGGTTAAAAGGATTATTGTCCGGGTCCAGGTCTATCAGGCAATAATCCGGGTTATCGGGTTTGTTAATCCTGCTGTGCCAGGGATTAAATTCAATGCAGCCCAGGTTGGCCATATACAGTAGGGTAGCTTTATTTTTGCAAATCATGAACTTTTTGGTTTCGTTATCCGACTCACTGGTATAGGGAAATGTTTCAATCCAGCCGGCTACTTTATCTTCTACGTTTTTCTGGAAGAAATGAAACCCTTTAATGCCCTCCGGAAATCTATTCAGGGATTGGGGCCGGTCTTTGAGGTAAGGTAACAGGGTGTCTGCGATACTTGCATAGTAATTGAGCATGTCTCCTTTGGTGATGCCTTCCTCCGGCCAGTATAATTTGTTGAGATTGGTAAATTTGAGCAGGTGGCCGTCTATTTTTATTGCTATTTCAGTTTCGTTTTTTGGTGGGAAAGCGGTAGCCTCCTGTAGTTTTTTGTTTGGGAGAACAGTAGTGGTTTTCATGGCGTTGGTGCGTTTGGGTGAGATAAGATAGCCTGAAGGCAGTTCTTGCTTCATCGTATTATGCAATGCGTACGATCAATCCTTCATTGCCGTTGAGGGCTATTGGAAAACTGATAATGGTACCTTCTAATGCCACGTTGGTAGCTAATACCACGGTGCCTTTAAATAATTCGTGTGTTGGTGTAAAGTTGGCTGTACGGTGGCTCAGGTTGAGGATCACGAGAAAGCCGTCGTACCCTTCTTCTTGGCGCAGGTACACCAGAAGCTGGGAAGTAATTGCTACAGAAATATAATTGCCGGTTAACAGTGATGGCTCCTGTTGCCGGAGTGCAATCAGCCGACGGTAGAAGTGCAGTACAGAATGAGAGTCTCTTTGTTGCAGGAGCACATTATTACGGATATGGTCTGCAGATAGGCGTAGCCAGGGTTTACCGGTGGTAAAGCCAGCATGTAGGGTATCGTCCCATTGCATGGGCGTGCGCGCCGGGTCGCGGCTCAGGTTCTTATCAGGCATATTCAGTCCTTGTGGGTCTTGTATCTCTGCCGGGGGAATGGCTACATCGGCCATGCCTAGCTCTTCCCCGTAATAGATGGTAGGTGTTCCCCGCAGGCTTAATAGCAGCATCGCAGCAATCCTGGTTTGTTCTATACCTATTCTGCTGGGAATCCTGGGCCGGTCGTGGTTGCCTAGCACCCAGTTAGGCCAGCCATCAGGGGGCAGGGCATTTTCATATTCGGCAATAGCATCTGCAATCAAGATGGCATCCCAGGGAATAGAGAGCAGCAAGAAATTAAAGGGGAGATGTGCGCCTTTGTTATCAACACCGTAATAGGTCACCAGGCGATGAATGGGCAGGTATACTTCTCCAATCATCATCCGGTCGCTGTACTCATCTATAATCTGGCGCATCAGATGTACGATATCCAATACTTCTGGCTGGTCTGTAGAGAATACCGGCAACAATTGGTCGTAGTCTGGCTGGTCTGGCTGGTAGCTAGGGTCGGGAGGGTTATTGCGCCATTGCGCGTCTTTGATCATATGCCACATTACGTCTACCCGGAATCCATCTACGCCTTTATCCAGCCAGAAGTGCAGTATGTCTGCCATCGCTGCCTGGACTTCAGGATTGCGCCAGTTGAGGTCTGGTTGTTCTTTAAGGAAACCGTGATAATAATATTGGTTGGTGACTTCATCCCATTCCCAGGCGCTGCCTCCAAAAACGCTTAACCAGTTATTGGGGACGCTTCCATCTGGAAGTGCATCCCGCCACAGGTACCAGTCACGCTTTGAATTAGTGCGTGAACTGCGTGATTCGCGGAACCACGGATGTTGATCGGATGTATGATTAGGTACGAGGTCCAATAGCAGTTTCATGTCTCTTCTATGCACTTCATATAGTAAGGCGCCAAAATCTTTCATCGTGCCAAAAAGAGGATGAATGCCTTTGTAATCGGAAATATCGTATCCGAAATCTGCCATAGGAGAGGGGAATATGGGAGATAGCCAGATGGTGGTAATACCTAGCCACTGGAGGTAATCCAGTCTTTGTATAATACCATTTAAATCGCCGATGCCGTCTCCGTTGCTATCCTGGAACGACCGGGGATATATCTGGTAAATGATGCCTGTTTGCCACCATGCTGCTTGTGATTGTGTTGCCATAATTTTAGGTAGATGATTTTCTTTTCCACAAAATGCGTGCGCAGCTAAATTGGCGGTTATGCTTTATTGCATATGTTTTCGTTTGTGGTAATATAGACTGCTGATCAATATGATAATCCCGGCCCCGGCAAAGAGCCACCAGCGGGTGTGATTAGCTTGCGGAATATATTCTACACCGTTAACGCCGGCCACAGCACTTTCTTTTACATACCTGCCATGGCTGGGTTTGGCCATAGTATCAAAATGATCAGCCAGCTGTTGCAGTTGGTGCCGCATGCGCGATCCCGCCAATGGGCGGCCATGTGCTGCTGCCACTATATGAGGCGTTAATTCCGCTAGTTTTTTAACGCTACTGGCTGCAGAGATCCAATCGGACGTGAAATATTTTGGTGGGCCGGAAATTTTTTTTGTTTGACGTATCACGTTTGTTAAAGCTTCTGCCTGTGTGGTAACAAAAGCATCGCCAGCCAACAGCACTTTATCTTTTGCTCTGTACAAACTGATGTGCCCGGGCGTGTAGCCAGGAGTATGGATATAACGCCATTCATCGAGCCCTGGTATTGTGCCGTCTTCTGGTAATAATAATAAATGGGCGTTAAGGTCAATGGCATGTTTGGGAAACGTCCAGGAAAATAAAGTCATCGCACCACCACCTGCGCCTGGGTCTGGTGGCGGATAAGCAGACCTGCCGGTGAGATAAGGGGCTTCGAGGTAGTGTGCGTATACCGGTACCTCCCACTCTGCTAACAGGGATGATAAGGCCCCCGTATGATCAAAGTGGCCGTTTGTTAGTATAATAGAGCTGGGTGTGGTTTGTGGCCAGAAAAGGTGTTGGGCTACTTTTTTAATCTTGTGGGCAGACGTTTTAAGCCCCGCATCCACTAGCACCCAGGAGTGGTTGGCAGGATTATATATCATGTACATGTTCACGAAAACATCATGTATACCCCATACGCCTGGAGCTACGGCAAACCACTTCTTATATAGTTTATCATCGATCAGCGTTATCTTTTCCATACGTCATTTTATGATAATACCATCAATTTCTATTCCTTGTTGCTTACAATTATTTAACATGAAATCCAGGCGGGTTCTACTATTTTTGATCGTCCGAAACAATAACAGCAGGTTTTTATATGCCAGGCGAATTATATGAATGGAGTGATGAAGCATTGTTCTTGCGGTTCCAGGATGGCGATACCGCGCCGTTCGAAGAAATTTACAGGCGCTTTTCCGGGTTGCTCTATCTGCATGCTTACCGGATGTTAGCGAACGAAGCGGATGCGCAGGATATTGTGCAGGAAGTATTTACTACCGTATGGACAAAAGGAAAAGAAGTGAAGCTAACGGTGTCGTTAGCTGCCTGGTTATTTGTGGTGACTCGTAATAAAGTGCTTAACCTGATTGCCCGCCAACGTTCCTATCAGCAGCATTTGTCTAATTTCCGCCAATTTATTTCTGAAACAGATACCAGTACTTTATCGCAGCTTACAGAGAAAGAGCTGCTTGCTATTATAGAACAAGAAATACAGCTATTGCCCGCAAAAATGCGGGAAGTATTTGAACTGAGTCGTAAGGCTTCCCTTTCCCATAAAGAAATTGCACAGCAATTGCAATTATCGCCCGAAACCGTTAAAAAGCAGGTGAGCAACGCTATCCGTACCCTCAAGCATAAGGTGGCGCATTTTATTTTTTGTGTTATCTGGTAGTTGCTGTTAACATTAAGATAATATACTTCCTTCTACCACTTTGCTGAACGACAACTGTCATATATACGTACAAAGACAAAAAGCGTTCATGGAGGTGAAAAAATTATTGCAAAGATATGTGGCTGGTAAATGTACGCCGGAGGAGCAATTGCTGGTAGAGGAATGGTACCGGCAAACTGCTGCACAACGTACTACCAATGCTTCGCCATTATTGCTGGAAGAAATGCAGCAGTCGGTATGGGAGCGCTTACAGGCTATGCAAACGCCGGGTGTGCGCCGTATGAAATTTTATCAGCGCCCTGCCTGGAAAATTGCTGCATTGGCCCTGTTACTGTTAGGCGCTACGTATCTGTTGTCTATCTTATTATTTCCTTCCCCTGTTGTATGGAAAGAAGCCTATGCTGCTAACAATAAGTCGATGCAACTACAGTTGCCTGATGGCAGCAGTGTTTGGTTAAATGCGGGTAGCCGTTTGCGTTATCCAGCGCATTTTGCCCATATCAGGCAAATAGAGCTGGTTAGTGGGGAAGCCCGGTTACAAGTAAAACAAGACCCCGTCCATCCTTTTAAAATCAGGTCGGGCGCTATTAATACAGCGGTACTGGGTACTATTTTCAATGTCCGTTTTTATCACCAGTTGCCTTTTATACAAGTAACGGTACAGGAAGGTAAAGTAGCGGTGAGCAATGCTACGGCTATGGTAACGTTATTGGCCAATGAAAGGGCTACGCTTTACACCGGACAGCAACAATTTGTAAAGGATACACTGGATGCTGCCGGTCTTAACGCCTGGATGAACAATCAATTGCTCTTCAGTAATGAGCGATTGGATATGATTGCCGCTTTGCTGGAAAATAAATTTAATGTACAAATATCTTTTGCAGATCCTTCTCTGCCGGATTATAAGATTACTGCCGGCTTTGGAGCCACCGACGATCTGGAGGAAGTATTGGATGCATTAAGTTTGGCTAACCGGCTGGCTTGGCAAAAGAAAGGAAATAACATCGTTTTCAGTAAACAATAAAAAAACCGGTAACTACCTGTTACCGGCCGTATCAGGGGAAGATCAATCAGTAATGGCCATCACGTATTGATTTTTCCCGGGGGATTTCAACAAGAATTATTCAAACTTAAAACCCGTACAAAGGTATGAAGATTTGTACCACTAATGTCATGTCTGTTATGAAACGGCATGCAAAGGCACCCTGTTGCCTGTTAATGCTGATCATGCTGGAACTACCGGTAAATGCGGCGGTGAGCCGCCAGGAGCCGGTGATTACAGAGAAAATTGATTGTATTATCCGGCAGAAGCCTCTGAAAGAAGCCTTTGCGATGATCCAGCAGAAAAGCGGTTACCTGTTTATTTACAACGAAAAATTAACAGCGCCCTACAAGGCTGTAAGCCTGGATGCACATGGGCAAAACATTGAAGCGGTGTTGACCACCCTGCTAAAAAACCTGCCGCTGTCCTGGAAGATCAAGAATGGTAAGGTGATTATCATGGAAAAAGAACCGGTAAAAACAAATAATACAGGCACGCCCTCCGCTACGTTGGACGATAAAGTAAAGGGTAAGGTAACCGATGAAAAAGGTGTGCCATTGCCGGGGGTAACCATTACTACCAAAGGAAAGACCCGCGGTGTGATCTCTGATGGCAATGGTGATTTTTTGCTGGATGCGGCCACCGGAGAAACACTGGTTTTTTCTATGTCTGGTTATAAAACCCGGGAATTAAAGGTAGATGGGTCTGCCGACCTGAAAGTAATCTTGCCGGAAGATATTACTGGTTTGAACGAGGTAGTGGTAGTTGGATACGGTACACAAAAGAAGAAAGATATCACCGGTTCTGTATCTTCTGTATCTGGTAAAGAGGTGGGCGAGCAACCGGTAGCCAACCCTATGTCTGCATTGAAAGGAAAGGTAGCGGGTCTGGATATTGCCAATGCGGGTAACGAGCCCGGAGGCGCCCCCCGTATACGTTTGCGCGGCGTGCGTTCTATTGCAGGCGGTAATTCCCCGTTGATCGTGCTGGATGGGATACCTTTATCCTCGCCGGCCGACCCGAAAAGCGACCTGCCATTGAATGAAATCAATACTAACGATATCGCTTCAGTGGAAGTATTGAAAGATGCCTCTTCTACCGCCATTTATGGTTCCCGCGCGGCCAACGGGGTGATATTGATCACTACCAAGCGTGGAAAAGCAGGTAAAACCAATGTGAATTACGATGCGTACTATGGTGTTACTTCCATTACCCGTAAGCTAGACGTAATGGATGGAAAGCAGTTTGCGCAATTGCGGCGCGAGGCCGCCCGGACTGTAGACCCTAATGGCGCCTATCCGGCTGATGCCACGCTGTTTGACGATATTGCACTGAAATCCCTGGCCATTGGCCGTTCTACCGATTGGCAGGATGTTATTTACCACGATGGTTCCAAACAAAATCATCAGCTGTCTATCAATGGAGGTAAGGAACATACGCAGTTCGCTATCTCACTGAATTACTATAAAGAACAAGGTATTGTGGACAAATCTGATTTTACCCGCGCTTCCCTGCGTGTAAATCTGGACCACCAGGTAAATGACCGCCTACGCTTCGGTACTTCTACTTTCCTTAGCCGTTCTACAGAGAATATGGTGAGCAATGATGTATTTGACAACGCCCTGCGGCTGAACCCTCTTGGAGTGCCTTACGATAGCTCGGGTAAGCTCCTTTTTCGTCCTAACAATGATGAAGGGCAACGTGTAAATCCTCTGATGGATATTCAGAATTACGTGAACCAGACCTACAAGACACGCATTTTCAGTAGCCTGTATGGAGAATGGGATATTACCAAAGACCTTAACTACCGGCTTAACGTAGGCCCGGAAGTAGAATCAGACCGTAATGGTATGTTTGCCGGTAGCCTTACCACGACCAACCAGGGCGGTTCCGCTTCTGCCAGTGTGAGCAATATAGAGATGACCTCCGTTACAATAGAGAACATCTTGAAATATACCCATACATTCGCGCAGTATCACCACCTGAATGTAACGCTCCTGCAAAGCTCGCAGCAGCAAACGATCAATAGCGCCAGTACTTCTGCTAATCAGTTGCCTTACGAATCGCAATTGTATCATAATATCTCTTCTGCTGGCCAGGTAACGGCTGTATCAAGTGATTATAGAAGAAGCTTATTGCTGTCGTATATGGGCCGTATTAACTATGATTATAAAGGCCGCTACCTGTTAACACTAACGGCCCGTGAAGATGGTTCTTCTGTATTTGCAGCAGGCCATAAATGGGAATCTTTTCCTTCCGTGGCCGCCGCCTGGAGAATAGATGCAGAGCCTTTCATGCAAGGTGTACGCGCTGTTTCCATGCTGAAACTGCGTAGCAGTTATGGTGTAACCGGTAATAATGGTATTACGCCTTATCAAACCTTCAGTACCTTAAAATCTAAACCTTACGCTTTTGGCAACACCGGTGCTGCCGGCTTTTTGCCTGCTACAATCGCCAACCCTGATCTGAAATGGGAAACCACTAAGGAGTTGAACATAGGGCTGGACTTCGGACTGTTTAATGACCGTATAACCGGCGCCGTAGAACATTATATCGCCAACACCACTAATCTCCTGTTGCCAAGAGGTATACCCGGCAGTACCGGTTATACCAGTGTATTGCAGAATATTGGCGCCACCCGCAATAAGGGTTGGGAAGTAAGCCTTTCTACCGTGAACATTAGTACCCATAACGGTTTCCAATGGAGAACGGATCTTACTTTTTCTGCCAATAATAATGTGATTACGAAATTATATGGCGATGGAAAAGATGATATTGGTAATGGTTGGTTTATTGGCCATCCTGTAGGCGTATGGTACGATTATCAAAAAATTGGCATCTGGCAAACCAGTGAAGCGGCTACTGCCGCTGCCTATGGTTATAAACCTGGTATGATTAAATTGGCAGACCGCGATAATAATAAGGTGATCAATGATCAGGACCGTACTATACTGGGCGCTCAGCAGCCTGGCTGGTTGGGTGGAATGACTAACCGCTTCTCCTGGAGGGGATGGGAATTGGCTGTGATGATCAATACCCGTCAGCATTACATGATCTCTTCCCAATTTTATAATAATAATAACCGGTTGGCCGCCCGTTACAACAACCTGGATGTAAATTACTGGACGCCGGAAAATCCCACCAATGATAATCCCCGTCCGGATAAGAATCAGGAAAGTGTGTTCATGGGCAGTACCCTGGCATATAAAGATGCCAGCTTTGTAAGGGTGAAAAACCTGTCGCTCGCCTATAGCTTGCCGGCCGGTTGGTTGCGTTATGCGCATATCAACAATCTCCGGTTGAACCTGAGTGCAGAAAATCCGTTCACGTTTACCAAGTATAAAGGACAAGATCCTGAATTCGAATCAGACGGCACCCGTGCCATGTATCCAATGGTGAAAATGTATGCCATCGGATTGAATGCATCTTTTTAATTCAACAACAAGCAACGTATGACTACCAATAAAAAATGGATCGCTTTTATCGCCTCCTTTGCTATATACCTGGGCATTCACTCCTGCAGCCTGGATGAAAAGGATTTATATAAACCCGTGCCGGAAGCTATTTTTAATAACGCTGCCGGTATAAGCAACGGCGTTAGTGGGGCCTATAGCATGCTGAGGGAGATCTATGGCTCTGAGCCAGGATTTACCGCTACTACCATGGGTACTGATCTTTTTCAGCATGGTAAAGATGGCAGCTATAAATTCATGGATGATTATTCTACTGCTTTTAACCCTCAGAACAGCTATCTGGCTAAGATCTGGAATAATTGCTATATTGGCATCAACGCCGCTAACACGGTGTTAGATAAGATTGATCTGGTAGCTGATATGGACGGTACTTCGAAGAGCCGTTACAAAGCAGAAGCACGTTTTTTACGGGCACACTACTACTATTGGCTTACCTTACAGTTTGGAGATGTACCTTACTCCGAACATGAAACCAAAGGTGTGGTAACAGATGCCGGTCGCGTGCGGAAGGATAGTATTTGGCAAAAAATGAAAGACGACACACAATTTGCTGTAGATAACCTGGGCTGGACTACCACCGATTATGGCCGTGTCACAAAAGGAGCTGCTCTTAATCAACTGGCCAGGATAGACTTGTTGCTGAAAGATAATAAAGGGGCGGCAGAAGCGGCACTAAACGTCATTAATAATGGACCGTACAAGTTATTGTCTTCCTATGCAGATGTATTTGATTATAACAATCAGCAGAACAATGAGATCATTTTTGCGGTGCAATACCTGAATAATGCCTTGTACAACGGTAATGGTAACAGTAGCCATGCCCTTTTTACGCCCGCCTACGACCAGTTTGCAGGTTTGCAGCGTGATCTCACACAGGGTGGCCGGCCGTATACCCGTTTCCGTCCGACAGAATTTTTCAGGAACCTGTTTGATCCGAATGATGCCCGTTTCGATGTTACCTTCCGATATACCTGGATCTATAATAATACTAAAACACTGCCTGCAGGAAAGAATATAGGCGATACCGTTATATGGGAAATCAGTCCCGGAGTTACTTCGGTGGTGGCGCCTAATAACGATAATATGCATTGGGGCGTTAAGAAGCATGATGATCCTGCCAGGGCTAGCGTACAAGACTTGGATGGCTTCAGGGATTTCTTTGTATACCGTTTGTCGGACACTTACTTACTGGCTGCCGAAGCATTACTGTTACAGGGTAAAGCGGGCGATGGTGTAGTATGGCTCAACGCCGTGAGAAAACGTGCTGCCAAACCAGGTAAAACGCTGCCGGAATTAACGGCCGATCAACTGGATATGGATGCTATCCTCGACGAACGTGCACGGGAGTTGGGAGGAGAGGAAGATCGTTGGATGGACCTGGCGCGCACAGGTAAACTCATTGAACGTGTATCCAAGTATAACCCGAATGCAAAAAATATTAAGCCTTATCATATTTTAAGGCCTATACCACAGGAACAAATAGATTTGAGCACGAATAAATTCCCACAGAACGAAGGTTATTAATTTATTTACATCATGAAGCACTTATTCTTATCCGTTGTATGCTTTGCAGCATTGCAGGCATCAGCACAACAAGCAAGACCGGTAGACGCTATCCTGGACGAATTTTACCATCATCCCGAACATGTTATGGTGGCTGCTCACCGTGCCGCCCATACGAAATATCCGGAAAATTCATTGGCCGCTATGCGGGAAGCCATTGCGCAGGGCATCGATGTAATGGAAATGGATGTGCGTGAAACCAAAGACCATATTATGGTGATCATGCACGACGATAAAATCACCCGTGTTACAGGTAAGCCTGGTAGGGTAGAGGATTATACTTACGCAGAGCTGCAACAATTTCCCTTATTGTGGAATGGTCAGCCTTCCCTGGAAAAGATACCGGCTTTTGATGAAGTGCTGCAATTGGCTAAGGGTAAGATCATGATCGATATTGATTTTAAGGCAGATGGTAAAGAAGCGGCGCAACGTACTATCAACCTGGTTGCCGCCCATAAAATGGAAGACCAGATATTGTTTTTCCTGTACGATTATGAGGATGCGAAAATGATTCATGATCTTAATCCTAAGATCCCTGTAATGCCCCGGGCGCACAGCGCCGCAGAAATAGCGGCGATAACCCAACTGGGTAACCAGTTGGGTAAATTCCCGGTGGTGCATATAGATGATTCTTTCTATTCCGATTCGCTGATGCAACGTGTTACTGCCAGTGGCACCCGTGTGTGGACAAATGCACTAGGTAAATACGATAAGCTGGAAAAAGCTAACGCCGATGCGGGTTTTGATCAGCTGCGGAAGGATGCGCAATATGCCAATGCTATTCAAACTGATCTGCCAGAGCTGCTCCTGGCCTACCTTAGAAAAAAAGGATTGCACAGATAAGCTGGTAACAGCAAACAAGGAATGAAAAACGAGACCACCTCACTTTTGAGGTGGTCTCTGTTATTTGCGGATCATTAGTGCAATTTTTTTGATTAATACTTATTTACCTTTATAAGCAATTGATCAAGTAGATAGACACTATGTGAAGAGATATAATCATTTTAAAATAATTTTGACTTGTTTAAAAAAAATATACATTTGTATTATGTGTTAGCCAATTGAATGAGTAAATGCTTGTTCGTTGTTACCCTTTATAACAGTATCCATTATACCCTTGAATATGAAATATTGTATAGTAATCCTGAAGTGTATGCATACGTAGTAATTCCGTTGTCTTTGTGGATTGTTCTGTTTGAATTATTGTAATTGTATGTTCCGTGAGCGCACATATTATAGCACTAATTATAACCCTTTTTGCAAGTATATCTGCAATCGGTTACACCGGACATTCACCAGCTATGGTACTGGTTAAATACCTTTGAGAATGGTTGCCAGCTGCCAGCTATGAAGTATTTGTTGGAACCCCGAATATATAATTATGTATCCCATACTTAGAAATATCTTATTTCTCCTATTGCTTGCCATACCCTTCACAGCAGCCTCCCAGAATGGTATTACCATTAAAA
>NZ_JBJGXX010000018.1:0-34623 GCF_049056765.1 Chitinophaga sp. 30R24
GGGCTCCCAGATAACCTGGGTGCTGAGTCTCTATTTCTCCACGACTTTGATCCTCCTCTTTTTTGCGTTCCAATGCTACTACCTGCGCTTCTGTTAGAATCAAGCCGTCTTGTGCAACCTTTGTGTTGGCTTCCCCGAATTTGGGCCAGTTAATTTAGAGATAATGAAATGATTGTTATCTTTAAATTTTATAACGCATGAGAAAGAAGTTTTCAGAAAGCCAGGTTGTGGCAGCGATTAAGAAACAGGAAAGTGGCATCCCCACCAAAGAAGTTAGCCGTGAATTAGGCATTAGCGAAGCAACGTTTTACAATTGGAAAGCGAAATACGGAGGCATGTAAGCCAGTGATGTAGGCAAGATGCGGGATTTGGAAAAGGAAAATGCCGAGGTGAAGAAAATGTTTGCTGAGATGAGTCTTGAGAATCGGGCCTTGAAAAATCTGATAGAAAAAAAGCTTTAACGCCCCAGGAGAAACGGGAAGCTGTTAAATACCTGACAACAGATGAACAGCTGAGTAACCGTAAGGCGTGTAAATTGATTGGAATTTCCCGAACTACCTGTTAGTATAGCCATAAAGCCAAAGATGATACCGCGGTGCAGGATGCTTTAACAGATTTGACAGATAAGCATGCAGCCATAGGATTTTGGCAATGTTGTTATCGGTTGTGGAATAAAGGTTATAGCTGGAATCATAAAAGAATTTACCGGATCTATACATCCATGAAGTTAAATATCAGGCGTCGTGCAAAGAAGCGGCTACCAGAAAGGGTGAAGCAGCCTTTAACAGTACCCGAGGCCTCTAACCAGGTTTTGAGTATTGACTTTATGAGTGATAGTTTATCAGATGGGAGGAAATACCGGTTACTGAACATAATAGACGATTTTAACCGTGAATCATTAGCTATTGAGGTTGACACCTCGTTGCCTGCTCTCAGAGTAATAAGAGCCTTAAAAAGCATAATATCCAGGCGGGGTAAACCTGCTAATATCAGAACTGACAATGGGCCAGAATTTATTAGTCACCGGTTACAGCAGTGGTGTGAAGAGAACAGAATTACACTACAATATATACAACCAGGCAGGCCCATGCAAAATGCATACATAGAAAGGAAAAACGGAAGTATGAGAAGAGAATTACTCAATGCCTATATTTTTCATCGTTTATCTGAAGTAAGGGAAATGTGTGAAATGTGGCGCCTGGATTATAACACAGAGAGACCGCATAAATCATTGGGATATCTTTCCCCTGTGGTGTTTGCAAAAACGAAATTGTCTTGCAATACAAAATGAATTTAGCCTCTAAATTTAGTGGCACTAAATAAGGGGAAGCTTACACTTCAGGAGGTGGTTATGGGTTTTATTCTACTGGTGTAGATGTTGAAAGTGGTCTTCCTGTTGAGAATAGATATCAAGGGGATGATGAGTTTGTAGGGCAAGTATCTGCTTAGAGCTGCTAAGGGATGGCCGATTAGAGAGTATTATAGGTCTGCAGTAGATCCATCGGGAAATATGCAAGGAGGGGCCGCGCCGCGGCTTTTGGATCGTAAGAACCAACCTATAAAACTGAATTGGATGCCTGCGGGTTGGTGATTTTAAAATAAGCCAATGATGAAGAAATTAATATTTTGCATAGGATTAATACTATTGGGAATGTCATGTAAAGTCCCAATAGGAGGCCGTGATAATAGTTTGATGAAACAGGTGTACCAAAATCAAAAGTCTTATTATGATGATATAAAAATCAGTGATAAGAAAGACTATACAAGTATTATCAATTTTGGGAGTAAAGGTAGGGAAGAACTATATAAGAAAAACGGGATACAGCTATCAGGATTACAGGATTGTATTGTATTGGAAGGATTTAATCCTGTCTGGGGAAATTATCGTGGATTACTTATAAGTAATAAGGGGAGTTATGTTTATAGAAATAATGCAACAGGGAAATGGGATATGGAGTTAATCAATATTGATAGTGGTGATATTGAGAAAAGGGCAGGGATTGCAAGGGATGTTATAGATAAAGTGAGATTATGGGATACTTTGTATATCAATAATCAAAGGAAGCAGTTAGGGGCTTATATGACGGACGGGTTTGTTTTTATGGCAACGAGGGTCCAGTATATTGATAGACATAATACGAAAATCGAAACTATAGCGTTTAATGAATTTGTACATTAAATAGTTTTATGTTTTAAACAAAGCCGCAAGCACAATCAATGTTTGCTGCTTTGTTGTTTGTATGTTTAATCTTTATGCCTTCAGTTTTTTAGCAGTAGTAGTGAGCTGTGCTTCTTTAAGGAATGCATCCACCACACGCAGAATTGTCTTTTACAGAAATAGGGTTACACAGGGTCTTGTCCGGGTTTTAGCTTAAAATGTATAAAAAATGAAGAAATCATCAAACCGGAATTTGGTTATTATTCAGAAGCTGATAAGCATCTCATCGTTCTTATCATTGGAATGAAGCTCTTGATGAAGCGGAAGAGTGAGTGGGCATGGTGTAGATAACGCGCATGGTTCAATGCTTCATTTGCAGGTTCATGACGAAAGAGGCTCTATTATTAGGATTAATTTTGAGAATTAGATTACTATGAAAAAATTTAGTTTGCCCATTTATAATAGATTAAAGAATGGCGATCCTATTATACTTGAGCTTACACCTTCATTAAATATGAATAGAAGATGGATGGGGATTTATTCTTATAAAGAATATCCAGTTCAGGAAGATCTACCTAATCATAAATATTCTATTTATGATTTTGAAGTGAGTATAGATAAACTGGAGGAATATTTTGGTCCCAACGATATAACTAATAGTAAAAGATATTATGTAAATAATGGATATGATTTGTTTTTGAAACTGAATGAATTGAATGCGGACCCATCATTATTTACTTATCCTTGGAAATGTGATTATCCTTTATAATTAAAGACACTGGCGCCAGGAGTACAACAATTTTCGCCCTCATAGTTCGCTTAATAACTTAACACCGAATGAGATCGTTGAAAGACATAAAAAGACCCAAAATCTCTAATTTACCGTGTTGAGGATTGGGGGACAAGCTCAGCTATTGGATGCAACAAATAATCCAATAGTTCCAACATGGGTGCCTGTTGGTTGGTAAAAGAAAATAATCATGAAATCATCTAGTATCATTCTGCTTGTTATTTTTTTTCGTCTTGTGCAACAGTAAGTAGCACTAGAGAAGTTAAGTTTAAATATTATAAAGGGGTAATAAGTCACAAACTTATTATGCGAGTCCCCAAGGATTTTAAATTGGTCAAAATTTATACAGGTGGCGAAGGCGAAGAATATAATTATTGGTATTCAGATTCTTCATTGATTTATATCTCAGATGCAAAAGGCAATGCATCTTTTAACGAACAATTAATCCGACAGCAAGAAGGTGCCTACAGTAGAAAATTTATGTCAGATAGTATTATGCTAAAGGGTACGAATAAAAAGGGGAATTATTGGAAAGAGATAAAATACAAAGGACTGCTTTATGGATATTCTAATGTACCCCCAGATAAAAGAGAACTTTATGATAATGTGATGTTATCAGCGAAATTTAAATAACAAAAGGCCCGAACTGGGGCATGATCCTCAATCAGTTTTAACTATTTTTGATAAAAGGGTGAGAATCTAATTATTAATCTGATTCCCCGATTTTTAAATTTACACACTATTGAAATAGTCCCTTTTAATTCATAAAACAGAAGCCGTTGGTATGACCAGCAGCTTCTGTTTTATGAATTAAAAGCTTTTTTAGCTTTAGTATTTTGAATGATGTTAGCAATAAGGCAATACTTTCTCTTGGTATCCTCGTTGAGCTTCTCAATCTCCTGGATATGTTGCAGTGTTTTTATCAAAATGAGGGTCCCCCCACTAGATAATCCAGTGATACCCCCAGTGTGTCAGATTAAATTGTATTTAATAAATTATTACATCCTAATAAAAAAATGATAACTTTTTCTATAAAGAAAAGAAGAAGGCTTCTTAATAGCACAACACTAAATCAAATATTAATACTCTTCTTTTTCTGTCATGCAATACTCATCTTTGTATTTGGTAGGTGGTTCCTTCAGCATGTTGTAATTGTTCAAGTGTGCATATTGGCCTTATGTAAAAGAATTTGATCAAAAAGAGAACGAGGTAAACGAAAGAATATTTATTCTGGATACAGGTTTCGATGTCAATCGCAAATTTTCAAGAAGAAGAGGGAAATGGGGTTCTTACTTACTACTCTCTTTTGGACTTGTAGCAGGTCTTATTTTAAGTTTGTGGATAGCAAGATAATGCTTGAGAATATGGAATCAGAATATAAATTTACTTTTTAATCTTTTTTGTGTCGAATGTAGAAAGAACTGTAGCCTACTATGATAAGTCATTGGGATGCATAAAAAATCCGCCCCGCGTTGTTTCCTCTCGGCAGGGCGGAGTAGTAGACCTTAAAATTGATTGACCCGGCATTTGCCGGCCTTTCCTCTTTACGGCCATTCTATCAACCTATATGCGAACTAAAAAACGTTAGCTACTAGCAGCAGCTAGTAGCTAACTACTATAATTGGTCTTTTTTGTTTTTATAAGCACCGTAGAAAATAATTGGGAATACCAGCAACGTGAGTACTGTAGCGGTGATTAATCCTCCAATTACTACAATGGCCAGTGGCTTCTGTGTTTCAGAGCCGATACCGTGGGAGATAGCAGCCGGAATCAGACCTATGGCAGCCATCAAGGCGGTCATTACCACGGGACGGATACGGCTTTGTACACCCAGCTTAATGGATTCGTTGAGTGATAGTTGGGCCTCAAGATTCTTATGGAATACCGATATCAGTATCACCCCATTTTGTATACAGATACCAAAGAGGGCGATGAAGCCTACGCCGGCAGAGATGCCGAAGTTCATGTTGGTAGCATGTAAGGCCAGGATACCGCCGATCAGCGCGAAAGGTACGTTCATTAATACCAGGCCGGCATCTTTAACGCTACCCAGCATAATGAATAATATCATAAAGATGGCAATGATACTGATAGGCACTACTTGTCCTAAACGTTGGGTTGCGCGCACCTGGTTTTCAAATTCACCGGTCCAGCCAATGCTGTAGCCTTTAGGCAGCTTGATTGCTTTGTTGATCTTGGCCTGTGCTTCTGCAATGGTGCTACCCAGGTCGCGGTCGCGTACGGAGAACTTCACCCCGATGAAGCGTTTGTTGCTGTCGCGGTAAATGAAGGCCGGGCCAGTAATGGTTTTAATTTCGGCAATCTCTTTCAGTGGTATTTTATTATTGTTGATGGTAGGTACCATCAGGTTAGCCAGGTCATCTTCCGTTTTGCGGTAGTTTTCGTCATAGCGGATACGGATATCGAATTTCTTTTCACCTTCGTACAACTGGGTGGCTGTTTTACCGCCGATGGCCATTTCGATTACTGCCTGGGCGTCGCCGGTAGATACGCCGTATTGGGCCATTTTATTGTCGTCCAGGTTGATGCTCATTTCCGGTTGACCGATATTACGGATTACACCCAGGTCTTTGATGCCCTGTACTGTTTTCAGTTGGGTCATTACCTGTTGGGATAAGGCTTCCAGTTTCACCAGGTCGTCTCCGAATACTTTTACGCCATTGGCGGCTTTAAAGCCGGCTACGGCCTCAGAAACGTTGTCGCTGATAGGTTGGGAGAAGTTCAGGATAATGCCTGGGTATTTCCGTAGGCGTTGCTCCATCTGGGAGATCAGTTCATCCTGGGTGATTTTCCGTTTCCATTCGGCTTTTGGCGCCAGGTCTACCTGGTATTGTATGAAGTAGAAGCCGTTCGGGTCGGTACCGTCGTTAGAGCGGCCTACCTGCGATAATACTCTTTTTACTTCCGGAAAGCCGCCCAGATCCTCACGGACGTTATGCGCCATTTTGGTGCTTTCGGTGAGCGACATACTCATCGGCAGTTCTGTAGTTACCCACAGGGAGCCTTCATTCAGCTGTGGAAGGAACTCTGTTCCCAGGAACTTAGCAGAGAAGAAGGTACACACCATAAAGGCCAGGGCCAGTGTAAGGCTTAAACGTTTGTTCCGGTAGGTCCAGCTGAAGCCTCTCATGACTATGCGGTCAAAGAAATTAACCAGCACATTATGTTTCTCTTTCACATTTCTGTTGAGCAGGATAGAGCACAGCACTGGCACCAGGGTGAGGGTGAACAGGAGGGCGCCCAATAAGGCAAAACCTAATGTCCAGGCCAGTGGGGAGAACATCTTGCCTTCTACTTTTTGGAAAGAGAAGATAGGTACCAGGGAGATGATGATAATAAGTTTGGAGAAGAAGATGGCTTTTGCCAGGTCGCCACCGGTTTGCTTGATCCAGCCGAGTTTAGCCATCTTATTAAACCGCTCCATGCCGAGTTTATGGGCCCGGTGGTCGAGCATTACGAAAATGCCTTCTACCATCACCACGGCCCCATCTATGATGATCCCGAAGTCGATAGCGCCCATAGACAGGAGGTTGGCGCTCATGCCTTTCAACCGTAAGCACATAAAGGCAAACAGCAGTGCCAGCGGGATAATGATAGATACGATCACCGTGGTACGCCAATCGGCCATGAACAGGAATACGATTACGGTTACGAAGATGATACCTTCTACAAGATTATGCATTACTGTATGGGTACAGAACTCCATCAGGTTGTCACGGTCGTAGAAGGTTTCCATTTTAACATCATCCGGCAGAACGGTTTCATTGAGTTCCTTGAGCTTTTCTTTTAAACGGACCAGTACCTCGGTGGGGTTTTCGCCTTTTCGCATTACCACAATTCCTTCTACCAGGTCATCTTCCGGGCCAATGCCTACCTGGCCTACGCGTGGGGCAGAGGCTTCGTGTACGTTGGCCAGGTCTTTTACCAGCAAGGGAACACCGTTGATGCTTTGTACGATGATGTTATTGATATCCTGTATGCTGTTAAGCAAACCGATACCGCGCACTACGTAGGCTTGCCCGTTCTTTTCGATAACGTCGCCGCCTACGTTTACGTTACTTTTGGTAATAGCCTGGTATAGCTCCAGCGGAGTGATATCGTATTTGGCGAGTCTTACCGGGTCGGCAGAGATCTCATAGATCTTTTCCTGGCCACCGAAAGCCACTACGTCGGCTACGCCGGGTACGCTGCGGATCTGACGGTCTATCACCCAGTTCTGCCAGGTCAGCAGATCACGGGAGTCGCGTTTAGGGCTTTTCAGGTAATAACGGAAAATTTCGCCGGTAGGACCGTAGGGAGGCTGTACCTCCGGATCGGCGCCTTCGGGGAGGCTTACACCGGCCAGCATATTGTTTACCTGTTGCCGGGCAAAGAAATCCTCTACGTCGTCGTCGAACATAATCTTTACTACCGATAAGCCGAACATGGTCACCGAACGCACGCTGGTTTTCTTTTGTACGGCGTTCATCGACACTTCTATAGGGAGCGTTACAAAACGCTCTACTTCCTGCGCGCTGCGGCCGTTCCACTTGGTCACAATAACGATCTGCGTGTTGGTGACATCGGGAAACGCTTCGATCGGGGTGTGGAGGAAAGAAAATATGCCGGCAGCAACCAGCGTAGCCACACTGATAAAGACAAATACTTTATTTCTCAGTGAAAAGGCTACAATATTTCTGATGAATTTATTCATAACTCCTGTTCTTTAGAATGCCACTCTGGTCCTTAATCCTATGATGCTTACCGGTCCGCGGTCCTTGTTGTAGGCAGGATGCAGCACAAACTGGTAGTCAGGGCTTAAAGCAATATGTAGCCTGGTGATATTACATTGATAGAAAACTTCTGCTATCATTTCTGGAGCATAGTTCAACTGGCCGTCGCCGATCATGAATCCAACACCGCCTGCAGCAAGGTAGTCGCGGTGTTCTTTAGATAGGCCGTTTACCACAAACGCAACGCCTGCATTATCTTGCGGGCGGCGCCAGCTTTGGCCGTTTTGCAGCCATCCGGCGCTTATGGTATGGTCTATCTCGGTATAGGCCCAGGTTTCATTTTGACCGTCGTTCCAGGATGCTTTCAGGAAAGCGCCCCCGCTGTTGGTCAGTTCCTGGTCCATGTTGATGCCGAAACCGTATTTAGTGCGCCCATTCCTTCTTACAGAGGTGATATCCGGTGTGCCGGTGTCCTGCGCTGCTGATATGGCTTGTTTGTAGTTCCCCATGGGGGCTTCATTGATAAAAGCCATTAACCGTACATTCCCTTCGTGTTGTTGAATGGTATGCGTATGGGTAACTTCCACAATTTCGCCGTTTGAGCGGCCATAGTCGAAGTTCAGCCTAGGGCCATTGGCTTCCAGTGGCTCCAGCGAAGTGGCTGCCTGTACCTGCCAGTTGTCTTTCCGGTACTGGATAGTCAGCGCCATAGTATAGCCACGCACGTCGGCAGGGTAATCCCAGGCGGCGTTGCTCATCAGTGCCCAGTTGAGGAACTGGGTACGGGGATCGTGGCTATAAACGTTCTGATCAAAGAAATCGGCCAGGCAGTACTTTCCGCCAATGAATCGCAGGTAATGTGTAGGCGTGGTGCCGGCCACATTGTTCAGATCATCGCTGTCAACTTCTGTTTTGGAGGTTAGCGGCAACGTATACATGCCATAAGCGCGGGCCAGGTAAATTTTCGGTTTGGGATCGCCCACCCGGAAAGTTTCCCCGTTAGGGAAACCCGCAATGCCGGTGGCATGGCTGAGACCTTCACCACCAGCGAGTTCCGGGTTGATATATAGTTCGAAGTTTTTCCATGGACGGATACCTGCGTAGATAGTACTCGTAATGGAAGTGGCTGCTTTTTCATGTGTAAGGAAACTGTTTATCCCGGAATATTTCGCGTGGAAATCCGGGTGCCCCTGCACAACCAATGTTTGCTGGAAATGGAAAGTATAGGGGATAATGCTATCCGCCAACTTTTTATCCTGCGCCATTAGACTGGTGCTGCTCAAGGTTAGTATTCCTATTGAAAATAGTTGCTTCAATTTCCCTGACTTAGTCTTTAAGAGCATCGTAAATGAGCAATTGGTTTTTCGAGATCACTTCCTCATCGGCTTTCAACCCGGATGAAAGATAAGTAATATCTCCGGCTGTTTTAGCTACTTCCACCTGACGTACGGTAATATTGAACTTGTCTTTAAATACCAGGACATAATTTTTGCTGTTGTCGAAAATGATAGCGGCAGAAGGAACAGCGATTTTCTCGTCGTTATCTTTATATTTTACGTATACAGTCGCAAACATTTCAGGTTTCAGCAGCATGCTCTTATTGTCGATGCTGATCCTGACCTGCATAGTTTTAGTGGTAGGGTCGAGGAAGTTATAGATCTTGTCGATCTTGCCATGGAAAGGTTGATCAGGATAACTTACGGTAACCACATTGGCTTCATATCCTTCTTTGATACGGGAAATGTCTGTTTCAAAGACATTAGCCATTACCCATACGTCATCCAGTTCTGAAATGGTAAAGATGTTGGCGCTGTTATCCGTTCTAATCTCCATATTATTGTTGATGTTCTTCTCAATAATATAACCGGAAATAGGAGCGGTTACCAGGTAGGTAGCACCTTTACCTTTACGGTAAATGGTGAACAGGTCGTTGAGACGGGTGATTTCGGCTTCAGATTTCTGTAGTTCTCCTTTGGCATTCACTACATCTTTGTCGGTGGCCAGGCGGCTGTCATACAGGTCCTGCGCAACTTTCAGGTTTTTGTCTGCCACATTGCGGTCGGATTTGGCCTGGGCCAGTTGTTTTTCGTAGTCGGCAATTTCGGCACTATGTATTACAGCCAGTACCTGGCCTTTTTGCACATAGTCGCCGAGTTGTACTTTAATGTCTTCTACATAACCACTTACCAGCGGGTATACTTTTAATACTTTACCACCGTTCGGGTTTACTTTTCCGGAGAGGCGGAGTTCATTCATCACCGGTTCCAGATGCGCGGTATCTATGCGTATATTCTTTAGCATGGTATCGCTGAGAACAAAGGTGGTTTTCTCCGTGTCTTCTGCCTGGCTGTGTTTGCAACTGCTCCATAAGATGGTTGCCAGCAGCGAAAAGCCAATAATGAGAATAGGCTGTTTCATGTGCTTAATTTTTAAATAATTCTTGTCCTGTTGCATAGTTGAGTTCTTCGTAGGCGTTTACCCGGTTGGATAAAAACTTGTTAATATTTTTGGCGTTATCGCTATAACTGTTGAAATAGTCAATGAACTGCAGCAAGGAGATATTTCCTTTGCTGAAATTCTTGGCCACTTCGGCTATCAGCGTATCAAATTCGCCCTGGAACTGGTGCAGGTCAAATGTTTTATAACGCTTTTCCAATGATACAATGCGCTGGTATGCATTCAGTACTTCAGATTCCGCGATGGATTTCTGTTGCAGGAGTTGCTGTTGTTCCGCACCAATCTGTAATTGCGCCGATTTAATATTGCCCTGGTTACGGTTCCACACGGGGAGGTCAATACCCAGTGTAAGGCCTACGTAATTGGGTATATAACTGCCTTGTTTGTCGTAGGCGGCGCCTACATGCAGATCGGGTACGGCCAGTGATTTCTGTAGCCGGTAGTTTAATTGGGCCTGTTGATATTGTATATCTGCGATCCTGATATCGGGGCGGTTTTGTACCACGCTGTCCAATAGTGACTGGATCTGTATCCTGTCTAAAGTATATGAAGCCAGATCGGCAGATTGCAGGCGGGCCTCATAAAAATCCCGGCTGTGTAATAACTGTTGCAGGTTCTTCTGGGATTCCAGTTCCGCTTGTTTCAGGTCGGCGAAGTCGTTTTCCAAACCTACCTGCAGGGCCTGAAGCCTCACGAGATCTGCATGGGCAACGCTACCTTTCTTATCAGCAGTTACATAGGCATCTACAATGGTTTGCAGATTGCCCAGCTGCTCTTTCAGCACTTTTTCTGTTTGTTGTTGATAATAGACGTTGTAGAAATTTTCTCTCAACTGTAAACGGAGTGTGCGTACCAGCTCATCGAAGTTAGCTTCGCTCATTTTGGCTGCTGCAGCGGCTAACTGGATGGTTTTATTCCTTTTGCCGGCCAATTGTATCAACTGGTCTATACTGTATTGTGTTTCACCACCGGAGCCTACGTCAAATGGCTTTAACCTATCCAGGCTCCCAAATCCCAGCTCAGTGCTAAAGGAAGGGTTACTCCACATTTTTGCCTGCCGTATCAGGGCCTTTTGGGCATTTACCTGGTAACGTTGCGCGAGCAATAAATAGTTTTTTACAAGGAAAGAGTCTTCTACCGCCTGTAAGGTAATGGATTGGGTAGAAGTTTGCGCCTGTGAAGGTTGAATATAGCCCAGGCCAGAGATACATGCTGTTAAGAACAGCATCCTGATAGTTCGCATAATGCCAAATTTCATGACACAAAGCTCACGAAGCTCAATTAAAGGCGCCTTTAAGGAAGATTAAAATGGCCTTAAAATGAGGAGGACATGTTAAGAATAACATTACAACCAGGATGTTATATTACGAATTGTTAAGATCAGAGGTGCGGAAGCATTACGGTAAACGTAGTGCCTTCTCCGTTAGTGGAGTTAACGGTAATATGTCCATTATGTATTTGCACTATTTTTTTACAAATAGATAAACCTAAGCCATGGCCACGGATTTGCAGTGCATTCTGACCGCGGTAAAAGGGCTCGAAAATCTTATTGATTTCATCCGGAGGAATACCAATACCGGTATCCTTTATCTGGATCATAATATACTTCGTGAAGAAATCAATAGACACATGTGCGGTATTGTTTTCTGAAAACTTGCATGCATTATCTATCAGGTTCAGGAAAAGCACTTTTAACAGGTTCTCATTCCCATAGCAGGTTACCAGTAGGTCGTTGTCTGGTACCTTGATGAAATGGATCTCTACTTTGCTGTTGGTTTTCTGTTTCAACCGTATCAGTGTGGTCATCTCCATCAACAGTTCATCTATACGCACGTTGCTCAGCACAAATTCCTGCTGCTGCATCTCTGACTGGGCCAGTTGCAACAGGCCGTTAGATAAGTCGGAAAGGTTTTCGGCATCTTCCAGTAAAGAGGTGAGGAGCGCCAGGTATTCTTCGCGGCTACGGTCTTTAGACAATGTTACCTGCAATTGGCTGATAATAGCTGCCAATGGGGTACGCAATTCGTGTGAGGCATTGCTTACGAAGCTTTTCTGTAAGTGAAAAGACTCGCTCAAACGCTGCAACATAGTGTTGAAGTTGGCACCCAGCTTGGCGATTTCATCTTTGCCTTTTACGGCTACCTGGGTATCTTGCAAGTTGTTGGCATTGATACTGTCTACCTGCTGTACCAGCTGATCGATAGGCTGCACCATCTTTCTGGCAAAGAAATATCCTACGCCTACCAATACCACTATGGCAGTGAGCAGCTCCAGTAATAGAATTTGCCGTAGGTTCTGTAGGTTTTGGAAGCCGTATTTATCAAACGAGGAAACAATCACGATAACGGATACATTTTCCTCTGTATAATATACGCCTACTACTTCTCCGCTGCCCTTATCATAGCTATACTGTTTATTTTCCTTGATATAGTTCAGCAGGCTGGGGTGGGTGCGGATCGTGGTGTCTTTCAGGTTGCTGTACAACAGGTCGTAACCAGGATTGTATACCAGGATTGTTTCCTTGTACAGGTCCTGAAAAGTAGTCCGGTCCAGTTTGCGCAACAGATCTACTTTTACATGCCCATCTTCAATGATCACATTGGCAATGGACCGCGCACGGTATTCCAGTCTTTCCAGGTATTCTGCCTTGCGTGATTTTGCTGAAAAATAATAAGCCAGCACAGCAAACGCAATCAGCATGAGGATGGCCGAAATGGAATAGTAAAGCGCTATTTTATATTTGATCTTCAATGAAGGGGAAAGGCTTTAGTCTTCAGAGAGGTAATAACCCATACCTGTTTTGGTATGTAGTAGTTTCTGTTCAAAATCCTTGTCTATTTTTTTTCGGAGAAAGTTCATGTACACTTCAATTACGTTGGTGCCGGTATCGAAGTCAATATCCCACACTTTTTCCGCAATAGTAAGTTTAGAGATCACTTTGCCTTTGTGCATAGCGAGGAACTCCAGTAATTGGTATTCTTTGGCGGTAAGGGCAATCTTTTTACCTCCCCGTGTTACGTCTTTTTTCTCCCGGTCTATTTCCAAGTCTGCAATGCTGATCTTATACTGGGTGCCGTGTGTGGCCTCAGAACCGGCCCTTTTGAGGAATACGCGGATACGTGCCAGCAGCTCCCGGAAATCAAAAGGTTTTACCAGATAATCATCTGCGCCCAGCTCAAAAGCCTGCATTTTATCTTCCATACCTCCCAGGGCGGTGAGCATAATAACGGGTACGCGGTTATTTTTATGACGGATCACTTCACAGAGCTCATAACCATTGCTGTGAGGTAAGTTAAGGTCCAGGATCACCAGGTCGTAGTTATTACTGGTGGCCAATCCTTTACCCATCCGGCCATCGTAGGCCACATCTACATCAAAACCGTTTTCCTCCAAACCTTTCTTAACGGCATTGGCTACTTTTACTTCGTCTTCAACAACCAGTATTTTCTGCATATAGGAGAACGGATTTAGTATGCTTACCTGGTGTGGATGCTTAGCATCCACACCAGGTAAGCGTTAGCTGATCAGGGTTGCTTCCAGCTGCATTATTTTTTCAAATAACTCTTCATATTGTTGATTAGCTCTTTCCAGGTATTTCTGTACATCCTGGTATTCGCTTTCTACCTGCGCAAATTTTGTTTTGTCGCCATAGATATCAGGTAATCCTAAAGTGGCTTCCAGGTTGGCTTTGCGTTCTTTCAACGAGGCCAGCTGACTTTCTACCTGTGAAAATTGCTTTTGCTGTTTTTGCAGTTCGCGTTGTACTTCTTTATTGATTGCACCCTTATTTTCTTGTGCAGGAGCGGCAGCGGCCTGTTGTTTGTTATCTTTCCTGCTTTCTGTATTGGCGGCAGATTTAGTGCTTACGGGTTGTTGTTGTGCGGCCATACGCTTTTTCCATTCTTCGTACTCGGCGTAGGTGCCCTTAAATTCCTTGATCTCGCCATCTACAATTTCCCAGATCTTGTTGGCAGTTTGGCTAACGAAGTAACGGTCGTGCGATACCAGCACCAGGCTGCCTTCGTATTTGTTCAAAGCATCAATAAGCATCTGTACAGAGTTCATGTCCAGGTGGTTGGTAGGCTCATCGAGCATCAGGAAGTTGGCCTGGCTGATAATCGTTTTGGCCAGGGCAACGCGGGCTTTTTCACCTCCGGAAAGGATACGGATCTTTTTGAATACGTCATCACCGGTAAAAAGGAAGCAGCCGAGCAACTGGCGTAATTCCAGTTCGGTGCGTCCGCTGCCGAAGTTTTTCAGCTCGTCCAGGATCTCGCTGTTCATGTCTAGTGATTCGAGCTGATGCTGTGCATAAAAGCTGGTAACTACATTATGGCCGGGAACACGTTCTCCCTGCATGGGCTCCATTCCGAAAATGATACGGAGCAGGGTAGACTTACCTTTACCGTTGGCGCCTATCAGCGCTATTTTATCGCCCCGGTTGATCTCTGCACTAGTATTTTTCAGGATCTGGATATTACCAAAGTTTTTGCTGATGTTATTCAGCGTACAAAGGATCTTACCAGGGGTTTTATCGATAGAAAAATTAATCTTAATCTTGGAAGGACCGTTATCTACTTGCTCTACTCTTTCCAGTTTATCGAGCCTTTTGGCGATACTTTGCGCCTGTGCAGCTTTCGATGCTTTGGCTTTAAAGCGTTCAATAAACCGCTCTTGCTGGCGGATATAATCTTGTTGGTTTTCGTAGGCCCGGTGCTGCATTTCCCGGCGCAATTCTTTTTCTACTTCATAGTCGGCATAGGAACCGGCATAGTGATGCAGTTGTTGCTGGTATACTTCTACGATCTTGTTCACCATGCGGTCAAGGAAATAACGGTCGTGCGATACAATGATCACCGCGCCGCTGTAGCCTACCAGATACCTTTCCAGCCATTCAATGGAAGGAAGGTCAAGGTGGTTGGTGGGCTCATCGAGCATGAGTACATCCGGTTGCTGTAAGATCAGCCTGGCCAGGAGCACACGCATGCGCCAACCTCCTGAAAACTGGCTGTAAGGACGATCCAGGTCGGAAGTGGTGAAGCCCAGGCCTTCCAGTACCTGTGCGGTTTTATGTTTCATGTTGTAACCATCCAGGGCTTCGAATTCATGGAGCTTATCACTGAATTCGTGTAATAGCTCATCAGTCTGGCTATCTTCCAGCTCTTTGGTAATGCGCTCAATGTCTTTTTCCAGTTCCAGCGCTTTACCAAAGGCCATCATGCCTACGGTAAGAATAGACTCGTCTGTTTCAAAACTGAGCAGGTCCTGGTTAAAGAAGCCGATGGTCAGATTTTTACTTTTATTGACGCTTCCCCTGGAAACGGAGTATTCACCATTGATAATGCGCAACAGGGTGGATTTACCTGTACCATTTAATCCGATCAGACCTACACGGTCGCCCGGTTCTATATGCCAGGAAGATTCTTCCAGGATTATCCTGGACCCAAACTCGAACGTAATGTCCTGTAATGCGATCAACATAAAATCAAAAAATTGGATAAAAAACGGCCAAAGTTAAGAAATGATTTGGATGATTAAAGGGATGAACCGGATGTCTGGGTATGATTTTGTACTTTTGGCCATTATTATTGATATATTTTAACATTTTATAAGAAGAAGTTACTTGTTATATGATGAATAGCAATTATGTATTGGCGGCGGTAGCATCCTTGTTGTTGTGTTCCTGCCATCAGGCAGCACCTAAAGAAGAAGCACAGCAAAGTAGTGTTGTTACAGCTTTACAAGCGCCCTACAGCGAGATATTTTACGATTCCCTGCAGGTAACAATGCAGGCCTATTATCACTTATCAGCTACGCTGGTGGAATCAGACAGTTTGCAGGCAAATGCGGCGGCAGTGGTTTTGCAGGCGCATGTAGACAGTCTTCCGGTACAACTATTACAGATGGATAGTAGCCACCTGGCCAATATAGCTGGTATTACAGGCAGCATCAGCGCGGAATTGAAAGGATTGGCAGGAGAAGCAGGACTGGAAGGTAAGCGCGCTTCTTTCCAGATGGTTTCGGATATGCTGTTCGATCTGGTGAAAAACACAGGTTTGAAAGGGCATACCATCTATCATCAATACTGTCCTATGGCGTTCGATGATAAAGGTGCTTATTGGTTGAGCGATAAGTCTGACATACAAAATCCTTACTATGGCCATAAAATGCTCAACTGTGGAGAAACCCGCGATAGTTTAATTTATAAATAAAAGATAAATCGTTGAATCATAAACAGTAAATCGTAAATTACTATTACGATTTACTGTTTATGTCTCAACGATACGGCCCCATTTTACTATTCCTTGTTTTGTTAAGCGCCTCAAAAGGGGCCGTGGGACAGCAATTTACAGTGAGCGGGTTTGTAAAAGACAGCAGCAGCGGTGAATCATTGCCTGGTGCTACTATTCAGGTATTGCATGCAGGAAGTGGGGTTCATACCAATAACTATGGTTTTTATTCCCTTACCCTGCCTGCCGGTAATTATATACTTCTTTATTCGTTTATAGGCTATGAAGCCCGGGCGGTGGCCCTTTCCCTGAAAGAAAACATTACCCAGCATGTTGAGCTGTCTCTCCGTACCTACCAGGCAAGGGAAATAGTAGTTACTGATAAAAAGAAGGAAGCCTATGTGAAAAGCACCGACATGGGCCGGATGGAGCTCTCATCGGAACAGGTGAAAAAAATCCCGGCCTTATTGGGAGAGGTGGATGTGCTCAAAGCCCTGCAACTTATACCAGGCGTGCAGTCGGCAGGAGAAGGGAACAGCGGTTTTTATGTAAGGGGAGGAGGCGCAGATCAGAACCTGATTCTGCTGGATGAAGCGCCAGTGTATAATACCGGGCATCTCTTCGGTTTCTTTTCTGTATTTAATGCAGATGCTATCCGGAATACTATTCTCATTAAAGGCGGTATGCCTGCATCTTACGGGGGGCGTTTGTCTTCTGTGGTGGACATTTCCATGAAAGAAGGCAACAATAAGCATTTCGAGGCTGAAGGAGGGATTGGTCTTATTGCGTCCCGTTTATCGATACAAGGACCGCTGAAAAAGAATAAATCTTCCTTTATTATCAGCGGCCGGCGTACTTACATCGACCTCATCACTAAGCCTTTCGTTAACCATACTTCGTATAAAGGCTCGGGCTATTATTTTTATGACCTAAATGCCAAAGTGAATTATATCTTCTCAGACAAGGATCGCCTGTACCTGAGTGGCTATATGGGAGAAGACAAGTTTAGTTTCAGTAATGAAGATCATTCGTTTGATGTAAAGATCCCCTGGGGCAATACCACGGCCACGTTGCGTTGGAACCACGTGTTCAGTACAAAGTTGTTTGCCAATACCTCTTTGGTCTATAATGATTATACTTTTCGGTTTAAAGCGTTGCAGGATAACTTCAGCGTTCGCTTACATTCCGGTATCAGTGACATAAATCTGAAAACAGACTTCGACTACTATCCTTATAATCGCCACCATGTAAAGTTTGGGGGCGATTATATCTATCATACTTTTACACCGTCAACAGTTTCCGGGCGCCAGGATTCCACTATCTTCTCTCCTGATAATGCGTTCCGGAAATATGCTCATGAAGTGGGGCTGTATGTAATGGACGATTGGGAGATATCGCCTCATCTGCAGGTGAATGTGGGCCTGCGCTTCAGCGGTTTTATGCAGATAGGCCCCTATACCCGTTATACCGAGGATGCTGCAGGTAATAAAACGGATAGTGTGGTATATGGCCGTTGGCAGCGGGTGGCCAGCTACGGAGGACTGGAGCCCAGGATTATCGTGCGTTGGTCGTGGAATGATAATAGCTCCCTGAAGGCGGCGGTAACCCGTAATTACCAGTTCATTCACCTGGTGTCTAATGCCGCTACTACTTTGCCCACAGATGTATGGGTGCCTAGTACCTATCTGGTAAAGCCGCAGGAATCGTGGCAGTATACAGCCGGTTATTACCGGAACTTCCAGGAAGATGCCTGGGAGGCCTCTGCAGAAGTTTATTACAAAAATATGCGCCACCAGATCGAGTACCGGGAAGGATATACGCCAACGCTCGCAGACCCGGAACAGGATTTCGTGTTTGGCCAGGGGCAGGCCTATGGGCTGGAGCTGTTTGTAAACAAGAAGGCAGGCGCCTTCACCGGCTGGATAGGATATACTTTATCCTGGTCTTGGCGGATATTTCCGGATCTCAACAATGGCCAGCGTTATCCGGCAAAATACGACCGGCGCCACGATCTTTCCGTAGTGGGCAATTACAGCCTGAATAAGCAGTGGAGTTTTTCTGGTGTCTTTATTTATGGCACTGGCAATGCCACTACCATGCCGGAAATTTTTTATTTTATAGAGCGTACGCTGGTGCAGGGATATGGCCCTATTGATTCTTACCGGCTGGGGGCTTACCACCGGTTAGACCTGTCGGCTATTTACACCCACACGCCGAAAAAGCCCCGGCGCATCAGGGGAAGCTGGACATTTTCCGTGTATAACGTATATAACCGGAAAAATCCGTATTTTATCTATCTGGACCAACAGGGAAGCATTGTTAACGGCACATTGAAAGTAACCGCTAAACAGGTGTCGTTGTTCCCGGTATTACCATCAGTTACTTATAACTTTAAGCTATAATTTAAATATGTGTTTAAATGTATATGATGGTTTTAAATAAAATATAAGGATTTTCAAGAAAAATAGAATACTTTGTTTAAGCGGTTGTTACCATATCGATCCCCAGGCATTTTAATCATATTGAGTGAGAGAATACAGCTGTATATTTAATTATTTTTAAAATCCTTAAAGATCAGGTTGCTGGTTATCAAAAAGCTAACAAACTATTTCTTAACTTCGCAAACATTTTATAAAGGAAATATAGCCCATATAAAAAAGTATGGTGCTAATAGCAAAACGTATGATAAATATCACTTTTCCAGATGGCGCAGTTCGTCAGTATGAACCTGGAGTAACTGCATTGGACATCGCCAAATCCATCAGCGAAGGATTGGCACGTAAAGTATTGGCAGCAAATGTTAATGGGCAGGTAGTAGATGCTACACGCCCTATTTTGACGGATAGCACGCTGCAACTGCTGACGTGGGTGGATAAGGATGGCAAGGCAACAATGTGGCATTCTTCCGCGCACCTGATGGCCGAGGCCCTGGAAGCTTTGTATCCCGGCGTTAAATTGGGATATGGTCCTTCTATTGAGAACGGATTCTATTACGATATAGACCTGGGCGACCGCACTATCTCTGAAGAAGATCTGAAGAAGATCGAAGCGAAGATGGTGGAGTTGTCTAAACATAACAGCGAATATATACGCAAAGACGTAAGTAAGGCAGATGCACTGACTTATTTCACAGAGAAGGGCGATCCATATAAAATAGAAACCATCAATGAATTATCAGATGGTAATATCACCTTCTATACACAAGGTGGTTTTACTGATCTGTGCCGGGGGCCGCATATCCCGAATACCAGTTTCATTAAGGCAATCAAATTAACCAGCATTGCCGGGGCTTACTGGCGTGGTAATGAGAAAAACAAGATGCTTACCCGCATCTATGGGATCACTTTCCCGAACCAGAAGGAACTGGATGAATACATCGCGTTGGTAGAAGAAGCTAAAAAACGTGATCATCGTAAGTTGGGTAAGGAACTGGAACTATTTGCTTTCTCTGAAAAGGTAGGGCTGGGGTTGCCAATGTGGCTGCCTAAAGGCGCTATGCTGCGGGAACGTTTACAACGTTTCCTCCAGGAAGCCCAGCTGGCCAGTGGCTATTTACCGGTAGTAACACCGCATATCGGCAATAAAAATTTGTATGTGACTTCCGGTCACTACGAAAAATATGGTAAAGATAGTTTTCAGCCTATACACACCCCGGAAGAAGGAGAAGAGTTTATGCTGAAACCGATGAACTGCCCGCATCACTGCGAGTTGTATAAGGTGTCTCCTAAGTCTTATAAAGACTTACCGGTGCGCTTCGCTGAATTTGGTACGGTGTACCGTTATGAGCAACATGGCGAACTGCATGGGCTTACCCGCGTAAGAGGGTTTACCCAGGACGATGCGCACCTGTTCTGCCGTCCTGACCAGGTAAAAGAAGAGTTCCAGAAAGTGATCGACCTGGTAATGTATGTATTTGAGAGCCTCAGCTTCACAGAATACACCGCCCAGATTTCCCTGCGTGATAAAGAAGACCGCAGCAAGTACATCGGTACAGAAGAGAACTGGGAGCTGGCTGAGCAGGCGATTATCGAATCTGCAACAGAAAAAGGCCTGAATACCGTAGTTGAATATGGTGAGGCTGCTTTCTATGGTCCTAAGCTGGATTTCATGGTAAAAGATGCTTTAGGGCGTAAATGGCAGCTGGGTACTATCCAGGTAGACTATAACCTCCCGGAACGTTTTGAGCTGGAATACATCGGTGCAGATAACCAAAAACACCGTCCCGTGATGATCCACCGTGCGCCATTTGGCTCGCTGGAAAGGTTTATCGCCGTTTTGATCGAGCATTGCGCAGGTAAATTCCCGCTCTGGCTGGCGCCTACCCAGGTGAAAGTATTGCCTATCAGTGATAAAAGTCTGGAATACGCAGAAAAAGTCATTGATTTGCTGAAAAAAGCGGAAATTCGCGCTGAGATTGACGACAGAAGCGAAAAGATCGGTAAAAAGATCCGTGAGGCAGAGTTAGCCAAAATTCCGTATATGCTGGTGCTTGGTGAAAAAGAAGCAGCTGACGAAGTGGTAGCAGTTCGCCGTCAATCGAAAGGTGATCTGGGAACTATGCCAATTGGCCAATTCATTACGCTGGTAAGTGAAGAAGTAGAGAAACGGAAAGCTATCGAATAGTAAATAATAATTGTGGAAAAAAGGTATATAAAAACAATGAACCTTACCTGCTTAAGGTATGTTTATTGCTCTGATTTTCCTCTTATTTTTGTAGAAATTGTTTTTGGTCCATGGACAATAGATAGATGGACCATGGACTCATGGACAATTAATTAATTAATTTTAATTTTCTTAATGCAACAAAGACCCAGACCAAGTTTTGGCGGCAACAACCGGGGCAGAAACCCCAACTTCCGTAAGGAACAACAACAAGAACATCGCACCAACAGGATGATACGTGTTCCTGAGGTAAGGCTCGTAGGAGAGAATGTGGAAGTAGGCGTTTACAGAACAGAAGAGGCGCTACGTATGGCAGAAGAACAGGGATTGGACCTGGTGGAGATTTCACCAAATGCCGTTCCTCCGGTTTGTCGTATTATCGACTACAATAAATTCCTTTACGAAAAGAAAAAGAAAGAAAAGGAGATGAAGGCGAAGGCGCACAAAAGCGAGGTAAAAGAAATCCGCTTTACGCCCAACACCGACGACCACGATTTCGATTTCAAAGCAAAACATGCGGAAAGCTTCCTGAAAGACGGTAACAAAGTGAAAACTTATGTACAGTTCAAGGGCCGCGCCATCATGTTTAAAGAACGTGGTGAATTGATTCTCCTGAAGTTTGCAGAAAGATTGGCAGAAGTAGGCGCACTGGAAAGTATGCCTACCATGGAAGGTAAACGTATGATCGCCATCTTTGCTCCGAAAGCAGCTAAGAAGAAGGAAAAAGAAAAGGAACCAAGGGAACCTAAAGAACCCAAAGCTCCTGCCGCTCCTTCAGATAACAACGAATAAGCCAATAGCAATACTTTATTAGCAAAGCAGCCATGCAGGATCTTATCCTGTATGGCTGCTTTTTATCTTTATAGACAGTTTTTTCAGAAAATTACTCTGCCACCTTTGGGGTATGAGCCATTAAATAAGCCAGCGTTTTGCGGCGTACGCGTGCCACGTCTTCCGGCAATATCGGCAGGTCGGTTTGTTTGCCCATATCATCCCATATCCTGAGTTGTATGTATTTGGGAAATAAAGGATCATTGCGGAAGGCGAGCGCTTCTTCTTCGCTCATAGGGCCGCCCTGGTATGCTAATGTTTGTTTACTGGCCTCAGAAAGCGTATCGTAGTAGGCGCTGTCGGACCAGGTAAGATATCTTTTGGCGGCTACATGACTGCCTACCAGTTTTGCCATTCTTTCCGGGAAACCGCATTCAAGGAGGAATGTGCTGCCCAGGTTGTCGTGGGCGTGGGTACCATATATCCCCATTTGTTCCGGTTGTTCAAAGAAATGGCCAATGTCGTGCAGGAACGCAGCAATTACCATTTCGTCTTCGAAACCCGTTTTTTCCGCTATCATCGCTGCCTGTATCATATGCATCAGCATCGTCACTTCTTCTCCGTATTCCTGGTGGCCATAGCGCTCATATAAATCGAAGATCTTTTCAATAACAGCATGTACGTGTTGTTCGTTATAGGTCATTTTCGTATGTTTATAAGGGTTAGTAATGTTTTCATAGCCGTGGACGACACTATAACAAAAGTAACGGCTAGGAGCGCTTTATCTACGTATGGGATGTTATGTTTTTATTAAGCCCCTGCATTGATTTGTTCAAGAAAATAATCCTTTACCTTTGCGTTTTACCACCAAATAAATCCAAAGTATTGCTAAGAAAAGAACTGCGCGTCATCCTGGTGTCGCTGATTGTTAGTTTTATCCTGACCGGAGCTAAGTTCTCTGCCTATTTGATGACCCATTCCGTAGCTATCCTTTCTGATGCGCTGGAATCCATTATCAATGTGGTAGCAGGTGGTTTTGCTAGTTATAGTATCTATCTGGCCAGTAAGCCTAAAGACGCTAATCACCCATATGGACACGGGAAAGTGGAATTCTTTTCTATAGGATTCGAAGGTGCTATGATCTTCATCGCAGGTATATTGATCCTGGTAAAAGCAGCACAGTATTTTATCACTCCCCGCGAGCTGCATCAGATGGAGAAAGGTTTATGGGTACTGGGAGCTACCACGGTAGCTAACTTGCTGCTAGGGCTTTATCTGGTACGCTCAGGTAAGCAATTATCGTCTATTACCATCTCTGGTAACGGACAACATATCATGACGGACGTATATAGTAGCGCCGGCCTAATAGCTGCCCTGTCTATTATTCATTTTACAGGCTGGAACTGGCTCGACCCAATGGTATCTGTATTGATGGGAGGGCTTATCTTAACTAAAGGATATCAGTTGATGCGCCGCTCCATATCTGGTTTGATGGATGAAACAGATATGAAAGTAGTAGACCGCGTAATTGCTATTCTTTCTGCCCACAGAAGACCTAACTGGATAGATGTTCATAATATGCGTGTACAGCAATACGGTAATAATTATCATATCGATTGCCATGTTACCTTGCCTTATTACCTTGAGCTAAATGAAGCCCATGAAGAAATGAAGCAGATAGAAATACTGGTAAACAGCGAGTTCTCCGGTAGCGAAGTAGAGTTCTTTATCCATATGGACCCTTGTATTCCTATTTGTTGCCACTATTGCCTGAAGGAAGCTTGTCCGGTTAGAAGCCATCCGTTCACCGGAAAAATAGAATGGAGCAGGGATAATGTGCTGCCTAACAGAAAGCACGGTCTTTAATGCAATATATTATCTTATAGATAAGATGATTATTCTTCGCCTGCTTCTTCACCATCTCCATGCCCCAATATCTCCCGTATAGGCTTTACTGCCTGGTAGATACTGCGGTTATACTTATTTCCTAAGATGATAAGGGTAGTGGTATCTTGTATGAAGCGGTAGAACACCGTGTTATTGCCATGCCACCAGCCATTGTGGTAAACGATGTTTTTGGTGCTGTCTGGATATACCATAAGACGCCAGCCAAGTCCATAATTGCGGATGCCTGGTTTCTCATGGCTATAAGGTGTGTAGGCAGCTTTCAGTATTGCTGCGTTGAGGAAGTGGCCGGAATAAAGCGCCTGATCCCATTTTAGCATGTCGCGGGCGCTGCTGTAGATGCCTTTGTCTCCCATAACGCCATCAAAGTAAGTATCCGGTTCAAACTGGCCGTTATATTTATGGCTTTGGGTCTGATGCCTGTGGGCAGCAGAAGCAGGATCGAACACAAACGTATTTACCATACCCAGGGGCTTAAAAATAGTTTGCTCCATGAAGTCTGCATATTTCTCTCCGCTTACCTTTTCAATGATAGCAGCTAGCAACAAGAAGTTGGTATTGCAATATTGAAAATGTGTACCGGGTGCATGCTGCATAGGAGGTTTATGAATTTCCATCATCCTGATAACTTCATCGTTGGTAATGAAGCGCTTTGGCTGCTTCCAATAATTATCGCTGAAATAGAGGTAATTGGGTAATCCGCTACGATGGCTCAATAGCATCCGGACTGTGATGCCTTTATAGGGAAAGCCCGGAAAGAATTTTTGTAAGATATCATCCAGGCTCAGCTTTTCATTTTGTACCAACCATAATATGGCTCCTCCGGTAAACGTTTTGGAAATAGAAGCAAGTTGAAAAGAGGAGCTGTCGTCAATAGGCGCCTTAGTGCGGGAATTTTCATACCCATGGTATTGCTCAAATATAACAACGCCTTTGCGCGCTACTAATATAGCGCCGTTGAAACCGGTCCGCAATAGTTTTCCGTTATAAAAGGTGGCCAGCTCTTGTTGTATCTGCACCGTCCGGGGCGACTTCAATATCGCTTCTTGTTCTGCTGGCGTTAACCCCAATGTATACAATACGGTATCCGTTGTTATGCTGCTACTTTCTGCATTCCTTTTTGCTGCATCGCTCTGACAACTTGATATTATTGCAATTCCCGATATTGTTAAAATGATACTTACTGCTTTCAATCGCTTCATTAGTGGAGGATAACTTCTTTCTTACGTAATTCAATTGACTCTTTCGAAATACAAAGCGCTAAATTTAGACCCAAAGTAAAAGACTGCCAAATAAAAACAGTGGTTTCAAGCCCTTTTAAGTTATTTTTAAGCCCAAACACTGGAAAAACGTTAAAAAAAACCCTTGAGAAGGATGTTTTTTTGATAAAATCGAATTTGATTACTGTGCTATTTGATAATTCCTTAACATAGAGTAGGTTTGTGCCCTGTTCCCCGTTTTTAGCAATTATTAAGCCAATTGCAATACTTAGATATATATATACTTTAATATAATATTATGGATCAGCAAAAGTCAACCAGTTATCCGAAAGAGAAGATCAGCATTTTATTGTTGGAGAACATCAGTGACGCGGCTGTAGCAGAGTTTACTACTGCCGGTTACCAGGTGCGCAAGTTATCGGGTGCGCTCAGCGAAGAAGACCTGATCAATGAAATTAAAGAGGTACATCTTTTAGGAATCCGGTCCAAAACCCAGGTAACCCGTAAAGTATTGGAATCGGCCAGGAAGCTGCAAGCAGTAGGATGCTTTTGCATAGGTATAAACCAGGTTGATCTTAAAGCAGCTACCGGCCATGGGGTAGCGGTTTTCAACGCACCTTATTCTAATACAAGGTCTGTGGCTGAATTAGTAATAGGATTGTCTATTATATTGATCCGTCGTATTGTAGATAAAAATGCTGCCGCTCACAATGGCACCTGGTTAAAAGAAGCCACCGGCAGTTTTGAGATCAGGGGGAAAACTTTAGGTATCGTAGGGTATGGTAATATTGGAAGTCAGGTGAGCGTATTGGCCGAAGGTTTAGGAATGAACGTGATCTACTACGACGTGGAAACGAAATTGCCCCTCGGTAATGCAGTGCAGGTACGTAGTTTAAAGGAACTCTTTGGCCAATCAGATATCATCTCCCTGCATGTGCCTTCTAATAAGTCTACCGAGAATATGATCAATAAAGAAATACTGGCAGACGCAAAACCAGGCGCTATCTTCATCAACTACGCACGTGGGGAAGTAGTAGACCTGGAGGCGCTGAAAAATGCTTTGGTAGATGGGCAGCTTTCGGGCGCTGCGATAGATGTATTCCCGGTAGAACCGGAAAAGAACGGCGCTGCTTTTAGTTCGCCTTTACAAAAATTATCCAATGTGATCCTGACCCCGCATATTGGTGGCAGCACGGAAGAAGCGCAGCACAACATTGGGCTAGACGTGAGCAGTAAGCTGTTGAACTACCTTGAAAAAGGTGCCAGCTTTGGCTCGCATACTGTGCCAGCGCTCAGCGTACCGCCAATCGAAAACACCCACCGTATCCTGCATATCCACGAGAACGTGCCAGGTGTACTGTCTGCTATTAATACCGCCTTATCTTCCAATAAGATTAACATCCTGGGGCAGTATCTCAAAACCAATGATCAGATTGGCTATGTAGTGCTGGACGTAGATACCAGGCTTTCCCAAGAAGCGCTTGCGCTCCTGAAAGAGGTACCGCATACCATCAAAACCCGGTTGTTGTACTAGGATAGGCCGGGATATACGAATGTGAGGGT
Source organism: Chitinophaga sp. 30R24 (assembly GCF_049056765.1). NCBI lineage: Bacteria > Pseudomonadati > Bacteroidota > Chitinophagia > Chitinophagales > Chitinophagaceae > Chitinophaga > Chitinophaga sp. 30R24. Next base: position 26,490 of record NZ_JBJGXX010000018.1, read on the forward strand.
GCACCAGTTTTGATGCACCCTTTTTAATATGCCGCTGGGAAAAAATAGCATATTCAGTATTAATCCCACACTGAAAATTGACCCGTTTACCGATTCTTTTTCTTTATATATGCATTTTATATTTATTTTTCGAAATTCTTTGCTAACCTTGTGAAATAACCGTATAAAAGAAAATATCAGAAAATGAAAATCAATAAAGCTGTGATAACAGGAGCAGGGTTAATGGCCGGGCTGTTGTTATATGGGAATGCTTATGCACAGGATAGTGAACCCAATAAATGGGCGCCTGCCAATATAAAAATAGACGGGCAGGCAACTGAGTGGCCTAAACCCCTGCAGTTCTATAACAATACAACTAAGTTATTTTACACTATAGCCAACGATAAGGAAAATATATACATTATTGTTAGTGTGCCGGATGCACAGAGCCAGATGAAAATTATGCGTTCTGGTATTACTATTTCGCTAAACCCGGATGGAAAGAAAAAGGGTGGGGCGTCTGTTACTTTTCCGCTGACGTATAATGTTAACACCGGTGCGCCAGATGTTCCGGAAGCTTCCAGGGCATTGATTGCCGGAGAATTAAAACGGCAATTGCTGGCGAATGTAAAAGAAATTAAAGTAGATGGCTTCACTGGTATCCCGGATGGCAATATTCCAGTGCAAAATACGTTTGGTATTCAAACAGCATCCTCCTACGATGCTGCCGGAAATCTGGTTTGTGAGCTGGCAGTACCCCTGAAAGTATTGGGTATAAACACATTAAGTGAACAACCCATTGCCTATCGTTTCAAGGTAAATGCAATGAAGCGGGAAGATAAGAAAGAGTTGGAGGCAAAACGGGCAAAAGGAGAGCACGCCCCCATGCCTGGAGAGGGACCCGATACATTTGCTTTGTATTTTTCGGCCGACTTCTGGACACGCCAAACATTGGCTATCCATTAGTCGTTATTTAGCCGTACCTAGTCTCAATCCTTTTTATGTATAAAAAATTGTTTTCTGCAGGAACAAAAGCAATGCTGGCCGGGAGTTTTTGCACCGGCATTTTAATGTCTTGCCATAAAGACAACGGCGCCACTCCTTCGGGAGGGAATGGAGGAGATACCGCGCAGGTAACTGCTGCTATGAAAGAGGATTCATTGAAATACCTGATGTACCAGATCATGCAGGTAACCTATGGAGATGGCGGCCGAACGGCCAAAAGTGGGTTGCCTACCTATTATTGGTATGATAAGGTACCACAGTTGAATCCCCTGTCTTCCCAGTTTGGAACTGCCGATGCCCTGTTGACCCAAATGAAAACCTACGCGATCAACCCGGCTACCCAGCAACCTTACGATCATTACAGCTTCCTCGACCGCGATGGCACTATTACCAATAAGCTCATGAATGGTGTTTCTGCCCGTAATTTTGCAGCAGTGACCGGCGACGTAGGTATGGAAATCGCTCCGGTACTGGCAGCGACAAACAGTTCCAATGTACGTTGGTTCGTATTGTACGCCGACAAAAACAGTCCTGCCGGGAAAGCCGGTATCCAACGCGGATGGGAAATCACTTCGGTGAACGGTACCACCAATTTCACGAACACGCAGGCGTCGCTTAATTTCGTAAGTAATGCGGTGTTGCAATCGTCGAGTGTAGCCCTTGGGCTAACCCAGGCCGATGGTACCACCAAGTCAACGATCACACTCAATACAGCTTCTTATAATATTAACCCTGTATTATTCGACTCTGTGTATACGGTGAAAAACAGCGACCAAAACACTGTGAAAGTAGGCTACTTTGTGTTCTATACTTTTTCGAGTGTATATAACGACCAGGGGCAACCTACTTTTACCAAAACCATACTCGACCAAACCCTTAGCAAGTTTGCCGGCCAGGGTATAAAAAACCTGATTGTAGACCTGCGTTATAATGGCGGCGGGGCTACTACTACTGCCGAGTACCTCGACAGCGCCATTGCTCCTTCCAAAGCGGCAGGTAAGGTAATGTACAATTACCTGTACAATGATAAGATCACCCAGAACCTGGCTGCTACCGGGCTTACTTCCCAGGTACTTTTCCCTTCCAGTACCGGTGGTATGCAGTTGGACAATGTTTTCTTTATCGTTAGTGGGAATACGGCGTCCGCCAGTGAGCTTACCCTCAATAATCTGAAACCTTATATGAATGTAAGGCTCATTGGGGACACTACCTATGGTAAGCCAGTAGGGTTTATCGATTTCAATATCTCTATGTACAGCAATGGCAAGCCGTCTATCTATCTGGCAGACCTGTATGCGATTAACTTCGAAACCAAGAACGCTAATAACCAGGGTGGTTACTTTACAGGTATTCCACAAGACCCAGGCGCATTTGCCAATGATTATGTAAATGTTCCCTGGGGTAATACTACTGCAGACCAGAACCTACAACAAGCCTTCAATTTTATTATGAAAGGCCAATATCTCGGATTAAATCCTTCTGCCAGGATGAGCGCTGTAAATAACGATAATTTACGTATGCCTATTCCCGGTGTAAAAACGCTTCAAAATAATTTTAATGGTATGGTGGACTACCGTTTAAGCAAGGAAGTTTCCAGGTTAAGATAACGCTTTTATGTACTTCCTAAAAAGGAAGAGGCTATCTCAAATTTGAGATAGCCTCTTCCTTTTTAGATACTTCTGGAGGCATATCATTTAGACAATGCTCAGGCCCTTGATTTGTTTTAGAGGATAGGGTATAAAGATAGCGTCGTTATTTGGAACCCAGTTTACGGATCATATCTTCCGATATATCTTCTGAATAAACACCATACCCGTACATCAGCACTCCCTTTACACCCGATATTGTTTCAATGGCATATACTACTGCTTCATCTCCAGGATCGGTATCGCCTTCAAAGCGATAAGTTTCTACGATCTTAAAATCCTGTGGATGCACTTTTGAATCGTGTGCCTGTATGCAGTCGAAAAGCAAATTAAAGTCGGCTGTATAACCCCTTTCGCGCAGGTCTTCAATAGCAGCCGTTACGGTGTCATAAACTTTCATATGTATAAAATTTCCGGTGATCTTACTAAAGGTGATCTTACTAAAGATAACAAATAAGCGGTCGATTTGGTTAATTGGTGGGCAGGGAAATGGCCATAAAAAAGGCTGTACCGCAAGCGATACAGCCTTTTCAGTTGATTCGTTTTTCCGGTATTATCGGATCACGGTCACCTCGCCTTTGAGTACGTTAGATTGGCCGCCAGCTACTTTCTTATAAGTGAGCCACCATACATAGGTGCCTACATTTACAGGAATGCCTTTGTATTTACCATCCCAGCCTCTGTGGTTGTCGGAAGATACGAAGATCAGTTCTCCCCAGCGGTTAAAGATCCTTAATTCGTAGTCGAACATTTCTCCTCTTACTACTGGTTTGAACACATCATTTCTTCCATCGCCATTCGGTGAGAAAGCATTTGGTATGGTCGGTTTAGGTTCGCATTGTACAACATCTACGGTGATGTCGTCGGTAGCGGAACCGCAATCATTAAATACAGTTACCGTATAGGTACCCCCGTTAGTGACAGTAAGCGTAGGAGCGGTAGAACCGTTATCCCATCTTACCGCTGTAATGCCACCGCCTTCGGCACGTAAGATCAGTGTTTCACCTTTACACAGTGTGGTATCTCTACCCAGGTTTATTTTTGGTAAACCGGTGATATTCACTTTTACGCTGTCCATGTATACACGTTGACAGTATTTATCCATTACCGCCAGTTTATAGTTACCGGCCTTACTAACCTGTTTAACCGGGTTAGGATCTCCGTCGTTCCATAGGTAAGAAACTGCATCCGGGTTAGTACCGTTCAGTGTTACGGTGCCGCCTGGGCAAATGTTTCTGTCTGGTCCAAGATCTAGGATAAGTTCAGGTTTCATTCTTACGTTCACGGTATCTCTTACTACGCAATTGTCTCTGCTTACAGATACCCAGTATCCACCTGGTTTGTTTACCACGATTGAGTTACTGGTTTCACCGGTTTGCCATTTGATACGGCCGCCGTTTGAATTTACAGTGAGCATAATAGACTGATCAGGGCAGATAGAGGTATCGCGGCTCATGCTAATATCTGGTGGAGGGTTCACGCTTACTTTCACCGTATCGATGGTGATACATCCAGATTTTATCACTTTCACCCAGAACTCTTCCTGAGTGCTTACCAGGATAGAAGAAGCGGTAGAACCATTACTCCAGAGGTATTGTGCGCCGTTTACATAAGCGTCCAGTTTTACGGATTGGCCACGGCAGATGGTAGTATCCGGGATGTCTACCAGTGGTGTTGGTATCAATCCTACCTGGATCGTATCAGTAGTAGCACATTCGCCGTTGCTTACGTTCACCCAGTAAGTACCCGCTTTGGTTACCTTGATCCGTTGAGTGGTTTCGCCGGTAGACCATTTGATACTGTAGGAGAAGTTAGCTGCACCTGCATCCAATACCAGGCTGTTGCCACCGCAGATAGTGGTATCGTTGCCGAGGTTCACTGCCGGACGTTGGATGTAGCTAAGGTTATAAGTCATGGTATCTGAAGAACAACCTGTTCTGCTATCAGTAATAATGAAGGAAGCAGAAGTAGCGCCGTTCAGATTAAACACATTGTTGTTTTGTGTGAGTGGCAAGCCAGGTACCGCATTAGCAGGTGTTACGCTTACCAGGGTATAGGTTGGCATATACACATCGCCTACTTTGCGTAAGGCTATCCTGCCGTTGTCTGAACAGTTGGAAGGCAGGGTAGCTTCCAGTTGTGGTTTGGCGCAAGGTTTAATGATGATGCGTTGTATTACATCGTTTGCTTTATTACCACACGCATCCATGATACTCCATCTTCTCACAATCGTATAGCCGTTACAGATATCAGCCACATAAGGATCTTCTGTATAGATGGCTCGTTTCGGGAAGGAAGGATCACAGTTGTCGCTGGCTGTTAATACTACCGGCGCAGGGATCTTATCCTGACAGTACAGGGTAAGGTCAGCTGGTGCAGGCATAATCACCGGACGGGTGGTGTCTTTCACGGTTACTACCTGTTTCATGGTAGTGGTGTTACCGCAGGCATCTTTTGCTATCCATGTTCTGATAATGCGATAGTTGCCGGTACATGCGCCAGGGATTGTTTCCGTTGTGATCTGGCGGCTTACAGTGAGGCCATTGCCGATGGTACTGCAATTATCAGTTACCTGTACATCGGTGGCAGGAGCAGGGATCGCATCGCAGCTTACGGTAGTATCTGCCGGTGGCTTCACGGTGAATACCGGTTTGGTCGTATCCTGTACAGTGATAACCTGCTGCATGGTAGCTTTATTGCCGCAGTTGTCTGTGATGGTCCAGGTACGTATTTCCTGGTAGTTGCTTGCGCAGGTTACGCCTGGTAATTTCACTGTTTTGCTGCTGGTGAACACTTGTATGTTACCGGTGCAATTATCAGTAGCCGTAATAACTGGCCAGCCAGGTACCTTATCACAATCCACTACGGTGTCTTTCGGTGCAGGCATGCTGAATACTGGTTTAATAGTATCCTGTACGCTGATGATCTGTTGTACAGACCTGGAGTTACCACATTCATCGAAGGCTGTCCATTTTCTGTAGATCACATAATTGTTATCACAGATCTTAGAGTTATGTACCACAGAATCTTTAGGTACTACGGTGATTACACCTGGTGTACAGTTGTCTTTCGCCGTGAGGTTAAATCCTGCAGGTACCTTATCGCAATCTACGGTAGTATCTCTTGGAGTAGCCATATCGAACACTGGTGCTGTGATGTCTTTCACAGTGATCACCTGTTTGAGTGTTACACCTGTGTTGCAAGCATCTTTGGCGGTCCAGGTACGGATCAGCATATAGCTGTTAGCGCAGCTGCCAGGAATATCCTGACGAACTTCCACTACTGGGATACTGATTTCGCCAGCGCAATCGTCTATTGCTTTCAGGTCTGTTGGAGCAGGCACCTTATCGCAATCTACGGTGATGTCGGCAGGAGCAGGGGTAGTAAATACCGGTGCTTTGGTATCCTGTACGGTAATAGTCTGGGTAGCGCTTACAAAAAGACCACATCTGTCCGTTGCCGTCCAGGTACGGGTAATCGTAGTTACGCAAGGAGACGTTGTCACGGTTACATCGTTGTAGGTAACGGTCAGTTTCTCGTTGGTGTAAGGTGCATGGCTGAATACCGGATCTCCAAAGAGAGTGGTATAATCTTTACCTTTCACACATTCAGTAGTAATCGCAGGGGGAGTGAAGGTTACAATCGGTCTGATATTGATCACTGTAATCTGCACTGGATTACTGATATTATTGATACATGCTCCGGAAGCTACAATTCTTCTATACCAGATAGTAACGCTCTGCGTGCCTGGTTGGTAAGTATCGTTGGTAGCGCCAGGGATGTTGGTAAACGGACCGGTAGCACCAGTAGTGCTTTGTTGCCATTGATAGGTGTAGGCACCATTTCCGCCGGTCAGCGCATTGCTGCGTATAGCCATTGGCGTTTCAGTAGCACATACAGTCTGATCGTTTCCGATAGTATTGCCCAATATTGGTTTACGGTTAATCAGCGTAACGCTGGAACTGCTGGCATCGCATATGCCATTACTTACAACCCAGGTCAGTTGGGCGGTTTCACCGGCAGGTACTGTAACAGTAGCATCTTTCCGGTTAATATCGCTGATACTGATAGGGGAGGCATTGGTGCTGGTAACAATCCAGGTACCTTTTGCACCAGGTACGCCCGGATCGCTTGCGTTCATCATAAAGGTAGCGTCATCACAGTGTTCCTGGTTAGGACCTGCATTGGCAGCTATCGGTAAGCGGTAATTGATCAGCGTTACATCATCCCAGGTAGCACTACATACTCCGTTGGTAACGGTCCAACGTAATACTACGGTATCGCCTACGTTTACATTCACCAGGCTAGTTGGGCTGTTGATAGATTTGATTACTGCATTTCCTTTGATGATAGACCAGAATCCTTTCGCACTTGGAACAGATACTGGATCTGCTGCCATTTGGAAATCACCGGTGTTATTACACATTTCGATATCCTGACCTGCATTAGCTGCATCTGCTTTCGCATAGTTGATGAGCGTTACGATGCTGCTACTATTGGTACAAGTACCGTTGGCAACGGTCCATTTCAATATCACGGTATCGCCTATTGGAACAGTAACAGCTGTATATGGATCGTTTGGTGCTTTAATAGTAGCACGTCCAGGGACACGGCTGATATCTTCCCAGGTACCTACTGCGCTGCTGGCGCCAGGTTCACTGGCTTTCATGATGAAATCAGCGTTGGTATTACATTTTTCCTGATCAGGACCAGCGTTGGCAGTAATGGCTTGTTTGTAGTTAATAATAGTTACCCGGCTGAAGGTAGTGTCACATACGCCGTTGGCAATAGCCCATTGCAATACTACGGTGTCGCCTATTGGTACCGTTACTGCGGTAGTTGGACTATTAGGCGATTTGATAGTAGCTCTACCAGGCACAGGACTGATATCCGTCCAGATACCGATGGCGGTTGGTACGCCCGGTACATTGGCCGACATGATAAAGTCGCCTGTTTGGTTACAGAGCTCTTGGTCTGGACCAGCATTGGCCTGGTTGGCAAGAGCGTAGTTGGTGAGCTTCACAGTCGCCTGCGTAGAATCGCACACGCCGTTGGTAATCCACCAGGTAAATGGTACAGTGTTACCTGCCGGTACAGTCACAGTAGTAGTAGCATTGGTGCTGTCTGCAATAGTGATCACACCATTGTAAGCAGCTGGCCATCTCCACACGCCATGAGCGCCATATTCAGTAGGGGTGTTACCAGAGAGGGTAAAGTTGGCATCATCACAATGTTCCTGGTCTTTACCAACGGTAGCCGCTACTGGTTGTTCGAAGTTGGTGAGCTTCACGGTAGCCTGCGTAGAATCGCACACGCCGTTAGTGATCCACCAGGTAAATGGTACGGTGTTACCCGCTTTTACGGTCACGGTAGTAGTAGCATTGGTGCTGTCAGCAATGGTAATTACACCATTATAAGCAGCTGGCCATCTCCACACGCCATGAGCGCCATATTCAGTAGGGGTGTTACCAGAGAGGGTGAAGTTGGCATCATTACAATGTGCC
>NZ_JBJGXX010000019.1:0-33951 GCF_049056765.1 Chitinophaga sp. 30R24
ATTCTTCATAGAAAAAATTCTCAACTTGATGATGAATATACTCCGAAACTTTTTGACGTTCCTCTGTTAGCTTACTTCTAACTTCTCCTTTCTTAAACTCGATCTGCGCATTAATTGAATTGAGCGACCGCTGTAAAGATTCATAATTTAAAAAACGGAGAAGCAAATCTTTTTGCTCGAATAACAAACGATACTTTTCCATAATCGATGTTACCTTTAACTCAGAAGTCTGCAATTCGGCTTTCTTATTATTTACTAATGAGATAAGCAACTCCTTCTCAATGCCAAATGACTCAATATTCAATGCTAGTGCTATAGAACTTTCAAATGAAAGCAATATCTGTCTCATTTCTGCAATCGACTCGCTGTTGCGAGCAATTTTATCTTCTAATCCAACACCTTCAATTGATAGCAACTTTAACCTTAAATTCTCAATTTCTAATTTTATATCATTTTCTAATTGAATAGCTTCATCTATCTTCTGCTTTATAATACCCATCTCGGATAATAAATAGTTGCTTGCATCCTTAAACTCAACATGTCGAGATTGCAGAAAAGTCAACACCCTATCATAATTAGGTGAAGCTCGTAGCAACTCAATCTTATCCTTAATAGAAATTTCATTCTGCCTTACACCTGTCAATTTCTGATTAACTATATCCAATTCACGTAAAACATCAGCTCTCTCATTTCTCGAAGAGGAAAGTAATAATTCAACTTTAATAATCTCTGATCGCTGTAATTTTTCAAATTCATCAAAGTCTAAATTGGTCAATTCTGATACAATTTTCGACACATTGGCTTGTCTTCCTTCAATTTCAAATATCATTTTTTGGACAGCAGCCTCATTCTCTTGCTTAGCAATTTCCGAAAGTCGCCCATTTTCCAACAACTGTTGTTCCTCTTCTTGTATTGCGCTAATTAGCTCTTTTTTTAATGACTCAGATTCACTTCTTATAATTGCAAGTTCAGATTCAATGTCTGATTTTTTTTTAAGTAAATTCGATTCCAAATCAGAAAGCAAACTATTCTTAGTAATCTTATTGATAAGATCATCAACTGTATTCTGCACTGTTCCACAGGCCGGGCAAGTATTCAGTTGGTTTTGAGATACTATTTTGGAACCCAAAGATATTAGTTGCTTTAGATCAGAATCAAAAATCCGTTGATTACTAATCTCTTTTTCAATATCACTTTTACTTACAACCAGATCTCTTATTTGAATTTGAGATTCAAGAATCTTACTAACATTTATAATAAACGGCTCATCAAATCCTTGAACGGGAAAAGAGTATTTATCTTTTATAATCATTTCCTGGATTTCAAGAAGATAGGTGCTCCTCAACTCATTTTCTCTTATTTCTTTTTCTATTTCCTTATTTTTAATTTCCAGGTTAAGAATAAATCCTTGCAGATCCTTTATATTAGCTTCATTTTCCCGCTTCTCATCTTTCTGCCCTGATAACTTATTTAGTTTACTCAACAATAAAGCTATTTTTTGTTCGCATTCCGCGATGAATCGTCCTAATTCACGATCTCTAAGTACATAATTATCGCTCGTTTTAATATATGTAGCAATCTGATCAGCGCATATTTTTATCTTCTCATGCTCCCTATCCAAATCCGATTGAATACTCAAATAGGCTGGACATAAATCATATAATGCACTTAAATTTGAAAGCTCTTCGTTGAGCCTAAATAGCTCTTCTGAAACATTTACGCTCTGTGCGTCTAATTTATTAAATGAATCCAAAACCTCTTTGTCCCTATTAAGGGAAACTTGCAATAATTCTACACCTGATAAACTATCCTTGGTCTGATAATATTGCTCAATATTAATGGATTGTGATTGTACTGAAACGAATTGGTCAATTACCTCAATTTGTTTATTAATTTTCAAGACTTGGTTCTCCAGTGTTGAAATCCTTTGAATAATCTGACTAGACAAATTAAAAAAATGATTCTCTGTATAATTAGATTCTACAGTATCTATCGCCTCTCCTTCTCTATTTAAATCAGAAATAATATTGTTAGTCTTTGAAATGATTTCAGTATCAATATCTTTATCGAGTTTTGATTTAATCCTCTTCTGCTCTTTCGTCAAATTAGCTATAGCGGTGTCATTTGCTTTTATTATTCCATTAATAATTTTAAAACGTGAATCCAAATTCTTATCTCCAAAAAAAGCTATAAACTTATCATATCTAATAGAGGCATTATCTTCTTTCAAAAAAGCATCAATCCATTCTTGAGATAAAATAACATCATGGAAAAATCCTTTCCCTTGAAATGTATCCTCTTTATTAAACTTAAAGTCAGGTTGGCCATTTCTTGGCTCTTCTAATCTATTTTCTAACGGCTCCTCCGAAATTGTTGTATATAGTTTTACAAAACTTTGAGTAGATGATTCTGAATATTTATTTCGTAAAATAAATTGCTTAAACTTTTCTTTATCCTCAGATATAAAGCTTCTTTCTGCTTTAGCAGATTCAATGTTCTCCGCAGTTCTTTTGAGAAACCGTTGAATATTATTTGTAAACCCCCATTCTACTGCATCATAAAAAGATGTTTTTCCAAAACCATTTGGAGCATAAATTGATATAAAATCAGCGTTCTTATCTTCACTATTTAAAAAATCAAACGTCCCATCCTTGACATTATCATATGCCCTGAAAGCCTGGATTTCAACTTTCTTAAATTTCATAGCTCAGCTTTTTTTCTATTTCATTCAAAATTTCTGCAAATGATTCACCACTCTTATCTTTTTGATATACTTGGTCTTTAATTAAACTCCAAACTACTGAGTCTGAGGTATACTCTAAAGATATAGAATCAGCACCAGGTGTTATACTGATATCGCTATTCGTTATGTACTGTGCCAAAATCTCTCTAATTCGATCATCAGTTAATTGTCTATTACATTTCTCTGCTATTTTTCGGCTTGAAAATTTATTATTCTCAATTTCATATTTCAATTGCTTAGGCACTTCCTCATCTACGAAAAATAAAAGATACAGATTATATTTTTCGAACTCAGTCTTCAAATACTGTGAAAACTTTACTGCAATTACACTATTTATCTTTCTCCAACTCTCATTCAAATCTGGGATACTTGAAAATCTAACTATTATAACAAAGAAATTCCCGACAAAATTCACTTGAAGGATTTTAACCTCTGTGCAGTTATAAGCCTCCACTAATTGTTGTGAAATATCTAGTTCAACCTCTTTATATAATGTTTCGTGTTGCATTTTTTAACTTATCAAGTATTGTGTAATAATTTTCATTCTTAAGTAACATTGGATTGCGTATCAAAAAATCTTGAAACTTGTAAATATGAACAATTGACAAATCTTCAATTGGATTTCTGACAGTGTTGCTTATGTTCATTTCCTTAACTGGGACACTGCAAATATTGCTTACAATTTCTCCCGACAACTCTACAAACGAAGGTTCAGTGTCCCCTTCAACATTGATTATCACTATTCCACCTTTCTCTATGTCAGACAAATCGGATCTTAAAATATCTTCTGTCAACTCTATCCAGTTACTTGCCACACCAAAAAGCAACTTCCTCTTTTTATGCAATTCCTTTAATTGATCAAAAGTAATTTTCTCGTTTTTATATAATTGATTTATAACTAATATCTCTAAAAATGAAATCCAGAGAAGTTTATTATTGATTATTTCCTTTTGCTGTCCACTTATAAGAATGCTATCTCCGTACAAAGTAATTACCTCCTCTGGAGTAAATTCATTACAAAGGTCCGATGCAATCTCCTTTAATACTTTTGTAAGAATATCCTTATTAAAAGCCAAGTTTCTTAGCGGGAATATATTATCAACTAACCATAAAAAGGATTTTAAATATGGTTGTACGAGCGGGGCGAGATTTACTTCATTCTGCTGAATAATCTCATCATAAAAAGATAATGGCATAATGTCAATTCTTCCCAATGATTCTTTATCATCAAAAGCAGACATTCCTTTCTGAATTCCAGCGAGAGAGAAGAAGCCATTATTTATTCTTATAATTCCACCTCCCGAATGCCCAGCTATTTCGGAGTACAATGCTGGCTTATTTAGTTCACATTCAATATAGCCATTGCCTTTGTTATTAAGTATAGATAATTCATTAGCTCGAAAAGTAAAATCTGCTTCCCTTCTTGCTAATGGATGGCCTGTCAAATAGTATTTGTCAGATGCGTTAAACGGAGCATCGGTTCTAACAAGGTGATCCAAACCATCTATCTTTTCTATTTTTATAATCGCAGCATCTTTGTGCTCATCTTGATGCAAATAAGGCGCTTCAATTACTCGAATTGCGGCGCTAGTTGGTAAACTGGTAGATTCATCAATAAAGTGCCTCTGAACTAATATTTCGCTTATGCCTTGCACACAATGCTTTGCCGTTAGAATATATGAGTATTCGTCAGCCATTGGCTGAAACAAGCATCCGCTTCCAGTAGAAACGACCACCGAAAAACCAGACAATTTATTTATACTCATATAATTACGAGGTTATCAGCATCAAGAGGTATTGCTTTGAACTTAGTATAGGTGCGAAAGTCACCATCTGCGAATATTTTAGAAATTATCTCCGGATAGTTAAAATAAATTTCACACTCATTATTAACGTGAATAATCCTAGCTAGACATTGCTTATTGGGTAAATTATGAATCTCTGTATTTGAACTTATTATAAATTTCTTTGAAGAAATTAACTTTAGTAGTTCTGGGGATGTATTACCAGAACTACCATGGTGCGAAACTTTCACAAGATCAACCTTTAACGGATTTCCCTCCGAATAATTAAGCCTTTTTAAACTATCAACAATTGTTTTCGGAAAAGAATCCGCTAAAAACAAAAGATTTTTTCCGGTATATGAAAATAAAAATGCAATCGAACTACCGTTAGGAATTGCATTATCCTCAACGTAATTATCATTTTGAATAAGTTCGGATAACGATTTAGAATAATCATTTTCCTTTGGCGCCGTTAACAGGCTCGGAGTTTCCTTACCCCATTTTTCTAAAAGACGCTTCAAGTGTTCAACAGAAGGTGAAAGCATTTTTATGGTTGCACCAAAAAAAACCATTTCATCCCCCGCTTTTAAAATGCGTCGGTCCCAAATTCTATGCTTCGTAATATAACTTTCAAATGTATTCCCTTGCTTAACACTAGTATCTCTGCTCTGTATTTCTGCAAGCGGAATTAAAAACTTTTCCTGGCCAGTGATTTCAAAGAGCTCAGCTATCGCACTTCCCGAATTAAACCACACCTTATCTATCAAGGAATGTGCATTATCTACTTCAAACCACTTTAGTATTCCACCAATATGGTCATCATCAATGTGCGTTAATATTAATAGATCTATTCTTTGATTTTCTTTCTTAAGATCATCAATAGTCCGTTTTAATTGCCCTGGTATTACCTTTCCTTTCTTATCTTTATAAGAATATGTCCTCCCGGTACCGCCATCTATCAAAACATTTCGGAGGATTCCTTTTGGATCAACAAAAGAAAGTAAGATGCAGTCTCCGTTATTCGCCTGAAGGACTTTTACTGTAATTACTGGTTCCATAAATAACTTTGCAATTGTTAGAGAACATCTCCATATACAAATGTCAGTTAAAATAGAGCCCTTGATTGAATACAAAAGTATTAATACAATACGCATTGAATTTGCGCGCTGTCAATTGCCGCTATGTAACAACATATATATCGGAGATTTATTTTTCAATGGGGATATAGGTCGCTATTTTCTTAGGTGATTACTTTTGGTTATTCTGATCAAACTCACTGAAATCCACCTGTAGTGCCTCTTTTAATTTCAACAGGGTCGTATATGATGGATTGGAGCTACCAGCTTCTAATTTCTGAACATAACTTACCGACAACTCTGCTGCATAAGCAAAATTTCTAATACTTAATTTCCTAGCCTTGCGCAGCTTTTGAAGATTTTTTCCAAACTTTTTTAATATTTGCTCTTCTCGGATATCATCCATAGAGGGAATTTCAGCTAAATCTTAAAATAATTTGTACCTCTATAGATGTACATTGTGAAAATTGTCATATCTTTATAAAAGAAGGACAATCAAATCTTTTCATAAAATACTAAATTGGCGGTTCTACTAGATATAGCATGAATCGTCTCGCAAAAGCCTTGGTCCCCGAAACGACCAAATTCCAGACCAACAAGGCAACGGCGAAGCTCACGTCATAAAGGCGCGTGGGCTCGCGTTGCTTTGGTCTTTAGGCGCTTGGTCGTGCCAGGGGACGGTAACGCTATATTCGGCAATTTGGCAAGACAGCACAGGAAACCTGGTATTTCAGACCATAGCTACTACCGGTTCCTCTCACCCGCTTTTCTCCTCAATTCCCTCGCTGACTGTTCTTGTTCAGTAGCCAGTCGTAGCATTTCCAGTCGATCATTCTTCAATTGCTCCTGTCGTAGTACACTATCCCGCAGGGTGGGAGTCCGATAATAAAGACTGTCGGTAGTGGTTAATAATTGCTGAATAGATCTACTATCCTGTAGCTTTAGGAAGCAGTATTTTGTGTCTGCTTCTTTATACTGATTTAGGTTATCAGCTGTATTATACCACCCCATACTCAGGACTGCAACAACTATTACCAGAACTATCACTATAAAAATAACCTTTGACAAATGATGATGATGTATTAGGCTCTCTGTCCGGGGTGTTTTCATTATCCGGATATTCTGAGATAAGGCAGCAGTTAACGCTACTACTTCTTCTTTAGGTAGCGAATGCTGAATGAAAGTATCATGCATCCTCTTCCAGATCTCGGCAATCTTACCGGAGTTATCAGGAATAGCCTTTACCTTTTCATCCAGCTCCTGCAATAACTTTTCCTGTTTGTCTACTTTGGATGCGAGTGTCTCTATAATCTGATTCATGATTTGTTACTTTTAAAATTTCAATGAGATTGCCTTCTCTTTTTTCTTTTCTGTTTCCGATCATATGCTTCTTGGGTTAATTCATATGGAAGAGTATTGCCAGTCATCTCTGGTTGTAATAACCATTCAATAAGATTTGCTAAATTTTGAATACCGAGGGCCAGGGGAGAATCGCTATTATACTGAGGCCGGTCATTATCGGTATAGTGCATCTTTTTCCCAGCTTTTTTTGGGGAGAGTGATTCAAAATTCCTTTGCGTTTGTTGCTTATTCGCCAGCTCTTTTTTCAGAGATAAAATCCTCTCAATTTTTGAAAGGGAGAAGCCGACATCGCTTCCTTTAATCTTTACTTTCTTTCCATCAATAAAAGAAATACCTCGACCTTTAATAACTGTATAACCCAATGCGCGCATAGCTTTTTCAAAGGCAGGATAATCATTCACCTCCCTTAAAGTTTTCCGGATATGATCCTTCAGCTTTATTTTTCGTTGGTCCTGCCGGGGAATTAATTGCTGGTCTTTTGGTAAAAAAGCCTTGGGACTCAATACTTGTGTCAAATCTAGTTTCTGTTCCTGCTTCCGGCAAAAAGCAGCCATTCGCCTATAGCTATTACTATCACTGGCGGCTTTACCATCAAGCCCTACCCTGTTTACTACAATATGAAAATGTTGCTCATGGGTATCTTTATGAAAAACCATTAGGTACTGATGATCTGCAACATTGAACTCCTTAACCAATGCTTCCCCCAACTCAATCAGCTGATCTTTGGTCAGATGGTCACCTTCAGCCAGTCTGATAGAAAGATGAAATGCTGGCTTTTCTACTCTTTTACTCAGGCGGGCTACATCCCGAAACTGTTCAGCCATCTCATACTTATCTCCGAAACAATTATTAAAAGCAAGTATTTCCGCCCTATCCTTATGCTGAACACCATCCCTTAAAGACATTTCCCTTTTCTGCTTTTCGGACAAATCTTTTTTATCTTCCAATACATAACTGATAAGATGATAAAAAGAACTTCCGGTTACTACTGTGCCGATCACCTGAGATAATTTTTAACCTCCATCGCAATTCCCTTCAGCACCGGCACCAGGTTTTGAAGGTCTACCCGCTCCAGCATTGACAAGTCTTCGTCCTTATTACGCTTTTTGGCTACCTGGTTAATGTTGGCGGCTATATGATTAAGTGTTCCGGATAGCGCCAATACTTCCGCAGGGAATACTTTAACCTGCTGATCAACCTTACCATTTACAGACATCTGCCTGATATACTCTGATATATTAAGGTTTAATTCCTTTGCCTTTGGGGCAATGACCAACTTTTCAAAAGCTGAACATTTGAATGTCAGGATAATATTTTTCCTGACTTCTTTTAATGGACGCCCTCCTTTATTCCCCCGCTGCTTATCATTCTGCGTCATAATTCAGTTCATTTTATTTTTTTGGATCCGCCTATCAGTGGATGAAAAAACCTGGCCCACAAATGCGATAGTATGCGGTGGGTCAGAAGTTTTGGTATTACCAAAACATAGCTGGCTATACCGAACCTCAAGACCCATATGCTCCCGCCCGCATGGTTTTCCTACGCTATAATTTGTCGTCTGATTTGGGAGAAGCTATCTTTTTACCTTCCCCTTCAGGCCCGTTTTTCTTGGGTCCGGGCTTAGTTAATTTGTTCTGAGGCGGCAACTCCATTTCAAAAATCATGGGGTTATCTATCCCGTGTTTATAGATATTCTTTTTCAAGTCCATCCAAAGTTGAATGTTATAATCCGCCAATTCTATTAGTTCATCACGGGTTAACCTAAAGGGATTATGCACAGATGCGGGGGAATTACTTTCCGAAGCCCCATCATTACAGGCAAGTATATTGGGGCGATACCCTTCGCCAAGTTCCAATGATTTCCCGATAGCCATGCTATTTCCAAATAACTTAATCTGCTTACCAGAACTTAATTGCAATGTTTTTCTTTTAAAATCAGCCATAATTTGAGATTTTTAATAATTGAATAATTACTCTTGGGAGGAGTGGATTACAGTGAAAAGAAAAAGGGTCATCACCTTTTCTGATGCTAGCCTGGACGTAACTTTTTGAGGTTATTTTGTGAATGTTTGGTGGTTTGCACAAGATTTGAATGGACGAGAAACTGATTTAAGTCCTTGTAGCTCCCGTATATGTGACTGCAATCCTGGTACTTCCTATCCAGGGCTAATGCCTGATGCGTTTGGTCAATGCCTGCTTTATCTCTATCCAAATACAGATGAATAGCCTGATGCCTCTCCATTAATCCCCGGCTCTTTTTAAAGAAGGATAAAGAATTTAGTACCAGGTAATTGGTTACCGGCAGATTTTTCTCTTGATAGATCATCAGGAAAGATAGAAAACTGAAGAAGCCTTCATATACGGATACTTCAGATGCACCGTTATCAATAAACGTAGTTGCCTTGGGGCTGGAACTCCCTTTGAAATAAGGGTTGCGCAATTCATACCCACCGGCATCATTTTTAAAACCGATGGCGTAATAGTCCTTTCCATAAAGGGAGTAACTAATTTCCCGGCAAAACTGCTGGGAAAGCTGCAAGGGAATACGGCGCACTTCCAAATAATGAAGCAGGGCCGGTGAAGTAATCGGCGCATCCCCTATCACCCGGATCTTTTTTTCTTCACTGGAAAAATCGGGAGCTGGTCCCACTGGTGGAGGCTGAGAGATAACCTGGTGCCGGTGAAAAGAAAGAAAAGATTGCAGCTTCTCCAAAATTTGAGGAATGGTACAATGATGAAACAACATTCCAAAGTCTACAATACTTCCTCCCTGACCAATTCCAAAATCATAAAACAGATTCAGCTTGCGGTTAACTTTAAAGGAGGCGGTATGCTCTTCGCGAAATGGAGATAAATACCAATAATCCTGACCGCGGATCTTCCGGGGCTGGTAGCCCAGGGAGGCCAGGTAATCAACCATGTCGATCCGCTTTGCCTCTGCAATGGGAAAATCATTTGTTGCCATAAAATGTTTTGAGATGGGTTAAGGGGGGTAATCTTCCCGTTCGGGTTTCTGGCTCATGGATCGAATCCGCTTAATGTCTTCCTCCAGTTCAGACAGGTAAAATACCTTCTTACGCTCACCCAGGTCATGGCGGCGGATCAGGGACATTTGTACGAACTTACGGAGTGTGGGGGCTGAAACACCTATAATCTTACAAGCCTGCCGGATGTTGAGAGGTGTTTCTGATAAACCTTTAGATAGGTTATTTTCCTGGAGGCAGGACTTAACGATACTTTCAATAAAGAGTCTTGCTTGCTCTATACTGAAACCAATAAATTGCATTTGCTCACTCATATCTCTTCACTATTGATTCAGGGCAAATATGAATGCAAAAAATACCGGTTTAAGGCAAATACCGGAAAAAACATGCAAAATCCGGACTTTATTTGTAGGATAGTGGTGGTTTATTTTCTTCTATTGGCGGTTAACTCCTTCTTAATCAACTCAATTATAGGGGATATATCTTTCTCCAATTTTTGTCGCTTTGAACGACTAATCTTGCCCATGCTCACCTCTGAAAAACCGGAAAATGGAGTTCCATTTCCCTTGAGTACCTGAACTTTCTTCTCAATTACCTGCCAGGAAACGACAAGTCCCTTTGCTTCCTTCAATGCTTGAAAGATGATTTTTAAAGACTGATTATCGAAGTTATCCTTTTTTATCAGCTCTAATATGGGGCTGTCTTCATTACTAAATATCTTGCGAAAGGTATCAATATCGTAAGGGATATGAAAGTAAGGTTGGAAGGCAGTATATAAAAAATTAATCACTTCTTTGCAAGATGCTGGAGAGAGTTCTTCATTTAACTTCAGATAATTATAACTGCTGGCTTCCCTTTCTCGTTTTTCGGGAATTGGTAATACCAATGGCTTAGAAGGTGGCTTGGCCGATTCTTTATCTGCATCTTTAATTTTCTCGTTTCTAATCTTATCTTGCAGAGCTCGCAAATAGTCAAGTAATATGGCTCTTTGTTCTTTGTCGTTTTCGGCTATCTTTAAAAAGTCTGCATTCTTTTGAAAATTGGATTTCTTCAATAGTGCCCATTTCTGTTTATGATCCGCGTCATCCAAATCATATTGATATGCCTGAGGATATTTCTTAAGCAACTTAATCAGGTATTCAAGTTTAGTATCATCATAATGTAGGTTCTCCATCTTTGTAAATATTTCAATTCGAAGAATTGATTTCTCAAAGTTGAAATATAGATACCTGCTACACCAGTCAAAATGATTTATTAGGCTATCGAAGTTTAAGGGAAACGGACACCTTATAAATGAAATACAATAGTTATTATGCAAAGCGTGATTAGCAAGCTTATCAAAGTCAATAGTTAAACGGGAAGAATTTCTCGTTTGATCATTGTAAGGAATTTCTCGGACGAAAGCATTAGTTTCGGCCACTCTAACCATAAAGGGTACATCTTTGACTTGTTCTAGTGTTGTCATCGCTTACAGGTTGACTAATAAAAAAGCGTCCTACAAAATCATAAATATCAATAATATCAAACAGAAAAATCTTCGTATTAAATAACTTTACATTCATTGCTAATAATACTACTACAATACCTCAATTGTTATTCAACCAGCTTAACCAATCATCAGCGACCTTATCCCAATTAAATATTTTATAATTTATTGACCCATCTCTTTCTAATAAGAAGTAATTATGTTCAGTTCCGAGATATTCCTTAAAGGTAAAATTCCTCTTTTTCTTCCTAATTACTTCAACTCTCAAATAATCATTAAATATAGCTCCTGCATCCCTAGTTCCATATGTAATCAATACAGGAATTTTTACCTTTTCAAGATAATGAATAGGTGGTATGGAGAACTCATAAGTTGTTCTCGGTGTATCGCCTGTATCGGTTTTCATCCCATTCGCATTAGCTACTATGTAGTTCCAATATTCTATGTCCTTTTCTGCAATGGAGGTAGAGTCAACCTCCCTCTCCTTCTGTCTGCTCCGCGCAATAATTGTCATAATACGTCCAAAAGGATTACCGCCTGAGTAAATCAATGCCGTGGCAGAAGGAGTAACTGAGCACAATTTTGCAGCAATCGTGCTTCCCTCGGAATGGCCAGCAATAACTAATTTCGAATGGGAAACCCAACTTTGCTTACGCAAAAAATTAATAACGAACTCATTCCTCTTTACATAATAATCCAATAGATTCCGATTAGAATATTCTACAGGGAATTGCCCCTTAATATCCCTGTAGGTTAGGTCATCTGCTAATGAATCTCTACTTGCTATTAATGGTACAAAGGGCTTGCTGATTATAACCAGATGATATTTCGAACATAAAATATCGGGGTTAAACGGGAAAACACTATAAATACTTTCACGCCCTTTATCATTATACGTAATTATTAAAGGGATTGGCAAACTGCCTTGACAAAAAAGAAATAATGGCTTCTTTATTTGCTCCTCCCCCTTTTTAGACTTTATTAGCACCTCAACAATTTCCCCTTTATAGAATAATCTAAAATGCCTAAAACCGTAATATTCTGGTCCTTTCTCCTGCCCCAGTAATGAATATTGGGAAATGATAAATATTAGTAAAATGACAATTTTTCTCATGAAGCGAAAGGTATTTTGCCTATTCTAACCCATCTTATAAATACCTCAATTTCCGAAAAATAACAATCGACTATAACTTATTGGTTAAATAAGTTAAAATACTCGTAGAATATATCTTAATTTAATAATACCTAAATTTTAATATCCTCACAGGAAGCCTTTATGCGATTCTGAATATCTTTTATATTAGCAATTTGACTATTTAGACCTGGGATGCTATCCAAACCAACAATGAACTTAATTATATATTGAAAAACAGCCAGAATTGTTCCAGCGCCTGCAGTCATATGCGCCTGACAATAATAAATAAGAGATGAAATAATTAAGGTGAGCACAAAAAATTCCATTATTGTAAAATTTATCGCTCCTAAATCTGAAATCTTGATATCCAACCTGGCCAGTTTTTTATAATGTCTCTTTATAGCTTCAGCGGGCTGTTGTGTAATTACATTTACCTGCTTCTCCAATTCGGAGTTTTTAAGCTTATAATAACGATTATACTTATTATTAAAATAATAATTCAATACGGCACAAGGAACAACCAATAGCAAACAAAATAGTACTAGTTTAATATCATAGAATGACAAAACAATAAGCGATCCAATAACAGAATAAGCACAATTAAAAAGTGTCGTTATATCATGCTCGAAGAAATTTATCAAATCCTTGGTTAATGAAGATTGAGCTATTATTGTTGAATCAGCTACTTTATTAATCTTCTGATGATTAATAACCAACACCGCTATATCATTATAAATTCGGGTAAAAGTTCTGGTATCGTACAAACGCCTGGCTCTGGAAACAAAAAGATGGGTTAAATGTTGACCAATTAAAATATAAATGCCATTATAACTTCCTTTAAGCAAGGAATCAATTGCCACCCCCAATGCAAAAGGTGCAAGAAGAAACAAGGTAAACTCAACTGTAAATAGAAGATAGGTAAATACTATCTTCTTTCTATACCGGGAATAAATATTACTTAATCCAAAAGAAGACATAGCCTTTTAGTTATCATCTTCATGAATTGAGAAAGGACCATTCTGATCTACATAATGTAAGAAAACTTGAGAACTCGTACCAAAAGTATTTTTCTCACGCCAATGCTCATGTTCGCGCCCTTTAAACATAATTGCGTCCCCTGGCTCAAGCAAAACAGACACAGGTAAATTACTCTTATTATTAATCCATAGCGGCCATGGATTACCTTCATATCCAAGAGAAATAGATAATGTTATCTCACAGGCATCCCTATCAAGATGTGGCTTTAGTTCAGCACCCATAGGATATTTGCGAGCAAAACTATACGTTTTATAAACCTTGTGCCCTACTTGCTCCTCTATAAAAGGAACAAGAAATTCGAGTAATTTTTCAAATACCCTATCTTTATAAAGGTATTTAGATCCAACCACTTGTTCATCAGGAGCTAAGACTCCCTTTTCATCAACTTTATCTAAATATGAAGAAAAATCAACCGGGTTAATTAAATGTCTAATAATTTTATATCCATTACTATGAAACTCATTTTCAATATTCATCGTACAATATTTATTTATTTTTAAAATAAGTTCCTAGCGTCTTCGAACTAAGGAATCAGATCATTCATATGGCCTTGAAAAACCATTGTAATATCACAGTGATGTGTGCCTTCTGTGCTTCCATCGTGAATGATATTATCAGCAGGCATCAAATAAAAATCGAAAGGTCTTTGTCTTAATTTCACAACCGGATAATCAGGATAATATTGAAAAAACTTTGCAACTAAATCATCTACACTATACCTCAACTCTTTTACCATCTCATATTCTGCTATCATTTCCCTTATATGCTGAATTGATTTATTAATAAACAAAATATACCTAGTTTCCTTTCCAAGATTAATGCATAATCTCATTATATCTGGTTTATTGTCAGGAATGCCTTCAGTATATGCACTATCAACATGCAGTCCTAAAAGCTTCTTATTATTATCATATGCTGTAGTTTCCAAATTAGGTGGCGAAAAGTAAATGCCTCTATATTTAAAAGCTCCATTGTCTTTAAGAAAAAAATTAACAACATTTCTTATGTATGCGCTAATTTTACTAAACTCTTCACTCCGTTGGGAAATCAAAGTAGTTAGACTTTGTAAATTTGCTAGATCACCTATTCCCATTATAGAAAGCTCATCAATAAGGGCTTCTGGCAGCCTACATATATAGACACTAGAATTACCATCGAATTGCATAGGAGCATCAAAAAGAATATCCAACTCTTCTGAACTTGGACCTCGCCACGGTTTCCGAGGTTTAAAGAATGATGTCAAATACTCAAAATCTTCTGACCTGGGTGATTCATTCACAATCAGTTCAACTCCATTACTTAAAAAAATTAATCCTTCAATATCAATTGAGCTCCCCTCTTCAATTACCTTAATCCCAGATGTAATCATACAATGTACTTCTTTAAATATCCGACAAAGTAGCAACTATCATTTGCCATTATTTACCCTATCAAGATCTGATCTATCAGTAGGTGAATTGATTTCTACATCCTTATTCTTATTATCCTTCCTATTAAAGGAATATCGAACTGATAAAACAACCGACCTTGTATCTGTCTTGTAAACAAATCCATTGTGCTGATTCAAATAATTAACATCAATCTTATTGAAGTTACTATAGAAAATATCATTCATATTTAAGGAAATAGAAACGTTTTTAATCTTCTTTCTTACCCCAATTGAAAGATCATACATCTTATCATTATTATAAATTCCCTGAATTGTAGGAGTCAAATAATAGAAGTGAACTTCGCTCACCCATGACTTGTCTTTAGAAAGAGTGAATGTATTATCTAAACTGTAATAACAGATAAATTTATGAAATGAGTATTCATTATTAAGATAATCCGAACTTTCTGTTTTATAAGACAATCGTATATAGTTAGACATCTGCCAATTCCGCATTGGCTCTATATCAAAATACAGGCTAGTACCCAAACTACTGCCTTTTCCGATATTCTGTTGCATATCCTTAAACACCTTGGTCTGATCATTCTGTTCAGTTATATTAGTGAACCTGTTGCGTGCTTGATTATAAAATATAGAAAATGTATACCGATTATTCAATATATAATCCAACTGAGTTGAGTACTCCAAAGCTGGCTTCAAATAAGGATTCCCAGAAGTAACATAGTAAGGGGTGGCATAATACGTGAACGGATTTAACTTATCATATCCTGGTCGACTAATTCTTCTATTAGAAGAAAGAATCAGTAAATTGTTTTTATCTATTTCGTATTGAAAGTATGCAGTAGGAAACAGCTTCAAATAGTTCTGGGTATTTAAACTATCCTCTTTGGTTGAAATGCTATGAATCTCTAAATCCGTATACTCTGCCCTTACTCCTATTTTAACTGTAATCATCTTCCACTGCCTAGTAGCAGAAGCATACATCGCAAAATTATTTTCTTTGTAAAGAAAATTGTTAACCTGTGACGTATCTGTACTCTCAAATGAAAAATCTGTATTAGTTTTAATAAATGAGCCCTTTATCCCTGCATCCAGCTGTATTTTTTTAAAACTTTTATTTAAGTCAACCTGTCCTGTAAAAATAGTAATATCCTGAGGTGAGTTACTATTGTTCTGATATTCAGTAATATTTGCTTGATTCTTATTTAAAGTATTGCTTTGTAATGTTTGTATGGGCAAATTGTGATAAATCAATTGAGCTGCAGAAAATTGAATTGCTCCTCCAATTGTGTCCAATGCTTTTTTATAGTACTCATTCAGTGAAATATTTCTCGCATTGTATGAGTAGTCGTTAATGGTCTTAATCGTAGAATCAATAGTACCATTATTTTCTATGCCCGTAAATATATGTGCATTGCTTGTGCTCTTAATATGTAGTAGATTACCTTGAAAACCTATTGTATTTCCTGGACTAGGTGTATACTTAAATCCAATACTTGCATTGTATTGATCTCTTTTTTCAAAAGATGTATTATCTATATCCCAATAAGAATTCAGAGATGGAAGCAGATAATCAACATATTGCTGATCTATCCTTAAATACTTACCTACACCTCCACTTAGATTAGCATAATATTCTATCTTCTTGGCTTTACCGTTTAAGTTAATAGACGTATTGATTTTGGGATAAGAACTTTGCTCATAATTAATACTTGCGTCACCATATAGTCCATCACTTTTCGTTTTCTTTGTAATAATATTTATTACAGCTCCTCCATTTGCATCGTAGTTAGCAGGAGGAATTTCAAATATTTCAATCTTATCCAATTTTGAAGCACTATAAGATTGTAAGAAACTAGCTAAATCACTTCCTCCCAATTGTATTAGTACATTATCTATATATATGATGGCAGCTTTTTCTCCGACCTGAACATTCCCGTTCTGTTGAGTCCGAACATTTGGGGCCACCTTTAATGCATCCCATAAATTTGTACTGCTCCCCAAAATGCTGTTCTTTGCATTAAATACAACTCGGTCAATTTTCCGTTCTATTATTGGAGGCCTACCAGTTACCTCCACATTTTTCAACTGAGTAATACATGGTTTCAGAATTATACTTTCTATTTTTATTTGAGGAGAATTAATATTTAAAGTATCTATTTGTGAGCAACCAGATTGAAAAGTTTTCAACAGATAAATTCCGTAGGCTATGCCCTTAAAATAGAAATAACCGTCAACATTAGTTTGTACTAACTTTTGATCGAGTGTATCACTAACTTTTGAAAGGATTAAATTACAATATGGGACAGCTTCCTGTTTATCCGTTACAATTCGCCCGCCCACATCTGAGATACCTTGTGCACAAGTAAATAAAGGAACAAATGAAAGTAATATTATAAATAAGCCAATAGATCTAATAAACTTCATAATTTTAAAAAACGTCTATCCACAATAATTATATACCATTATTAATCCCAAATGCTCCTATCAATACCAGAGATACATCAGTCCTTGACTTTCCCTCTGTACATCCGTCATGAATAATATGTTCTGTTGGAGCAATGTATGCCTCAAATGGCTTCTGAACTAATTTAATAACTTGGCACCTAGGATTATGATGCAGATAATCATAAACTAGTTGCATTTCCTTATATGATCTGATATTTATTTCCTTCCTAACTTGAAGCTCCGTTAAAATATCGCTTGCGGTCTTATTAACAAACAGAAAATATCTATCTTCATAACCGATATTGATACAGATACGATTAGGTGCCTTATGCAATTCATTAACCTTCATTGCATCACCGTTATCAATATGAAGCCCAATATATTCATTATCAGTAGTCCCAATGGTTTCCAGGCCTGGTTTCACATAAAATAGCCCATGTATGTGCGGTTTCAGCGTATTCCCTAAAGTATTGGCAAGCGCAAAATCATTTAGCTCCGAATTCAATCGATCAAACAGGCTTTTATAAGATTGAATCTTCTGCTTGGCTTCTCCGATGCTATTTAATCGCCCCAAATCAATATCGCGCAAGGATTCCTCTAACCTAGTTGGGATTTTTAGCAGAGCTAAATTACATTTAAAATCAATATCTCTACGTGAAGTTAAAATATTCTGTTCTTCTTCATTTTCGGCCTTTCTCCATTCTCCTTTTGGCTTAAATGCAAATTCATTATATTTTCTATCATTATAACAATCTAGCTTTTCATCAGCAGCCTCTATTCCCTCACTAATCCAAAGTCTGTTGCTGGGGTCAATTTCGCCGTCTATAAATACTTTTACATTTTCAATGGCTCTCATATTCATGAACATTTTTTAGTCTTGTCCAAATAGTACAGATATACTTGAAACCTTCTTTTACTGGAAGTCCGGCATGTAGAGATAATGGATTACATAAAATGCCATTGCCATAAAGGTTATCGAAAATGACCGCTCTTCCCTTTTGTGGAGTGACCTTCATTCTCAACTCAGGAAAATAGGTTTCCCCAGCTATAAAATCATCGTTTAGATAAATGATAATCGTGTATTTCCTCGGATTCTTGAACTCCGACCCCGTATCAAAATGAGGTGAGAAAAATGTACCAGGCAAATATTTCACACATTGCGCCGGCTCTATGTTGTCATCAGGTATTTGTAAAAGATCACAAATTCGATCGTATATATCTGTAAGACAATACAAGTCCGTAATATTATTAAGATTACTTGAGTGACTAGTTCTATGATGTGATATCTCAATTGAAACCTCTTCCTCCGTATCAGTTTGGGTAACTCTACTTCGTTGAAAAAGTTGGTTTTGGTTGCAATAATTGACAATCTCATCACATATTTCCGGCGAAACAAAATTATCTATAATTCGAATATCATTCGAAAAGCTTTCAATTTCTTCCATTTCTTCCATTTCAATCTCAAGCTCCTCTAATGCTCCAGAAGGATCTCCTAACAAAACGATCTTCGCCCACTTCCTACTGAATTCGAATATTGATTCTTTTATCAGCGCAGAATACTCATTATGGTAAGCTACAAACTCTTCTGTCACTTCTTCAATGCAAATATATTCGGGTTTATCATTCTCAGTAATCCAACTAATAACAGGATTTTTAATCTTAGAAAGTAATCCGATCTCATTAACCTTATACTGTGTCGTACTAATATTGAGTTTATTCAAAACTCCTTTAATTTCTTGTATACCGAAATGGTTTGCGGGCATCAACTCCAAAAAATATTTTCGTATTGTCGCTTTGGTAACTTTAATATCGAACAATGACAAATAATTGATGGTAGCAAAATAGGCGCTATCAACATATAAAGTTGAACTATTAGATTTACCTGAGTAACTATCCATAATCTAAATATTAAATACTATGTAATTCATTTAGCTCTCTGGCCTCTTGGTACGAAATCTTCTTAATTAATTTATGAACAGGAGAATCTTCCGGAAAAATATCTATTAGAGAATTTTGTAAATACGTGATTAACTTCATAAGATCGTTACAAAAAATGGACGGATTATTAAACCCATTACTTTCGCTATACCGGGAAGAGAGAGATCCTCCACCGCAAACCTCCTTTACCGGACACTGCAAGCACTTTAAAGGTAAATTACCACTATGACTATTCAGATACGATTTAATTAAATCATTTTCCAGCGCCTCTTCTATTTCATTGTTGACAATGTTCAGCCCTTGTTTAGTGAATGCATTACCGCATATCTTCAAACTTCCAGATGGCTCTATTCCTCCATCTGTTTCTATTATCAGTAAATCACAGTTCTTTTCACCAAGCATATCACTAGTAGAATCTTTTACGCCCAACAGCAGTGACATAATTTGACTCAAAATATTGATAGAGGGTCTAGAATCAGTATCTTTTTTCCACAAATCATATAATTGAATCAACCAATCAGCATACGCCGTATAATCCCCTAAATGGTAATTCTTAATGCCTAATGGAGGTTTATCATAATTCGCATACTCAATTTGAATACTTACGCGACTGGCCGATAATGATTTAATGAGGTTATAAAATTCGGTTGGGTTTGACTGAACATCTATTACTGCTATTAAATTTATAGGATTATACTTTTTTAAATTCTCCAAACCATGCAGGACATCTTTAAAAGAGCCTTTGCCTGAATGATAACGCCGATTTTTATCATGCACATCTTCCGGACCATCAATGCTGATACCCGCATAGATACCATAATCACGAAAAAAACAACTCCAATCTTCATCTATGAGAGTACCATTTGTTTGGATTGAAATCGAGTAAGTAATATCCTTACCAAGGATTAGGTCTGCCGATCTAATAAAATTCTTATAAAATTCCTTCCCAGCAAGCATTGGTTCTCCACCGTGAAAAACAAAGTCAAACTCAGAGAGCGCGTGCTCAAAGCAGTAGGCTCTGACTTTCGATAAAATACAGGTTACTACCTCATCACTCATAACTTTTGGCTGATTGATATAAGTAGTATCTCCTACATTATACATATAACAATAGCTGCAATTTAAATTGCATCTGCTTGCTATCTTTAAAACCATCTGAGATAATGCCATTCTTATAATTTTGAAAAATCACCCATAAATTTCTTTCACACTTGTAGTTGAAATTATCTATTAACTACATCTTCATATGTCAAAAGATCAATACCACTCTCCACTCTGACCTTGTAAGGTAATATCCGAACAATATCATTTTGGATAAAAGTTATTAGTTTCATCAAATCCTTACAATAAATTGAAGGGTTTTGAAAATCGTTTTCTCTGCTATATCTATGTGCAAGCATTCCCCCTCCGCAGACCTGATTAATATCGCAATTCTGGCATTTACTACACAAGGCTGTATGACTCTTATAATACAAAGACGCTAATTCCGTCTTAAAAGCTTCATCAAGCAGATTCTTATTCACATTCAACCCGACCTTTGTAAAAGAATCCCCACAAATCTTTAGTGTATCCGCAGGTTCGATACTTCCATCCGATTCTATCACCAATACGTCATTATCTCTCGTACCCAAAGATTCACTTCCTTTCTCCTTGTAACCTAAAATCAGCCTAATTATTTGATTAAATATATTTATATACGGTCGCGAGTCTTTATTATCATCCCTCCAGAGTTGGTATAATTCAATAAGCCAATTACCATAGATAGTTTCACCATCGTCTAAATAATGAATATTATTAAATGGAGGCTTGTCATAATTAGATTCCGGAAACAACACCTCAAAACTTGATGGTCTTTCTTTTTTTAGTAACGAATACAAATCAGAAGGTTTAACCTCCGGATTCATTACTGATAAAACACCCACTTGATTGTGCTTTAACAGCTTTCTGAGTCCGACAATTATCTTATCAAAAGATCCATTTCCTGCATGATCAATTCGATACTTATCATTAGCTTCTTTGGGACCATCAAGACTTACTCCAATTGAAATTTCATTCTTACTAAAGAATAAGCTCCATTCCTCATCTGCTAGAACAGCATTTGTTTGAAGGGAAAAATAAGGGGTAGTATCAGGTAATAATAATTTCTTTGCTTTAATTATAAAATTCTCAAAAAATTTCCGATCAGATAATAAAGGTTCCCCACCATGAAAAACAAAATCAAAGTATTTGAGCTTATGTAAATCAGAATGCTGCTTAACTTTCTCTAACAACGCATCAACAGTATCATCACTCATAAATTTAGGTTGCCCTTTAAAAGAGAGGTCTCCCATATTGTACATATAACAGTAGGTACAATTAAGATTACACCTACTAGCTACTTTAATTACCAACTGCCGAACCACCATATCAGAAAAAAATTAAAACTTCCTACAAAATTCTGCCATATTAAAAAGAGCAATTGGGTGATTTGGAATATCACCCAATTGTTTAGCCTTATTCAGCCGTTCTTCTAGGAGTTGGAACATTCTTTACAAACGTTCCTTCTGGGAAAGGTCTAGTAGATGCAGCGGATAAGGATTCATCCATGATTGTCTTAAAAAGATCTAAGTCATTGTCTTTTAATGACTGAGCAGCGTCTGACAAAAGAGCTTTGCTTTCAGCATCAAATGTGAATTTTGGTTTTTTTTCCATTTTTCATTTTATTTAGTGAGAAAATTTATTATATAATAGGAGTCCTATTCGCTCCGTGGAAATTGGACGCGATAGTGGATTAAAAACATCAATCAAATGAATACTTGTTTAATAAGTATCTAGTGGTTAGGGACTGGTCATAGAAAATGTCAAAATCTAATAGGAAAAATTTGGGTTATAAATCGGGTTACAATCGGGTCTACTACATTAGGACTAGTAATTATTTTTACTTGTGATAAATGTATAAGAATTCAAAACTAATAATTTATAGTAATCTTAAAAAGAAAATTTCATCTAGACAAGTATATTAAATACTTTATTATTACGCTAGATTATCCTCTCAAAGTATGTGTTTGTAAATACCGATTAACATAATCATCTACAGAAAGAGTACCATTATCACCCTGCCGTTTCACCCACTCCAATATCTCCGACTTCTTAAACTTATACAGCTTCCCCATCTTAAAAAAAGGAATCTCCCTTTTGGTGCACTTACCATAAATAACATTTACATCCAGCCGCAGCAGATCCGCCACCTCCTTAGCCGACATAATATTCTCGTGGGCATGCGATTGAAAAGCCCCCTTAGATAAGTCCAGCAATTCAGACAGCATACTTTTGATCTGCTGGATGTCGCTTTCCATCCGATCCAATCTCTGCTCAATAGGCGATAAACTCATGTGGGGTTAATTTAAATGTTTATTAATAGCCTTGCTGGCTGCTTTAGCCCTATTTGTATCCGGCACCTTTGCGTAAATCTGGGTAGTCTTCACATGCTTATGATTTAGCATTTTGCTGACAACATAAATATCCTCTCCTTTCTCAATAAGGTCTGTTGCGTACTTATGCCGCCAGTTATGGAACTTAGCTTTATCTTTTAAACCCACACTGGCAAACCATTCCTGTAACCTGCTGCGGGTACGGGAATAGTTCAGATCCGGGAATATTAGCTTATCTCTTTCCTGCTTCTCTCCTAATATATCAACCGCTTGCTGACTGATGTAATGCTTGAAAGATCGTTCGGGCTTGGGGTCTATAATATACACGTACCAGGTACTCAATGCTTCAGAGTAATGCAGATCACTCCATTTTAGAATCTTGATAGCACTAAACCGGAAGCCACTCAGCAAAGCAAAAATGGAAGACCGAAAAACAGTGTCATCATCAATCGGATTCTCCAATAATAATCTCAGCTCTTCATCATCAATTATCTGCCGGAACGTGTCTACATTACTGATTCGCGGTACACGCAAAGTATAATCTTCCGGTAGATACTTATCCAGGAAAGCACTCTGAATGATGAGAACAAATTTATCATAGTAAGAAGCAGCCGAATTCTGGGCGAGCTTCGCTTTTGAGGACTTTAGGGAATTGGTGGTTAACAGGTACTCTTTAAACTTCTTCAGGAATATTTCATCAATGTTTCTGAATTTAAAATGTTCACCCATCCAACGTTTCAGGTACTTGATAGCCGTTTCATGATGAGTGGTATCCACCCCTTCCCGCTGTTTACCCCGAATGAAGTTCAAAGCATACACGTAGAAATCGGCATCCAGTGCATCTTTATTATACAAGCCGTTAGCATCCAGCATCAGGGCTTTCATTCGTTTGAGGTAGATTTTCTCAGCTATCTCATTATACAGTTTGTTCTCCTGTTTTTCCAATGGAGTAACAGGATTAGCATGAAGATGCAGGTTCAGGAACTCCCGCCGGGTGTATTGTTTCGCCTGTGGATTCCATACAGGCGGGTAATAGTCTATATAAAGACTGAGCTTCCCACTCTTCAGCTTCTTATTTCTCAGCGCTCCTCTCATATATTCCCGTATTTGGTGGTTAAATAATCTATCACGGTTTGCCGGTGAAAAAGAAGACTACGTCCCACTTTCAGCTTGGGAAAATCCTCGTCTTTAATCAACCGGAATAAAGTGCGTTCGCTGATGCTGGTAAGAGAAGACAGCGCCTTAATATCTATCAGGTCCCCCAATGGCTTTGAGGCTGGGGTGTCAACCAACCTGGATTTAGAGAGAAGTTGAATATTTGTTTCCGACTCTACTTTCTGTACACGTTCTTTTTTCTCACGTAGTTTATAATTGCGGCGGGCGCAGGTAAGCGAACAGAATTTGGTTACTGTCTTTTGGGCGATGAACACTTCTCCGCAATGCTCACAAATCTTCTTTATCCTTAAATGACTACTCATTTTTTAGAAGTTGAAATTGGAACTATTCGGAGGCTACTGTCTGGGGATGAACTAAACTGTCTATCACTGTCCTATACTGTCAATTACTGCCATTATTTCCCTATTTCCCCATGTATATTTGTACCTCCGTATCTTATTACTAATTTAGAGGTTTATGGATCAACAACAAAATAAAACAAAGGAAAAATTAGGCATCCTGTCAAGATGCAACACTGATAAGCATTATGTTAGGTAAATAAAGAAAAGTAGATGTAAATAAAAGAAAGGGCTTACTTCCCGATACAAAACTTACTAAAAATATAATCCAGCCGATCCTCATTCGTTACTTCTCCGGTTATCTCTCCCAAATAGTGAAGGCATAATCTTATATCCAGCGCCAATAAGTCTCCTGGCAAACCATTGTCCATGCCCTGTTTTACATTTTGCAGCGACTTAAATACTTCCTGTAAAGCGGCGTGGTGGCGGGCATTGGTGATAATAGTATCTTCCGTATTGATGTCTCCGGCCATTACTTTTTGTACCAGGGTATCTTTCAGTTCCTGGATATGCGCATGATTTTTTGCTGAGATAAACAGGATACCGGGGATGGTGGCAAACTTTGATTGTATGTTTGTTTTGCCGGCTACATCCGTTTTATTTCCTACTAATAGATAGTTAATGTGGTCGGCTTCGAATGCTATTATTTGATTGCGTATATCCGTAACAGTGAGTTCGTTCACATCAAACAAATAAACCACTACTCCTGCTTCGCGGATCTTCTCCATGGTTTTCTGCACTCCGATATGCTCAATGGTATCCTGACTCTCGCGTATGCCGGCAGTATCAATGAGTCGGAAAAGAATACCATCTATATTGAGTACTTCTTCGATGGTATCACGGGTGGTACCGGCAATGTCGCTCACAATAGCCCTGTTTTCATTCAGCAGGGTGTTCAGCAAAGTAGACTTACCGGCATTGGGTTTACCAACAATGGCCGTATTTACTCCATTTTTAATCACGTTGCCCATGCGGAAGGAATCTATAAGATGTTGCACCGTGCCGGTAGCATTGGTAACAAGGGTATATAATCCTGAGCGGTCGGCAAATTCCACGTCTTCCTGGCTAAAATCAAGTTCTAATTCAATAAGCGCAGAGAAAGTGATTAGTTGTTCGCGCAGGGCCTGTAGCTCTTTGGAAAAACCTCCTCTCATTTGCTGCATCGCTGTTTGATGGGACGCCGCTGAATTGCTGGCGATAAGATCCGCCACTGATTCTGCCTGGGTAAGGTCTAGCTTGCCGTTGAGAAATGCACGTTGAGTAAATTCCCCTGGTTTGGCCAGGCGGGCGCCTGCTTTCACGGTAGCGTCAATAATTTGTTGTTGGATATAGGGAGAGCCATGACAGGAGATTTCTATTACATCTTCCCCGGTATAGGAACGGGGACCTTTATAAAGGCTTACCACTACTTCATCTATTACACGTCCTTCGGCAACAATGCTACCAAAATGCAGGGTATGGGTAGCTTGCCCTGTAAGATCTTTAGAGGGGAATAACTGGTTACAGATAGTATAGGTATCAGGGCCACTTAGCCTGATTACAGCAATGGCGCCCAAACCGGGAGCAGTAGCTACAGCAACAATGGTATCATCAAATCCGGTTAATTTACCCAACATATCTGTTATAATTTAAGAGGGCACAAATTTACGTACATAAAATCAAAAGGTCCCGTTCCGGTATTGGAACGGGACCTTTCGAATATTTTTAGAAACAGTACTACTCCTGCAAAGTAAAGCGGATAGGGAGGTTAAACTGTACAGAAACCTGGCGGCCATTTTGTCTACCAGCTTTCCATTTAGGCATGGTTTTCACCACGCGGATAGCTTCTTCCTCGAGGCCACCACCTTTTGCGGCACCTACTGTTTTTACATCTTTAATGTTTCCTTCAGAATCTACTACGAACTGAACGAATACTGTACCAGAGATACCGTTTTCCTGCGCAACGCGTGGGTAACGGATATTTTTGTTCAGGTACTTCGCCAGCGCTTCTTCACCACCAGGGAAGGTAGGAGGCTGCTCTACGAAAGTGAAGATCTCTTCTTTAGCAGGAGCAGGAGGCGCGGCTACCACACCTGTACCTTTGCTGTCTTCCAGCAGTCCTGGGTCTACCCCGTTAGGATCACCTTCTACAGTTTTAGTACTGATGGCCTTATCTTTAATATCCTCGTGTTTAGGAGGTTCCTCATCCGGTGGTACTTCGTTATCTTTCTTGATAACCGGAGGAGTAAATTGTACTGACGGTTTTACCGGTGGTGGTGGTGCAGGCGGTGGAGGTGGTGGAGGTGGTGTTTTCGGATCATCCGGTAACTTCACTTCCTCCATCTTAATTTCCTGAATCACAGGCTTCTTGGTACTTTCTCCCTCAGAAGCTTTCACCCACTGTGTGATCATGTACGTTGCAAAGAAGATAAAAAACAGAGATGCAGTTCCCAAAATGGCGTTCCGCACACGTTTATTATACTGTCTCCGCAAATCGTACGCCCCATATTCTTTATTCCTGCCGTCAAACAGGATATCAAGAAAATCGGACTTTAAGACTTTAGCAGAATCCATTGTTGTTGTTTTATGATGGATGCAAAAAAATAATTAATTCCACAAGACTATTTAACACCATTCGCAGCTTCGGTGGATTGAATCCACTTCTTATCCTGATCGCTGATGTCTACCGTTGCATAACGTTGGATACGATTGATCGCCATTTCGTCAAGAATATCCACGAAGTTTTTATAACTAGCCTCATCATCAGCTTTTATAATTACTACAACGTCTTCTGGCTCACCCTTTGCATTTCTCTGTCTAGCTACTTCATCCCTTTTCTTAATGATCTCATCTCTGATTCCTCCGGTGTTAGCAAAACTAGTTGCCTTGAAGAAGTCAGGATTAGCAGAAGCGTTAGGATCTTGCGCTAAACCTTCGTAATAGTAAACTCGATTATCTTTCCCGAGTAAGATAGTCAGTGCGGTACTTTCTTTTACCTTGTTCTGATCTTCTTCTTTATCGGTATCTTTTGGCATGATCAAGTCCATTGTTTTGGGCTTGGACATGGTAGTGGTAAGCATGAAGAAGGTGATCAACAGAAAACCCAAATCCACCATCGGTGTCATATCCACACGAGTAGATTGTTTTTTGGATTTCGTTCCACCATGTTTTTTCCCTTTCCCACCACTACTACTGGTATCCATTTCTGCCATAGTAGCCAATTTTTTTTAGTTCTTAAATCAACAGCCTTCCAGGTCAGGAAGTAGTTGCTGTCGTTTACTCTTTACCAGCCTCTTTATTAGCCTGTTGTTCTTCCCAGGCGGCTGTACCTTTTGGAGGTTCCTCCAGGTTTGTTACCAGATTCAGTTTCTGAATGTGTTTCTTCTTGAAGGTATCCAGGATTTCCTTGATCTTAGGATAAGGAGTCTGGTTATCCGCTTTGATACAGTACTTCAGGTTATTGAAGCTACCACCTTGAGCAGCGATACCATATTCAATCCAAGCACCTAATTCATTGTTCGCAGAATCGGTAGGTATACCTTTATCCAAACCGGAAGCTTTACGTTGATCTTCGCTTAAAGAAAGATATTGCTTCAGATCTTTAATTGGTGTTCCCACGCTGGCGCCTACTACAAAGCTCTTTATCTCTTTTTCATCCAGGCCCAGATGGTACTGCGTGTTCAAATCTTCTATCAGCTTTCTTCTTTTTGGCTGTCCATCCATACTGAAAAACACTCTGCCATCCTTATCTACTGTGAATAACAACACATCAGAATCAGGTAAAAGGGTAGTGTTTATAGAGGATGGGGTAACTACTGTTACCGGTTCATCCGGTTTAAACTTAGTTGCCAGCATAAAGAAAGTTAACAGCAGGAAAGCCACATCACACATTGCCGTCATGTCAATGTTGGTGCTTTTCCTTGGCATTTTAACTTTAGGCATCTTTACTCTGTTTTATAGTTCACTTTAATAAGATTCAAAACCGCTTGCATTCCATAAAATAATCAAAAGATTATTTGTGGTTAGCAGCAAAGCTCTGAGTTAAAGTAAAACCAGATTCGTCAATAGCGTAAGTGATGCTATCGATATTGGTAGTAAAGTAGTTATACATGATAATGGAGATAGCGGAAGTACCGATACCCAGCGCAGTGTTGATCAACGCTTCGGAGATACCACCTGCCAGCTGTGCAGAATCTGGTGCACCACCGGTAGACATCGCCGCAAACGCACGGATCATACCCAATACTGTACCGAACAGACCTAACAGAGTTGCTACTGATGCGATAGTAGATAAGAACACCAGGTTCTTTTCCATCATTGGCAGTTCCAGTGCAGTGGTTTCTTCGATTTCGTTTTTGATAGTCAGGATCTTCTGTTCTGTGTCCAGATCAGTGTTAGATATCATTTCTTTGTACTTTTTCAGACCAGCTTTCAGTACATTACCCACAGAACCTTTTTGTTTGTCACACTCAGCCAGTGCTGCATCTATATTGCGATTAGCCAGGTGATACTGTACTTTACGTACCAGCTCAGAACCACTGAATTTACCTTTTGCTTTTGTCAGATACAGGAAACGCTCAATTACGAAAGTCAGACAAACCAGTAATACAGAAATCAGCACAGGTACGATCAAACCACCTTTGTATACAGTACCAAACCATTTACCAAGACCAGACTCGATTGGGTTGCCTTCTGGATTGTTACCCTGGAAGTTGGCTGGGTTACCTAATACAAAAAAGTAAAACAGAAAACCTATTACTAAGCAAATAGGCACAGCCAACGCCGCGAACAGGTTGGATGACTTTTTAGGTTGATGAGAAGAAGCCTTAGCTGTAGCTGCAGTCACAGTTGTTTTAGTCTCAGCCATGTTGATTGAAATTTTAGTGTTAAAAATTAAACTATTGTTTGTTAGAAGTTACTAATTACGATTTACATGGAATGCCCCTCAGCACTCAATTTACTGTTTTATTCAGTGATTCGCAAAGTTATAAGGTTGGTCCAAAAAAACAAGTGCAGCCCGAAAAAACCCACAAAAATTAACCTTCACGCGCAAAAGCCCCATCACAGGGCTTTTTATACCACTCGTTTTTTAGAGCAAACACTTACATAAGCGAATAAACCAATATGCAGTTCTCACAACTGATTGTTACTGTCCAATTCTTGAAATTATTTGATTATTCTTCAAAGTTGGACGCACAATTTAAGAAAAAATTCAAATGTTCCAACAGAAATCTTACAATTCCGAGAACAGATTTTATCCTTCTCCAGTCAACACTTTCAGCCAAAATACCCCTTATCTGGCACTATATGATCAAATATGCTCACGCTACCCCTTCTAAAACTCAATACGGACGTGAATATCAGCACCTTATTATCTATCCCGGCCATATGAAAGTATTGTTTGCTATAACAACAAATATTTACATAAAAAAAGTTGCCTGCGCAACTAGTGTTTTAACATCTTCTTATCAAATTCACAGCATTTTTTCCATTCCTACAGGCATTACTACGCTTATGGATTTTCCTGATAAGTTAATACTTAATATACTTACTTGCAAAGTGTTTTAAAAAAAATGCCACACGATCATCAAAAACCATTTTATTAAACTGTAATGAACAAGCCAACCAATCACAAACTGATAGTAGCCATGGCGGCCTTGCTATGCCTGGGTACTACAGTGCTCCGCCCTGCCTATGCTCAAGGGAAAAAACATGCGGGGAATACTACGCCAACTACTCCTGCTCCAGCTAAAGATTCTACCGGTAAGCCTCCCATGATCAAACCAGGCCCGAAAGCTGGCCCGAAGCCTTTTGCAGATGTTATTACCGATAAAGCCCAGAGCGACTCTGGTTTATTCAACATATACAAACAGGAAGACCACTACTTCTTTGAAATTCCAGATTCCCTGCTGGGAAGGGATATACTCGTAGTAAACCGCCTCTCCAAATCCGCAGCCGGCCTTCGTGCCATGATGATGGGCTTTAGTGGCGATATTATCGGCGAAAATGTAATCCGCTTCGAACAAGGGCCTAACCAACGCATCTTCCTTAAAAATATCTCCTACTCTGAGGTATCTAAAGATTCCACACAGCCCATGTTCACCTCTGTAAGGAATTCTAACCTGCAGCCTATTGTGGCTGCATTCGATATTAAAGCATCGTCTAAAAATGGTAAGGGTGCCATCATAGACATGACAGAGTATATCAGTGGAGATAACGATATCCTGTTCTTCGATGGCATTGTAAAGAATATTCTCAAACTCGGTGGTGTTCAACCAGATAAGTCATACATATCCGATGTAAAATCTTATCCGATGAACACGGAAATCAAAACTGTTAAAACCTATAGTAAAAGTGGTGGGCCTATGATGCCAGGCATGCCCCCTTTGCCAGGTGGCAACGCTACGGTAGAATTAAACAGCTCTATGGTATTGCTTCCTGCTGTACCCATGCAGCCCCGCTACTTCGATCCACGTGTAGGTTACTTTACCACGAGCGTTACCGATTTCGATGCTGATCCACAAGGTGTTAAAAGACTCCAAATGGTTACCCGCTGGCGCCTGGAACCCAAACCAGAAGACATGGAAAAATACAAACGTGGCGAACTGGTAGAACCTGCAAAGCCTATTGTATTCTACATTGATCCCGCTACACCGGAAAAATGGCGTAAATACCTCATCATGGGGGTAAACGACTGGCAAAGCGCCTTTGAGTCTGCTGGTTTTAAAAACGCTATCATCGCTAAAATGGCGCCTACCCGGGAAGAAGATTCTACCTGGTCTATCGAAGACGCCCGCTTCTCTGCAATCGTCTACAAACCTTCTGATGTACCTAACGCCAGCGGTCCGCATGTGCATGACCCCCGCTCTGGAGAAATCATTGAAAGCCATATTAACTGGTACCACAACGTTATGCACCTGCTGCGTAACTGGTACTTTGTACAGGCCACTCCTAACGATCCACGCGCCCGTAATATGCAGTTCAGTGATGAACTGATGGGTGAGCTCATACGCTTCGTATCTTCCCATGAAGTTGGCCATACATTAGGTCTCCGCCATAACTTTGGCTCCAGCTCTACTTATCCAGTTGAAAAATTACGCGATAAAGAATGGGTGAAGAAAAATAGCCATGCAGCTTCTATTATGGACTATGCGCGCTTTAACTACGTAGCTCAGCCCGGAGATGGAATTACTGGCGCCGATCTCTACCCTCGCATCAATTATTACGATAAATGGGCTATTGAATGGGGATACAAATTAATTCCCCAGGTAAAATCTCCGGAAGAAGAAACTCCTGTCCTAAACAAATGGACCATCGAAAAACTGAAGGATAAAAAATATTGGTTCGGTACAGAAAGTAATCCGGATGATCCAAGATCACAAAATGAAGATCTTGGCGACAATGCCATGATAGCCAGTGGATACGGCATTAAGAACCTTCAGTATATTATGCCTAATCTCCTCAGCTGGACAAAGGTTGATAATGAAGGTTATGCTAATTTGTCTGAACTATACCGGGAAATAGCCACTCAATTTGGCCGCTACGTGGGACATGTAGCCAAAAATGTTGGGGGGATCTATGAAACGCCTAAAACCATAGAACAGGATGGTGTAGTGTATGAATATGTGCCAAAAGCTACTCAAAAAGAAGCTATCGCATTCCTGAACAAACAACTCTTTACTACACCTAAATGGCTGCTCAATCAAGATCTGCTGAGCCGTATTGGCGCTGATGGTGGTTCCTTGATTCTTTCCCGCCAGGAACCTATACTAGACAGATTAATGAGCACTAATACGCTCAATAAACTAACAAATGGTGAAGCTGCATTAGGTGAAGGAAAGGCGTACGCACCTACAGAAATGCTGAACGATCTGCAGAAATCTATCTTCTCAGAAATTTATGCGCATCAATCTGTAGATGTTTACCGCAGAAACCTGCAGCGTGCATTTGTGGATAACCTCACAGAGCTTTTAGCGCCTGCTGCACCTGTTAATCCAATGCTTGCCGCCTATGCGCCGCCACCTGCTTCTAAAACTGATGCTGCCGGTATTGGCCGTACACAACTCCTGGCCCTAAGAACAACACTGCGTGCTGCTACAGTCACTGGCGATGCAATGACCCGCAGTCATGTTCAAGACCTGATTGCCCGCATCAATAAAGCCCTCGATCCTAAATAACGATCAAGTATATACGAATTATCTGCACCCTTTCCGCTAATACCGGAAAGGGTGCTTTATTTGATATCCCTCACAATACCTATTAATTCTTCCGGAAAATGCTTAATATCGCTTCATTATTTACTTATTGAAGCCTCAAAAAGTGAAAGATCGGTCCAATAAAATAACGATTTACGACATTGCTCAAAAGCTGAATCTCTCTGCATCTACCGTTTCACGTGCTTTACAGAATAATCCACTGATTAACCTGGAAACACGCGAAAAAATACAGCACGCAGCTGCAGAAATGGGCTATGTCCCTAACTGGATTGCTTCCAGTCTTCGCAAAAAACGATCAAATATTCTGGGCTTAATTGTACCTCGTACCTCCATGTACTTTCAAAGTACCGCCATTAGCGGTATTCAGCATGAAGCCCACAAATATGGATTCAGCATCGTTATCGGTCAATCGGATGAAACAGTGGCGATGGAGAAAGAATTGGTACATACTTTTTATTCACTTCGTGTAGATGGATTGTTAGCGGTAGCCTCTATGTTCACTACCAATGTCGACCATTTCAATCCTTTCATTAAAAATAATATCCCACTGGTATTTTATGACCGGGTACCTTCCGATTTCCAGGGGTATACTATTACCGGAGATGATTTTAAGGGGGGCTTTCTGGCTACCGAGCACCTGATCAAACAAGGGTGCAAACGCATTGCCCACTTTTCAGGACTGCTTAGCTGTAATCTTTACCAACAAAGGCTGGCCGGCTATAAAGCAGCATTAGCGCAATACGGTATTTCATTCGATGAAAAGCTGGTTTATATAAATGACCTTACTATGGATGCTGCTACAATAGCAGCTCACCAGTTATTCGATTCTTCACAATTACCAGATGGTTTGTTTGCCTCTAACGACAGCTCTGCTGTTGCCTTTATCCGCGAAGCCAAGAATAGGAGTATTACAATACCCCAACAAATCAAAGTAGTAGGATATTCCAATGATCTTTCCTCCCGTATTATATCCCCCACTTTAACCACTATAGAACAATCCGGTTATAATATGGGGCAGAAAGCGGTAGAAACCATCGTTCAATTGATTAATCAGGAAGAAAATGTAAAAGTGACCAAAAACTTTGTGTTCCCCGTAGAACTAATCAAAAGAGAATCTAGTTCGTTATAAACGCTTAAGCATTAACACTTAAACCAGCAAGCAATATTCCGCTGCTTAAAACAATATATAGCATTATCGGGAGATGATGATACTGGAGGATTAAGCCAGGGCTATTAAAAGAAAAGGCTATTTCCTGCTCAGAAAAAGTATTTGGCAAGAAAAGGTATAAAAACAAAAAAGCCTTGACGTTTTCACATCAAGGCTTTTATAATAAGTATGGCAGCTACCTACTCTCCCGCATGATATTGCAGTACCATCGGCCATGAGGGGCTTAACTTCTCTGTTCGGAATGGGAAGAGGTGAACACCCTCGGCATAACCACCATAAG
>NZ_JBJGXX010000020.1:0-33110 GCF_049056765.1 Chitinophaga sp. 30R24
CAGTGCAGGTATCCCGCTTTCCTCAACACCTGTTACAAAAGCTGCCAGAAACAGGTCACCGGCACTATCTTCACGTGCCACCACACAGCATTCCTGCACAAGGCCGCTATGTTGCAGCTGCTGCTCGATTTCAGGAAGTTCTACCCGGTAACCGCGGATCTTCACCTGGTGGTCGCGGCGGCCCAGGCACACCAGATCACCTTCAGCTGTCCATTTTCCGATATCACCGGTAGCGTATAAACGTTCACCGGCGGCAAACGGGCTGGCGATAAAACGCTCTGCCGTCAGGTCTGCACGCTGGTAATAACCCTCACTCAATCCAATACCTGATAGATATATTTCTCCCGTGATACCATCGGGTTGCAGATGCTGATGTTTGTCCAGGATATAGGCCTGCATGTGGCGGATAGGGCGCCCAATAACAGCACGTCTGCGGAAAGAGCCGATGTTGCCCGCATCAATGCGCTTAAACACCGAACCGGCTGTGGCTTCTGCAGGGCCATAGGAGTTGATAATAAATTTATCCGGATACCGTTCAAGAAAACGACCGGCATCTGCAGCATTAATCATTTCACCTCCCAACATCAACAGCCGTACACCTTCTAACCAGTTGTCGTCGTAACCAGGGCTGTTGAGCAGCATGGAAAATAAGGTAGGCGTAAACTTCACAAACGTAATCCCCTGCTCACGGATGTAGTTACCCAGCGCATGACCGGATAAATATAGCTCCTTGCTTACAATATGCAAAGTTCCTCCGGTGAGCAGTACCGGGAACAATACCGTATGCCCAAGGTCAAAGGAATAGGAAGATGTTAATATCGTAGCATCGTTAGCGTTATAGTCTACTTCGCTGATAAACCAGTTTACATAGTTCATCAGGCTGCCTTGCTGAATAGGTACTCCTTTGGGCTTGCCTGTGGAACCGGAAGTATAGATTATATATGCCGGCTGCCCAGGATACTGTGGCAACTGAAGATTAGCAGTATTTGCTGCTTTAACGAAGTCGCTGTTTAGATCAATCACCGTTCCGCTGTAAACAATATCTTCCGGCAGTGCACCCATCGTGACTACACAATCCACACCACTGTCGGATAAAATATGAGAGATACGGTGGGCAGGAGCACTGGTATCTATCGGCAGATAAGCAGCTCCTGCTTTGAAGATACCGATAATGGCCACCATTATTTCCTTACAGGCGGGCAGCAGCACACCGATCACTTTGCCCGAACCAGACAGCCGGCGGGCCAGCTGGTTAGACCACGCATTCAGCGCTACATAACTCAGCGTTCCCTGCTCATCCTGCAATGCTGTGGAGGAAGGACTACGCAACACCTGGGCTTCAAAACACTCACTGTATGTTTGCTCAGGCAGCGCAAATAAGCCGCCGGATTCCTGCAACTGCCAGGAAGCTGGCCGCTCCTGTAACAACGGTAACTCAAATAAATACTGGGAGGTGCCATGGGCCTGTAAGCCGGCAAGAAGACCACTAAAGCCTTTCAGAATAGCCGTGGCCGTATGTTCTTCAAACAGGCTGGTATTATAACCGAGATGTAGGTGTAGGCCATCCCCATACTCGGTGATACGTAAGTTAAGATCAAATTTGCCGTCCCGCAGCGATCCTTCCTCAACAGGCTCCGCCACATCATGCAGCCATGTTTCCTGCCAGAAAGCTTCTCGGTTCTGTACACTGAATAAACTGTCAAACAGCGGGTGACGGCTGGTATCGCGATGATGCCATACCTGTTCTAACAACGCCTCAAAAGGATAAGACTGATGTTCAAAAT
This sequence comes from Chitinophaga sp. 30R24, assembly GCF_049056765.1. Lineage (NCBI taxonomy): Bacteria > Pseudomonadati > Bacteroidota > Chitinophagia > Chitinophagales > Chitinophagaceae > Chitinophaga > Chitinophaga sp. 30R24. The sequence goes on from NZ_JBJGXX010000020.1 coordinate 1,785, forward strand.
CACGCAGCACTTCTTTTTTCAACGCTGATAAAAATGCTGTATAACGCTGACTGCCCTGTACACGGCCTCGGATGGCCAGCGTGTTTACAAACAGCCCTACGATACCCGACAAATCAGCATGCTGGCGACCTGACACCGGTGTGCCCACAATAATATCTTCCTGTCCACTAATACGCCACAACAACAGCTGCCACAGTGATAAACCTACCATATACAGCGTTGCTTCTTCCTGACGGCATAACGTACGGATAAAATTCGTTTCTGTGGCAGTGAGTGTTAAGCTCACTGCAGACCCGCTTTGCTGACGAATGTCTGGACGGGGGTAATCCAGTGGCAGATCCAGCACCGGCAGTTCGCCACCCATACGTTCGCCCCAATAGGCGGCATGAGCCTGCAACCGGGACTGCTCACCTGCACTTTGTTCCCAGCTGGCGTAATCTTTATACTGGAAGGTTACTGGTGGCAACGTGCCACCATCCAGCAAAACCATGAATTCCTGTTGTAAAATAGCCTGTGATAAACCATCAGTGATGATATGATGCATATCCAGTAACAGCAACCCTTCGTAATAACCGGCACGCAGTAACGGCGCCTGGGAAAGATCAAATGAACGCACAAAGGATGACAGCGACGGGGACGACAAGCTTTCTACCTCTAAGATAACCTCATCGGCAATTACCTGCATCACCACACCTTCCTGCTCCTCAAAACGGGTGCGTAAACTTTCATGACGGTTGATTAGCTCCTGCAAAGCTGCTGCAACCCGTTGCTGTGAACAGTTGTCCGGCAGCGGCAATTGCAGTGGAATATTATATGCCGTACCGGCAGGATCAAATTGTTGTAATAAATACATCCGGCGCTGCGCGGAAGATAATGGATAAGCAGCGGCAGCAGCAGCATGGGTTAGCCCTTCATAAGCGGTAACATGATGCGTGGAAATATATCCTGCCAGGCTGCGGATGGTGGCATGGCTGAACAATACCGGCAGCGGTACCTTAACACCATGATCGCGACTAATACGACCCATCAGCACAATCGCTTTCAGACTTTGCCCACCCAGCTCAAAGAAATTCGATAACACCGACAGCGAAGCACCAGGAATACCTAACAATTCACTCCACAGATCTACCAGGTATTTTTCCATATCTCCGGTAGCTGCTTCATAACCTTCCTGTTGCCATTGTGGGGGAGGCAATTGCTTCTGATCCGTTTTGCCGTTGGCATTCAGCTCAAAGGCCGGCAGCCATTGCAGGGACGATGGAATCATATATACCGGCAACTGTTCTTTCAACCAGTTACGCAGTAAGCTTTCAATACCTGCTTCACCGGTATAATAAGCAGCCAGTTGTTTATCTCCGCTGTTGCTGATATGTACCGTAACAATTGCATCCTTCACTAGTTCATGACCTCTCAGCGCTGTTGCCACTTCAAGCGGCTCCACTCGGAAACCACGGATCTTTACCTGGCCGTCGGCACGACCACGGAATATAATACGCCCTCCTTCATCCCAGCAGCCAATATCTCCGGAGCGGTACAGCCGCTCCCCTTCCATAAATGGGCTGTCAATAAAACTACGCGAAGTTCGCTCTTCATCATTGATATATCCACGGCTCACACCTTCTCCTCCCAGCAACAACTCTCCATATACTCCTTTGGCAACCAGTTGATATTGCTTATCTACAATATATACCTGGCTTTTAGATACCGGAATGCCCAGTTTTATCTCTCCGGAATGAATATCTTCTACCGTTACATCTCCGCAAACAGAAAAAGTAGTATTCTCTGTTGGACCGTAACCATTGGTGATACGCAGACCAGGACAATGTTGCTGTACTTTGCTGATATGAACGGGAGATAACCGTTCTCCTCCCACCAGGATTTGTTCCAGCCCACAAAACAGGTCAGCAGCATGGTCAGCTAGCTGGTTAAACCACGAACTGGTAAACCACATTTTGGTGATACCGAAACGGCTGATCTGCTCCCGCAGACCGGAGGTATCTAGCAAACTTTCCAGGGAGGTTATGTATACCAGTCCACCGTTGAGCAACGCTCCCCATATTTCAAAAGTAGCTGCATCGAATGACAGTGCGCCCGTTTGCAAGATCCTGTCATCGCTGCTCAATGTTACATAATTAGTATCCTTCACCAAACGAACAATGCTACGATGTTCCACCATCACACCTTTAGGCTCACCAGTAGAACCGGAGGTAAACATCACATAGGCCAGCGAGTTACCTGCTGGTGTTGCCCCGCTGGTGGTAATACCCGCTGCCAGCGCTTCCTGAAGGTCCACACAGGTGAAGTGAGCACCCAAAGCTGATGCCATGGAATCATTGTCTGTTAGTACTACAGACACACCTCCTTCCTGTAACAGGCGGCGGATACGCTCTACAGGCTGATGCGATTCTATCGGCAGATAAGCAGCACCACTCCGAAGGACACCTGTCATAGATAGCACAAAACCAGTACCCCGGCTCATGACGATACCCACCAGCGATTCCTCCTGTACATGACAAATCTGTTGCAGGTAACCGGAAATAAGTCCAGATTGCTCCCACAGCTCCCGGTAGTTATAGGTAACAATGCCGTCACTCAGTGCTGGTAATCCGCTGTGTTCTTTTACCACAGCTGCCAGCAGTGACGTTACGGAATGTGATATATCTTCTTTAGTATGATCGCCGGCATATGTCAGCAGCTCCTTTACTTCATCATCTCCCAGGTAGCTCACTGTATTTACAGGTTGTTCGGCATCGCGCCCTACTGCTTCCAGGATGTTCGCCAGATGATGTAACATCCGCGTAATACGGGCTTCTTTAAACAACGCTGTGCTATATTCTATACTTACGCGCAATCCATCTGCTTCTTCATTGATATCTATGAGCAGATCAAATTTCACCGCATGATGATCAATGATTTCAGATGATACCACTAACTCACCAAGTGCCGGCAGTTGATCTTCTTCGCCGGAATGGAAAGAAAACATCACCTGGAATATAGGATGGTGGCTCATATCACGGGGTACCCCAACAGCATCCACGATCCGTTCAAATGGTACTGATTGATGTGAATAGGCATCAATGGCACAGGTTTTCACCCTTTTCAGCACAGTACGGAAATTGGGATTACCACTTATATCTATACGAATAGCGAGTGTATTCACGAAGAAGCCAATCAGTGGTTCCAGCAGCGAATCACCCCGCCCGGCCACGGGCGTGCCTACACATATATCTGTTTGCCCGCTGTAACGATACAATAACACATTAAATGCTGATAACAACACCATGTAAAGCGTTACCCCTTCTGCCTGTGCCAGTGCTTCCAATTGTTGGCCTAATGCCTTTGGCAGCAGCAATTCTGCCTGTGCACCTGCAGTATCCAACATCACCTGGCGTGGAAAGTCCGTTGGCATTTCCAGCACCGGTACTTCTGCGAGCTGTTTTTTCCAGTAGCTAAGCTCCTTCGTCATCTGCTCCTGCTGTGCATTTCGTTGCCAGAAAGCATAATCAGCATATTGGATAGAGAGTTCCGGCAATACCGGCACGCGCTGTTCCTGCTGCTCGTTATAGAACGCTGCCAATTCCTGTATCAGCAGCGATACCGAAGCAGCATCGGAAGCAATATGATGCATCACCACTACCAGCAAATATTCAGTAGCGGATAAGCTTATAAGCTGCGCACGGAGCGGACTGTGTAATGTTAAATCAAATGGCCTGGTGATGCAGGAAAGAATATATGCTTGCAGGTGAGCATCTTCCGGATCTTTTACCAGTAAAGGTTCCATCTTCCACCATCCTTTTTCACGGATCTCCTGAAACGCTACGGTGTCCTGTTCCCGGATAAGTGTTCTTAAAATATCATGACGGTCAGCGACTGCCTGAAAAGCGTTTTCCAGCGCTGTTATATTCAATGCCCCTTTCAGACGGAGCACGTAAGGCATATGATAAGGAATACTACCTTGCAGGCGATCAATGAACCACAAACGCTCTTGTGAAAACGATAATGGTACCGGCATATTTGCCGGGCGCACCGGAATTACCTGCGCCGGAGCCATCGCCTGCTCGCTTCTTAATACCGTAGCGAGTGATTGTATATCCGGGTACTCAAATATTGTTTTGATACTCAGGGTGAGATGCAATTCCTCCCGTATCAGCGCCACCAGCCGGATGATCAGCAGAGAGTGACCTCCCAGCCGGAAGAAATTATCGTATACTCCTACCTGTTTTACGCCTAACAACCGGCCCCATAAAGCCGATAATTGCGCTTCTATTTCATTGCGGGGTGCTACATAAGCCTGTTCATACGTCAATGTATTTTCAGGTGCAGGTAATGCTTTCTTGTTCACTTTCCCACTGCCGGATAAAGGCATATTGCCCATCTCTACCCACAACGCAGGGATCATATAATCCGGTAGCCGCGACTGCAGGAATTGCTGCACAACAGCAGCATCTAATGTGGCTTCCGTTACCAGGTAGCCAACCAACCGACGATTTCCGGTATGGTCTTCCCACACCTTTACAGCCGCCTGTTTTATGCCCGGGCATAACAACAGCACATTTTCTATTTCACCTGGTTCTATGCGGTAGCCACGGATCTTCACCTGCTCATCCAACCGGCCCAGGTAAGCAATGTTGCCGTCAGGAAGCCATTTCACCAGGTCGCCGGTACGGTATAATCTTACAGGCATGCCACCAGGTAACTGATGGGTAATAAATCGTTCTGCTGTTAATGCAGGCAGATTACGGTAACCGCGGGCCAGCTGTACACCGCCAATAAAGAGCTCTCCGGGAATGCCCACCGGTAAAGGTTGCAGGTATTTATCCAGTATATAAAGCTGTGTATTGGCAACGGGCTTACCAATAGGCACTATGACTGCGTCTCCGGACATAGTCCAGTAGCTTACATCTATAGCTGCCTCCGTAGGGCCGTACAAGTTATGTAACCGGGTATGTGGTAATTTAGTGTTGAAAAGATGAACCTGCTCAGGCTTCAGCGCTTCTCCGCTGCACAACACCTGCTGCAATCCAGGGCAATCGCCACTGTGTATACTTTCCAGGAACACTTCCAGCATAGAAGGCACAAAGTGCAGTAAGGTGATACCTGCACTATTGATCAGCTCTTTCAGATAGACAGCATCTTTATGTCCCTCTGGTTTGGCCAGCACCAGCCGGGCACCAGCCAGGGACGGCCAGAAGAGCTCCCATACCGATACGTCAAAACAATAAGTGGTTTTCTGCAGCACACTATCGTTAACGTCTAAACGGAAATATTCCTGCGCCCACAGCAGCCGGTTAGCCAAACTGCCATGTTCTATCATCACTCCTTTAGGCTTACCCGTAGAACCAGAAGTATAGATAAGGTAAGCCAGATCATTAGCGGAAACATTTACCGATAAAGGTTCCAGCGAAAAGTCATACTCGTTTATATCAAGTATTTCCACGGAAGGCAACACTTCCTGATCGCTTAGCAGCGACGCGGTACTGATCAGCAGTGATGCGTTCGTATCTTCCAGGATGTAACGGATACGCTCTTCCGGATATGCCGGATCAATAGGTACATAGGCGGCACCGGCTTTCAGGATACCCCAAAGAGTGATCATCAGTTCCAGCGACCTTTCCAGTAAAACGGCTATGATAGTTTCTTTACCGCCGGTTTTTGATAACAGGTAAGCTGCCAACCGACCCGATTTCTCTTCCAGTCCGGCATAGGTCAGTTGATGGGTATCTATCTGAACAGCAACGGCTGCCGGCGTTTTCACCACCTGCTCCCGGAACAGTTCCAATATAGTAGTAGCCGGGTAATCCCGGCCGGTATCGTTAAATGTATGCAGGATGGTGGTTTGCGCTGCAGCGCTCAGCATATTCAGTTTGCCGATCTCCTGTTGCGGCGCATCACAAACAGCCTGCAGCAACAGCTGATAATGTTCTGCCATACCCATTATGGTCGCAGCCTTATACAAACGGGTATTATATTCTATACTGATGCTGATAGTGGTGCTTTGTTCCACTTCCACATTCAGGTCAAATTTGGAAGTATAGTGCGGAAGCGGTTCTTCTGTGATGACAACATCTCCCAGTTGTATAGCCGCACTTTTTTTCAGCGACTGAAAAGCAAACATCACCTGGAACACCGGATGGCGGCTGATATCACGGGGAGCGCCAATAGCTTCCACCACCTGTTCAAAAGGTGCCGACTGGTGGGAATAAGCCGCAATGGTATGTTCTTTTACCCGCTGCAGTAGCTTATGGAAACCAGGGTTGCCGCTCAAGTCTGTTCGCAGGGCAAGCGTATTCACAAAGAAACCGATCAGTGGTTCCAGGGCAGTATTGTTGCGGCCTGCCACCGGCATGCCTACACAGATATCTTCCTGGTGACTGTAACGGTATAATAATACATTGAATACCGTAAGTAAAAGCATATACATCGTAACACCTTCCTGCTTTGCCAACGCTTCCAGCTGCTGTGTCAGGCCTTCCGGCAGGGTTATCGATACAAGGTCGCCTTCCGTACCCGGCATCGCCGGCCGCAGGTAATCTGTTGGCATCTCCAATGCCGGCACACCGGCCAGTTGCTCTTTCCAGAAGGCAATATCGTCTCCTAGCTGTTCATCCTGCTGTAAACGCTCCCAGCTGGCATAATCCGCATACTGGATACCGAGTGCAGGTAACACAGCAGGACGCTGTTCTAACTGCGACAAATACAATTCAGATAATTCCGCTATCAGTACCGGTACAGAAGAACCATCTGAAGCGATGTGGTGCATCACTATTACCAGCAAGTATTCATCTTCTGATAAACCAAATAACCGTACCCGGAAAGGAATATCCTCCGACAGGTTGAACGGCTGGCTGATCAGCGCGCTGATAGCTACTTCCAGGCTGTCATCTTCCTGGTAGTTATTTACTGTTTCTATATCACCTATTGTTGTTTCCTGTATCTGCTGATAAGCAATACCTCCCTCCTCACGGAAAACAGTTCTCAGCACTTCATGACGCGCAATGATAGTATCCAGCGCATATTTCAGCGCGGCTTTATTCAATGCACCTTTCAGGCGCAGGAGCGCAGGAATATGATAATGCGTGCTGCCCTGCAGCTGATCTATAAACCAGAGGCGTTCCTGTGAAAAAGACAAAGGAGCGGTATCACCAGAAGTTCTAACAGGAATAGCTATACGCTGCTGACCCGCTGTTTCAGCAGACAACAACTTCGCCAATGATTGTATATCCGGGTATTTGAAAACAGTACTCAGTTCCAGTTTAATGCCGGTTAGTTCTTTTATTTTATAACCAAGTCTCACCGCAGTGAGGGAGTTGGCACCTATCTCGAAGAAATGATCGGTAGTGCTGATGTTTTTTCTGCCCAGCAGTTCTTCCCATATACCCAGTAATAACGACTCCCATTCATTCTGTGGTACCACTACAACCTGCGCGGAAGTGCCGGTTGTAATATCCGGCAGTGCGCTGGTATCCAGCTTACCATTCTTATTCAATGGCATTTGTGTCAGCCAGCTGAAATAAGCTGGCACCATGTAAGCCGGCAGCTGTTCTTTCAGATAGGATTTCAGGGAAACCTCTATACCTTCTTTGCCGGTATAGTAAGCTGCTAACTGTTTTTCACCGTTACTTCCTGTCAATACTTTCACCACTGCATCCTGTACATAAGGATAACCTTTCATTACCAGGGCGATCTCCAGCGGTTCTACACGGTAGCCGCGGATCTTCACCTGGTTATCCTTACGACCGCGGAAAATGATGCGGCCATCTTCATCCCAGCAGCCAATATCACCGGAGCGATATAAAATTTCTCCCGGAACAAAAGGGCTATTGATAAAACTTTTAGCGGTACGTTCCGCATCGTTGAGATAACCGGAGCTTACCCCTTCGCCTCCCAGTAGAAGCTCTCCGTTAACCCCTTTGGGCACGAGATGCAGATCTTCATCTACAATGTATACCAAGCTTTTAGAAATCGGATACCCGAGCCGGATACCGCCATTAGCAATATCATCGGCGGTTACATCGCCGCAAGCGGAGAAAGTAGTATTTTCAGTAGGACCGTAACCGTTAGTAAGACGCAATCCCGCACAATGTGTCAGCACCTTACTCACATGGGAAGCTGATAACTGCTCACCTCCTACTAACACCTGTTGCAGGCCACGGAACAAACCAGGGTTGTGATCAGCCAGCTGGTTAAACCACGAACTGGTGAACCACATTTTTGTAATCCCGTAACGCACGATTTGTTCTCTCAGAATTTCCGCATCCAGCAGGCTCTCCAGCGATGTCATGTACACCATCCCGCCGTGCAGCAGTGGCCCCCATATTTCAAATGTGGTCACATCAAATGAAAGAGATGCCGTTTGCAAAACACGGTCGCTGGCATCAAAAGAGATATAGTTGGTATCACGTACCAGTCTTACAATACCTTTATGAGGCACCATTACCCCCTTCGGTTCGCCGGTAGAACCGGACGTAAACATCACATATGCCAGTGAATCACCGGTAATACGAACTTCAGCAGCCCGCATACCTGCATTAATAATATCTCTGAACAGGATACAGTTAAACTCATCCTGCAAGACATTCTGTATATCTTCATTATCTGTCAGTACCACTGATACGCCACCGGCATGCAACAAGCGGCGGATACGCTCTGCCGGCTGCCGCGACTCTATAGGCAAATAAGCAGCCCCACTACGCAGCACACCCAGCATAGACAGCACAAATTCATTTCCACGCCCCATTACAATACCAACTAACACTTCCGGCCGCACGTTATATACCTGTTGCAGGTAACCCACCACATGACCCGATTGCGCCCATACTTCCGCATAGTTGTAAGTAACCTTACCATCACTGAGCGCAGGTAAAAGCGGATGGGCGGCTACCACCTCCGATAACAGCAATGGTACCGTTTTATCTGCTGCTTCTTTGGTATGATCTCCTGCATAGCGGAAAATTTCTTCCAGTTCATCTGCTCCCAGGTAAGACAATGCTCCCAGCTGCTGGTCTGCATCCGCTACAATGGCTGTTAATATATTGATCAGATGGTTGCCCATCCGTTCAATACGTGCTGCTTTAAACAAGCTCGTACTGTATTCTATATTCAGCAACATCCCTTCTTTCTTATCCTCAAATTCAAACAACAGATCAAACTTACTGCTGACAGATTCCAGGGGAAGCGTACTGATTTCCAGGTCACCCGACAATGCTGCCAGCGCGGCGCCATCATCTGTATCCTGCACTACCAACATCACATCAAAAAGAGGCATACGTCCGGCGTCGCGGATAATCTTCAGGTCGTCCACCAACTGGTCAAACGGATACACCTGGTGTTCATAGGCATCCAACGCAACTTTTCGTACCTGCCTGAAAAATGTTCTGAATGAATCGGTGCTGCAAAGTTTTGTTTTTAATGCCAGCATGTTTACGTAAAACCCTACCTGTTCTTCCAGTTCGTTGTGCTCTCTGCCTGCAGACGGGACGCCTATGATAATATCCTCCTGATGGGTATACCGGTATAACAGTACTTTTACCGCGGCAGTAAGCAGCATAAATAAGCTGGCTTCTTCCTTTCCTGATAGGGCTTTTGCTTTAGCCAGTAAATCAGCACTAACAGGAATGGTAACATTGGCACCATCCTGTGACCTGTCGGAGCGCCGTGGAAAATCCAACGGCAATTCAAGTGCGGGTGCACCTTCCTGAAACTGTTGCAGCCAGTAATTACGATGTACCGCTATTTCTTTCTCCTGCATTTTTCCTTTATGCCAGGAAGCGTATTCTTTATATTGAACAGAAAGTGGCTTCAGTGGCGGCACTGCATTGCCCAACAATAAATTGTAGGTAGTCAGCAGATCACGCAGTAAAATATCAGAAGACCAGCCATCTGTGATGATATGATGAATGATGAAGCCAAACACCCAGCTATCAGCGCCTGTTTGTATCACCACCGCTTTGAACAGCGGGGGCTTTTCAAAATCAAAAACGGTGGTAACAAGTTGCTGAATAAGAGATACTGCGGCTTCATCCGGGTGTGGACTATTTTGCAGATCTATAAATGTTATTCCCGGAAGGCTACTCACCGGATGTATTACCTGTCGCGGCTCTCCGTCTACTACGATAAACCCGGTACGTAAAATTTCATGGCGGTCTGTCAGCGCATGGAATGCTGCTGAAAATATTGCCGGTTGGAAACTCCCGGAAAACCGGTAAGCATCAGGCATATTATAGTTAAACTGCTCACCGGCCAGCTGGCAGGATAACCAGATCCTTTGTTGTGCATGAGATAGCGGGTAATGACTTTGCACCGGCAAAAGCGGGATTTTCACTTCGGCAGCAATGCCCTGGCGGATCTGTTGGGCCAGCTCCTGTATAGTAGGATAATTGAAAATGGTGCGCAGCAGAATATTTGTCTTCAGTTGTTTATTGATCTGAATGGCGAGGCGGGTAGCGCTGAGCGAATGTCCACCGATTTCAAAAAAGCTGTCATTTGTACTGATAGCCGTTTTACCGAGAATTTTTTGCCATATGGATAACAGTATTGTTTCTTCTTCATTAGCAGGTAATGTCAGATCTTTTTTAGTATCTGTCAGATCCGGTAACGGTAGGGCCTTACGGTCTACCTTATCACTAAGGTTCAATGGGTAGGCGTTCATGAAAACGTAAGCTACCGGGCGCATATGTGCTTCCAGCCGTTGACGGACAAAGCTACGCAGGGAGTCTTCCAGCTGTCGTATATCCGTTGCAGTTTTAGGTACCAGGTAGGCTACCGGCAATAGCTCTTCCTGTAAAGGTTGCAGCACTACTACCGCATCATTAATAGCGGGATGCAGGCGGAAACAATTTTCTATTTCTTCCAGCTCTACTCTTTGTCCGCGAATCTTTACCTGGAGGTCAATACGGCCCAGGAATTCCAGGTTGCCGTCAGGAAGCCAGCGGGCAAGGTCGCCGGTACGGTAATAGGTATCGCCCAAGATACCGGTAAAGGTATTTTTTCTGAACTGTGCAGCGGTTTTTACCGGATCATGCAGATAACCGGAGCCTACGCCGTCGCCGGAAACACAGAGCTCTCCGGGCACGCCAGTGGGCAATAGCTTACCTTCCTTATTCAGCACTAAAATGTTCATATTGGCAATTGGTTTGCCAATAGGCACTTTGGAAAAATGATATAGCGGGGCGGTGATCACGTATTGTGCAATATCATCTGAGGCCTCACAGGGACCATATGCATTCAGCATTTTGCTATGCGGAAACAGCTCCATCCATCGGTTCACCAGTGACACCGGCAGTTCCTCCCCGGTCATCATCACCCACTGCAGGTGTGGCAACGGTGGCTGCTGCGGATTTTGTGCGATATAATCCAGTAGTCCCGCTAAATAGGAAGGCACCCACTCTACTATGTTTATTGCCTCGGATGCCAGCAGTTGCAACGTAGTGCCATAATCCAGCAGTTCTTCCTTATCGATGATAACCACTACACCTCCGTTCATCAATGGCGCAAGCATCTGCCATACGGAAACATCCGATGCAATACTGGCACTTTGCAGAAAGCGGAATCCTGGTTTCAGTTCCAGTGCGGCCAGTTCTGCCAGGATATGGTTCATAGCACCCTTATGCAGGGTGATAGCCCCTTTCGGCATACCAGTAGATCCAGAAGTAAATAACACATAAGCCGGATCATGCAGCGCAATGGCTATCTCCGGATTTTGTGCCGGTGATGCTGTTATATCGCTTTGATCCAACCATCTCTGGGCATTATCCCTGACAGCAGACTTCAGCGTATCTGTACAAATAACGGCCTTTAGTGCGGCGGCCTCTCCTGCATGTGCCAATGATACATCCAGCAGGGAGGAATTGGTAATCAGCACTTCAATGCCATTGTTATTTATCAGGTCCCAGATACGAACCGGAAGATGCTGACTGTCGAGCGGAATATATACCGCGCCTGCTTTCAGAATGGCCATTATACAAGCAACCAGTTCTGGTGTACGTGGCAGGTAAACACCTACCAACGCCCCTTTCTGTAATGACAGGCTGTTTAGCAGTGCGGCTATTTTATTGGAAGATGTATTCAGCGTTTGATAGGTAACAGCTGTGTTACCATGTATGATGGCCGTTTGCTCGCCCGTTTTCAGTACCTGCGCTTCGAAGCAATGTGGTATTGTCTGGCTGTTGTTCAGCTCTACCGCACCGTTGTTAAATACGGTGAATTGCCGGGTTCTTTCTGCCGGATCTGTCAGTTCCAGATCGACGACTAATATGCCGGGGTCAGCCAACACCTGCTGTATCAGGAACTCGAACTGGCGCAGGATGCCTTTCACATAACTTTCTTCGTATGTACGTGTGCGGTAGTTGATGTGTACATCCACAGTTTCGCTGGCAGCTACTTCTACATCAAATTCATAATTTGTTACATCAACTGTCGCAATTTCTTCTCCCTGCAGCGGATCATCTGCGGGTAACGCCGATTTATCCAGTGCAGGATAATTTTCAAATACAAATACGTGGTGCAGCAGGGAGGTTCCCAGTGCCGAACGGGTTTGTATTTCAGGGAGTGCACAATATTGATGAGGTAAATGTTCTGTAAAATCGTGGTGCAGCTGTCTCAGCAGCGTGCGGAAAGTCGTTTCTGTATTGAAGTGCACCCGTTGCGGAATAGTGTTGATAAACAGCCCCAACATACTTTCCACACCAGGCAATTCGGCAGGGCGGCCGGCCACTACATTACCAAAGACTACATCACTGGTTTGGTTATATCCCGCTAATAAGATGCCCCATACCGACTGAAAAAATGCGTTCAGCGTAACGCCTTCTTTCTTCACCAGCGCGTTCATGCTTTTCACCATCTCTTCCCCAAACGTTATTCCGGCTGTTTGAAATGGCGGCAATGCAGCTGACCTGTCGGGTAGGGTTACCGGTGGAATTACTGCCAGGTTATTATATCCTTTCAGGTATTGTTCCCAGTAGTCGAGCGATGCGCGCTGGTCCTGCCTGCCCAGCCATTGTACATAGCGATCAAAAGGAACCGGCTCAGGAAGTGTAAACGGCTGCTGATGTAAGTGGCCGTGATAAATTGTTTTCAATTCGTTGATGAGCACCGGCAAACACCAACCATCCATAATAATATGATGGAAACTCCAGATAAATTCATATTGTCCGTTACCCACCTGCAACAGCGATAAGCGTAGCAATGGCTGTTTTATAAGGTCAAATCCCTTGTCCATATCCGCCTGCCTGAAATCATGGATGGCCTGCTCCCGCTCTTCTTCCGGCAGCAGTGAAAAATCCAGCACCTGAAATGACGGTTTCCTTGATTTCAATACAATCTGCAACGGACGGTCGGCCTGCTGATGCACAAAGGCAGTCCTTAATATGTCATGCCGCTGTGTGAGGTACTCCAGGCTATATTGCAGCGCAGCTGTATCCAGCTGTCCGCGGGTGCGGAAGTGCGTCTGACAGAAATAGGCGTTGGAAGATTCATATACAGTATGAAACAACATAGCCTCCTGCATCGGTGTAAGAGGATATATCTGTTGGATATTTTCATTCTTGTTCATTACGGACGACTTGATTTTGGATGACGGCTAATAAGTAAGGGAAGTACCATTGTTCTCCAGTATGGAGCGATGATAGTAGCACGCAGCGATGGCCATATCAAATACAGCCATTCCCATTGGGTTGAACATGACTACGGCATTCTCTGCAAGCCCTTGCCACACATCCCCTTCCAGCAGGTCTGCAATGCTTATTGTGTTTTCTTCCTGCAAATTTTTCTCTATATGCATTCTTTCTACATCGGTATTTTCCCGACATATTTCTTCCCAGTCATCTACAATCATCATATCCACATGATCCAGGAAATCCGGCTCATAATCCCTTAACGATACATTCAGGTGAAGGGAACCTTTTTTGGGCGGCTTATTGATATACCGGTGGCTGGATACTGTACAGGTAATAAATACATCAGCATCGGTATAGGCTTCTTCCCAGGAAGATACCTGCTGTATGTTTCTCTGCGTCCATCCTTCCAACAGCGCCGGCTCTATGGGCTTCAGGTCAAATATCCTCACGGATGTTATCCTGTCACCGAATAAAGCCAGTAACATCTGCAGGTGCAGCTGCCCGATCGGTCCGAAGCCTGTGATGCCTACTTTCAGATTGCCGTGTTTTTTATGGTCGAGGTATTTTGTCAACACAAAAGCCGATACACCGGCAGTACGGATACCACTGGTCATAGCTGAATTAATGATACAACGGGGAATACCGGTATCGGCATCATTCAACACCGTTACTGCATGTGCACGCGGTACACCTTCCTGTATATTATCGGGGAAGCTGGCAATCCATTTGATGCCGGAAAAACAGATATCGCCACCCACATATGCCGGCATAGCAATAATGCGGTTCTTCAGGTTCTTATATCTCAAATAAGGTTTCACCGGCTGCGCATAATCGCCGGATCTCAGCGACTGCACAGCCTTACCGATGTATTCCACTACTTCATTCCAGTCTGGCGGCAAGTGCTTGATATCCGTTGTGTTCAAGTATAACATAATTATTATTTTCAGGTTATTACAGAGATGTACCGTTGGGTATCACAGGAACTTCCAGCATTATTGCAGGAATCGGTGCTTCGGTTTGATGCAATACTCTTTCCACCCATGCGTCATTGTAAACATTACTGAGATAAGAATCGCCTTTATCAGTAGAAAAGAACAATACCTGCATATCTTTGCTGAGTGGATGGTGTGTGAAATACTTTTTGATGGCAGCATATACCGCACCACTGGAAGCACCGCCCAATACGCCTTGTTCGGACAACAACGTACGGCAACCTTTGATAAGTTCTTTATGTGTAACGTGTACAACCCCATCTATACTGGCTTCCTCCACCAGCTGCGATTTTTTACTGGCGCCAATGCCGGATACAAATCTTTTCCGCGGCACATCAGAGAATAACACTGAACCTTCTACATCTACCGCTATAATTTTAACATCAGGGAATTTTTCCTTGACTCTTTTTGAAACACCGGTGATGGTACCGCAGGAACTAACGGCAATGAAAATATAATCCAGTCGTTCAAAGTGATTACAGATTTCTTTCCCCAATGAATGATAATAAGCGAGATAATTATAAGGGTTACCATATTGGTTGGTCCAGTAACTATTGGGGTATTGCTGGCATAACTCTTTTACCTTTTCAATCCGGGTGAGCAAATAGCCATTGGTTATATCAGGCTTATCTACTTTCACCACTTCCTCTACCAACATGCGCAATATTTTTTCACTATCAGCATTGATGTTGGGATCAATCACCGGAATGAACTTTAATCCCAGCTGCTTACAAATCATTGCCAGTGCAATGGCAAAATTTCCGGAGCTAGATTCTACGATCAGCGTGTGCTGGTTAATTTCGTTAAGTTTGATGGCATTATACAGAATATTAAAGGCGGCTCTGTCCTTAATACTCCCGCTATAATTGGCATTCTCCATTTTCACAGAGAGCTTGCAATCAAAATTCAGTGTACGGAGTGGTGTATTTCCAATCAGGGATTGAACTTTGAGTAATTTTTCTAACATAGGATGAAATATTAAGCGTGAATAGTAGTTGTGCTGGTACTATGTTTCATTTCGGCCAGCGATGCTCCCATTATTTCCAATGCAGCATCAATGATGGCAGGCGTAATGATCAACGGAGGAACAAGTCGTACCACGTTATTGTAATGGCCGCCTACTTCGAAGATCAGGCCGCGTTGCAGGCAATGATTCCTGAATTCCTTTACGCCCTGAGGATCGGGCTCACGGCTGATACGGTCTTTCACAAATTCAAGTCCTATCATCAACCCTTGTCCTCGCACTTCACCGATAACGGGGAACTCTTGTTGCAGTGTACGCAACCCGGCGAAGAGGTAATCGCTCATTTCAAGGGTATGTTCTGCCAGGTTGTATTTGTCTGCGAAGTCGAAAGCACCATTGGCGGCGGCAAGGCTCACCTGGTTGCCTCTGAAGGTACCGATATGTGCACCTGGTCCCCAGGCTTCAATATCGCGTCTGTAAATAATACCTGCAACGGGGAAACCTACGCCACCCAATCCTTTTGATACAGTAATAATATCGGGTGCGGCATCGCCATGCATAAATGCCAGGAACTCGCCGGAGCGGAAAAATCCGCATTGTATTTCATCAAAGATCACCAGCACCTCATGCTTATGCGCCAGGCGTACCAATGCTTCGAGGTAACCGGCCTTGGGTTTAATATTGCCTCCTTCACCCTGGATAGGTTCCAGGATAATAGCGGCTGGTTTGGGGACGCCCGAGTGCCCGTCTTCCAACACCATTTTCAGGTATTCCAGGCAATCCATCGCGCAGCTGTCGGGTTGTTTTTTAAACACGCAACGGTAGCAATAAGGATACGGCACAAAATGAATATTGGACACGAGGGAAGAAATACCCTGGCGGAATCCCACATCAGAAGTAAGTGCCAGTGCTGTTGCACTCATCCCGTGGTAGCCACCCGTGAAAGCGATAACAGTATCGCGGCCTGTTTTTATTTTGGCGAGCTTAATGGCAGCTTCTACAGCATCTGATCCTGTAGGCCCTACAAAGCTCACTTTATATTGATCCCGCAACGCTTCAGGTAAATGCGCCAATACTTTCTGAATGGCACTCAGCTTATTTTCTGTGGGGAAATCGAGGGCATGTATCAGCTCTTTCTGTTGCGTCTCCACGTAACTCAACACTTCTTCATTGGAATGCCCCAGGTTCAATACGCCAGCGCCGGCAAAAAAATCGATGAAGCAATTGCCATCCACATCTTCAATGATCGCACCTTTAGCTCTTTTAATCGCAATTGGGATGTTTCTGGGATACGAAACAATACTACCTTCAATTTCCTGTTGCAAATCGAGCAAGCGGCGGGATTGCTTGCCAGGAATATGGTCGATCAGGATCTTTGGACGTTCGCACAAATGGAATAGGGCAAATTTATGCATATGAAATACTTAAAACGGGTTATGGGATTTAGCTTAACATGTTATTCAATTCTTCCAGTTCATCCAGTGAAAGTCCGCTGTAGCTGAAATCACTGGGGGTTAATTCGGTTGCTGACCTGGCGGCACAATAGTCGATCAGCCGTTCCAGGCAGGCCAGATATTTATCCAGCCATCTGTTAACAGTGGCTGCGTCAAACGAGGCAGGATGATACACAGCAGCCAGTTCCAGCTGCCCGTTTTTAATGATACCGGAGATTTCTACCGGATACTCCTGCTTATTCTGCTGGTCTTCTTCACAGCCGGCAACGTTGCCCAGCCATTCAAAGGCTTTTCCGAGTGGGTGTTCAGCCACATGGCCCAGGTAATTAAAAAGTATATCCGGCCGGGAGGTGAATTGGTCGCGGGAATACTGATGCAGCAATCCATATCCGACACCTTTGTTGGGCACCTGATGCAACTGCTCTTTGATGACTTTTACCTGATGGCTCGTATCGGCTTTATCATCAACAATCAGCAATACCGGATATTCGCTGGTAAACCAGCCTATGGTACGGTCAGTGGAAATATTTTCCCACAGCTCGGCGCGGCCATGGCTTTCCAGCATAACACCCACCGCCGGAACGCTGAAAGTATCTTTGGTGGCCTGCGCAAGGGCAGTTAGCAGTATATCGTTGATATCCGTATTAAAGGCCTTATGCACACCAGTAGTCAACAATTGTGTGTATGCTGCAGAGAGAGAAATACGTTCGGTTAACAGCTCGTTTATTTTTCCAGGCAAATATGCCGGTACAATATGAGTAGCGGGAATACCTGCTACCATCTCTTCCCAATAAACTTTTTCAGCAGCCAGCGCTTCACCGGAAGCGTATGCTGCCAGACGTTCTGCCCACTGTTTGAAAGCGGCCGTTTTAGCCGGCAGTAGTAACGGCTGTCCATTTAGCCCCTGCTCATACAAGGTGGTAAAATCTTCCAGCAATATTCTCCAGGAAACCCCATCTATCACCAGGTGATGAATAATCATCAGTAAATAATCTCCTTCAACTGTATGAAAGATAACTCCCTGTAACAACGGGCCATCCGAAAGATGAATAGCAACAGCCAGGGTGTGTGCCGCCGCGGTTATCTGTTCTTTCACATTTACCCCGGTAATCTGCTGTTCCTGCAGGGCTACCGTTTCGTCTTCATCTTTGTTATACTGAACAATAGTATCTGCTTCCACCGCATATGTCATGCGCAACGCATCATGCCATTGCTGGATCTTTTGCCAAGCAACATTTGCAGCAGTATAATCAAAGCCTGCTTTTGCATGTATCAATACGGATTGATGGAAATGATGGGGATTGATTTTTGCGCTTTGGAAAAAATCCTGCTGCACAGGTGTAAGCGGTACTATACCGGTAACAGCGCCTTGTTCAGCTACCTGTGCCACCTGTCTGAGAAACGGCGCCAGTTCCCTGATAGAGGGATAGCGCAGAATATCACGGATCTCTACTTTATATCCCTGGTGTGAAATGTGTGAAGCCAGCTTAATAGCTGTAATAGAATCACCACCGGCCTGGTAAAAGTTTTCACACATATTGGTGGCCTGCCGTTTGAATACCTGTTCCCATGCAGTAGCCACAATATGTTCCATAGCATCCGCAGGCGCTTCGAAGATGATATTTTCTTCTTCCTGCTCCAATGGTATTTTTGCCAGCAGGTGCCTGTCTGCTTTGCCATTGATGGTTAGCGGTATGGCATCCATAAAATGGAATTTCCCCGGAATCATGTAGGCTGGCAGCTCCCGGGCTACCAGCTCTTTGATATGCGTGTAAGTGATGGTATCATCAGCTGCTTTTACAAGGAATGCGGCGAGATACTTACGGCCTTTTTCATCTTCCTTATCCAGCACCACTACTTCATTAACATATGGCAGTTGTGTCAGACGTGCTTCTATTTCGCCCAGCTCAATACGGTGCCCATTTATTTTTACCTGATGGTCTTTACGGCCATGTAATTCCAGCAAACCATCAGGAAGATACCTGGCCCGGTCGCCGGTTTTATACAGGCGCTCCCTGCCATCTGCAAAAGGATCTTCCATAAATGCAGCACTGGTTTTTTCGGGGTTGTTGAGATAACCACGTCCTACATTGATACCACCAATACACAGCTCTCCTATTACGCCGTCTGGCACCAGGTTCATGAATTCATCTGTGATGTAGCTGCGCACGTTGTGCAATGGAATGCCTATAGGCACAGTATCTGTAAATATCATACCGGGATGCAGCACATTACGTGCACTGCTGTCTGATGCTTCTGTTGGTCCGTAATCATTTACTATAGGGATATGCGGGTAACAGGTAAACCATCTTTTTACAAGCGAAGGTTTTACGATTTCACCACCGCAATCAAGATAACGCAGGGATAATGGATATCGTGCTACATCCTGGGTTATGATATCGAGCAACAGGGAGAGATAGGAAGGCACTACCAGCAATACGGTGGCCTTATCTGCGATCAGCTGTTGCAGGAATTTTTCCGGGTCATTCACCAACGCATCATCGTAAATGACAGTGGTACCACCGTTTACGAAAGCGTTGAAAAACTGCCATACAGAAATGTCAAAACCATGTGAGGCATTTTGTACCAGTACGGTATCGGCATCCATTTCCAGATACTCTGCGCTGTTATGTGCATGGTTCATTTTACCTGTATGCTCCAGCATAGCACCTTTGGGTTGGCCGGTAGAACCGGAGGTAAAGATCACAAATGCCAGCGGATCAGGAGGCAGCGGCACCACGTAATTTTCCCCGGATTCCTGTGCTGCTGCGGCAAACAGTTCATCTGTATAGTGAATGATACATTGATCCGTTAAGGCTTCTGCTAACAAGGGTGTGATGCAGTCACGGTCGGCCAGGATGTGCTTCACACCTGCTTCCCGGAGGATAGCAATGATCCTGTTGTCCGGCAGTTTTCTTTCCAGTGGCAGATAGGCTGCGCCACATTTCCAGATAGACAGTATGCTTGCGGCCATCCTTTCGCCACGGTGCATGAAAACAGCTATCAACTCTTCCAGTTTGGGTACGGCTGTTTTGCTGATAACACGCGACAGCTGGTTCACCTGTTCATTCAGCTGCGCATAGGTAAGGCGGGTATCTTTGTATATCATTGCCGGTTTATCCGGCGTTTGTATAGCATACTTTTCGAGATAATGAAAATATGTCTGCTCCAGCGGATAGTCTTTGGTGGTATACCTTTCCAAGTATGCCTGCCGTTCATTTTCCGTCAGTATGGAGATGTGGCCTATGGCTTGGTCAGGGTGCTGTAACACCTGATCTATCAGTGTTCCCAGGTGAAGGATCAGTGCATGCATTTGTTCCCCTTCGAAAATATCAGTGTTATAATTCAGGCGGAGTGCCAATCCCTGTGGTGTTTCCTGGAATTCAAAATCCATGTCGAACATACTTTGCATTACCTCCGGCGATACCGGTGTAACACGGAACTGTTGCAGACTTGACTGCAGCATGGATGCTTCGTCATGTTCAAAGTTTTGCAGGATGAGTGCAACATCGAACAGCGGGTTCCTGCTCATATCGCGTGGAATATCCAGGTCATTCACCAGCATATCGAACGGATAATCCTGGTGTACGAATGCTTCCAGCGTATTGGCGGCAACTGTTTGTAACCATTGCCGGAAAACGGTTTCAGGGTTCAGTATATTACGCAATGGTACGGTGTTCAGGAAATATCCAATTTGCTTGTCCAGATCGGGATGTGTTCTTCCGGAAGTCATGGTACCAATAACAATATCTTTCTGGCCTGTATACTTGTATAGCAATACGTGTATCAAAGCCTGCAGCACCATAAAAAGGCTGTTATTGGTTTCCTGTGCCAGCTTGTTCAGTGCAGCCAGTTGTTTGGCTGGGAACAGGTGGTGGGCAATACGTCCGTTATAGGTTTTAACAGCCGGGCGGGCTTTCAGCACTGGCATTTCCAGTACCGGCAGTTCATCAGCAAAAATATGTTGCCAGTAATTTTTATGGGCAACGAAAAGCGGGGATTTCAGTTGTTCCTGTTGCCATGCAGCATAGTCTTTATACTGTATTCCGGACGGGGTGGTGGGCACCGCCTGATTCCCGGAAAACAGGTGATAATGCTCAAATACTTCCAGGATAAGCAGGTTGTTAGACCAGCCATCGCAAATGATGTGGTGCATCATGCAAAAGAAAAAGCAGGTATCATCAGGCATCAAACATACCACTGCTTTAAATAACGGCCCGTGTAAGAGGTCCATGGCGGTATTCGCCGTTTGCTTCAGGCCATCTATAACTTCTTCCCTGCTTTTACTACCGTCTCTGTAGTCAAAACATTCCAGGGAGATGGGTAATGCAGCGTAGTCATGTACGCGTTGCACAGGTTCTCCATCTTTTAGTTCAAAGGTGGTCCTGAGTATTTCATGTTGTGTTACCACTGTTTCGACAGCACGTTCCAGAGAAGGCACGTCCATAGCGCCCTGCAGCTCATAGGTAGCATAAGCGTTGTAGGCCACCAGGTCTTCCTCCAGCTGATCTATGAGCCATAACCGTTTCTGAGCGTTGGAAACCGGATAAGTACTTGTACTGCTTTTCTTCACTGATACAATAGGCACGTATTGTTTTTCGCTGATGCTGTCAATTATTTTTGCCAGCTCTTCTAGCACGGGGAAAGCAAAAACATCCTTCACAGAAATTTTTGTCTGTAGCCGGCGATATACCTGTGATACCACACGGGTGGCTTTCAGAGACTGTCCACCGAGCAGGAAAAAATGATCATCTGCAGCAACGGCCTCTTTAGCCAATATTTCCTGCCAGATGTTTGCCAACGCAATTTCTGTGACGGTAGCCGGTTGCTTCCATATTTTTGTGCTGCTTTCGCAGGGTAGTACATCTGCCAGTGAAAGGCGGTCAATTTTTCCGTTTGGTGTGAGTGGCAGTTGTTCCAGCACCATGATCCATGCAGGCAGCATGTACTCCGGAATTTTAGCTGCCAGCAAGTGCAGCAGCTGCAAAGTATCCAGTACAACAGTACCTGTAGCGGTGATGAAAGCTACCAGGTAAGCCTCCCGCTGATCTTCTCTCACCATTACCACTGCTTCCTTCACGCTATCAAGGCGGGTCAGGTGCGCTTCTATTTCCTCCAGTTCAATACGGTTGCCCCGTATTTTTACCTGCTGATCTTTTCTGCCGAGGAATTCGATAGCACCATCCGGCAGGTAACGTCCTATGTCGCCGGTTTTATACAGCCTTGCAGATGGCCCGCTACGGAATGGATCTGTAGCAAAGGCTGCTGCCGTTTTAACAGGATCATTCAAATATCCTTTGCCGACGCCAATACCCGACACCCATATTTCGCCGGAAACGCCAACAGGACAAAGATGACCGGTTTTATCAACTACATATATCTTAAAGTTCGGCAGTACTTTACCTATAGGTACAATGAGAGTTTCCGGCAGCGAATGCATGATGTGATGGGTAATGTCATCAGATGCTTCCGTAGGTCCATAGGCATTTACAACAGGCACTTCAAATGTCTGGAACCATCTTGCCAGCAGCCGTTGTTTCACGGTTTCGCCGGTAACCATTAACCAGGCGAGGGCTACAAATGTTTCACCAGCTTCCATATTTTCTATTTCATCCAGCATCACAGAAAGATAGCTGGGCACTACTTCCAGAATTGTGATATGATCCTTGCCAATAGCAGAGATAAAGGCCGGTACATCCAGGATTAACTCCTGTGTATACACCACTACGGTTCCACCGGTAATGAGTGCCGCAAAAAACTGCCATACGGATATATCGAAACTTTGTGAAGCATTCTGAGCTACTATGCTGGATGCATCCATATGCAAATCCCCGATTTTGGCGAAGATGTGGTTCAGCATTCCCTGATGCTCTACCATAGCCCCTTTGGGGTTGCCGGTAGATCCGGAGGTGTAGATTACATAAGCGAGTGTGTCCACCTTTTTGGGTATAGCAGCAGCTGATACAGGTTGTATGACTGATCCTTCCTGGAACCGGTAACCATCTTTCTCGTCTGCAATAATTATCTGCAGGTTATTACGCCGGGCTGCAAGCCACTCTGCAATTGGCAGATATTTTTCTTCTGTGATCAGCACAGCGGCACCTGCATCCTGTAACATAAAATCTATCCTGTCTTCAGGCAGGGATGGATGTATGGGTACATAGGCCTGGCCTGCTTTCCACACGCCATAAATGGCGCTGATGAACTCCGGCGACCGGTCCATCAGAATGGCTACTATATGATATTTTTTCGTAGTGTCATATACGTTAATAAGTGTACTTAACTGCGTAGCAGCGTCGAACAATTGTTGATAAGTAACGGTACGTTGCCCGCAGATGACAGCTGCTTTATCAGGAAAGCGTTGTACGGTTTCATCCAACAGATAATCAGCCGTTTGTTGCAGTTTGAATGGCCGATCGGTGTCATTCAAGGCATTGAGCCATTGGTGGTCGGCTGCTGTCATGAGCAAAGCATTGCTGACAGGGACTTCCGGCGCAGACAGCAAATCTGCGGAAATTTTTTCAAAATGGGTTATAAAGCGACGTATGTCTTCAGCTGTATAAATATCGGTGCTATAACAGTGACGCATATACAGTGTTTCGCCGACCTGAATAAACTCCAGGTTCAGGTCAAGCTGTGCAGTACCGTTATGAATTTCGAAGGGCGTTAAAGTAGTAGCCGCGCTGTCGTCCTGATACAGAACGGTGGCGGATTCATGATCGTATGCCTGGTATTCCACCAGTATATCAAACAGGGGCACGCGACCGGCGGCACTGGCATTTACACCGGCGCATTCCACAATCATATCGAACGGGAATGCCTGATGGTCCAGCACTTCCGGCAATTCCCTGCTAATAGTTTTTATAAGATCGAGGAAACTGCGGGAGTCATCTACCTCTGTGCGCAGCGGCACGATGTTGATATACAATCCAACCTGTGGCAGCAAGGTGCCGGTGATTCTACCATTAACGGAAGTGCCAATGAGTATATCATTCAACCCGGAGTATTTGTGAAACAATACATTGGTGAGGGCCAACAACACGTTGAATACGCTGACACCATGCGTTGCCGAAAACTCCAACACAGATCCGGAAATAGTTGCCGGTAGTGCTTGCAGGATCACTTCACCCCTGAAAGAGGGCTGTGCCGGTCTTTCACGGAAAGATGGCAGGGAAAGACGGCTCAGATTCCCGGCCAGCTTCTGCTGCCAGAATAATTGTGATGCTTTTATAAATGAATCGTCTTTAAGAGCATTACGCTGCCATACGGCGTAATCCTTGTATTGAACAGCCAGCTGCGGCAAAGTTGGTACGGTACCGGCTTTCCCGGCAGCATAGATATTTACGAGGTCGTTCAGGATTACCTGTGCTGACCATCCATCACCTATGATGTGATGCATAAGGAATAACAATACGCCTCCTCCCTCTTCTTCTCTCAATAAATGAACAGCAAATAACGGCCCTTCTTCCAGTAAAAATGGTTTGCTTAACAGCGATTGAATAACCTCTCCAGTATCTGCAGTAATATCGTGACGGAAGAAAAAAGGACGGTCCGGAGAAGGACGCATGAGTTGCTGTTGTGGCTCTCCATCATGCTCCACGATAATGGTGTTCAGCACTTCGTGCCTGCGCAACAGTTCGTGGACAGCTGCTTCCAATAAGTCCCCATCCGGCTCCTGCCCGCTGTACCGGTAAGCTTTGAAAATATGATGCATGTGACCGTTCCCATTCAGCTTCTCAATTGTCCAGAAGCGAAATTGCTGATGGGATAATGGCCAGGGACTGCCTTCAGTAGCAGGTGTAATGCGAAGCGATGTTGTTTGAACGGGTGCCTCCAGTAACAGCTGTTCCAGTTGCTCCAGGGAGCTGTTTTCAAACAGTTGCTTCAGGGTAATTTGTTTATTGAATCTTACTGCAATCTGCGACAGCAGCTGCATGGCAAGCAGGCTGCTTCCACCCGCAGCAAAAAAGTGCTGCTGATTATCTGTTGTGTTATTACGCAGTACTTCGTTCCAAAGTTCATGTAGCCGTGTACGCAGGTTGTAGTGTGTTTCTATTGCAGCAAGCAGTGTTGTGAAATCACCGTTGCGGTACTTTTCTACCAAAGCATGGTGCTGTATTTTACCGCTGGTGGTTTTGGGAATTTCCCTCACCGGAATGATATGATCCGGTAATACACCGAGGTGGTCGGCCAGCCGGCTATTGATCTCTTTGATCAAGGCCGCAAAAGATTCCACCGGTTTCTTATATAACACAAATACAAGGAAAACTTCCTGCTCATTTCCTTTGCCTGCATCTGCGCAGGCTACCACTTTACCTAAGGAAATATTACCTATATTGAACAACAGTTGTTCTATATCGTGATGATAATAATTTTGTCCCTGCAGGATGATGATATTTTTCTCTCTGCCAGTAACAACCAGTTCGCTGGCTTCATCCAGAAAGCCCATGTCACCGGTGCGTAGCCATCCATCTTCCGTGAACAGGGTTGTATTGAGACTTTTATTATAATATCCGGCAGTAACGTTGTTGCCTTTTATCTGAATATGTCCTATTGTTCTGAGGCCCAACTCCTGGTCGTTTTCATCAGCAATACGAATATTACAATAGCGGATGGGGAGGCCTGTTGTTACAAAACTTACATAGCCTTGTTGCGGAGTTGTATGGAGTTCCGGCAGATATTGATAGTGCTGCTGGAGGGCTGTTCTTGGTATGTAATACTCCTTCAGGGGCGTGTTAGAGCGGTATCCCGTAACACCTACAGATGCTTCAGCGAGACCATAAGAAGGATTGATGGCATTGGATGGCAATTTAAATACCCCCAGTTCCCTGGTAAAATTCCGGCAAACAGCAGACAGTATAGGTTCTGCGCCGTTCAGTATAACGCGTAATGAAGAGAGATCCCATGTAATATCTTCTTTTGCTGTTAATGCATCCAGGAAATACTGGTAGCCGAAATTCGGGGAATAGGAGATGGTGGCTTTATACCGGTGTGCCAGTTCCATCCAGATCAGTGGCCGGCGTATAAAAAGGGATGTAGGAATAATATATTGGTTACAGCCCAGCAGTGTAGCTGTGAGATGAAAGGCAATCATGCCCAGATCATGTGTCAGTGGAATCCAGCTCAGCATAATATCTTCCACTGTAGCATTCATCCCTTCCGCAATAGCAAATGTATTATGAATAAGATTTGTATGCGTTAGTACCACTCCTTTCGGCGCACTGGTAGAACCGGAAGAATATTGAATAAATGCAGTATCCGAAGGGGCAATAATAATATCAGCGGTTGTTGCAGCTGCTGATGATGATTGCTTCTCCGAATCAGCAAAACGTTCTGCCGGCATATACTTCTCAAACGACAGAGACTGTTCTGTCACAAAAGTGATCCACTTCTCCAGGTAATCTCTACGGGTGAAGATATAAGGACGGGATAATTCATTCCATATCTTCAATAGCTTTAAACGGTGACTGTCCTTGATTCCCACCGATACCGGCACAGGAACAATTTTACCGAGCAGGCATGCCCAGAAAGCAACCAGGAAACGCTGATTATCTTCCTCTACTAATATTACTTCATCTCCTGCCACAATACCGGCAGCATGGAAATCGCTTAATAGAGCAGCTGCCTTTTCAAACAATGAAGCATAAGAAACAAATAAGTTATCCTGACTATTTTCAACAAAAAACAGTCCTACTTCATGTTGATGCTGCAGGGCCAAAAGAATGTCTGTAACGCACGACATATCCTCAATCCCATAACGGATAGGTGACACTTTTTGCATAAGTAAGGGTTATTCATTAGGAGCTTCTACAGCACACTAAGAATCAATAAATACAAATAAACCTGTGATAATAAAACCAATAACAAACATACAAAGCCCTTAGGGGTGGGCACTTCTGATGTAAATATAATCTTTAGGGGATTGCATTTACATCTACAAACGGGTCGCTAAAGTTGTTAATAGGGTTTTTGTTTCTGGTTTCTTTTGAGAGATTTGTCTTTGCTCAAAATTTATCTGCTTAAAAATAATTTGAACACATTAGTTAAGGTATTTTGAGATAATCAGAAAAAATCTTTATTCGATCTTTTATTCGCCCCAAAGATATTAAATAAAAACTAAGTGCAAAACTTTTCTGAACATTTTTATGTTGTAACTCAAAAAATTCTTACTTTCCGCACCTCTATTGCATTTACTGTACTTTTCAGTTTCAATACAAATGAATTCAGAATTTAATTATATTGCCTTCTCCAAAAGGGAAATAGCCACGCTATAAAAAGTTCCCATTAAAATAACCGTCCTTACATTAATATATATTTTTTTAATATGAAAGGTGTACACCAGGATTCTGTTGAAAAAACCGTTGGAAAACTCTTTCTCCTTCTTTTATTTATCTGCAATGCTGATTGTGCCAGGGGGCAGTCGGCTGCTGATGCGCTAACGGCCGCACTCACTACACAATACCAGCAGAACGGTTTTCCGGGGTTCAGCGTATCTATTGTAAACAGTGATAGTATTTTATACGAACATGCGTTTGGATTCGCTGACCTTGAAAAAAGCATTCCTTATACCACTACTACGGTACAACCGATTGCTTCTATCAGCAAACTATTTATTGGTATGGCAGTGATGAAAGCAATCGAACAAGGCCTGTTCACACTGGACACTGACATCAACAGTATTTTACCTTTTAAAGTACAACATCCGTACAAGCCTGAAATACCCATCACGTTAAAACATCTCGTTACGCACACTTCAGGGATAACGGATAACCCTGCTGTATACAAAAAGACATACTTATACAATACCCCCTTGCAGGAAGACAATCCCATCTACAGTGTACTGAAATCAAAAGGTTATGGTGCAGAAGGCAAAGACACTACTTTAGACGCCTTTCTCCAGGATTATCTAAGCGCGTCAGGCACTTATTATTCAAATAATAATTTTGATAAAGCCGCACCAGGCAAAAGATATGAATACTCCAATATCGGTTCTGACCTGGCAGCTAGGCTGATAGAACTTAAATCAGGTATTCCCTTCGCTCAGTACACACAACAATACATTCTGCAGCCATTGCAGATGACGCATACCACCTGGTCTACCGCCACCGCAGACCAGGCAAAGCTGGCAACCTTATACACCGGCCTCAAAGTACCCTATCCAAAATACAGTTCCGTTACTTATCCGGATGGCGGACTTACCACCTCCTGTCATGAGCTGAGTCTTTTTTTGAAAGAGAATATTGCAGGGCAAGAAGGCAAAGGAAAGGTTCTTACTGCTGCCTCCTACACCACCATGTTACAACCTGCATTTTCAGCTGCTTATAAGCCAAAGAATATAGATCCCGGAGAGCCTAATATTGGTGTGTTCTATGCCATGAAAAAAAATGGTATCATCGGACATAGCGGCAGCGATGGAGGAGTTACTGCTTTCCTCTTCTTTAGCCCCGCCAAAGGTTATGGCATGTTATTAGTCACCAATACTGAACTAGAAGGACTGAACGGTGTGAACAAAGAACTGCTAACAGGATTTGAAAAGATATGGGGCATTATGAGCCAATATGCCGCAAAATTGCAACCGGTTAAATGATAAATGTATTACGTTGCAACCCTTATTGTATCCTGCTTTTGGCAGGATACAATTCTCCCTCTCTCCTACCCATAAACGTAAGCTTTTCATTCATAATCCAGCTAGCATCTCCACTATGGAACTGCTACCTTTGAGTGAACATATAGTTAAGCTCTTTTCTTAACTTTGAATACAATGAGTAAAAAAGAAAGAAGGAGTTATGATAAATCCTTCAAACTGATGGCAGTAGAATTGCATCGTAGTGGCAAACCAGCCGGAACTGTTGCAAAAGAATTGGGTATAGGCGTTGATATGGTTCGTCGCTGGAGCAGAGAGTATGGTGTGCATGATACCCGTAGTTTTCCTGGGAATGGGAAACAAGATCTGACACCGGAGCAGAAAGAAATCCAAACCCTTAAGAAAGCCCTCCAGGAAGCAGAAATGGAAAATCGGATACTAAAAAAGGCGGTGAGCATTTTCTCCAGGGAAGACAACAAATGTTCAGGTTCATAAAGGACCATCAGGCAGAATTTGATGTCGAGAAAATGTGCAAGGTATTCAAAGTGAGTCGTAGTGGTTATTATGCCTGGTTTAGGAGAAAACCATCAAAGCGTTCCATGGACAAAGAAGTCCTTTGTAAAGAGGTTGAACATATCTACCACAAAAGCAAAGGCCGATATGGCAGCCCTAAAATAGTTGCAGAGCTTAGGTCTATGGGATTATATGCCTCCAGACCCACAGTGGCCATGATCATGAGAAATAAAGGGCTTCGCAGTGTTATTAGGGGTAAGTTCAAAGTATGTATAACAGATTCCAACCATAACCTGGAAGTCTCTGCCAATAGACTCAATAGAGAATTTACTGCCACTGCACCATCAGAGAAATGGGTATCTGATTTGACTTATATCCGGACAAAAAGTGGCTGGCTTTATTTAACAGCTATCATGGACTTGTTTGACAGAAAGATTGTTGGGTGGGCAATGAGTACTGGTATGACGGCCAAAGAAACTGTTGTTGCAGCCTGGAATATGGCTGTCAGAAACAGATCCGTGGCCCCCAATACCATTTTTCACTCAGACAGAGGTGTACAGTATGCCAGTCATGAGTTCAGAAATCTGCTAAAGAGCAATGCTGTACAACAATGTATGAGTAGAAAGGGTAATTGTTGGGATAATGCTGTAATGGAGAATTTCTTCAAGATCCTTAAATCGGAAACTGGCTACCATACTGTATACGATTCAATTGATGTCGCAAAAAGAGAACTGTTTGAGTTCATAGAAATATGGTACAACAGGCAGCGCAGAAATTCAATGTTAGGCTATTTGACTCCCGAAGAATTTGGCAAATCTATTCTAAAACAAGCAGCTTAATAAGTTGTCCATTTTTTTGTTGCAAATCCAATTTGAGCTTTTTTTCAATTAGGTTTTTCATCGCCCGATTTTCAATACAAAGTTCTGCATACATCTTTTTGAGCTCAGCATGTTCAGATTCAAGCTCCTTTAACCGCTTGACATCACTGGATTCCATGCCTCCATATTTTGACTTCCAGTTATAAAAGGTTGCCTCACTAATCCCTAGTTCACGGGCGATATCTTTAACTGCCATCCCCACTTCCTGTCTTTTAAGAGCACTTACTATCTGACTTTCTGTAAAATTTTTCTTTTTCATATTACTAGGTTAAAGTTAATAAATCAATTAATTTATAACTCTAATTCTTGTGGCCGAAATTTTGGGGGGAGCCGACACACTCTTCACAAACTCGCTCCCTAAAACAAACTGGCATAGCGGTAAATGCAGCATGAAGCTTATTTAATACGTTAATCTCTTTATTCATAAATCAAGTTTTATCGTAAGTAAATTTGGATACCTTTTCAATATGCTTTTCTATATTCAAAGCGTGGAGGGTTAAGAAGAACATTTTAAAATACCCTGCCGCAAATTCTATCTTCGTTGTGTCTAATGAATAATTGGTCTGGTCCAAAATTATCTCCACATATTCATCAATCGTTTCCACCAATTCATCATACTCCACAGCAGATGCAAATTCCTCTAAATCATCCAGAGGCTCCGCCAATTCAATGAGCAAAATTTCATTCAAATCGGATGCATCAGACTTAATCAAGGCATCTTTAAGAGTAAAAACAGCCCTGGCAGTAACAATGAAAAAATTGGCAAATACCATGAAATGATCTCGTTTATCGGATGACCAGGCATCTGCTTCTTTACTGGTGATCACCTTGCTCAATTGGTGCCAACAGAGCTCAACAAAGCCTCGCTCAGAGCCATACGGAGTAATCCTGTTTAGAACGGCTAATAAACTTTCCATAAAAATTGTTTTAAAGAAGATGATTAAACAATACTTATCTATCCGGTTTAAGCCAAACAAATCTCCTTTCGAATCTGGTGACCCGATTATCAATTCCATATAATCTAGCTTGATTTCTTATAGTCGGCGGGAGCGCAGATAGGACTAAACAAAAAGCGCAGGCCCAACATTACCCGTCTTGGAGGCCGTGAGAAGCCTATGGGAACGAGTAAGTGGGCCCACGCATAGCATGGGCTGTCACTTATCCCCTCATTCCCTTTAGAATTTCTCACGTTCCCAAGATGAGGAGCAGAAGGAGGCGAATTAGCCTTGAAAGAGATCAGCCGAAGTAAGCCACTATTAAAAAACAGAATACCAGAAGTAGATGAAAAAGCGGTAGTCTCATATGCTATTGAATATCCTGCCCATGGT
>NZ_JBJGXX010000021.1:0-30419 GCF_049056765.1 Chitinophaga sp. 30R24
TTCTGGTATTCTGTTTTTTAATAGTGGCTTACTTCGGCTGATCTCTTTCAAGGCTAATTCGCCTCCTTCTGCATACAATTTCTCAAAACGATAGAAACTATCTCGGCTGTAACCTAATACCTTGCAAGCCTCTGATACATTCCCAAGTTTCTCTGCTAACTTCAACAGCCCCAATTTCGGCTGTATTAACTTTTCTGTTGTTGTCATGATCTTAATCTTTTTGAGTTATTTGTTTAACAATAACTGTCAGATTAAGTTTTAACTTCTACAATTTAATAGATAGGAGGAAGGAGTAATAGACACATCAAATCTAGTTACAACCTTGTTTTTTTCGCTTGCGGTGTCCATTACCTGTAACCAATTTTGAGTGTGGCTATTACGGATTATATCCGACCAATCCTTGAACGAGCCAGTTTCATCCACAGATACTTCGTATATTTCAAATCCATCTCCTTTTATATATCTGTTCTTCCAGTAATCCCGTTCATCATTACATAGACTACAGCTATTTCTAACGAACATCAATAGCGTAAATGTATTAATGGAACATGTCTTATCCAAAGAAATATATGTTTGGGAAATATTGGGCAAAGAAAGGTCTTCGACTTTACATCCGGGTTGTAACCTGTTATCTCTTTCCTGCTTTTCACGCAGGTATTCATCGAACATATCTACATAAGTGATAAAGGTGCGTTGTGCTTTGGTAGGCTTACTAAGAGATTTGTAATTTCCAGCAATCCGTTGATAAAGAGATATTTCCTTTTCAAGATTAAAAATGGCAGTATCCCCGGTTTGAGAAAATAACAGATATGCAGGCAGAATAGTATGATCCAGTTCTTTGTTGAACATAGCATTTTCAAGGCTAGATTTTATGTTTACGGAATATTCAATGCTTTTATTCCAGAGTGAGTCTTTAAGCTTTTGGTAATCTTTAAATGAAAGTTGTTGTTTTTCATACGTTGTATTCAGCTCATCTAGTTTTATACCTGTTATTGTTTTCTCATTTATAATGGCAAGCAACAATTTTTGCATGTTTCTGAGCTGGATATTGACGGGATCTTGCAATGTAGCCAGGCTATCTGGAGTGGAAGATGTTAGCCATATTTCATTTTCGAGCGAATTATAAAAAATGACCGTATCGCTGTCATGGGTCATGTGGTAAATAATTCCTTCTCTTAAGGTATAGCTAAAGGGCTGGATTTCGGTTAATTTTATTGTATCTGTCTTAACGAATTCAACGCCGTCAAATATTTTTACATACAATAGGTAAGGTTTTGCCTTTTTTATGTTACAAGATAAAAGGAAGAGTAAGAAAGCAAAGCCATACAACCAAAGAGATGTGCTTATCCTTTTCAAGTTATTTCTTTTTTTAGTGATGCAGTTTTGAATTGCCTGAAATTGAAAGATCGCATCTGGGTCTTTGAAATAGCACCAGATGCGATTTCTCTGTATGTTTATCGGGAACAAGGCTTAAAAACAAAGTCCATTACAGGAGCTTAGCCATAATGTGCCACAACCGCTACTAGATGAACTGCAGCTGCTTGTAGTTGTTGTGCAGCGTAAAGGTCCATTAGGTCCTCCGATAACTCCATTGCAGTAGTCATCGTTTTTATTGCATGTGCAGCTCTTACTGGCTTCTGAATCTGTTATAAGAGCATCGTCAACAGACACCATTTTTTTTGCATCCAGCTCATTGAAATCTCCTTTTTTGTTAATAGGGGTGCGGAGATTGCCAGCGACGGAAGCGATTGTGCGGAGGTCCCAACCGAGTTCAGTCATCGCGTCGTTTTTCCATTTTTTCAAGAGGGTTTCATTTCCTCCAGTTTGTCTTTGCTTTTGAATAGTTCTACAGATAGGTAACTTTTTAATAAAGCGATATGCTTCAGCTCCTGTTCATTCCAGTCCATCCTCTGGACTTCATTTAGTTTGGCAAACCATAAGTCATACTTTTTGTTTGATGATGAAGCTGCATAGATAGCTTTTTGAAAATCATCACTTTTTTCCAAAATCTGAGACCTGCTCATTTGCTCAACGGCAGTTTTGTTTTCTTTTACCCAGGCATCAACTTTCTCATTACAACTGTAAACTGCTTCTTTTGTGCAATTTGTTAACAACAATGAAAATGCCAACAGAGGAACCAGGAAAAGGGCTAATTTCCTCATAGGTCAAAAAAGGTAAACAGGTAAGAAAATAAATGTTTATCACTTCTAAGTTAGAAAAAATATAGAAAATATTTTTTTATTAAATCATGCTACAACGTCATTTTATAAGATATTATAAAATAATAGATCAAAATAAAAAAACGGATATCTATCAAATCTCCTGTGAGTTTGGTTTTTAGATGTGGTTAGTTGTTGTGTGGTAGTATAAGTTACTGCTGTTACTGAATTTTATTCTTATAACGTTGTTAGTTATCAATCTTATCAAGGCTTTGTATAAAGGAAGATATGCTAACTATTTTAAGCATTTTACTCAACGTTCGACGAATACTTAATAATTCTACAAATTGATAAGGGGTACCCCATTATTACTGTAGTATTTAGCTTGAATTCTGATAATATTTGTCAGATCCTGAATATTAGTCTATTTAGTATCTATTTAGCTTATTCTTATATACTTTTATCGGAATCTAATCCAATTGCGATTAGTAACGCAGAACATCTTTGTTCATGTGTACAATTAGATTAACCAAAATATCCTATTAAACCCAATGAAATGGGAAAGATTACAGGGGTGTTAGATACAACTGAAAAGGGAGGAGTAAAGATATTTATGTGCACAGCAATTCGAAGTATGAACCAATGAGAGCATTGTGCTGCAAGGTGAGATTTATGAATAATATTATGCATTAATATGTTTTTTATAATCAACTAAATTTTATTTTATGAAAAGATTAGCAATTATGTTTGTCATTCTTGTGAGTAGTATTCAATCAACTACCGTTGTTACTGTGCCTCTTTGGGGACAGTGTGGAGGAATAGGTTATACTGGTGCTACAACATGTGAAAGTGGTGCAACGTGCATTAAGCAAAATGATTTTTATTATCAATGTCAGCCGAAGTACTAGCTGCTCTCATTGGAATGAAAATTAAAAGCCATCAAAATATGCATTTTGATGGCTTTTTAATTTCGATATACACCATATAATGAATGGTAATCCTGTTCAGATAAATAGATAAAATAAGTTATTGCCGGTTATTTATTAAACAGCGCATCAAAATCTTTCCATAAATCATCCCGCTCATTGTCTTCAAACTTTATTTTCCATTTTACATTTCGCAGTAGCTTGCTGGTTTCATCATAGGCAAATACAGACCATGGTACATGACCAGGAACTAGTGTATTGATCCAATTATGATCATCGCGCCAATTTCCGTTGGCAATCCTTTCCAATATAGCCAAGTAAGGTGGATAATCAAGATACAATCCCCTGGTGATGGTTTTATTGCCATTGGTTATTGTTATTAAGCTGTTAACGGGCATTGTAAAGTGGGCTATCCCATTATGCAACTGGAAGGAATCAATTTTTTCACCTGCAAGGAATATACTTACCTTACCTTCATTGATACGATCGTTTGTGTTTGGATCAGTAACTTCCAGGTTAACTTCCGAAATAAGCGGCTGGGGGCTGGTTACTCCGGCATGACGGAAATAGAACGGAGATGTGATGGCTACAGCAGGTGCAGCGCCGTCCAACCCTTTCTTTTCAGGAGCATTTTCTAGGTTTTGGCAATATGCCATCACGTCGATGTTTTCCGGTTGTTGCCAGGCGTCCTTTCCATATACTTTAACCACGTACCATGCATCATCTTTTTCGCTTAAAGAAATTTCCTGTTTTAATGTGCGGGGTTTCTTATCCCTCAAATCCCATGAGTGATATATTTTTCCGTTCCTGAATACGATCACATACGAAAGATAATCTGAGGTTTCACCAGAAGCGTATGCCTCTATATGAAGTTTGCGGGTGCTTTTATCTAATGGAATGATATCTCCTACATTGTACTTTTTGTCGATATCTGCCAATATGATTGGGCCGGAAGTAACAAAAGTATGTCCTTTCTGAACAGCATCCGTAATACGGGTAAGAGGATCTGCAATAGCAGGATCTGTTAAATAATAAGTGCGTAAATAGCCGTAATAAAACTTGTTGTCTGCAGGGTATCCACCATCCAGCTCAGAAAAGGGCGGCATGATATATCCTTCGTTAAGTAAGTGAAACCAGATGTTCTGATAAAAATAATTATCGGCCATATAACCCATTACCGTCATACCATTCCAGACATTGCCAGATAATAGGCCGAATGAAAGGTTGCCGGTAATATTCGTAGTATACTTTGTTATATTTTCTCTGGGCTGCATCCACCAGCTGGTAGGATGTGCAATTACAGCGTGTGCTTTTTCGTACTTGGAATACCGTGAGATCACTTCAATATCAGGTATAAAGCTAAACTTGAGCCAGGAAAAATCCCAGTTGGTGTGTATGGGAGCCTGGTAATATTGATTTTCATATGCCGTATCCATCAGGTGCTCGAAGTAACCGCGAGTACTTGCAAGGCCAAGCCACCAAACATGCCCGCTCCGGTATTTAGGCATTTCAGCTCCATAAAACAACTGAAACTTTTCGTCACTTACTTTTCCGTATTCACTACGCCAGTTATCATCATTATAACCAGCCCAGCCCTGACAGGCACTGATGAAATCTACTCCTTGTGCAAGGCATAAACGGCGAACCTGTTTGGTCATGGTATCATTCATCTTTATATCAGAATAAAGATGTGCATGCCCATCACCATTTAGCCATCCCCGTTGTTTCAGCTTTACCCAAGGATCAAGGCGGATGATAGCACTAGCACCTTCTTTTTCTGAAATAGCAAAATCAATTTTCTTTGTAAGAAAATCTATACCGTGGATAATTTTCATGGTATACTTACCTGGCCTCAGAGGTAAAGAGAAGGTGCCGTCTTCTGCTGTAAAAATTCCATCTAACTGATGGTAGTAAGTAGATTGCAGGCGCCCTGTCGTATCTCTTATTTCTATCCGCGCAGACAATGGTTTTCCTGTTTCAGCATCCAACACGCTACCTTTAATGCCTTGGTAACCGGTTAATTTATGAACATCCTGCGCGCATACGTATATGGGTATGAGCAGGAAAAAGAAGACACGGTAAATGTTCCGTATTAGCATATAAGACTTTTTTTGTAAAGGCTATTTGAATTGTGAAGATGCTGCAGCAATCTCATTCAGAACGAACTTCGCACCGGTTTAACTAAAAGAAATCCAAAAAAAATTCTGTAAAATATAAATAACAAATCCTTAATGTAATAAAGCTTTTACATTCAAGACAACATAATCATCTTTACTTTTTTAAGGAAAGTATAAAAATGGAAAGAAGAAAATTTTTACAGCAATCCTCACTAGCTGCGTTAGCTAGTTCAGTATTTTTCCCGGTAGGATTAACCGCAGGAAACAAAAAGAACAATGAGGAGAAATGGGACGGAACAACCGCCCGCAATATTATTTTTCTGGTAAGTGATGGTATGAGCATTGGCACATTGTCGATGGCTAATATGCTTCTTCAGAGGAAAGAAGGCCGTTCCAGTAATTGGATCAGGCTATATGAAGAAGGAAAAGGAAAAAGAGGATTAATGGATACTGCTTCTGCTGATAACCTGGTAACGGATTCCGCAGCCGGTAGTTCATCATGGGGCGGCGGTAAGCGGGTGCCGAATGGTATGTTAAATGTAAATGCCGACGGATCATTTAATACTCCCATCCTTCAGAAATTCAAAGCTGCAGGGAAAGCCACCGGTTGTGTTACGTCTGTTCCCATTACACATGCAACTCCCGCCGGATTTTGTGTAAATAATGCCAACAGGAATTCTCAGCCGGAAATCGCTGAACAATATCTGGCATTGCGGTTTGATGTAATGATGGGGGGTGGTGTAGATTATTTCAGCGCAGAAACGCGTTCGGATAAACAGCACCTGTTCCAGAAATACACCGACTCAGGTTTTGTAGTTGCACGCCATAAACAGGAAATGTTACAGGCTAACATAGAAAAGCCGTTAATGGCGGTATTCCATGGGGATGCTCTCCCTTATAGCCTCGATCACCTGCATACACCCAGCTTACAGACAACTGTTCCAACATTGGCTGAAATGACCAAGGTAGCTATTGAAAGGCTTAACAGGAACAAGAAAGGTTTCGTATTACAGGTTGAAGGAGGGAAAGTAGACTGGGGAGCACACTCCAACGATCTGGGAGCGTTGATATATGATCAGGTTGCATTTGACGAAGCAATTCAGGTGGCCGTAGACTTTGCGGAAAAGGATAAAAACACGCTCATTATTATTACTACTGATCATGGAAATGCAAATCCAGGAATATTTGGTGGTAGCACGATGAATAAAAAATTTGATGCCATTCAGCATTTCAAGCATACTAATGATTGGATATTAAATGGCATTGAGAAAGATTTCTCTACCTCCCAGGTAAGGGAAAGGATCGATGCTGCATTAGGATTCACCATCACGCCGAAAGAAGCCCAGTCTGTACTCGACCACTATGTTAAACTTGATGGGGAAGGGCTTTATAACAAATACAGGTTGCCATTTAAGGAATTCGCAGAAATTATTGCCAACTACACCAATGTAAGCTGGGCTTCTATGGATCACTCTTCCGACCATGTGGAATTGGCTATGATGGGACCAGGTAGCGACCTTCTTAAACCTTTTATGAAAAACTATGAATTGCATAACCTGATGTTGGAAGCAACAGGTGTAAAAAAGGTATAGTATCGTTGTTTTTGTCCATTACCGATAGATAAATGTTGTGCTTTAAACGGGCCTATATCATCGTTTCGAATGCCCCTGTAGCGGTATTTACTGATAACGGAATTTCAGACCATGGAAGAATTTCAAATTGCCAGTTTCAATAAGGGAAAAACGGCGGCTTTTAACTATGTATACCAACAATTCAACAAGCCACTCCATTATTTTGCATACAGTATCATTAATGATTACGCTGAATCACAGGATATTGTTTCAGAAGTAATGATCAAGCTATGGGAGAAAAGGATGAACTTTACTGACATCAATGGTATTCGTGCATTTCTGTATGTAGCAACCCGGCATGCTTGCATCGACCTTATCAGGGCTAGAAAACGGCATGAGTCTGCGCATGATGAAATATCCTATCTTTCGCAGGAGTCGGAAATCCTGATAGACGAGAAAAGGATACAGGCAGAAATCCTCCACAAGCTTTATGTAGAAATAAGAGAACTGCCGCCGCAATGTGGGCAGGTATTCAAACTGTTATTTTTTGGTAAGAAAACCACCTCGGAAATTGCCGCTCTTATGGGCATTCAACCACAAACAGTACTTAACCAAAAAACAAGAGCATTACAACTCTTACGTGCGGCGTTATTAAAAAAAGATCTGCCGGCTTTCTATCTGTGGATACTATTGGCCTATTGTACGCTATTTCATGTCTATAGCATCGTAAGAACTGTAATTTCTTAAAAAATTTATGCTTTTCATTTGGTTAAACATGTTGTTGGCTCGTTCTTCTAGTAATTGTTCCTGTATTCAAGGCAATCTTTCTAAATGGAATCAAAAAATCAAAGAATTGTTACGCTGATATTAAAGTACCTCTGCCAGGAACTGGATACAACGGAGAAAGCCGAACTCGATACGTGGGTTAATGCTTCGGAGAGAAACCGGCAATTGTTGCTCCGTTGTACAGACGAGCAATTTGTAGAGGATGGTATGGCAATCATGGACCAACTAGGCGATGAGCATGTTTGGGAAAATGAGAAAGTATGGAAAGCTATAGGCGGCAAGCGTGCAAAAATAATGGCAATGGCGCCCGTAAAAAGGAAATGGCTATGGGTAGCTGCCTGTTTTACATTGATTTTAGGCGTTGCCGGTTACTGTTGGAAAACTGTTGAGCGGAACGCGCCGGTATCATTGTCCCAAATTTCGCCTCTTTCTCCCGGAGTAAACAAAGCCGTCCTCCAGCTTTCTGATGGTAGCATAATACCACTGGACAGTGTTGGAAATGGTTCCCTTACCAGGCAAGGCAATACTACGATTATTAAGCTCGATTCGGGGCAACTGGCCTATCAAACAAGTAACCAGGATAACGATACCAGTGCATACAATACCATCCTGACGCCAAGGGGTGGGGAGTATCAGGTGATCTTGGCAGATGGCAGTAAAGTTTGGTTGAATGCTGCTTCTTCGCTACGTTTTCCTGTTCATTTCAGGCGCCATACCGATAGGGTAGTGGAACTTAGTGGCGAAGCATACTTTGAAGTAGCGCAAGATGTATCGCGTCCATTCCGGGTAAGCATTGCAAACGCCAATGAGCGGGTAGAGATAGAAGTGCTGGGAACCCATTTTAATGTAATGGCCTACGCCGATGAGTATACGTTGCGCACAACACTGTTGGAAGGAGCGGTAAGGGTAAAAAGGGGCGCTAATAGCGCGTTACTCCAACCTGGCCAGCAGGCGAGAGTAAAACCAGGTTCCACTTATATCGAAGTGGTAAAAGACATAGACCCAGACCAGGTTATCGCATGGAAAAATGGCAACTTCGAATTTTCGGGGGAAGACATCCAGTCTGTCATGCGCCAGTTGAGCAGATGGTACAACATAGACGTTCAATATACAGGGGCTGTATCGGAGCACTTTATAGGAACGATTCCCCGGAATGTAAGTGCGTGGGAAATATTTAAAATGCTGGAAGTAACCGGCGCTGTGAAATTCTCAGAAAAGAATTCAAAGATTATCGTTTCTCCAGGGAAAAATACAATAATGAAATAAATATACAATTGTCCATAAAAAAACCGCAGCGTTGCACCGCCGCGGTTGTAATTAGGGCATTAAAAAATTCAATCGCATTAACAACTGATTATTCACCCTAACATGCCAAAGGTATGCAATTATTTTTTCTCATGAAAGGGGAAAAGGACCGGTCTGTATCTGCCCGGCACTATTTCCCCGGACTAGCTAATCTCTGTATTAAAACAATGAAATTGGCCACTTTTTGTATGCTGGCATTGGGACTCCAGGTGAGAGCGGATGTATACTCTCAACGGATCACCCTTTCCCAGCATAATTCAACACTTGAAAAAGTTTTCAGAGTCATTAAAAAGCAATCGGGTTACGACTTCCTCTGTACGATGGAGCAACTTCACAATACCCGGAACATTGATATCAATGTGAAGAATGCTTCCCTGGAAAATGTGTTGGAGCACTGTTTCAGGGAACAGCCGCTTACATACCGGATCATAAACAAAACGATCGTAGTAGAACGAAAGGTAGATCTGGTAAGCGCTACTTCACCTGTTGTTACAGAGGTATCGGGAAATGTTACTGACTTAGCAACAGGAAAACCTTTGCAAGGAGTAACCGTTCAGATAAAGGGCACTACCCAGGGCGCTATTACCGATGAAAACGGACACTTTAAATTAACTGTACCCGATGGTGCCGTGCTGATTATTTCCTATTTGGGCTTTAACCGGCAAGAAGTTACTGTTAAAGGCCAGGTTGAACTGAATGTTCGCTTAGAAGCTTCTAATGCAGGACTCAATGAGCTAGTGGTTGTTGGATATGGTGTACAGAAAAAAGGAACCCTCACCGGCGCAATCTCCAATCTGGTAGCGGATGAAATAACCACTACCACACATTCCAGCCTTGCTCAAAGCCTAGAAGGGAAAATTCCTGGCCTGCAGATCAGACAGAATACAGGAGAACCGGGAGACTTTAATACAATGATCAATATCCGTGGATTTGGCTCTCCTTTATTTGTAATTGATGGTATTGCCCGCGACGGTGCAGTGGAATTCCAGAAGCTCAATCCTTCCGACATTGAAAGTATCTCAATACTGAAAGATGGAGCCGCAGCCATTTATGGGTTAAATGCTGCTAATGGTGTAGTGATAGTCACTACGAAAAAAGGAACATCCGGTAAAACCAAATTTAATTACGGTTACGTTACCGGCATGCAACGGCCAACTAATGTTCCTGCCATGACCAATGCTGCTCAATACATGGAGATGATGAATGAAGCAAACATCAATGCAGGGGCTGGTCCTATTTTATCTAAAGAAGAGCTTGCAAAGTACCAGCAAGGACTTCCCGGATATGGCTCTACAGACTGGTATGCAGAAACGTTCAAAAAATTCGCTACCCAGTCTCAACACAACCTCAGTGCACAAGGTGGAAATGATAAGGTAAACTATTATTTGAGCCTGGGTCTTCAAAATGATGAAGGGTTATTGAAGTCCGGGGATATGAATTATAAGAAGTACACATTCCGTAGTAACATTTCCGCACAACTGTTAAAAAATCTGGTGGCCGACCTTAGGCTGTCTGGGATGACGGACAAACAAAGCAAGCCTGGAACAGACTTCTTCACTATATTCAAACAAACACGCACCACCCTGCCTACAGAATCGGTTTATGCCAATGGTAACCCGCTTTACCCTGCCATGGTGCTTCCATTAGATAATCCTGTTATGCTTTCAAACGCTGATTATACAGGTTATAACCAGGTTAAAAACAAATCATTCCAGTCGGTAATTGGTTTAACTTACACCGCGCCATTTCTGAAAGGATTAAAAATAAAGGGTACAGCAAGCTACGATAGCAATGATCAGCTGGGTAAGAGCCTGGTAAAAACCTATCGTGTATTTACTTACGACAAGGAGACCAATACCTACACGCCATTTCTTAAAAATAATCCGGCTAAGATTTCCAACACTAACTACGACTATAATAGTGTAAATCTACAGTCGCAGCTTCTTTATAACACTACTATTGCCAGGAATCATAACGTAGACGCTACTATCGTGTATGAGCAACGGGAAACCGGTAGCCGTTATTCGTACCTGAGCCGCCAGTACAACTTTTATACAAATGACCAACTTGACCAGGCCAGTCCGAATGTACAGCAAACGGCCGGTAATGAAGGAGAAACGGCTAATAAGTCTTATCTCGGTCGCCTGAATTATAATTTCAAAAACAAGTACCTGTTGGAATTTGCCGGACGGTTTGATGGTTCCTATCGCTATTCGCCTAACAAAAGATGGGGATTCTTTCCGGTAATGTCTGGTGGATGGATTCTTTCAGAGGAAAATTTTATTAAAAATACTCTCCCGGCAATTTCCTACCTTAAAATCAGGGGCTCATACGGTATCGTAGGACAAGATAATTCTGCCAATGCATTCCAATATGTACAAGGTTTTTCCACTTCAGGTGGTGCGGGATATGAATTTTCTGACGGAACCTATCTGGATGGTGTTGCTTCTCCTCCCATCATCAATGAATCCCTTACATGGTATAAATCAAATATTTCCAATATCGGACTGGAAGCCTCTTTATTTAAGGGTATGCTCACGTTTGAAGGTGATGTCTTCCAAAGGGATCGCTCTGGCTTGTTAGCTTACAGAAATGTGTCTTTACCCAATACCTTTGGTGGAACATTGCCGCAGGAAAATCTGAACAGCGATCGTATAGTCGGTTTTGATATATCGGTTGGGCATGCACGTAAAATAGGCAACTTCTCTTATGGCATTAAGGGTAATTTCAGCTTCAGCAGAACAATGGCCCGCCATGTAGAAGGATCTAATTTCAGGAGCAGCATGGAAAAATGGAAAAACGGCACTGAAGGCAGATGGACAGATATTTTGTGGGGATACAAAGTAGCAGGGCAATTCCAGAATCAGGAAGAAATATTTTATGCACCTATCCAAGACGGTAATCTTGGCAATATAAAGGAACTCCCGGGCGATTTCAGATATGTTGATGTAAACGGTGATGGTATCATTGATTCAAATGATATGCTACCTCTTTTTCGTAATGGCGATCCTAAATATTACTACGGTCTGATTTTAAATGCTGAATGGAAAGGATTTGACTTGAACATGGTCATGCAGGGTTCCGGTAAATACACGCTCAGATTTGGTCAAACCTATGCCGGTCCTTTCAACTTCAATGGTAACTCCCCAGAATTTTTTTATGACAGATGGCACCAAGTAGATCCTTATAATCCCAACAGTGAATGGGTACCTGGAAAATGGCCGGCTACACGCTACGAAGCTAACCGGGGAGCTATGGGATTGGAAAGTGAAATATGGAGAAAAGATGCTTCTTATTTACGTATGAAGAGTATCATGCTGGGTTACACGATTCATTCCCCCTTCATGATGAGAACTGGTATCAAAAATATCAGGGTATATGCAAATGCCCATAACCTGTTCACATTTGCAGGATCATTTGTAAGACAGTTTGATCCGGAAAAAATAGAAGGAAATTATAGCGGTGGATACACCTACCCGCTTACAAAAAGCTATAACGTAGGCGTTGACGTGACATTTTAAATTTTCAAAAAATGACTCTTTTAAGAAATATAACTTGGATACTGGTGACGGTCTTACTCTGCGGAGGTTGTAAAAAAGATTTCCTGGACAGACGCCCCACTGACAAACTTGACAGCGATGCCCTTTTCGCGGACCCTTTAATGGGAACAAGGGTTTATATGGCGAACTTGTATGGGAAGTTACCCATAGAGGATTTTAAATTTTACGATAAAGGCTGGTCTTACGTGGAATGGATGGGCCCTTCTGTATTAAGCAATGCTTTCCTGACTGATGAAGCGATCCACTCCCAGTGGGATCTCAGCATGGGAGATGGCTATAATAGCTGGTGGGAGCCGGGTTATCAGTTGATAAGAGATGCAAATGTGCTTTTGGATTTGTTACCAGGATTGAAAATATCGGAGGCAGATAGGAACCAGATAAAAAGTGAATGCCATTTCATCAGGGCGTTTGCTTATTTCGGACTCGCAAAAAGATATGGTGGAGTACCTTTAATTCAAACGGCGCAAAAATATACCGGCAATGTGGAAGAATTGAAAGTGCCGAGGAATAAGGAACAGGAGA
Source organism: Chitinophaga sp. 30R24 (assembly GCF_049056765.1). Lineage (NCBI taxonomy): Bacteria > Pseudomonadati > Bacteroidota > Chitinophagia > Chitinophagales > Chitinophagaceae > Chitinophaga > Chitinophaga sp. 30R24. Next base: position 12,947 of record NZ_JBJGXX010000021.1, read on the forward strand.
CCTGGGATTTTATCCTCAATGAATGCGACAAGGCAATTGAATTTCTTCCGGAAACAAGGGCCAGCGATGACAAACGGAGAGCCACTAAATGGACTGCTTATGCGCTTAAGTCACGCACGGCGCTATTTGCTGCGTCAATCGCGAAATTTTGGAGAAAGGCTCCACTTTCCGGTGCAGCAGTAGACAAGGGACTGGTAGGTATCCCTGCTACTGAAGCTAACCGGTATTATGATGAATGTATCAAGGCATCTGCAGTAATCATGAATTCGGGTAAATTTGGTTTGTACAAGCCGAATCCCTCCAGCAAAGAAGAGGCCGTAGCTAATTACACTGCCCTTTTCCAGAATCCTAATGCGGCTGAAAGTGAAGCACTTCCGGAACCCATTATGATAAAAGGATATGCCAAGGTTGGCTTTGATGCCCATAACTACGATATCTGGTACAATTCAAATCAAACTTCCAATGGATGGTTTGCTCCGGGACGTATGAACCCTTCCCTGGAATTTGTGGATCAGTATGAAAGCTATTCAAATCCGGGCCAGGCAGCACCAATCGTCACTACAGAAGACGGGGATATCAACAACTATAATGGATATGATCCTTCCCGCAAATACCTGCATTTTGACGGTCCGAATGATATTTTTAAAGACAAAGATGCCCGTTTGTGGGGAACAGTGATACTGCCCGGTACTACATGGAAAGAAAAAACGATTGTTATACAGGGTGGATTTATCCAGCAGGATGGAACGCCGAAAATAGAAACTGATGCATCCACTACCGTGAATGGCGTTACATATTATACATTCGGAGCAGCCAACTGGACCGACTATTCAGGATTTGATCCCTCTAATATAGGAATGACGCGCTCTGGGTTCAGTTATAAGAAATTTCTTTCCCCTGGTGTGATTCCGCCAGACGAAAAACAATGTACACAGGATTGGATGGAATTCAGGTATGCCGAAGTGCTTCTGAACTTCGCAGAAGCTGCTGCGGAAAGTGGTACGATGCAAGCCGAAGGAGCCAAAGCGCTCAATGCAATTCGCCGCAGAGCCGGACATACAACAGATATTCCCCTTACAGTAGACAATGTTTTGAGAAACCGTATGATGGAACTGGCGTTTGAAAATAAAAGGTTCTGGGACCTTATCCGCAGAAGGGATTTTCACACGCTGATGAATAATACTTCTCGCCGGGCACTCGTGCCTGTACTGGACTTGCGTACCAGCCCTGCGAAATACATTTTTATACGTAAAACATCTTCTAAAACAGTTCCCGCTACATTCTTGCCCAAATGGTATTATGTGTCCATCCCGGGAATTGCATCAAATGGATTGGTTCAAAATCCTCAATATTAATGTGTATATGAAAAAGATGAAACGATTAAAGTTGCTCGTTACAGCTATCACGTTATTACTGTCAGTGAGCTCCTGCAAACAGGATAACTATAATGGGCCAGATTCAACCATTTACGGATCCATGCTCGACGCTAAAACAAATCAGTTAGTTGAACAGGACATTATTAATGGCACCCAGATCGAATTGATTGAACAAGGTTTTGCAAACCCTGTAAGTCAATATATGGTGATTAAAAATGACGGAACTTTCAGGAATGCCCTTGTGTTCGGAGGAACTTATGAAATCAGACCGGTGAGAGGTAATTGTTTACCAATGGAAGTTCAGCGTTTCACCGTAAAAGGAAACACAAAAATAGATTTTCTGGTTCAGCCATATATACGCCTGCAAAATGTTGCTATACAGAAAACCGGTTCCAAAGTGGTGGCCAGTTTTAACCTGGAACAAGTGGTACCTGGAAAAGTGAAAAAGATAGGTTTATATGCCCATACAGAGGCAGCGGTAGGAGAACCTTTGTGGTTGGTGAAAGCCGAACAAACAATAGATTCTTCTACTAATGTAAATACTGTATACCAATTGGAGATAGATTTGCCTTCTAACCCTGCCTTAAAACAAGGAATGCAGTATTTTTTCAGAGTTGGTGCCTTAATTGATGTATCAGAGGCAAAGCCAAATTATGCTACAGCAACCAGACTAACCCTTTAAATCTGTATCGAAACAGCGGATTAATACAAAGCAACCGGGAAGCCGCTCATTTGCGCTTCCCGGTTGTATATTTTATACATACTTCCTGCCTGATTGTAGTGCCAGTTTTTACCCATTATTATCTGCCATAATAATCATTTTCGTATCATCTGCAACGTTATATTTTTTTTATATTTCCGGAGTGGAAATTTTATTAAATAATTACATTAAGATGTTATACAAGTGTAAAAAGTGTTTTCTTACATTTGCCCCTGAGAGATAAAAAATTCTTATTGCTGTTATAGCTTGTTATACCTCTGTAGCTTGTAACTATGTTGCATGAGTACTAATTTATTATAGTCATGAGAATATATTCATAACCTGAATAATTTATTGTACCTATTTTGGAAACTGTGTAATACCATTATTGTTCACCCTTTTAGAAAAGCGCTAACCGGCTTTTTGTAATTGGCATATATTACTATTCATATCATATGATTAGACGATTTTGTTTTGTCCCATTGGGATTGGTACTTAGCGTCCCTATACAAGCGCAACACCATCCACTTACCAATACAGCCCATGTATCGGTGTCTCCTGTTACCAGTACAGCCATGCAGCATGCGCTGATGGATTCTATTAATCTTAAAACCACTATTACCGCTGTTAAAGGTAAGGTTACCGCGGGGTTAAATGATACTGCACGTCAACAGTTTTATACGCATATACAGCAAACCTATGGCGATAAACAATTGCAACGGGTACAGCAGGGATATATGCTTTTTAAAGATACAGGCCGGGTTAATAAATACCTGGACGAAAAGTTGAGAGGCTTTTATGCGTTTAAAAATGATGTCAATATTCCCGCGTTTATGAAACGGGGAGCATTCGGTAATCAGTTCCATGGGGCTTCCGTTGTTATAGTGACCAATAATGCCGAAGGTGCGCTTTCGCCAGTACAGGCACGCGCCAGTATAGAAGACCAGCTGGTGGTAGGGAATATCCCTTTCAATATTCAGTTTACAGATATTGCCGGGCAATACCCGGAAGGATTAGCAGGGTTTAATAAAGGGCTTAAAAATATCTCTTTTGATAAAGCGGCTTACCTTGAAAGAATGAATAAATACGTCAATAAATCTTTTGACGTTAATAAATATTTTTTACAGGATATTAATGTTTCAGCAGCTTTAAAATCATATATCAGCAAGGAAATAGACGAGGCGCAAAAAGAACTGCAAACGTTGAGTGGTAATAGTGCGTTGAAACAGTTGATCAGCCCTGATGAATTGATTTATCTGGATAGTAGTCAGATTAAACAGTTATTTGCCGATAATAGATTATTGCAACCTGATGTTGTGCCGGTAGCTGGTAAAACACTGGATAGTACAGCACAGGAGATGTCTCAGCGGTACCTCGATAGAATCTACAGCCTGAAAGCGATGCTGGGAAAGGAACTGGCTGCTAAACAAACGATGACGTCGCAGCAATTAGTCAATGATAAGATTTCCACTAATATTAATAGTGTAGCTGGCCAGCAGAGAAATATCCAATCGCTGTTGCCATTGAATTTCTTTCAAAGAATATTATTGCAGGCAAAGCAGCTGCAAGCGGGTAATATAGGAGGAGAGGGAAAGGGTTTGGTGAAGGATTTATTTATGTCTGGTGCGCAGGGATCTTTTTTGGTGAATAATAAATTTTTGATGCTGGGAGCAGGTACCCGTAATGATGCTGCCGACATTAAAAACGTAGGATTAAATAGCAGTATTGACCCGGGAAATTTTGCGACGCAGTTTTTGCAAATTGGGGTAGGGGATTTAGAAGAAGCACATACGCATGTGGGCGCGCTAAATGCAAATGCTAAACAAAGTACCACAGCATCGTTTGATATGCCGAGGTTGCCAAAGAATATATTTGTAGGCGCTGTGTCGGAACAAATTAGCCTGGGACAATATGGCACCATTGCCGGTGAACTTTCCAAGTCAAATACTACGTATCAAAATAGCGCTGTGGGCAATGATAATTTGCTGGCTTCTAAAGCGGCGGCATTGTCCATGTTAAATGATTTGTGGGAAACTGTGTCGATAGGTTTACATTATGATGGTGCGGTAAAATCTCTGGATATGTCGCAACGTGCATATGTAAGTTACGCAGGTATGGGATATAGCAATCCCGGCGCCCCGGGAACTACCCGTGGTACAATGAAATACGGTTTGAACGTAGCAAGAAAATTTAATAAACGTAAGTTGTCCCTTGGGTTCAGGGCCGATATGCAGGATACGCACACGGGTGCAATGGATAACAGCAAATGGAAGAATAGCCAGTTCGCTGTTGACTTTAGTATCAGGGCAAAGAAGCGCCTTACTTTCTCGTCCCATATAGGACAGTCTATGATGAAAGGTGTAATAGATAGTGTTACGCAAACAGGTTATCTTAATCGTAACATATCGGTGTCGTCACAATGGAACGGACATTTGTTTTCCCTGCCCAACAATTCTAACTTGGTATTTGGCTTGCAACAAATTAATATACTACCTGTAAAAAGCTTACTGGTAAATATGAACCTGAACCATAGTTTTATTATTAACACTCATGTGTTATCGCTGAGCGTATTGTACAACAAAGATGTAAAAGACCAGGCTTTATACGGCAATCTTTTTACCGCGGAATCAGCGTGGAGCTATCAGGTTTGGAAAATAATTAATTGTAGCAGCGGGATTACCTATCTCAATAATAAGTCAGTAGTAGAACAAGTAGGCATTAAACAGACTGCCGGGGCGGCTGTATCACAGCGGTTCAATATAAATCTGTATGTAGATTGCAGGAAAAATATTGTTAACTCCCACGAAAACTACTTATTCGGCAACTTTAGCACACAACTGGCATTACAGTATCACTTGAATTAATTGTTTATGCGCCAACTTATTTACGGAATATTTTTTTGCTTGCTGTTTCTGCCAGTATTTTGCATGGCACAGGTAACGGTTGTATTTGTACCGGAAGTACAGGGTAGAACTTTGGATGGTCTTTTTATGGCGAGGCTGAGTAACCCATCTTCTTCTAAACAACGTGTATCCCTTAAAGTTACCGTTGCAGCCCAGCCCGGATTACAGGTAGTAGTCATCAAAACCCCACCTTTTGATTTGTTGCCCGGAGTAAACCCATTTCCTGCGGGATTAATGACAGGTGCCTCCTTACAGTTTGGTAATAATAAGGTAGCTGATCTGTGCCGGCAATCGGGGTATTTTGCGGCTGGTGATTATGAGTATTGCTACGAAATAACGGCCCATGATGGGCATAGTAACGGAGCTGTATTAGGGCAACAATGTTTTAATTATTTCTTGCAACCTTTTTCTCCACTGATATTAAGTTCTCCCAATGATGGAGATCGTATATGCGATAAACGGCCTACTTTCTTTTGGCAACCATTATTGCCCGCGTTGCCAGGAATGCAGTACCGGTTGATATTAACTGACCTTAAAACCGGTCAGAGTAAGGCGGAAGCATTGAGATATAACATGCCGCTTATTAACCAGTCTTTTATCAATATGCCCATGTTGTTTTTTCCGCCATCGGCTAAAGAATTAACGGAAGGGAATGAATATGTGTGGCAGGTAACGGCTTATCGCGGGGATGTATTGTTGGCTAGCTCTGAAATGTGGGCGTTCCGGTTACAATGTACAGATAGTAGTGCTGCTGTAACACCGGAAAGCTTCAGGGATATTGAGGATCTGGTAAAAGGTAATTTTTATCTGGCAAGAGGGGCGGTAAGATTTGCAGTATATAATGTTTATGCAGCGGTTAATCTCAACTATAGTATTAACTGCATCACTGATCCTGAAAAGAAAGTTAAGAAACTGCCTCATGTGCGTTTGCAAAATGGTAATAACCATGTAATCATAGATATTAGTGAGAACAGCTCCTTTGTGGATGGATACTATTACCAATTATCCTTACGCCTGCCGGATGGCGGTATGAAACAACTTAGATTCCTGTATAAAAAAGAAGATAACTGATGAAGTATAGATATGGGTGGATAAGCCTTGCACTGTTGGCGTTGTCGTGTCAGAACAGTCCGGCTAAGCAATTGCAGCAGCTACATGATGATAAGGATAATGGTTTGGTACAGGAAAAACGTATCAATAATACTGTAGTAACCTGTTCGTATCTCCCTGCCGGATGGGAGCGGAAAATGAGTGATGAGCCTGATGTCGGCACAGTGGAAGGAATGTCCTTTGAAGTGAATATCACCTCTGCAGACAAAGCTGATTTAATACAGAAAGGCAGTCATCAGATGGCTTCTTATGGCTTAGATACGGTATTTCAATTAATCTATGACCAGGACACATTACCCCCTTTGTTGGCGCAACGTGTTGCTAATGGTAATGTAGGAGGGATCGTTTACCTGGTGACTTTTGATCGCCGTACATTAGAACAGGGCAGTAAGCTAACATTTGTATATAAAGATTGGTTGTTTACCGCTACCCGTTTAACCTTTCCATTGCAGATAAATTTATTACAACAATCTGATTCTCTTAGCCTCAAGTTATGATTTTACAACGTACAAATATAAAAAAGTCACTGGCAGCATTTTTCCTGTTGCTATGGACAACAGATATCCTGATACCATTACGTGCGTGGGCGCTTACCTCTGGTCCCACCCAGCCTGAGCATACGCAATTTCAGCCAGCCAGTACCAGTAATATGGTAGACTTGTTTAGTGGAGGGCTTAAATATAACATTCCCTTACTGGATGTAGATGGTTACCCTGTAAATTTAAATTATGCATCTGGTGTGGGGATGGATGATGAAGCCAGCTGGGTAGGTCTGGGCTGGAACCTTAATGTGGGAGCGATTAACAGGCAGCTGCGCGGACTGCCGGATGATTTTAAAGGAGATTCCGTTGTAACGGAGCATAACACAGCAGAAAAGGTGACTTATGGTGTAAAAGGTACTATCCGAGGTGAGTTGGGAGGCACAGATATTGCCCGTTTATCCGGTTCCGTTAGTATTGGTATTTTTAGCGATACCTATACAGGATTAGGCGCAGAATTTGGTGTGAATGCGGGTTTAAGCATCGGCGGCCGCAATGGAGGATTACTTACCGGGAATTTGAATGTAGGGGCTAACTCTAACACCAGTAGTGGAGTAACGGTAACATCCGGATTATCTTTGGAGGCTAATTTCCTTAAGCAATACAACGCTACCGCATCAGTAGGAGTGTCTGCTAACCTGGGTTATAATAGCCGTCAGGGATTTAAGGAGTTATCGTTGGGAGGCACTTTCGCGCTTGAAAAGCTGGCGTCATCCAGCGAGGTAACTTATACCTATAATACACCGCCATTTAGCCCTAAAATAAATTTTGGTTATAAAAGTACGAGCCATTCATACTCATTGGATCTGGGGCCTGCTGCTTTTCTTGGATTTGCAGGCGTTGGTTTAACTGGTTATATGAGCCGGCAAAAGGTGTTGTCTAATTTACATACCGCCTTTGGCTTTGGTTATTTATATGCAGATAAAGGTACCAGCCAGAAGTTGGCGGTAATGGATTTTATGCGGGAAAAGGAAAACCCGGTTATTCCTAATCTGCCTAACCTGGCTTTAGCTGTACTTACGCCCGATGTATTTGCCTACAGCAACCAGGGCGGCGGAGGCCAGTTCCGTTTGCAGAGAGGTAATGCGGCCGTAGTATTTGATAACTATTCAGAAGATGTATCCAGTAATTCCTCCCTTGGCGGCGACTACGGCGGTGGAGCAATTTTTCACGGTGGCGTTACTATTTATAATCAGGATATCACTAATACCTCTGGTAAATGGACTGACGGCAATGATTTTCTGAAAGTAGGAGATTATAAATCTGATACCACAAGGCCAGAGGAAGAACAGGCTTACTTTAAAGTTGTAGGAGAAACGAATGTGGATGACAATGGGTTTGTGAACAAAATAAAGGGAGAGAACCTGGTAAATGTTCCCTTGAATTGGAAAGGCACCTTCGCCCAATTAAAAGATAAACAAGGTAATAAATATACGCCGGCCGGCGCCTTAAAGAAAGATGGCAGACAAGTGCGCAATACAGTTGTCAGTTATCTCACCGCTGGCGAAATGGCGCCTGCCATTAACAATAATAATGCTTTGTTGAATTCTTATCCACTATTGGATACAACATTTAAACCCCAATCTTTCCGGCAAATACCAGATCAGCAATTGGGTAGGAAAAGCGGCTACAGGAAGCCACATCATATCTCTTCTTTCGCAGTAACAGAGCCAGATGGTAAACGTGCCGTATATGGTTTGCCTGTATATAGTGTTAGCCAAGATGAGTATAGTTTTGCTATCGATAAAAGTTATAGGGATGATAGCGCTAAAACAAAAAACCTGATCCGGATGGATCTTGATAAATCAGGTAATGGGATCAAACGGTATAATTCCATTGATTCTTTTTATCATCATGACCACCAGTCGGCTTATGCTTCTTCTTATTTGCTTACTGCCCTGCAAAGCCCGGATTACGTTGACGTTACCAATGATGGCATCACGGATGATGATTTAGGTACAGCCGTTAAATTCAATTATTCCAAATTACGTAAAAATTACCGTTGGAGAACGCCAACATCACCAGGTAGGGCTTTATATAACCGTGCCTTGCAGGCAGATGATGATGATGACCGGGGTAGTGTGGTATATGGGGAAAAAGAAATATGGTACCTGCAATCTATCGAAACAAAAACGAAGATCGCTTATTTTATTACGGTCGACAGGGATGATGCTTTGGGCGTTAAAGATCTTAGTGGTGCAATTGATGCCACTAATCAACAACGCTGTCTGAAGGAAATCAGACTATACTCTAAAAGTGATTTGAGCACACCTATTAAAACGGTGGTATTGGATTATGATTATTCCCTCTGTCCCAATGTGCCTAATAGCACGCAGAAAGGTAAGCTAACACTGAAAGGCGTTTATTTTAAATACGCTTCTTCCAAAAAAGGAAGGTTTCATCCTTATAAGTTTGAGTACGGCAGCAATGAGGAATATGCTTATTTGTCAACAGACCGTTGGGGAAACTTTAAGTCTTTAACAGATAATGCCAGGGGTAATTTGGGCGAGATGAGAAATGATGAATTCCCTTATGTAATACAGGATACAGCAGTTGCGAACAGTAATGCAAGGAAATGGAACCTGAGCAAGATTTATTTGCCTACAGGAGGAGCCATCAGTGTGGATTATGAGGCGGGAGATTATGCATATGTGCAGGATAGGAAGGCGATGCAAATGACGGATATTAAGGATTTGGTTATTGATAGTATTGGGACTGTAACCAATGATCTTACACTTGCGCATGGGTTTAAAGTTAAAGCCCCCGGGCCATTGAGGGGAAATGATGACGTTGAGATTTTACGCAATTTTGTTACGGATTATCTCAACGGCAGAAACGATTTTTATGCACGTTTATATGTAAACCTATCGGATCAGCCCAGCTCCCGGTCAGATGAATATTTTGATCTTGTACCGGCCTATGCTGAGATCTCCAAGATAAGAAATAATAAGGACGGTACCTATAATCTCATCTTTAAAGATGTGGCTGATGGAGTAACGGCCAATCCGTTTGCCATGGCTGCATGGCAGCGCATGCGTATAGATTATCCTATGTATGCTTATCCGGGATATAAGAACCGGATCAGTGGAAGAAGTGATGTGGTATCTGCCCTGAATGCATTGTTAAATGCGGTTAAGAACCTTTCAGAACTGAAAGTGAATTTTAATGAGCGGGCAATGAAAAAGCATTTTGCTGGCGCCGTTAATTTAAAGAAAAGTTTTGTCCGGATGGTAAAAGCAGATGGCCATAAGATTGGCGGGCCTGCAAGGGTAAAACGGATCATGATGACAGATGAATGGAAGACGATGACCCATGCAAATGTTACTTCGGCAGCTTATGGTCAGCAATATGAGTACACTATGGATGAAAACGGAAAGACTATCAGTAGTGGTGTGGCGAGTTATGAGCCATATGTAGGGGCAGATGAAAATCCTATGCGGATGCCAGTGCCTTATAGCCAGTTGTCTAAAGGTACGCTCACTAATTTCTTTTATCTGGAAGAGCCATTTGGCGAGTCGGTGTTTCCTGCTCCGCAGATCGGTTACCGGAACGTTATTGAGCGGGCATTGGACGATAGTGGTAATGCAGATGCCCTCAATCTTACTGGTTGGTTGCAGCATGAATTTTATACAGCCAAAGATTATCCGGTGATCGTGGAAACGCAGGGAAGGCCGGATGTAACGCAGAATGGCCCGAAGGGTTGGGCCAATTTTGTGGGTGGAACGCAGGTATATGAGTTGATCATGTCGCAGGGATATTTAATCAACTTAAATGATATGCATGGTAAGCCCAAGGCAGAAAGAGTGTTTAACCGGAGCGGGGCAGAAATATCTTCTACCAGCTATTATTATAAATCTGATGTGCTGGATGCCGGTAAGATGAAATTAAATAATACCGTGAGCACGATTGATGAGAAAGGAAACATCCGTGCTGCTGAGGTAATAGGAAGAGAGATTGAATTGGTAACAGATATGCGGGAACAAGAATCGAAGGACTTCGGTAATACTATACAGATAGGCCTTGATGTAATCCCGCTGACGTTTATTACACTTCCAGTACCTCACTGGCCTGCAAAGAGCAATGACAGTTACCGTTTGTTCCGGTCTGCATCCACTGTTAAAACGATATTACAGACCGGCATAGTGGATCGTGTGGTAAAGATGATCAACGGATCTAGCAGCACGGCTACTAACTTGGTATTTGACCGTTATACCGGCACACCTGTAGTTACCAGTACTACCAATGTATTCAACGACCCTGTATATAGCGTAACGCTACCTGCATATTGGAAATATACCGGTATGGCTGGTGCATATAAGAATGTAAATACGGTCATCAATAATTTTAAGACGAATGCTTCGGGCGTAATAACAGGCAGTGCTACTTCTTTATTAGCGCCAGGTGATGAGTTGTTGAACTTAAATAATGGTCAGCGTTTATGGGTAATTAATACGCCAGTTAGTAACGTTAAAAGTTTCCGGTTGATTAATGATGGCGGCGGACTTGTACAGAATTTTACCGGCAATATTAAGGTAGTGCGTTCTGGTTATCGTAATCAAACCAGTAATGGTACAGCAACTGTATTGTGTTTGAGCAATCCTGTGGCCGGGAACAGTTTAAACGTATTTAAAAATGGAGACGCTTCTGCATATAGGGTTATTAATGCCAGTGTGCAATTGTTTGAAGAGGAATGGGGTGCCAAGCGTTGCGATTGTCAGGCTGAAGAGGAAGGGAGCGCCAGGCGTTGCGACTGTCCGGAAGGCTATGTGCTTTCTCCTGATGGCAAGCAGTGTTATCTGTTGCCGGTAAAAAGTTCTAATAATACGCTGAATTTAGTTACTGGCCCTGTAGATAGAGGCTATGGTATGTACGGATTCCAGTATAAACCGAATACGATCAAGAAATCGGATTTCTGGGGAGGCGATTGCTTGCCAATCACAATGCATATGCTATACCGCTCCAGTGCTGTAGCTTTTGATAGTGTGAAATCCGGTCTTAGCGCTCGGAGGAGTGAAGTAGCTGTTAGCGATAACAAGGGTTCGTGTGGCCGTTTGAATAATTGCGGGGTATGGCTGAATGATAGAGATATTTATGGGCCAACGGATAAATGGATGCGTATTGAAACCTGTGTACAGGTATCCAGTTCCGGTAGTTATTCCCTAGGTTATGGAGTAGATAATATTGGCCGTATTTATATTGATGGAGTGCTTATAGATGCCACCGGGTCCTCTGCTGATCCAGATCATTTTGCTTACTGGCACGTGCTTCCTGTAACGCTCTCTGTTGGCCGTCATACTTTACAGATAGATGCAATGAATAACGGCGGTAGTGTGGCTAGTGTGGGCGTAGAGATTTACCGGGCTACTCCGCAACAATTAAGTACTATGCCAGAGGCGAATATACCAGCCATTACTATTTTTAGTACCATTAACCTGTTAACTCCCGGAGCCCTTTATAATTTGTTGATATTGGATCAAAGAGGTGTTATAGAACAGTCAAGATATAGTTGTAATGGCTCACAGGCTAATGTGTGCAGTCCTTTAATGGTGTGTGACAGCGTACCGGCTACTGCGGTATTTAACCCTTACCTGGCTGGTATGCTGGGTAACTGGCGGGTGTCTCAGGAAAAGGCGCTGTTAACTAACCGTAGCGATCAGCAGATATTTGCCGATAAAGGCGCCGGTTTAAACCTTCGCAATAGTGGTTATTTGAAAGGGTATCAACCTTACTGGTATTTTAATACCATCAGTGGAGGCTGGGATGCAGCAGCTAATAATACGCAGTGGGTAACCAGCAGATATGTTACCTCCTATGATAAATATGGCCAGGAACAGGAGAATAAGGATGCCCTGCAGCGATACTCCAGTGTTCTTTTTGGATATAATGGCGCCGTTGCTACAGCAGTGGCAGGCAATGCCATGAAGCGTGAAGTCTTTTATGATGGCTTCGAGGATTACAGATTTAATAATGCCTGGACTGTAACAAATATTTGCCGGAAAGACAGTTTTAGCATTGCAGCTGCCATCGGCGATAGTTATGTTTCAAGGCTAAATACAACAGATGCCCATTCCGGTAACTATTCACTTAAACTAACAAGTCCCATTACGCTTACGGCTACTGCGCATAATCTGCAACAGCAGCCTGGTTACGGACAATATACGGCTGTTGATAATTTGGGCAGGTATGTGCAACGGCTTACCTATGGCTTGTATGATCAAGGGTTTCAGCCATCACCCAATAAAACATATGTTTTTTCTGCCTGGGTGAAAGATGGTACGCCGGGAGATAGTAAACCCTCCCTGAATATACAGGCGAACGGTGTATTGTTGAACTGGTCTGTAACCGCAGTAGTGGAAGGATGGAAGAAGATAGAAGGAACGATTACGTTAGCTGAAAACGACAAAAGGCTCCAGCTATATATCCCTTCCGCTTCCAATATCCTGATTGATGATATCCGCATTTTTCCGTTTGATGCCAATATTCAAACCCATGCCTATGACGATAAGACCTTGCGTTTGATGGCGACCATGGATGAGAATAATTTCGCCACCTTCTATGAATATGACGATGAGGGCGCCTTGATAAGGGTGAAGAAGGAAACAGATAGAGGCATTATGACGATTAAAGAAACAAGATCTGTATTTAAAAAAATTAATTAAATAACAAAGAAGATCCTATACCATGAGAAAATATGCTTTGTTGTTAAGAATAATAGTTCCGTTACTGGTAGTGGCCATAGGAGCTATTGCATACGCTATCAACCAGCCTTTGAAGAAGATTGAATTTAAAGCGGATGCAGAGCCGGTAATAGCGCAGCAAACGTTTAGCCGTACAGAAAAGGAGCTGCTGGGTCGTTTATTTGGCGTTTTTACCAAAGCAACAGCCAGTAAAAGAATGTTAATAAGCGGTACGTTGTATGCAACCGACCCTTCGGACAGTGCAGCTACGGGCCGTCAGGATTTTCGCTATTGCCGCAATAATGAGGAGTGCTATTACCGGGTAAATGAGGGAGAGATGATTGCCTTAAAAAATATGTACATCGTCATTAACCATGCGGCTAAAAAAATCCTGGTAAGCCATGCCAGGAAGATAGAAGTGCCTTTCCAGTTACCTAACGACTCACTGATACACATATGGGAACAGGAAAACTATAAGATTGTTACTACTAAAGAAAATACTGATTCCATTATCTCATTTGTATGTGATAATCATATTTCGTGTAAACAATACCGTTATAAATTAAATTTCTCTACCGGAGAAGTACATGAATTATACATGCGGTTAACTGATTTGCAAGACCCATTGAATCCTGAAAAAGATAAGGAACTAAGATTTGTTATGAAAGATTGGAAAGAAGGGGAAGTAGATGAGCAGCTGTTTAAACAACACCGGTATGTGGAGGGTGTATTGCCCCACTGCCAACCGGCGGCAGCTTATCACGATTATCAACTAATCACCTCTTTTTAGGTTAACCCACTTAATATTGTTTAGAAGATGTTTCTATACCCTGGATACCTTAGAGCAACTGTATGCGCGTTAATGCTGCTATTGCTGCATGCCGTAACTGCCCATGCCGCCATTGAGCCTTATCAGCAGCAGCTGCAAGGTGCAATTAAGAAAGGAGATACGCTCCTGGTAAAAGATGAGAAGTTTGAAAACCCATCCTATAACTGGAATGCTATCCGTAATTATGGTGTTCAAAACGTGATCACTTTTGGGCTTCGCACAGATACTCTGTTCAAGTTACCCTCATCTTTCTCTTGCAAGGCAGATCTTAAAGTAGCGTATTGGAGTGGTCCTGGTCAAGACCAGCCCATTATTATTGAGCACGTACCGTTGGAAATAAAATATGATACAGCCACCGGTGCAATTTACCAGGCGTTTGCATCGTATAGTTTTAAAAATGCGTACAAGGTAAAGATTACTGTCAACGACATTAGTAGTAAGGAACTGGGAAAGCTGCCGCCTATTTTTTATTTGAATGCCACTGTGGTGGTGAACAGGGACTACCTGCCTACCGGCGACCAAACGCTGATGCCTATGCTAACATCTGCAAAAGGTAAAGGCGTGATGCAGCGGGATGGTGGCGCTATTACAGGCGTTGTGTTAGATAAATTGCCGATTAGCTGGGATGCTATCACCGGCGCGCAGCAATATGACCTGGAGTGGACTTTTATTGATGAAGATTCAGATAACGGAACAACATTACAAACCGCAGGATCTAATGTAATGGCCAGCATGCTGGCTCCTATGTTCCGTAATAATTCCAGCCGTGTTACGGTTCATGTTAATAGTTACGAAGTGCCGATGATACAGGAGCACGAGTATCTGCTGATCAGGATACGTACTGTAGATGAAAGTGGCGATTACCGCAAGGAAGGTCCGTGGATATACCAGGCGAAGGTAAACGGGAACATAGTGCCGGGTGTAATAGGTGCAACGGAGGGTGTAAAGTGGTTTGAGCCGGGGTTAAACTGGCAATATAACGCTGTGTATACCGAGGATGGCAACCGCAAAGAAGTGATTAATTTTTTTGATGGTACTTTAAGGAACCGGCAAAGCGTTACAGTCAATAACTCCGATCAGAAGGCCGTGGTACAGGAAAACGTGTATGATGTCTATGGCCGTGTAGTGGGCAATATATTGCCGGCGCCATTAAATTCACCTACACTGCAGTTTTATAAAGATGTAAATTTAAATGCCCAGGGGCAGGCTTATTCCTGGCGTAATATTGTAAAGGACGAAACGGGCAGCTGTATTGGCCGTCCAGACCTATTGGACAGCAGCAGCGGTACTGCCAGGTACTATTCCTCCAATAATGATATCCTCACAGATCCCTTCCGCAAATATATTCCTGACGCCGATGGTCTTCCGCTGGCAATTACTACCTATACGGCAGATAATACAGGTCGTATAAGTATGAAAAGCGGGGTAGGTCCGGTATTGCAACCAGACCAGGTGCCGGCTGATAACCATGCTACGCGTTACTATTATGGTAAGCCTGCACAATGGGAGCTGGATCGTATTTTTGGTAACGACGCGGGTTATGCAGACCACTACCTGAAGAATATGGTAGTAGATCCCAATGGAGAAGTTAGTATTTCGTATGTTAACGATGAAGGTAAAACAGTAGCTACGGCCTTAACGGGCACTAATCCGGATACCTCGCTATTGGCCCTGTCTTCAAGACCGGCGCCGGTGCATAGCCATGTTACCTTGTTACAGCCAGACCGTTTTGTATTTGACCAGCAAACGCTAAAGCTTACGGCCACTGCTACTTATCTGGCCAGCGTTCCCAATATTACCGACTCGCTGGAGGTAAGCTTACCCTATCTGATTAAAAGATATGAGCAGAATAATGTTACCATATGCAGTAATTGTTATTATGATCTGAAGATCAAAGTGAGTGACGATTGTAATAACACTTTGGCCAGCGTTAACAATACGCAGGTAGGCAGTGCTTTTTCTGATTGCAGCGTTACGGGTAATTATAGTCAGCTGGTAACCATACCGGTGAATAAGGTAGGAGAATATTATGTTACAATTGAGTTGGCCTTAAACACCAGGGTGATTGATGCTTATACAGACGACTTCATAAAGAAGAATACGAACCTAAGGACCCAATTTGATTTTGTGATCGCGCAGTTGAAGAAAGAAGATTTCTCGGGGTGTTTTTCAGAATGTATTACCTGCAAGCAAACCTTAGGGGAGAAAGCCGACTTTGTGGCCGCCCTGGTGGCACGCATTGCATTTAATGGAGTAGACGTGGCTACAAATACAGCAACGATAGAAGCCTGGGCCCAAGGGTTGTATGATATTTTATCTAGCAATTGCCAGGCCTTACGGTCTAGCTGTTTAGGCTCCCCTTGCGATAAGCTGAAGCAGCAGCTGATGCTGGATGTTAAACCGGGAGGGCAATATGCTTTGTTCGATGATGCCGGCAAGCCACAGGAGACGGAGATCAATATTTTATACTGGCAATGGAGAAAGGTTTTTCCGGTGGCGGTGCCAGGCAGTACGGTGTATGAATCCAATAAATTTGAGTTGGAAGACGGTACCGTACTATCCCCCAACAGTGCCAGCTTTACCCTTGCACAGTTGGTAGGGTATTGGCGAAGTGAGTGGACGGAGCTGTTTATCCCTTATCATCCGGAATATTGTGGTTGGCAATTCTGCCAGTCGGTTAGCAGCTATAAAGCCTGGGACCAGCGGTTAGAAGAGATATATACCAGTGCTGGGGATTTACCGGCTGTATTGGGCGGTTTGCAATACAGCAGCACCAATAACACCTGGTTGCTGGCAGCCGACCCGTTCTTTGCATCGAATGGAGCTGGCAAAGATTTCTATAATTCATTCAGAACGGACCTGGAAGGTTTTTCCTATCATGTGATGGGTATGAAAGACAACCGGATGCCGATTAAAGGATTATCTGCTTATGTGGATTATCTGCTTTATTGTGCTAACCCTAACGCTACCACGAATACTACTGTAAGTGAAGATGGATTGGTGCAATGGTCTGCGTGTGTGCCCAACGCAGATTGCAGGATTGTGGACCGGGAGTGGCAGTTGTATCTGCAATTATATTTGAAGCTGAAGGAACATTATTATGAGCTGGTAAGAGAGACTAAAGGATATTGTAAGGATGTTTGTAAAGTAGGTTTGCCGGCGGCGCTTCCGGTAGCAGATGGTTATGATTGTGATAAGATAAATGATTTTGGATCTACTCTTTTTCGTTATGAATATCCGCGCGTTGCAGGTGAATTTAGGATTGATATTTATAAGAATGAAGACTTTGAAATTGCAACAGGCGTACATGCAATAGTTAGAGTATATCTTGGAACATGG
>NZ_JBJGXX010000022.1:0-13189 GCF_049056765.1 Chitinophaga sp. 30R24
AGAAGCTTTTTGGAAAAAACAATGTGACAGCAACTATGAATTTGCGGCAGATAAGTTCTATGGATGATCTTAAAAGCAATGAACATTTAATTGAGATTAAAGACCCCTCTTATTTTGCAAAATCAAAGGACCAATATACGGGAGGCGAAAGCCTCTTAGGAGGAAAATACATTGCGATGAATGCTAAAGTTTTTGATTCTAAAACCGGTATTGCTCAAGCTCAAGGAGCTTTAACACATGAGATTGGTCATACAGGCGGATTACTTCATCCCTTTGAATTTGATAAAGCAGAAACTTTCATGAATGGCAAACAGGTACCAGTAAACCTTCAGGGATATTCAAATCCAGGCAATGAGATGGATATAGAGGCCAATTTTATGAATTATCCATCCAGGGCAGCCGCAAATTTTCCGTGGGGTGATAAAAAGCAATTACAACAATATTTTATGAATAATCCAACCTCAACACCCGGTCAAGGAAATCAAGTAATTGAAAATTATAATCAAGGCAATTTAAATAATAATAGTGATGTATCTGCCAGAGCCATACTCCAAAGAATCAACAACCTTTTTAATGTTAAATAAATATTCATTCCCTTTACTATTATTAATTGCATTACTGTCTTTGGACAGTTGTAAACAACGGTCGTACGAAACAGATAAAATTGATGCCAATATTAACCTCCGTATATATTTGTTGTATCCAAGGGAAAAACTTTTAATAACGTTCAATAATGAATTAATATTTTCGGACTCGGCCTATCAAAATAAAGAAAAATATAACTACGAAAAATACCTAAAAGCCAGAATAAAAAACGGAGGAGTGGTATCATTAAAGACAATCTTTCATGGTAAACCTATTATTGATACAAGTATAAAAGTTATTCCTGGCTTTGAAAAATATATATTACAGCTATCGGCACCTTTCCCCTCTAATATATCAGAAGATTCGCTTAAGAAATTAAAAGTACCATATAAATTCGGATACATACCCATTGAGAATTCACGTAGGATTGTAACGTTGGAGCCGGATACTGTTAAACATTTTTTAAATTGACTAAAATAATGATGCCAAAAAAAATTTATATTTCTCTTTTACTCTTTTTTACAAGCATTCAATTCTTACAAGCGCAAAATACTACTTCTATAAAAGCCAATTATGATACGGCTTTCATGATGATCAAAATGTTAGTATACAGTGACATTCCTAAAGCCTTTAAAAAGGCGGTTTTTATTACCGAATATACCTATCAAGGCAACCAACTTGATTATCAAGAATTTGATAATTATATTGAACACTTAACCTTTCTTTGCCAGAAGTGGGTTCTTGCTAATCCAATCCAGGGCTATCATTATTCCGACAGTATCAATCTACAATCAAACTATGCTATCTATAACGTGATGAAAGATACTGTTCGTATGATTGTTTCCGGCAGCACAGATATAGCTAATTTGCCATATACGTATAACTTTGAAGATTTTTTCGGGCACCGGGATTGGAGCAATATGTTTGTTTCTAAACTGCTTATCACTCATAAAGGTAATTGCCATAGCCTTCCTTATCTTTATAAGATACTTGCTGACGAGCTTAACTCCAGCTGCTGGCTAACGTTGGCCCCCAATCATATCTACATTAAGAATCGCTGTAAGAAAAGCGGTTGGTATAATACAGAGCTAACATCCGGAAACTTCCCAATAGATGCTTGGATCACTGCATCAGGCTATATTTCTCTGGAAGCTATTCGAAGTGGCATTTACATGGATACGCTTAGCAATAAGCAGGCAATCGCTATGTGTTTACTCGATCTGGCGAAAGGCTATGAGCGGCAGGTAAATAATTATGAGGATGGATATATATTACGCTGCTGTGATTTTGTGCTTCAACAACATTCCCAAAATGTACAAGCACTACTATTGAAAGCAGAAGTCTTGAAAAGAATCTATGCAAAACAGTCCAAAGACACAATTAAACAAATCCAGACTACTGAAACCTATGCTAAAATGACATCCATATATGGTAAACTAATTGATCTTGGATACCGGGAAATGCCAGAACAAATGTATATAAACTGGCTTCAATCAGTAATCCGTGAGAGCGAAAAGTTTTCAAACAAAAAAATATGGGAAGGATTAAGCACTAATTAGTAATGTAATGCCAATTCTATTGGTCCATAGTAGGAACCTCCCTACCACACCTCTCGCACGGTGGAATGAAATTATCTGTCACAAAATATTTTCCTTCCATTTCTGCATTTTACTGTTAGTTGCCATCCCATGTGATTGAGGATATATAATAGAAGCTGATTTATCCATTTCTCCCTCATAATATTATATCACTTCTGACTATAGAAAAATAAACTCGCCCTACTTATAAAAAGGAAGTCCGCACGTTTCATCAACTCATGCTGCAACTTCCTTTTTCTGACAATAAAAAAATCTTACGCCAGACTATTCACTATATCCTCTTTTAAATACAGCTAATGTATCCACTTCTCTTATCCACCTTTTAAAATCATCCTCACGGGGAATATACATGATATCTATAACCTATTTTTTCACAATCAAATTATCCTGTGACGGGTCATTCAAAACAGTCTGCAAGACAGATTCTATAATATCTTGTACGTCTTGCTTAATGATGAGGTAATTATCCATAATATCCTTTTGGGTTACAGGTTTCACAACCGGTAATGGCAAGTAGGAATCCTTTTCCTTCTTCAAAGCAGCACTATCTACCTTTACATGCGCGTGAAACCTTTTCAACTTTATGGGTTGATCTGGAGAGTCTGCGACCATTCCCACAAATTCACCGCTTGACAGACTGGAAATAGTACTAACCGGCACTGCCATTTCAAGTTGCTTCGACCTGGAAATAGAGGTGTCACTGCTATTGATAGAAATACTTTCCCGATCTTGGAGTGTTTTTCCTAAACGTTCAGAGATTGATTTTGCCAGATCGCCACTTGTCTGCCCAATCATGATATTTCCACATATATTCAACACAACATCCGCCCATTCCTTACCATAAGTAAGTTTCAACTGATGATCAGATTGCATCGCAAGAATAGTGGACACAAGATTTGAACGCGCACTGGCAATTTGAACGTCTAACCCCAAAAACGTAAGTGTAGGAAATTCATCCAGTACCACTCCACACTTCGTTTTTTTTGGTTGATTAATGATCTTGCTAAGGCGTGTCATATATAAGGATAACACCGGGCCATAAACTTCTTGTTTCTGTGGATTATTGGCCAAACATAAAAGCTTTGGCGCAAAGGGATTATTAATATCTAAAGTAAAGTCGTCACCTGACATAATGTAATAGATAGTTGGCGAAGAAAGTCGAGCAAGGCCAATTTTGGCGGCATCGAGCTGTCCTTCCAGTTGTTCCATCGTATTCTCAATATAGGCTGAAATAAATGGCTGGAGATAAGCAGAAATTTCAGGTTCCGTTTGCAGTACAGTAAACAGTTTATCCATCTTAACCTGCATCAGCTCTATGACATGGGGCAACGTGCAAAACTGGCCACTTTCAAATTTTCGCAAAAACCAAATAATAGAAATAACAAAATTGATGGCTGATTCTACAAAAAAATCTCCCTGCTTTTTCAACCACGATCTGTTCGTTCCGAGCATAAGTATCCTGGCAGCCTCTACTGCATCAGTTATATCCGTCATACCTCCTGGATACAAAGGATTACAGCGGTGACTATGAGGTAAATCATCGAAGTTGATAACGTAGAAACCGGGTTTTACTTCATAGCTCGCCTGGTGTTTCAAGTAAGCATTATAGGCAATCAAGGAAAGATCAGGATACTTGAAATCATACAGACAGAGAGCATGACCTTTACTGATCAATTGTCGTATTGCTGGCTCAACGAAAAACCTGCTTTTACCAGCACCTGGAGAGCCGACACATAGAACCCCACGGGCAGGTTGAATAAAATTAAGCCAGCTATCCTTCTGCTTACCTTTATAATAGTAGTAGGCAGGAATGTTGATGGAAAATTCATTCGTGATAAGGCGCTCTTGCTGTGGGAAAGTTTCATTATCCGTATTGAAAATATCACTACTCAATTTTTTTTTTATCGAACGCGCTACTACACTTCCGCCCGTGATGATAGTTATAAAGGCAATACCGTTTAAGAGCAGATAACCAGCAGCGATGACCTGCTGGTCTAATGCCTCCGCCATTAGAATCAAGCCACTGATAAAATATAATATCAGACCAGCCAGTAACAACCCGATACCTGAACGATAGTCTGATTTTTCATCCTTGCTCCCTCTTACACCAAGCAGTGATAATAGCAACAGTCCGAGGGCAATTAGCTTACTTTTGAAGTATCCGCTTAATAAACCGGTATGAGCAATATTCTTTAAGAGTTGATCAGAAATACCACTAGTCCATCCCTTTTGTTGAAATACTTGATAGCAGTTGTAATAGCAATGAATCAGAAGGATGACGATAGCTATCATTCTGATCAGATCAATGATCTTCTTCAACCCCTGTTCATTTTCACCTGTTCTCATCGACATAGTATTTTATTTTTTTTAATGAAAAAATCTTTTCCGGCGTTTACGCTTTCTTTCGTCAAATTCACTTCCTGGCGTGGCTTCCTTTTCAGGAGCAAACAGTGATTCTACGGCCGATACAATTGTATTAGACTGCTCAGCCTCTAACTGCGGCATACCCTGTTGTTGGGTGGGTAATATCGATTTTTTGCAACGCTCCTGTATCCGGTTGGCACTATATGGTTTTCCTAAATCACTTCCGTTAAAAACACATTTTGTAAGGTGATCAACATAAGTGAGGCCATAAATGATTCCCTGGTCATTCTGCCGGATGACAAGATTAATTTTCTCTTTGTGAAGAGAATCTTTCAAGTCAGCCACGGAAAGACCAGGTCTTTTTGCGATCGCAAAATCTACAGCATTTTGCATCCTCATCTTATACTTGTTGCGAAGGCCATGATTGACCTCAAAATATTGTTGAAGTTTCTTTAAAGTGGGTTTGTTATATATATGACTAGCGGGAATAGGAACACCAACTTTATCACCGCGCTCATTCAGGACACGATACACAAGCCCACCATTTTTATAAATTCGGGATTCTTTTCCCCCTTGATCTGCCAGCACATTGTATTGCCTAAGTATAGCATTGAGTTCCGGCAAAGAGGTGTATTTATATTTCGGCAAAACGTTATCTAGCACATTTGTTATGGCTCTCTTCGTACCTGATTTAGCAGATTTACCGTAAATTACTTTCTCCGAGTTTATCGGTTTTATTTCGTACCGACGATTGCACCGACGCAAATCTGCTTTGACCAACTGAAACATATTTTCAATTTCCTTTCGAGCCGGTTCTGACTTTATTTTTCCAATGTTATGCAGCTCAATCCGTTTACCGTTTCGTTGAATATTGGTAGTAACAATATGGATATGCGGATGGCTAGCATCTGTATGCTTATACACCAAATATGGCTGCTCACCGAAGCCAATTTTCTGCATATACTGATCAGCGATTTTCTGAAGGGTAGAATTGTCTATATTTTCAGACGGGTCAAAATTGAGCGATATATGAATGCTGTTAACCTTTGTTCGTGTATTCAGCTCTGTGAGCCGCTGTAACGTTCTTATTTTATCAGTGAATCCAAGCCGTTCAGTATCCTTAGCATAATTCTTGGAGTGAATCAATTCTGCAACTGACTGTTTTACTTTATTCTCATTATAGTGAAGCACATTACTTAATGATCTACTGGCGTTAATTACTGCAACCATTGGTCATTGATTTGATTAATTCTCGACTTTATTTCCGTGATTTTGTCAGAAAGAATTTTACACCCTACTTCATGAAGTGGAAGCCATGCGGTGAGGTCGGCACAATCATCCATAGTATGCAGCTTTTTTACTACCTGGTTATAGTTATTAGCGATGGCATTTAATTCATCTTTCAACAAAATAAGGACTGCCATTAAGTCATCTAAGGACTGATTGCGGTGATAAATCTTTATAGATTTATCAAGTAATTTTTTGCGTATATATTCACTCAATTTCCGGCAGGTAGAGCCGGAAAACTGAGAGGATATTTTATGAAATTCCTCATCAGTAAAACGCACATGCAGGTGCTTAGTGCGATTAATTTTTGGTTCTGTCATCACAATTACATTTTATCACATCTATAAAAAACAACTTTTTCCCTGTCCAAAACTCACCGCCCCCGACTTCGGAGGAAGGGCGGCCAGATTCGGTTGGAGCACTTTGTGCGACAACCGTACATCTGGCCGATTGTGGCGCAGCAGACAATCCCGGAAATTTATGGCATCCAGCCTATAGTTTCTATGGTAGCATCAAAAACTATAGTAGCATCAAAAAAATGACTGTTCACAATGATAGGCTAAAAGCCTCGTTGAATAGGATAAACTAGGGCTTGGGACGCTGCTGATGACGCGGAGAACCGATGTTCACAATCCAATCGTTAAGGTCTTCGTAATTTTGGTACAATTGCCTTTCGTCACTGAATTTATGGCAGTCGATCTTCAGTGCCTTTGAGGTGAATTTATGCCCCTCATTGTCGTTGTCAAGATATAGCTTCACTCGCTCGTGAGCTTGCATGATGGACAAATTTTTATTGAAAAAAGAAAGTGAATTGAGTACTAGGAAATTACGCTTTGTTTGCTCTTGCCCCTGGTATAATGCCTGAAAAGAAAGGAAGTTAAAAAAGCCCTCAAACACTGCCATTTCTTTTTCCCCATTATCGAAGTAAGTACTGGTTTTCGGAGAGCTAGCAGCTTTAATATATTGGTTTCTCAACTCATATCCACCCTGATCATTTTTAAAACCCAGGGCATAGTAAATTTTATCTCTTAGTTCATAGCTTACTTCCTTCAAGTACTTATCAGCTATCATAACTGGGATGGAACGCTGCTCTAGGTATTTTAGTAAAGGAAGGGAGGTAATAGGTTTAACTTTAAGTACCTTGATTTCAGGTTGAATATCTTTTGGGTTCTGTTCATGCCTCGGCCTGTTGTTTACAATTAAAGGAACATTTCCTTGTAGCCTCTTTAGAAAGTCAGCCACATTACATTTGTGGTACAGTATACCAAAATCAATAATATTACCGCCTTCCCCACTCCCCCAATCCTTCCATTTATTCAATATCCGGTTAATCTTAAATGAGGGGGTCTTTTCAGATCGGAGCGGGGAATTATACCAGTAATGCGGTTCCGATACTTTCACAGGTTGAAATCCAAGTCTAGCCAAGTAATCAACCATGTCAATTTCTTTTGCTTCAGCAATTGTCATAACACACATTTTTCAAACTACACAATACGATGACATCACAAATGTAGACACGTATCACAACGTCAACTATACCCCTGCAAATAAGGAAATAGGTGAAAATAGCTTTTGGTGCTACTGAATAATAATTTTGACGTTGAAATATGAATTCATAACTAAAATGGGTTACTTATGTTAAGTACTAAAGATGTAGCTATTGTATATGAAACTTTGCTGGCTACTCCCGGAATGAACGACGTAGTAAAGATTTCCTTACATCTTCCGCGCAAGCAAATATTACTGCTTTCAAAAATCATTGACGTGGGAATAGACAGCTGGGAAGATGGTAAAGGCGGGATACTAAGTAGTATTGATCAGCAAACGCTGGAATCCATTCAAGGCATATCTGGGGAACTTTTAAAAAAATCAGGGTTAACAGAATTGAATGAAAAGATCAGCTCTTTAATGACAAAATAGGCTGTAATTATGAAGAACAATGTCATGGCATGGGAAACTGCGATTACCAAAGGATACCAGCCGAAGGAATACAGGTTTGAAGCAGCATACGTTCCCGTCGGCTTGGTAATTGCCAGATTGGATTTTAAAATATGGGCAAAGAAAGTTATGGGTATTAATGGGTATTTTTCACAAAATGATGGAAAAAAATTTCTGCTGACAGTATTGCTGAATCCGCGATTAAAAAACTATCAGATCAATAAAGACCAAATTGATTTCTCATTCTGTCAGATAGACTGTATCTATGAACTAAGGATAGGCTTACGAAAAGAAAAGATAACTGTAGAAGCAATACGATACGCAGAAGGTTAGAAATAAAGAGAATGGCGTCACTATTACCAGTGACGCCTTCGATAGCCAATTAGTGCAAAAAACCCTGCCGCCGGATGTTATTTAACCAGATGTTTGCAAACTGGCAATGTTGATGTTGCCATCCAGGAATGAAGGATACCATTTTGTTATTTTCAATATTGACACATTCTTGATATATACCCATATCATCCTGACGGTATAGCTGCGGGAAGATATACAAATGCTTGTAATCTTTTGGCTCTGTACGTAAATCAACTACCACAAAGCACATTTCAGGGTCACGCATTAAATCACTGTTAAGCTCGTAGTAATGGCACACACTATATAGTGTAGATTCCCCTACGGGCGTAGCGATGTCTTTGTTTATTATCTCCATGCTAAGAGGCATAAATCCACCGGATTCAATCCTAATTTGCTCTTTATCACCCATTTTTTCCATTAAGCGGATGAAAATACGTGTAGATGTTGCATTTAATTTTTCCATGAGTATTAATTTCTTTTAGTTAAAAAAATGATAGCAGAAGAATAAGTGGCGCCAAACTCACCGCCCCATGTATTGTTTTATTCTTTATCAATGGATTTTTTACCTTTAGATTGAATGGTATGAAACCCATATTTTCGACGTATTTCATCGAGTGATGAGCCTCTCCCCCTGGCCCTAAATGCTTCGTTTCTGTAATACCAAGCAACCTTTTTTTAGCAATCCGAAATTTGGCACCCAAAAGTTGTTTATGTACTGGTTTCGTATTACCGGTGATCCATATCCAGTTACCGACAAGCTCAATATGAATACCGGGTAGGCTTATAATTTTTTCGATTATTGCCTTATATTCTTCCGATAGTTTCAACTCCTGATCTATTTCCGCATCATTTAACCCAGCTCCTTTTGCGATAAATACACAAGCAAAAGCATACTCTGTACTTATTTCCTGCATGGTGGCAGTATCGCCGCCCATATCCGGATGATTTTCCTTTGCCAGTTTCTTATACAGTGTCTTTACTTCTTCTATGGTATTACAGTTATTAAAGTATTTCATCGCTATTTGACTTTATTTATAGCTTCCTAGACATAAGGAAGGTTTAGGTTTGTTATATCTTCATTGTGAAATATTGCCCATGCAGAAAGCAGGGATTTAGACCGTGTAGAATGCCGGCGACGTTGGATTTCCCATGAAAGGCGCATCAAGCGTTCAAGTTGATTAGTTGTCATTTTCCAAAGGTTTTAAAAGTGAGTAAAAGCGGGCGTCACCACCCGCAGGTGGCTAACGTATATTTCCTTTAAGGAGCTGGTTTAGTTTCTCTTTTACCGCTTTGGCAGTTTCTCCGTGCCAATGGTGAGCATTAGCAAGAAAGCATATTACGATACTTCGCGCAGAATCATCATAAAAATGATCATCAATACTATCAAGGGTTGCCATTACTTCCAAATAGGGTATGGCACCGTAATAAATATTTTTCCAATCCTTACGAACGATTGTAGCAATAGCAGATAAATTACTGGGTACTTGCATAACAAAAAAGTTTAAGGTTTACAATTGCGGCTTTATTATTTCGCCGCGTTCTTTCTTTTTCGCCAGCAACGCTGCCCATTGTTTACTGGAGGCCGGAGAACGATTGGACAAAAAAAATACTACCCGAAGGGTGGAGATTTTTTTTGTCCAACTTGCAAACGAAGCGATAGCGGAGTGCAGTCGTTCGTAGGCTCGTAAGTAAACAATACGATAAATTTCATATCGTCAGAAAATAGTATCGTGAAATGAGTAATGATAAAACGAGAATAATTAAAATTATCCTTCATAAGATCAACAGAGGTGGATAGAGAAGAGAAAGTATAAAAGTGCGATGCAATAGATACTATATCTATATTCAGATTCAGAATATATTAAAAATAGTTAATTAACCATCCTAACTATAAAACAGTATATTTAATACATAAATAGCATATGCAGATAGAGAAGAAAATCGAAACAAGACAACTTTACACACACATCATATGACGATGTATTGTTACATTTGATTCAGTTTAGTAAATTTAAAACTTAGATGGTCATTACAGGATAATCCATCATATGCCCAAAATGGCCTAGCTATAGTCAATGATATAATTTTAATTCGATAATTTAATATTAAACCTCCTTGTTATGTTTTCCTTATTCGAAAAAACACATGGGGCAATTAACTTCGCCCAATACGACTCTAAAGCATCTTTACTATCACCACCATTCTATATTCCAGGTGGCCATGCTTACGAATCTATGAATAGCTTCGGCACATTCTTTTACCAACAGATAGAGCAAAAACATTTCACTATCTGGAAAAGCATATATATTCCCAATGAAAATATTTCATTGCGAGTCAAAAGAAATAAAAAATGGATAGGATTTAGACTTATGCTAAAAAAGCATATTACTCATGTAGCAAATGGCAGATTGTTTGGAATTATGCAAGGGCAGGCTATTTTTTCTTATGCACCAATAACTGATGTAGAGTTTTATTTAAAAAAAGATCAGGTATACGAAGTAGTGGATATGCAGGTATCTCCGATTCTCTTACAAAATATCAAGATGAGGAGCAAGGCTTTTCAGACGTTATTTTCAGCCGTTGAACAGAACAAGCACGGATGGGTAAGCGAAAAGCCAGCCTGGGGTGGTTATCTTCTTCTGGACAAAATGGAATATCTGCTGCTCGATCCAACCAAGGAAAATGTTGCACAGGAAATTGTTGGGCAGATTATCACGGCACTCTCCCAAAATGATGAATACGACAAGAAGATAACCTACGACCAAGTTGAAAACTTATACAAGGTGCGCGAACTTATCAGGTCGCAATATAACGAAAGCATGTCCCTACGGCAGTGGGCAAAAGAGGCCAGAATGAACACTACTGATTTTAAATATAAATTCCGACAGATATTCAATGTTACTCCCTATCGCCTTCTGATGTATGAACGAATTAAAGCTGCAAAGGATATCATGCTCAATGAGCCAGATGTTCCATTGTCAGTAGTATCCGTACGCAGTGGTTTTCGCACGTACAATAATCTGCGGCGAGCATTCTATCGAATTGAGAACATAAGGTTATCTGAATGGCGAAACCTTCCAGCATTGATATTATTCCAGTGCCTTTGGGATTTAATCCCAGGAGATGTTATCTAAAAATAATAAGATGTGTCAAAAAAGCAATTTACATCAACGCCCGTTGGTTGCGTTTAATTACGTTAGTATTTTTAACGTAGAGAAGCAGCTTATTATGTAGTTTAGGATTTCCAATAGCAAGAATGTCAACTTTAATATAACAGATAGGAAATTGTTTTAATCATCTGAACATTTATTGTAAAACAGTAGGTCATAACTGGATAAAGTTGTACGGATAGGATTACTTCATTTAAAAGTGATTGTATGAAATTTTTGATCTATACAATGTACAAAACACAATCAATTCCTATTGGGAGTATAGAAGCCAAAGTCTTCCCTTTGCAATAATATCAATGAGAAAGATTGCCGGGTAAAAGGAACAGACGACTACGTAGACACCCCTTCGGCTCCTACAGAACTGGATGGAATAAACATTAGTGCAACACTTAGTGGCTCAATAGCTCATATTTCGGTGCTGAAAATACATTCTCTAATCAGAGAATTAATTGCGAAAAAGAAAAGGCCAGATAAAAATCTGGCCTTGTTTCATTAGTGGATTTTGCTATACGCCCCATTGTTGAAGAACGTTGGTTGGAATAGGTAGAGCAAGTATCCAGTATTCGAAAATGACGTATAAGTCTCTCCTGCAACCTTACTACAGGTAAAAGTTATATTACCATCCTCCTTATTCACTCCATTTATTTGATATTGTTAGATGATGAAAATTTATAAAATAGGCTACCCTTGCCTATCTATCTTTTTAGGAATACCTATCCTATTATCATGAAGGGCCACCTGAATACTTCTCTTTGTTATCGCT
Organism: Chitinophaga sp. 30R24; assembly: GCF_049056765.1. Lineage (NCBI taxonomy): Bacteria > Pseudomonadati > Bacteroidota > Chitinophagia > Chitinophagales > Chitinophagaceae > Chitinophaga > Chitinophaga sp. 30R24. The sequence goes on from NZ_JBJGXX010000022.1 coordinate 12,060, forward strand.
TCTTCATTGGTGATGGCTAGTATGGTTCTACCGGGACTAATCCCAACATAGTGTGAAAAATAGATATGAAACAGCTTGCGAGCTGCTCTATTCTCAATGATAGTAATCAGCCTGAAAGTTGTAGCATGGTTGAAAAAAGCATCAACCTTGCAACTGCTATCTAGGGTTCCTGTAATGCTGTTGACCAAAATAAAAGCTACCTTGTCTTTAAGTTGCTGTTGCAGTGTATCCTGTTTAGGAATTGAGGCCATGTACCAGGTAGCCCTAAAATCCAGGATTACCAATTCTCTGGTAAAATCGTTCGGCCTGGCAGTAGGCCCAAGCGGATAGTTAATGGCATTAAAAAAAACAATATCAAACACGGTATCTCCTACCATCAAAGACTGGTTACCCACAGGGGTTAAGATTAAATCCTGGACAAAGCAATGTTTTATCGGCCCTAGGAGAGCCAGTGCTATGAAAAAGATCACTTTCATGTAGTTTATTATATTATATGGCTATTAAAAAATCCCCCAATACATTAGGTATTAATTGACGTGTAGCCATTTTATGTAATTAGATATGTCAGGGTCCAATCATGTTGTCATATAGTTCCAGCTCATGTTTCCATCTACCAATAGGAGCTACCAATAATTCTGAAAGCAAGTTAGGTCAATCTTTACTTTTTTTGCGTAAATTTGGGTTGACTTTTATAGGATTTTATTTGACTTTTACGTACTTTTAAAAACAACTACTTATTATGAAAACAGAAATTAAAGAGTATAAGAGAGTAAGACATGCCGGAAAAAATCTTCAAAGAATAAGGGTTTATTTGGGCGTTAAACAAGAAACATTGGCCGCAGCTTTAAACTTAAATCAACAAGATATATCAAAAATGGAACAGCAGGAAAATATTGAAGAAGATAAACTGGAAAGAGCCGCTGCTGCTCTGGGAGTATCTCCTGATATGATTAGAGAGTTTGATGAAAGTAACGCTATTTATAACATCAACAATATTCGGGACAATACTTTTTCAGATAATTCAACATCTATCGCCCAACAATTCAACCCGATTGAAAAAATAGTTGAACTGTACGAACGGTTATTGCAAAGTGAAAGAGAGAAAGTCGAATTATTGAAAAAAAATAATT
>NZ_JBJGXX010000023.1:0-10702 GCF_049056765.1 Chitinophaga sp. 30R24
CCTGGTAGATGGCGCTATTGAAGGCGCCAACAGGTTGTACAGCGCTTATATTGATTCTGTAAGAAGAGACTTCCGCAAGCAATATATCGGCGTATGTGGCGGGGTAAAGGCCAAGGGGGAGTTGTACACTACGCAGCAAAATTATCATTATACCCTTTATTATTATGACCAGGCCGGCCATTTGTTGCGTACGGTGCCACCTGAAGGGGTGGATGTTATAACAGACCCGCATCAGCTGGACTTGATCAGCGCGTCCCGGTCTGCCGATTATAATAGCTGTAACTACAGCGGCCCTTTAAACAACACAGATCCAGCCCGTGCCTTGTCTGCTCTGGCCACCGGGGCCACTACAGCTAACCAGTCCATTGAGATGTGGTTGTCTACCAGTGGAAGCACCTCGTCGGTGATTACGCCAGGGGGCAATAACCAGGTGTATTTTTACTTGTGCCGGGATGATAAGTACCTGCATGTTTCCATTTATAAACTTACTTATTCCTCCCAAAGGGAAGTAGAAATCGTTTCTTCTAATGAGGTGACGGTTGATCTGAGTCCTATTTTACCGCTGCCTCCCTTTACGCATATTGTGTTGCAGGGTCCGGATCTTTCGGGCAATGGCGGTCCTATCAGCGTATATATCAACGGGCGTGCTTTTGCGGCAGTATCTACCCCGCCATTTCCGTTTTGTGGCTGGGAGATAGCCACGGTGCCAGGTAGCGATGCTACATTTACGACAGACTTGTCCTCACTGCGGCAGCTACGGGTGTATAAACGCTTGTTGTCGGCCGGGGAGATAGCGGCTAATGCGCAGGAGCTGTGCATGGGTTTATCGCCTGCATACAGTGCAGGATTGTTAAGGGATACCCTGGTTTGGGGCAGATTTAATACGCCCGTTGCCGGTAGTGCCACTACAATGCCTGATGGCAGTAGTACGGTAGAAGTGCAGACGGTGCCTGTTTATCCCCGTCATCGATTAACCACGGCATATGCCTATAACTCACTGGGTCAGGTAGTGCGCCAGTCTACACCAGATGGAGGGGATAGTTATTTCTGGTACGATCAGATAGGCCGGCTTGTAGCTTCCCGCAATGCCAACCAGTTAAAAGGCAAGGGTCAGTATAGCTATACTAAATATGATGTGTTAGGCAGGATAGTGGAGGTAGGAGAGAAGAAAAATGGTTTAGACTTAGGAATGCCTGCTTACCTGGCCAGCGCTGTAGCTGCCCAGTTTCAGACCAGTGGTGTTAACAGTGAGATCACCAAAACGTACTATGACCAACCGGTATTGAGCGCTGCTCAATATCCCCAGGATAACCTCCGCAAGCGGGTTTCCGCCTCTGTTTATTCAGAGACGGCAGGCACAGAGGAACAAGGTACCTACTATAGTTATGATCCAACGGGTAATGTAAAAACGTTGTGGCAACGTGTATATGGTCTTTATGAGTTAAAACAGCTGGATTATAGTTACGACCTGGTAAGTGGTAAGGTAAATGCGGTACGTTACCAGCGAAATAAGCCCGACCAGTTCCTTTACAATTACAAGTATGATGCAGAAAACCGTTTGGTAGACGCCAGTTCCGGAATCGCGCATGCGGGAGATGGCTGGACGATACAAAGCCCTAAGAGGGATGCGCATTATGGCTATTATCTTCATGGCCCATTAGCGCGTACTGTAATTGGTCAGCAAGGGGTGCAGGGTATCGATTACGCCTATACGCTTCAAGGTTGGTTAAAAGGGATTAATGGCGTTCAGCTCCTTCCTACATCAGAAATGGGCCAGGATGGCGGAGAAGATGGGCTTACCAGCACCATCTCGCGTGATGTGATGGCCTATTCATTGGATTATTTTAATGGAGACTACCGTCCGATAGCTGGCAGTGCTGCTGCTTTTGGGGTAAAGTATGTAGGTAATAGTACTGATCAGACTGGCCAGCCCCTTTACAATGGTAACATCAGCCATACCACCCTTGCATTGGATAAAATCAATCATGGCCATCCTGTTGGTTACAGTTACCGTTATGATCAGCTGAATAGGTTGGTTCGTATGCGCCAGCATCAACTAACTACGGGTATGGGCAGTTGGGGTAGCTCACAGATCGTAGAAGATCACAAAGAAGATATTACCTATGATGGCAATGGTAACATCCTGACCTACAAGCGTAATGGCGCCGGGGATACGAGTCTTGCCATGGATGATTTGAGTTATGCCTATCCACGTGATGATGTGGGTAACCTGTCGTTGAACCGGTTACGGCATATACGGGATGCAGTAGCCCCGGATGTTTATCAATCAGATGTTGATAATATGGCAGATGACAATTATCTTTATGATGATCTTGGTAATTTGCTGAGCGATAAATCAGCTCATATCAGCAACATTGTATGGTCTGTTTATGGTAAGATCCGTCAGATTACGTTTAGTGATGGAAGTTCTTTGTCATATAAATATGATGGCTCCGGTAACCGGGTTTATAAGGAATATTTTCAAGGAGGAGTAAGTACAAAGACGTGGTATGTAAGAGATCCTCAAGGCAATCCGCTGGCGGTATATGGTAGTATCAATGGAGTAAGTGTTTACTGGCGCGAGCAACACCTGTATGGCAGTACCCGGCTAGGTATGTGGCTACCCAATATGGTGGTTAGTGGCGGTACCGTAGGTAATGCCAGTAGTTTATGGGGTCAGTTTAACCTTACGCGTTATGAGTTAAGCAACCACCTGGGTAATGTTGTGGCCACGATCTCAGATGCGCGTCAGGGTAAGGATGCAACGGTGTATAACGAAAACGACTATGCGCCGTTTGGGATGCAGCTACCCGGTCGCCAGTTTAATCTGAGAGATGACACTACTTCATCGCCAACTCCTCCGGCACCGGTTGTAGGCAGTCCTTCGCAGCCAGTAGCGCTGTACCTGCATGATTTTGAAGCATCCCCTTATAGTAAACCTTATGCGGGCTTGCCGGCTACCCATGCTTATATCAGCAACAGTAGCTGGACGAACGATCGTACCGGGGATACTGCCTGGGTTACCTACGCGGGTGTCAGCAATGGTGGCCATGCCCTGGCGTTATCGTCTTCTGCTCCGGAAACGAGTACGCTCACCCTCACCTTCGACGTAGATCCGGGCTACCGGATGAACGTAAACTCATTTAGTTTTTATAACCGTAGCAGTTATACAGGTTACCAGAACTGGAGCATGACGATTAACGGTATCCCGGTAAGTCCTTCACCTGCCTCAGGTGCAGACACTATTTACGTGGATGTATCAGGTGGGTCGCATGTGATGAGGTCAACTGGTACCTTGCCTGTAGCCAGCCCAGTGAAAGGACTGGAAGGAAAAGTAACCATTGAGCTTATCTTAAGTAACCGGACAGGTAACCAGGGAACTTTCCGGATAGATAATTTTGTGTTGAATGGTTCTATAGAGTCGGTCGGAGGGGATGTTTATACGAGTGTGGGAGGTAGGTATAGATATGGGTTTAACGGAAAAGAGAATGACAACGAAATCAAGGGAGAGGGGAATGAGCAGGATTATGGGATGCGGGTGTATGATCCGAGGTTGGGGAAGTTCTTGAGTGTAGATCCATTATCAAAGAAATATCCTTGGTATACTCCTTATCAGTTCGCAGGAAATACACCGATACAAGCTATTGATCTTGATGGAGCTGAAGAATGGATGATGCATCAAGCGTTTGCAGTGAAACGAAAGGCAGAATTGAAGATTGCGCAGGCAGAGCAGATTGTAAGCGATAAAACGAGGATTCTTACAACTATTCCGGAAAACCACATAATGATGAGAATCGATGGGGTTACGCAAATGGGACCGGAATCAGTAGTTTTAAGAAATGCAGGGATTGCACAGGAACGTTATAACGAAGCTCTTGGTGAAAGTATTAGAGGTGGTATTGGAGGATCTGCTGGATATTTGATGTTCGGTGATAACGGGGCGTTTATAGGTTCTGGTATAGATGGAGTGGCTATGTCGTTTGGTGGTATACCCGCAGGGAATTCTAGTGTATTCCCGCAAGCCGCAGAGATAGAGCCAGCAAGATTTATTCCGAATACTCAAGGAGGAAGTAGCGCATCAAATGCAATGGTTAAACGCTCCCTGGCTTTATATAACGGGATGAAAGGCGGTCAACCAGTAGAGCCACAGCTTGATTTAAATAATTTAAACACTTTTGAAGGAGGTAGTCCTACTCAAGTAGCAAATTGGTTGAGTAATAACGGCTGGATTAACGCTGGCGCTACAAAAGGTGGTGGCGGAACTAAGTTTACTAATCAGAATTTTGGAGAACAAATCAGAGTGATGCCTGGTTATAGTGGAGGGAACCGTCCAGATCCCATGAAAGCTGGGCCTTATATAGAGTTTAGCATTAAAGGTAAGAAAACATATCTTCCACTACAGGGTAATCCAACATTACCAAAATAAAATTATCAGCAATGGAAAAGGTAAATTGTCTAATTCTGAATACAGTTGAAGATGACTATCAAACAGTGTGGGAAATTGTATCAGTAGTTAAATCAAAGTATTTAACCGAAACAAAAGATTGTATTTTAGGTTTAGTATATGAGTCTCTAAGGTTTTTAATACTTCATCGTTTGGTATCAATTTACAACGGTTACAATTTTCTTGGTGAAGAACAAGAGATTAAAGATTTTGAAGTAACAAAAGAATTTATTCTTATGCATATGGACGATTGGGAAAAATTAGACTATAAAGGGATTGATTATAGATTTTATATAACTCCTAGTGGAAAAGCAGCTCTTATAAAGGAGTGCCTTCCTGAATATTTTAAGTAGTTTGACCAGAATAGGTCCAAACATAATTAATGTATATCATAATAGTAAAAGCCCGGTCGTTTGACTGGGCTTTTACTATTATGTGGGCTTTAGTATTTTAATGCGCATAAGCTCTACGGGCTTTAGCATCACGGATGTATGTATCAATAAGGTCGTAAAGGGTTTTTTTCTTGTCATCTTCCAATAGTTCAAGCTCCTCCAGTCGTTTGAGTGTTTTTTTATCAAAGTGGGCATTAATGCCTTCTCCTACTAGGTAGTCCAGGCTTACTTCTAAGGCATCAGCAATTTTTTTAGCTGCATCAATAGAAGGCAGAGCCTCACCGCGTTCGTACTTGCCAATCATTACACGGGATACATCACTTTTATCAGCAAGGTCAGTTTGCGACCAGCTCTTTTTATCTCTCAAATCTGCTATAATCTTACCTATGTTCATGTCTGAAAGGATATAAAATGCTGTTATTGGTACGTGTTTTTACAAATTTAAGTAACTAAAAGGGAAAAATAAATCTGATAAGAGTTGGATAAAATATGAGATACATTTGTATCTTATAGTTACATTTTAAGAATCAGAAAATATTTTTTCACATGCAGACAAAAACAATCCGCCGCTGTAAAGTTCATGTCCGCCCTCAGGAAGTAAATAAGCTTTATCGTGATGGCCGTTCCGGTTATCGTGATGTCGCCTGGTTTAGGATCGGAGGCTTATGGATGGAGAAGCGTGGTTTTAATGTAGGAGATCCAATCGAGGTAACCGTGGAGAATGGTGTAATGACTATTAAAAAGCTGGCAGCTAATGGAGATAGCGGAAATTAAGGCGCAGCTTACCTTATCGGCCGTCTTGCAGTACTACGGGTTAAAGCCAGATAAGTACCTGCGGTTACATTGTCCGTTCCATGATGATAAAAACGCCGAGCCTGCAGGTGTACTATAAAACGCATACCTGTTATTGTTTTAGTTCTAACTGTAAAACACATGGCAAAGCATTGGATGTAATTGATTTTGTTATGCATAAGGAAAGCTGCAGCAAACATGAAGCTATAGAGAAGTGTAAACAATTAATCGGCGCCCCCGTATATCAAACTTACGTCCCCTCACTGCCCGGGATGTCTATACTGGGCAATATGTTTACCTATTTTAGGAATGTGGTACATAACAGCAAACCTGCGCGGGAGTATATACAAAGCCGCGGACTGGATGCTACCCGTTTAGAGATTGGTTATAATACGGCGCAGTTCCATCATGGTAACCGTAAAGATGAAAGCCTTATCCGGCCTTGTGTAGAGGTAGGATTGTTGTCGCCGTGGGGAACCAATACGCGTGAAGGTGGGCAAGCGTATAAGCCTTTTGCCAAGTATTGTATCGTGTTTGCGTTGCGTGACCACAGTAACCAGGTTAGTGGTCTATACTTCCGCAGTACTATTAATGATGATGAGCAGAAACACTTTTACTTAAAAGACAGGCGTGGCCTGTATCCTGGCTACCCTACACCGGAAACGCAGCGTTTAATCCTTACAGAGGCAATTATAGATGCCGCTACTTTACTACAGCAATCAGCTATCACAAAGGATTACAGTGTATTATCCTGTTATGGTACTAATGGGTTTACACAGGAGCATCAGCATGCTATTAAATCCTTATCCGGCTTACAGGAAATCATTTTTGCTTTTGATGGTGATGATGCAGGAAACAAAGCGGTATCTAAATACGCGGCGCAGCTGCGGGAGGAGCTGCCGCATATTGTTATTAGTACGCTAAACCTTCCTGCTGGGGAGGATATCAACAGTATGGCTTTATCACATGAACCGGATATTTTTGTTCACCTGCTTAGTGAACGGAAAGATTTTTTTCTTTCGTCTGAAAAAGTAACACCGGAACCCGCTATGGTGGCTACTGAAAAGCGGCCATTACCTGGTGGGTTGGATGCTACGAATCCTTATAAGCTATGTTATAGTACGGAGCGTGTATTTTATTATGTGCAGGGTGGTATCAGTAAGCAGTTGGATAGCATGAAAGTGACGTTGGTAGTAGAACGGAAAGATAACAGCCAGAAAAGCCGTAACAAACTGGATTTGTACGAAGATAAGCAGGTGGAGAAAGTTAGTAGGGAGGTAAGCGAAAAACTGTTGTTGGATAAATCCTTACTGGAATGGGATTTATACCGGTTAACGGATCTGCTGGACGAGTACCGGGAAAAGGAACTTATTAAACCTGTAGAGGGTAGTGGTGCTGCTACAGGCGTGTATCTGCTTACGTTACAGGAGCGAACAGCAGCAGAAACTTTTTTAAAAGGATCTGATCTGATAAAGAGATTAAATGAGTTGCTGGGTGATGCAGGTATAGTAGGAGAGGAAATGAACCGTTTATTTTTACTGCTGATTGCTATTAGTTATAAGATGCCCGAAACCCTGCATGCGCTTATACAGGGCAGTAGTGGTAGTGGAAAGACCCGGTTACTAAAACAAATATCGGACTGTATCCCGCAGGAGAAAGTAACGAAGTTAACGCGCGTGAGTGATAAGGTATTGTATAACTATCCTGAACACTATTTTATCAACCGGTTGTTATGCCTGGAGGATATAGACGGCTTGAGTGAAGAAGCGGAGTTTGCGTTTAGGGAGTTGCAGAGCAACGGAGAGCTGAACAGTGCCACCAGCATCAAGCTGGATAATGGACAGATCACCAGTGGCCAGAAAACGGTAAAGGGTCCTATTGCTTCTCTGGCTTGTACTACGCGGGGAGAAATCTATGAGGATAATATGAGCCGAGTGTTTTTGCTGGCAGTGGATGAAAGCGGGGATCAAACCAGCCGTATTATTGGTTATCAGAACAGTAAAGCGTCCGGAGAGATTGACAGTAAGAAGGAGCAGGATACAAAACAGTTTATACAAAATCTAGTGCGGTGTTTACAGGCATGCCCTGTCATTAATCCCTATGCCAGTAAATTACAGCTTCCGCCAGATGCGCATAAAATCAGGCGCTTAAACGACCTGTTTTTAAACTTTGTAAAAATGATAACGTTGGTACATCAGTACCAGCGAAAAAAGGATAGTAAAGGTCGTTTAATCACAGAAATATCCGATCTTGAAACAGCAGTGGCTATTATGTTCGATAGTATTGTGTTGAAAGTGGATGAACTGGATGGTAGTCTTCGACAGTTTTTAGAACAGCTGAAAGCATGGCTAAGAAAGGAATACAGGGAGAACTATAAAACGGCCGTTTTTAGTCTGCGAGAAGTCAGGCAAGGGCTACGTTGCAGTAAAATGCAAGTGTTCCGTTGTTTTAATGATCTTAGACGGCTGGAGTATGTTCGTCAGCAGGGCGGCCATGCTAACCGTGGATTTACTTATCAGGTTATCTATTGGGATAATTACGAAGCCTTACGGGCAAGGGTGAAGCAGCACCTGCAAACGCAAATCGATCTGCTTAGAAATGTTACGCCAGCTGCCCTTATGTTACACCAGTGAAACACCATCGAAACGCCAGAATCTTCTACCATAGCCCAAATGTACCCTGGCGTAACGGGTAACAAAAAAGCGCTCAAGGCCCCTTTTAGTAAAACGTCATAGCTATACCGGAATAACCATATTGTTAGCCCTTCCTTTTATTTTATCACAAAATAATATCATTATTTATGTACCAGATCGTAGGTAGTTTTAAAAGCTACCTGTCCGTACTAGGTTACAGCGGAGGTACGCAAAGGTCGCTTCCTGCGTGTATCCGTGATTTTTTGGCATACGGGCAGTATAGCAGCGTGCAGGCAATCGGTCCTGCGGATATTAGTATGTTTTATGAATGGCTGCACGAGCGGCCGTTAAAGCGCGGAGCGGGGACATTGAGCGAAATGATGATCGGCCATTACGTGTATGCGTTGAAGGTATTTTTTAACTGGCAGCTGGAATCAGGCTGCATCCTTATTAATCCACTCAGCGGGTTAAAGTTTACACGTCCTGTTATCGGTTACCGGGTCCCCTTAACCTTAGCGGAAGTGCAAACCTTGTTCGATGCAGCGGCTACGTTACGGGAGCATGCCATGCTGCACCTGTTTTACAGCTGCGGTCTACGTCGCAGTGAAGCAGTACGGCTGCGGTTATCCGATGTTCACTTCCGGGGACAGCTGTTGTATGTACGGTCAGGTAAAGGGGCTCGTCGGCGGGTGATCCCGTTACCTGTAAGGGTAGCCTTTAGCTTGGAACAGTATGTATTGCAGGAGCGGGGTAGATACTGGCATAGCGGCCCTTCTTTTATGCTGAATAATGCAGGTAGAGCTATGTGCGGGGATAGTTATGCGAAGCTATTAAAATCGCTGTTGCGCAAAGCAGATATGCGTATGGAGATCAGTCCTCATTACCTGCGGCATAGTATAGCCACCCATTTATTACAAGGCGGCATGAGTATGGAATATGTGCGTGATTTTTTAGGTCATAAATGCCTTGAATCCACGCAGATCTATGCCAGACCAGGCGCGCATCAAATACGGCAGTTATGACACTACATCAGTATCTTGCAAAGCACTACAGGCCCGCTACGGTGGAAAGTTATAACAGAGAAATAGCTATTTTTTTAAGCAGTTACAGAGCTGCGCCGATGGCTACTTATGCAGATCTGATCAGTTACCTGGGTGTTTTACGTGAGCGTTATAATAATGTTGCTACCTTAAATCGCATTTTATGCAGTATTAAGGTGTACTATGATTATTTATGTTGTATCGGCAGTCGCAAGGATCATCCGGCGCGTTCTATCCTGTTAAGGGATCAGCGCAGCCGTGACGTGCAGTTGCAGGATCTGTTTACAGGGGAAGAACTGGAAAGATTACTGGAACGTAAAGAGCGTTATCAGGCGTTATATTACCGTAACCGGGTGTTAATGGGGCTATTGGTCTATCAGGGATTAAAACCGCAGGAAATGGCCTTATTATCTGTTACAGCTATTAATCTGGAAGCGGGCAGCATCTACATAAAATCTACCCATACTACTAACAGTCGTACGTTATCGTTAAAGCCCGGTCAGATCCTGTTATTACATAACTGGTTGCAGCAGGTTCGTCCGAAGTTATTAAAGGGTGCTGCCAGTGACGTGTTGCTGATCGGGCAACGGTCACGTCCTATGCAGGTTGATGATATTGTAAAACATGTTATCAGGAGCTATAAAAATGTGTATCCTGGTCGTGATGTAAGTGCGCAAACGATCCGGCAAAGTGTAATAGCTAATCTTCTGCAACAGGGCCATGATATAAGTGTGGTGCAGCAGTTTGCAGGTCATAAGTACCCATCGAGTACGGAGCGGTACAAACAAAGCCAGGTGGAGACGTTGAAAGCAGCGATAGAACAGTATCATCCGATGAAATAAAAAAGGTTCGAGTCCCCTTCGCTATGGGAAAGTGGACAAATATCGAACCTACACAGCGTTAATGGAGTTGCTTCAGAAATAATATATCCCTACAAGTTAGTATAAAGCCCTGGCATGTTCAAAGGTCTCACTACGGGCTAGGTCGGCAAAAAGACGCGCCAGTACTACGCTTGCCCCTTCCGCTGCGCTACAGGGGCTACGCTTCGTCCTGTCACGCTTTTTGCGCTCCCATCGCCCTCCGTTCGGCCAGCTCCCGGTCTGGCTCTGGGCTGTTTTAAATATTGGTCGTTTTAATGCCCGCCATCCCTTCGCTGTCCATTTTGTCCGCCCCCTGCCGTCCCCCCTGGCCTTGCATTTTTGATTTTGCCGTCCGCTGGCGCTCCCGGCGAGACAAAGGCTGAAGGCGCGGCCTGCTGGGGCGAGAGTGCGAGCCAGGTGTCTCGTCCTAAAATAAGTTTACATATTTTAAAAATAAGTCCTAAAATAGATTTGCGTTTTACTCTTAGTCCTGCTCCTCATTTACAGTTCCTTTTTTAAGATAATAGTTTTTCCATAACCT
>NZ_JBJGXX010000024.1:0-8950 GCF_049056765.1 Chitinophaga sp. 30R24
TTTATGACCGATCAGATTTTTTTCTTTCATATGAAAAAATAAAATCCGTTATTTTTAGTGGTAGAAGTTCTTTGAGACCGTTGCTGGAGGAGACGCTATTATTATCCATTTGGGTTGACGATGGCAGGGATAAGTTCGAATGCCTTGAAAGGGAGTAACTATCCGGAGAATAGGATGAAGTATAACGGGAATGAACTACAGTCCAGAGAGTTCAGTGATGGATCGGGGTTGGAGTTGTATGATTTTAATGCTCGGACTTATGATCAGCAGATAGGGAGATTTTTACAGATAGACCCGTTACCCGATGAAGGAGAACAAGAAAGCTGGACTCCATATCATTATGCGATTAATAACCCAATTAAGAATAATGATCCGGACGGGAAGATATGGGGTAATATTATAGGAGCCATAGTGGGAGCAGCTGTTGATTATGGAGAGCAAGTTGCTTCAAACTACATTCAAGGAAATGATAACCCGTGGACCAATAATATTAATTTGGTATCAATTGGCACGGCTGCAGTAACAGGTGCCGTTACAAGTGGTGGAAGTGTGGTATCAAGGATTGCGGCAAAAACGGCTCTAAAGGTGGGTACAGCGGCAATTAACAATGCAGTAGAAGTAAAGACATCTGAAGATGGATTGCAGGTTAAGGTGGAAAAAAATGCAGTTAATCTTGTTAAGAATACAGTAGTGGATTTAGCTGTTGATGCGGCAGCTGCGGGTTTGGCCAATAAAGGAGGCAAGATTTTGTCTAAAGTTGGTGTTAATAAAGGTGAGATTGCTAAAACTGCTAAAAGTGTAGTTAGGGCTGCTGGAGGAAGGGTTACAAGAAGTACTAATCAAGCCATTAAGAAAGGAGCGGAGGCAGTAGTAGAAGGTACTAAGAGTACACTTGAAAGTACCGTTAAAATTACCACTAATGCGACCAAGGATAAAGTAAAAGAGAAAACGGAGGTAAAAACGCCATGAATAAATTAAAAAATATAGTCACAATTATTGTTTTTTTAGTAATGTTTGGTTATATCTTCTATAAGGTTGGTAAAAGGCAGCTAACTGGATATTTATTAAAGCATGATGCACAGCGGGCGAGGGCTGTAATTATTGATGAGAAAAATTATATGGGTAATAGCCCTGTAAGTCGTGAAGGCTCTTATTCATACCTTTTTTATGTTAATGGGGAAGCATATAAAAATGATTCAAAAGATCCTAAATTACAAGTAGGAGATTCCATAGATATTGAGTATGTGAAATATTGGCCTAGTTTGAGCAGGCGAATTTCTGCATCCAATTAATTTTTACTAAACAGAACGTGGCGCAGGCATAACCTGCGCCACGTTTACAGTATCTAAAAAACAATCATTATTAATTAACCTTAGATGTCAAGGTTAGACTGTTAATAGCATAATTATAAACATCCACCTCTTGATTTTTTACATTCAAATAAATAACAAAGAACTTTTCCTTCCCTATTACTTTCAACCCAAACAGCCTGTTTTTCATAAATTCTATCCCGTTAAGTTTCTCCAATAACCCTACCTTACTACACAATATTTCAAAATCAGCATACGACAGATTCAAGTTTTGTTTATCAATTCCAATAGTATCAAAAGGCTGATATAATAGTACAATTTTTTGCCCCCCTTTAAAATTTAAAAGATGTAAAAAATAGTTATTGGTCGTCATCTTACTATTTTGTAGCCCTTGAGGAACTTGAATCACAAATTTTTTATCGGACACCCGCTCTGAGTCACGACTTATCGTCATTTCATTATTATTGACAAACCTCGTAAATAATTCATGCTGGTTCGAACTATCTATCCGGGAACGTTGTGCTATTGAACACTTTGTAAACAATAGTATCAGTAACAAAATATTTACACATCGCATATATTACTCATTTGCTTTTTTAACCGCTTTTTTCAATTGATTATAATCTACCGGCGTACCAACTTGTCCATTTGAATTATAGAACCCTACTTGTTTAGTAACTGTTGTGGTAGTACGTGAGTTCCCTCCCAATTGATCCGTATAAGTAGTCTTCTCAACGCTGTAGCCAAGAACCGCACTTGGACTATTATTATTACCGTCTTTACCGTAGCTACTTTTATCAGCATTAGAAGGACTGGGAGCTCCTACATCTGTTATCTCTCCTTTAGCATCTTTGCCATTGGGATGGGTATGTACATCATAAGACGTCTGCTTCCCTTTATCTTCTAATTCACCATAATTGGTAGATAGTTTCACACTGGCTTCTTTACCCTCTTTCATTGACGAAACAGAACCATCAGTTGCAACTACAAAACCGTGTTCCTTTCCATTACTTTCCGTTAACCCATAAGCTTGATCCATAGCAGAGATAACATCATTTGAAGGCATGTTAACTACTTCACCTTTTGCAATAGATTGATCTATGTCACCTGTACTCTTACTGTTGGTTAATACAAGTTTTTTATCAGTACTACCATCATCAATATGTTTAACAAGTTTACCTTTTAGATTAAAATAATCTGTAAAGGGTGCCATTCCATCAGGATCAATAAATCTTATTGGATTATCAAAGGCATAATTATAGGGAGACCATCTGCGCATCTTATCTGCCAAAGGATCTAACACGTGCCATCTTCCTATCTGTGCATCATACATCCTAGCACCGTAATCATACCACTCCAATCCTGAACCATCCCCGAACTCTTTCGATTGTAACTCCTTCCCATTATACTTCATCCTATTCTCCGGATAATTCGCCCCCTTCAATGCATTCGAACTAATCCCCGCCATCGTTAACCCAAACGGATAATAATGCGTCTCCTCAACAATTTGCAGTTCCTATTTGGTAGGCGCAACAAATTTTATATCAGACGTTACATTTTGATTGTTCCAAAATATCTCGTCATTTACTATATTAAACAACAATGATGATAATACTATTTCCATATCTGGTTCTTGAATTTTCTTTAGTATTTGATACGATCTCCAAGTATTAGACTTAATTGCTAAAACTCCTATCTTTAAATTAACAAAGTATGACATTTCACCATCTGCAATGCCCGGATCTCTTATCAATTTGTAAATTTTATAGTTTGTCCCATTTATTTCATAAATATGCTCTTTTTCTAATATAAGTTTTATGGAATCTCCACCGAAAATACCAGTCCATTTGCTAAATTGTGAGTCGTACACAATAGTAAAAGTATCACGATGTGACGTATAGGTAAACCTGTTATTTTTTGTTGTTGCACGCTGAAGATCATAGTTTATCAAATATGCGCTATCCTTTCTTATATTTAAATAAAATACACTGTCCTTTGATAGAATCGGGGATAAGTCTACTTTTTTTTGGTATCCCCTTATACAAGAGGTAAAGATCAAAAAATAGAATACAGAAATAATAATTCTCATAGCTAATTTATAAAATCGTTAATCTTCCTATTTATGTAGTCTTGTTCGCTTTTTACTTTTCCCGCTGCTTTTTGTCTTTCATAATCTGGGTTCCAAACCGCCCGATTTTCCTGATAAAAATTATATCTTTCTTTATACCATTGAGTAGATGCTGGTTTCATCCAGTCTGCATGTTACATTGACGCTGGCGCCATGGCTTCATTTGAGACCAAGGTTTGCTGATTGGATTTGCAACAGAAAAATGGACAACTTATTAAGCTGCTTTATTTAGAATAGATTTACTAAATTCTTCGGGTGGTAAATACCCTAATATTGAATGTATTCGCTGCCTGTTGTACCATATTTCGATGAACTCAAATATCTCTTTTTTTGCAACATTTATTGAATCATATACAGTATGGTGGCCGGTTTCCGATTTAAGGATCTTGAAGAAATTTTCCATTACTGCGTTATCCCAACAGCTACCCTTTCTACTCATACTTTGTTGTACGGAGTTGCCTTTAAGCAGATCTTTGAACTCCTCACTGGCATATTGTACACCTCTATCTGAGTGAAAAACCATATTTGGAGCCACCGATCTATTTCTAATCGCCATATTCCAGGCAGTAACAATAGTCTCTCTGGTTGTCATACCAGTACTCATTGACCATCCAATAATTTTTCTGTCAAACAGGTCTATGATTGCTGTTAAGTAAAGCCATCCGTTTTTTGTCCGGATGTAAGTCAAATCAGAAACCCATTTCTCTGAGGGTGCTGTGGCAGTAAATT
This sequence comes from Chitinophaga sp. 30R24, assembly GCF_049056765.1. Lineage (NCBI taxonomy): Bacteria > Pseudomonadati > Bacteroidota > Chitinophagia > Chitinophagales > Chitinophagaceae > Chitinophaga > Chitinophaga sp. 30R24. The sequence goes on from NZ_JBJGXX010000024.1 coordinate 4,168, forward strand.
CTCTATTTAGGATATTGGCAGACACTTCCAGTTTATGGTTGGAATCTGTCGTGCATACTTTGAACTTGCCTGTAATAATACTGCGAAGCCCTTTGTCCTTCATGATCCTGGCCACTCTGGGTCTGGATGCATGCAATCCCATAGACCTAAGTTCGGCAACTATTTTAGGGCTCCCATATCGACCTTTGCTTTTGTGATAGATATCTTCAACTCCTTTGCAAAGCACTTGCCTGTCCATGGAAAGTTTTGATGGTTTTCTTGTACACCAGGCATAATAACCACTACGACTTACTTTGAACAGCTTACACATCTTCTCGACATCAAATTCTGCCTGATGGTCCTTTATGAACCTGAATATTTGTTGTCTTCCCTGGAGAAAATGCTCACTGCCTTTTTTAATATTCGATTTTCCATTTCTGCTTCATGGAGTGCTTTCTTCAAGGTTTGGATTTCCTTCTGCTCTGGTGTCTGATCCTGTTTTCCTTGGCCAGGAAAACTACGGCTATCATGCACACTGAACTCTCTGGTCCATCGACGAAGCATGCCTACGTCTATACCCAAATCTTTTGCAACAGTTACGGCGGGCTTGCCTTATTGAATTTTAAATAATCGAGCCACAGATTAAAATCTGTGGTTTTCTTATTGTAATACGTTTTTGATCTTTCTATTAGCAATGAAAGAATCGAGGAACTCATATACGTTCTGGAACTGCTACCTTTGAGTGGACATATAGTTAAGCTCTTTTCTTAACTTTGAAAGCAATGAGTAAAAAAGAAAGAAGGAGTTATGACAAATCCTTCAAATTGATGGCAGTAGAATTGCACAGAAGTGGCAATATGATCAAGATTTTAAAAATTCTTCAAAGACTATAAGATTAACTATAGAATCTTTAGCTGTATGAACAATTACCTCCTTTACTTCATCCCAAACCAACCCTCCTAAGCCTGCCCCAATTCTTGGCAGGCCAATCTGCGATATACCATTATCATCTGCAAAATTTAGCATCAAAGACAAGCTTTCCATTATTGCGGACAACTCTGCTTTTGTTCTCCAGTTTTTTTGAGTCCCTAAATTGAATACAGTAAATGGAGGGGAACTATAAACAAAAATACTCCCTAATTTGAATGTTCCATTTTTGCAACGAACCTTATACTCTTCATACATCTTTGGGTACCTGATCTTAAAATCCAGCGCTATGCCCTTTCCCATTGCCCCAGCACAATTACACCCGTGGGCATAGGCGGTAAGGCCAGGATAATTAAACAGATCTCCTTTAATAAAAAAAACTGCCATTCTATTTCCTATTATTCCATAATTGATAAAATTCTTCAGCCGTAATTCTATCAGAAGAATCAAAATCAAGCTGATCAAGTGGCTGATCCCCTAACATATGTTCCCCTTCTTCCGGGTTGTTCTCATCCAGATAAATAACCTTTGCAGGATAAACTTCTATTTGTTTAGTAACATAATTATCTGCAAATTCAAAATAAAACGTTCCCCATTCCCCTTCTGCAGATTCTCCCTCTTTCTTTATATATACTTTATCCATCATCATCTTAATTGCCCATAGTTAAACCATGATTTTTGATTCGCCCTCCTAAATTCAATGAAGTATTAGAACTATTTAGGAAAATATTATTCTTGGGATTAGATATTTGTAATCCCTTTACATCTATTTCAATATAATGTGTAAGACTACCTGTTTTAAAAGGCATTCCGTATAGCTTTGATGATAATTGACCTAATGACATTTGTCCTTCTTGAACCTGAGTAGCTGTTAATTCAGATTTAGACATTGCGCCAACAGAACCAGGCGCAATATCAGTAAAATACTGCCCATTACCATGACGGGCATTTTTAAACCCTATTGACGCATTTAACTCTCCTGACTCTAAAATTCCCTTATAACCACTTTCTGAGGTATAATGGAATAAAGTATTACTACCGCCACTTTCTGTCTGTAAGCCAGATTCTAAACTACTAGCTGTCAATGAGGTAGACATTGCTTGCGGAGATGGCAGGACCGGAGCGCCAGTAAGCAACGTTAATGAATAAGGAATGCTAAATTCTAGCGCCATCACCGTTGCGGGCAAGGCAGGAGCCATTTTTGCATTTACAGCATTCTCAACCCTCTGCGTATTTAAAATAACTTCCTTGGGTATCTGCTTAGATTCTGGCCGGAATAAATTTGAAACGGCCATAGTATTGCCACCACTATATTGGAAAGAAATACTTTCAAGCCCTTCTAACTCAACATGAGAAGTAACCTTATTCTCAGAAAAAGCATACGTAGAATTATATACGTACTTATCCGCCAACGGGTCAATTTGTATAAACCTTCCAATTTGCGGATCATGATTTCGATATTTAAAGCCATACCAATCAAGACTTAACTCAGTATCAAAATCCTGCCCCTGGAACTTCTTCCGGTTCTCCGGATAATTCACCCCCTTCAACGCATTGGACGAGATCCCCGCCATCGTCAACCCAAACGGATAATAATAGCGTCTCCTCCAGCACGGCACTCAAAGAACTTCTAACACTAAAAATAACGGATTTTATTTTTTCATATGAAAGAAAAAAATCTAACCGGTCATAAAACGCGGTCACCGTCCGGGGATAGATGATGTGTTACTGCTGTTGAGTTTATATTCTCATGTTGAACATAGATTTATCGCTCAGCCTGTGTTCTGCCGTTCCCCACATCATCTATCCCTGGACGGAAGCACGATAGTACAAAAGCTGATTATTTATTTTAGGGGCAGGTCTTTGAAAAAAATGTGTCGCCAACGGGGAAGTGATCAGGAAAAGTGCCTCGGGCCCGTTGTTGGAGGAGACACATTATTATCCGTTTGGGTTAACGATGGTGGGGATAAGTTCCAATGCGTTGAAAGGGACACAATACTCAAAGAACAGAAAAGAGTTCAACGGTATAGAGCATACGACGGATTTAGACCTCAATCAGTATGATGCGTTTTATAGAAACCTTGATCCGCAGATAGGAAGATGGTGGCAAATTGATCCTAAGTGTGAGGCTTCTATAAGTGAAAGTCCATATGTGAGCATGGGAAATAACCCGATAAGTCATATGGACCCATTGGGAGATTATTTTTTTGGCTTATTTGGTTCGACCTCTGCACAGAGAAGGGCAGCAAGGGAAGTTGCGGAACAAACCGGAGGTGAGGTTGTAAATAAGACATCTCGTAAAATCCATGTAAATTATACAACGATAGAAAAAACATATAGTGAACCAGCTGGTGCTGTGATAAACACTGCGGTTGGCCATACGGTTAATTTTAGATCAAATGGAAGGGTTCATGGAGGTAGTGCTGTAGCTAATGAGTATATTGATCAACAAGCAGCTTATTGGTCTAGTCATAGGGTTGATGAGAATGGGAACATTCAGTTTATGCGCGCATCAGGTAGAGCTGATTATGTCCCGGTTGAATCGCTATTAGTTCCTTTGCCACCTGTAGCTAGTTTATTGGGGCGTGTGTATCAAGCTTCGAAAGCAACTACTTTATTTAGGGCTGTTTCTGGAGCTGAATTAGCTGATATTGCAGCTAATGGTCTTAGGACCTTACCGGGCGGCTATGAATCGAGTAAATTATTTGCGACAACAGCAGCAGATGCAGCAAATTTTGGGAGAAATAATTTTACTTTTGATGGTATTGCCAATACTATTATTCAAGTAAAAGTTCCTGCTCAAACAATGAGGTTTGCTGAAAAGAGAGTGCTGGATGGTTATAATGGGGTTGCTGTACCATCCAATTTGCTTAATACAATAAAGACAATCAAGCCTTTGAACTATTCTCCAAATGTTCGCGGTGGTTGGGGGCCATTTTAAATGATAAGAAATGATAAGGGTTTTAGCAGAATTAGAGTTTTTTAAAAAAGAAGGTGGGCGCAATAATGCGATAGTTACAGGATATCGGCCAGTTTTTAATGGATTAAATGATACTTCAGCTATATCTGGTAGGATAATTTTATTGAATAGGGAATTTCTTTTTCCAGGAGAAAAAGAAATAGTAGAGATAGATTTTTTAGACGGCTTTATTCCCGAAAAATATCTAACAGTAGGTAAGGAATTTACATTTGAAGAAGGATTATCTGTTATTTTAGGCAAAGGTTTTTTTACAGAAATTATTCAGTAAAATGCAAATTATATAAATGACAAAAGCCGCAGGTGTTTGCCTGCGGCTTTTGTCATTTATTGTGATAGTCAATACTTAATCTGACAGACAGCTAATTTTGGGCCCAACTAATCAGCTGTAAATCTATGAATATTTTATTCACAAAAAGATTTGCAGAGCAATCCCCATTGGGGCTCTGCAAATCTTTTTGTGGATAAAGCATCAAGAAGTTACTTCGGCATCTAAATACCAGTCTGTAATACGCTTTCCCTTAGCCAATTCCAATACTGTCTGTAAATGTCTCCAGGGGAGTCTTCCCAAAACAATACTTTCCACTGTGGGTTCTTTGTCCATTATAATAGTTCATCCAATCATCTAAATCTGATTGCATAGACTCCAAACTTGTGTATATTTTTTTCCTAAATGCAATGGTGTAAAACTCCTCCTGTATTGTTCTATGAAAGCGTTCACAAATACCATTGGTTTGAGGACTTCTCGCCTTTGTTCTGGTATGGTCTATATCCTCAATTGTCAGATATAGCTGATACTCATGATGCTCTCTTGCTCCACAATATTCCGTTCCTCTGTCAGTTAATACCCTTAAAAGATCAATGCCCTGATCCTGGTAAAATGGCAATACTTTATCATTG
>NZ_JBJGXX010000025.1:0-7817 GCF_049056765.1 Chitinophaga sp. 30R24
TCCAGTCACCAACCTGATGGGCAAAGTAACCGTAGAGGTTACCTTGAGTAACAGAACAGGTAACCAGGGGACCTTCCGGATAGATAATTTTACGTTGAATGGGTATGTGACGCCAATTGATAGCAGTGTTTATAATAGTGTGCCAGGTAGGTATAGGTATGGGTTTAATGGGAAGGAGAATGACAACGAAATCAAAGGAGAAGGGAATCAGCAGGATTATGGGATGCGAATCTATGATCCACGAGTAGCCAGGTTCCTGTCAGTTGATCCACTTACCAAACAGTACCCTCACTATGCACCATACTCTTATGCAGGAAATAAGCCTATTGCTTTTATAGACAGGGATGGAGAAGAGGAAGGTATTGATAATACACTTAGACGTAAAGAAGAGGCATATCTTAGTAATCAACTTAGCGAGGATAAGTACAGAGAGCAGGTACGTGCTATGGGAGTAGGAGGACTTATAGGTACTGTTATAGTAATAGATGCTTTTGCAACAAAAGGAAAGGTTAGTGAGTTTTTGTTGTTTTCACAAATGGCAGGAGCATTTAATCATAACCGTGCTAAAACTCCTGAAGGCAGGAAGGAACAAGAAATGGAATCACGTAATACCTTTCTTAGTGCGGCTATGGGATGGGGAGCGGGAAAGATTCTTAGTAGCACAATTCGTATGGGGTGGGAAGCTGCTGCAGAAGTGAAATATTTGTTTCGAGGGACGAGCGAAGGTTTTGAAGGGCTTTCATCTTTGCAGAGATTAGGAATAACGCCAACAAGCTCAGATCCGGTTGTTGCGACAGTTTTTGCAACTAACGCTGAGAATTATGGGAAAGGAGTATTGCAGGTAGTGCTTCCTAAGAATTTACAAGGAGTGGAGTTTACAAGTAATGTTTTAAGTGATATGGAGAAAGAAATCGCAGTAGGTATAAAGCCAGCAGAGTTTACATCAAGAGCAACTTTGACAATAACTTCAGGTGAGGCAAGGGGAATCTTGGGTGACATGGGAATTAAATTACCGTCTAAGGTGAAATTGGATGAACTAAGTAATGTATTAAGGGAAACCCCTAGGCTTGATGCAAAGCAAGTTGATGAATTTTATAAAAGAGCGAGCCAATTAAAAAAGCCATAAAATGGAGGATATAAAAGTAAAGGTATTAGGACGGCTATCAAATAAGATGTTTAATCTTTATAAAGATGTATTAGATGTAAAAGAGAATGATGTTGTATTTTTTTGTGATTACTCAGAATTTGATATTCCTGTGGGCTACTGTTTTACAGGAGTTGTTAAAAGTGATAATACAATACTGGGTTGTAAAATACGTTTAAAAAGTGTGAGCCAACAATTTTTAAAGCTATTTGATGAGATCCCACATGGCTGGAAGACTATTGGTAATTTTGAATTTATTGATGGAATTATACCAGATGAAGTCCAAATGTTACCCTTATTAGATGATTGGATTTATTCTGAGAAATATCTACTTTTTCAATAAGTATTTATTGTACATAAACGACAAAACCCCGCCAGTGGCGGGGTTTTGTCGTTTATAGATTTAGTGTGTATAAGTTTGTTTGGTTTTAACATCTCTGATAAACGCTGCAATGACGCGCAAGAGCGCGGCTTTATCATCCGCTGGTAGCGTCTCAATCTCTTTAAAATACCGGATGACTTCTGCATCATGCAATGCAGCCGTGGCTTTGTCAGTAGAGCTGCCGAAAATTAAATAATCTACAGAGGTATCGAGCGCCTCAGCAATCTTCTTTATTACTTCGGCAGGCGGTTGCGCGCCTTTAGTCTCGTATCGTCCAATCTGGGCGTAGGATATATCCACTTTATCAGCGAGTTCTGATTGTGACCATCCTTTAGCTTTACGCAGTTCAAGAATACGGTTACCGAGATTAATTTTTTGAGACATAATAGTCTGTTTAGGTTAACAAAAATAGCTGATCTGTAGCAGTTTTGGTGAGTTTTTGATACTGATAGGGGTTAGTGTGCGAAAAATAAGTTTGTTTATTTGCTACATAAACGTTTATTTTGCTGCATAAATGTAGCAATAAAATATTTTTCCACATACATCCTATTGAGTTAACTAAAAATGCTTTTTATGTTGATCAGTAATAACAGACAAATCAAGCTACAACCGAAACACCGGGATCAATCAGGTAGTCATACAATAGTTCCGTGGCTCAATATCAGCGGAGTGTGGTTGGAGGAGTTGGGTTTTAAAGTTGGGGAAATGGTAAAGATTACCACCCGTGACCGGTTGCTGATCATAGAACCACTGGAAGGTACGGAGCAGGCCGCGCATGAATATAAGTCTGCTTTACAGGAAATGAAGCAGACATTAAAGAAGCTGGCGCAATGACGATAGCAGAAATCAAGCAGCAGCTTACGTTATCGACTGTCTTGCAGCATTACGGGTTAAAGCCAGATAAGCACCTGCGCCTGCATTGTCCGTTCCACGATGATAAAACGCCGAGTCTTCAGGTGTATTATAAAACACATACGTGTTATTGTTTTAGCAGTAATTGTAAAACACACGGGAAGGCGTTGGATGTGATCGATTTTGTTATGTACAAGGAAGGCTGCAGTAAACATGAAGCGATAGAAAAGTGTAAAGAGCTGACCGGCGATATTAGTCCTATTGTTTTGACTTTCTCACGGCCTGGTATATCTATACTGGGCAATATGTTTACCTATTTTAAGAATGGTGTGCATAACAGCAAACCAGCGCGTGAATACCTTACCAGCCGTGGTCTTGATCATACGTTGCTGGAGATCGGTTATAATGCTGGTCAGTTCCATCATGGCGTGCGAAAGGATGAGGAGCTGATAAAAAGCTGTTTGTCACTTGGATTACTGAGTGAGCATGACCGTAAGAGCAAGACGGGAGAAACAGCCTATCGCCCTTTTGCCAAGTATAGCCTGGTGTTCGCGCTGCGTGATCGCAGTGGCCAGGTGAGCGGATTTTACTTCCGCAGTACAGTCAATGATGATGACCAGAAGCATTTTTACTTAAAAAACCGTCAGGGGTTGTATCCTGGCTATCCTGCGCCTGAAACGGAACGTTTAATCCTAACGGAAGCTATTATAGATGCTGCCACGTTATTACAGCAACCCGCTATAACAAAGGATTACAACGTATTATCCTGTTATGGCACTAATGGTTTTACAAAGGAGCATCAGCAGGCAGTAAAGTCTTTACGGGGGTTAAAGGAGATTATTTTTGCCTTTGATGGAGATGATGCAGGAAATAAAGCAGCAGCTAAATATGCGGCAGCGCTCCGGGAGGAGCTGCCGCATATTGTTATTAGTACGCTGTGTCTTCCTGCGGGAGAGGATGTAAACAGTATTGCACTGTCCCATGAACCGGGTATTTTTGTTCACCTGCTTAGTGAACGGAAAGGTTTTTTTCTTTATACGCCACCATGTACGTCTTTAGATGGCGCTCATGAAACTTCATTTTCATCTGAAAAAATAATACCGGAACCCGGTACGGTGGCTACTGAAAAGGGGCCACCGCTTGGTGTCCTGGATACGGGCAATCCATATAAACTCAGTTACATTACGGCATATGCTTCTTATTATATACAGGGAGGTATCAGTAAGGGGCTGGATAGTATGAGGGTTACACTGGTAGTAGAGCGGAAGGATAATAGCCAGAAAAGCCGTAACAAGCTGGACTTGTACGAGGATAAGCAGGTAGAGAAAGTGAGCAGGGAGGTAAGCGAGAAACTATTACTTGATAAATCCTTACTGGAAGGGGATTTATACCGGTTAACGGATCTGCTGGACGAGTACCGGGAAGAGGATCTTATTAAACCGGGCGGGGATAATGGTGCTGTTACAGGCGTTTATCCGCTTACGTTACAGGAGCGCACAACAGCAGAGGGCTTTTTAAAGGCGTCGGATCTGATAAAGAGATTAAATGATCTGTTGGGTCAGGCAGGTATAGTAGGAGAGGAAACAAACCGTTTATTTTTACTGCTAATCGCCATCAGTTATAAGATGCCCGAAACTTTACACGCGCTGATACAGGGTAGTAGCGGCAGCGGCAAGACCCGGCTGTTAAAACAAATATCTGATTGCATCCCGCAGGAGAAAGTAACGAAGTTAACCCGCGTTAGTGATAAAGTATTGTATAACTACCCGGAGCATTATTTTATAAACCGGTTGTTGTGCCTGGAGGATATAGACGGGCTTAGTGAGGAGGCAGAGTTTGCGTTTAGGGAGTTACAGAGCAACGGAGAGCTGAACAGTGCTACCAGCATTAAGCTGGATAATGGACAGATCACCAGCGGCCAGAAAACGGTAAAGGGTCCTATTGCTTCACTGGCTTGTACTACGCGTGGAGAAATCTATGAAGATAATATGAGCCGTGTGTTCCTGCTGGCGGTGGATGAAAGTGCGGAGCAAACGGGCCGTATTATCAGTTATCAGAATAATAAAGCATCCGGTGAAATCGACAGCAGGAAAGAGCAGGACACAAAACACGTTATACAAAACCTGGTGCGGTGCTTACAGCCTTACCAGGTAGTTAACCCTTATGCCAATAAGTTACATCTGCCACCTGGTGCACATAAGATCAGGCGTTTAAATGACCTGTTTTTAAACTTTGTAAAGATGATCACGTTGGTACATCAGTACCAAAGAAAAAAAGATAGTAAAGGTCGTTTAATCACAGAAATATCCGATCTTGAAATGGCGGTTGATATTATGTTCGATAGTATAGTGCTGAAAGTAGATGAGCTGGATGGCAGTCTACGGCAGTTTTTTGAACAGCTGAAGTGCTGGCTGCACAAGGAATATAGCGAGAACTATAAAACGGCTGCCTTTAGCCTGCGTGAAGTTCGTCAGGGGCTGCGCTGTAGTAAAATGCAGGTGTTCCGTTGTTTTAATGATCTTAGCCGCCTGGAATATGTTCGTCAACAGGGAGGCCATGCTAACCGTGGATTTACCTATCAGGTAATCTATTGGGATAATTACGAAGCCTTACGGGCGAGGGTGAAGCAGCACCTGCAAGAGCAATCGATCTGCTTAAAAATGTTACACCAGCCTCCTCTATGTTACACCAGTGAAACACCAGCGAAACGCCAGAATCCCCTGCCATAGCCAAAATATGCCCTGGCGTAACGCGTAACAAAAAAGTGCTCAAGGCCCCTTTTAGAAAGACGTCATACCTATACCGGAATAACCATACTGTTAGCCCATCCTTTTATTTTACCACAAAATAATATCATTAATTATGTACCAGATCATAGGTAGTTTTAAAAGCTACCTGTCCGTGCTAGGGTACAGCATCGGTACGCAAAGGATGTTACCTGCGTGTATCCGTGATTTTTTGGAGTACGGGCAGTATAGCAGTATAGGAGAGATCCGGCCAGCGGATATTAATATGTTTTACGAGTGGCTGCATGAACGGCCGTTAAAGCGCGGAGAAGGCGCTTTAAGCGAAATGATGATCAGTCATTATGTATATGCATTGAAGGTGTTTTTTAGCTGGCAGCTTGAAACCGGAGGTGTTACCATTAACCCGGTTAGTATGTTGAAGTTTAAAAGCCCAGGACGTGGCTACCGGGAAGCCTTAACGGTGGCTGAAATACAAACCTTATTTACGGCGGCAGCCACCTGCAGGGAGCATGCTATGCTCCACCTGTTTTATAGTTGCGGACTAAGGCGCAGTGAGGCGGTACGGCTACGGTTATCAGATCTTCACTTCAGGCAGCGGTTATTATATGTGAGATCAGGCAAGGGTGACCGGCGGCGGGTGATCCCCTTAATGGACCGGGTTGCGGCGAGTCTGGAGCAGTATGTATTACAGGAGCGGGGCAAAGCCCGGTACATGGGTACTGCGTTTATGCTTAATAGCATGGGTAGGGCTATGCGGGGTGATAGTTATGCTAACCTGCTTAAATCGTTAGTGCGCAAAGCAGGTATGCGTAAGGAGATCAGCCCTCATTATCTGCGGCACAGCATAGCAACCCATCTTTTACAGCGTGGCATGAGTATGGAATATGTACGGGATTTTTTAGGACACAAATGTCTTGAATCTACGCAGATATACGCCCGGCCCGGATCACATCAATTACAAGCCTTATGACCTTATATGAATATCTTGAAAAGTACTATACGCCTGCAACGGCGGAAAGTTATCACCGTGAAATAACCATTTTTTTAAGTAGTTATCCAGCTGCGCAGGTGGCTACTTATGCAGAGCTGATCGGTTATTTAAGTGTTTTACGAGAGCGTTATAATAATGCAGCTACGTTAAATCGCATCCTATGCAGTATTAAAGTGTACTATGATTATTTATGTTATATCGGCAGTCGGGATGATCATCCTGCGCGTTCTATCCTGTTACGTGATCAGCGCAGCCGTGATGTACAGTTGCAGGATCTGTTTACCGGGGAAGAACTGGAAAAGTTACTAAGCCGCAAAGAGCGTTATCAGGCTTTATATTACCGTAACCGGGTTTTAATGGGGGCTATTGGTCTATCAGGGGTTAAAACCGCAGGAAATGGCGGCTATAAGCGTAACGGATATTAATATGGAAGTTGGCAGCATCTACATAAAATCTACTCATACTACTAACAGCCGTATGTTATCATTAAAGGCCGGTCAGATCCTGTTGTTATATACCTGGTTACAGCAGGTGCGCCCGCAGCTGTTAAAGGGTGCTGATAGTGATGTGTTGCTGATCGGTCACAGAGGAAAGCCCATGAGTGCAGATGATATAGTAAAGCATGTAATCAGGAGCTATAAGCATGTGTATCCTGAACGGGCAGTAACGGCGCAGGCTATACGTGGCAGTGTGATAGCTAATCTACTACAGCAGGGTTATGATATTAGCGTGGTGCAACAGTTCGCGGGGCATAAATATCCGTCGAGTACGGAGCGATATAAGCAAAGCGGGGTAGAGGTGTTAAAAGCTGCGATAGAGCAGTATCATCCGATGAAATAAAAAAAATGTTTTATTATTGTTGCTGGTTCGAATCCGCTCGGAACCTCTGGGGTGCCTGAAGGGACTTGGGAGTTCGAATCTCCTCCGCACGGTAGTACGACAGACTCTGACTCTGTTGGTCCTGGGTTCGAGCCCCAGGGGGGCGCATCCTCCCCTTTACAAAAATCCTTAATCAAGATAAGTGTATAGAGCAACTGCCTTCTAAGCAGTAGATCATAGCTGGTGTGGGTTCAACTCCCATCTGGGGTACATTATTAGACTAACCTAATAAAGATGGCGGGAATCGAACCCGCGTCCAATGGATCAGGGGTTCGAATCCCTGACGCTGGCAGTGAGGGGGATCAGTCGAACCCCATCCTTATTGAGCATCTGACTACGGATCAGAAGGTGATCAAGTCCACATCAAGTCCACGTCAAAGGCAGGTATAAAGCAGGTATAAGGCGTATTAAAGGCAAGTGACATTGCTTCGGAATAACATGTTCCTGCTACTCACCATAAAGCCCTGGCATGTGAAAAGGTCTCCCTCTGGCCGTCGGTCGGGCAGCCTGCCAGTCTGGCGAGCTGTTTTTACAAAAGGTTGCCTCTATGGTCACCAGCCTTCGGCTACCCCATTTTTGTCCGCCCCCTGCCGTCCCCCCGGGCCTTGCATTTTTGATTTTGCCGTCCGCTGCGCTCCCGGCGAGACAAAGGTCGAAGGCCCGGCCTGCTGTGGCTCCGTTTGGGCGAAGCGCCCAAACGGTGTCTTGTCCTGAAATAGGTTTACACAAAAAATGTAAAAAATGAAGAAAATCGTCAAACTTAAGAACGGTTACTATCTGGAAAGTGACAAGCATCTTATTATTCAGGCCTATTTGAGTTCA
>NZ_JBJGXX010000026.1:0-7475 GCF_049056765.1 Chitinophaga sp. 30R24
AGGTTATGGAAAAACTATTATCTTAAAAAAGGAACTGTAAATGAGGAGCAGGACTAAGAGTAAAACGCAAATCTATTTTAGGACTTATTTTTAAAATCTGTAAACTTATTTTAGGACGAGACACCCCCCTGGCCGCTGGGGCGGTAGCCAGAGCGCAGGCCCTGGAGCGCAGCGGAAGGGCCCAGCGAAGGCGAGCCGCAGCAGGCCGCGCCTTCGTCCTTTATCTCGCCGGGAGCGCCAGCGGACGGCAAAATCAAAAATGGAAGGCCAGGGGGGACGGCGGGGGGCGGACAAAATGGACAGCGAAGGGATGGCGGGCATAAAGGCAACCTCGATTTAAACACCTCCTTAGCCAGACCGGGAGCTGGCCGAACGGAGGGCGAAGGAGCGCAAAAAGCGTGACAGGACGGAGCGCGGCCCCTGTAGCGCAGCGGAAGGGGCAAGCGTAGGACTGGCGCGCCTTTTTGCCGACTAAGCCCGCAGTGAGACCTTTTTACCTGCCACGGCTTTATACTCATGCGTATGATTATTGCATTCCACCAGAACCCTCACTGTTGCCTATTCTGCCGCCTCATCATGCCGTGTAAATCCAATCCTTACCCGTGGTTCCTGCGGAGAACTTAACAACTGTTTCAGATACTCAAAAACAAGCTCTATCTGTTCATCATGGCCAGATACACGCTTTTCCATCTGTTCCAGCTTTAATAATATATCCTTATGCGTTAGTATCATTTCCCGCATCCGGGTAAAGATGCGGACGATTTGGATATTTACGGCAATAGCCCTATCACTATTCAATACGCTGGCCAACATCACCGCACCATGTTCCGTAAAGGCATACGGAAGGTTAGGTGAGAACTTCAGGCTTTTAAGGTGGTCGCATTTTGCGACTACCTCCTCTTTTTCCTCCCCTGTCAACTGGAACATAAAGTCCTCCGGGAAGCGTTTCAGGTTACGTTTTACCTGCTCATTCAGCCGCTTTGTTGGAACGCAATACAGCTCCGCCAGATCCTTATCTATCATTACTCTTTTACCTCTGATCAACAGTATTTTGCTCATAATAGATTCGTCCGGTAACATTACCTCCTTGTCTGTTTTACTCATTACTGATAACTTTTATGTTTAAAAATAGATTTACTTACAACGGATGGAACCTGTTTACAGCTTCCTGTAAGCCATCCAGTACCTGCTGTTTATATGCCTCCGTAGAGCTTACGTATTTATGGCCTGCCAGGTATTGCGCTTTCCTAAGATCATGCTCTTTTAACCAACGGATAATAACACTGGACCTTATCTGATCAAGGTTCTTTATCCTGCTGTTGATCTGCCGTAGCTGCTTTAATAGCATATGAGTAACACCGTAAAAATTCTGACCGCCATCACGCTGTACAAAAAGCTGATCTGTAACTACGCCTTCCGGTAAAAGCTGTTTCCTCACTTCATGCAGGTAGTCCATTATCTCATACACCTGGAAGCTCTCTAACGTCATATTCCTGGCCGCTGTTCTTCGTTTGGCATGTATCATAACCTTACCTTCCCGTAGCTGTAAATCAGGTATTTTTAATGCTGCCACTTCTTCCACACGTAACCCCTGATACACCAGCAGACCCACTATCACCCTGTTACGGCGTCTGGATAAAATGTTCAACTCCTGTGGTGGAACCATCTTTCCGGGTTCATGAGTGATATTAGTAGTATAATTCTGATACAGTTCTTCCAGCGATGCAGGACATAAAATATCATAATAAGAACGGCGTTTAATGCCCTGTATCTTGATGCTGCTGGCGGGGTTATCTTTAATCACTCCTTCACTGATCAGCCATTCATAATACTTGCGTACATGCGTTAGATAACCCGATACGGTTCGTTGTGAAGCTCCGCCAGCACTGCTGCATTTCATAAAAGATAGTAGATCATTGTAACTAATTTCTTCCAGCTCAGGTATGTTATCCCTTTCTGACCACTGGCGCAGATACTCCACCGCACGGACTACCGTATCAATAGTAGCACTGCTGTAACGCTTTATAGATAAGTATTCCCGGAACTTACTGTAATCAGGTTGCATGTTCAGGCTGATTTTGTTGTTCTAAAAAATGAGTATATATCTGTGTACTTTCAAGACTGGTGTGTCCTAAAAAATCTTTGATACGTTCCAGGTTCATACCATTCTGTAACAGGTGTGTAGCAATGCTATGCCGCAACGTATGTAGATGGATGTCCTTTAATTGTAGTTCCAGATTGCCGGATAAAGCTATCTGCACCTTTAGCCGTACCAGCAGCGCCTGACCACTCAACCGCCGACCACTGTAGCCAACAAACAGGGCATCCTGTTTCCCGTTGATAAAATAAGGACGTGCATCATACAGGTACTGTTCCAGGTAGGTAAGACCCTGACGCGTAAGCGGAACAAAACGTTCCCGATGACCTTTGCCCCTACGTACATGTAGCAGAGAGTTATGGAAGTGTATATCACCAGTATCAAGATGATAACCCTCGTTCCGTCTTAGTCCGCAGCCATAGAACACGGCTAACATTGCACGATCACGCATTTGCATGGTTTCATAAAACTGGCTGCCCTTATCATGCTTACGGGATTCATAGGGCTGGTATGTCGTTTCAAAAAGTAGTTTTATTTCCTCCTGCGTTAATACATCTGTAATAATACCTTCTCCGCTCTCTGTGCGTATATCCAGCCTGGGAAGCAGTAGCCTGCCGCTTTGCCGCAGGTAATCCCCGAACTTCTGTAATGCCTGTAAATGTTTATTTAGATAACTATTACTTAACCCGCCACCACGCCGCTGATTAGACCGACCTTTTAACTTATAATAATGATCTTTGAACAGGTGTATATCCAACTGATGTAAACCTGCATAGCCTTTACTTTCAGCGTAATACAGGAACTCCTGTACATGGTTGGGCAACTGGTAAACAGTTTGCCCATTGTAACCAAGTGTACCTAACCACTCTCCGTAACTTTGGACAATATAACGGTAGGCCTCACTTTTTAAGTCAAGCTGTTTCATGATACAATAAATTTTTGTGTGCGGTATGTTTGCTTCGTATAACGTGAGCCGTTAGGCTAACTGCTTCTTTTTCTTACGTTTATCCGGCTCACTGATCTGATGGGCTGCTGGTGAGCTATTGAGCCCTTCCGTCACTTCATCCAGTACAGTAACAATACGTTGCTGTAACTGCTGATATTCTTCATAACTCAACACTTCATAATGATATGCTTTAGTGTAGCGGTTTTCCACCTGCCGTATGTAGCCCACTTGTAATAGAGCGGCATGATGACGTTTTACCGTGCTTAATGGAACACGCAGCATATTACGGATACTACTATTGGTAAAATTCCTTTCACCGCTGCTTTCAAGGTACCTTTTAAGCTGCTCAAAATAATGACGGGTAGCACCGCTCAGCTCATCACTTTTACGCAACAGTATACCTTTCATCAGCTCATTGGCCTGCCTTATATCATCTATGGTTGTTTCAATATAACATTCGCCTGTTAGCTGGTCTATCTGTAACTCCCGCTGGTATTGCTTATAAAAGGTGATCACTTCTATAAAGGCCAGATAATGCGCATTGGTACGGCGCTGTTTAAAAACCTCTTTCGGTATCTTTAACAGCTCTGCATAAGGATTGCGGACAGTAACCGGTTTTAATATGCGTTGCACGTTCTGTAATAACTGGCGGGCCTGTTGTTCGGCAGCGCTGTTTACCTTACCTGCACTTAGTTTCCGCTGATAGTCCATAATACGATCATCCTGCTCTATGCTTTCATCCAGGTATAACAGGAAGCAGCGGTTAGCATTATCTTCATACAGGCTTTCATGAGTAGTGCAACCAGCAATACTAACAGGGCCATATACTTTTAAGTGGATAGTTTTAGTATTGCCGTTACGGTCTTTTATCGTAACGGTTTTACTGATACGCTGCTTACTTTGCAGCTCCCGCAAGGGATACAGGGCAGACCAGATACCATCCAGATCTTCTATCAGTATCAGCTTATGGCCTAACTCACCTTTATCAAAATAATAAAATGCGTTCTCTGTTAAGGCGGTGATCTCGATCTTATCTTCATCAGGCATCAGGTCACCGATCTTTTCCTGCAGATGGCTTTTACCGGTGCCACTACTGCCGAAGCTGATCACATGTAACGGGCGGCTGGTCTTACGGCTGGTAAAGATCAGGTACATGATCAGGCGGTTTAATTCTTCTCCTACCATACCACTGCTGCCGATCATTTCGTTGGTACGTTCCAGTAAGTCAGGCTGTTGTAAAAACTGTATAGCCTGTTCCTGTTCTGCTGCTGTAAGCACTTTCAGCGCTTTTACTTGCTCCTGCTTACGGGCTTCGATCTGTTGCAGGCGGTAGCTTTCCAGTTGGTCGGTGATTTCGCCCAACGCCTGTACTACAGGACTGCTACCGACTTCCAGCCTATCGGCTATCAACCTGGACAGCTTTTCCACCTGGTGATGGTTATATAAATCAAGATTCTGGCGGATGGCAAGATTTGCAATATCAGGATGATCAAGATAGTGCTGGAACTTACGGTTTAATACTTCTACCTTCAACGTGATCCGCATCCGGTCTAAACCATCTAACCGGATACCGCCCAGGATAGTAAAACCCAGTTCCTCCGTTTGGTAAGTAATGGCATCCTGATTATCGATATTGATCTTAGCCATAAAAAATATTTTTTCTTCACCTATTGGTGACAAAGATAATGGATAGGTAAATTAAAAACAAACTTTTAATTGTTGTTTTTCACCTATCAATAAACTAATTTTACTAAAACGCCGATCAATCAGGCATTTTCATCACTTATCAGGTATGGATTTAGGTAATAAAATAGTACAACTGCGTAAAGAGAAGGATCTTAACCGGGACGAACTCGGTAAGGCGGTAGGTACCTCCGGTGCTATCATTGGCCGTTACGAGCGTAATGAGATTACGCCATCTGTGGAAGTAGCCGCCAAGATTGCGGACGCACTGGACGTAAGCCTGGATTATCTGGTGGGTAACACGACCTTTTTAGTGAAGGATAAAAAAATGCTCTATCGCCTGGAGCTGCTGGATAAAATTTCTGAAGAGGACCGTAATACTATTCTGCGCGTGGTAGATGCGTTCCTTAAAGAAGCACAGCTTACTACTACTGCCAAAAAGTTAAAAGCATAAATAATAATGGCCGTGGGTATTCCACGGCCATTATTATTTATGCTTTTGTTTATTTAATCCATCCTTCGCCTAAGACACTCCCTCCTTCATCAAAAGTAAATTTCACCCCTGATTTAAAATAACTATCATCTATCATACCTTTTATAAAACTAATCTCAACATCGCCTTTCGACCCTGGAGAAAAAGAATCCATATCTATAAGTTTAATACTACCCGATATTTTTGTTGTTGCACCCGGAAAGTTAAACAACGGCCTGTAGCCACTCTTAAAAGGAGTTTTTCGTGATTGTTCATCTGAAAACAATTCTATTGTTGCCAAAATATTAATAAGATCTACCATCCTTTAGCGTTAAATGGGTTAGTGGGACGAGGTGAAAAATTTAATGGCTTTACAAAATTAATCTTAGGTAATTGATTCGCTGGTATCGATACTGCTGGCATACCATCTGCTTCAAATCTGGTAACCGTTTTCATGACTGCATTAGGAACTTTCACTTTAATAATCGTATTAGGTGTTTGGTCAAATCCATAATTAAATTTTCCAAACTGAGCGGCATCAGAAGAAGATGTTGCAAACAACTTCCCTGTTTCGTAAGTACCTGGTGACATACTTAGGCCTCCCTTCTCTGCTATACTAGCCAATTCTCCACCTGATACTGCTCTATATAAAGTAGTAGAGTTTAAAGCTCCTATTCCACTTTTAACTAAACCAGCTCCTTTTGATGCGACAACTGTCTCTCCGATCTTTTCAGCTCCAAACCCCACATCGTGGCCTATCTGATCGCTTGTTTTATTAGGAATATCGGCTACATAATTTACTGCATTATCGATCATCTGGGCCCTAGCACCTACTGATCCTTCATCAACATTAAATGGAGACATCGCCGCCATACCATCTAAGGTTTTACCTATCCCTTCTGCTGTTCCCAAACTTTTAACCCAAGCAGCTGTAGATCGTCCTCCGTCTTTTATTCCTTCCCAGGCATTCCTCCAAAAACCAGCACCTGCTATTGTGGTATCCCCTAAAAAGTCACTATATCTAATAGGATTATTATCCATTGCAGCATAAGGAGATACTGCATCATTGGGCTTCGGATCTATCTGCCACCATCTGCCTAACTGAGGATCAAGATTTCTGTAATGAGCCTCATAAGAGTATAAATCCAGATCGCTATTCAATTCAATACCGTTGAACTTATTTCTATTAACTGGATAATTCGAGCCTTTGAGCGCGTTTGAACTTATCCCACTCATGGTGAGTCCAAACGGATAATAATGTGTCTCCTCTAACAACGGGCTTACTGCATTTCTACAGATTACCTTCTGATAAGGACACACATTTTTTTCAAAGATCTGCCTCTAAAATAAGTAAAATCCAGACAGTCATGCCCGGATTTCACTATTTTGCACCTGCTTTATTTAGCGCCACTATTTAAAGCATCTCCAGTGCCTGGGTCATTGTGCCCGGGCACCTTTTCATCTGCCAGGTATTGAACCAACACGACAGATATTTTTCCCGATAAACAGCGTACTTCCTTTCAGCCTCCTGGCTGCCGTTACACCAGCGGTTACGGAGCTGTTCCAGCTCATAGAACATCTGGTGCAGTTCATCATCTTCAAAAAGATGCAGGCCATAACCGCAGTGCGTAAAGTAATCAATCGCCATCCATCGTTCGTTACTGCCGTTTGCGCCGTAAAGATCATGACCCAGGTCATTGATAAAAATCTGTAGAACCCTTGACAGATCAACGTCCAGCAGTTCACATAATAAACGTACCTGTTCCGGTACTTGCAGGGCGTAGCTTTCCTCGCCACGTTGCAGTGGTGTGTTTTTCATAACTATATGTTTAAAAGTTAAAGGATAAAAAAAGTTGATACAGGGTTAAACAAAACACCGTCGGGGAGGATAGATGATGTGTTACTGCCGCTGATGGTATATTCTCCCGTTGACCATAGATCTTATGTCCAGCCTATGTTCCGCCGCTGATCACATCATCTGTTCTCCCCGACGGAAGCGCGACAGTACAAAAGCCGATCAAGGTACTGCCGTTGGTGTTCGCGCAGTCTATTCTCCCGTCGCCGAGTCAGCGGTATAACGTTGACGGCTATATCCTGTCGCCCCAACAAAACGGTCTTCCGCCCCACACCGCCATTCCCCCCTGGCCGCTGTGTGTCTTGTCCTGAAATAGGTTTACACAAAACGTGTAAAAAATGAAGAAAATCGTTAAACCAGAAAATGGTTATTATTTAGAATCTGACAAGCACCTTATCATTAAGGCTTATTTGAGTTCAAA
>NZ_JBJGXX010000027.1:0-6452 GCF_049056765.1 Chitinophaga sp. 30R24
CAGAGTCACAATGAGCGGGTAGCTCGGCAAATTTTTTAGTGGATAAAATATTCATAGATTTACAGCTGATTCGTTGGGCCCAAAATTAGCTGTCTGTCAGATTAAATATTGACTATTACAATTAATTTACTACAATAAGAACTAACTATTTCCAGACCTATCCTGTGAGAATGTAACCTCTCTTGGCTCAACCACTCCGAATATTTTTGTAATATTAACATCTGTATATACTAAAACTGAATCGTTGCCAATTTCAATCGAATGTGACAATATGTTCATGGCTGAAGATGCCTCATATGTCTGCATAAGTTGTTCAAATCCTCTAATAGAGATCCCCATAGATCTATTACTTTTTAACCGAATCCCAAATACATCCAAAAAATATTCTCGATCCATTTTTATACATCTATATTCCAAACCTTCAACTTTCTCGAAAAAGTGAAGCAATAGGTCTTTATATTCAGATATTAAGACTAGATCAATCAGTTTTTTAAGTTCGTCTTTCTTCATTATCCTGGTTTTTTTGTATCGGGCTTATTGGATATACGGGGCGCTGAGGGGACGCTGTTTTGATATAAGGGAACACCGATTAATTGCTTGCATTTTTCTATAGCTTCATGCTTGTTGCAGCTATCCTTGTACATAACAAAA
Source organism: Chitinophaga sp. 30R24 (assembly GCF_049056765.1). Classification (NCBI taxonomy): domain Bacteria; kingdom Pseudomonadati; phylum Bacteroidota; class Chitinophagia; order Chitinophagales; family Chitinophagaceae; genus Chitinophaga; species Chitinophaga sp. 30R24. Next base: position 652 of record NZ_JBJGXX010000027.1, read on the forward strand.
TCGATTACATCTAACGCCTTGCCATGTGTTTTACAGTTGGAACTAAAACAATAACAGGTATGTGTTTTATAGTACACCTGCAGGCTCGGCGTTTTATCATCATGGAACGGGCAATGTAACCGCAGGTGCTTATCGGGTTTTAAGCCGTAATGCTGCAATACAGACGATAACGTAAGCTGCTGCTTGATCTCCTGTATATTCATTGCGCCAGCTTTTTCAACGTCTGCTTCATTTCCTGCAACGCTGATTTATACTCATGCGCCACCTGCTCTGTTCCTTCCAGTGGTTCTATGATCAACAGTCTGTCACGGGTGGTAATCTTTACCATATCCCCAACCCTAAAACCCAACTCCTCCAGCCACACACCGCTGATATTGAGCCATGGCACTACTGTATGATTGCCTGATTGATCCCGGTGTTTAGGTTGAAGTTTGATTTGTCTGTTATTACTGATCAACATAAAAAATATTTTTTGTCAAACTTATTTGGCAATATATAAATATCTCTTTTCATTTTAACAACAAACATTTATTTCTTTTGCCAAATTACTTTGTCTATTTTTGCCATAAAGTCAATAAAACCATTGTCTTTAGGCAACTATGTTGAACATCGGAGAACGCATAACGCAACTTAGAAAACAACAAAACCTCTCCCAGGACGAGCTGGCGAAGAAGGCCGAAGTTTCACGTACCATCATTGGTAACTATGAGCGCAATGCAAACACCCCTTCTATTGAGGTGCTGCTAAAACTCGCAAAAGTGTTTAATGTAACGGTGGATTACCTGATTGGAGAAGGACAGTTATCCGCTTTCGATAAGGATTTACTAAAACGGATTGAGGACATTGAAAAACTTGATGCAGAAACTAAACAGCACCTCTTTTTCCTCATTGATAATGTGATCCAGAACTATAAAACCAAAAAGGCTTTTGATAAATGATAAAACCCGGTCGCTGACCGGGTTTTATCATTATTTTATATCACCACCTTTCTTAATTACTGTGGCACCCAATTAATCGAACTTAAATCAGGCAAAGTCAACCCTTCATTTAATTCATCAAGTGCTTTTTTAGCTAATGCCCTAACTTTATTCCATTCCGAGCCTTCCTTAAAAGATATTAAATTCATCGAAGCTCCATCTTGCTCTGTTAAAGTTATCCAATTATTTAACCTAACGATTGCTGCAATAGCCCGCATAGACATATAATTGCTTTCAATAAGAACAGGCAACAATAAAAAACTTTCATAAAAAGTATTTAATACTTCATCTTGTACATCTACAAAATTCGGAAGTAATAACTTCTGTTCATCATAAGAACAAGCTAATAATTTTAAGCTTTCTATCAATGATTTATACTCATTTATATGCTCCATACTTGTTTTATTTTACAATTCAATCCTAGTAACACCACCCCCATTCTTAGTACCTGATATTTTCCAATAAGGACTACCTCCAAAATGCCGTTCCGTTCCTGGATGATATTGAATATATCGATGGGTATAATCTGTTCCTGCACTATTAAACTCTCTAACGGTCAATCCCTTACCAATGTTTTTACCTTTCCCTAAAGCTCCTACTTTCCACCCTTGAGTACTTTCCGCTATAGCTCTAACTTCTTGTTCCGTCATATTCTTTAAAACATTGGGATTAGCAAATATGCTTTCCAGACTAGATGCCTTCTGTGTATTAATCGTGGCACCAGTAAGTCCGAGATAAGCACCCAAGCCACTTTGAACTGAAATTGGCATTAATCCTTCCATCACCTCCATGCTTGAGGCCTTAGACATCCAATCTGCTGCATTTGCATTCCGCCCTTTCATATAACTTCCAAATGCTTTATCCGCATACATCACCTTACCAATAGCTTCCCAATCATAATTTTTCCTGGAAAAAGTTATTAACCCATCAAAATAAAGGTCTTTCCCCCAAGTCATACCTACTGCACTTTCCCGGTCCTCAGGATGCAATAAAGTACTGGTCGTCGTCATCGTTGAGCCTCCTTTGCTATCAATTACAGTACTAGTAAAGTTATACATAAAGACATCAGCACCTGGAGCAGCTTTATGCTCTACATTAAAAACCGATGTTCCTGTTGGTCGTCGTCCTCCTCCAGGATCAAAGGTTGTTACCCTTCTATTGAAATTAATACTATCCAACCCAAGAGGATCGGCATAAAAAATAGGATTACTTCCAAAAGCCTCATAGGGGCTATGTTTATAAATCTCATCAGGATTCCATCTCCTTCCTATCCTCGGATCATACTCCCAGAACTCAGCTGTATTATGATTTCCTTCTCCTGCTATTTCATCACTTTTCTCCTGCCCATTAAACCCATATCTATACCTACCTCCCACACTCGTATAAACATCCCCTCCGACCGACTCTATAGAACCATTCAACACAAAATTATCTATCCGGAAAGTTCCCTGGTTACCTGTCCGGTTACTTAAGATAAGCTCAATAGTTACTTTTCCTTCCAATCCTATCACTGGGCTGGCTACAGGCAAGGTACCGGTTGACCTCATCACATGCGACCCGCCTGATACATCCACGTAAATAGTATCTGCACCTGAGGCAGGTGAAGGACTTACCGGGATACCGTTAATCGTCATGCTCCAGTTCTGGTAACCTGTATAACTGCTACGGTTATAAAAACTGAATGAGTTTACGTTCATCCGGTAGCCCGGATCTACATCAAAGGTGAGGGTGAGCGTACTCGTTTCCGGAGCAGAAGACGATAAAGCCAGGGCATGGCCCCCATTGCTGACACCCGCATAAGTAACCCAGGCAGTATCCCCGGTACGATCGTTCGTCCAGCTACTGTTGCTGATATAAGCATGGGTAACAGGCAAGCCGGTATAAGGTTTACTATAAGGGGCTGCTTCAAAATCATGCAGGTACAGCGCTACTGGCTGCGAAGGACTGCCTACAACCGGTGCCGGAGGAGTTGGCGATGAAGTAGTATCATCCCTCAGGTTAAACTGGCGACCGGGTAGCTGCATGCCAAACGGCGCATAGTCGTTTTCGTTATACACCGTTGCATCCTTACCCTGACGCGCATCTGAGATCGTGGCCACAACATTACCCAGGTGGTTGCTTAACTCATAACGCGTAAGGTTAAACTGACCCCATAAACTACTGGCATTACCTACTGTACCACCACTAACCACCATATTGGGTAGCCACATACCTAGCCGGGTACTGCCATACAGGTGTTGCTCACGCCAGTAAACACTTACTCCATTGATACTACCATATACCGCCAGCGGATTGCCATGAGGATCTCTTACATACCACGTCTTGGTACTTACTCCTCCATGAAAATATTCCTTATAAACCCGGTTACCGAAGCCATCATATTTATATGACAAAGAACTTCCATCACTAAACGTAATCTGACGGATCTTACCATAAACAGACCATACAATGTTGCTGATATGGGCCGACTTATCGCTCAGCAAATTACCAAGATCATCATAAAGATAATTGTCATCTGCCATATTATCAACATCTGATTGATAAACATCCGGGGCTACTGCATCCCGTATATGCCGTAACCGGTTCAACGACAGGTTACCCACATCATCACGTGGATAGGCATAACTCAAATCATCCATGGCAAGACTCGTATCCCTGGCGCCATTACGCTTGTAGGTCAGGATGTTACCATTGCCATCATAGGTAATATCTTCTTTGTGATCTTCTACGATCTGTGAGCTACCCCAACTGCCCATACCCGTAGTTAGTTGATGCTGGCGCATACGAACCAACCTATTCAGCTGATCATAACGGTAGCTGTAACCAACAGGATGGCCATGATTGATTTTATCCAATGCAAGGGTGGTATGGCTGATGTTACCATTGTAAAGGGGCTGGCCAGTCTGATCAGTACTATTACCTACATACTTTACCCCAAAAGCAGCAGCACTGCCAGCTATCGGACGGTAGTCTCCATTAAAATAATCCAATGAATAAGCCATCACATCACGCGAGATGGTACAGGTAAGCCCATCTTCTCCGCCATCCTGGCCAATTTCTGATGTAGGAAGGAGCTGAACACCATTAATCCCTTTTAACCAACCTTGAAGCGTATAGGCGTAATCGATACCCTGCACCCCTTGCTGACCAATTACAGTACGCGCTAATGGGCCATGAAGATAATAGCCATAATGCGCATCCCTCTTAGGGCTTTGTAGCGTCCAGCCATCTCCCGCATGCGCGATTCCGGAACTGGCGTCTACCAAACGGTTTTCTGCATCATACTTGTAATTGTAAAGGAACTGGTCGGGCTTATTTCGCTGGTAACGTACCGCATTTACCTTACCACTTACCAGGTCGTAACTATAATCCAGCTGTTTTAACTCATAAAGGCCATATACACGTTGCCACAACGTTTTTACATTACCCGTTGGATCATAACTATAGTAGGTGCCTTGTTCCTCTGTACCTGCTGTCTCTGAATAAACAGAGGCAGAAACCCGCTTGCGGAGGTTATCCTGGGGATATTGAGCAGCGCTCAATACCGGTTGGTCATAGTACGTTTTGGTGATCTCACTGTTAACACCACTGGTCTGAAACTGGGCAGCTACAGCGCTGGCCAGGTAAGCAGGCATTCCTAAGTCTAAACCATTTTTCTTCTCTCCTACCTCCACTATCCTACCTAACACATCATATTTAGTATAGCTATACTGACCCTTGCCTTTTAACTGGTTGGCATTGCGGGAAGCTACAACCCGGCCTACCTGATCGTACCAGAAATAACTATCCCCTCCATCTGGTGTAGACTGGCGCACTACCTGACCCAGTGAGTTATAGGCATATGCCGTGGTTAATCGATGACGGGGATAAACAGGCACCGTCTGCACTTCTACCGTACTACTGCCATCAGGCATTGTAGTGGCACTACCGGCAACGGGCGTATTAAATCTGCCCCAAACCAGGGTATCCCTTAACAATCCTGCACTGTATGCAGGCGATAAACCCATGCACAGCTCCTGCGCATTAGCCGCTATCTCCCCGGCCGACAACAAGCGTTTATACACCCGTAGCTGCCGCAGTGAGGACAAGTCTGTCGTAAATGTAGCATCGCTACCTGGCACCGTGGCTATCTCCCAGCCACAAGCCGGAAATGGCGGGGTAGATACTGCCGCAAAAGCACGCCCGTTGATATATACGCTGATAGGGCCGCCATTGCCCGAAAGATCCGGACCCTGCAACACAATATGCGTAAAGGGAGGCAGCGGTAAAACAGGGCTCAGATCAACCGTCACCTCATTAGAAGAAACGATTTCTACTTCCCTTTGGGAAGAATAAGTAAGTTTATAAATGGAAACATGCAGGTACTTATCATCCCGGCACAGGTAAAAGTACACCTGGTTATTGCCCCCTGGCGTAATCACCGACGAGGTGCTTCCACTGGTAGACAGCCACATCTCAATGGACTGGTTAGCCGTAGTAACCCCGGTGGCCAGAGCAGACAAGGCACGGGCTGGATCTGTGTTGTTTAAAGGGCCGCTGTAGTTACAGCTATTATAATCGGCAGACCGGGACGCGATGATCAGGTCCAGCTGATGCGGGTCTGTTATAACATCCACCCCTTCAGGTGGTACCGTACGCAACAAGTGGCCGGCCTGGTCATAATAATAAAGGGTATAATGATAATTTTGCTGCGTAGTGTATAACTCCCCCTTGGCCTTTACCCCGCCACATACGCCGATATATTGCTTGCGGAAGTCTCTTCTTACAGAATCAATATAAGCGCTGTACAACCTGTTGGCGCCTTCAATAGCGCCATCTACCAGG
>NZ_JBJGXX010000028.1:0-4949 GCF_049056765.1 Chitinophaga sp. 30R24
TTATTGCAATACGTTTTTAATTTTTCTATTAGCGATGAAAGAATCGAGGAACTCATATACGAGTTCCTTGTCTTTAGGTGAAAGTTTGTTTATATCTTGAATGCGGTTAAGTGTGGCTGTATCCAGCTCCACATCTGTATTACCGACCAACCAATCCAGCGAAACTTCCAGGATCTTAGCCATTTTACTAGCGGCTTCAATGGAAGGCTTCATCTCATCTCGCTCATAACGACCAATGGCAGGACCTTTAGTGCCCAGCATAGCGGCCATCTCTTCCTGGCTGATGCCCTTTTTTTTACGGGCTTCTAACAAACGTTTACCGAAACTCATACGTACTGATTAAAACAGCCGAAACGGCTATTGGACAAATTTATGAAACGATATGGTTGTTAACAAAACGGAAAAATTTTGTTCGTTAGATAGTATCCGTTATCATTGGAACGGATACGTTCTGATTAAATATTTTTCCACATGGCAAAAAATACCAGATTAGTAAAGTTACACGGGAAATATCAGGAATTAAAAGAATGCCGCAATCCGAGCGGGCGTTATGTTGCCTGGCTTAATGTGAGTGGTCTTTGGTTGGAGAAAGCAGGTTTTAATGTAGGAGATCAGGTAGAGATCACGGTCGGGGAAGAAACGTTGACGATAAAAAGGAAGCCCGGTCATGGAGATAAAGGACATTAAGCAGCAGTTATCTATCGGCGAAGTTATTGTCTATTATGGTTTACAGCCTGATAAACATCAGCGGGTCTTGTGTCCGTTCCATCCTGATAAAACACCTTCTTTACAGCTTTACCCTAAAACAGATACCTATCATTGTTTTAGCAGCAACTGTAACGCTGGCACCGGAGACGTGATAAAGTTTATACAGTTGATAGAAAAGTGTAGCACACATGAAGCCATTATGAAAGCTAAATCCTTGTTAGGCTCAGGTAATGCCATGCCTCAAAAGCAAGTATCTGAAACCTCACCATCATTAACTAATGAAGCGGATCTGTTAGAACGGGAGGTGTTAATGGGGAAGGTGTTCAGCTACTTTAAAAAGGGATTACCGGCCAGCAAAAAAGCCACCCAGTACCTGCAAGGCCGCAGTATAGATTACGGGCAGCATGATATTGGTTATAACAGTGGTGGGCTTCATACTGAAAGTAAAAACCATCACCTGGTTAACAGTATGGTAAAGCATGGGCTGCTGAAAGCTAATGCAGTACATGGTTATAGCGTATGGGCAAAAGAATGTGTGATCTTCCCTTTACGTAATCATGAAAATAAAATAGTATCCCTATACGGCCGTAGTATCAGTAATAATGAAGATCAGCGGCATTTTTATTTAACCGGACGGTCTGGCCTATATCCTTGTTACCCCACCTCAGGTGCCATAAGGTTAATACTTACAGAAAGTGTGATCGATGCTGCCAGTTTATTACAGCAGGCGGAAATCAGTACATCGTATGAAGTATTAGCCTTGTATGGCACTAATGGGCTTACTACGGAACATCAGCAGGCCATCATTGCCAGCAGCGGTTTACAGGAGATTATCTTTATGCTGGATGGTGATGATGCAGGAAAATCAGCTACTATAAAGCATAGTAACACGCTGTTGCAGTTGCTTCCCCGTGTAAAGATCACTACAGTTCTTCTTCCTGATGGTGAGGATATAAACAGCATGTTACAATCGCATGATGACAGCCGTGTCCTGGTAGAGTTGATCGAAGGTAGGCAGCCCGTGTCTTTTTATGCGGCATCTGAGAGCGTACCTGCTGAAATCCCTACTACACCTGCAATATCCATGAGTGATACCAGGCTAAATACAGTTAACCCGGAGTTGTTAATTTATGATGGAGGTGTATTGCTTATTACTGTTTTAGGTGGTATTAAAATAACCGGACTGGATCGGCTGCGGGTGACGCTGAAAATAGAGCATAGGCAAAAACAGTTATTACCGCTGCGCCATAATCTGGATCTGTATAATCATAGCCATACGCAGGGGTTAATCAGCCATGTATCGGCATCTTATGATATGAGCCAGCAGGTAGTTACCGCCATTATTGCACAGCTTACAAATGCACTGGAAGGTTACCGGGTGCAGCGTATGGAAAGTATGCAACCTAAGCCAGCGGCTAAACCGGAGTTATCCTCCGCACAGCGTGAGGCAGCTATTAATTATCTGAAAGCGCCTGATCTTTTAAAACGTACGGGTGTTGATATAGGCAGGTCGGGGCTTGTAGGGGAAGAGGTAAACCGGGTGATTGCTTACCTGGTGTACAGCAGCCGTAAACAACATACCCCGCTGCATATTATGTTTTTAGGCAGTAGCGGCAGCGGTAAAACCTATCTGCAGGAGCGGGTATCAGACCTGATCCCTGCAGGAGATAAAATAGAGATTACCCAAATCACGGAAAATGCGTTTTATTACTTTAAGCAGGACGAGTTAAAGCATAAGCTGCTGCTGATCGAGGATCTGGACGGAGCAGAAACATCCCTGTATCCCTTGCGGGAACTGCAAAGTAAAAAGCGTATCACCAAAACGGTTACTTTAAAAGATAATAAAGGCAATCTGAAAACGGTTACCGTCACAGTAGAAGGCCCGGTGAGTGTGAGCGGTTGCACCACACGGGAAAAGCTATACGAAGATAACGCTAACCGTTGCCTGCTGTTATATGTTGATGCCAGCAAGGAGCAGGACCGCCGTATCATGGAGTATCAAACCCGTCAGAGTGCAGGAGCGGTTAACTACAGCCAGGAACAGGCTATTAAACAGCTTTTTAGGAATGTACAGCAGATGCTGCAACCGGTGCGGGTAGTGAATCCTTATGCAGGCTGTATCCAGCTACCGGAGCAAATTTTTAAGCCCCGTAGAACCATGACGCTGTTATTATCGTTTATAGAAACGATAACCTTTTATCATCAGTATCAGCGGGAGGTAAAGAGGGATAGTAACGGGCAGCCATATATTGAAACTACGCCGGATGATATTGCTGCTGCGTTCGAGTTGTTGAAGGAGGTGATGTTTAGTAAAGGCGATGAACTGGCAAAGGCTACCCGTAACTTTTTAGAACTATTAAAAGCCTTACTGAAAGCGGAAGGAAGGGCCAGTTTTACGGCAAAGGAAATACGCGAGATCCTGCGTATCAATCCCGGTAACCTGAAACGTTATTTATTAGAGTTGGAAAGGTATGGTTATTTAAAAGGTAACGGCAACCGTTATCGTCATTATGAGTATACTATTATCAATGTTCAGGAATACGAAGTCCTTAAAAGTAGTATAGACAAGCATCTGCAAGGTGTTTTAGCCACTATTAACCAGCAAATGAGTGGTTCAGTGGTTCAGTAGTGGTTCAGTAAAGTTACTGAACCACTCAAAGCCTTTACTATACTGCATCTACCTTCAGTGGTTCAGTAGTTCAGTGAAAAGACTATAATAGTAAATTTTTTATCTTCTCTTTTACCCCGTTACCCCCTCCCTTATTATTAAAATTTATTGTTTATGGAAACAGTGTACGTACTACACAGTAGTGAGCATGTATTACTATGTGCGGGCTTTAAGCAGTGGTTACAAACGCTGAACTATGCGGAATGTAGCGTATATAACCTACCTCGTCATGTGGGTGAGTTCCTGTATTATCAGGAGCAGCGCGGTAAGATGGGATTACAGCAGTTAACGGCAGCCGATGCCAGCAGTTATATAGATTATCTGAAAATGCAAACGGGTATCCGTACCGGTCGTGGATACAGTGCAGGGCATATTAATAAGTATGTGCAGGCGTTACAGCTCTTTAGCCGTTACCTGCGTGAAACCGGAAAAAGCAGTATCGGCTTTAATCTGGAATGGTTAGAAAGTAGCAGGAATAAGCCAGTGTGGTTAACCGTGCAGGAGATCCAGCAACTGTATGAGGCTACGGATGATAGTGTGTTAGGTCTGCGTGACCAGGCTATACTGGCGGTGTTTTATGGTTGTGGTCTGCGGCTGAATGAAGGCGCCAGTCTTGAAGTAAACGATATTATTACTGATCGCAGATTATTGTATGTACGTAAAGGCAAGGGTTACAAGGAAAGATATATACCTATAGCTGGCGGCAGTTACGAGCAGTTGCGATTATACATAGATCACGCCCGACCTCAGTTGTTGCAAACATCGTCACAAATGCTGTTTATAGGCGCAAATAAGGACAAAGGACTCACTAAGCAGAGTTTATATGTTCGTATTAAAGGACTGGCAAAAAAGGCAGGATTAATAAAGAATATCGGCACACATACGCTGCGGCATAGTATTGCTACACACCTGCTGGCATCAGGTATGAGCCTTGAACAGATCCAGGAGTTTTTAGGTCATGAGGTATTAGACAGTACACAGATTTATACTCACCTTGTAAATGACATGATATGACGTTCACTGATTATCTAAGGCAGAAGGGGCACAGTGGTTCCACTATCAGCACTTACAGCAAGTACCTGGCTTGCTTTACGGAGTGGTTAGAGCAGGAGCAGTTATCAGCCGATGTTATCAGTTATATGGAGCTGCTGGATTTTATCCGTCATCTGCAATCTATGAATAAAAGTAAAGCCCTGATAAATGCTATACTATGCGCGGTTCGGCATTACTTTAATTACCTGGTGGTGGAGGGTAAGCGTACCGACAACCCCGCGACAGGATTGTTTATGAAGGGTATTATCCGGCGCTTGCCTAATAACCTGTTAAGCCAGGATGAAATGATCCATCTGTATGAATGTTACCAGTTGCAATTACAGGTAGATGCATCAAAGAAAATCATGTTAGGCCTGTTCATCTATCAGGGTGTAACAGTGGAGGAACTGAAACGGTTATCTGTAAAAGATATTTACTTAAAAGAGGGAAAGGTTTTTATTAGTGGTAGCAGTCATAGTAATGAAAGGTGGCTAAGGCTGGAAGCCGTGCAGGTGCTGGAACTACAAGCCTATATAAAAGC
>NZ_JBJGXX010000029.1:0-4625 GCF_049056765.1 Chitinophaga sp. 30R24
CGATCAGTCGGAAACGTTTAATACTAACTTTTATAATGATGAATATCAGCAACTGAAAGCCAAAGCTCCGAATGCGGGTCAACCAGACCGGCCTAAGGCTTATCTGAATTTTGTTTTATTCGATGATCAGTTTAAATTAGTAGAAGAAAATAGTGGTGTAAAGCAGGTACAGGCCACTCCCGACCAGTTACAGCTACTGAGCCAGGAGAAAATGGTGATGAGGAAGAGCGGTTTCCTTTATGTATATACCAGCAATGAAAGTAAACGGGAGGTTTATTTTGATGATGTGGTATTAGGGGTTCATTCAGGGCCGATGTTGGAGGAGACACATTATTATCCGTTTGGGTTGACGATGGCGGGGATTAGTTCGAATGCACTTAAAGGTTCGAATTATCCGGAGAATAGGAATAAGTTTAATGGGATAGAGCATACTACGGACTTAGATCTAAATGAGTATGATGCTTTTTATAGAAATCTTGACCCACAATTGGGAAGATGGTGGCAGATTGATCCGAAAGCAATTGAAGCGGAGAGTCCATATGCAGCAATGAGAAATAATCCCGTTCTTAATACTGATTTCCTTGGAGATACAACTGTATATTATAATATATCAAATGGATCAGTTTTAGGGACGGTGAATAATGCGGGATCTCCACAGAATGTTAGGGTTGACGCATTGGCATATATTGCAGCTCAGGGAGCTGCTTTAGTTGGGGGATACGACTTATCTAATCAGGATAACGCTAACCAATTTGTTTCAACATTTAATAGTGCTCTTTCTACAATAGATTCAAAATTGGGGACTAATTTTATTTCATTCGCAACGGGAGAAATGAAGTTAGAGTTTGTAGGTCAAGCTAATGCTAATAATCCAGCTCAGGGAGATGGTACTTTAAATGTTAATCAAATGTTTGATGATGGAGGACATCTAACAGTTGCTAGTTATCAAGCCATAGGGGGGCCTTGGGGTAATGGATCACCTGAGAATGGTACTTATACAGCTGATCACCTTGCTGATAGGGGACCTAAGAGTAGTTGGCCAAATGACGGAATGACACGAGACGGGGTAGGATTTAGTTTAAATTTAAACCCGCAATTTAGTACGCATAGATCCTTGTTGAGGATACATCCTGATGGAGGTAAGGCAGTTGGAACCCAAGGGTGTATAGGACTACAGGTAAATGCTACTCAGTTGCTTCAATTTAAAAGTACAATGAGAGAGTATCTTAGTACTCATAATAACATTGGAGTTAATGTCAATATTCTTAATAACCCGAATAATAATGGTCGTAATAGTAGAGCAGTTAGCAACGGCGAATAAAATAAAAAATATGAAAATCATAGTTATAATATCAGGCCTGTTATTTTTGATTGTAACTGCTAGAGGCCAGCAGCATGGATATCTTAAACCAGATACAGCGGTAAATAATATAAATATTAATGATTATAAAAGCACAGAACTTGTATTAGGTAAAAGTATTTGGAATAAACAGTTTGAGCAAGCTGGCTCCTTGCCAAGGATAGAGGTCGTGAATAAAACGAGAACGCAAATACTTCGTTTGTTTTTTCATTACGGGGGGAGTGAAAACTCGGTAGATGAATTTGAAATAATGAACATTGATAGCATTTATAAAATCCCTAAGCAAGCAATTTACTTGAAGGATGAACAGTTCATTACATCCAATAAAATTTGTTTAGGTATAAGCAAGAAAGATTTAGTGGAGAAACTAGGAAATAGTTATAAGTCTAGTATAAACGGGAATGTTGAGCGACTTGTTTATACTATTGATGACAAATCAAATTTTGTGAAGAGATATCACCAGTATAGATATTATATTAAATGTATCCTTAGTAAGGATATTTTAATTAAGTATTCTTTTGGTTTTGAGAGTATATAGCTTCCGGCACTTTTATTAATTAATAAGAATGGGCTTAAAGGTATATTGGGGTTACAACTATATTTATTTGCTTAAGTAAGCTGGTCGCCACTTGTTTTTTGTAGTTTCTTCCCGCGCGTATAGCGTTAAAATATTATGAGTTCAGGAAATTTAAGAAATGAGTTAATAAGAATTGAAAGGGAAATTAAAATTTACCGAAAGAATGATAGTGAAATAATTAGAGAGATAAATATTGATAGTATAGATTTCAATATAATAATAGAAATTGTTCCCCCACCAGAGGATGATCCCTTATTGTATGAAGGGCATATTCTTAATGAGAATCAATTAATTAAGTTTAATCATTATTTACAGGAGCCAATTAATCCAAATTTTGATTTATATTTTTACGTATTGGAATGTACAGGGATTTACAAATGATCCCAGCTGTCTTGAATTTTATACATGGGCAATGTGTGGAGGTAATTCAGGATATAGGATTATAAAAACTTTAGGTAGTAACAAAGTCGCAGGCATTGCCTGCGGCTTATGTGTTTTTAAAAGACTGCTGTAATCCTAATGGGCATTATGTTGCCTGGCTCAATGTAAGCAGGCTATGGTGTAAAGGCTGCAATAAATTATGAGAATATTGGTTTTGCGGGTGCGAAACTGGCTCCGGTGATAGGTGTTAGCTTTGCTAGAAAGGAAAATAATCTCGGCGGAACCAAATGAAATAAGGAATAATTTAGTTATAAAATTTGATAACGGGACTTGTCTAACACTAGTAGGTGTGGACAATTATGAATCTTATTTTATTAAAATTGGAAATTATGAAGCAAGAATATAATTGAACAAATAATAAAGTATCAAAGCCGCAGGTCTATGCTTGCGGCTTTCTATGAGTTAAAAGCTTTCTTTGATAACGTAGTAGTAATGGAGGATCCCGGTCCGGTACTGGAGGAAACGCACTACTATCCGTTTGGGTTGACGGTGGCGGGGATTAGTTCGAGTGCCTTGAAGGGGGCGAATTATGCGGAGAACAGGAAGAAATACAACGGGAATGAATTGCAATCTAGAGAGTTCAGCGACGGATCAGGTTTAGAGTTGTATGATTTTAATGCAAGAACCTATGATGCACAGATAGGGAGGTTCATGCAGGTAGATGATAAGGTTGAGAATCACTATGGTCTTACGCCATATCATTTTGCAATGAATAATCCTTTATTATTTGCCGATCCTTCTGGTATGGATACAACGAGAGGGACGACTGCACCTAAAAATCCTCAACAAGGAGATGTGTTGGTTGTTCCTGGGCAAAAAGGTCAAGAATCGTACTATACTTATAATAAAGATGGAGGCTGGGCAGGAACAGGGATGAATGGAGGTACATTAAATGAAGTGACTGTAACAGGAAGTGGAAGTAGTAATGGAAGTAACAATGGTGCTAATTCTTCAGGAGGTAATAATGTTGCATTGACTGGAGTGCCAATGCCTATTGGCCTTCCTGGAATGTACGCTCCACCATCTGGTATGCCTTTACCGCCGATGGTTATTCCAGCACCTAACCCTATATTGTTGGCAATTTTACTTATATTATTACCAGCGAATTATGGAGAACGAAGCAGTGATTATATACCTCCTGGTTATTTGAGTAGGCCTTATACCTACTCGAAGGGTGGTCAGAAAAATGTTTGGCCAGATGGGCAATATACCAAGCCGAACCCGAATACCATTGATTGGAGTAAAGGTGATCAACAATTAGCAGATGAAATCACTGGTCCAGGAGCCGCTAAGGGTCCTACAACGCCTAATAATCTCATAAAAAAATGGTTTAGAGATAAACGGCCTAAATAAGTAAAAACATGAAGGAGACTAATTATATCTCAGAAAAATATAGAAAGTATTTATTAGCGGTTGTATTTGCAGAACAGAAGTATTATACAGTCTTTGGTGCAGATCTTTCAGATAAGGAAATAGATAAGTTATTAGTTGATGCAGATGGTAGTATACTTCTCTTCTCTATGCCTGCGGATTTATTATCTTTAATTCTAAAGAGTACTTCTTTTTTTGATAATGGAGTATTGCAAGAATGGGCTAGAGAAATTAATGGTATTAAAGAACCATATGCAATAATCAATTTTGACGTTTTATCAAAAAATATTTTTGATTTAAACGATATTGAATTGTTTAAATCTATTTATGACACATTGGGGATTGTGGAGGATTATTCAAATCAAATTAGTGATGAAAGATTACTTGCTCTTTTGGATGATGACATTTTATTACAGTTCAAAGATGACCTCGCCGACTATTTTACTTGGTCCGAAAGTAAGGCTTTTAAACTATCTGTAGACGTTGATGTTTTGTTTCTTTCTTTAAAAGAAGTTCATAAAAGATTAAAGGAGAAATTAAACATTTATCAATAGATCAATAAGTTAAAGGCTTTTTTAGCTTTAGTATTTTGAATGATGTTATCGATAAGAAAATAGGTCTCATCCGTCTATAGATTTACAGTTTTGTCTCAATGCCCAAACTTAAATGGAAGAAAAGTTTCTGGAACAGTTTGAGTTCAGTGCTGAAGAAAAATCCCGAATGGTGAATCTGGTACTGTATCAAGGGTGGTCAGGATATAATTTTTAAACCTGTGCATACGCCCAATAAGTTTCAACTATAATAATAGTAAAGAGCAACCTATATCAGAGATTCATCATCAACAGAAGAGAAAAGTAAGTAGCATGTTATACCGCC
>NZ_JBJGXX010000030.1:0-4419 GCF_049056765.1 Chitinophaga sp. 30R24
GAAGTGTCAATTGATTGCGCAGAAGATATCTTTACACATAATAAGGGTATGCTAACGATATAGGGCAAACAATATCTGGTTTTTAAGTTCATATACTTTGAGGGGCATCAAAATTATAATTGGGTAAATATAAATATTATTTCAACTATTTAAAAGAAATTATCATATTGTATTGTTATTTGAAGATAGAAATAAGTATTTATAAAATCATATTGATAATAAATTGATTTATCGTATGGTCTTTGTATCTTCCTATGCCTAAGTTCTCTTTCCCGGTGGGTTTAATTATTCCAGAGTTAGACTTAAAAAGTCTTATAAATTGTTAAATATGAGATAGTTACGATGTTATTTGATGATTATGTGGGAATGTCCCCTCTAGTTCAAAACAATTAATATCTATTTATGAAAGATTTATTAAGCATTTTAAAAACTGTAACGCCTTATGAATCGTCTAATGTATTTATGGACTTGTGCTGGAGTGCAATGAGCCAGGTGATAGTAAGTCCCCCAAGCGGATGATTGGACTAGAGAGCAGTGGGATCATTTCATGGCATTTACCTATTTCTTTATTACGAGTGGTATGGCAATTTATAAGCTGAAAGACTATCTCATTCAACACAACTTGCAAGACTTCAATAAGGAAAGTTTACCTACTCTATGCAAACCATTGATATGGTTAGAAGAGTTTGCATCATCTGTGGAGGAAAAGGAGTTACATTAAACTTTATCTGATTTTACCAATATTTTACTTGCCAAAGACCCGAAAATGCAAGATGAGGACGTAACAGCGTTTGCTAAAAACAATTTTAAACCGTTGTTTGAATCAGTTTTTACATTACAAATTGCCGACCGCGTAAAAAGTATCAGGAATGGCAATTAACCTATAAAATATTGTATATATTTTAGCTCTGTTGGATAAATGAATTTAGGGAGCTGATTGCCAGCTCCTTAAGTTTTTACGAAGTACTTTGTAATGAATTTGCTGGGGAAGAAATGGTAACATTTCCCCGTTTTTGCCATATTTCCTTTATTTTCTTTCCTGCTTCTTCTGGTGTAATCCTTATATATTTATAGAAATCCCTTAGACTTTTATGGCCACTTATCTTCATGATCAACTCTACTGGTGTACCTGCTAAAAATTCGTTGGTGCAGAAGGACCGACGACAGGTGTGTGTAGTAATCCAAGCATATTTAGGCCGGACATCAATAATATCCTTATTCCCTTTCTTGTGAGAGAATTTAACAAGTTCGCATATCCCGGCCAGTTTGCCAACCTGCTTTATGTGGCGGTTAAATTCCGGGTTGCTCACATGAGGGATAAGTTTGTCAAACCGATTATAAAGTATTTCCTCCGTAGCGTCCATTAAGGGGATAACAACCCAATTATCTGATTTGTCCTGTTTTTTGTGTAACATTCCTGTCCTAATATCTTCCGGGCGTATAGTGGAGAAATCAGAGAACCTTAGCCCTGTAAAACAACCTAGAACAAACAAATCGCGGTATTTAATAAGGTGTGGGTATTCGGAAAGATCGACTCCATAGATCTTGGTTATTTCCTCCCATGTTAGGTAGATAGCGTCCGCCTCTTCATCCAGAACCTTGAAGTCTGTAAGATCAATTGGAGCAATGATTTTACGGCGACCCCTATCCCTAATAAATATACGGAGCTGCTTAATGGTTTTTCCGATACTAGATAATTTTAATCCTTTTATTTCTTCTTTTCTCCGTTTATGTACATAATTACGGGTCATAAAGTCTACAAAACTTTCATAAAAATTAAAATCGAAGGAATCGAAGGTGACAGGTCCTTTACGGAAGTCCTGAAAGGCCAGGATGTGATCTTTCATATTTTTATAGTTTTTCAGCGTTCCTTCGGAAACTTTGCCAGTTTTGCATTTGATATAGTCATCTACTTGATAGAAGAAATCCTGATTATTATTAGGGTTTACCGCAATATCTTCTCTTAGTTTTTGTAAATCATAATCAGGCTTAAAAGCCTTCTTTACGAAGGCTAAGACATCAGGACAATTGGCCTTTCTGGCATGTGTAACAATATCTCCCGCTAGTTTGAGTAAGTCGGATAGCTTGGTATTGAGGTCTGATGCCTTTCCGTATTCGGGAGGAAGGTCATTGGAAATGCGGTGGTGCTTACGCGACCAGAAGCGGGGGGGAATGGCAATTTCGGTATTTAGTAGCGTTTTTCTGTTGTCCACGCCGCAATACTGAATAAAGATAATACTGGTGCCATCCCGGCGTGCCTTGCTCTTAGAGCAGATCAGTTTAATTGGTAACAACATAGTTAGTCGATTTTTTAGTCGAGTTCAATGCTGTTATCCTAGATAAAGGTATTACGAAAGATCTAACTAATTTGTTGTAAAATATTGAAAAACAATTACTTGTAATTAAGTTAGATAAGGAGCGATAAGAAGGAATCAACTATTTGTAATCCCAAGGGGATCACCACAAAGAATACAAACAGTATCAAAGCCGCATAAATCGCACGATTTACGCGGCTTTTCTGTTTTTCGCCTAAAGGTTTATCATTCAAAACGAAGGTGAATGGTAACATAAAAGGTTACACGGGTAGTACTTAATTTTAGTGTAACCTTTTTGTTGGGATGACTGTCTCTATTGTATATGGCGTGTCATTTGAAATCAGATTATTTCCTGTAAGTTTGATACATAACTAGAGTTCATGCTAAAGAAATCATTTATCACAGATATTAAAAATATGCTTTCTGCCGCAAGACAGAAGGCGTATGCTGCCATCAACTCTGCTATGGTGGAGGTATATTGGAATATCGGTAAACGCATTTTCGAAGAAGAGCAACAAGGTAAGGAGCGGGCAGACTATGGCACGTTCCTGATAAAGGAGCTTACAAAGCATTTAACAGAAGAGTTTGGAAAAGGGTTTGATGAAAGAGAATTGCGCCGTATGCGCCAATTTTATCAAACATTTCCAATTCGGGACGCACTGCGTCCCGAATTGAGTTGGACTCATTACCGTATCATTCTGCGTGTAGATAGTCCAACAGCCAGGCAATATTATGTGGCAGAAACAGCAGCGCAATCATGGAGTACGCGTCAGTTGGAGCGTAATATCAATACGCTTTATTATGAGCGGCTTTTGTCTACGCAGAATAAAAGGGCTGCTTTATTAGATGAGCAAAATATGGAGAAGGCATCGTCTAGTGATATAATTAAAAATCCATATGTTTTAGAATTTTTGGGTCTGAAATGGCCAACTGGATATTCGGAAAGTGAAATTGAGTCTGCTATTATCAGCAACTTGCAGGCATTCTTATTGGAATTAGGCAAAGGTTTTTCATTTGTTGGTCGTCAGTATCGCATCAAAACCGATACAAAGGTCTTCTACATAGATTTGGTCTTCTATAATTATATCCTGAAGTGTTTTGTATTAATTGATCTGAAAATAAATGAGTTGACACATCAGGATATCGGGCAAATGGATATGTATGTCCGGATGTTTGAAGATCTTAAGAAGACGGAAGGGGATAATCCTACAATTGGAATTATTCTTTGCGCGGAAAAAGATCACACGATAGTTAAGTATAGTATGTTGGAGGAGAATAAACAGCTTTTTGCGTCTAAATATCGGCTGGTATTACCAACTGAAGAAGAATTAAGAGCAGAGCTGGAGCGTGAAAAGCAGTTAATCCATGAGCAGATTGGAAAGAAGGATTGACACTATCTCAAATAGCTGTATCGCTATGATAATAGCGTAAATGTTAGTTCTTTCAAACCTGATCAAATGAAGCTATTCCGGGAGGTAACAAAAAAGATTACACTAACTTTTTAATCCCTGAAAAGCCGCGATATATAAGGCATTGATGTAGTCCCAAGGGGATCACTGGATCGGATAGGGCTTCCAATTTTGGAAGCCTATCCTTTTTTTGTTCCTTCGTAAGCCGCCATGAAGCTGCAAGCGGGGCAGGATTATTATATTCCTTATTAGTGACTTGTAAATTAAATAATGTAAACCCATATGAATGGATCAAGTATGTATTGAACCAAGACCTCAACGAAATGCCAATTAATCAATTCAAAAATATCCTGTCGCATAACTGGACTAACACTCCAAAGGAAAATCTATAGAAAATCATTTTGTTACTACAAAGATAGCTGATAACGACGAATCCATTTTAAAGCATCCTAGAGGGATACGAACACCTGGATAAAGATGATATCAATAACAGTGGAGATAAGATAAATCAATGAAGTGGCAATAGCAATAGCAGTGCAGTGATATGCTGTAAATTTAAATCACCAATAAAATGTAATAGTCAATATTTAATCTGACAGACAGCTAATTTTGGGCCCAACGAATCAGCTGTAAATCTATGAATATTTTATCCACTAAAAAATTTGCCGAGCTACCCGCTCATTGTGACTCTGCAA
>NZ_JBJGXX010000031.1:0-3942 GCF_049056765.1 Chitinophaga sp. 30R24
GAACTCAAATAGGCCTGAATAATAAGATGCTTGTCACTTTCCAGATAGTAACCGTTCTTAAGTTTGACGATTTTCTTCATTTTTTACATTTTTTGTGTAAACCTATTTCAGGACAAGACATATTGAGAAGCTGGACGAGGATACTAAAGAGAAGGTGTATTTCCTTATCGATAACATCATTCAAAATACTAAAGCTAAAAAAGCCTTTAACTCATAACAGCGCATTTCATAAATAGAAGGAGCCACATGCATCGCATGCAGCTCCTTCTATTTATTATAGTAAACATATACTTATCGGTACAAAGACCAATCTATTCTACTCATTAAATAAAACATAAAAATCAAATTCCCCAAAATTAAAAATACTAGGGACCAAACAACTAGTCCTCCTATAAACTGCTGTCTTCTGGATTGCTTATCCAATTCTTTAACATACAACTTCCATTTGTTTTTATGCAGAAAAAAAAAGTAATTGAATATTGTAATTACAACTGCTTGTGTAATTGTTACTAAATTATCATATCCAGGAACAATATCATGCTTGAATATGATTGAAAAGTATCCTTCCAGTGCCATAAGAAGCATTATTTCAAGGACAATTACAGATAACATTGCCTTCCATTCACTCCACCATCTAGACGGTGCATTTTCAGCAAATCTATACATCTTATAAAAAAAATATCTATACCAATTTTTAAGCATCATAAACTCAAATTAACCATTATTGCTTTAACGCTCCAAACGGAGCTGTTATAAATCCATCTCCTAGTATCTGTTGATTCGCATTCTGCAACTGCTCATAATCATTTGCATAACCGGGCCAACCACCAGGATAAAAAGAATCCATACCAAAATAAACACCTGCGGCCAGAGGATTATAATATAATCCATAAACTCCCATACCTAAATTCAATCCCGCTTTCGCAGGGTGTGTCGAGTTAGGATCATCTGCTCCTTTCTTATAATAATTATCAACAGCTTTAATATCCATAGCCGTCCCTATTGCCAAACTTAGTACTCCTCCTACTTTTGCCCACCTAGCTACCTTATAAGTTCTAATACCTGCTTTACTACCTCCTATCCAACCACTGTTATAATATTTAGGGCTAAATTGCCGCTGAACACCATTAGTAATTCTAAAGGTACCTGGTAGCGTTTCCAGTACAGAAGTTGTATTTCCATATACATAGTTTCCTCTTCCTCCCCACGTATACCAACTTGAAGTAGAACTACCGCTAAAAAACTAAAAGCATAAAACATAAATAGCCGCAGGCGTTGCCTGCGGCTATTTATGTTTTATGACTATGCCTTTCTCTTCTTATTTGAAATAAATTTCAATATATCATATATAACGAACCATACAGCAGGTTCAACTTGTAATTTGATAATATGATCTCCTATTGTTACAGGTAAATAGTTATTATTCTTTTTAGCCTGATAATTAGTTTCAACCTCTCCTAAACCAACCTTATTTATTAGAGATAGATCATAGTGATCAATTTTGTTATACTCCATGATAATTAACCTCATATTAGTTATGACCCAACTATAATCAGTAGATTCTTTATAACATAAAATTGCGTCCTCTTTTTCAGAGAAAAAATCTTTACTTAAAAAAAATAATCGCTTCTCCTGATCGGCATCGTTCCATAAAAAAGTTTTCTCACCAGCCACATTGCTTCTTCTATACTTAGCCTCTACTACTGATACGCTAATCATCCCTATAAAGATTTAGTAAGTTTTATACTATTGCTACTTGTTTGCACAAACTTATAACCTAGCCGATTTGCAATTCCAGCATTAATCAACTTAGTATTTTCAATTTCTATTCCTTTAATAACTATTTGTTTGGCACCTTTGCTTACAGCCTCTGCTTCAAAAGTTTGTAAAAGCTTGAATAAACTATTTCCATCGTCCAGCCCTGCAAGCGTCTGAATTGTCCTTTGATATGTTCCTTTTGTAACTGTAACACTTCCACGAACATAAAAATCGGCTACATGCTCTACTGTATATGCTCCAGCTTCAACCGCTGTAGTAGCTACTCTTGCTGCTCTCAACGACTGAAAAGCAGCCAGCAAAGGAGGTAAAGGAACTAAAAGCGATTCAACAGGAACATATTCAGCTCTACCACTAGCTCTTGATTTAGTGAGTTCGCCATCCATGCCATATATTAGTTGCCCACTCTCTAGTCCATTGTAAATCTCATCTACTGCCTGGTTCCCAACAGCACTTCCAGTTTCAATACGACCATTCTTTCTAAAATATAAATTTGAGTTAACTGCATCAACAATAGGAGATCCATCTGCGGCTGTCCCGACAGATGTTGATGTATAATTTACATGTACAGATTTTTTTGTTATATCTCTTACTTCGCCTCCGGTTTCCTCTGCAAAAGATCGAGCTGCCTTTCGTTGCGCACTTGTTGATCCAAAAAGACCAAAGAAATAATTTCCATCAGGATCAATACGACTAATAGGATTATTACCTGTATAATTATATGGAGTATAATCATAAAATTCATCGGACATCGCATCTACAACATGCCATCTTCCAATTTGCGCATCATACATCCTTGCTCCATAGTCGTACCACTCTAACCCTGATCCATCTCCGAACTCTTTGGATTGTAGCTCTTTTCCATTATACTTCTTTCGATTCTCCGGATAATTACTTCCTTTTAACGCATTTGAAGATATCCCACTCATCGTCAACCCAAATGGATAATAATAGCGTCTCCTCCAGCAACGGTCTCAAAGAACTTCTACCACTAAAAATAACGGATTTTATTTTTTCATATGAAAGAAAAAAATCTGATCGGTCATAAAACGCGGTCACCGTCCGGAGATAGATGATGTGTTACTGCCGCTGATTTTATATTCTCATGTTGATCATAGATTTATCGATCAGCCTATATTCTGCTGCTGATCACATCATCTATCTCCGGACGGAAGCGCGATAGTACTAACGCTGATCAGGGCACTAACGCTGGTGTTCGCGCAGCTTATTCTTCCGCCGCTGGGCCAGCGGTATAACGCTGATGGCTATATCCTGTCGCCCCAACAAAACGTCTTCCGCCCCACACCGCCATTCCCCCCTGGCCGCTGCGGCGGCAGCCAGAGCGTAGGCCCTGGAGCGCAGCGGAAGGGCCCAGCGAGGGCGAGCCGCAGCAGGCCGCGCCTTCGTCCTTTGTCTCGCCGGGAGCGCCAGCGGACGGCAAAATCAAAAATGGAAGGCCAGGGGGGATAGCGGGGGGCGGACAAAAATGGACAGCGAAGGGATGGCGGGCATAAAGGCAACCACGATTAAAAACAGCCCTTAGCCAGACCGGGAGCTGGACGAACGGAGGGCGCAGGAGCGCAAAAAGCGTGACAGGCCGCAGCGCAGCCCCTGTAGCGCAGCGGAAGGGGCAAGCGTAGGACTGGCGCGCCTTTTTGCCGACTAAGCCCGCAGTGAGACCGCTTTTCCTGGAACATACAGGCTTTATACTAACGGGTAGGGATATATTATTTCAGAGTGGATCTACACTATTTTAACGGATGGTACTGCTGCAAGGCATTTTGTAGATCATCCATATTACTGAGTTTATAACGCTGCGTACTACTCACATACCGGTGGCCAGCCATATACTGTACCTGTCGCAGGTTGTATTGCTTTAACCAGTGGGTAACTACACTGCTCCTGATCTGCGTTGCATCGATCACTTTGGGGTTAATCCGCCGTAACTGCCGCATCATTACTCCCACCTGGTTAATGATATTATTAGCACTGGCCTTGCCTGTTTTATTTTCCTGTAACAACGGCCCCATTTTAAACTTATTGGCTTTTATATAGGCTTGTAGTTCCAGCACCTGCACGGCTTCCAGCCTTAGCCACCTTTCATTACTATGACTGCTACCACTAATAAAAACCTTTCCCTCTTTTAAGTAAATATCTTTTACAGAT
>NZ_JBJGXX010000032.1:0-3225 GCF_049056765.1 Chitinophaga sp. 30R24
CATCAGGTGCAGATACTATTTATGTAGACGTATCAGGTGGATCGCATGTCATGAGATCTACAGGCACATTAGCCGTGAGTAATCCAGTCACCAACCTGATGGGCAAAGTAACCGTAGAGGTTATCTTGAGTAACAGAACAGGTAACCAGGGCACCTTCCGGATAGATAATTTTACGTTGAATGGGTATGTAGCGCCAATTGATAGTAGTGTTTATAATAGTGTGCCAGGTAGGTATAGGTATGGGTTTAATGGGAAGGAGAATGATAATGAGGTTAAGGGGGAAGGGAATCAGCAGGATTATGGGATGAGGATTTATGATCCGAGGGTAGGAAAGTTTTTGGGTGTAGATCCAATGGGAAGTGAAAGAGTCTCCTGGACACCTTACAATGCAATGAGGAACAATCCTGTAAATAATATTGATCCTACTGGTGGGCTGGATGAATGGGTAGAGACGAAGGATGGTCAAACGTTATGGGATGATAAAGTAACAGATCAGAAGTCTGCAACCCAGCGTTACGGAGAAGGCGCGACTTATAGAGGTCCTGGTTATAGTTATACAAGTAAATCAGGGGAAAGTGTAACTCTCGGAAGTAATAGGTCGTTTACAGTAAATGGTACTTCTAAAACGGCTGTTAACTCAACTAATCCTTATGATCCAGGTACATTTACTTATTGGAATTACGCCAATGGCAAGAATTATGATAGCCAGGTAGAGGCTTATCGGGCGTGGCAATCATTTTCTGGTTATCATCCGGGAGAAGGTCGTTGGGATAAGATATTTAGAGGGACGGCCTTTGCTAGTATGGAGGCTCGCAGAGAATATGCAAGTGGTGGAATGAACATGTTCGGTGGACATGGAAAGGCAACTACAGCAACGACTACCATATATCGTAGTGTTTCTGAAGCAGAAGCTACTAGTTTTACCACCACTGGTAGATTATCATTTGGACAAGGTACATTGGAAGCGAAGCAATTTTGGTTGACCGAAGCGGGCTTGAATAATTTTAATAAAACAGGGTTTGGTAATGGTTTTAATTTAGTATTGAAAGTGCCAACGAGCCTCATAGGAGAGGGGGAAGCAATAAATACGATGGTTCAAGTTGATGAGTTTTTAGGTCCTAGTGGTACGATAGAAAGTATGGAAGCATTGCAGCAAGTAAATAAGGCAATAAAATCTTATCACATCATTCCTTTTGTACAATGAAAGTAGAGACAGTATTAATAAGAGGACAGTTAAATTTTTTAGGGAATTCAAAATCGGCATTCCGAGGTCCAATAAGAAGAGGATTGCGATCTATTGTTTGGTATACTCAACTTAATGGAAAGTCAACTTCATCGTCTATAATTTCTGATATTGAAATAGTAGAGGGTGAAAGTGTTAAGGTAGATATGGTAGTATTAAATCAATTACAATTAGAGCAACCGCTAATAAAAGGCATGGTTTTGAATGTGGGCGATACGCTTCATAAGTTTGCAGAGTTTATCGTAGAAGAACACTTAGGCATATGGCATGGTGGAAAAATACCATAAACATTTGCACATAAATAGTAAAACCCGGTCAGCGACCGGGTTTTACTATTTATGTGCAAATGCCTTTTTAGTTCTGGCGTTTTGTAGCAGACTATCAATAGTATATAAAATGCAGTGTTTATCTTCTTCAGGCAATGAGCTGATCTCATTAAGCCGCTGCAACATAGTAGGATCTTTAAACGTATTGCTGTTGGAAACCTGGTATGTGCGTGATGCCACGGGCAATGTGATGGGTGTTTACACCAAAAGAAATCCTGCTGTTAATCATGGAGACCTTACGCTGATATCGTCTGACCTTTATGGGAGCACCCGTTTAGGCTTATTGAACCGGCAGGAGAACGTGCAACAAATTGCAGTTCCGGTTAAATTGCCGATGCCGGGTTTAGGAATCAGCAGAAAGTATAGGTATAAATGCAGGGCATGCCGGATCATATGATAGAGGAAGTCAGGTTGGTGCGGCTGCTCCTATGCCAGGTATGGGAGGTGCGGGGGTTGCACCTAGATTGGCCATTGCTAATGTTGAGTCAGTTGTAGCTAAGACTGTAGTACCTCAAATCAAGATATCTCCGATTTTGCTGGCAAATTCAACACCTGAAACATCCAGTGGTGCTAATACAGAAGGGGACCTGAATGTTCCTGGACGTGTCCAATCTCGTATCAATATAACGAATGAAGGCTGGGCGCATGTGGTGGATAGACATTTTGGAAATAAGAATGCTTCAAAGTTTACAGTATCTCAGGGCGAGCTTCGTTCATTACTTTCCCAAAAAGATGTTGTGGAAACCCCTATTACTAGGACGGTGGAAAGTAAGGGGAAAGGAACACTATATATTCGTGAGGTTACTTTTGATAATCCAATTGGCCTTGATAAATATGATAACTATAATCCAACCTCTAGAATGACTATTATGACAGATAAGTTTGGTAATTTAGAAACGGCGACACCTGGAGTAGTAAAATAAATTTTTTAAAGGACAACATGGTATGAAGCTTATTGGAAGTAGAACGGAACAAGAATTTCGTGAGGAACTTATGAAGTCTAATCAATCTTTGTTTAGTTCAGATGGTGATCAAAGGTTATTAGAGGTATTAAAGAAGCTGTATCCACAAATGCTTACAGCTTATATAATTCATTGGATACCTGAGCAAGGCGAGGATCTTTACAAGATATTAATTAATGATGATGTTATAGCCAAAATAGAACTTAGCCATGACAACGTTGTGGCGCCAATAGTAGAATCAATATTGATTCCTCAATATATGTTTAGATTGAGTAGGATAAAGCAAATACAATTAGCTGTAGCTCTTGATTTAGCAAGGAGAGATATGGCAAAGTAATATGTAGAAGTCAATAACAATAAATAAGGTCCAGTCACCAGCTGGGCCTTATTTATTGTTATTGACTTCTACACTGCTAATGCGTATAAGTTTGTTTAGTTTTAACATCCCTGATAAAGGCTGCAATGACGCGCAGTAGCGCTTCTTTATCCTCATGAGGTAGTGCTTCAATCTCTTTAAAATACCTGATTACTTCTGCGTCATGAAGCGCAGCGCTGGCTTTATCCGTAGAGTGTCTTGTCCTAAAATAAGTTTACACAAAACGTGTAAAAAAATGAAAAAATCGTCAAAATTAAGAATGGTTATTATCTGGAAATCGACAAGCATCTTATTATTCAAGCCTATTTGAGTTCTAA
>NZ_JBJGXX010000033.1:0-3205 GCF_049056765.1 Chitinophaga sp. 30R24
TTTAACGTTCGATGTAGATCCCGGCTATGAGCTAAACGTGAGTTCCTTTAGTTTTTATCACCGAAGCAGTTATACCGGTTATCAAAACTACAGCCTGACGATTAACGGTATCCCGGTAAGTCCCCCTCCATCATCAGGTGCAGATACTATTTATGTAGACGTATCAGGTGGATCGCATGTCATGAGATCTACAGGCACATTAGTCGTGAGTAATCCAGTCACCAACCTGATGGGCAAAGTAACCGTAGAGGTTACCTTGAGTAACAGAACAGGTAACCAGGGCACCTTCCGGATAGATAATTTTACGTTGAATGGGTATGTGACGCCAATTGATAGTAGTGTTTATAATAGTGTGCCAGGTAGGTATAGGTATGGGTTTAATGGGAAGGAGAATGACAATGAGGTGAAGGGTGAAGGGAATAGTTTAGACTTTGGATTAAGAGTTTATGATCCGAGGATCGGAAGGTTCTTATCGTCAGATCCAATGGGAGGAGCGAGGGTATCCTGGACGCCTTATAATGCAATGCGAAATAACCCTTTAAATTATATAGATCCTACTGGAGGACTAGATGAATGGGTACAGACAAAGGATGGTCAAACGCTATGGGATGATAAAGTAACAGATCAGAAATCTGCAACCCAACGTTACGGAGACGGAGCAACTTATAGAGGTCCTGGTTATAGTTATACAAGTAAAGCAGGTGAAAGTGTAACTCTAGGAAGTAACAGGTCATTTACCGTAAATGGTACTTCGAAAACTGCCGTAAACTCAACTAATCCTTATGATCCAGGTACATTCACTTATTGGAACTATACTAATGGAAGAAATTATGATAGTCAGGTAGAAGCTTATCGGGCGTGGCAATCATATTCTGGTTATCATCCAGGAGAGGGTCGTTGGGATAAGATATTTAGAGGGACGGCATATGCTAGTATGGAGGCTCGCAGAGACTATTCAAGTGGTGGAATGAATATGTTTGGGGGAGCAGGTAGAGTAGTTAATATACCCAGAGGCTTTACTTCGTCAGAACAATTTGCTCAAGCAGGTAGTGAACTAAGAGGAGCGCTTGAAGAAGCTGGTATCAGCTATAGTAATGTAGGGGTAAGAGGTAGCGCAGTTACAAATATGTCAAGTAAAGGCGGGGCTTTCAGAGAAACGGCGTTAGGTAATTTAAAAGCTAGTGATATTGATGTGTTTATAAATCTTTCAGAAGATATTGGACTTAATGCAAGTAAGAACATCAATGGGTTTATACATCCAGCTAAGCTGCTGAGGCAATATCCAACTTTACTTGAATGGTCCGAGAAATGGACAAAGATTCTTGGTAGAGAAATTACCCCTGGGGCATTTAAACCGGGTACATTTAATGATACAAATGTTATTAATTTTTAGTTTATGATATTGTTGTTTTTTAATTACGAAGAAGATTTGAATAAAGTGTCTAGAGTAATTTTTGAATCATTAGGAATAAACGAAAGTCTGGAAGGGGAAAGTTCCAACGTTTTAGGAGGAGTGTATTATTCTTTCTCTATTTTTGGAGTAAAAATAAAATTGGAAGTGAATAGTTATGATTATGAAGATGAATATGCCTATATGTTGTCCATTGGAAAGGATTTGGTAAGTTCAATGACTGTTGATGACAAAATAGTTGATTTAATAGGTGAAGTTGTAAAAAGATTATTATATATCCAATTGTCGCTTGCTGTTGCTGAAGATAAAAATAACAAGTTAGAAATATACACCATGCCTCATTCCTGATGTTTAAGAAATAGAGTGTTCTTTACATGTCCGCAATATTAAATAAATAATATAGCCCTGTCAATTGTGACGGGGCCTATTATTTAAGTATCGCTTGTAATTTAGATTTAGCAAGGAAAGCATCGAGGAGTGAATAAACGCACTCTTTATCTTTATCGGGAAGTTCGTTAATCTCATTAAGCCGCTTCATCATTTTAGGATCTTTAAGAATGTCTTGTCCTAGAATAGGTTTACATCAAACGTGTAAAAAATGAAGAACATCGTTAAACCAGAAAATGGTTATTATTTAGAATCTGACAAGCACCTTATCATTAAGGCCTATTTGAGTTCAAATAGAACGAAACAATCCATCTGGGAAGAATATACAGGTCATGCCGAGGAACACGGAAAGATTTTGAAGTGGATGCGGGAGTTGGGATATGAAGCACCAGGGAAAATACGTAAATTGATCCATCAAAGATCCTCCTTGATGGTGAAAGAACCAACCCAATCTCTTAATAATGACTTCGAAAAGAAGCAATTAGAAAAACGTATTGCTGAATTGGAAAAACAGCTAAAAGAGGCTGAAATGAAGGCTATTGCTTTCTCTACGATGGTTGATATTGCGGAAAAAGAGTTTAAAATACCCATCAGAAAAAAGTACAATACCAAACCATAGCAATCATTAAGGGACAGTATCCCCGTATAAGCCTGGCCCGGTTATGCTGCTGGTTTGGTATTACCCGTCAGGCCTATTACCAGGACGGTTACAGGCAAATAGAGCTTGGTACAGAAGAAAGCCTGGTACTAAAAGAAGTAAATGCCATACGTGCCCTACATCCTAAACTTGGGGTGCGTAAGCTATATGGCAAAATAGAGACTTTGTCTTGTCCTAAAATAAGTTTACACAAAACGTGTAAAAAAATGAAAAAATCGTCAAAA
Source organism: Chitinophaga sp. 30R24 (assembly GCF_049056765.1). Taxonomy (NCBI): domain Bacteria; kingdom Pseudomonadati; phylum Bacteroidota; class Chitinophagia; order Chitinophagales; family Chitinophagaceae; genus Chitinophaga; species Chitinophaga sp. 30R24. The sequence continues at coordinate 2,681 of NZ_JBJGXX010000033.1, forward strand.
TTAAGAATGGTTATTATCTGGAAATCGACAAGCATCTTATTATTCAAGCCTATTTGAGTTCTAATAGAACGAAACAATCTATTTGGGAAGAATATACGGGTCATATTGAGGAACATGGAAAGGTTTCTGCTAATAACGACTTCGAGAAGACGCAATTAGAAAAGCGTATTGCTGAATTGGAAAAGCAGCTAAAAGAGGCTGAAATGAAAGCTATTGCCTTTTCTACCATGTAGAGTCTGTTATGGGGGCACATTATATTGTTGCTGGTAGTTGTCGAGTTGGGAGGAATTTTTGGATGACAGAAGATCGTGTTGTTAACTTTGAATTGGAGTATGATGAGATATTAGCTTCTTCCTAGTCTAATTTATTATTTAAATAACAAGCTCAGACCATCCTTTTGGTTCCAGCTCAGTTCCGCTGTCCAGTACATTGTCTAACCGTTCTTTTGAGGAGGTGATTAGCCGTTATAATGCGAGCCATCCCACAGCCGACCGGACTGCCGCCACAGCGCTGCTGATCACCGTG
>NZ_JBJGXX010000034.1:0-2352 GCF_049056765.1 Chitinophaga sp. 30R24
CCATCCTAGTCGTTTGCGAACTAATTCATCCATAATAAATGACTATTACAACGAGTATGGCATAACTACCATGTTACCAATATTCCATACAAATATATTGAAACGATGTCTATGAATCACACAGCTATTACATATAACAAAACTAAAAAAGCATACTCCCGATAAATGTAAAGGGTCGCAGGCATTGCCTGCAACCCTTTACATTTATTATATCTCATCACTACAACTCTCAGATACAAGTTGTAATCAGATTTGCTAAAAGTAAAAATAAATCCCTGTTTCACGTTTTATTGCTTCTTCGAAAAGATATCTAATTTGGTTAACCGTATTTGCAATAATGTTTCTGGTGAAAATATCACTGCTTAATACCTTTTTTAATTTCTCCCTCTCAACTATACTTTCATCTTCATAATTATCAATATTCGCATCAGCTATACTATTTATAAATTCAAAAAAACCAGTTTCCCATAAATCTTTAAATTCAACTTCATTTAATTCGACTTCAATTAATTGATCGGGCGTTGCCTCATCATAATTTAAAGCATGTTCTGCGCCGCTATCCTTAGGCACAACTATAGTTCTTGATTTCATCACTAATCTATATTATTAAAGTGAGTAACCTGATTATATTCAGCCTGGCTTCTTCCTATTGTCCTTCCATCAACAACTTTATTATTTGGAACAGTACCATTAAGGTCTAGGTACGATCTTCTACCAGACAAATTAGTATCCTGTATTCGGAAATAATTACCTGAATTATCAGATACAACCTGGACCCCTGTTTCACTATTAGTATAAAGAGTTTTTTGACCACTCACAACACCTTCTGCACCAGGGGCAAACCTCTCTATTGCACCTTGAAGACTACTACTAGGCCATCCTGAAGAATATTGCGCTGCCCGAGCTACACCACCCCCTTCTCCAACTATTTTAGCAGTCACCTCTAATCCTACTGCGGTTTTAGTATTTAACCCTGCTACCTTAGTACTAAGTGCTAATTCTTCAGTAGCAACCGCTGCTACCTTTATCTCTAAGCCACCTACACCTGTTATAGCAGCTAGTGGATTATTTTTAAAATCATTAAGTATTAATTGGGGAGTAGTTGTTCCAGTAGCAATACGATTCTTAAAATTGTTAATCCCTTGTTTCCCTAAATCACGCACAAAATTTATCTCAGCAGTAGTATTGCGTTTGAAGTTATCCTTTGCGATTCCTGCAAGCTGAACAATTTTACTCCATAACCCATCTCCAGGACCAGGTTCATCGCCTAAGAAGTCATTATATCTTATAGGGTTATCATAGTTAGATACATACGGACTCCACATCTCCATCTTCTCTGTCTTCGGATCGATTTGGTTCCACCTTCCTATCTGCGGGTCCAGATTCCTTAACTGTGCATCATATAAGTTAAGATCCAGTTCATTCGTAAATTCTATCCCATTGTACTTCTTACGATTCTCCGCATAATTACTTCCCAATAGCGCATTTGAAGATATCCCCGCCATGGTGAGCCCAAATGGATAATAATAGCGTCTCCTCCAGCAACGGTCTCAAAGAACTTCTACCACTAAAAATAACGGATTTTATTTTTTCATATGAAAGAAAAAAATCTGATCGGTCATAAAACGCGGTCACCGTCCGGGGATGGATGATGTGTTACTGCTGCTGATTTTACATTCTCATGTTGATCATAGATTTATCGCTCAGCCTATGTTCTGCCGTCCCCCACATCATCCATCCCCGGACGGAAGCGCGATAGTACAAAAGCTGATCAGTATACTACCGCTGGTGTTCGCGCAGCTTATTCTTCCGCCGCCGGGCCAGCGGTATAACGCTGATGGCTATATCCTGTCGCCCCAACAAAACGTCTTCCGCCCCACACCGCCATTCCCCCCTGGCCGCTGCGGCGGCAGCCAGAGCGCAGGCCCTGGAGCGCAGCGGAAGGGCCCAGCGAGGGCGAGCCGCAGCAGGCCGCGCCTTCGGCCTTTGTCTCGCCGGGAGCGCCAGCGGACGGCAAAATCAAAAATGGAAGGCCAGGGGGGATAGCGGGGGGCGGACAAAAATGGACAGCGGAGGGATGGCGGGCATTAAGGCAACCACGATTAAAAACAGCCCTTAGCCAGACCGGGAGCTGGACGAACGGAGGGCGCAGGAGCGCAAAAAGACGTGACAGGCCGCAGCGCAGCCCCTGGAGCGCCAGCGGAAGGGGCAAGCGTAGGACTGGCGCGTCTTTTTGCCGACTAAGCCCGCAGTGAGACCGCTTTTCCTGGAACATACAGGCTTTATACTAACGGGTAGGGATATATTATTTCAGAGTGGATCTACACTATTTTAACGGATGGTACTGCTGCA
>NZ_JBJGXX010000035.1:0-2264 GCF_049056765.1 Chitinophaga sp. 30R24
TTTGAACTCAAATAGGCCTGAATAATAAGATGCTTGTCACTTTCCAGATAGTAACCGTTCTTAAGTTTGACGATTTTCTTCATTTTTTACATTTTTTGTGTAAACCTATTTCAGGACAAGACACCCCAGTTCCTCCGTTTGGTAAGTAATGGCATCCTGATTATCGATATTGATCTTAGCCATAAAAAATATTTTTTCTTCACCTATTGGTGACAAAGATAATTGATAGGTAAATTAAAAACAAACTTTTCATTGTTGTTTTTCACCTATCAATAAACTAATTTTACTAAAATGCCGATCAATCAGGCATTTTCATCACTTATTAGGTATGGATTTAGGTAATAAAATAGTACAACTACGTAAAGAGAAGGATCTTAACCGGGACGAACTCGGTAAGGCTGTAGGCACCTCCGGTGCTATCATTGGCCGTTATGAACGTAATGAGATTACGCCATCTGTAGAAGTTGCCGCAAAAATTGCGGATGCACTGGACGTAAGCCTGGATTATTTGGTGGGTAACACTACATTTTTAGTGAAGGATAAAAAAATGCTCTATCGCCTGGAGCTGTTGGATAAGATTTCAGAAGAGGATCGTAATACTATCCTCCGCGTGGTTGATGCCTTTCTTAAAGAAGCCCAACTCACCACTACTGCTAAAAAATTAAAAGCATAAAAGCCGCAGATAATCTGCGGCTTTTATGCTCTCATCCAGCTATAAGTCTGTATAAAAAGATATGCACAATACAGATTACTACACTTATAATTACTAGGCTTTTAAAGGCAATATTTTTCTAAACCAAAAATAATTAAGAAATAAATGAAAAAAAATCAATGTAATATAAAGCATCATAAGCTGGACAGGATACCTGGTAGGATTAGATGCATATCCAAATGCAAAAGCAAAGGCTATAAATAAACCACTAATAATAACAAATAACAATAAATTAGCTAAAACTGGCCTGACAAACATATAAAATTAGGTTATTGTGAGACGGTAACTTTTATTCCGTAACCTCTCATTTTTTTGGTAAAATCATCAAGCAATTTTTTATTATCCCCTCCACTTTTTACAAATGCCTGGGTAAACGCCGTAACATCTTTTACAAAAGAACTTGTACCATGTTGACCCAATAAACTACCTCCTTCATTACTAGTAAATGCAACTTTATTTCCCGCCATGTCATTTCCTGATAAAGGATCCCATGTATGATCTTGGGAATAAGAATTAACACCTTTAGGAGCTTTTATAAAATTAGACTGATGAGGAGCCATATTATAAACAAAATCAATAACGTTACTCGGATCCGCAAATTTATCAGCATTCTGTTTAATCATCTCTAATAATGCATCAGTATATCCAGAACCGAAAGCTCCTCCACGGCTATGAGTATAAATCTGTATTTTCTCAATTATTTTTCCGCTTTCAGGATCCTTTGCCAACCTAGAGAGTATCTCTTGAAAATCTTGCTCCCCTATTATATATCCCGCTTGTTTTCTTTCATCTGCCAATAACCCTACAATCCATCCTCCATTTCTTACCCCGTCTTTACTTGGATCATATGTCCGTGAAGCTGGATCCGATGAATAAAAATATCTATCTCCATCCACAAACATCATATTGCTACTATTAGGAATGCCTGAGTTTTTGATAGCCTGTATTATTCCCATATCCCAATAGCTCGCACTTCCTCTCTCAGATGGTCCTGCTACCCTTCCATTAATTAAAATAGCCAGTTCTCCATCAGGATCCTTATATGCTATTGGATTATTATAGCAGTAAACATAAGGAGAGGACATTTCTAAAAGATCCGATTTCGGATCCAAAACATGCCATCTTCCGATTTGTGGATCTTGCATCCGTTTCCCAAAATCATATAACTCTAATCCACTCCCATCTCCAAATTCTTTACTCTGTAACTCCTTCCCATTATACTTCATCCGGTTCTCCGGATAGTTCGAGCCTTTAAGTGCATTCGAACTTATCCCACTCATCGTCAGGCCAAACGGATAATAATGTGTCTCCTCTAGCAACGGACCCAAGGCACTTTTCCTGATCACTTCCCCGTTGGCGACACATTTTTTTCAAAGACCTGCCCCTAAAATAAATAAAATCCGGACAGTGATGCCCGGATTTTATTTATTGTCTTGTCCTGAAATAGGTTTACACAAAAAATGTAAAAAATGAAGAAAATCGTCAAACTTAAGAACGGTTACTATCTGGAAAGTGACAAGCATCTTATTATTCAGGCCTATTTGAGTTCAAA
>NZ_JBJGXX010000036.1:0-1983 GCF_049056765.1 Chitinophaga sp. 30R24
CGGCTTAACCAACCATCAGAGTGATCTGATACTACTCCGGCAGGAGGAACGGTTTTCACCAGGTTACCGGCCTGGTCGTAATAATAAAGGGTATAGTGGTATTCACTCAAAGCATGCGTCATGGTAAACACCTCGCCACTGGCTGCTTGCATACAACTGTTGAGATACGACGCATTAAAATCATTTTTCAGCGAATCGGTCAGCGCTTTATAGAGCTCTGTGGATGTATTTACCAGGTAGAAAGTACTGTCTGAACAGTTGTTAGTGGTGTTTAGCGGTACTGCTTCCAGCGACGGGCCTGTTTGTCCGCATAACAACGGGCCACGGTATAGCGAGAGACTTTCACCGGATTCACAATAAACCTTATTAACAACGGCCGGAAGATCATTTACCTCCAGAGTAAAATCAAAAGTATTATTGCCCACCAGTTCGTTCACAGATAAATTTAAGCTCCCACTGAAGGCATCCTTGAATGGTGCAACGGATACTTCCAGGGCAGCGTCATTACAAGCCGCTAAACCATTGGTACGGTAAGTAAACAGCGCAGGGGTCATCCCAAAATTACCACCGGCATAAATGGAACTATCGTACTGGAAAATATTACGCACACCACTACCGGCAGACCTGTCTTGTAATCTCCTGGACCAGGACAGGCCGCCATCGGCATTTACCTTCATCAGGTAAAGGCCATTATCGGTTTCACTAAGGCTGGGCGACAGCAACATGCTACCATCACTCAGTTGGGCACCAGATAGCCAATAGGTATCTGCATTCAGTATCCTTGATAAAAGGAACGCACGCTGGATAAAACCATCACGGTCTACATCCATTACCATACCTTGACCGTTGAGTGAACCCAGGTTGGGATCTACAGATTTAACCATCGCCAGCCTAAAGCTACCGGAAGGAAGTTTATAGAGACCGTTTACAATTAATTTACTCCCAACATCGTAATTGAAATTACCAAGTATATCACCCCTCTCCTTATCCAGCCTCACCAGGTTGGCATTAAACCGGCTGCCTCCCCTGCCGCTACTGGTATAATTCAACCCTGCCATAACAAGGCTCTTCTCATCTTCTACAATCGCCTGCCCAAGCTCGGATTCGGCGGTCCCCATACGGCGAAGCCATCTCATATTGCCATCCTGGCTTACCACACCTACTGTCCAGTCACAGGATGTCTGGTATACGTTGTAGGTGCCTGAAAATGCAATATCTCCATTGCTCAGCTCTGCAATGTCACGGATATCATCTCCACTGCTCTCTTGCCTATAGATATCTCCGCTATATATACCCTTACTCCACAACACATCTCCCTTTGCGTTTAGCCGTAACAGGGAGGCAAAAGGCATGCTGTAAGTGGCCCATTCATTTACCGGCACCCTGTTATTGGATACCCCACCAGCCAGCAGATCACCATTTGCCATTTCCAGGATCTTTACAAACCGGTCGTCCCCATCTCCGGCATCGTACGTCTTTATCCAAACCGGCTGGCCATTAGACGAAGCTTTGATCAGCAACGCCTTGTCGATAACCTGGTTATTAGGACGGCTCGTATAACCTGCCATAATAAATCCCCCATCGCGGGTACGCTTCATATCTAGCACCGTAGCATTAAGGGCTACAGGATCAGCAACAGATCTTAATAAGCTTTTACCTGTATTTAACTGGAAGAAAGTAATCGTTGAAGCCTGGTCTGTAACAACAGTATCACGATAACCCAACACCTGGCAACTATCCATGAATTTAAGATAATCAACTACAGATAAACCATAGCCCAAACGGTTATTCATAAACGCAGCAAACAAGTCATTCTTTGTCCGCTGCAACGAATCCTCCTCAGGCAAGGCTGGCAAGATGCCATAAGTATTTTTAAACGTATGGTATAAACTATCTACCACACGGCAGTCTGCACAAGGTGATGGCGTATAACACTGGAAGACAGGGGGAATATTTACAGCCCGTTCTAAATACGTGCAACCG
>NZ_JBJGXX010000037.1:0-1757 GCF_049056765.1 Chitinophaga sp. 30R24
ACGCACTGCTTACGAACGTATTTTGCCTGCACCGTTGCAGGAACATTATCCGTTGTCGCACGCACAACAACGCCTGTGGATATTACAGCAGATGAGCGAAGAACAACAGGCATATAACATTCCCTATCACATTCAACTGAAAGGTGTACTGCACCGCGGCCACTTTGAAGCCGCACTGGCGCAGCTGGTAGCCCGTCATGAAATTCTCCGGACGGTATTTATCACGGTAGATGAAGAGCCTGCACAGCAGGTCATTTCACCGGAAGCCTTTAATTTCAGTTTAATATACGATGACTTCAGTGAAAGTGCAGATGCTGAGATACTGGCAGCAGAAGTTGCGGACAATGAAACAGTGTTTGTTTTTGATCTTACTACCGGCCCATTGATCAGGGCAAGACTGGTGAAAACTGCGGAAGAACATTTTCTGCTTTGTTTTACACTGCATCATATTGTGTTTGATGGCTGGTCTGTGCAGGTATTGATAGAAGACCTGATGAAGCTGTACGCAGCACAACTATCCGGAAATACAGCTGCTTTGGCGCCACTGGCCATACAATACAAGGATTTTGCCTGGTGGCAGAATAACCGTTTACAAGGTATGGAAACAGCTATGCAGCAACAGTATTGGAATAACCGCTTTGCGGGTGAACTGCCTGTACTGGAGTTGCCACTGGATTATCCCCGCCCCAAAATACGCAGCTACAACGGACAACGGCATATCAGCCACATCCCGGCTACACTGGTGTCACAGCTTACCGGTTACAGCCAGTCAGAAGGCATCAGCACTTTCGTGCTGCTGGTGGCAGCAGTGAATGTATTACTATATAAATATACCGGTCAGCAAGATATAGTTGTAGGTACACCGGTAGCAGGAAGGGAATCCGTTGGGTTATCAAATCAGATAGGATTTTATGTAAATACACTTGCTATCAGGAATCAGATCGAAGCAGAGAAACCGTTCCGGGATTTTTTATTTTCCGTAAAGAAAACTTTATTAGACGCCTATCAACATCAGTCATATCCTTTCGATAAACTGGTGGAAGACCTGCGCCTGTCGGGCGACGGCACCCGGTCTCCGCTGTTTGATGTGATGGTGGTTATGCAACATAAAGCAGCACACGATACTTTTGCCCTGAGCCAGCTGGAAATGATTCCGGGCAACTATACAACGGCTACCAGCAAATTCGACCTGGTATTGCATTTCAGTGAGGAAGAAGATGGATGGCAACTGGGGATAGAATACAGCACTGATCTGTTCCAGGATGAGCGTATTAAAAGAATGAGTATTCATTTGACGCAAATTTTAAACGAAATAGCAGCAGATGCAGACCAGCCGGTAGATAACTTGCAATATCTTAGTAGGGAAGAAGAAACAGAGCTGTTGCGTTTTGCAGGTGATCATGAACTGGTGCCGGCAGATCAGTCGGTGCCTTCAGTATTATCCGGAATAGTAGGATTACATTATGAGTCACTGGCACTAAGCGATGGCAAAACAGCCTATACTTATGGTGAGCTGTGGGAGCGATCTGGTCTTATTTCCGGTTACCTGCAACAGATTTGTCATGTACAGGAGGAATCGCTGGTGGGTATCGTCATGAGCCGGGGTACTGGTTTTGTGCTATCTATGACAGGTATCCTTCGGAGTGGTGCTGCTTATCTGCCGATAGAATCGCATCAGCCTGTAGAGCGTATCCGCCGCCTGTTACAGGAAGGAGGTGTGTCTGTAGTACTAACAGACAATGATTCCATGGCATCAG
>NZ_JBJGXX010000039.1:0-1241 GCF_049056765.1 Chitinophaga sp. 30R24
ACAGCCCAATTATAGCCGGAATGTTTTTGCAGGGCTGCCTTATGCTTACAGTCACGTTACTGAATTTTTAGATAACAGCGAGTCCACTTTTGTGGCAAGTGAGTTTAATGTGGTTGGAAATGGATTTGGCGGTATTGTTTATGGGGAGAAATATCCCTGGGTAGATCCAATGAGCCCGGAGTTGGAAAACTCTGCCTGGGACCATGGTAAAGAGTTGATAAGATATACAGGAGGTAAAGCGGATGATAAGTATTACATCGATCAGGAGAAAAGGTGGAATTACACTGCGGTAACCAATACTTTTTATAATTATACTGCTTCCCTGATGAAAGAAGTTTTTGTTAATACTACAAATATCAAAGAATTCATTGGTGATTACCAGGTAATGGTATACGGCATTTACAGTAACTGGGTAAAGCTAGACAACGTGATAGCATATAGTTATCCAAGGTTGGGAGCTAGCTATTCTACTATTAGTACAAAGACGGCTTATAGGTATAATGAAACAGATAAGCAGCTGGAGGAAGAAGAAACGGCCAATAGCAGCGGCGAAATACTACTGACGCAAACATTCCGGCCTGTTAAAATGGTGGCATTAGGCCGCGACCCGCAGGGAATATATCAGGGCATGATTAATAATCACCTATTGGAACCCGTAGTAGAGGTGATCAATAAGAGAAATGGTAATCAGACTAATTTGATGAGAACAAACTATTATCAGCCATTCGCCGGTTTATATGTTCCTGTTACCATACAAACGCAGCAAGCCATCAGCGCTCCGGTTATTACTCAATTAAAATATCTCCGCTACGATGATCAGGGTAATGTATTGAGTTTATCGCGGGATAATGGGCCTGCAGTGAATTATATCTGGGCGTACAAAGGGCAATATCCGATTGCGAAAATAGACAACTGTGATTATGCTACACTGGAAGCTACCTTGGGGGCAGCGAATATTGCAGGCTACCGCGGACTTAATCCTACTGCGGTGCAGATAGATGGTTTACTGGCGCCATTAAAAACAGCTGTAGCCAAAGCTTTTGTAACGCAATATACTTACTTGCCTATGGTAGGTTTAACCCGTGTGAAAGATGTCAATGGTCAGATCACTTCTTATGAATATGATGATTTCCAAAGATTAAGACTAGTAAAAGATCATGATGGAAATATTTTGAAAAGTTATCAATATCACTACGCCAATTAATCCCAGTAAAATTTACCCTTATGAAATCTTTCATTAG
>NZ_JBJGXX010000040.1:0-1207 GCF_049056765.1 Chitinophaga sp. 30R24
AATCCAAAGCTTCTGACTGAAGCCCCAGTAAACGGCGGCCGTAACTATAACGGTCCTAAGGTAGCGAAATTCCTTGTCGGGTAAGTTCCGACCTGCACGAATGGTCTAATGAGTTGTACACTGTCTCTACCACGAGCTCGGTGAAATTGTAGTATCGGTGAAGATGCCGGTTAATCGCAACGGGACGGAAAGACCCCGTGAACCTTCACTACAACTTAACATTGATTTTGAATGCCAGATGTGTAGGATAGTTGGGAGACTATGAAGCAGCTTCGCTAGGAGTTGTGGAGTCATCGTTGAAATACCAACCTTCTGTTATTTAGAGTCTAACCCGGCAACGGGGACATTGTTTGGTGGGTAGTTTGACTGGGGTGGTCGCCTCCTAAAAGGTAACGGAGGCTCGCAAAGGTACCCTCAGTACGGTTGGTAATCGTACGCAGAGCGCATTAGTATAAGGGTGCTTGACTGTGAGGCAAACAAGCCGAGCAGGTGCGAAAGCAGGCTAAAGTGATCCGGTGGTTCTGTATGGAAGGGCCATCGCTCAAAGGATAAAAGGTACTCCGGGGATAACAGGCTGATCTCACCCAAGAGCTCATATCGACGGTGAGGTTTGGCACCTCGATGTCGGTTCGTCACATCCTGGGGCTGGAGAAGGTCCCAAGGGTTCGGCTGTTCGCCGATTAAAGTGGCACGTGAACTGGGTTCAGAACGTCGCAAGACAGTTCGGTCCCTATCTGTTGTGATCGTTAGTAAATTGAGAGGACATGACCTTAGTACGAGAGGACCGGGTCGTACGTACCGCTGGTGTATCTGTTGTGCCGCCAGGTGCAGTGCAGAGTAGCTATGTACGGATAGGATAAACGCTGAAAGCATCTAAGCGTGAAACCTGCTTCAAGATGAGTTTACTTTTAAGGGCCGTCGCAGACTACGACGTTGATAGGTTACAGGTGTAAGGGTGGTAACATCGGAGCCGAGTAATACTAATTGCCCGTAAGCTTTAATTTTTAAATATTACGCTATAAATCTGAATATAACTTTCCCAGTATGTTACCTTATTGAGTTTGCTGAAATAGCAAACAAAGATCTTATGGTGGTTATGCCGAGGGTGTTCACCTCTTCCCATTCCGAACAGAGAAGTTAAGCCCCTCATGGCCGATGGTACTGCAATATCATGCGGGAGAGTAGGTAGCTGCCATACTTATTATAA
>NZ_JBJGXX010000041.1:0-1205 GCF_049056765.1 Chitinophaga sp. 30R24
TGATTCAATCGGTAACAAAAGGGGCCAGTCCCGGAGGTAACGACCTCGTGGCCCCTGTTGTATATGATGCATTTGGAAGAGAGCAATTCAAATATTTGCCCTATGTGTCTCAAGGAAATGGAAGTGGTACTTTTAAAACAGATGCTTTTGCAGAACAAGTGCGCTTTTTTCAGAATGGAAGTTTAATGCCAGGAACGGCAGGGGAAAATGTTTTTTATAGCCGCATAGATTATGAAGCCTCCCCGTTAAGCAGAATACTACGATCATATGCTCCGGGAGCTGCCTGGGCGAAGAATGATCCTGCCACCACAGAAAGAGGCGGCAACCACCCACAGGAAACTCAGTACCTGATCAATACGCAGGCAGATTCCGTACAACAATGGAATCTAGCGGCAGATGTTATTATTCCTGTAAGTAATGGTAGTTATGCAAATGGTACCCTGATTAAAACAGTTACCATTGATGAAGCCAGGAATAGCGTAATAGAATATAAGGACAAGGACGGAAAGGTAATGCTGAAAAAAGTACAATTATCTGGAAACCCAGGTAGTGCGCACGTGGGCTGGTTATGTACTTATTATGTATATGATGATCTTGGCAACCTACGTTTTGTATTGTCGCCCAAAGCTGTTGCTGCTATCATGAATAATTGGGTGATTACTCCTGTGGTAGCTAAAGAATTATGCTTTATTTACCGTTATGATAGCCGTAACCGGATGATCATAAAGAAGGTGCCGGGAGCTGATTCTACGGAGATGGTGTACGATATACGTGATCGTTTAGTGTATAGCAGAGATGGTAATATGAAGTTGAAAAACAACTGGTTAGTTACCTATTATGATGCATTAAACCGTGCTGTCATGACGGCATTATACAACTCCGATATTGCCCGTCATGCTTTACAGACTGCTACGGATCAAGTTACTTCCGATCCGGCTACTCCGGCGATTATAGCCGATTTGTTAGTGGATAGCTACGACGGCAGGGCCCAGTATCAGGCAAGTAATAGTATTATTTTCAAGCCGGGGTTTAATTCGAATGGAGGCTCTTTTATTGCTGAAATTGTTCCCGAGATTCCAGGCGGGGGGCCTACTAATATTAATAATCCTATTCCGGATTTACCTGTTCACTTGTTAACACCACTCACCTATAGCTATTATGATCACTACGATTATGCAGGTAATCAGTCGTACGAAACGAAGGAC
>NZ_JBJGXX010000042.1:0-1096 GCF_049056765.1 Chitinophaga sp. 30R24
GAGAAGTTAAGCCCCTCATGGCCGATGGTACTGCAATATCATGCGGGAGAGTAGGTAGCTGCCATACTTATTATAAAAGCCTTGATGTGAAAACGTCAAGGCTTTTTTGTTTTTATACCTTTTGTTGACAGGACGTGTCATCAATCGCTCTGCTATTCCCTTTCTACTAAACTATCACCTGCTTTTCTTTCCCGGAAGTTATCTCGTTAATCATTCTAGCTGTTTTTCTTTTTTAATATACCTTATTATTTGCCCCCTACTTTTACTTCTTGTCCTTCTTTTTGGGATGAATCACTATGTCTATACACCTGCTTATCGCTTATTTATAGCATAGGCACCACATATTTTGAAGATTTACATGAGTCTATAACTATGTTGGTCCCCAATAGGTGCAAGATCAAGCCATGATTAGTTATCTTTTTTATAGGGGAGGGAGATCGTTCATGCTATAAAAACAGGAATGTTTATAACATGAGAGTAGGGTGATATAGTGATAAGAGTGCCTGTTATAGGAGTATAATAGGGCTAACGGGATGGTATCAACGTAATTATTTGATGAATTGTTGAAGAGGTGATTATAAGTGTTGTTTCCTCTGGATGTGGCCAGCAGCAGGCCTTTTGAGTAATTTTGATATACCTGGAAAATGATTTCTGCTATTTACCAATCAAAAAAAATACGTATTAAGTTGAAATAATTTTTGCTGTGAATATTAAAGATCATATCTTTGCAACCGCTTTTAGAAAGCAAGTGTTCTTTTACAAATAACGGGTTGATTATCAATGTCTTGGGAAGGCTTTTTCATAATAGCTAAATCATTATTACAGAGATAATTAAATATAAAAAACTTTAAAAAAGTTTTGGTGGTTAAAAAGAAGATCACTACCTTTGCAACCCCAACGCAAACGACGCGAAACGGAATACAAAAAGTTCTTAAATAAATAACAAAAGATGTTCGGCCGGAGGGGCCACAGAGATCGGATCTCAAACATTTACAATAGCATTTGTCTATTGGCTTTAAGGAGCTGATAGTAAATAGCTAAAGTTCTTTGAAAGAATGGAAACAACAGCAAGAATCAAATTAGTGATAGTTTGATT